>NZ_JAMGBB010000001.1:0-1200000 GCF_023516505.1 Sphingomonas brevis | reverse complement strand
TGCGCTCAGCGGCACGGTTCGGCATGACGGCGACAAGATCAAGGTGAACGTGCGCCTCACCGACGAGCGTTCCGCCACGACCTTGTGGTCCAACATCTTCAGCTACGACAGCGACGACGCGGCGCGCATTCCGCGTCACGTTGCGGTCGACGCAGGGAATATGACGCGATGCGGCCTGTTCGCCGCTTCAACCTATCCCAAGGCACTCCCGAACCCGGTGCTCACCGACTATCTCAGCTACTGTCACAATGCGGGCTATGTGCAATATGAGCCTGGCAAGGCGCTCGACCTCGCGACGAAGGTCGTGGCCGCCGTGCCGGACTTCTCATGGGGCTGGTCCGCCGTTGCGGTGGCGGCAGACATGAATGGTTACGACAATCCAACCGGTCCCCGCTACGCAGCCTTCGAGAAGCAAGCGAGCGAGGCAGCAGACAAGGCGATCGAGCTAGACAAGACCAATAGCGAAGCGCTCCTGATCAAGGCTTGGCAGACAAAAGCCGGCGACTTTGTCACCAGGGAGAAATGGTTCCAGGCTGCGCTCGCGGCTCGCCCGCTCGCCTGTGGTTGCGAGCATCATTCTTACGGCAACATGCTCTTGGCCGTAGGCCGCACTGCCGCTGCAGCAGACGAGTATCGCCGCTCGACCGACGTGCTGGCGCTTGATTCAAACTCGCAGTTAAACTTGGCCGAGGCGCTCCTTTTGCAAGGCAAGACCGACCAGGCCAAGTCTCACATCGAATCCGGGATCGAACTGTCATCGGAGCCGGGCGTTAAAGAGAATATCGACACGTTAGCCGCCGCCATTACGGGCGACTATGCGGCTGCCTTGACCGCCTTGCAAAGCCCCAAGCTTGATCTGCCGGGGCCAATGAAAGCCGCTCTCCGCACGGGATTCCAGGCCATGGTGTCGGGCAATTCCGCGAACAAGGCGCAAGCGGTGCAGACGCTCATGGCGCTGCCGCCCGATATGAAGCGGCGCAGGGTCACGACACTGCTCGGGGCGCTTGGTGCAAAACGCGAGGCACTGCAGCTTGTCGGCGAGAATTTGAGGCTCGGACGAACCGATGCGGCCAGTTGGCTGTTCATGCCGAGCATGGGCGGTGCGATCCGCGATCCCGAATTCCCGGCGTTCGCGACGAAGTACGGACTGATGACCTACTGGAAAACGACGCACACCAAGCCGGACCTTTGCTCGGCGAGGGACGCACCTTCATTCTGCCAGCTGATCTGAAGGCCTGCCCGGGGTCGAAACGGTCCATTACGCCAGTGACCGCAATCGGCGAAAAGCCGACGCAGCTCGGCCGAATTGTCCGCGACCTAATTGATTAGGAGTCTGCCCTGAACCGGCCTAGGGTCCGTTCGGGACGACGCCGCACTCGCTGGCGCTTCCGCCGATCAGGCGACGCCGCTCCCAGTTGTGGAAGCACAAGCTTTCGCGACAAGGGGAGTCAAGCAACATGCGCAAAACTATGTTGGCCGCGTTCGGCGCGGCGACGATGCTGTTCGGTTATCCGGCTGCGGCCCAGGATATTCCGCTTGTATCCGGTAGCTACTGGAGCGTGACCGAAGTCACGATCAGCGACGGTCATTTCTCGACCTATGCCGACTTTCTGGCTTCCGATTATCGCAAGGAACAGGATTTCATGAAGTCGAAAGGTTGGATCAAGGACTATTACATCCTCGGCAACAACAACAAGCGCGCTGGCGAGCCGGATCTCTATCTGGTCCAGATTTTCGATCACATGACCACTCCAGCCGAAGATATCTCCCGCGAGAAAGAGTTGAACGCTTTCTTGGCGCAATCCACACGTCAGGGCGAAGCCGGCAGTGGCGAGCGGGCAAAATATCGGACCATTGGCGGCACCATGCTGCTGCGGGAGCAGCGCTACAGGAAGTAGCATCTCAGTGCCCGGGACGCCGTGAATTGCGCGGCGTCCCGCTTGGCCTCGGTCAATTCGATTCAACGGCCGCCGGTAGCGCCGCATGAGGCGTCACGAACCTCGCAAAATGGCACCTGAATCCATGACCCTTGTGAAATTACGGCGCTTAGATCAGGCCCATTGCCTTCATGCTGCTCCGTCCTTGTGAGCCGACGATGACATGATCGTGGACCGTGACGCGCATGTGGCGGCCGGCCTCGATCAGATCCTTGGTCAGGCGGATGTCCTGGCTGCTAGGGCTTGGATCGCCGGACGGATGATTGTGAACGATGATGATCGCAGTCGCACCCAGCTGGATCGCGCGGCTGATGACTTCGCGGACGTGGACCGACGCTTCGTCCACCGAACCGCGCCACATCGCCTCATTCGCCAGCAGCATATTCTTGGCGTTGAGAAACAGGACGCGGACCTCTTCGACCGGTGAATGGGCCATGGCCGCCTGCAAATAATCGCCTAACGCGTCCCAGCTCGACAGGATCGGGCGTCCCTCCACCCGCGTCTCGAGGAGGCGCAGGGCCGTGGCCTCGGCTATCTTGAGCGCCCCGATCACGCCGTCGCTCAGGCCTTCGCGGCGCAAGGCGTCCGCATCTGCCGACAGCAGCGCGCCGATAGTGCCGAACCGGGCGATCAATGATTTGGCCTGGACCTTCGTGTCGCGGCGGGGAATGGCCAGGGTCAGGAGAAATTCGACCAGCTCATGATCAAGCAGCGCTTGGCCTCCGCCGTCGAATAGCCGCCGGCGGAGGCGGGCGCGGTGTCCAGAGGAATGGGGGCCGGCTGAAACGTCCGCTGAATCGGCCACGCAAAATCCCTCATTGCAATGACCGAGCGGAAACGAGGCTAGGCAAAGCGCGTTACTCATGCAACGCCGCATCGATGCGGATACGGAACGGTCGTCAATGAGAGAGGTTTATAGGCCCGGATGAGCCCCGGAAATGACGATCGTCCGATTGAACGCGTCGAACGTGCCATGGAGCATGAGGGGCTGGTCCAGCACGTCTATGTCCACGATCGCAAGGGATGGCATTGGGCCTGGCGGCTGACCAAGCTTGGGCTGTTGTTCTTCCTAGTGCTGTTCATCCTTGCGGCGCTGATCATCTGGATTTGGCGCAAGCCCATTGCCGACGACTATATCCGGGGCGAGCTGGAGAAGCGCGGGGTCCAGGCCAGCTACACGATCGATAAGGTCGGCTTTCGCACCCAGCAGGTCAGCAATCTGGTTATCGGCGATCCGGCACGCCCCGACCTTACCGTGCGTCGCGCAATCATCGAGATCGACGTCAAATGGACCGGGTCGGTCAAGCCGTATCGCATCGTGGCGCGCGGGGTGCGGCTGAAGGGAAAGCTGCTGCCTTCCGGTAAAGTCAGCTGGGGGCAGGTGGACAAAATGTTGCCAGCGCCCAGTGGCAAGCCGTTCCGCCTTCCGGACTTAACGGTCGACCTCAAGGATGCGACGGTCGCCCTGACGACGCCATATGGAGTGATGGGCTTCGCGGTAGAGGGGCGAGGCAATCTTTCCGGCGGGTTTGCCGGCAAGCTCGCCGCCTCATCGCCCGGCCTGGCATTAGGTGCGTGCAGGCTCGGCCGGTTCCGCGGCCTCGTCGACATCGGTGTTACCGCTCGACGGCCGCAGATCCGTGGCCCGATCGGCAGCGAGGGACTCAACTGCCCGGCGAGCAATCTCCGCCTCGTCCAACCGAGAATGGAGATCGACTCCAGCTTCGCCGAAGGCCTCGACAGCTTCCGCGGCCGTGGGCGGCTTGGGATGGCTTCGTTCAATGCCGGCGAGAACGGCCTTGCGGGCATCAATAGTAACCTCAGCTTCGCCGGAACGCCGCGTGAAATTCTCGGCAGGATCAATTTGGCGGCGCGGCAAGCTCGCCTGGACCGGATCGTCGCCGGCCGAACCCGCTTCGACGGCCGTTACAAGCTCGATTCCCGGCATGGGGCAATCACCGTGCTCGGCAATTATTCGGCAAATACGGTCAGGGTCGAACAGTCGCTATTCGCCATCCTGACGGCACCCTTGGCCTCGATGGAGGGGACGCCGCTGGGCCCGGTCGGCGGCGCGATTTCCCGAGCTATTCGCGCCGCCGCGGGCCGGTTCGACGTCGATGGCTCCTTGCGCCTGATCAACCAGCCCGGCGGTGGGGGAATTCGGATCGAAGCGGCAAGTGGCGTCGCTCCGACGGGAGCTCGGGTCGCGGTAAGCGGCGGCGATGGGGTTACCTATTACTGGCCCGCCAACCGCCTCCGGCTGGACGGGAATTTCGCAGTGCAGGGTGGCGGCCTGCCAACTTCGCGAATCGTGTTGCGCCAGCCCCGCAGCGGCGCTCCGATGAACGGCTATGCCGACATCGCGCCCTATGCTGCCGGAGGAGCCAGGGTCACGCTGGGTACGATCCGCTTCGCCGGACGACCGGATGGCTGGACCGAGGTCAGCACAGTGGCGCTGCTGGATGGACCCATTTCGAACGGCCGGGTCGCGGGGCTGCGCGTGCCGATCTCGGGCCGCTTCGGCAACGGCGGGGCCTTGCGCTTTGGCGAAGCCTGCATCGACACGCGCTTTGCCAGTTTGACGATGAGCTCGCTGGTGCTTGGTCCGACCCGGCTGCCGCTGTGCCCGGTCAACGGCGCGTTGCTTCAGCGCGCGCCGGGCGGCTCGGTGAAGGTTGCCGCGGTCACGCGCGATGTGCACCTCAACGGGCGCCTCGGCCAATCGCCATTCGCGCTGACCGCTGGTGAAGTGAGGCTGCCTGACATCAAGGCATTTGCAGCCAGTAGGGTCGCGGTTCGGATGGGCCATTCCGATGCGCCGGTATTGATCAACGCCAGGGAGGTTCGCGGCAACAGCAGCGGCACGGGAACCGGCGGCACCTTTGCCGGAGCGGATGCGATTATCGGCAAGGTTCCGCTGCTGCTGAGCGACGCCGCGGGCAAATGGAACGTTCGTGGCGGCGACCTGGATCTGACGGGCGGGCTGACAGTCTCCGACCGCGCCGACCCGCCGAAATTCTATCCGCTCCGCAGCGACAACATGCATTTCACGCTGGCGAACAGCCGCATCAATGCGACCGGGACACTCAAGCATCCGGACAGCGGGACCAGGATTTCCGAAGTCACGATCACTCACAACCTGGCCTCGGGCGATGGCAACGCGTTGCTGGACGTGCCGGGAATTGTTTTCGGCAATGCGCTGCAGCCAGAGGAGATCACGCGCCTGACCCAGGGCGTCATTGCCCTGGTGAACGGGCGGTTCAGCGGGCAGGGCCGGATCAACTGGAACGGGTCCGGCGAGTTGACGTCGACCGGCGACTTCACCGCCCACGACATGGACCTTGCCGCCAGCTTCGGCCCGGTGACCGGGATGAACGGGACGATCCACTTCACCGACTTGCTCGGCATGGTCACCGCGCCCGGCCAGGTGATGGCGCTGAAGACCGTCAACCCCGGCATTTTGGTCGAGGACGGCGAAATCCGCTATCAACTGCTGCCCGACCAGCTGGTCAAAATCGAGCGCGGCGAATGGCCGTTCATGGGCGGCCGGCTAATCCTCCAGGAGACGATCCTCAACTTCGGTCGCCCGACACCGAAGCGGCTGACCTTCGTAGTGGTCGGCCTCGACGCCAAGACTTTCGTCGACTCAATGGGTTTTGCGGAGATTTCCGCCACCGGCACATTCGACGGCGTGCTCCCGATGATCTTTGACGACGCAGGCGGCCGGGTTGTCGGCGGGCGGCTCGACAGCCGCGAGGGTGGCGGGACCCTGGCCTATAACGGGGTCGTCAACAGGGCGAACCTTGGGACGATGGGCGGCCTCGCGTTTGATGCACTGCGCGACCTCCGGTTCCATTCGATGATCATTCGGCTGGACGGCTATCTCGACGGTGAATTTGCGACCCGGCTGACGATCCAGGGTGTCGGGTTGGGCAATACCAGCACCCAGCGGTTGATTCGCTCGCTCAACAGCATCCCGCTGAACTTCAATGTGACGATCAAGGGGCCGTTCCGCGCGCTGATCGCCACCGCCAAGAGCTTCCGTGATCCGACCGAGGTGATCGAGCCGGCGCTTCCGCGGCCGCTCGATGAGGTGCCGGGCATCACGGTCGAGACTCGGCGCCGGGAGGAAAGCCAGGAGCAGACGCAAGGCCCGGTCGAACAAAAGGTCACGCCGAACCCAACGAACCAGCAATGAGGATAAGGACATGAAACGACCAAGACTCTTGCCCGCGGCCTGCGCGACGGTGCTGATGTTGCCGCTCAATGGCTGCATTTCGCTTTCGACGCCCGAGAAGCCGATCGAAATCAACCTGAACGTTACAATCCGGCAGGAAGTGCTGGTTCGCTTGCAGCGCGATGTCGAGCAGCTGATTCAGCAGAACCCCGAAGCATTCCCGCAGCAGCAGCCCAAGCAATGAGGAAGCTGGTCCTCATTGCGGTCGGCATCGCGGGCCTGGCCGCGCCGGCATCGGTTCCGGCGCAGGATCCCGCGGCCATCGTCGCGGCAAAGCGGGCCGGCCAGATCGGCGAGCGCTATGACGGTTACATTGGCTATGTCGGCGTTCCGTCGGCGGCACTTCGGCGCGAAGTCGACGCCATCAACATCCGCCGCCGTTCGCTTTACTCCGGACTTGCGACCCGCAAAGGCGTATCGCCGCAGGAAGTCGGCATCACGGCGGCCTGCAGCCTGCTTCGGCGAATCAATGTCGGCGAATATTATCTATCGGGACAGGGCGGATGGCAGCGCTATGCCGTTGGCCGGAATCCGGTACCCGATTACTGCGGCTGAGCTTCAAAATTCTCACGATATTCCGAGCGGATTGCCGAAATCAGGTCGCCGGTTACCGGTAGCTCAATCTCATAATCGCCCTCGGCATAAGGACCCGCAACATAGGGGTCCGCGACCATCACCAATCGTTCGAACCTGCCGTTCCCGTCCTTGTCGGTCGGAATGATCGAAATCTCGCTGAGCTTGGGGCATTCGTCGAACATGCCGCTGCCGCCGACCGGCTCGCCGCGCTTTTCCTCGCGGGCCTTGTTGAGCGCATCGCACCAGGGCTGGGTCAGCAGCCGCTCCATATTCTCGGCCGTGGTGAACAGGGTTGGCAACTCGACCTGCTTGCCCAGCCTGCGATCCCAGAGCAGCGCGCTGGAACCATAATTGCCGTGAGCGCCGCCCGTATAGGAAGCGACATCGACCCTAAGGCTGAGCAGCCCGCCGGTGGCGCCGGCCGTCTTATAGTCGGTCGATGAGCTATACGGATTGAAAGGGAAATCCTGTCTTGCGCGTTCCGCCTTGTCGGACTCGGCATTGGCCAGAAGCTCGGCCTTGGTCTTGTCCATCGCGGCACTGAACTGCGCCACCAGCTGGGGCACCGCGGCAACTTCGGCCGACCAGCCGTAGTGGAACTCGAGCAGGTCGTTTTTCTCATCGAGCGCGAATGCCTTGGCGGCGGGCTGGGCTGGTTTCGTAGCAGGCGCCGGCCCCTCCACCTGATTGGCTGGCGGAGTTGCTTGCTGGCCGCAGGCGGCAAGAAGGACGGCTAGCGGGATAGCGGCTCTCATAAGGTCTACTCTGCCATGCCCACCCGATGCGGCCAAGCGGTCATGCGACGCGGTTGACTATTGCCATGCCCCTTCATAAAGGGGCGGCGCCTTGGCGGGCTAGTCGGCCGCCATGATCCTTGCCTTTCGCGCGGCTGCTTTTCGAGCTTCGCTGCGCACAGATTGGAGTGATAGGGCCATGGCTGAAGACGAAACCGAAGAGGCCGCGAAGCTTCCACCAGATGCGCGGCTGGAATCGCTCGATGAGCGGCTCGACCGGGCGCAGCGGCGCGAAGCGGAAGAGGCCATGAAAAATAGGGTCGACCCCAATATGCGGGTTACCCAGCTTGTGATTGGCTATCTGATCGGCGGTCCACTTGGCGGAGGATTGCTGGGTTGGGGACTGGACAGCCTGTTCGGGACGAAACCCTTGTTGACGTTAGTGATGCTGTTCCTCGGTTTCGGGGTCGGCGTCAGGAGCATTCTACGGATTGCTAAAAACACGCCGGGGCAACCCCCCAGCACTGGAATGTAAGAGGTAACTGTGTCCGGCAAGATCGACCCGATGCATCAGTTTACAGTGGAACCCTTGGTTCCGCTGCACATCGGTAGCTATGACATCAGCCTGACCAACAGCGCGGCGTGGATGTTGGCCACGCTCGCCATCATCGGCCTGTTCATGTGGGGCGGGATGAAGCGGCAGATCATACCGGGCCGCTGGCAAATGGCCGCCGAGGGAGTTGTCGGGTTCATCGACGATTTGGTGAAGGTGAACATCGGGCCGGAAGGCAAGAAGTTCACGCCGTTCCTCTTCTCTCTGTTCGCCTTCATTCTGGTCGCGAATTTCCTCGGGCTGCTTCCCCTGGCGATCGTTCCCGGCTGGCATGCCTTTACCTCGACCAGCCACTTCAGCATCACCGGCCTGCTGGCGATCATGAGCTTTTCGCTAGTGCTGATCATCGGTTTTTGGCGGCACGGCCTGCACTTCTTCTCGCTGTTCGTGCCGCAGGGCACGCCCTGGTACATGCTGCCGCTGATCATTCCGATCGAGATTGTCTCGTTCCTGGTCCGTCCATTCAGCCTCGCGCTTCGACTGTTCGTCGCGATGATGTCCGGTCACATCCTGATGGAGGTGTTCGGAAGCTTTATCGCCAACGGTTTTGGATCGGGCAGTGCGGTTGGTTTCGGCGTCGGTCTTGTCAGTTTCCTGTTCGTCGTCGGGGTCGGCATGCTCGAGCTGCTGATCTGCGCACTTCAGGCATATGTTTTTGCGCTGCTTACGTCGCTTTACCTCAACGACGCGATCAACCTTCACTAGAAAATCCAAGTCACCAAAGGAGTTACAGATGGACCTTCAATCTGCGAAAATGATCGGCGCCGGACTTGCCGCGATCGGCACGGGCGCTGCCGCCGTCGGCGTCGGCTACGTGTTCGGCTCGTTCCTTCAGGGCGCGCTGCGCAACCCGGCGGCCGCTGACGGCCAGCAGGGCCGCCTGTTCCTCGGCTTCGCACTGGCCGAGCTTCTGGGCCTGATGGCGTTCACCATCGCCCTGCTCATTCTCTTCGTTTTCTAAGTCGTAATGGCCGGGGGCGCCGGTTCGGCGCTCCCGCCAAGACGGGATAAAGAATGCCTCAACTCGCCCAACTTCCTGAGATTTTCTGGTCCCAGTTTTTCTGGCTGGCGGTGGTCTTTGGCGTCATCTTCTTCGCCATTGGCCTTGGAATGGTGCCGAAAATCCAGTCGACGGTCGATCAGCGCGACCAAAAGATGGCAGATGACCTTGCTGCTGCCGAACGCGCAAGAATCGAGGCAGACGCCAACGAAGAGGCCTTTCGGCTTCGCATGGACGAAAGCCGGGCCGAGGCGATGAAGACCACAGCTGCCGCCAAGGCGCAGGGTGCGAAGGCTATTGAGCAAAAAGTCGCCAAGGCGGACGCGGCAATCCAGGCCAAGCTGGACAAGGCCGCGGAAGCAATTCGCGCAAGCCGCACCGAGGCGCTGGCCAATATTGAGGCGGTTGCAAGCGAGCTGGTGCAGGACATCGCAAGCAAGGTTGCCGGGCTCAAGGTGAGCCGTGACGACGCGACCAAGGCCGTGAAGGCGGAGCTGACCCATGGATAAGCCGGCGGAAGCTACGACGGTCGCCCATACGGAGGCGGCGGGCGGCCATGAGGCCGAACCCAATGCATTCGGTTTGACCCCGCCCTGGTTCATCGCCGCGGCGATGATCGTCGTCATCGCAATCCTTGTCTGGAAGAAGGTCCCATCGGCCATCGGCAAGGCGCTGGACAAGAAGATTGCGGCGATTCGCGACCAGCTCGATGAAGCGGCGGCGCTGCGCAAGGAAGCCGAGGCGCTAAAGCGCGAATATGAAGCCAAGGCGGCTTCTGCCGACGCCGAGGCTGCCGCAATGGTCGAGCGGGCCAAAAGCGAGGCCAAGGCGATCGTCGCCAAGGCGGAACACGACGCCAAAGCGCTGGTCGAACGCCGCAAGGCGATGGCCGAATCAAAGATTGCGGCTGAAGAGCGTGCCGCGATCGACGAGTTGCGCGCAACTGCCGCGAAGGCTGCAACCGCGGCTGCCGCCAAGCTGATTGCCGAGCGCAACGACGCCAAGACCGACCAAGCCCTGGTCGACCAGGCGATCGGACAGCTGACCAGATAGGTTTCTCGTCATTGCGAGCGGAGCGAAGCAATCCAGCCTGGATTGCCGCGTCGCCTTCGGCTCCTCGCAATGACGACTACTGCTGGTGCGATCCGCCGGGCGCGCTGACGCCTTCGAGCGCCCGTTGCGCCGCCTCGCCGCGAGCTTCGCGTGACAAATCGCCCAGGCTGACGATGCCGCACAGCCGGTCATCGGCATCGAGCACCGGCAAGCGGCGAACCTGTTCCTCGCTCATCCGCCGAGCGACATCCTGGATGTCGTCGTCTTCGCGGGCGCAGATGATGCCGTCGCTCATTAGTTCGCTTACCGGCGTGTCTGGCCCGCGGCCCTCGGCGACACCGCGAACGGCGATGTCGCGGTCGGTAATCATACCGACCACCCTGTCGCCCTCGCACACCGGGATCGAGCCCGCGTCAGCGCGGAGCATGAAGCTTGCCGCCTCCCGCGCGGTCTGGTCGGCGCTGATGGTCTCGACCTCGGTGGTCATCACTTCGCTGATTTTCATGGTAGCCCTCCTTTGGAACAGTCGCCGTCAAAACGAACGGCGAGGAGAGCGGTTGCCGCCCTTATGGCACGTTTTCAGTCAGCAAGTCGTATGTCGCGACCATCTCGTCCTTCTGGTTGAAGACCTCGACTGCCCAGCGGACCACGCCGGTGTCCTCGCTTTTCAGCGACTTGGAGCGGACAGTGAGTTCCACCCGCATCGAATCCCCCGGATAGAGCGGGGTCAGGAAGCGGAGGTTTTTAAGGCCCGTATTGGCCAGCACCGGGCCCGGATCGGGATCCACGAACAGGCCGGCGGCGAAGCTCAGGATGAGATAGCCGTGAGCCACGCGGCCCTCGAAAATTGGCGAGGCCTTGGCCGCTTCGTCGTCCATGTGGGCGTAGAATGTATCGCCGGTGAAATGGGCGAAATGCTCAATATCCTCAAGCGTTACGGTGCGGCTCTTGGTCTTGAGCGTATCGCCAATCTCCAGCTCCGCCATGCGGCGCCGGAAGGGGTGCTGGGCGATCTCATGCTTGGGGCCGCCAGGTATATATTGCTCGCTAATCGCGGCGATCATCGCCGGAGTCGACTGGATCGCGGTGCGCTGCATGTAATGCTTTACGCCGCGGATGCCGCCCATTTCCTCGCTTCCCCCCGCGCGGCCGGGACCGCCATGGACCAGGACCGGGAGCGGGGAGCCATGACCAGTGGACTCGGCGGCATTGTCGCGGTTCAGGACCAGCATCCGGCCATGATAGGCGGCTGCGCCCTGAATAAACTCCCGTGCCGCCTCGGGCGAATGAGTGAATAGCGAAAGCGCGAGGCTGCCCATTCCGCGATTGGCCAGAGCGATGGCGTCGGCCAAGTCTCGATAAGGCATGACTGTGGACACCGGGCCAAACGCCTCGACATCATGGACTGCGCCATTCGCCCAGGGATCGTCGCTGCGGAGCAGGATCGGCTCCATGAATGCGCCGCCGGAAACGCCTGGCGTTGCGTCAGGATTGCCGGCGACGATACGGGCCCCCGATGCGGTCAGCTTGGCGATTTGTGATCGGACATCGTCACGCTGGCCGAGCGAAACGAGGGCGCCCATGCGGCTTTCCTTGTCGCGCGGGTCGCCGACCTTGGTGGCTACGAGCCGGTCACGGATCGCCGCCTCGACCGCGTCGAGATGCTCGGCCGGGGCCATGGCGCGGCGGATGGCAGTGCACTTCTGCCCCGCCTTGACCGTCATCTCCGTGACCACTTCCTTGACGAACAGCTCGAACTCGGGCGCCCCCGGCGCCGCGTCGGGTCCAAGCAAAGAGGCGTTCAGGCTGTCCTGTTCGGCGATGAATTTGACGCTTTCGCGCTGGACTGTCGGATGAGAGCGGAGCTTGAGCGCGGTCGAGGCCGATCCGGTAAAGCTGACGACATCCTGGCCTGTCAGATGGTCGAACAAATCGCCGACACCTCCGACGATCAGCTGCAACGATCCGGGCGGCAGCAGCCCGCTCTCGGTCATTACCCGAACTGCCGCCTCGCACAGATAGGCAGTGGCGCTGGCCGGCTTTACGATCGCCGGCATGCCTGCAAGCAAAGTCGGGGCGAGCTTTTCGAGCATTCCCCATACCGGGAAATTGAACGCGTTGATGTGAACCGCCGCACCCTGCAGCGGGGAATAGATGTGCTGGCCGACAAAGCTGCCGCCCTTCGACAGCGGCTCGACCGCGCCGTCGAGCAGGACATGGGCGTCGGGAAGCTCGCGGCGGCCCTTGGACGAAAAGCTGAACAGGGTTCCTGCGCCGCCCTCGATGTCGATCCAGCCGTCCTTGCGGGTCGCGCCGGTCTGGTAATTGAGTTCGTACAGCTCTTCCTTGCGCGCCATGATGGCGAGGCCGAGCCCCTTGATGATCCGGGCTCGCTCGTGGAAAGTCAGCTTGCGGAGGGCAGGCCCGCCAACGTCGCGGGCGTGGCGCAGCATGCCGCCGAAATCGAGCCCGCCGGACCCAGTCAATGCAACCGGCGAGCCGTCGATAGCGCTTGCGATCTCGGTGAGATTGCCCTCGCCGGGTTGCCATTGGTCAAAGGCATAGTTGAGCAGCTTGAGAGTCTTCATGCGCCTCCCTTAGAAGAAGGCACCCAATCATGAAACAGAGGCGGCAATGATCGACCCGGTAAGGCCAATCCAGCTGAGCGATATTGAGGATGCGCGGATCAATGTCGCCGACACGGTATTGCGGACGCCATTGGTAAAGCTGGAGCTCGGAAGCGGCGCTCCCGAGGTTTGGCTAAAGCTGGAGAATCTGCAGCCAACCAATTCCTACAAGATTCGCGGCGCAGCCAATGCCGTAGCCCGGCTTACGGACGAGGAGCGGGCGCGCGGCGTTTGGACGATCAGCGCCGGCAATGCGGGGCAGGGCGTGGCCTTTGCTGCACGAAAGGCGGCTATCGCCTGCTCGGTGGTGGCGATCGAGACGGCGCCGCAGACCAAACTCGACCGGATGCGGGCGCTGGGCGCGACAATCATGCCGGTGTCCTACGAACAGGCGTGGAAAGCGGCCGAGGCCCACGCGTTCGAGGGCTTGGAGGGCACCTTCATCCATCCCTTCGACAGCCACGATTTCATTGCCGGCCATGGCACGATGGGTCTGGAAATAGTCGAGCAGCTTCCAACCGTTGGGACGGTGATTGCAGCGATCGGCGGGGGCGGCCTGATTACCGGCGTCGGCAGCGCGGCGAAGGCGCTGCGACCCGGGGTAAAAGTGATTGGCGCCGAGCCGGAAACTGCATCGCCCTATGCCTATTCCTTGGCGCAGGGCGCGCCGAGCAAATTCCCCGACTGGCAGGCGTCCTTCGTCGATGGCGCCGGCGGACAAAGCGTCACCGCACGGATGTGGCAGCGCATGCAGCCGATCGTCGATGGCACGATCACCGTTACGCTCGATCAGACCAGGGATGCGATGCGCCTGATCGCGGAGAAAACCCGTACGATAGCGGAGGGAGCGGGGGGACTTGCGCTCGCCGCGGCGCTCACCGGCCAGGCCGGCGAAGGGCCAATTGTCTGCGTCGTCTCGGGCGGCAACATCGATTTGGCCAAATTCAGCGAATTGGTCGCCTGATTAGCGGCCCTCAAATTTGGCCGGGCGCTTTTCGAGAAAGGCGGCGACGCCTTCGCGATAATCATGCGTGAAGCCCAACCGGCGCATCTCGTCGCGCTGCAATTCCAGTTCCTGGTCGAGCGTTCGGCTCCAGCTTGAACGGATGATCTGCTTGATCGCTGCGAGGCCGAGGGGCGGAAGCGATGCCAATTTGGTCGCGACGCCGTCGACTTCGGCATCGAGTTGGTCGTCATCGACAGCTTTCCAGATCAGTCCCCATTCCGCGGCCTTCTCGGCCGGAAGCGGCTCGCAAGTAAGTGCCAGGCCCAGCGCCCGCGCTTGGCCAACCAACCGGGGCAAATGCCAGCTTCCACCGCTATCGGGGATTAGGCCCAGCGCCGAGAAGCTTTGGATGAACTTGGCCGACTTGGCGGCAATGACCAGGTCGCAGGCAAGCGCAATGTTCGCGCCTGCGCCGGCGGCAACTCCATTGACCCGGGCAATGACCGGTTGCGGCAGGGCAGCAAGCGTCCGGACCAGCGGGTTCCAGCTTTCCTCCACCGTTTCGCCGAGGTCGACCGCCTCGCCCGGCGCGACCGCCCGATCATTGAGGTCCTGACCCGCGCAAAAGCCGCGACCGGCCCCGGTCAGCATCACCACCCGGGCATCGCCGAGGTTGGCAAGAGCGTCTCTCAACTCGGCGTGCATGGCCTTGGTGAAGCTGTTCAGCCGGTCTGGCCGGTTGAGCGTGATGCGGGCGATGCCATCGGAGTTGGAGAAGAGGAGGGATTCGTAAGCCATGGTCTCTGACTAGCATCGCCTGTCGCTCGCCGGGAGGGGTCGTGGTTAACGGCTTCTTCACCACAACTCCGTATCGGTTCAGGTTGGATCCAATTCTGGGCTGCTTGTGACGATCATTTCGCGCGCTCTCTGGAGGTTGTCTGCATTCGCTCTTCTGGGCGCGATGCCACTCGTTCCCGCGAGTGCAGCGCAGATCACCATCCAGGCCAACGCCAATGTCGTCAAAGCACTGACATTCATTTCCAAGCAGGACCTGGATTTTGGCATTGTTATGCCGGCCGCTTCCGGGACCACCACGGTTTCGATGAGTATGGCTGGCGCCATAAGCTGCCCGGCGGCGGCTACGTGTACGGGCGCTGCCCGACCCGCGATCTTTAACGTCCAGGGCAGCAACAAGGGTGTGGTGCAAATCATTGTCGCGCCATCGGACCTCGTGAATGCCAGCAATTCAACGACGATCAGATTTACGCCCACGGCACCGAGTACGATCACGCTGACCAACTCGGGCGCCCCGGGCACCGATTTCAACATTGGCGGCTCGATCGCGATCCCGTCCACCGCTGACGGGACTTATATTGGGAACATCGAAGTCACCGCCGACTATCAGTAGTTTGAAGCGCGGGGCCGGAAGCGCTACATCGACCATATGTACACCACCGAGCTCAACAAGAACGTCAAGCCGATCGAAACCGCCGAGGACCCGGAGCTCGTCGCAGCTTTCGAGGCGCGGGTCGCCGCCGACGAATTCATCGAGCCCAAGGACTGGATGCCGGAAGCCTATCGCAAGACGCTGGTCCGGCAAATTTCACAGCACGCGCATAGCGAGATCGTCGGCATGCTGCCGGAGGGGAATTGGATCACCCGCGCCCCGTCACTGCGGCGGAAGGCGATCCTTTTGGCCAAGGTGCAGGACGAAGGCGGGCACGGGCTTTACCTCTATTGCGCCGCGGAAACGCTCGGCACCAGCCGCGAGGAAATGGTCGAGGCCCTCAATTCCGGGAAGGCCAAGTACAGCACCATCTTCAATTATCCGACGCTGACCTGGGCCGATATCGGCGCGATCGGCTGGCTGGTCGATGGCGCCGCGATCATGAACCAGGTGCCGCTGCAACGTACCAGCTACGGCCCCTATGCCCGCGCCATGGTCCGGGTGTGCAAGGAAGAGAGCTTTCATCAGCGCCAGGGCTATGAAATCATGATCGCGCTGGCCAATGGGACGCCTCAGCAGAAGCGGATGGCGCAGGATGCGCTGAACCGCTGGTGGTGGCCTTCGCTGATGATGTTCGGCCCGCCCGACGACAACTCGCCCAATACCGAACGGTCGATGCGCTGGCGGATCAAGCGCGAGACCAATGACGAGCTTCGCCAGAAGTTCGTCGACATCACCGTTCCGCAGGCGGATTTCCTCGGCCTCACTGTCCCGGATCCGGCCGTCTTATGGAATGAGGCCAAGGGCGGCTATGACTTTGGCGAGGTCGACTGGGAAGAATTTTACGCGGTGGTTCGCGGTGAGGGCCCGGTCGCCAAAGAGCGGATGAAGGCCCGCAACGAAGCCTGGGACAACGGCGCCTGGGTGCGCGAGGCCGCCGCGGCCTATGAAGTGAAACGGCGGGCGAAAGCAGCCGCTTGATTTTTTCTCGTCATTCCCGCGAAAGCGGGAACCTAATTTTTCTTTTCTGGGTCCCCGCTTTCGTGGGGATGACGAAAGGTGGGATGAAATGACCGACTGGCCGCTATGGGAGGTGTTCGTTCGTGCGAAAGGCGGTCTTAGCCATCGTCACGTTGGCAGCGTTCATGCTCCTGACCCGGAGCTCGCGCTCCGGCACGCGCGCGACACCTACACGCGGCGGCTCGAAGGAGTGAGCCTGTGGGTGGTGAAATCGACTGACATCGTTGCCTCCGATCCTGAGCAGGCGGGCGAGCTTTTCGAGCCGGCCGAGGACAAGATCTACCGCCACCCAACCTTTTACGACATCCCAGACGTGGTGAAGCACATCTGATGGCGAGCGCGCCAACCATCGAAATCGACGCCGCGCTGGCCGATTATTGCCAGCGGCTGGGAGACGATGCGCTAATCCTCGGGCAGCGCCTCAGCGAATGGTGCGGCCATGCGCCGGCATTGGAAGTCGACCTCAGCCTCGCCAACCTGGCGCTCGACCTGATCGGGCAGGGGACCAACTTCCTCGGCCTGGCCGGCGATGCCGACAATTTGGCCTTCCACCGAGATGTGCTGGACTGGAAGAATTGCCTGCTGGTCGAGCAGCCCAATGGCGATTTCGGCCAGACGATCGCTCGCCAGCTATTATTCTCAACGTGGCAGCACATGCTCTACCAGCGCCTGGTCGGCTCGAAGGACGAGCGGATCGCTGCGATCGCCGCCAAGGGCGTCAAGGAGGTCGCTTATCACCGCGAACTGTCGGCGGATTGGGTTATCCGCCTGGGAGACGGCACCGAGGAAAGCGCGCGGCGCATGGCCGCGGGGCTGGACTGGTGTTGGCGCTTCATCCCCGAACTGTTCGAAGTCGATGAAATGCTTGCCGGCCTGATCGAGCGCGAAATAGCCGTCGATCCGCGGGAATTCGAGGATGAATATCGCTCGGCAATCGCGACGGTGCTGGCTGAAGCCAAGCTGGACCCGCCTGCCGACCAGCGGCCCATCCTTGGTGGCCGGAGGGGCCATCACAGCGAGCACCTCGGCCATTTGCTGGCGATAATGCAGCATCTGCCCCGAACCTATCCCGACGCTGCCTGGTAATGGCTGAGCATTTCTACTCGCTTCGAGTGGCGGAGATCGTTCCCGAAACCGACGAGGCTAATTCGATCCGTTTCGAGGTTCCGCCGGAGCTGAAGGATGCCTTCCGTTTCAGGGCGGGCCAGCATCTGTCGGTTCGGGCCGAGATCGGCGGCGAGGAGGTTCGGCGCAATTACTCGTTGTGCGTCGCGCCCGACGAGGACCAGCTCAAGGTCACCGTCAAGCGGATCGCCGGCGGTGTCTTCTCCAACTGGGTCGGCGATAATCTAAGGGCGGGCGACACGCTTGACGTGATGAGCCCGCACGGCTCCTTCACCGTCGAATTCGATCCAACGAAGTCTCGCCATTACGTCGCCTTCGCGGGAGGTTCCGGAATTACCCCCGTCATGTCGCTGATCAAGACCGCACTAGGTTCCGAGCCGCGCAGCCGCTTCACCCTTTTCTACGGCAATCGCGATTCAAACTCGGTCATCTTCCTCGAGGCTTTGGCGGCATTGAAGGACCGCTACATCGGCCGGTTCGAGCTCTATCATTTCCTCAGCGACGAGCAGGGCGACGTCGAGCTGTTCAACGGCATGCTCGACCGCGAAACCTGCGACGACGCGCTTGACCACCTCGTCAGCGATTCAGGGGCAGTCGACGCCTGGTTCATCTGCGGCCCCGGCCCGATGATGGATGCCGCCGAGGCAGCACTGAATGCCCGTGGCGTGGCCAAGGACCGTATCCATATCGAGCGGTTCCTTGCGGGCCGCCCCTCCGCTGCCCTGGCAGCGCAGATGGCGCAATTGCAGGAGAAGGCAGCGGGGCTGACGGTCAGCGTCACGCTCGACGGGCGGACCCGCAAGGTCGAGTTCAGCGAGGCCAATATCCTCGACAGCGCGCGCGAGGCGGGTTTGCCCGCGCCATTTGCCTGCAAGGCGGGGGTGTGCGCCACGTGCCGCGCCAAGGTCACCAGGGGCAAGGTTGAAATGGCGGCGCGCTATGGCCTGACTGACGAGGAAATCACCGCGGGCTATGTCCTGACCTGCCAGTCGGTGCCCGTCGGCGAAGGAGTCGCGGTCGACTATGACGCCTAGCCGTCATCGCGAGGAGCGGAGCGACGCGGCGATCCAGCAACTGGATTGCTTCGCTACGCTCGCAATGACGGCAATCTCGCGCTAGAGCGAAAAAATGCTGGACGAGCCGACCATGACGAGCAGCAACGGGGGCGCTCAATTCTTCGATGCGCTGGGCGACGTGCAAAGCGATTCGCTACTGGCCCTGATTGCCATGGCCAATGCCGACACCAGGCCCGACAAGATCGATGTTGGGGTTGGCGTCTATCGTGATGGCGCCGGAAACACTCCGATCCTGCGCGCGGTGAAGAAGGCGGAGCAACTGCTGTGGAATAGCCAGCAGACCAAGAGTTACGTCGGCGGACATGGCGACCGGCGATATACCGAGCTCCTTCGGCCGATCGTGCTCGGCCGCCATGCCGACGACGAACGCATTGCGGGACTTCACACGCCGGGCGGCTGCGGAGCGTTGAGCCTTGGCTTCAAGCTGGTCGCCGCGGCCCATCCGGACGCAAAGGTCCATGTCGGAACGCCGACTTGGCCCAACCATGTTCCCGTAATCGAGGCGGCCGGGCTCAACATCGTTCAATATCCTTATTACGAGCGGCTCCAGACTTGCATCCGGTTCGATGCCATGATGGCTGCGCTCGAAAGCGCCGACCGAGGTGATGTCGCGCTGCTCCACGGCTGCTGCCACAACCCAACCGGCGCCGACTTGAGCGACGACCAGTGGCGCCAGGTGGTCGACGTCGTTTCGCGGCGCGGGTTGATCCCGTTTGTCGACATCGCTTACCAGGGGCTTGGGCGCGGCTTCGCCGAAGATGCCGCCGGGCTGCACGCACTGTTCGATGCCTGCGACGAGGTTATCGCCTCGCAGAGCTGCGACAAGAATTTTGGGGTCTATCGCGATCGCGTCGGCTCGCTGTGGCTCAAGACCGGCAATGCTGCCGGGACCAAGCGGGCAATGGACCATGTCGTCCAGATCGCGCGCGAAATGTGGTCGATGCCGCCCGATCATGGTGCTGCTGCCGTTCGGATCGTGCTCGACACACCCGAGCTGCGCGCCGACTGGGACGCCGAGGTCGGAGAGATGCGCGACCGCATCAACCGGATTCGCGGTGCAATCGCCGCGGCTGATCCGCGCCTGGCCTATATTGGCGGGCAATTCGGCATGTTTTCGATGCTGCCGGTGACTCCCGAGCAGGTCCGAAAGCTGCGCGAGGACCATGCGATCTACATGGCCGACAGCGGCCGCTTCAACGTCATCGGCATGGCCGACGCCGCCATCGAGCGCTTCATAGCCGCTGTCGTCGAGACCATTAATGGCTGACTTGATGGCTGCCGAACCGGAGCCCGACTTTAGGGCCGATCTTGGCGTGGACTGGGCTGAAGTAGCCCGGCTCGTGGTGACCAGCCGGGCGATGGACGAGCTTGAGGAAACCCGGCTCGTTCCCGAGAAGAAGGTTCTCTACCAGTTTTCGGCCCGCGGCCATGACGTGGCACAGGTCATTCTTGGCATGCACCTGCGCGATGGCGACGCGGCCTGTGGCTATTACCGGTCGAGGCCGATGCTTCTGGCTCTCGGCGTGCCGCTGGCCGATGCGTTGGGTTCGGGCATGGGTCTGGCCGGCGGCTACAGCGACGGCCGCGATATCGGCGTGGTGTTCAACTATCCCAATCCGGGTGGCGCTCATGCGCTGCCGATGTGCGGCGGAGTAGGCGCACAATATACCCCGGCCGCCGGCTGGGCGCAGGCGATTGCCTACAAGGCCAGGGTATTGGGCGAGAAGGACGATGGGGCTATCGCGGTGGTGCTTGGCGGCGACGCCAGCTGCGCAACAGGCGGATTTTGGTCCGCGCTAACAATTGCGACTACACAATCTTTGCCACTGCTATTTTATATTGAGGATAATGGCTACGGCATCTCGGTGACGTCGGATTACCAGACGCCCGGCCGCGATATTGCCGCCAACCTCGCCAGCTTCAAGAATCTGGCCATCTGGAACGGCGACGGCACCGAGCCGGAGGAAGCCGAGCGGCTAATCGGCGAGGCAATCGGCCATGTCCGCGCGCGCAAGGGGCCGGCGCTGATCCGGCTGACCGTGCCGAGGCTCGAAGGCCATAGCTTCCAGGACACTCAAACTTACAAGTCCGAAGCGGAAGTTAAGGCCGAATGGGCGCGCGACCCGCTGCCCAAGCTCAGGAAATTCGCCTCCAGGCTCGACTGGGATTTGATTGAGGCATCGGTCGCGCAGGAGGTCGAGTCCGCCCGCGCCGAAGCGGAGGCGCGGGGAGTATCGTCGCCTGATCGCGTGACCGACCATGTCTATTTCGATGGTGAAGCCAGCCAGGTGGGCGGCGGAGCTGGTCTCAGCCTCGACGATGCGACCGATCTGCCGCAACCCGAAGGCCAGCGGATCAACATGGTCACCGCCATTCGCCGGGTGCTCGACCAGGAGCTTGAGGCCAATCCCAGGGTGCTGCTGTTCGGCGAAGACATTGGCCCCAAGGGCGGCGTCCACGCGGTGACGCTCGGCTTGCAGGACAAATATGGCGTCGACCGGGTGTTTGACACCTCGCTCAATGAGGAAGGAATCATTGGTCGCGCGGTCGGCATGGCGCTGGCCGGACTGATGCCGGTGCCGGAGATTCAGTTCCGCAAATATGCCGAACCGGCGACTGAACAGATCAATGATTGCGGAACGATGCGCTGGCGAACCGCCAACCGCTTTTCCGCGCCGATGGTGCTGCGCATCCCCGGCGGCTTCTTCAAATGCGGCGATCCGTGGCACAGCCAGACCAATGAGGTGGCGTTTGTCCATAATCCGGGCTGGAAGGTCGCGGTGCCGTCCAACGCCGAGGATGCTGTCGGGCTGCTGCGTGCCTCGCTGCGCGGTAATGACCCGGTGATCTTCTTCGAACATCGCGCCATGCTCGACGACAGTTGGGCGCGGCGGCCGTGGCCGGGCGACAGGTTCGTCCTGCCGTTCGGCAAGGCCAAAAGGACCCGCAACGGCGACAAGATCACGATTGTCAGCTGGGGCGCCATGGTGCCCCGCTGCGAGGCGGCCGCGGAAGGCATCAGCGCCGATGTGATCGACCTGCGTACCCTTCAGCCCTGGGACCGGGAAATGGTGCTCGAAAGCGTCCGCCGCACGCGTCGCTGCCTGATCGTCCACGAAGATCTGCGTACCGGCGGTTTCGGGGCGGAGATTGCTGCCGTCGTTGCTGATGAAGCATTCCTCGACCTCGACGCGCCGGTGGCGCGCGTAACCATGCCGGACGTGCCGAGCCCACATCATCCCAAGCTGATGGAATGGGCCTTGCCGACGGTCGGCAAGATCCGCGCCGAGATCGACCGGTTGGTGGGCTTTTAGATGATCGACGTTCGCGTTCCCGACGAGCAGGAAGGCACGAAGGCGGTCGTCCGCGCCTGGCTTCGCAGGGTCGGCGACCTGGTGTTCGAGAATGAGCCGCTGGTCGAGCTTGAAACCGACAAGGTCACTCAGGAGGTGCCGTCGCCTGCTGCCGGCGTGCTGACGGAGATTTTGCTCGACACCGACGATGAGGCCGAGCCCGGCGCGCTACTTGCCAAGATCGATCCGGCAGGAGAAGCCGCGAGTTCCCCGGCGAAGGCCGGGGCCCAGGGCGCTGCGTCAGCAGCGCCAGTCGGCGCTCCTGGACCCCGGCCTTCGCCGGGGAACGGTGAGACCCGGCTGTCCCCCTCGGTCCGCCGAGCGCTGCTACAGCATAATATCGATCCATCGCGGATCGACGGCACGGGCCGTAACGGCCGCATCACCCGCGACGATGTCGATCGCGCGGTCGCTTCGGCGACGATCAGCAGCGGCAAGCCGGCAAGCGGCCCGTCGAGCCAGTTCAGCGCGCGGGACATTCCGCACGACCGGATGCGCCTGAAGATTGCCGAGAATATGGTCCGCGCGGTCAGTGAGGCACCGCACGTCACAGCCCTGTTCGAAGCCGATTTCTCCGCCATCGCGGCGCACAAGGCCGCCATGGCAGCCAAGGGCGTCAGGCTCAGCTATACCGCCTACCTAATCAAGGCATCGGCTGAAGCGATGGCGGTCGCGCCGGCGATCAATGGGCGTTGGGAGGAAGATCGGATCGCGGTCGCTCCGAGGATCAACGTCGGAATTGGTACGGCGCTCGGCGAAAAGGGCCTGGTGGTGCCGGTGGTCAAGGACGCCGGGGCGCTCAGCCTGGAGGAAATAGGCCGCAAGCTTGACGATCTCACTGCCCGGGCGCGTTCGGGCGACCTTGCCGCGGCCGATGTGTCGGGCGGCAGCTTCACCATTTCCAACCATGGCGTGTCGGGCAGCCTGCTCGCCTCGCCGATCATTCTCCACGCCGGCCAGGCGGCAATCCTCGGGGTCGGCAAACTGGAAAAACGCGTCGTCGTGCGCGAGGTGAATGGGCAGGATGCGATCCTGGTCCGGCCGATGGCCTATGTCACGCTGACCATCGATCATCGCGTGGTTGACGGCCATCAGACCAACGCCTGGCTGACCCGGTTCGTCGAGGTCCTTGAAAACTGGCCGGCGGCCTAGCCCTCGGCTGGGACCTTGGCTTTAAATTTTGCGGCTTCTTCCGACCCGGCCGTAGCGTTGCCCGGACTATAGCTATGCGCGCCAGTTCCAGCGAGATGGCCGCCCTGGACGATCAGATATTCGTCGCGAATGGGCCGCCCTTCCAGGAAACATTCGAGGATTTCGCGCGTCCCTGCGGCATAGCGCGCCTGGGCCGACAGCGTCGTTCCTGAAATATGCGGCGTCATTCCGTGGTTGGGCATGTTGCGCCACGGATGGTTGCGCGGTGCTGGCTGTGGGAACCAGACGTCCCCGGCATAGCCGGCCAGCTGCCCGCTTTCGAGCGCCTCGGCGACGGCGTCGCGATTTGCGATCTTGCCGCGAGCGGTGTTCACCAGGAAGGCGCCGCGCTTCATCCGCGCGATCATCGCCGCATCGAACAGATTCTCGGTTTCCGGATGCAGCGGGCAATTGATCGTCACCACGTCGCAATGCGGAACCATGTCGGCCGGTGACTCATGCCAGGTCACGCCCAATTCCCGTTCTACTTCCAACGGAAGCCGATGCCGGTCCGTGTAATGTAAGTGGACGTCGAACGGCTTCAATCGCCGCAGGACGGCGCTGCCGATTCGGCCGGCTGCGACAGTGCCGATGTGCATGCCCTCAATGTCATAGGATCTTGCGGCACAGTCCGCGATGTTCCAGCCGCCTGCCTTCACCAGGTCCCACGATTGCAGATAATTGCGCGCCAGAGACAGGATCATCATCACGACATGTTCGGCGACGCTGATCGAGTTGCAGTAGGTGACTTCGGCAACGGTGATCCCGCGGTCGATGGCTGCCTGCAGGTCAACATGGTCGGAGCCGATCCCCGCGGTGAGGGCCAGCTTCAAATTCTTCGCCTTGGCGATGCGCTCGGCTGTCAAATAGGCGGGCCAGAAAGGCTGGGAAATGACAACGTCGGCGTCGACCAGCTCTCGCTCGAATTCGCTGTCGGGACCGTCCTTATCCTCCGTGACGACTAAGCTATGGCCATTTCCTTCGAGGTAGGAACGGAGGCCCAACTCGCCCGATACACAGCCAAGCAATTCGCCGGGCCTGAAATCGATGCCGTTGGGCGTCGGCAACATTTGCCCATCAGGGTAGCGGTCGAGCACGGGAATGTCGTCGCGCGCATAGGTTTGCGGCATTCCGTCAATCGGGTCGTCGTAAAGGACGCAGAGGATCTTGGCCATTTCGGACACCTTCCCAAAAAGGAACGGTCGCACGCGGCACAAAAAAGCAAAATGGCGCACCCAACATGAATATGATGGGCACTCATCTCATTGGGAAGTTTCGGTGCTGATAGTCAAGTAATGGCCGCAATGCGGCCTTCCCGATCGTTACCGCACGACGGTTTCGATGATCGAAGGCGGCTGTTCGTTCGGTTTTAGGGCCAGGCAATGGGTGGAAAGACCGGCGCCAACGCTCTTTCCAACTGCCGAGCGGCTAGCCCAAGCCTGCGGCCTTCGCCAGACGCTCGCGCAAGCGTCTCATGCAATTCACGGTGCTCAGCGGCGATGGATTTTGGCGTGCCGATCATGGATTCGACCACCGAGGCATTATGGTAGCTCGAATGATCGCTGACTTGGCTATCGGCTGGGAACGCAAGAATGCTTGCCAAGCCCATTAGGATGATTGCCGAGCGCGCAACGAAACTAGGGGATCAGTCCTCCGCCTTGGTTATTTCAGACGCCGTCATCTGGCCGCCAGAGCGATGCTCGAAGGACTCGGCAGTTCTAAGCGTGAATGCGTCAGGGTCATAAATGTGAATGGCGTAAAGCGCCCCAGTCACGGCCGCTGCTCCGAGGAGAAATGCCATCGGTCCAGGCCGCCTGGCGTCCATTGCAAGCGGGTGCCGCTGCTTAGGTTTGGTGCCATCAATCATTGCTCTCACCAGATTTTCTCGTGAGAGTAGAGAGGTGAACACCACGGCCAGCACGTGAACGGCGACCAGCGCGAGAAGTGTCCAAGCCACGACCTCGTGCAGATCCTCGCCCGCCTCGCCGAGAAATGCCCCGCTCCAGATGGTTACAGCCACCAGCAGGAGCAAAAGGATGACTGCGATGGCGCCTAGCGGATTATGACCGACTGTGGGTTCGACTTTTCCCTGCACAAACCCTCTGAGATGATGCCTAATCCCGCTGAAGTTGAGGAAATTGGCAAACCGGCTGTGCTCACCGCCGACGAACCCCCAGACTAGCCTGAAAATGAGAAGCGTAGCCGCCACCCATCCAGAAAGTACATGCCAATCATTCAGGCCGCTGTCTTCCTCAGAGGATAGGAATGCGATTGCGATGGCGATGACCAGAATCCAATGGAAAAGCCTAAGTGGAAGGTCCCAAACCCTTAGTCGCTCTCCAATCTGTGAAGCCGGGCTGCTCATACGTCCTCCGAATGTATTAGTGTTAAATGCACTTGGCTTTGGCGGCTATGATCTGAGTCAATTGATTTTCGAGTAACTGTGCAAAACTTAACCAATGACGAAAGCGCCAATACAAACTCGAGGCGAACAGATGCTGGCGCTCAGGCGCAAGCGCATGGCTGCATCCCCGCCAATCCTCAGAGGCGGCTTCAGGCCGTTTTTCCTGGGCGGGGCGATCTGGGCTGTTATCGCTCTGGTTATCTGGCTGGCAGTGCTCGCCGGGCAAATTACCTTGACTTCCGCATTCGACGCCGTCGCATGGCACAGGCACGAAATGCTGTTCGGTTTCGTCGGCGCGATAGTTGCCGGTTTCCTGCTGACTGCCATTCCCAACTGGACGGGCCGACTGCCCATCGCGGGCGCGCCTCTCGCTGGCCTGTTCGGCCTGTGGATGGCGGGCCGCTTTGCCATGCTGTTTTCGGCGGAGCTCGGGCCCGTTGCCGCAGCGATCCTCGATGTCGGCTTTTACCTGCTGCTGGTGCTCGTCGCCGCACGTGAAGTGATAGAAGCCAACAATCGCAACGTCCCGATCGTCGGGCTGGTGCTGCTGTTCGGCGTGGCCAATGCGCTCGATCATCTGGCGGCAGCCGGCTTCGCCATCGATCCGGCATTGCCGTGGAAGGTGGCGGTGGCGCTGGTCACGCTGATGATCTCGCTGATCGGCGGCAGGATCGTGCCGTCTTTCACCCGCAACTGGCTCGCCAAGCGCGGCGTCATTCAAGGTCTGCCAGGTCAGCCGGGCCGGTTCGACCTGGCGGTTATCGGGCTAACGGCGCTTGCCCTGCTCGCTTGGATCGCTGCTCCAGCGGGCTGGCTGCCGGGCGTGCTACTGGGCATCGCCGCGACGGCCCAGGCCATGCGGCTAGCTCGTTGGAAGGGGTGGAAGGCGGTGGCCGATCCGCTCGTGCTTATTCTCCACGTCGCCTACGCGTGGTTGCCCGTGGGGCTCGCGCTGCTGGCGGCGGTCGAGCTCGGCACGCCTGTGCCGCAGTCTGCGGCGATCCATGCGCTGACGGCAGGCGCAATGGCGACGATGATCCTTGCAGTCATGACCCGTGCCACTCTTGGCCACACCGGTCGAGAATTGCGCGCCGGGCCTGCTACGACGGTCATCTACTTTTTGGTCACCCTCGGCGCTCTGTTGCGCGTCGCAACGTCGCTTGGCGCGCTCGACTATCGCATGGGCGTAGATGTCGCGGGCCTTTGCTGGATCGGTAGCTTCCTGCTGTTCATCGGTTGCTACGGCCCCATCTTGTTCGCCCCGCGTATCGGCGAGCGAGACTAGCGGAGCGCGCGATGCGCTAGATCAATTCGCTCGCCCGGCGACGAGTTAGCTTCTCTCCATCGAAAGTGGGAGGGGTCGATGAGCTTTGACGTCGCGCTGGCCGGGGAAATCTGGGCTGCAAAATATCGCTTCGTACCAACCGAGGGCGAAACCGATGTGGATTTCGCGGCAACGGCCGACCGCGTGGCCGCCGCGTTAGCCGAAGCCGAAGCTCCGAATGCCCGTGACCACTGGCGAGGCCGATTCCGAGAATCGATGCTCGATCTTCGCTTTCTCCCGGCGGGTCGAGTCATCGCCGGGGCAGGCACCGGCCGGTCGGTGACCTTGTTCAATTGCTTCGTGATGGGAACGGTGCCCGACAGCCTGGGCGGCATCTTCGATCACTTGCGCGAAGCCGCGCTGACCATGCAGCAGGGTGGCGGCGTTGGGATCGACTTTTCGACAATCCGGCCGAATGGCGCCGCGGTTGAGGGGGTTGGCGCCGAGGCCTCAGGCCCGCTGTCGTTCATGGATTGTTGGGACTCAATGTGCCGCACGGTCCATTCGGCTGGTCAGCGGCGGGGCGCGATGATGGGCTGCTTGTCGATCGACCATCCCGACATCGAGGCGTTCATCGACGCCAAGCGAGATCCTCAACGGCTCAGGAACTTCAACCTGTCGGTGCTGGTCAGCGATGACTTCATGGCCTCGCTCGGTGCCGATTCCGAATGGGCACTGCAATTCCAGGGCAAGAGCTACCGGACCGTTCGCGCGCGCGAGCTGTGGGAACGATTGATGCAGTCGACGTATGATTGTGCGGAGCCCGGTGTGATTTTTATCGACCGGGTCAATGCGGCCAACAACCTTCGGCATTGCGAAACGATCAGCGCCAGCAATCCCTGCGGGGAGCAGATGCTTCCGCCTTACGGTGCCTGCCTCCTCGGATCGATTAACCTTGCCCGGCTGGTTGAGTGCCCGTTCGAGGAAGGAGCCCGGATTGACGAAACGAATTTGGCCGAGCTCACCGCCACCGCTGTGCGGATGCTCGATAATGTCATCGACGTCTCGCGCTACCCTCTCCCACAGCAGGAAATGGAGGCAAAGGCAAAGCGGCGCATCGGACTGGGCGTAACCGGTCTGGCCGATGCACTGCTCTTCTGTGGCAAGATCTACGGCAGTGGCGATGCGGTCGAGCAAACCCGGCGATGGTTGGCCATTATCAAACGTGAGGCCTATCGCGCATCGGCTCGGCTTGCCGGCGAAAAGGGGCCTTTCCCGCTTTATGACGAGCTGATGCTCGAGACTCCCAATCTCCAGTGCCTGGACGAGGAGACGCGGGCGCTAATCACGCAGCATGGATTGCGCAACGGCTGCCTGACTTCCATTGCGCCTACCGGTACCACGTCACTGCTGGCCGGTAATGTCTCGTCGGGAATCGAACCAGTGTTTGCCTATTCCTACGAAAGGCGAATCCTGCAGCCCGACGGCAGCGCCCGGTTCGAGTCCGTCGAAGACTATGCCATGCATGTTTGGCGGCAGGTTCGCGGCGATGCTCCACCTCCTGCCGATTTGTTCGTGAGCGCCCAAACACTGAAACCGTCCGATCATTTGGCGATGCAGGCCGCGGCCCAGGCACTGGTCGACAGTTCGATTTCCAAGACCGTTAACTGCCCCGAGGACATATCGTTCGAGGAATTCGCCGACATCTATGTCGAAGGCTATCATCTGGGCTGCAAGGGGCTGACGACCTACCGGCCCAACGCCGTCACCGGATCGGTGCTGAAGCTGTCCGCCAGCGAAACCCCCGGTGGCGACATTCGTGACGGGCCGCAACTCGCTGAACGGGCCGACGCGATGCATGGCACGACCTACAAGCTGAAATGGCCCGAAAGCGCGCACGCCGTTTATGTGACGATCAACGATCTCGAAGCCGGCGGCGACCGGCGCCCGTTCGAGATTTTCGTCAATTCCAAGAACATGGAGCATTATGCCTGGACCTTGGGCCTGACGCGCATGATCTCGGCGGTCTTCCGGCGCGGCGGCGACGTTTCGTTTGTGCCCGAAGAGCTCAAGGCCGTGTTCGACCCGAGGGGCGGGGCATGGATGAAGGGGCGCTATGTCCCGTCGCTACTCGCGGCGATCGGTGAGGTTATCGAGCGGCACATCGGTCAGGCGATCGATGACAGCGGCCCCAGGGCGGATGCGCCGGTCGCCGGAGCAATCACGAAACCTTCCTGCCCGCGGTGCGGCGCGCCTGCCCTGATCCGGGTCGAGGGATGCGACAAGTGCCTTGAATGCGGCCATTCGAAATGCGGCTGACTTGATTCAGATCACGTGGGGGTCTTCAAGAGTGGCTTAGCCGAATCCTCGTTTGACGTCGGAGTCGAAGCGGGATGGAAGCAGTGACGGCCATGGTGCCTGGATCAATGGTCGACAGCTTCGGCCGCAGGATCGACTATGTCCGCATTTCGGTAACAGACCGCTGCAACCTGCGCTGTCGCTACTGCATGGCGGAGCATATGCAGTTTCTTCCCAAGAGGGACGTCCTGACGCTTGAAGAGATTGTCGAACTTGGCGACATTTTCATCGCCCGTGGTGTACGTCGCATCCGCCTGACTGGCGGCGAACCACTGGTCCGGCGCGGGGTCGGAGAGCTGTTCCGCGCGCTCGGCAGTCGTATCGGCAACGGCCTGGAGGAAGTCACGCTGACCACCAACGGCGTGCTGCTCGGACAATTCGCCGCCCTGCTCGCCAATTCGGGGGTTCGCCGGGTTAACGTCAGCCTCGACAGCCGCCGCCCCGACCGCTTCGCCCACATTACGCGTGGCGGCGAGCTGGGCAGCGTGCTTAGGGGTATCGCCGCAGCGCGGGACGCGGGTCTCGGAGTCAAGATCAACATGGTCGCGCTAGCCGGGCTCAACGACGATGAGTTCGAGGAGATGCTGCTGTGGTGCGACGGCGAGGGGCTTGATCTCACGCTGATCGAGACCATGCCACTGGGCGAAGTCGAGGAAGACCGGACCTGCCATTACCTGCCGCTCGATGCGGTCCGGCGCGGGCTCGAACAGCGCTTCACTCTAACCCCGTCGCTTGGTCGCACCGGCGGCCCGGCGCGCTATTATGAAATATCCGGGCTGTCAGCTCGGCTCGGCATGATCACGCCACTGAGCGCCAATTTCTGCGCCGGATGCAATCGGATTCGGGTCGCCGCCACCGGCACCGTTTACGGGTGTCTGGGTCACGACCAGAAAGTCGAGCTTCGCGACGCGTTACGGTCCGGCGGCGCGGAAGCGGTCGACGCGCTTCTCGATCGGCTGTTGGCAGGCAAACCGAAGGGGCATGACTTCCGCATCGCTGCGGCGCGGCCGGCGGTCGCGCGCCACATGAGCGTCACGGGCGGCTAGGGGGAGGGCGGAAATGATCTTGATCAAAGTCCCGGCCCGGCACCTCGGCCAGATAGGCCCAGCGAATAGCTTTGCGAAGGATCGATCCGATGACCGCTGTCGTGGCTGAAGCTCCCACAACCGGCGCCAACCGCGCCCTGTGGACCAGCACCGCCGCCTTCACGACCTGCTTCGCCGTTTGGACGATCTTCTCGATCATCGGCATCGGCGTGAAGGACCAGCTGGGGCTCAGCGAAACCCAGTTCGGCCTGCTCGTCGGCACTCCCATCCTTACCGGCTCGCTAATCCGGGTTGTCCTGGGCGTGTGGGCCGACCAGATCGGCGGACGGCGGGTATTCGCGGGCGTCATGGTGTTGGCGGCGATCGCCACCTTCCTCACGTCTTATGCGGACACGTATGGTGAGTTGCTGGTTGCCGCGCTGGGCGTCGGGATCGCTGGCGGCTCGTTCTCGGTCGGCGTCACTTATGTCTCGAAATTCTTTCCGCCGAAGAAACAGGGCACGGCGCTCGGCATCTTCGGCGCCGGTAATGTCGGGGCGGCAGTCACCAAGTTCCTAGCGCCATTCGTGATGGTGGCGGCCGGATGGCCGGCCGTGGCGCAGGTCTGGGCCGCGGGACTTGTGGTAATGGCGGTCATATTCCTCGCGCTCACCAAAGAAGATCCCGAACAGCAGGCCCGGGTCCGCGAGGGTCGCAAATCCGTGCCGATGGCGAGCCAGCTGTCAGTGCTCAAGAACATCCAGGTGTGGCGCTTCGCGCTCTATTATTTCTTCGTGTTCGGCGCCTTCGTCGCGCTGGCGCTCTGGCTGCCGCGCTACCTCATGGGCGTCTATCACCTCGACGTGAAGACCGCGGGCATGCTCGCCGCCTTCTATTCGGTGCCCGCCAGCCTGTTCCGGATTTACGGCGGGACGCTGTCGGATCGCTACGGCGCCCGGGCGGTAATGTATGTCACCTTCGCCGTGTCGGTGCTGTGTACCTTCATGCTGTCCTATCCGCCGACCACCTACATCATCGAGGGAGTGACGGGACCCATCACCTTCCGCACCGAAATGGGGCTGATCCCCTTCCTGGCGGTCATTTTCGTCCTCGGCTTCTTCATGAGCCTCGGCAAGGCTGCAGTGTTCAAGCATATCCCCGTCTACTACCCCAACCATGTCGGCGCCGTCGGCGGGCTGGTCGGCATGGTTGGCGGATTGGGCGGCTTCATCCTGCCGCTGGCATTCGGTGCGCTCAATGACCTGACCGGCGTCTGGACCAGCTGCTTTGTCCTGCTGTTCGTGCTGGTCTCGGTCGCGCTCGCCTGGATGCATTTCGCCGTCCGCCACATGGAGGCGACCGCGAGCCGCAAGGGCGTCGGCGAGATGATGCCGGAGCTGCCCGAAATGCAGGGGTTTGGCGAGCCGGGAGTCGTCGTGCCACCGCGCCGGGCAGGACCGATCGCCGACTGGCGTCCCGAAGACCCGGAATTCTGGCGCGGGGGCGGGCGGGCTTTCGCGCGCCGCAACCTGTGGGTTTCGACCTATTGCCTGCTGCTGTCCTTCGCGGTGTGGATGGTGTGGTCGGTCGTGGTCGCTCGGCTGCCTGCGATCGGCTTTGAGTTTACGACTGGTCAGCTCTTCTGGCTGGCTGCGCTGCCCGGTCTGTCGGGCGCGACCTTGCGCATCTTCTACGCCTTCCTTGTGCCTATCTTCGGCGGGCGTCTATGGACCACCCTGTCCACTGCCTCGCTGCTGATCCCGGCATTCGGCATCGGCTATGCGGTACAGAGCCCGGAAACGCCTTACCTCATCTTCCTCGTGTTGGCATTGCTGTGCGGGTTCGGCGGCGGCAATTTCGCCTCGTCGATGGCCAATATCAGCTATTTCTTCCCCAAGGCGGAGAAGGGAAATGCGCTGGCCATCAACGCCGGTCTCGGCAACCTCGGCGTCAGCGTCATGCAGTTTCTGGTGCCGGTGGTGGTGACCATGAGCCTGTTTGGCGCGCTTGGCGGCCAGGCACAGATCGCCAGCGATGGCACCCAATACTGGATGCAGAATGCGGGCTTCGTCTGGGTTCCGCTGATCTTGGTCGGCAGCGTCGCGGCCTGGTTCGGGATGAACGACATCCTTTCGGCCAAGGCTTCATTCGCGGAGCAGGCGGCGATCTTCGGCCGGATCCATACCTGGCTGATGTGCTGGCTCTACACCGGCACCTTTGGGACTTTCATCGGCATGTCGGCAGGTTTCCCGCTGCTCGCCAAGCTCGTGTTCCCCGACATCAATGCGCTGAAGTATGCCTTCATCGGGCCATTGCTGGGCGCCTTGTCGCGGGCCGGCACCGGCTGGGTCTCCGACCGTTTCGGCGGGGCGCGGGTCAGCCTTCTCGTCTTCCTGGTCCAGATCGTTGCTATACTAGGTATGATCTTCTTCCTCGACGCCAGGAGCTTCTGGGGCTTCTTCTCGATGGTGCTGCTACTGTTTGTGGCTAGCGGCGTCGGCAATGCCTCGACGTTTCAGATGGTGCCAGGCATCATGCGGCAGGAAGTGGACCGGGCCGAACCAGGCCTGCCGGACGAGGCGCGCCGCCAACAGGCGGAACGGGAGTCGGCGGCTGTCATCGGGTTCATCTCGGCGATCGCAGCCTATGGCGCCTTCTACATTCCCAAGGCCTATGGCTCGTCGATCGAGCTGACCGGCACGGCAAATGCGGCGCTGTGGGGCTTCCTGATTTTCTACGTCAGCTGCGCTGCGCTGACCTGGCTCGTCTACAGCGGGCCGCGCGGAATTTTGTACGATGTCGAGCGTCGGCTGGCGCCCGCCAAAGCAGCGGCACTACCGGCCTAGAAGGACCAAGCGGATGAGTCATTTCCTCGATCGCCTCAACTATTTCCGCAGGACTCGCGAGAAGTTCTCGGATGGGCACGGGATCACTACCGATGAGGCACGCGATTGGGAGGATGCTTATCGGAAGCGCTGGGCGGCGGACAAGATCGTCCGCTCGACCCACGGCGTGAACTGCACCGGTTCCTGCTCGTGGAAAATCTATGTGAAGGGCGGGATCGTCACCTGGGAAACGCAGCAGACCGATTACCCGCGCACGAGGCCGGACCTGCCTAACCATGAGCCACGCGGCTGCCCGCGCGGGGCCAGCTACAGCTGGTATCTCTATTCGGGCACCCGCATCAAATATCCGCTGGTCAGGTCGCGCCTGATCAAGCACTGGCGTGAGGCGCGCAAGACCATGCGCCCGGTCGCTGCCTGGAAAGCGATCGTCCAGGACGGTGACATGCGGCGCGACTGGGTTGCCAAGCGCGGCCGCGGCGGCTTCGTCCGCGTCGGCTGGGATGAGGTGACCGAGCTGATCGCGGCGGCCAACGCTTACACCATCAAGGAATATGGCCCGGACCGGATCGCCGGCTTTTCGCCGATCCCGGCCATGTCGATGATCTCCTATGCCGCCGGGAGCCGCTACCTGTCGCTCATCGGCGGCAATCTGCTTAGCTTCTACGACTGGTATTGCGACCTGCCGCCATCGTCGCCGCAGACCTGGGGCGAGCAGACCGACGTTCCGGAAAGCGCCGACTGGTACAATGCCGGGTTCCTGCTGGTGTGGGGGTCGAACATCCCGATGACCCGCGCGCCCGACGCGCATTTCTACTCCGAGGTTCGCTATCGCGGCGCCAAGAGCGTGGTCATCGCGCCCGACTTCAACGAGGCCGCCAAATTCTCGGACATGTGGCTACACCCCAAGCAGGGGACCGACGCTGCGTTGGCGATGGCGCTGGGCCACGTCGTGCTGCGAGAATTCTATGTCGATCGGCAGGTGGATTATTTTGCCGACTATACGCGCAAATATTCGGACTTCCCGCTGCTCGTGAAGCTGGTCGAACGGGACGGCAAGCTGATCCCCGACCGCCTGTTGCGCGCCGCCGATATCAAGGGGGCGCTGGGCGAGAAGAGCAACATCGATTGGAAGGCCGTCGCATTTGACGAGCTGAGCGGCAAGCTGGTCGGGCCCGCCGGTTCGGCGGGGCATCGATGGGACACACAAGGCAAGTGGAACCTCGAAGAAAAGGACGGGCGCGGCAAGGCCGTCAAGTTGCGCTCCACCCTGGCCGACGAGCATGACTCGATCGAGCCGGTCGCCTTCCCCTATTTCGGGTCCGAGGCGCCGCACGACTTCGTCGCCACCGATCACGATGAGGTGCTGCTGCGCAATGTCCCGGTGAAGCAGGTCAAGCTGGCCGACGGCAACAGCTGCCCGGTGGCGACCGTGTTCGACCTGTTCTGCGCCAACTATGGCGTCGATCGCGGGTTCGGCGGCAGCAACGTCGCCAAGAGCTATGACGACGACTTGCCCTTTACCCCGGCCTGGGGCGAGAAGGTAACTGGCGTGCCGCGTCAGGCGATCATCCAGGTGGCGCGGGAATTCGCCGCCAACGCCGAAATCACCGAGGGCCGGTCGATGGTCATCCTCGGGGCGGGGCTCAATCACTGGTACCACATGGACATGAGCTACCGCGGCATCATCGCACTGCTCGTGATGTGCGGTTGCATCGGCAAGTCGGGGGGCGGATGGTCGCATTATGTCGGTCAGGAAAAGCTGCGCCCCCAGACCGGCTGGCTGCCGCTGGCGTTTGCGCTCGACTGGACCCGCCCGCCGAGGCAGATGAACGGCACCAGCTTCTTTTACGCCCATACCGACCAATGGCGCTATGAATCGCTGAGGATGTCGGAAATCCTGTCGCCCCTCGCCCCCGACGGCGACTGGTCGGGCAGCATGATCGATTACAATGTCCGGGCGGAGCGAATGGGCTGGCTGCCATCGGCTCCGCAGCTGCAGACCAATCCGATCGAACTCGGCCGCAAGATTCATGAATCCGACGGCGACGCGACGGCGACAGTGGTCGAAGGACTGAAATCGGGCGAACTGAAGCCGGCGTGCCATGACCCCGACAATCCCATCAACTGGCCGCGCAACATGTTCTTCTGGCGGTCGAACGTGCTCGGCGCGAGCGGCAAGGGCCACGAATATTTCCTGAAGCACCTGGTCGGCTCGCTCCACGGCGTAATCGGGACCGACGAGGAAGCCGCCGGGCTCGACCGGCCGAAGGATGTGGTCTGGCACGACGAGGCACCGGTCGGAAAACTCGACCTGATGGTCAACATCGACTTCCGCATGTCGACCACCAGCATCTATTCCGACATCGTCCTGCCAACCGCGACCTGGTACGAAAAGCACGACCTCAACACGTCGGACATGCATCCCTTTATCCACCCGTTGTCGGCTGCGGTGGACCCGGCGTGGGAGACCAAGAGCGACTGGAACATCTTCCGCGCGATCGCCAAGAAATTCTCGGATGTCGCGCCGGAGGTGCTGGGCATCGAGCATGACGTCGTCATGACGCCGATCCAGCACGATACGCCGGCCGAGCTTGCCCAGCCCTATGAGCCGAAGGACTGGATGAAGGGCGAATGCGAGCCCATCCCCGGCAAGACCATGTCCACCATCTCGCTGGTCGAGCGAAACTACCCCGAAACCTATGCCCGCTTTACCTCGCTCGGGCCCTTGCTCGAGAAGCTCGGCAACGGCGGCAAGGGGATCGGCTGGGATACCAAGCACGAGGTCGAGCTGCTCGGGGATCTCAACGGCCGCGTGCTCGACGGGCCGACCGCCGGCCGGCCCAAGGTCGATAGCGATATCGACGCCTGCGAGACGATCCTGATGCTCGCGCCGGAGACCAACGGCGAAGTGGCGGTCAAGGCATGGGACGCATTGGCCAAGATTACCGGGCGCGACCACGGCCACCTTGCGCATGGCAAGGAAGAGGAGAAGATCCGCTTCCGCGACGTGGCTGCGCAGCCACGCAAGATCATCTCCTCACCGACCTGGTCGGGGCTGGAAAGTGAGCATGTGTGCTACAACGCCGGCTATACCAACGTCCATGAACTGATCCCGTGGCGGACGTTGACCGGGCGCCAGCAGCTTTACCAGGACCATCACTGGATGCGGGCCTTCGGCGAGGGTTTCGTCACCTGGCGGCCGCCGATCGACACCAAGACGGTGCGGCAGGTGCTCGGCAAGCTGCCCAACGGCAATCAGGAGATACTGCTCAACATCCTCACCCCCCACCAGAAGTGGGGCATCCATTCGACCTATACCGAGAACCTCATTATGCTTAGCCTCAATCGGGGCGGGCCGACGGTATGGATCAGCGAGGATGACGCGCGCGCCGCGGGCATCGTCGACAATGACTGGATCGAGGTGTTCAACATCAACGGCGCGCTGACCGCACGCGCCATTGTGTCGCAGCGCATCATGCCGGGTTCGGCGATCATGTACCACGCCCAGGAAAAACTGGTGAATACGGTCGGGTCGGAAATCACCGGCCAGCGCGGCGGCATCCATAACAGCGTCACCCGGATCAACATGAAGCCGACCCACATGATCGGCGGCTATGCGCAGCTCGCCTATGGCTTCAACTATTACGGGACGGTCGGCGCCAATCGCGACGAGTTCGTCATTGTCCGCAAGATGAGTGAGGTGAACTGGTTCGACAAGGCGGCCGACGACGCCGCCAATGTGGCGGGCGGCACTGCCGATTGGGGGACCGGGGTCAAAGACACTAAGGCCACCGGAAAGGAGGTGGCGTGATGAAAGTCCGCGCACAGATTGCGATGGTCCTGAACCTCGACAAGTGCATCGGCTGTCACACCTGTTCGATCACCTGCAAGAACGTCTGGACCAATCGCGAAGGCGTCGAATACGCCTGGTTCAACAACGTCGAGACCAAGCCCGGCATTGGCTATCCCAAGGACTGGGAAAACCAGGAGCGGTGGAAGGGCGGCTGGATACGCAAGAAGAACGGCAAAATCCAGCCGAGGCAGGGTGCAAAGTGGCGCATCCTGTCGAAGATCTTCGCCAATCCGCACCTCCCCGAGATCGACGATTTCTACGAGCCCTACACATTTGATTACGAATGGCTGCAGGCCGCTCCGGAATTGCAGGCGCAGCCAACCGCCAGGCCGCGCTCGCTCGTCACCGGCGAAGCGATGAACAAGATCGAATGGAGCGGCAACTGGGAGGACATGCTCGGCGGCGAGTTCGAGAAGCGCAGCCATGATCGGAATTTCGAGGGCGTTGAGAAGGAAATCTACGGCCAGTTCGAAAAGACGTTTATGATGTATCTGCCGAGGCTGTGCGAGCACTGCCTCAACCCGACCTGCCTCGCATCTTGCCCTTCGGGCGCCATCTACAAGCGGGCCGAAGACGGCATTGTCCTGATCGACCAGGAGAAATGCCGCGGCTGGCGGATGTGCGTGTCCGGCTGTCCCTACAAGAAGATCTATTACAACTGGTCCACCGGCAAATCTGAGAAATGCATTTTCTGCTACCCGCGGATCGAAGTCGGCCAGCCGACGGTCTGCTCGGAGACCTGTGTCGGCCGCATCCGCTACCTCGGTGTCGTCCTTTACGATGCCGACAGGATCGAGGAAGCAGCATCGGTCGAGGACCCCAAGGATCTCTATCCGGCCCAGCTCGGCGTTTTCCTCGATCCTAATGACGTCGCCGTGCAGGAGGCCGCGCGGGCCGAGGGCATCACCGACCAGTGGCTCGAGGCGGCGACCCGCTCGCCGGTCTACAAGATGGCGATGGAATGGAAGATCGCCTTTCCGCTTCACCCCGAATATCGCACGCTGCCGATGGTTTGGTATGTGCCGCCGCTGTCGCCGATCCAGTCGGCGGCCGAGGCCGGAAAGATTTCGGCCGTCGACGGCATGCCCGACGTTCGCAGCCTGCGCATCCCGTTGCGCTATCTCGCCAACCTGCTGACCGCGGGCGACGAGGAGCCGATCGCCGCTGCGCTGGAGCGGATGTTGGCGATGCGCTCCTACATGCGGGCGAAGAGCGTCGAGGGGCGTATCGACGAGAGCATTCCGGAACGGGTCGGACTGACCCAGGCCCGCATCGAGGAAATGTACAAGATCATGGCGCTGGCGGCCTATGAGGACCGCTACGTCATCCCCACCGCCCGCCGCGAGTTCGAGGAGGACGCCTATGTCCTTCGCGGCTCGTCGGGGTTCGGCTTCGGCGAGCCGACCCAGGGGTCGAACAAGGTCAATCTGTTCGGCGGCGCCAAACGCAGCCCAGGCAGACCGCAAATGAAGGTACCGACATGAAGATGACGCTGAGAACGCTGGCCGCCCTGCTTGGCTATCCGTCCGCGGAGCTTCAAGCCCATGCGGGAGAATTGCGCGAGACACTTCGCAGCGAAGGAATGCTGGCGGCCGCCAACCGGGATCGCCTGGAACCGTTGCTTCGGTCCCTTGAGTCCGACGACTTGCTCGACCTTCAGGCGGCTTACAGCGAACTGTTCGACCGCTCGCGGTCGCTGTCGCTTCACCTGTTCGAGCATGTTCATGGTGACAATCGCGAGCGCGGCCAGGCGATGATCGACCTTGGCCAACAATATCTGGCGAACGGTTTCTTTCTCGAGGCCAATGAGCTGCCGGACTTCGTGCCCGTCTTCCTCGAATATGCGTCGTGCCTGGCGCCATCCGAGGCGCGCGAAACGCTGGGCCAGCCTGCCCATGTATTCGCCGCGCTGGCGGAGCGCCTCGACAAGAGGCAGTCACGCTATGCCGCCATCTTCCATTGCCTGGTGGCGTTGACCGGAGTTCGCCCCGAGGCCGAGGCGCTGGCGGAAATTGACCAGAATACGCCGGCCGTGGATCCGGCGGAAATCGACGAGGAATGGGAGGAGGCGCCCGTCACCTTCAACAATAGCGGGGCTCACGAAATGGGCGGCCCGACTGGGGTCGTCGCCAAGATCAGGGCGTCCAATCGAAGCGTAAGCAGGGAGGCTGGGGCATGAACGAATTTATCAACCAGCTTGCATTCGGCTGGTACCCATATCTGGCCGTGACCGTGCTGGTCGTCGGCAGCATATTCCGTTTCGACGCCAACCAGTTCGGCTGGCGGTCGCAGTCCAGCCAGTTCCTGCGCAAGCGCCAGATGGTGATTGGCTCCAACCTGTTCCACATGGGAATATTGGTGTTGCTGATGGGCCATTTTGTCGGCCTGCTGACACCAATCAACGTGTTCGATGCTCTCGGCGTCAGCCATTCGTTCAAGCAGACGACGGCCCTGGTCGTCGGCGGCATCGCCGGCGTCGCGGCTTACGTCGGCTGCACGCTGTTGCTGCACCGCCGGCTATTCGACGGCCGCATCCGCAAAAGCTCGTCATTGGGCGACATATTGGTCCTCGTCTTGCTGTGGTTGCAGCTGACGCTCGGCATCCTCACCACATTCTGGACCATCAAGCACCTCGACGGCAGTGAGATGGTCAAGTTCATGAGCTGGGCGAACGGCATCCTCACGCTCGATCCGGCGGCCCCACAGCGGCTTTCCGAGGTGGCACTGGTTTACAAACTCCACATCATCCTCGGGCTGACGCTCTTCCTGATAACGCCCTTCACCCGGCTTGTGCACATCTGGAGCGCCCCGCTCGGCTTCCTGATCAGGCCAGGCTATCAGATCGTGCGCTCGCGGAGAGCCGGCCGGGAGGACCGCTCTCCGACGCATGGACCCGCCGGCGTGGCTCCGAGCTATGGCGGTGACACGGTAATGCGTACGGCATTGGACGAGGGCCGCGCCACATGAGCCGCCGCCTCGATGTACTCAATCTGGGAGATCCCACCCAGCGGCCGGTGCCGAAAATGATGAGCTCATGCGAGACGGGCGGCTGCAGCGGCGGCCCCGAACCGCTGATCCCGCCACCCCCGACTTTTGGCGATGTGCGCGTCAATGGCGTGGAAATTACGCCGGAAGCGATCGCCCAGGAAATCCAGCACCATCCGGCGCCCGACGCCGAGACCGCCTGGACAGAGGCTGCAAGGGCGCTCGCCATCAGAGAGCTACTCCTTCAGGAAGCTCGCAGGCAGGGCCTGGAGCCGGAGCCGGAATGCGATGAGGCTGGACGCCGTGAGGCGGAGGATGATGCACTGGTCCGCTCGCTGCTCGAACATGCGGTATCGGCGGCCGAGCCGGACGAGGAAGAGTGTCGTCGTTTCTACGACGCCTATCAGGACCGGTTTCGAACGCCCGACCTGTTCGAAGCCGCGCATATCTTGATCGAACCGGAATCGGACGACGAGGCGGGATGGGCCGCAGCCGAGCGACGGGCTCGCGCGATCGCGGATAAAGTCGGGGACGACATGAAGGCATTTGCGTCCGCTGCCCGCGCCCATTCCGGTTGCGCATCGGCCCAACAGCACGGCTCGCTCGGTCAGATCCGCCGCGGCGAGCTGGTAGAGTCGATCCAGCGGGGCCTCGAAGCCTTGGGCGACGGCGAAACGGGCCGCGAACCGGTCCGGTCGCGCTTCGGTTGGCATGTCCTGCGACTGCAACGGCGCATTCCCGGACGGACGATCCCCTTTGAAAATGCCCGCGACAAGATTGTGGACACGCTTGAGGCTCGAAGCTGGTCAGTACAATCGGCGCGCTATGTTGCCGGCCTTGCCGATCGCGGATCAGTTGAGGGTATCCTGCTTGAAGGACTAGGCGGCTGATGCCGATGCTCGGCGATCTCCTTGCAGCGGCAAGGGATGGGGCAGGAAACTTCCAGCCCTGGCTGAAGGTTGCCAATCCAGAGCTCGCGGCAGCGGTCGAAGCAGCGGCTGGCGTTGCGGCGATGACGCCGACTTCCTACGTGCGGGCGGCGGTCGCCGACTTCGCGCGCTTTGCCAGCGAGGAGAATTGGGCGACGCTCACCTCGACGCTCAAGCGCAGCGAGGATCCCGGCACAGCCTGCCTTGTCGCGATGGTCGACTGGCGCTTGACTGCCAAGGCCTGCACCCAGCATTCCCATCATCATCTTTCCGAAGGAGGAGCGGCCGATGAACGATCCGACGCGTGATCGGCCTGAAGAGGCCCCGCTCAACCCTGCACTGAAGAGCACCACCGAGAAGGTGTACGACACCAGCCATCCTTCGCCGCCGCCGATCGACACGGCATCGGCCCATGAAGGCGAAGGAGAGGGTTGGCCGATCGTCTGGCTGATCGTGACGGTGCTCGGAGTCGCCTTTGCGCTCTACCTGATGTCCTGATCCTCGACTTCGCCGTCGAGGTGGCGGACAAATTCGATCGTTTCCGCGGTCAGCCCGAGCGATTCCCAGCCAAGCCGGCGGCGTGAGCGCGGGCTGGACATGCCCTTGGCATCGAGGCTGACCATCAGCACCTCGCATCCCTTTTCCCGCGCCAGCTCGTTGAGCGCCCCCGACAGGACGTTACGGACCAGCGAAACATGGCTCAGTTCGAATGCAGCGATCGCCTCGACGCGAAGCGCGCTGCCGTGGCGCAGGCTGGCGACCGGCAGATAGGCGGCGACGCCATGCACGCGCCGGTCCTCCGCCAGCACCGCCAGCACGCCGCCCCCTTGCTTCGCCAGTTGGCGGCAGAAGGCCTCCCACCGCTCGGGCCCGACCCGTGCCGTGCGGCGGATGAGCGGATAGGCTTCCGACACGCGCTCAAGTTCCAGGTTACTGACCAAAAGTCTGGGCATGAGCCGCCGTTTGTCGGATAGCAGGAGTTTGAAGCCTATTTCCAAGCGGCTATGGCGCGTTGAGCCAGATCATTCTTGCCGCGTGGATTCGCGACCGGGGAACGTTGATTGCCGTACCAAGCCAAGGGGCCATTGACCGAATTGCCAAAGGGTCATCCGTGCGAGGATTGCCCCGTTCGGCCCATCACCATTTGCCGCCGGCTGGATGCAGTGACTCTCGCCAATTTGCGGGCCCTGGGAACCATGCAGCGGCTGGAACCGGGGCAGCCGATCTTCCATGAGGGGGACCCGGTCCGCCGGGTCTTCATGCTCGCCAGCGGTTCGCTGAAAATCTACACATTGCTGGCCGACGGCCGACGCCAGATCACCGGCTTCATGTTCCCCGGCGACTTCCTGGGGATCTCGATCGACGACGAATATGCCTTCACTGCCGAGGCGCTGGTGCGGAGCGAACTGTGGTGGTTCACGCGGGACGCGTTCGACCGGTTTGTGGAAGACAATCCCAAGGTCGAGCGAGAACTGTATCGGCTCGCTGCGCATGAACTGGCGGCAGCCCAGTCGCAGATGGTGCTGCTGGGGCGGAAGACCGCCGCTGAGCGGCTCGCCAGCTTCTTCCTGTCGCTAATTGCCAGGCAAGAACTTGTCGTCGGCGAGAAGCAGGCCGAGTTCGACCTGCCGATGAGCCGGCTCGATATCGCCGATTATCTTGGTTTGACCAAGGAGACGGTTAGCCGGATGCTGGCCGAATTGCGCAACCGCAAGTTTATCCGGTTGATGAGCCAGGACCGGGTCCAAATCATCGACCGGGCCGGTCTCCAGGAGATGGCGGCAGGTTTCGGCGAGTAGGGGTTGGGACGGGGTTAGAAGACCCACTCCGCCTGCAGCCAGATTTTGCGGGTGTCGATGCCGAAGTCTTTCGCACCATAATCGGCAAATTTGGCGAGGACGCCGACGCGGCCCAGCTTGAACCCCAGCGACGCGTCCCATTCGCTGCCATATTCGATATTGCCGACATCGCTGTCGAACTGATGGAAGGCGACGGTCGCATTGAGGCCGGGCAGCGCCTTCACCTTCTCGAACTTGCGGCTGAGCGAGACATAGGCGTCCTCCAGCCCGGTGGGGGGCGTGGTCAGGAACAGGTCGGCCCAGCCGTTGAACTTGTGCAGGGTGGCCATCGGCGTCTGCAGGCCGCGCCCCTGATCGCTGCCGAGCTTTTCCCATCCGCCAGCGAGCCCGAAACCGGCCAGGGTCGTGCCCGCATCAAACGACCAATAATCGGCGGCGTAGTCGAACGGATTTTCGGCATAGTCGGACTGGCGCGCATAGCTTGCCCGGAGCGAGACTTTCGTCTTGGCGGCGATCGGGACGATCGTGCTCAGCGTAAGGCCGTAGGTCTGGCTGCTATTGGCGAGGAAGAAGTCCTCGTCATAGTCGAGCAGGTAGGCGAACAGCTTGCCCTGAACCGGTCCGAGCTTGGACGACAGGCCGGCGAAGATGAAATGGCCGTCGAGGGCAGTGCGCGGCCCGCCATCGGTGCCGAAAATCGTCCGCTGCTTGATGGCATAAGTCAGGTCGGCTGCGACCGGGCCGACGCTGGCCTCGCCCCGGATCGCGTCGAACGTCTGTTCATTCTGGCGCCAGCCGACCGAGCCGACCCAGCGCTGGTCGTCGAGGTTGATCCGCTGCCGGCCAAGGGTAGCTATGGTCTTGTCGGCCTTGTACTGGAGCTGGAGCCGGTTGAGCTCGATGTTCATCGGGTCGGCAATCACCGAATGATCGGGACGCCACTGCTCCTCGCCCGGGAGCGCGAAGGGAAAGGCGTTATAGTTGTCGACGAGGGCGGCGGTGCCTTCCGCTTCGGCCAGCAGCGAGAAATGGCCATAGGCAGCCTCCGCGCCGGCCCTCAGTCGAAAGGTCAGCGCGTCGGCGTCCAGATTGGGCTGATCGACATTTTCAAAGCGGATGCGCGCGTCGAGCAGCGGCTTGACCTGCAGCCCGTCGTCGTTTCCCGTGTCGGCGGCCAGCGCGGTTCCCCCGCAGACCGTGAAAAGGAAAGCGCCAAGCACAGCTTTTGTCAGATCGAGAGCCACGATATTTGTCTTTCGTTGTATCGACATTGCCGCTTGGCGCCGCTCCCGTTTAGCCCGCGAATCCGTGGCGCGGATGATTTGCGTCAAATCTGCTCGCCGCTACTAAGTCCAAAGCCGCCACAAGGGGGAGCCCGGCGATATGGACCATTCGACCATCGTGATGATTGCCTTGTTGATGGCCCTGGCGGCGGCGTTGTACTCGACCGTCGGCCATGGCGGCGCATCGGCCTATCTGGCGATTATGGCGCTTTTCTCGGTTGCGCCGGACACGATGCGGCCGACGGCATTGGCTCTGAACCTGGTCGTCGCGGGCCTTGGCAGCTGGCGCTACTGGCGCGCGGGACAAACCAACCTGAAACTGCTGTTGATGTTCGCGGCGACCGCGGTCCCGGCGGCCTTCATCGGGGGCGGCATCAAGGTGCCGCCGGATATCTACCGGCCGCTGGTCGGCGCGCTGTTGTGGGCGGCGGCACTGCGCCTGTTCTGGCACCCGTCGTTGCTGGCCGGGCGCGAGCCGCGACCGGTTTCCGCGGCGGTCGCGTTGCCGGTCGGGGCCCTGATCGGCTTGCTGGCCGGGCTGACTGGAACCGGCGGCGGCATTTTCCTCAGCCCGCTGATCATCCTGTTCGGCTGGGAGGATGCGCGGAAGACTTCCGGGGTAGTCGCGGGCTTCATCCTGCTGAACTCCATTGCCGGGCTCGCAGGCAATGTCACCTCGATGCAGGCCCTGCCAGCGGAATTGCCAATCCTGGTCGCCGCAGTGGCGGTGGGCGGGATTGTCGGCACCTGGCTGGGGGCGGGGCGGCTGCCGAAGCCGAGGCTGCTCCAAGGGTTGGGGCTGGTGCTGGTCATCGCCGGCGCCAAGCTGATCTTTGCATGACGACGGGCTGCGATCTGGCGGTCGCGGTGCTCGCTGGCGGCATGGGAAGCCGGCTCGGCGGCGGCAAGCCGCTAATCGTGCTCGGCGGCAAGCCACTCGTCGAGCGGGCGTTCGAACGCGGGCGGAGCTGGTCGAATTGCATGGTCGTCTCGCTTCGATCCGCCGATCAGGCCGGACCGATTGCGCTGCCATGGATCGCCGATGCGCCCGGCATCGAGGGGCCGCTCGCCGGCCTGGCATCGGCGCTCGAATGGGCGAGCCAGCAGGGTGCGAATGACGTGTTGACCATTCCCTGCGACATGCCGTTCCTGCCCGAGGACCTGCCCCAGCGTCTCCGGTCCGGCATCGGCGAGCTGGGCGCCGCGATCGCTGCTAGCGGCGGCAGTCTGCACCCGGTGTGCGGGCTCTGGCGGACCGCCGCACTGGCCGAGATTCCGGACTACTGCGCGTTGGGAAAACGTTCGCTCCAGGGGTTTGCCCGGCACATTGGCTTTGCCGAGGTCGAATGGCCCGTGACCCCTCGCGATCCCTTCTTCAATATCAACAGCCCGGCCGACCTGGCCGCCGCCGAAGCACTGCTCGGCGCCTAGAAGTCGAGCGCGGCGACGATATCGCCGTCTACCGCCGCAATTGCGCCAGCGCGGCGGCGCAGCAGCAGGTCGGCATCGACCAGCATTTTCTGGGCGCTTGAATCCTGGCTCGACACCGGCTCGACCCCGTCCGGGAACTCCCGCGCCCGCACAAACGTCTCACGGTCGCCGCACGCGGGCAGCGGTGCGAGCAGGGTGGCCTTCCGCCAGCGGAGCGCCGACTGCGGGTCGAGGCCGGACAGGCCGGCAACCAACGGCGCCAGCAGCAGCCTGGCTGTCACCAGCGCCGAAGTCGGATTGCCCGGCAGGCCCATCACCAACTTGCCCTTGGCCCGGCCGAGCCAGACCGGCTTGCCGGGCTTGATCGCTACCTTGGAAAATAGGAGTTCGAGCCCCTGGCGTTCGAACATGGCTTTGGCGAAATCCTTTTCGCCGACCGACGCGCCGCCGGTCACCACGACCAGGTCGGCCTTGTCGAGGGCCTGGGCCGCGGCCCTCTCCATTGCCTTGAGATCGTCGGGCAGGCGAAGCCGGTCCCGGATCGAGGCACCCCATACCTCTGCAAGCGCGGCCACGCCGAAGGAGACGCTTTCAGGGATGGCGCCCGTCGTATCTGCCGCGCTTCCCGGTGTCGCCAATTCATCGCCGGTGCCGAGGATCAGTAGGTTCGGACGGCGCCACACTTTAACCTCGGCCAGGTCGGCGCCCGCGGCCGCAACCAGCTGGCGATAGCCGAGGCGCGCTCCGGACCCGACGAGCACAGCGCCCTTCCGAAAATCCGACCCCAGGCCGCGCACATGCTTCGCCGTGCCCAGGTTGTCGTCGATGACGGCGAAATCACCCTCGCGCCGTACGATCTCCTGGATGACTACCCGATCGGCGTGCGGGGGAACCGGAGCGCCGGTAAATATCCGGACGCAACTCCCCGGCGATACGCCGCCTGTAAAGCCTGAACCGGCAAAGGATTCGCCGATGACGCGAAGCTGCGCGGGCAAGCGCAGGAGGTCCTCCTCGCGGACCGCATAACCATCCATCGCGGACACGTCGGAAGGGGGTGAATCGACGCGGGCGACAACCGGCTCTGCCAGCACCCGGCGGTGAGCTTCGCCGATTGGAACAGATTCGCTGCCGAGCGGCTTTGCAATATCGCCAACGACGGCCGCTGCCTGGTCGAAATAGATCACGCCGCCGTCCAGCTTCCAGATCGGCCGCCCGATTTTTCGATGACGCGGATGCCATCAATCGCCATTGTTCGATCGACCGCCTTCAGCATGTCGAACAAGGTCAGGCAGGCGACTGACACCGCGGTCAGCGCCTCCATCTCGACGCCGGTCTGGCCGACCGTACGCACCTCCGAACTGACCCGGAAGCCGGGGAGGCTCTCGTCGAGCTCGATCGCCACGTCGACCTTGGTCAGTGCCAGCGGATGACAGAGCGGCACCAGCTCGGCGGTTTTCTTGGCGGCCATGACGCCGGCCAACTCGGCCGTCTGCACCACCGACCCCTTGGGCGTCTTCCCGGCTCGCACTAGGTCGAGCGTCGCTGCCGCACAACGCAGTTGTCCCTCGGCCCGAGCTGTGCGGGCGGTCGTGTCCTTGTCGCTGACGTCGACCATTCGCGCCCGCCCGCCATCGTCGAGATGGGTCAGGCGGCTCATGCGCACAGGCTCCGAAGGCGAGGGATCTGTCCTGCCAGCGAGCATGGGCGGTAACGGCTGTCCAGTTCGAGGGCGAGGACCCTGTCCCAGCCGTCGCGGCAGGCGCCGGTCGAGCCGGGCAGGCAGAAAATGAACGTGTCCTCGATCTGTCCGGCAAAAGCGCGCGACTGGAGGGTGGAAACGCCTACGGTTTCCAGGCTGGCGTGGTGGAAGACAACGGAAAATCCGTCCATCTCCCTCCGGAACAGCGGCTTCACCGCTTCGGGCGTCACGTCCCGCGGTGTGAAGCCCGTGCCGCCAGTCGAGATGATGAGGTCGACGCCGTCGTTCCTGACCCAATCCGTGACCTGCGAGCGGATCGCGTCGACGTCGTCGGCGACGATGGCCTTGGCGGCAAGCTCGTGGCCCGCTTCCTGCAGCCGGCTCGCCAACAGGCCGCCCGACGTGTCACTCTCCTCGGTCCGCGTGTCCGAAACCGTCAGCACCGCAATCCGCAACGGGTGGAAGGACAGATTTTCGTCGATTCCCGCCATTCATTCGCTCCAACGCGCCCGGTCGTCGTGATCGCTGCTGGTTGGCTCAATCCAGCGAGAGCCGTCAACCGCGTCCTCGCGCTTCCAGAAGACGGCGTCGGTCTTCAACCGGTCCATCGCATATTCGGCGGCCTCGAACGCCGCGCGCCGATGAAGCGCCGCCGTAGCCACGAGTACAATCGCCTCGCCCGGCGCGATGTCGCCGCAGCGATGAACGACGCGGATCGCCGAAATATTGAACCGTCTGCCGGCGTCCTCGGCGATCTCCATCAGGGATGCCTCGGTCATTCGGGGATGATGTTCGAGGAAGAGGTTGGAGACCTTGCCGCCGCTGGCGGACTTCGACCGCGCCACGCCGACAAAGGTGACGACCGCGCCCTCATCCTCAAGGCTCGACTCGAACGCCGTGAATTCTGCGCTTGAATCGAGGCGATCGGGCGCCAGTCGGGTCGTGCAGCGCAACTCAACCTCCAGACAGGGGCGGGAAAAATTCCACCAGTTTGGCATCGGCCAGCATCCGGTCTTCGCCGACGATCGCATCGGCAATGCAGGCGCGCGATCGTTCCAGAAGATCGCCGGCGGCATCGGGGAACATTTTGGCAAGCTTGTTGCGCAACTCGGCGACGGTGGCCGTTCCCGGAGGCAGGGCGAGGTCGATTTCCCCGCCCAGCTTCTCGCCCAACTGACCGTAGAACCTGATCTTCAAGAGCAGTCCTCCTCCAGTCACGGCTAGCGAGCGGCAATGCGGTGCCGATGATCCATATCAATGTGCCGTCAGCGCCCCTCGCGCAAGGCTCGCGGCATGTGGCCCTATTACCCTGAACTGCTGACGACGCCCGTGCCGCGCTATACCAGCTATCCGACAGCGGCGGAGTTTCACGACAGTGTTGGCGAGGAGCAGCAGCGAGCAGGGTTGCAGGAGGTCACAGCCGAGGAACCGCTCTCCCTCTATATCCATATCCCCTACTGCCGGGAAATCTGCTGGTATTGCGGCTGCAACACAGGGGCGGCCAACCGCGCCCAGCGGCTGGGCAACTATCTCCAGCGCTTATCCCAGGAAATCGACCTGGTCGCCGAGGGGTTGGAAGGTCGCGGTCGAGTTACCCGGATCGCCTTTGGCGGCGGCAGTCCCAACACCATCGCGCCCGAGCAATTCGACGAGCTCGTCGGCCGGCTTCGGTCCGCCTTCTCGGTCACGTCCAACGCGATCCTGTCGGTCGAGATCGACCCGCGCGGGTTCGATGCCGGCTTCGCCGCCGCGCTGGCTAGGGCGGGAGTGTCGCGGGCCAGCCTTGGCGTTCAGACCTTCGACCCGCGCGTCCAGGCGGCAATTGGGCGGATCCAGCCGCCCGAAACGATCGAGCATGCAGTCGGATTGTTGCGCAGCTCAGGCGTCACGTCGCTCAATTTCGACCTGATGTACGGGTTGCCGCTGCAGAATGAGGCGGCGCTTCACGGAAGCCTTGCCTTGAGTCAGCAATTGGGTGCCGATCGCCTTGCCGTGTTCGGCTACGCGCATGTGCCGCACCTGATCCCGCGTCAGCGGCGCATTGACGCGACGGCGTTGCCCGGCGCGCCGGATCGGTTTCAACAGGCCGGCCAGGCGCATGAATGGCTCACCGGGCAAGGCTGGATTCCGGTTGGGTTCGACCATTTCGCTGGGGAACATGATCCGCTGGCCGCGGCGGCACGGGAAAAGCGCGTACGGCGCAACTTCCAGGGCTTCACCGACGATCCATGCGATACGCTGATCGGCCTCGGGGCATCCGCAATCAGCCGCTTTGCAGCATGCCTGGTCCAGAACGAGCGGAACAGCGGCCGTTACGGCATGAAAGTGGGAATGGCGCAGCTGGCGGGGGTGAGGGGCATTGCCACGCCTCCCAGGGAAGTGATGCGCTCCCACTTCATCGAGCACCTGCTCTGTCACGGCCGGGCGCACCTACATTATCTTCCCGACCGAATGAGAGTCCGCAAGGTCCTCCAGCCGTTCAAAGAACGTGGCCTGATAAGCTGGGACCATTGGGAACTCCGCCTTGGACCCGAAGCACTGCCCTATGCGCGCAGCATCGCGGCCGCGCTGGACCCGTGGCGGGTAGCGTCAAGCGTCCGGTTTTCAAGCGCGGTGTGACCGCGCCGGGAAACTGCGTCCCAGGATAGCTGACGCGCGCTGCACTGGTCCCCGCGCCTCGCCCGCGTGCTTTTTATGCCAGTTTTCACTCACCCTCTTCCCCTCTGCCGTAGGAGAGGAGAGCGATTCACTCACTTTGGCTCACCTGGACGTGTCTGGATTACCCTTCCTGCGTTGGTGGCCCGAGGTGCTGAAGGAAGTCCGGCTTTCCCAGAGACACCCCGGCACTGCGGAGGATCGCGTAGGCGGTCGTGACGTGAAAGAAGAAATTGGGGAGCGCAAATCCCGCGAGGTACTGCCCACCCAAGAAGCGATAACCCATCCCGTTCGGGAATTTGATTACGACCTCTCGATCTTCACTGCCGTCCAACGAACGTGCGTCGAAACTCCGCAGATACTCGATTGTGCGGTCGCAGCGCTCCATCAGCTCCGAGAAGCTTTTCTCGGTGTCGGGCATCGACGGACCTTCCGTGCCTGTGAGCCGCGCGAGCGCATTCTTCGCTGAATCGGAGGCCATCTGATACTGAGCGGGGAAGGGCCTCATGTCAGGCGCAAGCCGCGCGTCCATGAGCGCGACCTCATTGTTCTCTTCGGCAGCCTTGTTGAGCCAACCACGCATGTTCGTCAGCGAATTGACGAACACCGGCACGGAGGCATCGTAAATTCCAAAGCTCATATCCTACACCTCTTCTTTTCGGGGCATCGCGTCACGGGAGGCTTTGAGACGCTTGCATCACAGCATTCCTTATGTCCGCGCGCGATCGAAAGCGAACATTAGCGATGGGCGGCATCAGCCAGGCTCGCCGCGCTGGGCCCCGCGCCTCGCCCGCGTGCTTTTGGTGTCGGTTTTGATGCACCTTAAGCCCCTCTGTTCTACGAGAGGCGGAGCACTGACACATTTTGATGCACCTAGCCCCATTCCAAGGCTGCCGAAGTGCTCATTGTTGACGACTGATCCTGGCCGAAAGCGGACCGTCCGCTTTCGGGTGGCTGAGGTGCCATTCCTGCCGTTCGTTCAGAATTACGGCGGACTACTAAATCCGACCCACAGCGGACGTGACCTGCTGGTAGCAAGCTCCGTCAAATGTCGAAATGTATCCGACTTGATGTACAGCCGGTGCCCAGGCTCCGGCATTCGCTTGGATCTGGCCTAATTATCCTTCGCCATCCGCGCCCGATATGCATCCATGTTAACCGGTCGCCCGAGGAAATCGGCGATAAGCTCGGCGGCCGGCTTCGATCCCCCGGGCGCCAGCACCAGCCGTCGATAGCGCTCAGCCGTCGTCCGGTCTCTCAAGCCATTCTTCTCGAAAAGAGTGAACAGGTCGTCCGAGATCACCCGCGACCAGTTGTAGGTGTAGACGGCCGGACCATATCCGCCCAGATGGCTCAAGCTGGCCTCGAAGTGGGTTTCCTCGGGAAACTGGATGAGGTCGAACTGGCTGTGAAAGGTTCGGAATGCCTTGCTGAGATCTTCAGGCGCCGGGCCGAGGTAGTAGCGAAGCGAAGCATTGGATAAGCCCATCAGCCGCATGTCCGCCATGCCCATGTTGAAGTAGCGGGCACGGTTCATCTGGTCCACTAGCTCCTTGGGGATTGGTTTACCGTCGGCGTCGACTGCAAAGCGCCTCAGCGTGTCGTAATCATAGACCCAGTTTTCGAGCATTTGTGACGGGGCCTCGACGAAATCCCATTCCGTCGCAACTCCGCTGATCCCCGCCCAACGCTGATTTTGGCCGCCAAAAATATAATGGAGAAGATGGCCATATTCGTGAAGGAACGTTTCGACGTCGCCATGTTCCATGAGGCCGGTCTTATGGCCGCCGGCGGGCAGGTTCATTACCAGCGCGGCTATTGGCAGGCGATCGCCAACCCCAATCCGGAGGGGCACTGCATTCGCGTGCTCATATTTTCCCGGACGCGGGTGAGAATCGAGGATGAAGCGGCCGATGACCGTGCCGTTCTCGACAATCTCGTACGGCTCGACGAGCTTGTCCCAGGTTGCATAGTTCCAGGGACGGATCTGGACCCCGAACATGTCTTCCGTAAGCTTCAATATGCCGTCGCGAACATTGTCGTAGGCGAAGTATTTGCGCGCCTCCTGCCGGTCGAAGCCGTATTGCGCCTTTTGCACGCGCTGGGTCGCAAAGCTGTTCTGCCAAAGCGCGATCCTCGTGATGGAAGGATCCAGCTCGCGCAGGGAGGCAAGCTTTCTGGCATAGTCACGTTCGGCGGCTGGCCGCGCTGCAGCAGCCATTTGACCGATGAGATCGATGACTTTGTCCGGCGTGTTGATCATCCGATCTTCCAGCGTTAGCGCGGCGTAGTTTGACCGTCCGACCAGCCTGGCTAGTTCGTCACGCTTGTTGATCAGATCACGCAGGACCTTGTGGTTCTGTGGGTAAGCGCGATTATTGTAAGCGATCGCCAGCCGCTTCCTCAGATCATCGCTCCTGGCGTAACTCTGGACGGGGAAGTAATCCGGATACTCGGTCGTGATTTTGACAAGGCCGTCCGCGCCGGGTTTGTGTGCATCGATATAATCTTGTGGCAGGCCATCCAGCTCTTCCGGCTTCGCCGTCACGCTCCGCTGGTCCTTGGGGATATTGGACTCAAACAGCGAAGAAAGCGCAGACGCCTCGTCGGAGATGACTTGCATCTTCGCCCGGCCGGCTTCGTCCAGCGCAACTCCCGCTCGCTCAAACGCCTCGATCTGACGCTTCAGGTACCAGGCAGTTGCAGCATCGGAAGGTGTCGGAATGGCCTTCAGGCGGTCAAAGACGGCGCGAGACAGCCCAAGTTTGTTGAATTCGCTATACATCGCGACTTCGCACTTTTGTGCAGTGTCGCGGCTCTCGGCGCTGATCGCAACTTCCCGCCAGAAGGTAGATTCGGCGAGCGCCGCTCCAATCAACTCGTAGATCTGGTCAAAGGATTGCAATGAGGAGTCGACAGTCGCCGGTCCGGCCTGCTTCTCGAGCGCCTCTCTGGCCGTCGCGATGGTCTTCGCGAAGAGGTCGCAACGCTGTCTGATCTCAGCCGCGCTTGGCGATCCCGAAAGTATCGGTGGCGGCGGCGTCGCAAATGCCGCCGAAGTAAAAAGACAGGAGCCTGCAAGCAGAAGAGAGCAACATGGTCGCATGACAATCCCCCAGTACTTTTGAGGGGGACTTTATCCAAGTTGAGTTAAACCGCCAAATCGCACTCGGCGCAGCTGGCGTTTCTGGTTCCGATTGGCCTCTACTGGCTGAAAGGGGACCGTCCGCTCTCGGGTTGGCCAGGCGCAATCCCTGACGTTCGTTCAGAGTGACCGGAAATGGCTGCTTTCGACCCATTGCGGTCATTCGCCCTCCATGAAACTAATGCGGTCGGGGGTGCGACATGGACATAGCGACGCATGCGATCACGTTGATCTCGATCATCATAGGGCTTGGCCTGACGGAGATGTTTGGGAAGCTCTACCGATTGGTCCGCAACCGCAGGCGCGTCCGCTGGGATTTCCTTCCCCTCGCCTGGGTCGTGACACTGTTCCTACTGGTGCTTAATTTCTGGTGGTTCTTGTTCCTGCGCTGGACGCGTCGTCGCAGACGGGAACCGTCGCCGACTTCGGCCTCATCCTCCTGCCGTCGATCCTGCTTTTCGTCGCCACTGCAAGCGTATTACCCGACTTTTCGAGGGAGGAAGACTGGGACATGCGCCGCGATTATGACGAGCAGCGCAGGGTCATCATTCTGACCTTTGCGCTTTATCAGGTGAGCACCTTCGTGACGGCTGTGGTCGTTAGTCGCATGGAATGGGATCTCCTCTCACTAGTGCGGGTCGGGATCTTCGCATTGCTCGTCTCAATGCTGCTGACAAACAGCAGGCGATGGGATTGGACAGCTGTCATTACTATCATGACCATCCTGGTCGTACGCCTGACTACGCAGGTCATTCGCTAAGCGGCAGCTTTCCATCCTTCCCGGTCATAGCAACTGACGCTGCTTGGAAGCCTGGGGTGATGGCTCATTCTGGCCGATCGCAGACCGTCCCCTAACAGCAAGTTCCACTCAAAGCGGACATTGGGAGATCGGAACAGACCGTCGGTTAGCTAATATTGGCTGCCAGCCTCTCAAGAAGGCCGACATTTTCCAAGGTCGCGAGAAATTCGGCGACGTCCTCCACCGGAACAGGGGCAATCGTCGCGGACAGGAAATCACGAATGTCCCGGACGTTGCGGGTCCCGTCGACCAGGTTCAGCGCCTCATAGGCAAAACTTGCAGTGTCGCGGGGACCTTCACGGTCGAGCAGGGCGGGCCGTTTCAGACCTTTCATTTCGAGCCGGTCATCCAGCCACGAGTAGCCAAAGCCGCTCATCGGCCCCTTCGGATCGGCATTTCGCCGGTAGATCAATGCCGCAGAACCCGCCGCCGATTCCGCTGAAGAAATGGTCTCTCCGGCCATCGCGGCGCTATTTGCCGGTTGAAGCCCAAATCGTGATAGGGACTGCGCTTCGGCAATATCGATATTTCGAGAGTAGCGCTCGACGAGAACGGCGTCCGCAGGCGCCATGGCAGCCATCTTGCGAACTTCGGCAGCGTGGCGATCCAGCCGTTCTGCATGCATTGCCCGATCTAGCGCGGGGACGTTGCCCTGGCCGAGATTGGCAAGATACCATCCGGCGCTCGCGCCGATAAAAATTGCGCGCTTGAGTTTCGTCGGATCAAGATTTTCCGGGATATCTCGCTGGGTGTGGATGTAGCGGTCCGGCCAGTCGGCCAGGTAAATGACCGGTATCCGCCAGCTTCCTTCGGCCCAAACCGTGTGATCGCTTCCCTCGGAAAAGCCGCCGACCTCGGCCTGGAGGGGCCGCTTGCTTCCTTCAGGATCGAGGAAAGGCCAGTTAGCTACCCCGGTGTCAGCATAGGACAGTGTCTCTGCATTGACCCACTTTGCGATCGAGAACGCAACGTCGTCGACGAAGCTCGGCAGACTGGGTGGTGAGCCTTGGACCCGGAGGATCGATTTCACTTTCTCCGTGTCGCCGCCGATCATGTCGAGGTGGATCGTTGCAAGCGTGCGGCTGGCAAATTCCGGCCGTCCGTTGAGAAGCGCGATGGTGCATTCCACTTCGCACGGCCAGATGAATCGAATCGTTCGCTCGGGCTTGGGCAGCTTCCCTTCCGAAATCAGACGGTTCAGCAGCCGGGCGATTTCCAGTTCACCGGCACAGCCGCTGGCATTGTCATTGGCTCCGGGCGACGGATGATCGAGGTGGCACGAAAAGACGATCTCGCGCGAGCGATCCCGGCCCGGAATGACGGCGGTGGGAATGAGATAGGATCCCGGTGAACTTTCCGCCTCGACACGGGCGCGCAGCCGAACCTGCTCGCCGCGCCGGAGGCGTTCCTGCCACTGGTGCGCGCGCGCCGGAGAGACCATGAACGCGAACGCCGGGTCCTTCCATGTGTCGAGGTGTCCCCAGCGGATCAGGCTCTCATCTTCGCCCCACCAACCCTGTTTCTGGTTTTGCGCCCATGAGACAATTCCGGCGGCGCCATATTTATGCACCGCCAATGCCGCTGCCGTCTCGGGTTGGGCGGAGATGAGGACCAGCTTTCCGCGGACGTCCTTACCCGCATAATCCGCCTCGGCGGTGCCGGTGCCGACGTCTACCAGGTCGGCATTTGCGCTTCCGTCGATGCTGTCCTGGGCCAAGGTAATCGGCTGGTCATTCCACGAGGCTACTCGTTCTGCATCGGCCCAGGCGTTGCCGTCGCGCCGCTGCTCCCAAAGCTCGGCGAAGCTGGCGTTCCAGGCGGGCCGTGCGCGCTGCGTTCCGTAGTAAGTCTTTCCGTCGGCCGGCAGCGCAATAATCTCAACTTCTTCCAGGCCGTAGCTGAGGAGCCGGTCCCGGATCAGCTCGGCGGCCATTTTGTAACCTTGAGAGCCTCGCATCCGATGATGGACCGAAAGCGACTGAACCGTCCGCTTGGCGGCGGTGCCCGAAGCCTCGGACGAAATCATTGCAGCGGTTGGTTTGTCGATCAGCGGCGGCTGTTGCTGGGCAGCGGCCGAATCCGCAGTCATCCAGCCGATCAGCAGAAGCAGTCTACGTGGCATGCAGCGACACCTCCATTTCGCCGTGATGTTAGGGCGACCAAGAGTGCTGTGCCAGTGCCCCGCTGGCTACCCATTCCGGCCATAAGGTGATGGGGTGCGCTTAGCGGCTTGGAATGGCCGTTAGCGGACCGTCCGCTTATGGCAGCTTTCGACCCATTGCGGTCATTAGATAACTGACGATACGGTTGCTCGATGGAAACGCCTTGGCAGAAGCATCCGAACATTCCGGCTGGCACGGTTGGCTGGCGGATGGGCAGCGGCGAGGAATACTACAATGAGTTCTACCGCTGGTTCTCTGGTCTCTCTAGCGCCGACCAGGCCGCTTATTCTCTAGCTAACCCGCCGCCATCGGGATGGCACAAACTATACGAGACCATCATTGAACACCCTTGGCGCTAATGGCCGCTTTCCACCCATTGCTGCCATGGGGCATACCTCGTAGCCAGCGTCCAAGATGATGGATTTTCTTTGGCACCTTCGGGGGGCCGTGCCGCTCGATGGAAGAGTTTCGAACGAGATGGCGCTGGACCGCGTGGAAAACCTGCTTGAGCGGCAAATGAAGCCCGTGGTCGTGCGCGACTCAAACCACGTTATCTTTGAAGCACCACTGTGGGAAGACCTGCTTTCGTCCGGTCATCACGCAATGGTGATCTACGACCAAGGTCGCATTTGGATAGACCAGGGGTTGAGTGGCCGCACACTCAAATACGAACTCCGAAGCCTACACGCTTTCGTGTTTTGCCTGCTCGGGGCGGTCATGTTCTTTGTCTTCGGTTTGCTCGACGGCGGGTTGATTGGAGGCTTGAAACTCTCCGCATTAGCGTTCGGGTGGGTGTACGGAATGAACCTACTCTTGGCGTTGGTTCGCGTGCCATCGAAAATACGAACGGTTGCGCGCCCATCCTAATGACCGCTTTCCACCCATTGCGGTCGTTAGGCGGCCTGATAATCTAGTGGAATGAACAGGCTCAAAGACGCCCTTTTTGGCCCCCATCATATCGTGATTGGCCTAATCGCAGTTTGGTTTGGGATGGCCCTAATGGCAGGGGAGGCACTTGGCTTTTGGCAGCCCGATTATCGCAAAACGCTAATCGCCATAGCACTAGCGTATTGGGCTTTCGTGCTGAATGAACTCGGACTTTTTGGCCGCCGTCATAACGGCAAATAACCACCCATTCCGGCCATAGGCTTTTAGTCCGCTACAGACATGAGACTGAGCGCCGGATTGCCCCGCCGCTTTTGCCATGCAACATCGACTCCACGGGGGAGGCTGCCATGGGGGCGTTCGAGTTCTTTTTCTCGTTCTACGGGCTTTTGCTTGGCTTTTCAGTTGCAGAGGTGACAGGCGGACTTGCCGGCGCGCTCAACATGCGTCGTCGCGTGAAGCTTGGCTGGCTCACACCACTTTTGTCTCTGTTCATCATGGTCGACATTATGGGCTTCTGGCTTTTCGCCTGGGCCAGTCGAGCTGGCATCACGATTAGTTGGGCGATGATGACTGGCGGCCTCGTCGTCGCTGTTACTTACTATCTGGCCGCGTCGCTCGTCTATCCGAAGGATTGGGACGAGTGGACAAGCCTGGACGAACATTATTGGGCACAAAAGCGGCTGGTGATTGCAGGTGTTGGCCTCGCCAACATCGCCGTTCTGGTGTTCACCCTCATCAGCTTTCCTCCACAGTCTGGCGATTGGGCTTTCGTCGCTTACCAAGGCGTATATTGGGTTCCGCTTCTGGGCTTGTTTATCAGCAGGAAGGCAAAGCTCGACATTGTTTTGCTGGGACTGCTTGTTGCCCAATATCTTGCCGCCGCGCTTAACATCGTTCAGAGCTCTCAGTGGGGGGCGTCGACCGGCATTTGATCCTTCAAACTATGTCTGATTTCCACCCATTCCGGCCATTAGAGCGGATGCCCGGTGCTACACTAATCGGAGAGTAAGCCAGAGGCAGGTTCCGATCACGGCAGCAGTGATAAGGAGGACAACTAACGTCGCAAAAGGCGATCCAAACCTCTCTTGTAGCGGATCGTAAATCCACTCAACCAAACACTGGAAAAATGCTTCCGCGCCCAATTTTATTATCTCCGGGCCATCTTCCTAGTGGTTGCCCCTCCGCCCACAGATTGGCTGACAATGTTTCTGGTATCAATGACCGCTTTGGGTGGAAAGACGACATTAGCGGGCACGACCTTCTACAAATAAGGTTCGCAGGCCGCCTCTCTAATCTGCGGAATGATAGGATTGGCAGTCTTCAGCAGGTTTGCATCCGGTACCAGGCCCAACTCGCGCGCCTGACGGCTCATCGTTGTGTTCCATGCCGGTAGCCTTTGGCTCATCCCGATAAGTCCATTGGCAGCGAGGAGAAGCTTGCGAGCATCGCCCCCGCTTAATGCCGTTGCTTCTTCATATTCGGCGATCGCCGTCCACATCTCGCCTTCTTCCGATGTCCGGCTGTCGAAGCCTCGCATGCCGGAATAGAGGCCTGCATAATTGAGCCTGTCCTTCAGGGGGATTCGCGATGCAATGTCACCTTCGATCAGGTCCCAGACCTCTGTGCGAATTGCGAAGCCGGGGGGCGCTACCAACGGGTGCTTCAACTTGATCGGCTTGTTGGTTTGAAGACTCTTGCCCCACTTCAGCAGTTCTTCGGCCCGTGCGATAATGCAGTCGTTTTGATCCAGTCGGTAGCGGAACGCTGCAAAGTCACGCGAGAGTTCGGCATCCAACGCCTGTCGGGTTTGCCGCACCTCGCTTTTCCAATGGAGGCTTTGCACGAACTCCTGGGCGCCGAGTGCGATGACGACGCCGAGCGTAACTATCGCCAGCTCCCATCCCACCGCGTTCCAGCCGTGCGGCGGTCTCAATTTCAATAGGCGAAACATAATGCCCCCTCGCAAAATGCTGCGGCATGATTGCAAGGGTTCGCTTTCGTCCGCAATGGATGGAAAACGGTCATTGGCTGCTTACGCCTGTGAACGCCTCTTCCAAGCCGCATAAGCCGCACGAACCGGCCAAGACAGAAAGCCGAAGGCGTGAACGGCCACCGTCATGATGGCCAGAAGAAGCACAAGTATCATTGGCCATAGGATGCAGAGGCTGAGCCACAACGGCTGTGTCGGGAGGGCTATGAGTCCCAGCCAATCCACGAAGCCAATCAACACCCAGAGATAGAAAACCAAGCCGACCCATTTAGGTAGCCGGTCGATTGTATCGCCGAAGACTTGGAATGGCATCCTCACGCTGCACATTTAGCTTGTGGGTGTGCTTATTCAAATGTCTGCAATGGGGTGGAAAGCGGTCATTAGCAAAGTCTTTCCGGGTTCCGCCGTAAGCGGCTTCGATGTCGGTCGAAGGGCAAAAATTTGACTACCCTGGCGAGGACGCAAAGCCAGAGGAAGTCTTGCGGCTAGCAGGCCAGTATCTTCTGGCGGCCAACGCGCTATTGCCGCTTCGCCAACGCGGCAATCCGCTATCGCTTGCACCCTTTCGACAGCTTGCCATCCACGCCATTGAACTGCATCTCAATGCCCTCTTACTCGCGAGGGGGTACCAATCGACGACGGTTCGCGGAATGCAGCATAATCTCGCTGCCCGTACCGACATTGCCATCGCGCTCGGTCTGGATTTGCGGAAGCGAACCGCACAACATCTTCGCAGTCTAAGCGAGACACGCGAGTATCTCGTCTCACGCTACGACCCCGGATTGTCGGTGACTTCCGAGATCAATCGGCTCTCCGCAACACTCAACGAAGTAGCGAGTAAGGTCTCTGCGGTGATCCGCCGACAGGCCGGTTGATTGCTAATGACCGCAATGGGTGGAAAGTGGCCATCAGCCTTTTATCGAAAACCCAAATTCAGCTGGCGCAATGTTCATTTGGCTAAGCACGTTTTTCACAAGTTTCCTAACGACAGGAACATTCGCGCTTGTGCATCCGTGCTGAAGCTCGAACACACCGAAGCGCTGCTCTTTATCCCAATAGGCGATGGTGAACTCGGCGGCGCCATCGCATATGTACTGGCATCCGGTCGGAAGAGAGCCTGCCATGTCGGCAGTTAGATGCTGCGGTCGCAGGCGGGCCAATTTGGATCGGACGTCCGCAGCAGTAGCATTTGTCAGCCGAAATTTCCTCAATGCTTGAGTTTCAACCTTCCTTTGCTCCCGAATTGGGTACCTCCGTGCTCGACTGACGAGGACAGTATTGTCAGGCCTAAGTTCGACGAGCAGATTCTCATCAATGCCCGTATCGTCGTGATACTGAGAAAGATCGATCTGCACTGTTTCCTGGCGCAGGCGTTCCGATGTTGGTGTGAGATATGTTCCTACGAGGCTGTTGCGCTGCTCAGGGTCTGGCTGATCGCAACTCGAACCAAGCAACGACAGCACGAGAAAAAATCTTACATGGGTCCTCATCACTACAACGATGCGCCCAGCTCTCAATGACCGCAATGGGTCGAAATCGGTCATAAGCCAGCAAAGTGAACCAACGGCCGCTTTAGGGACGCTGCGCAGCCCAGACGAACGGCCGAGAAGGGCGCAATTCGGTCGCTCATTCGGACTCAGCGCGACATGTCACGCCGCACTCGGGGCCTCGTGATGTCGGCTAGGGCGAAGTTACAACAAGACCCTGTTGCGCTCGCCGATTTTCATGTCACCTGAGTCAACCCTCACGATGGAGGGTTTCCGATGGCAAATCGCGGTTCGAAGCGGCAGGCAAGATGCGCCAGTCCTGCCAGGGATGCGGCCAATGACGATGCCTGCGCGGCTGTTCCCGGCAAAGCCGAGCTGCCCCGGTCTGGTTCACCGGCCAACGATAACCCATCAATCGAGCACCTGCCGACTTGCCTTGAGGTCACGGACGATGAAGTAAGGTTGCTTGACCGGTATCTGGGCCGACAGATTCTCGCCCTGTTTGGATGAGGAGTATCATGGGTTCATCTCTCCCCGCGTCCGTACCTGGGTTTCCGCAAGTCGCTCCGCGAGCAGCAGCCTATGTCCGCGTGTCCACTACTCGGCAGGCTGAGCACGAGACCAGCCTTGCAGACCAGATCGCGGCGATCACCGCCTATTGCGAGGGGCGGGGCATCTTGCTGGTCGACGTGTACCGCGAGCCTGGAGCATCGGCGACCGACGACAATCGGCCACAGTTCCAGTCGATGGTCGAGGCAGCGATTGCTCGCGACCGCCCCTATGATCTGGTGATCGTCCACAGCTTCAGCCGCTTCTTCCGGGATCAGTTCGAGTTCGAGCGCTACCGGCGCAAGCTCGCCAAGGCGAAGGTCGAGCTGGTCTCGATTACTCAGGACGTAGGGGAGGGGGCGACGGGCGATCTCGTCCGCTCGATCCTCAGCAAGTTCGACGAATATCAAAGCGCCGAGACTGCCAAGCACGTGAGGCGCTCCATGGTGTCGAACGCCAAGCAGGGCTTCTGGAACGGCTCGAGGCCTCCGCTCGGCTACAAGGTGCTGATCGCCGAACGGCGAGGGGACAAGGACAAGAAGGTTCTGGCGGTCGATGAGACCGAGGCACCGCTCGTTCGCCGCATCTTCTCGCTCTATCTTGAAGGGGACGGTGAGAGCGGACCGCTCGGGATCAAGAAGATCGCCTCGTGGCTGAACAGCCGGAGCTACCGCTACCGTGGCAAGCCGTTTCACGTCTCCAACGTCGATGCGGTGCTTCGCCGCACCACCTACGCCGGGACCCATTATTTCAATCGCACGGACTCACGCACCGGGGAGCGCCGTCCGCGCGAGCAATGGGTTCCAATGGAAGTCCCGCCGATCATCGACGAGCAAACTTTCCAGACCGTTCAGACACGAATGGCGGAGCGCAATCCCAGACAGACTCCGGCGCGCATCGTCTCGGGGCCAACATTGCTGACCGGCATCGCCAAATGCGGTTGCACCGGCTGCCAAGGCGCACTGACAATCCGAACCGGTAAGTCAGGGCGTTACCGCTATTATGCCTGCTCACGCCGTGCCACTCGAGGCGAGACAGCATGTCCAGGCCGTTCCATCAGGATGGAGAAGCTGGACGGCCTCGTGCTCGACGCCGTTGAACAACGCGTGTTGCACGCGGACCGCCTTCCGAAGCTGATGGAGGCTTTCCTGGAGAAAAGTGACATCTCTGATGCCAAGCGCCGTGATGAGCTTGCCTCGTTGCGGACCGAGAAGACCAACAGCATGGGAGCGCTCAACCGCCTCTATGAGCTAGTTGAGCAGGGGCTCGCTTCGCCTACCGATCGCGACTTTGCCGAGCGCTTGACCCATCACCGCGGGCGAATTGCGTCGCTCACCGGCGATATCGAGGCGCTGGAGCGTCAGCTGAAGCCAAACCAGCGGGCGGTGACGCCGGAGATTATTGGCCGGTTCGGTTCGCTGCTTCGCGAGGGGCTTCGCGGCGACAACCCGACACTGCGCCAGGCCTACGTCAGGCTGCTGATCGATCAGGTCCTTGTTGAGGACGAGCAGATTCGCATTCGCGGATCCCGCAAGGCGCTGGAGCGGGCCGTCGTCGCGACCGCGGCGGGCACTCGCAAAGGAGTGCCCAGTTTTGCACGGGAATGGCGCACCCGACAGGATTCGAACCTGTGGCCTCTGCCTTCGGAGGGCAGCGCTCTATCCAGCTGAGCTACGGGTGCGTGGGCGTCCGCTTAGCTTGGCCCGTCCCCAGCCGCAAGCGCCGAGCTACCGGTGTTTTCGCACACGCGGGAGAATGTTGCGGTGCAGGAAAGGCAGGACTAGGCTTGGTCAAAGCCTAGGGGAGATTGCATGGCTAAGTCCGCCGACCAAAGTTCGACCAAGCGGGTGACGATCAAGAAATACGCCAACCGGCGGCTCTACGACACCGAGAGCAGCAGTTACATCACGCTCGACCGGCTGGCGGCGATGATCCGCGAGGGCCGCGACTTCGAAGTGGTCGATGCCAAGACCGGCGAGGACATCACTCACCAGGTGCTGACCCAAATTATCGTTGACGAGGAATCGCGCGGTTCGACCATGCTTCCGGTCAATTTTCTCCGCCAGCTGATCGGTCTCTACGGCGGCCAGATGCAAGGCGCCGTGCCACAATATCTGGAAGCGGCGATGGAAGCGTTCCAGAAGAACCAGCAGGCCATGGCGGGTGCTTTCGGGCCCAATATGTTCGCCGACCTGGCCAAGCGGAACATGGCAATGTTCGAGGAAGCCGCCCAGGCAATGGCCGGCAAGAAGGCCAAGCCGGCGGCAGGCGAGGGTGAGCAATCCGCCGATGAGATTGCGAAGCTCAAGGCCGAGCTCGCGGCGTTGCAGGCAAAGGTCGACAAGCTCGGCAAATGAGGCTCGTCGCAGCACTAATATTGGTCGCGGCGCCCGCCGCGGCCCAGCAGACGCCATTGACCTTCGAAGCCGGCAAGGCGTTGCCGCTGGCGAATGGCCAATGGTCGTATGTCGCAACCGCGGCCGAATCGATTGCCACGTTCGGGACGCAGCTTCAGCTGCGCTGCGATCGGTCAAGCCGAACTGTCGTCATCAGCCGACTCAACAGCACTCCGGCGTCGTTGACAATCGTTGCGGATTCAACGAGCCGAACTCTTCCGCTGAACGGTCAAGTGCCGGCCAATGATCCCCTGCTCGACGCAATCGCGTTCAGCCGAGGGAGGTTCATCGTAGCGGGAGGGACCGGACCGACGATCGCGGTACCAAGCTGGCCCGAACCGGCGCGAAGCATTGAAGATTGTCGAAACTGACCACAATTACAAGTCTTGTTTATCATCTCCGACCACAACATTCTGTGGTTGCAATCCAGCAGCGAAAGGAGGTGATCCGATGTCTCATGGTTCAGCAGGGAGGTCGGTCCAGTTCGCTTGGAAGGTGATGGCCTAACCAGCCATTTATGTCCTTCCGGGCTTGAACGTCCGGTCGCTGACCATGTTGAAGGGAGCTGTCGTGTGGTGCGGCAGCTCCCTTTTACTTGCGCAAATCTTCGCTTATTTCGGAACCGTTTCGGGCAACAGCCGCTATTGGCGGTAGGATCGAAAAGGGAGGCAGTAATGGCCAAGGCATCGACGAGCCGCACCAAAAGCGGCGGTAGCAACAAAGCGACCTTCGACAAAATCGCCAAGGCGGCGATGAGCCGTGAAATGTTGGCAGCGGGCTTGACCGCAGCGGCGGCAGCGATTGCCGCCAGCCCCAAGGCGCGCAAGGCGATCCGCGATGCGGGCCTCGATGCCGCCGACAGCGCCAGCCAGGCTGCCACGCAGATGATGTCTAATGCGTCCAAGCTCGGCTCGCTCATCGCCGAAGCGGTGGCCGATGCCGCGCAGCGCGTCTTGTCAGGCAAATGGGCCGATGAGGCCACTTCGACTGCTTCGTCAAAGCCGGTCGCGACCAAGTCAGCGCCGCGCAAGACCGGTGCGACGCGCAAGGCGCCTGCTGCCAGGGCAAGGGCCGCATCGAAGACCAAGACGGCGGCCAGGAAACCCGCCGCGAAGAAACCTGCGGCCAAGAAGCCGGCGGCGCGCAAGGCGAGCACTCCCGCCAAGCGGCGCTCAAGCGCCGGTGCACGCAAGCGGGCCCCGGCCAAGCCCAAGGCTCCGGCGGCTAGCTGAACCAGCTAATGTTTGAGCGATGGGCTCCGGTTTGGCCGGGGCCCTTCGTCTATGGAAAAGCCGTAGAGTCCGTGCGATGCGCAGCAAATGACTCAAGCGAAATTCTCGGTCGTGATCCTCGCCGCGGGGCAGGGCACGCGGATGCGTTCCGACACGCACAAGGTTCTCCACCCGATCGCTGGCAAGCCGATGCTGCTGCACTTGCTATCGACGCTTGAGGCGATGGGCGCCGAGCGGCGGATAGTGGTGGTCGGCAAGGGCCGCGAGCAGCTTGAGAAAGCGCTTGAGGGGCACGGCGTGGTGACAGCCTTGCAGTCCGAGCAGAAGGGTACCGGCCACGCGGTGCAGATGGCCGAGAAGGCGCTGGAAGGTTTCGACGGAGCCTTGCTCATCCTCTACGGCGACACGCCGTTCGTTACTCGCGACACGCTGGCCGAAATGCTCGATCGGCTTGCGGCGAAAGACGATCCGGGCGTGGTCGTGCTGGCCAGCTCGCCTGCCGACGGCAAGACCTATGGCCGTGTCATCCTGGGCGACGGCGATCATATCTCGAAGATGGTCGAATATAAGGACGCCAACGAGGCCGAGCGCGCGGTCAAACTGTGCAACTCGGGCATGATGGCGGTCCAATCGAAGGATCTCTTCCGCTGGTTGTCAAAGGTCGGAAACGCCAATGCGGCCAAGGAATATTACCTCCCCGACATCGTCATGATCGCCAAGGATGAAGGCCGCGCGCCGGTGGCGATTGAGGGCGAGCCGTTCGAGACGGCGGGGGTCAACAGCCGCGCCGAACTAGCCGCGCTGGAGGAGGATTGGCAGACCCGCCGGCGGTGGCAAGCGCTGGAGCAGGGCGCGACCCTGATAGATCCCGAGAGCGTCTGGTTTTCGGCCGACACTGAGCTTGGGCGCGACTGCACGATCGAGCCGCATGTCGTGTTCGGCCCGGGCGTGAAGATTGCCAATGGCGCGACCATCAAGGCATTCTCGCACATCGAGGGCGCGATCATTTCGACCGGTTGCGTGGTCGGTCCGTTCGCTCGGCTGAGGCCCGGCGCCGTGCTGGGTGAAGGCTCCAAGGTCGGCAATTTCGTCGAGGTGAAGCAGGCCAATCTTGGCAAGGGCGCCAAGGCCAACCACCTAAGCTACATCGGCGACGCAAATGTCGGCGAGAATGCCAACATTGGAGCCGGAACGATCACCTGCAATTACGACGGATTCGGCAAATATCAGACTGATATCGGGCCGGGCGCGTTTATTGGCTCCAACAGCGCGCTGGTCGCACCGGTAAGCATCGGTGCGGGGGCCATTGTCGGCGCGGGTTCGGTCGTTACCAAGAATGTCGCGGCGGACGAGCTGGCAATCGCCCGCGGCGAGCAACGTGGGTTTGCCGGCTGGGCCGCCCGCTTCCGCAAGTCGCAGCAGGCGAAGAAGGACAAGAAGTAGGATGTGCGGAATTGTCGGGATCGTCGGCCGCGGAGCGGTGGCGCAACGCCTGTTCGATGGGCTGAAGCGCCTCGAATATCGCGGCTATGACTCGGCGGGCATTTGCACAGTGCAGGGCGGGAAGTTCGACCGCCGTCGCGCCGAGGGCAAACTCGACAATCTCGCTCGGGAACTTGGCGCCGAACCGCTGCACGGCGATGTCGGCATCGCACATACGCGCTGGGCAACACATGGCGCTCCGACCGTAGACAATGCCCACCCGCATATCGCTGGTCCGGTTGCCCTGGTCCACAACGGTATCATCGAGAATTTCAAGCCGTTGCGCGATGAGCTGATCGCCGCCGGGCGCACTTTCCTCAGTGAAACCGACAGCGAAGTGGTGGCGCATCTCGTGGCGCGCGAGATTGAAGACGGCAAGTCGCCGACCGAAGCTGTCGCGACCGTGCTGCCGCGCCTTCACGGCGCTTTCGCCATCGCCTTCCTGTTTAAGGATAACCCGGACCAGATCATCGGCGCACGCATGGGCGCCCCGCTGACGGTCGGCTATGGCGAGGGTGAAAACTATCTCGGCTCCGACGCGCTGGCGCTCGCCCCGCTCACTCAAAAGATCGCATATCTCGAGGAGGGCGATTGGGCCGTCGTGGAGCGCGACAGCATCCAGATCTACGATCGCGCAAACCAACCGGTGACCCGCGAAATCGTCGAGTCCGGCGCGACTGCCGCGCACATCGAGAAGGGCAATTACCGCCACTATATGCAGAAGGAGATTTTCGAGCAGCCGGTCGTCGTCGGCGATACGCTCCGTTCCTATCTCCGACCGTTCGAAGGCAAGGTGGCGCTGCCCGATTTCGACTTCGACCTGTCGACGGTCAACCGCGTCACCATCGTCGCGTGCGGAACCAGCTATTACGCTGGCCTTGTCGCCAAATATTGGTTCGAGCAATTCGCCCGCGTGCCGGTCGACATCGATGTGGCGAGTGAGTTCCGCTACCGCCAGCCGGTGCTGGAGCCGGGCGGGCTAGCGCTGTTCATTTCGCAGAGCGGGGAGACCGCCGACACGCTGGCGGCACTGCGTCACGCGCGCGAGGAAGGGCAGACGATCGCGGTAGTGGTCAATGTCCCGACCAGCTCGATGGCCCGAGAGGCGGACCTGCTGCTCCCTACCCATGCCGGGCCGGAAATCGGCGTTGCCTCGACCAAGGCCTTCACCTGCCAGCTGGCAGTGCTGGCCGCGCTTGCCGCCAACCTTGCCCGGGCCAAGGGCCGGCTCAGCGAGGCCGAGGAGCAAGAGATCGTCGCTCATCTCCAGGAAGCGCCGGAGGCGATGAACCAGGCGCTTGGCCATGACGACGATATCGCGGAGCATGCGCACCTGGTCGCTCCGGCACGCGACGTCCTCTATCTCGGCCGCGGTCCGGACTATCCGATGGCGCTTGAAGGCGCGCTCAAGCTCAAGGAAATCAGCTATATCCACGCCGAAGGCTATGCCGCCGGCGAGATGAAACATGGTCCGATTGCGCTGATCGACGACCTGGTGCCGGTGATCGTGCTGGCACCGTCAGGCCCGCTGTTCGAAAAGACCGTCAGCAATATGCAGGAAGTCCGGGCGCGCGGCGGCAAGATCATCCTGATCAGCGACGCCAAGGGGCTGGCCGAGGCCGGCGAAGGCTGCGTCGCGACGATCGAAATGCCGGAAGTGCATCCACTTATCGCGCCGCTGGTCTATGCAGTGCCAGTGCAGCTCCTTGCCTATCATGTCGCGGTCGCAAAAGGCACCGACGTCGACCAGCCGCGCAACCTGGCCAAGTCGGTCACGGTCGAATGAAGCATATCGGCATCCTGGCGCACAGCTTCGAAGGCGCAGCGCTGTGCTTCCGCACTGCCTGCCTGGAGGGCGTGAAGCGGTTGGGACCGCATATGCACCCCGAAATCACCATGACGTGTAATGCGATGGCGCTAGTGCTCGACGCTTGGGATCGCGGCGATAACAAGACGCTACGCGGCTTCTTCATGGAGGACGCCAAAAAGCTCGCTGCGGCCGGCTGCGACTTCTTCGTAATTCCGGACAATACGGCGCACATCGCCATGGAGAGCGAAGGCGATCCATTCCCGATCGCCGGTCTCAATATCGGCGAGGTTGTCGCCGATCAGGCACAGCGCGCGGGTCGCAAGAAAGTGGGAATCCTCGGCACTCGGTTCACGATGGGAGGTCCTGTTTATCCGGGCGCATTCGGGCGCCGCGGAATCGATTGGGCGGTGCCTGACGAGGCCGACCGCAAACTGGTCGATGACATCATCTTCGACGAACTGTGCCTCGGAGTCTTCTCCGACCATGCTCGAAATACCTATGTGGGCATCATCGAAAAACTGAAGGCTGACGGTTGCGATGCAGTGGCGTTGGTCTGCACCGAAATCCCGTTGCTGGTCAGTCAGGAGGATTCGCCGCTACCGATCCTGGATTCCACCCGACTATTGGCTGCCGTTGCGATCGAAGTTGCGCTTGGCGAGAGGCCAATGCCGGAATGGCGGGGCGGCCCGATCGGCTAGGCAGCAGCGTCAGCTGCGCGTTCGTCCAGCATTCTAATGTGCCTGGAAATTTTATCGTAGAGGAAGTCGATCACAACGCGCACGCGCGGCGCGCGGCGGACCCGCTCATGCGTTACAAGCCACATTACGCGCCCGTGCCCGCCCTTCGGCGGCACGCATTGGACGAGCTCCGGGTCGGCGTCGGCAATGACACGCGGCAGTACCGCAATGCCGAGGCCGGACCGGATTGCCGACATCATCCCGATAGCGGATGCGTGGTGCATGATGACCCGGTCATCCAGGCCAAGGTCGTGGAGCCAGGCTGAATAGGCGCGCCACAGCTTGGGTCCTCCACCGCCAATAAAGGCGTGCTTCCTGAGTTGCGCCCGGGTGTGCGGCACGCCGTGCTCGGCGGCGTAGCCGCGGCTGCAATAAAGCGTCCAATCGTCGTCGCACAGACGGCGCCCGACGACGCCCGGACCGATATCGCCATAGGCGCTGCGAAGGGCGATATCCGCTTCGCCTTCGCCCAACTCTCGGAAGTCCTGGCTGTCATCGAGCTCAATCATGATGTCCGGATGCCGCTCATGCAGCTCCCGCAACATCGGTCCGAGCAAGTGGACCGCGAAAATCTCCTGAGTGGTGATGCGGACGATGCCGCTCGCATCGCGGTTCTGCGCAGCGGCCGCGTCGGCGAATCCGGAGGCGGCAGTCTGGACCTGGCGGGCGCGCTCAACCAACTCGTCACCAGCGGCCGTGAGAGCGTATCCGGCCTGGCGCTTTTCGAACAGGGTAAGGCCCAGAACCTCTTCGAGGGCGGCGATCCGCCGGGCAACCGTAGTCTGGCTGACCCTGAGTGCCCGGCCGGCCGCTAGCGTGCTTCCGCCGTCGGCGACGGCAAGGAAATATCGAAGGTCGTTCCAATCGAGCATCGCGGCCATGGTAGCGTGCTTGCTCCTTCGGGCATTCTGCGATTTTGCAGAATGATATCACAACATCGTTGCTTTTGGAAACTGATTTGGCGGCATAAATGGTTGGTCACGCCGGGTGATCCGGCCCCATCAAAAAGGGGAAGTGACATGACCAAGATTTTTTTCGCAGCGCTACTGGCTTTCACCACCACGCCGGCGCTGGCCGAACAGCCTGCTCCTGCAAGCAGCATCGTGCGGGTCGCGGACCTCGATCTTTCGACGAGCAAGGGCCAGCAGGCGCTTGACCATCGCCTGACACAGGCCGTGAAGGAAGTATGCGGTACCGCCTCGCCGTCCGACCTGGCCGGCCAGAATCGGGTTCGCGATTGCCGCGTCGACACACTGGCCAGCCTTTCGGCCGAGCGCGAGCAGCGAATTGCCTCAGCTTCCGGCAGCCCGATCGAGATTGCTGCCCGTTAGTTGACTGCCCATCGCATTTCCGGGCCAATGGACGCACCAGTCCGTTGGCCCGGAGTCACATGTGACCGAAGTGATTAATTTTGACGAGTTCCTAAAAGTTGACGTCCGCGTCGGGACGATCGTCGAGGCTCTACCTTTCCCCGAGGCGCGCAAGCCAGCCTACAAGCTTCGCATCGATTTCGGCGAGGAGATCGGCATCAAGCGCTCCTCCGCGCAGATCACCATCCATTATGAGGCCGGGAACCTCGTCGGCCGCCAGGTTGCGGCCGTCGTCAACTTCCCTCCGCGCCAGATCGGGCCATTCATGTCGGAAGTGCTGACCCTCGGATTTGGCGATTCAAACGGCGATATCGTCCTGATCCATCCCGAACGCGCGGTCCCCAACGGATCGCGAATGTTTTGATGTGGAAATGGACTCTTGCCGCCATCTACGGCGGCACCTAGTTCCGCCCAAATGAAACTCTCGCAGTTCACCACCCTCAGCTTCGACTGTTACGGCACACTGATCGATTGGGAAGCCGGGCTGTCGGACGCGCTCGCGCCGCTTCGAGAGCAATCCGCTGTCTCCGGCGACGCCATCCTCGAACGCTTTGGCCGAATCGAACATGAGCTTCAGGAGGAATCTCCCGGCCTGCGCTACGCAGAGCTGTTGGCGAGGGCGCACGAACGGCTATCGGCCGAACTCGGCATTGCTTCCGATCCGGGAGGCGCACTCGCCTTTGGTCAGTCGGTTGGGGATTGGCCCGCCTTTGCGGATAGCGCCGAAGCATTGGCCTATCTGAAGGGGCATTTTCGCCTGGTGATCCTGTCCAACGTCGACCGTCAGAGCTTCGCCGGCAGCAACCGGCGGCTCGGCGTGCAATTCGACCACATCTTCACCGCGGAGGAGATTGGCTCCTACAAGCCCGATCCGCGAAATTTCCAATATCTGCTCGATCGGATGGGCGAGATCGGGGTCGAGCGCGGCCAGCTGCTCCATGTCGCACAGAGCCTGTTTCACGACCATGTCCCGGCTAACAGCTTTGGAATTGCCTCGGCCTGGATCGATCGCCGGGCGGGCAAAGGAGGCGGCGGTGCGACGGTAATGCCCGATCCGCTGCCCCGATATGATTTCCGCTACACCTCGCTCGGCGAACTGGCCGAAGCGCACCGAGCCGAGATCGGCTAGGACCTGGCCGTGCACCACGCGCTTCGCCTCCGCCTCGACTCCCGCGCCCTGACGCATAATTGGCTGTGGCTTCAGCGCACCGCTGGCGTGCCGGCCGGGGCGGCGGTCAAGGCTGACGGCTATGGCCTCGGCGCGGTAGAAGTGACGCGCTTGCTGGGCGACGCAGGTTGCCGCGATTTCTTTGTCTCGACCTGGGCAGAGGCCGACGCGCTTGGGCCCCTTCCCAACGGCTGTGAGCTTGTTGTGCTGCACGGCATCGGTCCTCAAGATCTGGAGGCGGCGCTGGCAAGCCATGCACGCCCTGTCCTCAATAGCCGCGAACAGGTCACGCGATGGAAGGAAGCCGCGCCTGGCCGCGCGTGCGACGTCATGGTCGACACCGGTATGAACCGGCTCGGCCTGCGCACCGAAGAGCTTGATCAACTCGACGGCCTCGAAATCCATACGCTGCACAGCCATCTCGCCTGTGCCGATGAAGACAGTGCAATGAACGCGGTCCAGCTCGGGCGGTTCGCGGCCGTGGCGACGACGGTGCCTGCCAGGCGCTATGCACTGGCCAACAGCGCAGGCATCTGCCTCGGCCGTGATTATAGTTTCGGGCTCGTTCGTCCCGGCCTCGCTCTCTATGGCGGAGTGCCGCGCGAAGAAGCGGAAGGCCATATAGCGCAAGTCGCTTATCCCGAAGCCGAGGTCGTTCAGCGCCGGACGATCAAGGCCGGTGAAACTTGCGGCTATGGCGCGACCTGGACTGCGGCCGCTGACACCGAAGCGGCGATTATCAACATCGGCTATGCGGACGGCTATCTGCGCTGCTTCGCCGGCAAGGGATCGGCCAGCATCGACGGCAAGCTGCTGCCGCTGATCGGCCGGGTGTCGATGGACCTGGTTGCGCTCGATGCCAGCGCGTTACCGGATTTGGCCGAGGGCGATTGGGTGACGCTCGACTATGACCTGCCCGCTGCCGCGGATGCGTCGGGCCTTTCGCAATATGAACTGCTGACCGGGCTTAGCGAGCGGCTGGAGCGGCGCTGGACTTAGATTTCGGCGCCGGCGTCTTCGGCTTAAAGGCGCACAGGTCCGCGACCGGGCAGCGCCAGCACTCAGGCGTCCGCGCCTTGCAGATGTAGCGACCGTGCAAGATCAGCCAGTGGTGGGCGTGGGTTAGGAACGGTTCGGGCGTTACCTTTTCCAGCTTCAGCTCCACCGCGAGCGGATCCTTGCCAAGCGCCAGGCCGGTGCGGTTCGACACTCGAAAGATATGCGTATCGACGGCAATCGTCGGCTGGCCGAAGGCGACGTTGAGCACGACATTGGCAGTCTTCCGGCCAACCCCAGGCAACTTTTCCAGCATCGCGCGCTCTCGCGGCACTTCGCCGCCATATTCGTCGACCAGGATGCGCGCGGCGGCCATCACATTCTTGGCCTTCATGTTGAACAGACCGATCGTCTTGATGTGCTGCTTCAGGCCTTCTTCGCCGAGTTCGAGCATTGCTTCCGGCGTTTTCACATCCGCGAACAGTTTGCGGGTCGCCTTGTTGACCCCGACGTCGGTTGCCTGCGCCGAAAGCGCGACCGCAACCAGCAAGGTGTAGGGGTTCACATATTCCAGCTCGGTCTCCGGCGTCGGATTTGACTCCGCCAGGCGGCGATAGAATTCGAAGATGTCGGCTTGCTTCATGCGAATTCGTCCAGCGCCAGTTCAAGCCGCTTGAGGCCTTCGTTCACAATGCCGGTCTCGCCGCCCAGGCTGACGCGGAAATGATCGGGCATGTCGAACCATCGCCCGGGAACGATCGACGTATCATATTTCTCTCGGAGCAGCGCATCGAGCGGCTCGGTATCGCCGCCTAGCCAACGTGGAAAGGCGGTTACGCCATGTTCGGCGGCCATGCATAAGAGGTCACGGCGCGTCGCGATGAATTCGTTGAAAAGGGCACGATTGCGCGCCAGCCGTTCGAACGTTCCGGCGGAAACCTCGCCCAGATGATCGAACGCGAAACTGGACAGGGTTTCCGACTGGTGCGGCTGGTTGACCCCGAACAGGTCGTTCAAGCGCCACATCCGTTCGGCAAGCCCGGCCTCGGCCAAAATCCATCCGCAACGAAGGCCGCTGAGACCATAGACTTTGGTCAGGCTGTTCGTGATGACGAATTGGGGACCCAGCAGCGCCGAAGTCGCCCGCGGCGGAACGGCACTGTCCAGATAGACTTCATCGACCAACACATGCGCGCCGCAGCGCTCGGCAATCACGCCGATCGCGCGCATGTCTTGTTCGTTGGTCAGGGCGCCGCTCGGATTATGCGGATTGGTAAGCGCGATCAGCCTGGTGCGCTTCGACGCTTCGGCTTCGAGCTGGTCGATATCCAGGCGAAAGCCATTGTTCGCCTGCCGCTCGACCCAGCGTACGTCGGCGCCGAGAAAGCGCGCGGAAGCCAGCATCGGCTCATAGGCCGGCCGCTCGAAAAACACTTCGTCGCCTGGGGCAACCAGCGTCGCCATCGCCAGGAAATTGGCCATCGACGTGCCATTGGCGGTGACGACCATTTCCGGGGAGGCGCCATATCGTTCGGAAATCGCGCGGCGCAGCGGGGCGTAGCGAATATGGCTGGCTCCATCGAGATCGAGATCGGCGATGGTCAGCGGAAGACGGTCGAGGCGGAAGTGCGTCACGTCGCTTGACGACAGGCTGTAGCGCACCGGACGCTGATACTTGGCCCAATGCATATAGCCGGACTGCATGGCGCCGCGGCCAATGCTCATGGGGTGGGGCGCCCCTTGCGCTGCCAGTACAGGCAGGCGGGAATGCCGGCGGCAAGGATTGCAAAGCCGATCAGGCTATTGCGGGGATTGCTGGCCACGGTGGCAATGACGATCAGCATGCAGGCGAGCACGAAAAACCCGGTAATGAACGGATGTCCGGGCGCGCGGAAACCGCCTCCTTCCGGATCGCGGCGGCGAAACACGAACAGCGCAACGCCGGTCAGTCCGAAGAAGATGAAGTCGACCGACGTTACATAGCTCAATATCTGGCCGTAGGTGCCTGACAGGGCGATGGCGATGGACGCTGCGCCCTGCAGCAATATTGCCATGACCGGTACGCGGGTGGCCGCACTGACTTCGGCGATCTTGCGGAAGAACAGCTTGTCCTCGGCCATTGCAAAATAAACGCGCGGAGCCGTCAGCATTCCCTGGCTCAAAAACCCGAGCGCGGAAATGGCGATACCGAGCGCGATCAGCGTCGCGCCCTTGCTGCCCAACGCCAATCGCATGACGTCAGCGGCGGGCGCCGCGGAGTTGCCAAGCCCTGACGGCCCGAGCGCATAGACGCAGACGAACGCGACCGCCGTGTAGAGGATCACAACCCCGGCGACGCCCCACAGAAGGGCGCGCACAAGGTCGCGGCGCGGGTCGCGCATCTCGGCCGCGACAAAGCTTGCCGTCTGCCATCCGCCGTAGGAAAACATGACCGGAGTCATTGCGGCGCCGAATGCCGCGACCATGCCGGCCGAAGAAGTGCTGGGTGGCGGCGCGACGTAATCGGGGTTTGCCGGTGCGAACCACCAGCCGGCGAGTACCAGGAAGGCGATGGCGGCAATTTTCAGCATCATCAGGCCACTTTGCACGGTCCCTCCGGCTCGGACCCCGAGGCAGTTGATCGCCATCAGCAACAGCAGCACCGCGACCGCGACGACATTCTCCGGAAGCGCCAAGGCAGTCAGCTCGCCGAAATAGCGGGCGAAAGTGATCGCTACGGCCGCCATCCCGCCCGACTGAATCACAAGCAGCAGTGACCAACCGTAGAGAAAGGCGGGCTTTGGCCCAAATGCATCGCGCAGATAGGCATATTGGCCACCGACATAGGGTCGCCGGTCCGCCAGCTCGGCATAGACCAGCGCGCCGGCCATGGCGATCACGCCGCCGAGGAGCCAAACGCCGATAATCAGCCCCGGCGTATCGACGTGCCGCGCAACTTCGGCCGGATTGACGAAGATGCCCGATCCGATGATGCCCCCCATGACCAGCATGGTCGCGTCGAATGAGCCGAGGCGGCGAGCAAGGCCGTGGCTGGACGGTTCGCCGCTCATGCGGCGTCGATGACATCGCGCATTGAGTAAAGGCCGGCCGGCTTGCCCTTGAGGAACCGCGCCGCAACCAGCGCCCCACGCGCAAAGATCGACCGGTTTTCGGCGCGATGGGACAGGATCAGCCGTTCATCAGGTCCCAAGAACAGTACGTCGTGATCGCCGGCGACCGTTCCGCCGCGGATAGCCGAATAGCCGATTGCCCCGGTTTCTCGTTTCAGCCCGGTGCCGTCGCGGCCCCGTTCCTCCGGCAATATTCGTCCGCGCCCGATCTCGGCGGCCGCACCAAGATGCAGGGCCGTACCCGACGGAGCATCCGCCTTCTTCTTGTGGTGGGCTTCGACGATTTCGATGTCCCACTGATCCTCGCCTAGGATGCGAGCAGCGCGGGCGGTCAAGTCAGCCAGCAGCGCGACGCCCAGCGAGGTATTGGGTGCTTTCAGAATTGGGATGGCGGTTGCCGCTTCCGCGATCAGGTCGTCATGTTCCGCGATCAGCCCGGTAGTGCCGATCAGCAATGGCACGCCGGCGCTTACAGCCCGATCGAGACTGGCACGCAGCGCATCCGGTGCCGAAAAGTCGACCAGCACTTCGCCGGAATCATTGGCGAGCTCAAATGCCGGATCCTCCGCGATGGCTGCCCTGATCGCTTGCCCCATTCGGCCATCGGGCGCGAACAGGGCGATGCGGACGGGCTGTTGGTCGGTGCGCATGGCCGGTTGATGACCGAAGCGTCAGTCCTTCGCAATGCCCAGCCGTTGTTGGAGCGCCAGCGCTGCGGCCGGAGCGCGGACCTTGGCGCCGTTGATCATGAATGTGTAGCTGTCTTTCTTCCAGCCACTGATCATGTCGGCAAAGTGATCGAGCGAGTTGCTGTGATAGCCGGTCGGCACATCCTCGCTCATCCGCTGCAGCCGCGCGTAGCGAAAGTTGGCCGTATCGGCATCCAGCAGAGGAAATTCGTCGTCATCGCCAAAGACGACCGCAACATCATGATCGCGGCAAAGATCCAGGAAGGCCTCGTCGCGGAAGGATTCGTGGCGCGGCTCGATGACATGGCGAAGCGCCAGGCCATCGAGCTTCTCGGGAAGCAGTTTGAAGAAAGCGGCGATGTCCTCCCGGTCGAACTTCCGCCGCGCGGCCAGCATCCACAGGATCGGACCGAGCCGGTCGTTCAGTGCGCTTAGCCCCTGCGCCAGGAAATTGCCGATACCTTCGCCCGAGTCGGCCAACTTCGGCCGGGTTACCACATATCGCGAACCCTTGACGCTGAACTGGAAGCCGTCGGGCGCCGCCTTGGCCCAATTCTCCCAACTTTTCGAGCTCTGGCGACCGTAAAAGGTGGCGTTGATCTCGATGGCGGTCAGCTTGCTCGCGGCAAATCCGAGCTCCCCCTTCTGGGGCAGGTCATCGGGATAGAACGTCCCGCGCCAAGGCTCGAAGGTCCATCCTCCGATACCGATGCGGGTATTTATGTTGGTCATGCCGCCATCAACCATTCAGCGGCCGAAAAAGTCTATGGCGTTACGGCCGCAGGCACCGGAGGCGGGCCAGGCGTCGTCAGATCCTCTACGGCTTTCCAACTTCCATCCGCCTGCTTGCGATAGACGGTCAAATAGGTGCCGGATTCGGTCTTCGGCTGCTTGGTGCCCGGGTCGGTGTACGTCATCGTATAATGACCGCGGCTCGACGCCAGTTCGCCCGATTGAGCGATCATGATGCGGTCGCTGGCAAAGTCGACCTTTAGTGCCGGGTCGCTTGCAAATCCCGTAAGGAATGCTCCTCGGCTGGCGGCGTCGGTCATGACCGCGGCCCCTGGGCCGGCCAGCCCGGCATCGTCCTGATATTGAGACTTTACGGCCTCGACGTCATGCTTGTTATAGGCTTCCATCCAGGCCGTTTCCTTGGCGCGGATCGCTTGCTCGTCCGCGGCGGTATCGACCTTGACCGCCGGCTTGCAAGCCGAAGTCCCCAACGCGACCGCGACCAACATTAATGTTGCGACCTTCATGATTTGCCTCCCACCTGCTGCACGAGTCGGTGCGGCGGGGAAACAATCACCGTCCGCCATCAGATGCAATCGGGGATCAGTCCTGAGACAGGAATCGCGCGGCAATGTCGCGTGCAAGCCGAGCCGGGCGATGCGAAACTGCATCAAGGCAGCACCAAGTGCTTTTTACCTCGGCCAGCACCACCTCGCCGCGCTTGATTACCGTAGTGAAGAAGGCCCGCGCACCTTCGACTTTTTCGGCAATGACGTCGGCGACAACCAAATCCTCGAGGAAGGTCGGCCGGCGATAGTTTATCTCATGGCTGAGTGCGATCCAGAGGTGCCGCGCAACTGCTTCGGGCGGAGCGACTTTCTCCCAATAGCGAATGACCGCTTCCTGTACCCACTTGAGGTATACGCTGTTGTTGACATGACCCATGTGGTCGATGTCCTCGGCAAGGATGCCGATCGGGTGATGATAAGTGTCGCTCACCATTGGTATCACCCTGAGTGTCGCTGACAATAGTGTCAATACGGTTACCAGCTGACATTGTTCCAATTTGCGCTAGGTTGAGCCATTCGAGCAGGGATACGACATGGCCCGGCCAAATCTGAGCGACCCTGCGGAGCTGAAACAATATCGGCGGGAGCTTCGCGCTTATCTCCGGCCGTGGAGGGTGGCGGGCCTGCTGATGGTCATCGGCGCCTGCTATTGGCTGTTGTTCCGTGATCGGGAGTCGGTAGCGGGCTGGACGTTGATGGCAACCGGCTGGCTCATCCTGCTCACCAGCATCGTCCTTCGCACTCGCTACCATTTGCGCCGGATGCGCGAGCCGGCTTGAGAAACATCGTTGTCCTCACCGGGGCCGGGATCAGCGCGGAAAGCGGCCTGGCCACCTTCCGCGGGCCCGACGGGCTGTGGGAGGGCCATCGAGTCGAGGATGTGGCGACCCCGGAAGCCTTCGCTCGCGATCCCGGGCTGGTTCAGCAATTCTACGATGCGCGACGGGTCCGCCTTGGCGAGGTTGAGCCCAATGCGGCGCACGTCGCATTGGCCCGGCTCGATTCCGAATGGCCGGGCGAGCTCCTCATCATCACCCAAAATGTAGACGATCTGCACGAACGGGCAGGCGCCAAGCGCCTGCTGCACATGCACGGCGAATTGGCCAGCGGCTGGTGCCTGGCTTGCAGCTCGCGCTTTCCCTGGTCTGGTTCAATGGCCGATGGGGCCGGCAATCAATGCCCGCGATGCGGCCTGTTCGGCCAGGTACGTCCGGACATCGTCTGGTTCGGCGAGATGCCTTACGAGATGGATCGGATCGAAGAGGCACTGTCCCATTGCGACCTGTTCGCTTCGATCGGCACGTCCGGCGCCGTCTATCCAGCCGCCGGCTTCGTTCAAACCGCACGCTACTGCGGCGCCCACACGGTTGAGATCAACCTCGAGCCGAGCCAGGGAAGCTTATTCTTTGATGAGCGGCGTTATGGACCCGCCGGCGAAGAGGTGCCCAAGTGGGTCGATGAGCTATTGGCCTAATCGGCCCAATCCAGCCCGATATCCTCGTAAAGCCCGCGATCCTCGCCCCAGCGCGGGTTGACCTTTACGTGCAGGAACAGGTGGACTTTACGGCCGAGATGCTCGGAGATTTCAGCCCGGGCCGCCTGGCCGATTGCTTTCAGCCTGGCGCCGCCCTTGCCGACGACGATCGCCTTCTGGCTGTCGCGCTCGACCATTATCTGCTGGTGAATGACAGTCGAGCCGTCCTTACGGTCTTCCCATTTTTCGGTCGCCACGGCGCTGGCATAGGGCAGTTCCGCATGAAGCTGGTGATAAAGCTGTTCGCGCGTCAGCTCGGCCGCGACCATGCGGTCGGTCACGTCGGTCAACTGGTCCTCGGGAAAATGCCATGGCCCTTCCGGCATGTCGGCCGCGAGCTGGGCCTTTAGCTCGGGAACGCCATCGCCGGTCGTCGCCGAAATCATGAACACCGCTTCAGGCCTCAATCGTTCCGACAGGCGCGCTGCGAGCACGAGCAAATCGTCTTTCTTGGCGATATCGACCTTATTGAGCACCAGGATCTTCGGTTCGGCCCGCTCCTCGACGCCGTGAAGCATATCCTCGACACGAGCGCCAACCTTGGCGGCGGCGTCGATCACCAGCACCACCCGGTCTGCATCTTCGGCGCCTTCCCAGGCGGCCCTGACCATTGCCCGGTCGAGCCGGCGGTTGGGCGAGAAAATGCCAGGCGTGTCGACCAGAAGGATCTGCGCTTCACCTTCGATGGCGATACCCATCAGCCGGGCGCGGGTGGTCTGTGCCTTGGGGCTGACGATCGCGACCTTTTGGCCGACCAGCGCATTGACCAGGGTCGATTTGCCCGCATTTGGGGCGCCGAGCACAGCAACGAGGCCGCAGCGGGGCGTCACTGCAACTGGTCCAGCAGGGCTGCCGCGGCGGCGGTTTCCGCCTCCTGCTTGGAATCGCCCTCGGCCTCCGCCTCGCCATGCCGGCCGAGGCTGACCTTGACCCGGAACCTAGGTGCATGGTGCGGGCCGAACCGGGACAATAGCTCATAGGCCGGGACACCGAACTTCTTCTCGGCGCCAAGCTCCTGCAGCGCCGATTTGGGGTGCATCGGTGCCCGCGTCTGCCCATCGAGGAACGGGGCCCAATGCGATCGCACAAAGTCCTGGGCCCGCTCGATCCCGCCGTCCAGATAGATGGCGCCAAGTATCGCTTCGACGACATCGCCAACGACATTGTCGCTGAGGTTGGCGTGGTCGTCGCGCGCTTGTTTTCCGAGCTTGATGTGGCGCGGCAAATCCAGTGCGCGACCGACATCGGCGCAGGTCTCGCGCGCAACCAGCACGTTGTAGCGACGGCTCATCTTGCCTTCGGGTTCGGTTGGAAACCGCTCATAAAGCCAGCTGGCGACGACCAGGCCGAGCACCCGGTCGCCGAGGAATTCAAGCCGCTCATAGGTGTCGCGTCCATGGCTGCCATGGGTCAGGGCACGCTCGAACAGCTTGGGCTCGCGCGGCTCGCCGCCAATCGCCACCGCGATGAATGAGGGAAGGCCGCTCATGGATGATAATCGTAGCCAAGGCGGTCCGTGCGAAGCGCGCTGAACCAGCTGATCGGATTGATCCAGGATGCGCTGCCGTCGGTCGACCAGAAGGTCCGCTCGGCCCGGCCGACGATTCGGTCGACAGGCACGATGCCCATGCCGCCGGCGAGAACCGAATAACGGCTGTCGAGGCTGTCATCGCGATTGTCGCCCATCACGAACACACCGCCCTGCGGCACAGTCACCGGGCCGAAATTGTCGGCGACACTTTGATCGGTCTGATCGAGCACGACGTAGCTCGGCCCATCAGGAAGTGTCTCGCGGAACGCCGGATATACGCATCCTTGAACGCCGGTCGCAGCCTCGCGCGTCATGGCGATCGCGGGCGGAACCACCCGGCACGGGCTGTTGGGCGATAGCGGCATGACGAAGTCGTCGGCCTGCCGACGCGTCACCGGCTGGCCATTGAGGATCAACTGGCCGCCGGCGACGGCGATGGAGTCGCCCGGAAGGCCAATCACCCGTTTGACCACATCGGCGCCTTCCGGCCCTTCGAAGACGACGATGTCGCCGCGCTTGGGCAGCGATCCGAGGATGCGGCCCTTGAACGGCGGAAATTCGAACGGGAAGCTGGCACTCGAATAGCCGTAGGGCCATTTCGACACGAACAGATAGTCGCCGATCATCATTGTCGGCAGCATCGATCCGGACGGGATGCTGAATGGAGCGACGATCAGACTCCTCAGCAACCACGCCGCGGCGGCGATGATCAGTAATGATTTCAACAGGCTGCCAGGCGTCTCTTTCGTCTCTTGAGACGGCGGATCGGCGTAGTGGCGGCGACGAAACAGGGAAAATGCCATATCGGGTCGCTTTTGAGGGCTAGGCCGCCAAGGTCAAGCAGGGATGGCAAATGGCGGCTGCCCGACACAAGCTTGATCGCATCGGACCTCGATGCGTGAATCAAGGTCGCGGCCAAATGATGAGAGCCTGATTCACGGCCTGCGCGGAAGCGATGCTTCCACGCCGGACGATCAGGCACTAGGAGACATCGCCATGGCGATTCTGGACTGCAAGGCCGCGTGGAAAACCATTGGGGCCGCTCGGCCGCCGCGGCTGGCGGAACTGTTCGATGCGGATCCGCAGCGAGTCGGTGGTTTCAGCAAGGACATCGCATCAATCCATTTCGACTGGTCGAAGACTCACCTCGACGAGGAGGTGCTGGGGGCATTTGCGGTTCTTGCCTATGCGGTCGACTATTATGGCGCGCGCGACTGCCTGTTCGCCGGCGACATCGTCAATCTCACCGAGAACCGTCCGGCGACTCACGTTGCGGAGCGCGGCGAGGGCAAGCCTGATGACAATCATCTGGCCGCCGACCGCCATCAGCGGATGCGCAGCCTGGTCGATGCCATCGAAGGAGGGGCCTTCGGCGAGATCGAATCGATCCTTCATATCGGGATCGGGGGATCGGCACTCGGCCCCGACCTGGTAATTGACGCCCTTGGCCGGGAGGCCGACCGTTTCGAGGTTCGGGTCCTCAGCAACATAGACGGCGAAGCGTTCGAGGAAGCGACCTGGGGCCTTGATCCGGCCTCGACGCTGGTGATTGCCGTCAGCAAGACGTTCACCACCACGGAGACCCTGACCAACGTCGACGCCGCTCTCGAATGGCTGAGAGAGGCCGGCGTCAGCGACCCATACGGACAAGTCATCGCGGTCACCGCGTCGCCGGATAAGGCGATTGAATATGGAATCGACGAGACTCGCATACTCCCGTTCAGCGAAGGAGTTGGCGGCCGCTACTCGCTCTGGTCGTCGGTTGGCCTGTCGATTGCCCTGGCCCTTGGCTGGGGAGCGTTCGAGGAGCTGCTCGAAGGCGCCGCCGAAATGGATCGCCACGTCAAGCTGACCGACGGAACCGCCAACATGGCGCTGCTGGCTGCGTTCGCCGACCTGTTCTACACGCAGAACCGGGGCACTCAGAGCCGCGCGCTGTTCGCCTATGACGAGCGGCTGCGCCTGCTACCCGACTATCTCCAACAACTGGAAATGGAGTCCAACGGCAAGTCGGTGACCGCTGAAGGAGAGCCACTTGGCCGTCCTTCCGCGCCGGTAACCTGGGGAGGAGTGGGGACGGACGCGCAGCATGCGGTGTTCCAGCTGCTCCACCAGGGCACGACCGCCATTCCGGTCGAATTCGTCACGGTGATCGAACATGACGATGGGGTCGACCCCCGCCACCATCAGATGCTGCTGGGCAATTGTTTCGCCCAGGGCGCCGCCCTGATGGCCGGCCGCGACCATGAAGACCCCGCCCGAGCTTACCCCGGCGATCGGCCCTCGACGACGGTCGTGCTGCAACGCCTCGATGCGCGGTCGTTGGGGGCGCTAATCGGATTTTATGAGCATCGCACCTTTGCCAATGCGGTGCTGCTCGGAATCAACCCGTTCGACCAATTCGGCGTCGAGCTGGGCAAGGAAATGGCGCGCTCGCTCGACGATCCGGAGAAGCGGACGCAGCTGGATGCGTCCACTCGCAGCCTGATCGAGAGGGCGGGGCTATGAAGCATGCGCTTCTGGGCGCGTCGGTGCTGATGGCTTCATCAGCCAATGCAGAGCCTCTGATCATCGACAATGGCCGCCTGTTCATCCAGGCGCGGATCAATGGCGTTGCAACCGAGGCGCTGCTCGACAGTGGAGCGGAATCGTCGCTGTTCGATCCAAAGCTGGCGGCCGAGGCGCATTTCGGGGCCGGCGAAAAAGTCATGATGAAAGGCTCCGGCGGGGAGCAGGCCGTTGAGATCGTCTCAAACGTCAGGATAGAGGCGCTGGGCCGGACCATCCCGGCGGCGGAGGTAGTGGTCATGGACATGACCGACCTTTCCGCGAGGCTGATCAAGCGGCCGACCCGGGCGATCGTCGGACGCGAAGTGTTCGACGCTGGACCGATCCGCATCGATCTCGCCAGGTCGGATGTGGAGGCACTGGAGGCCGGCTCGGTTCCGCTCGGCGTCAAGCTGCCGCTGACCGAACATGGCGGCATTGAAGCCGTGCCGGTGAGGATCGGCAAGACCGAGGCGCAGGCAGTAGTCGATTTCGGCAACGGGACCGGCGTGATGATCGGCAAGGAACTGGCCGAGAAGATGAATCTCAAGGTGGTCGGCAAGATGAAGGGCGGGGGGATAGGCGGCGAGATCGAGCGCGATGTCGTCAGGCTTCCTTCGCTGACCCTGGCCGGCAAGACCTTCCGCAATGTCGAGGCGTCGGTCGATGCGACGTCAAGCCGCGCCGAGCTCAACATCGGAACTCCCATCCTCAAGCATTTCGTGGTGACCGCCGACTTCAAGGGCCGGTCAGCCTGGTTCGCACCGGTCAAGGGAGCCGGCCATTGAGCGATTATGACCTCTTCGTCATCGGCGCCGGATCGGGCGGGGTTCGCGCGTCGCGCATCGCCGCGGCCCATGGCGCGAAGGTGGCTGTCGCCGAGGAGCATAAGGTCGGCGGAACCTGCGTCATCCGCGGCTGCGTGCCGAAAAAGCTGCTCGTTTATGGCGCTCACTTTGCCGAGGATTTGAACGACGCCGCGATGTTCGGTTGGGACGTTCCCAAGACCAGTTTCAGCTGGCCGGTACTACGCGACAATGTACTGCGCGAAGTCGAGCGGTTGGAAGGGCTATACAAGCAGACTCTGACCAACCACCAGGTCGAGGTCTTCCACGAACGCGCGACGGTCACCGGCCCGAACGAAGTCACATTGGCATCGGGTAGAAGGATTTCCGCGGGCAAGATCCTGATTTCGACCGGCGCTCGGCCGCAAATGCCCGAGATCGAGGGCATCGAGCATGCGATCAGCTCGAACGAAGTATTCCACCTGCCGGAGCTGCCGAAGCGGATCGTCATTGCCGGCGGGGGCTATATCGCCAATGAATTCGCCGGTATCTTCCATCAATTCGGTGCCCACGTCGTGGTAGTCAACCGCTCGGACGTGATCCTGCGCGGTTACGACGAGCAAATGCGCGACCGGCTGCTGCAGATCTCGATGACCAAGGGAATCGAGTTTCGCTTCAACTCCAGTTTCAACAGGATCGAGAGGCGCGACGACGGGCGCCTTTCGATCGACATGGAGGGTTGCGACGATCTTGAGGCAGACGCGGTGCTATTCGCGATCGGCCGGATCCCCAACACGGAGGGTTTGGGATTGGAAGAGCTTGGAGTCGCGCTCGGTGAGCGGGGCGAGATCAAGGTCGATGCCGACAGCCGCAGCAGCGTGCCGTCGATCTTTGCCGTTGGCGACGTCACCGACCGCATCCAGCTGACCCCGGTCGCGATCCGCGAGGGGCATGCCTTTGCCGACAGCCAGTTCGGCGGAGAACCCTGGACGGTCGACCATGATTGCGTGCCACATGCGGTCTTCTCGCATCCGCCGATCGCAAGCGTCGGCATGACCGAGGGCGAAGCCCGCAACCGGCTTGGCCAGGTCAGGACCTACACCAGCGACTTCCGGCCGATGAAAAATGTGCTTGCCGGCCGCAATGAGCGCTCGCTCTACAAGCTGGTAGTCGATGGCGCGACCGATCGAGTGGTCGGCATCCACATGATCGGGCCGGACGCGCCCGAAATCCTCCAGGCGGCGGCAATCGCGGTCAAGACCGGCCTCAAAAAGGCTGATTTCGACGCGACGGTGGCTTTGCACCCGACAATGTCGGAGGAACTGGTACTAATGCGTTAGACGCTTGCATCGTCATTGCGAGGAGCGCAGCGACGAAGCAATCCATTGGGGCGGGGCTGGATTGCTTCGCTTCGCTCGCAATGACGGAGAGCAGTTGAGTTGCACGACATTTTGATCATTGGGGCCGGCCATAATGGCCTGACCTGCGCCCACTATCTGGCCAAGAAGGGCCTCAAGGTCGCGATCCTCGAGGCGTCCGACAAGGTCGGCGGCGCCGCGGTGACCGACGAGTTCCACCCCGGTTTCCGCAATTCCGCCGCCAGCTACACCGTGTCGCTGCTGCAGCCCAAGGTCATCAAGGACATGGAGCTGGAGCGGCACGGGCTGAAGGTCGTGCTGCGCAAGCGGGACAACTTCCTGCCGGGATATGACGGCAAGTTCCTGCTGACCGGGCGCGACGGGCTGACCAGGGCCGAAATCGCGCGGCACAACCCGGGAGATGGGCCGGCCTATGACCGCTACCATGAGGAATTGGACACGGTCGTCCCGCTGATCCGCAAATGGATACTGAAAGCACCGCCGGGACCAGGCAGAGGTGTCCGCGGCCTGCCGACCCTGGCCAGCCTGGGGCGCGACCTGGTCGGCCTCAAGACCGACGAAATCCGCATCGTTCACGAGTTCGCCACCAAGAGCGCCGGCGACATCCTCGATCGTTTTTTCGAGGGAGATCTGACCAAGGCGCTGTTCGCCTTCGACGGTATCGTCGGCAATTTCGCTTCTCCCTACACACCGGGCACGGCTTACGTCCTGTTGCACCATCTGTTTGGTGAAGCTGCTGGAGTGCCGGGCGCCTGGGGCCATGCGATCGGCGGGATGGGATCGATCACTCAGGCGATGGCCAGCGCCTGCCGGGAGGTGGGCGTCGATATCGTCCTGGGCTCGCCAGTGAGCGAGATCATTGTCGAGAAGGGCCGGGCTGCTGGCCTGGTGTCGGGCGGCAAGAGCTGGCGCGCACCGACCATCGTCGCTGGGGTCAATCCGAAGCTGCTGTTCGACCGGCTGGTGCCGAAAGGCGCGGTCAGCCGCCCGATCGAGGAGCATTTCAACCATTGGGGCTGCGAAAGTGCCACTTTCCGGATGAATGTTGCGTTGGACAAATTGCCGAGCTTCACAGTCAAACCGGGGCGCGGAGACCATCTTACCGCCGGCATCATCATGGCCCCGAGCATGGATTACATGCACCGGGCCTTTGCCGACGCCGCGCTCAACGGCTGGACGTCGAAACCGGTGATCGAAATGCTGATCCCGTCGACGCTCGATCCTAGCCTGGCGCCCAAGGGCAAGCATGTCGCCTCGCTTTTCTGCCAGCACTTTCGCTTCAAATTGCCCGATGGCCGGTCATGGGACGACGAGCGTGAGAAGGCCGCGGATGCGATCATTGCCACAGTCGACGGCCATGCGCCGGGCTTCGCCAAATCGGTCATCGCCCGCCAGATCCATTCGCCCCTGGACCTTGAGCGGCGGTTCGGGCTGATCGGTGGCGATATCTTCCATGGCAAAATGGGGCTGGACCAGCTGTTCAGTGCGCGGCCGATGATCGGCGCGGCCAACTACCGAATGCCGCTGGCCGGACTCTACCTGTGCGGGTCCGGTGCTCATCCGGGCGGCGGCGTAACCGGCGCCCCGGGGCATAATGCGGCGCATGCGATCCTTTCCGACCGGCGCAAGATCTTCAAGAAACGCCGCGCCGCATGACGAAACCGCTGGAGGGGGTCAGAGTCCTCGACCTCAGCCGGGTGCTGGCGGGGCCATGGGCGACCCAGTTGCTGGCCGATCTCGGAGCGGACGTCATCAAGGTCGAAAAGCCCGGCGCGGGTGATGACACCCGCCATTGGGGCCCGCCATGGCACGAGCATGGTGACGAGAAAGTTGCCGCCTATTTCCTAGCCGCCAATCGCGGCAAGAAGTCGGTGGCAATCGATTTCGCAACCGAAGAGGGCGCTGCGCTGGTGCGCAAAATGGCAGCCGACGCCGATGTGGTCATAGAGAATTTCAAAGTCGGTGGACTCAAGAAGTTCGGCCTTGACGCGGCAAGCCTTCGAGCCTCGCACCCGGGGCTAATCTATGCCTCGATCACCGGTTTCGGCCAGGACGGGCCTTACGCGGCGCGGGCCGGCTACGACTATATCATCCAGGGCATGGGCGGGCTGATGAGCCTGACCGGACTGCCAGATGGCGAGCCAGGGGGCGGGCCGATGCGCGCCGGCGTCGCAGTCGCCGACCTGTTCACCGGCATGTACACCGCCAACGCCATCCTTGCGGCGCTGTACCGGCGCCAGCAGACCGGCGAAGGCGCGACGATCGACATGGCACTGCTGGACACGCAGCTGGCGATGCTCGCCAACCAGGCATCGAATTCCCTCGTCAGCGGCAAGGACCCTGGCCGGCAAGGCGCGGGCCACCCGAACATCGTGCCTTATCAGCCGTTCATGGCGGCGGACCAGCCGATTATCATCGCCGTTGGTAACGACAAGCAGTTCGCCAAGCTGGCGGCGATCGTAGGGCATCCCGAATGGGCGGAGAATCCGGCTTATGCCACCAATCCGGCGCGAGTTAGCGCGCGCGAGACGCTGGTACCGATGATCGCCGATATCATTGCGGGGAAGCCGGCGGCCGATTGGCTGGAACGGCTTGAGGGGGCGGGAATTCCCGCCGGGCCTATAAATACGATCAGCCAGGCGCTGGCCGACCCGCAAGCGGTGCATCGCGGCGTTCGGATCCAGGCCGATGGCGGGGCGCTCGGCCCGGTTCCGATGGTCGGCAACCCCATGCGGATCGATGGCGAACAGGCGAATGCGCCGCTGCCGCCGCCGGCGCTGGGCGAACATGGGAGCCTGCTCCGGCAATGGCTTGATGAAGACGACCTGAAACGGCTGAAAGCCGCTGGAATCGTAGGCTGAGTTAAATTCTTGTTAAATTGAAGCCGTTGTCACATACCCGCGCTCTCCCCCGGGGAGGACCGTGTGGCGAAAGTTTTTCTGAGTTACTCTCGCGATGATGTTGCGGCGGCCAAGCAATTGGCCGCCTGCATTGATGGCGCCGGTCACCAGGTCTGGTGGGACCGCCAGATCGAAGGCGGCTCGCGATTTACGGCCGAGATTGATCGCGAGTTGAAGGGTGCCGACGCGGTTGTGGTCATCTGGACCAAATCTTCGGTCGAATCCCCTTGGGTTCAGGACGAAGCCGCGGAAGGGCGCGACAATGGCCGGCTCGTCCCGATCTTGCTTGGTACCGACAAGCCACCGCTTGGCTTCCGCCAATTTCAGTCGATCGATTTTGGAAGTTGGAATGGGGAATCGGACCCGCCGTCCCTAGAAGCCCTGATCCGCGCCATCGCCCAAAAGGGTGGGGAACCTCGTGCAGCGCAACCCAGCGCGAACCAGCCCGTCAAGGGAAGGCAGCATTGTGCAGCGATTTGCGTGTTGCCGTTCGTCAATATGAGCGGCGATCCCGAGCAGGAATATTTCAGCGACGGCATATCGGAAGACATCATCACGGACTTGTCGAAGGTTTCCGCCCTCTCCGTCGTGGCGCGCAACACGGCCTTCCAGTTCAAGGGCGAGGCTGTCGACATCAAGGAGGTCGCAGCCGCTCTTGGCGTCGACCATGTTCTAGAGGGCAGCGTCCGAAAAGCCGGTAATCGGGTGCGGATCACAGCGCAGCTGATCGACGGCACCGCGGGGGATCATCTCTGGGCCGACCGATACGACCGCGACCTGACCGACATATTTGAAATCCAGGATGAGATTTCGAAAGCGATCGTCAGTGCCCTCAAACTCAAGTTGCTGCCCGAAGAGAAGAAGGCGATCGAAACACGCGGCACGCAGAGTGTCGAGGCCTACAATCTCTATCTAATGGCACGCCAGCAATGGACCGAAGGCAGCCTTGGCGACGTCCGTCGCCAGGAAGCGATCGTCCGGATGTGCAAGCACGCACTTACCTTTGATCCGGATTATGCCGAGGCTTGGGCGCTAATGGCCCTTGCCCAATCACAGCTGCGTTTTTGGCACGGAACGGACGTCGATCCTGCGCCGGCCGCCGAAAAGGCTTTATCGATCAATCCGAACCTAGCGGAAGCGCACTGCGTCAAGGCGCATCTGCTCGAGGAACAAGGACGCACCGACGACGCCGTTGGGGAAATCGACACGGCAGTCCGACTTGATCCGGAATCGTGGGAGGTGAACCGCGAGGCGGCACGGTTGCTTTTCCGTCAGGGTCGGATCCGCGACTCCATTCCTTATTTTGAGAAGGCCGTATCCCTGATGGATTGGGATTGGCACAACGCGTTCATGTTGATTACTTGCTATCGTGAAACCGGCGAGCCCGAAAAGCTTCAGCGGGCTGCACAGATATCTGTCGATCGGTCGGAAAAGGCGATGGCTAAGGACCCGTCCAATTCGACCGTGCTCGCCGGCGGCGCCAGCGCGCTCGCAGCTCTTGGCGAAGACGAAAGAGCCAGAGAGTGGATCAGTCGCGCACTCCTGCTCGACCCTGACAATAATATCATGCGTTACAATCTGGCATGCGCGCTTGCCACCGATCTCCGTGATGCCGATCAGGCCATAGAAGTCCTTGAGCCATATTTCTCCACGACATTGGGCGTAAGCCATATCCGGCATGCTGAGGTCGACCCCGACCTGGACGTTTTGCGGGAAGATTCGCGGTTCAAGAGCATGCTTGCAGCGGCGAAAACGCGGTTGGAAATCGCCTAGCCGTCGATCGGCTTTTCCGAATAACGCGACTGGATAAAGCGGCCTTGGGTTTCGAACGCTGCCATGTCGGCACGTGCCAGCTTTTCCGAGATTTCAGTGAGCGCCTGCCGCCCGGCGGCCAGCGCTTCGACCAGCCTTTCATCGACGCTAACGTTTTCGCCATCTCGCTGGCCGCGATAGGCCGCGGGGACATGGACATAACGGTCGATCAGGTTGGGCAAATGGACCGACATCAAACGCCGCGCATCCTGCGCGTTGGGGTCCAGGTCCGGGATCCGCTCCAGCGTTTGGCGCAGGGCCGGGAGCTGTGCCGACAATTGGTCGAGCTCGGCTTGCGCAGGCGCCGGCAGGGCCCGACGCGCGCGAAACAGATAGCTATCGAAGCGGCCGACCATCTGGCCGTTGGGCAGGTCGGGCGTGACATTGGGCGCCGCAATCTCCTTGCCGCCTGAGAACAGCAGCATCGCGCCGACCCCGATGGCCAGGCCAACTGCCGCGAGGAAGCCGAACATTCCAATCGGCGTAATCAGGCCGACGACAATCGTGGCGATGCTTATCAGCAGCACCGCGATGCCGATGCGGCCCAGCGTCTTGCCGACGCCGGCATTCAGTCGCTGACGTTCTCGCCTGGCGGCATCCCGCGCCGCTCCACCGCGTTCGTCGAGGGACCGCATAACGCGGTCGGCACGGGCAATCGCAATCTCGGTCTTGTCCGACGTCATTTCTGCTCAATAGGCGTGAACGGTGAGGTGGCGCTTTCCAGCTTGCCCTGAGCAACGCCTTCGGCCCGGGCGATATAGCCGCGCGATTTCTCGACTTCGTTGCCAAGCGTGTCGACCGTCTGCTTCATATTGGCCAGCGCGGCCAGCTTGAACTGGTCGATCTGATCCATCGTGTCGTAAATATTCTGGAAGGCGCGCTGCAGCGTTTCCAGCGGGATGGTCGACGATGCGGCCTGCTCGTGGATTGCGCCGCTCTGCGTCTTCAGCATCTCGCCCGTTGAATCGATCATTCCGGCGGTGGTGGTGTTGAGCGCCGTGATCTGCTGCAGAACTAGTTTCTGGTTGGTCATTGCCTGGGCGACAGTAACCGCAGTGCGAAGGGCCGAGACGGTGGTAGTCGATGCCCGGTCGACGCCCTTAACCAGCTCGACATTATTCTTCTTGACGAGGTCGAGCGCTAGGTAGCCCTGCACCGTCACTGCCATTTGGGTCAGCAGGTCAGTCGTGCGTTGGCGTGTGTAAAATAGCGCGCTCTCCCGGATAGCCTTGGCCTTGGCCGGCTCCGTGGCATCGAGCTCGTTGGCTTTGTCCTCGAGCTGTTTGTCGAGGCTCTTGCTGATGTGAACCATCTGCTCGAGCCGATGCATCGTCTTCCACAGGCCGGCGCGCTCGGTGTCGATGGCGGCGTTATCCATCAGCAATTCGTCCTTGCCGTTGGCCAGGCTGCCGAGGATCTTCGAAATGTGAGTCTGGGAACTCCGGTATTTGTCGAAATAGCGATCGACCCGGTTCCCGAATGGAATGATGCCCAAGAGCTTTCGGGTCTTGGTTGCTTCCTTAGGGTCGAGCGATTCTACCGTCCGGCGGAGTTCGGTCAGGTCGGCGCCAATTCCCGTATCCTTGTCGATCGCCTTGACCGGCCGATCGAGGAAACGGTTGGAAGCGCCGGCAGCTTCGGCGATTTCCTTGCGGCCCATTGCCGTCAGCTGGTCGACCTTCTTGCCGAATTCGGGACTGTTGCTGTCCAGCGCGGCCAATTCATCGACGAACTTGGCGACCTTCTGGTCAAGCTCGCTGGTTTCCTCGCTCTTCAGCGGAACGAGGCCGGAAGCTTCATTGACGGCGATCGGCTGGAGCGCATCGGGCGGGTCCAGCTTGATCTTGGTCGCGGTCTCGGTCGTGGTCGACGGGTCGCTGGCCATGGCTAATAGTCCTTCTCTTCCCTGTTGTCGCGGAGGGTGGAACGCCCGCCGTTCCCGCGCAAGGGTCTATCAACTGTATTATAGGTGTAAGACGCGCCGCTTCAAGCGTCCCGCGATTGGACGTGGTTAGTGAACCGTCAACCACGCGTCGGAACGCTTCGCTTACCGTGTCCGCGCTAGAGCACTCCAAACGCGTTCATCCGGCGAGGAAAGAAGATGCTCAAGGCATTCAACAAGCTGTGGAACAACGAGCGGGGCAATATGGTGGTCATCGCGGCCGCGGCACTGCCCATGCTGGTCGGTTCGGCCGGTCTCGCCACCGACACGATCCAGTGGGCGCTATGGAAGCGCCAGCTGCAGCGCGCGGCAGACTCCGCCGCCATCGCCGGCGTTTACGATCGGTTCGGGCATGACGGGGCCACCACCAACACGGCGACGGCGGTCGACCACGACCTGACGCTCAACCAGCATACCAATATGGGTCTGGAGTCGGGTTATCCGGTGGTTACTTTCCCGGCCAACGCGGGCAGCAACCGCAACCAGGTGAGAGTGGTGCTAGCCGTGCAGAAGGAGCTGTCGTTCAGCTCGATGTTCCTGCCGGCGGCCCCGGTCATCAAGGCGACTGCGCAGGCCGCAGGCGTTTCGACTTCGGGCGACTTCTGCGTGCTGAGCCTTCAGCACAACGGCAAGACCGGTATCCAGGCGACCGGTAACGCATCGATCGTGATGGATTGCGGAATGATGACCAATTCGACCGCGACCAACGCCGCAGCCGGCCAGGGCAGCTCCAGTGTTACCGCAACTACCATTGCGGCCTCGGGCGGCATCCAGCAGTCGAGCAACTGGACCGTCGACAGCTACCAGCCCTATTCGCCGCAGCTGGACGATCCTTATGAGAATCTCGACCCGTCCGACGCCGACCATGACTTCGACAGCTGCCCGGCGAATCCGCCTTCGCTCACCATCAACAATGGCAACACCGGCCAGACGATCCCGGCTGACAAATGTTACAGCTCGATCAGCGTCCAATCGAACCGGAGCGTGACCTTCAGCAACGTCAATGGCGGCGACAAGGTCATCGTCACCGGTGGTGGAGTGAACGTCCAGGGCACGCTGCACCTCAATGGCGTGGCGCTGATCATCACCAACCGCAGCACCTCGTCGTCGGCGACAATCGGCACGCTCGACATGAACTCCAGCGGCCAGATCGACTCCACAGCGCCGACCAGCGGCAAGTGGGCGGGCATGGCGATCTATCAGGACCGCCGCGCCGTCGATAACTCGCCGACCGGTACCATCAGCGCCAACAGCCCGAACAAGATCAATGGCAACTCGACCAACAAGATCCGGGGCGTGGTCTATTTCCCGAATCAGCAGATCACTTACAACGGTACCGGCACCGGTACGGCGACCTGCACCCAGTTCGTCGCCAAGCGAATCTACTGGTCGGGCAACTCGGGCGTGAACAACTTCACCAAGAACTGCCCCGGGTCGGGCATCCAGGCAATCAACGCGCCGCTCAAAGTGAGGCTGGTCGCGTGATCAGGCTGCTCAAATCCCTTCGCCGCGACAAGAGCGGCGCCGTGATCATCGAATTCGCGTTCGTCGCGCCGATCCTCGCGCTGATCACGATCGGCGTGGTCGACATGTCGAACGCATTCGGCCGCAAGCTGATGCTTGAGCAGGCTGCCCAGCGATCGATCGAGAAGATCATGCAAACGACCGGCGTGCTTACCGTCGAGGACACGATCGCGACCGAAGCGGTCTGCCAGTACAATGGCACCAACGAAAACGGCAGCTGCAAGACCAGCCCGATCACCACTGCCAACGTCACCGTCCAACACCGGATGGAATGCGATGGCGTCGAGACCGAAGACGAGGAATGCGCCCAGGGCGAGGTCGAATCGCGCTGGATCGAGGTGACTGTTCGCGACAATTATGAGCCGATGTTCCCGGTGCACTTCAGCGGCGTGAACGAAGACGGCACATATCACCTCCAGGCCGTTGCCGGCATGAGGACACAATGATGCGCCTGGTCAGCAAGCTACGCCGCGACGATCGCGGAGCGGCCATCATCGAGACGGCGTTCGCACTGCCGGCGCTGGTCCTCATGATGTGGATGATCGTCCAGGCAGGGCTGGTCTTCCGCGCCATGTCGGGCATCCAGCACGGCCTCGGCCAGGGCGCGCGGACAGCGACGCTATTCCCGAAACCGGCAGATTCGGTCATCGAAACAGCGATTTCCGATGCGGTCTACGGCATCGGTCCAGGCACGTTCGCCATTGATCCGCCCGTTTCCGGAACGGCCGATGGCGCAACCTATCTCGACCTTCGGGTGACCTACACGCAGGAAACCGACATGCTGCTGTTTCCTGGGCCTACCATCACCGTGGCGCGCTCCAAGCGGGTGTGGATCGCCAGCTGATCAGGCGGCGGGTGCCTTTGCCCGCGCCGCGAAGAAGGCGGTGATCGCCGCCTTGACCTCGTCTGATTGAAGCCGTTCGGCAAAGTGGCCGTTCTCCAGCTCCATCCGCCCCAGAATTTCGTCCGTATCTTCGCGGCGCAGCAACCTCTGGGTCTGTCGCAGCGCCTCCGGCGGCTTGGCGAGCAGCGCAGCGACCAAGCCTGCCAACGCCCCGTCTAGCCCACCTTTCGGAACTACATGGCTGGCCAGGCCCATGTCCCGGGCTTCGACCGCTCCAAACGGTTCGCCCAGCAACAGGTGCCGCGCGGCATTGCGGCGGCCGGCGAGGCGCGGGAATAGCAGCGAGCTCGCTGCCTCGGGGACCAGCCCAAGGTCGACGAACGGCATGACGAAGCGGCATCCCTCCTCGGCCAGGACGAAGTCGCAATGAAACAACATCGTCGTGCCAATGCCGACCGCATTGCCGTGAACCGCCGCGACGATCGGCACCTGGTTCTTGGCCAGGGCGCGCAGCAACCGCCAGACCGGCAAATCCTCACCCGAGTCCGGGTCGGGCATTTTCTGGAGAAAATCGCCGAGATCGTTGCCGGCCGTAAAATCCTCGCCCTGTCCCTCGAGCGTGATCAGGCGGATCGAGCCGTCGGCCGCGGCGCCTTCAATGGCGTCGGCCAGGGCGGCGTACATCGCAACGGTAATGGCGTTCCTTCGTTCTGGTCTTGCCAGGACGATCGACAGGACGCCGTCGGGCCGCTGTTCGACCAGCACATGCGAGTCATTCGACATTGGCGCTCCCCATGCTCGAATCGGATGACCAGTGTGAACTCAGCCGCTAGGGGTAGGCAAATTTCCGGGAAACCGTAGGGACCAAACAAGATGAAATTCTTCGCCGACACCGCCGAAATCGCCGAAATCAGGGAATTGCAGGACACTGGCCTGCTCGATGGGGTGACCACCAACCCGTCGCTCGTGAAAAAATCCGGTCGGGACTTTCTTGAGGTCGTCAAGGAAATCGCCGCAGTAGTGAAAGGCCCGGTCTCGGCCGAGGTGGTCGCGACCGACTATGACGGAATGATGCGCGAGGCGGACGTTTTGCGGAAACTCGCCGACAATATCGCGGTCAAGGTCCCGCTGACGATCGACGGGCTCAAGGCCTGCAAGTCGCTTTCCGGCGATGGGACGATGGTCAATGTCACATTATGTTTCTCGGCCAATCAGGCGCTGCTCGCGGCCAAGGCCGGGGCGTCGTTCATTTCGCCGTTCGTTGGCCGCCTGGACGACATCAGCCAGCCGGGCATCGAGCTGATTGCCGACATTCGCCTGATCTACGACAATTATGATTTTGCGACAGAAATCCTGGTCGCAAGCGTGCGCAACCCGATCCATGTGCTCGAAGCCGCAAAGATCGGCGCCGATGTGATGACCGCGCCGACGGCAGTGATTTGGCAGCTGTTCAAGCATCCGCTGACCGATAATGGCATGGCCGCCTTCCTCAAGGACTGGGAAGCCACGGGCCAAAAGATTTGAGCGCAGTGGTCCGGGGGACTACTGCAGGCGAAAATCTGGGATAAAATTCGGCTGATTTAGGCGGATTATTAACCCTGTCGCGGTAGGAATCGCGACATGTCGAGGGTGATTCCTTTCGAAGAGCGCGCGGTTGCGCATCTCCGCGACCGGTTGGGCGAGGCGACCAGCGCCAATAAGGATCTGATCGCCTATGCGCGCGGCCATTCGGGGGCGAGCGCGGCAATCCATGCTGCTGTTCTGGCGCTGATTGAGGCGGACAGCCTGGAAGCGCTGTTCGACGTCATTCGTCACGACTGGCCGCGGTTGTTGGGGCTGGATTATTCGGCGCTCGCCCTGGTTGCCGACGGCAAGGGCTTCCGTGTCGAATCCGGCTATGTCGGAACGGTCGAACCCAAGATCGTCGACCGCGCGATCGGCAGGCTTGAGCCGGTTACCATGCGGACAGTCGATTGCGGCCATCCGCTATTTGGCGCGGCGGCCAGGCATATCCGGTCTGAAGCGCTGGTCATTCTGCCCGCGGAAGCACCGTTGCCCTATGGATTGCTGCTCCTCGGGCAGAGGGATACCGCCTGCCTCGACAATCGGCACGGCTCCGAATTGCTGGGATTCCTTGGGGCCAGCCTAAGCGCTATGCTGCGCCGGTGGCTGATGAACGGCTAGATCAGGAAGGGCATCCGGCGCGCGCGCTTGCCGCACGCTGGGCCTCCTATCTCGCCAACGATCGTCGCCGCAGCCCGCACACGGTTCGCGCCTATGTCGCCACGGCCCATCGCCTGATCGAATTTCTCGGCCGCCATCGCGGCGAGGAAATTGGCCGGTTCAGCCTGCTCAATGTCCACGCAACCGACCTGCGCGCATTTCTGGCCGACCGGCGGGGCGCGGGGCTGGGCGCGTCATCGGCGGCACGCGAAATGTCGGCGGTGCGCGCATTCCTTACATTCGCTGCCGAAGCCCAGGGAAATGCGCCGCAGCTGCCACGGACCCGGGCGCCGAAGCGACCACGTACCTTGCCGAGGCCGGCAAGTCCGGATGATGCCATCGCGTTGGCCCAGGAAGCTGAAATCGCCGCACCCAACGATTGGCTCGGCGCGCGCGACCTGGCGATCCTGCTGCTGCTGTACGGGGCGGGCCTGCGCGTTGCCGAGGCAATGGGCCTGACCGCGCGCGTCCTGCCGCTAGGCCAGGCGATGCGGGTTACCGGCAAGCGCAACAAGACGCGGATCGTGCCGCTGATTCCGGCGGTAAAACAAGCGATCGAAGCCTATGTCGCACTATGCCCTTACCCGCTGACCGGTGATGCACCCTTGTTCGTTGGAGCCAAGGGCGGACCTCTCAACGCCGATCTCGTCCGGCGGGCAGTGCGCGGCGCGCGGACGCGGCTCGGATTGCCGGACTCGCTGACGCCACACGCCCTGCGCCACAGCTTCGCGACCCATTTGCTCGCCCGGGGTGCCGATTTGCGCTCGCTGCAGGAACTGCTTGGCCACGCCAGCCTGTCGTCGACCCAAATCTATACCGAGGTCGATGCGGCGCGACTGCTCGACGTCTATCGCCACGCCCACCCAAGGGCGTGAGGATTTCCCGAATCAGAGACTGGTCAGGTCAGTTTGGGAGATTTCTTCTTCGACCGGCATGTTGCGGTGGGTCCACAGCCGGTAGATATAGCCTGCGACCAACACGACGAGGATGGCGTTGGCGGCCGGACCGATGACCTTGTCGACATCGCGATAATTCTCGCCGAGCTTGAATCCGGCACCAGCCAGGATCGCGGTCCAGGCCGCCGTTCCAAGTGTCGACGCCAGCATGAATCGCCGGAAGCTCATCTTCAGCAAGCCGGCAGGGACCGAAACCAGGCTGCGCACCGTCGGCAGCAACCGGCCGAGGAACACGAAGAAGGTGCCATGCTCGTCGAACCAGCGTTGAGCGCGAGCGACCTCCGACCAGCTCATCGTGATCCAGCGGCCCCAGCGGCGAATGATCGGCTCCAGGCGCTGGATGCCGAGCGCCCGGGCGGCGAGGTACCACAGGATGTTGCCGAGCATTGCCCCGGCGGTGCCGGCCACGACCACGAACCCATAGTTGAGCTTGCCCTGGCCGGCCGCGACGCCGGCAACCGACATGATGACTTCCGACGGGATCGGCGGAAACACCGTCTCCAGGAACATCAGGAAGCCGACACCGAGATAGCCTGACTGCTCGATCAGGCGCACAATCCAATCGCTCATCGAGCTGCGACTTTTGCTTCGATCGCGTCCCAGATTAGGCCGGGCGTGTCGCTGCCGTTGAACTGGTCGATTGCGACGATCCCGGTCGGCGAGGTGACATTAATCTCGGTCATCATGCCGCCGATTACGTCAATCCCGACGAACAGCAGGCCGCGCCGCTTGAGCTCTGGCCCGATCGCCGCGCAAATCTCGCGCTCGCGATCGGTCAATTCGGTCCGCTCGGCGGTGCCGCCGGCGGCGAGGTTGGAACGAAACTCTCCGGACTTGGGGCGACGGTTGATTGCGCCCGCAACCTCTCCGTCGACCAGAACGATGCGCTTGTCGCCTTCGGTCACCGACGGGAGAAAGGCCTGGGCGATGAACGGCTCCTTCCAGATCGATCCGAACAGCTCCGTAAGCGCCGTGAGGTTGGTGCCGTCGCCGCCGATGCGGAACACGCCTTCGCCGGCCTTGCCGTGCAGCGGCTTGACCACAATCTCGCCATGCTTGGCATGAAACTCCCGGATTTCTGCCAGATTCCGGCTAATCATCGTCGGCGGCATATACTCTGCGAAGTCGAGCACGAACAGCTTTTCGGGCGCATCACGGACCGACCTCGGGTCGTTGGCGACCACTGTCTTGTCGGCGATCCGCTCGAGTAAATAAGTGGCAGTGATGTAGCCGATGTCGAACGGCGGATCCTGCCGCATCAGGATTACGTCGACGTCGCTGGCCAGGTCGAGAATGGCGGGTTCGCCAGCGCTGAAATGATTGCCTTCGATTCGTTGGACGGAGACCGGGCGGGCTCGGGCGCGAACCCGGCCGTCCTCGTAGCTCAAATCCTCGGCCAGGTAGTGAAACTGACGATGACCGCGCTCCTGCGCTTTCAGCATTAGCGCGAACGTGGAATCGCCGGCGATGCCGATCTTTTCCAGCGGGTCCATTTGCACGGCTACTGTGAGGCTCATGCGCGCCGACTATTCGAAGCCGCAGCCATTGTCACCCGTGCCAGACATTAGCGAGGTGGCGCGGCAACCGCCGCGGCACGATGAACAGCGCGTCGATGCGGATGTCGTCGCCCTCCCTGGCATAGCGCGGCGCCAGCCGTTCGGCGGCCATCGCAACGCGGCGCAAGCGATATTCGTCCAGCGCCCAAGCGGCCGCCTCCTCGCTACCGCGCTGCTTGACCTCGACGAACGCCACGGTTCGGCCGCGGCGGGCGATCAGGTCGACCTCGCCTCCCTGGATGCGAACGCGTCGACCGAGAATCCGCCAGCCTTTGAGACGCAACCACCAGGCCGCGATCGCTTCGGATCTGCGACCTCGCGCCTCGGCATGCTGGCGGCTCACTCCTTATCTGCCAAATCAAGTGCTCGGGCATAGGCACGCTTGCGAGGAATGCCGAGCCGCTCGGCCACTTCCGCAGCCGCGCGAGATGGGCTTAGCCTGGCAAGCGAAGCCCGCAGCGCGTCATCCAGGTCGTCGTCACTGGCGGCCTCCCGTTCCGGCGGAGGGCCAACGACGATTACGATTTCGCCCTTTGGCGGCGCTTGCGCGTAACGTTGGGCCAGGTCGCTAAGCAGACCGGTGACGGTTTCCTCGTGAAGCTTGCTGATCTCGCGGATGACCGCCGCGTCTCTCTGTCCAAGTTCCGCGCTCAGCGCCGCGAGGCATTCACCTAAGCGAGGGCCGCTTTCGTAGAGCACAAGGCTGGAGCGAACCGATGCGATTTCTTCGATTGCTTCGTTTCTTGCCTTGGCCTTGCTGGGCAAAAATCCAAGAAACAGGAAACGGTCGGTTGGCAGCCCCGCCAAAGTTAGAGCTGCGATCGCCGCGCACGGGCCAGGCAATGTGTAGATTGAATGGCCCACCTGGCGGGCGGCGCGGACCAGCTTGTAGCCCGGATCGGAAATCAAGGGCGTTCCGGCATCACTAACCAGCGCGACGACCTTGCTGCCAAGCTCGCCCAAGATTCGCTCTCGCAAATAATCGTCACTGTGATCATGGTAAGCGGTCATCGGCGCCTTCGCCCCGACATGTGCAAGCAGCTTTGCGGTGACCCGTTTGTCTTCGGCGAGGATGATATCGGCTCGCCGCAGCGTATCGGCCGCACGTGACGTCATGTCACCAAGATTGCCGATTGGCGTCGCAACGATATAGAGTCCAGGCGGAAGCGGTTGGTCCACGGGGGACGGGCATGGCATTATACTTCACTTCCCGGCAAGCGCGGCGAGCGTGGCTGCTCGGAATCTCTGCGACGATCCTAACGCTGACTGCGTGTCAGACCGGGCCGCGAGTGCCAGCCGAAGCTGGGGGTATCGAGCCTCCGCCCGTGCCCACTGGCCAGCAGACAAATGAGGTTGCGGTGATCGTGCCACTGACTGGGCCCGACGGCTCGGTTGGCACTTCGATCGCTAATGCCGCAAAGCTTGCGCTGCTTGACACACGCGAACAATCAATTCGCGTCCAGGTCTATGACAGCAACAGGACAGGCGGTGCCGCCGCTGCAACTCAGCAGGCGATTGCCGACGGAAACCGGCTGATCCTCGGGCCGCTGCTGGCCGAGGACGTGCGCGCAGCGGCGCCGGTCGCACGGAGCGCCGGCATACCTGTCATCGCCTTTTCAAACGACGAGGGCGTCGCCGGCGACGGAGTCTATATTATGGGCGTCACCCCCGATCAGTCGATCAGCCGGGTTGTCGCCTATGCGCGCAGCAAGGGGGCAAACAGCTTCGGCGGGCTGGTCCCGACCGGGCTGTATGGCCAACGCGCCGCTCAAAGCCTGATCGAATCAGTTCGGAGATCGGGCGGTCGGGTGAACTCGATCGAAAGTTACGACCGCACCCCGGCAGCAATCGGTGATGCCGCCCGGAGGCTTAACGCCAAGGGGCCCGTTGATGCAGTATTGATTGGCGATGCGACGCGAACGGCTGCGATCGCGGCTCCAACCCTGAAGGTCGGGGGACATAAGCTGGGCACGGAGCTTTGGGCGACCGACCGGACGATCGGCAAGACGGCAGCATTGCGTGGCGCATGGTTCTCGGCCACCCCCGACACGCAGTTCGACCGGCTCGTGACCCGTTATCGGGCGCGCTACGGGAAGACGCCCTATCGCCTTGCCAGCCTTGGCTATGACGCGATGCTGCTCGCCGTGCGGAGTGCACCGAACTGGCCGATCGGCCGAGCCTTTCCGGCGAAAACGCTGATCGACAAGGATGGCTTCGCCGGGGTTGACGGTAATTTCCGCTTTGGCCGCGACGGCGCCGCGGAACGCCTGCTCGAAGTGAGGCAGGTCACTGCCGCCGGATCGTCGGTGGTGTCGCCCGCGGCAACGGCGTTCTAGGCAGCGATCTCGGCCAGGATCGAGTCGAGCAACAGCCTGCCTGCCTGGGTAGTCCTGACTCTTCCGTTCCCATGCTCAAGCAGGCCCAGACTGGACAGGCGGGCGACCGCATCATCGTCAACGATCCGGTCGACGCCGATGCGTTCGGCCAATTGGGCCGGTGCAATTCCTTCGCCCAGCCTGAGGCCCATCACCAGCGCTTCATATGCAGCCTCGTGACGGGTGAGAACCTCTTCCTCGACCAACCCATTGCCGTTCCGGGCGACGGCCGAAAGGAAGTTCTCTGGCTTCTTGTGGCGGACAGTGCACATGCCCATCCGGCGGCCGTGGGCGCCTGGGCCGACGCCGGCATAATCCTGGTAGCGCCAATAGGCGACGTTGTGCCGGCTCTCGCAGCCGGGACGAGCATGGTTGGAGATCTCATAAGCCGGAAGGCCGGCGGCGGCGCTACGTTCCTGCGTGATCTCAAACAATGTAGCGGCGGCCTCAGCATTGAGTGGCTCAAACTCATGCTTGGCGACCATCGAGGCAAAGCGCGTGCCCGGTTCGATGGTTAGCTGATAGAGCGACAAATGTTCGGTGCCGAGGCCCAGCGCGCGGCCGAGCGTATCCGACCAGTCCGCCTCGGTGTCGCCAGGCAGGGCATAAATCAGGTCGAAGCTGACCCGATCGACCGCCGATTGCGCGGCGTCGAGCGCTCGCAATCCCTCGTCGGCCGAATGGGCGCGGCCAAGGAAGGCGAGCGACCGGTCGTCGAAGCTCTGCAAGCCGAGGCTGATGCGGTTGACGCCTGCCATGGCAAGTTCGGCGAAACGCGCTGCCTCGGCGCTGTTCGGGTTGGCTTCGAGCGTGATTTCGAGGTCGTCGGCTTGTGGCCAAAAATCGCGGGCAGAGGCGATGATCGCCTCGACCGTAGTCGGCTCCATCAGCGAGGGCGTTCCCCCGCCGAAGAAAATCGAACTCAGCCGATGATCGGGCAGCAGCGCCGCTTCGTGAGCGAGGTCGGCGAGCAGCGCATCGCGCCATTCTTCCTGGTCAATCGAGGCGCGGACATGGCTGTTGAAGTCGCAATAGGGGCATTTGCTGACACAGAACGGCCAATGGACATAGAGCGCCAGCGGAACAGCCGTGGGCAATTCCGGCAAGGCAGGTTCAGGCTGGATCGCTATGGTGGCCATGATGCGGGCCGCACCTAACGGCTTCGCGGAAATTTACCAAGCTAGGACAGAGGCTTGTTAACCAGGCGAGGTGACAATCGCGCCATGAAGCGCGTGCTCGCCCTTGCCTTGCTGTGCGTCGCGGCCCCGGCTGCGGCTGCAACGCTGCCCAGTCCCAACTGGCCGGCGCCGGCGGATCGCGGAGACGGGCTATTACGCAAAATCGTCCTCGATGCTCACAACCAGGCCCGGAGCGAGTTCGGCGTTCCGGCTGTGGCCTGGAACGATGAGCTTGCCGCGGGGGCAATGGCCCATGCCCAATATATGGCCGCAACCGGCATTTATGGCCACGACCAGACCCCCGGCCGGCGCAAGAAATCCGGCGAGAATCTGTGGCGCGGCCAGCGCGGCGTCTTTTCCTACGATGTGATGATCGGGGTGATGGTTGAGGAGGCGCGGCATTTTCGTGCGGGAGCCTTCCCCGACAACAGCATCAACGGCGATTGGCACGCAGTTGCCCACTACACGCAGATTGTCTGGCCGACGACGACTGAAGTTGGCTGCGCGCTCGCATCAAGTGCGACCACCGATTATTTCGTCTGCCGCTATGCGCCGACCGGCAATAAGGACGGCTTTTACCTCGCCGCCAATCGCGGCGATCCGTTGGCGCCGCTCGCCGCCAACTTTCCGTTACCCCAGGGCGGCAATTAGCTTCTTGAACGCATCGGCCCGGTGGCTGATGGCGTGCTTCTCAACCGGATCAAACTCGGCGAAGGTTCGCTCGTGGCCGGTGGGAACGAACATCGGATCATAGCCGAATCCGCGGTCGCCTCGCGGCGGCCAAACCAAGGTCCCATAGACCCTGCCTTCAAAGCTCTCGGCCTGGCCATTGTCGGGCCAAGCCACCGATAGGGCGCAGACGAAATGGGCGTCGTGCCCGGCTTCCTCGCCGGCCGCCTCGACCTCGCGCCACACGCGCTCCATCGCTCGGCCAAAGTCACGGTTGCCGTCCTCGTCCTCGGCCCATCGGGCTGAGAATATGCCTGGCAGGCCATGCAATGCGTCGACCGAGATCCCGCTGTCGTCGGCGAGCGCGGGCAGTCCGCTGAGGTCAGCGGCTTCGCGCGCCTTCAGTTCGGCATTGTCGATGAAATTATTGCCGATTTCCTCGGGCTCGGGGAGGCCGAGTTCAGCAGCTCCCACGCATTCGATTTCGAATGGCTGCAGCAGTTCCTGGATTTCCGCCAGCTTGCCAGCATTGTGAGTCGCGATGACCAGCTTGGGACCGATCGCCTTCATTTGCCCGCTGCCTTGAGCTGGGCCTTGAAAATCTCGTCGCACCCGACCCGCGCCAACCGCAGCAGGCGGAGCAGGCTTTCCTCGTCGAAGGTGGCGCCTTCAGCGGTCAACTGGGCTTCAACGATCGCTCCGTCCCCCGTCAAAACGAAATTTCCGTCCGAATGGGCGGAACTGTCTTCGACATAATCGAGGTCGAGCACCGGAGTTCCCTCATATATGCCGCAACTGACCGCGGCGACCTGGGTGCGGATCGGATCATCAGTCAAGGCACCGGAATCCAAGAGCTTGTCGATGGCGATCCGCAATGCAACCCAAGCCCCTGAAATAGAAGCGGTTCTTGTCCCACCGTCAGCCTGGATCACATCGCAGTCGATGATAATCTGGCGTTCGCCGAGCTTGGGCAGGTCGACCACCGCGCGCAGCGAGCGGCCGATCAGCCGCTGGATCTCCTGGGTCCGGCCTGACTGCTTGCCCTTGGCCGCCTCGCGGTTGCCGCGGGTGTGAGTGGCGCGGGGCAGCATGCCATATTCGGCGGTGACCCATCCCTGGCCCTTGCCGCGAAGGAACGGCGGAACTCGATCCTCGACCGAGGCAGTGACCAGCACCCGCGTGTCGCCGAAGCTGACCAGGCAACTCCCCTCAGCATGGCGCGTAAAGCCGGGCTCGAACGTCAAGCTACGCATCTGGTCGGGGGCGCGGCCGCTGGGACGCATGCAAATCTCCTGATACTGGTTTGCGACGGCCCTAGCCCCACCATCGTTGGCTTTCAAATGGCTTCGCCCTACATCGCCCCCATGAACGAGCCGATCGGCGACCTTACCAACCGCATGCGCGATATCTTCCGGCTGGTGGTCGAAGCCTATCTCGACCGCGGCCAGCCGATCGGCTCGAAGGCGCTTGCCGGCGCCGTCAGCCTGTCGCCGGCCTCGATCCGCGGCGTGATGCAGGAGCTGGAAGAGCGCGGCCTCCTGACCCACCCGCACACCTCGGCCGGGCGAATCCCGACCGAGACCGGGCTTCGGCTGTTCGTCGACGGCATCATGCACAGCGCTCTTCCGCCGGCACGGGAGCGCGCGGCGATCGAGGCGCAATTGAAGGACCGGTCGATCGAGGAGGCGCTTGAAGCGGCGACCGCGACCCTGTCCGGCCTGTCGGCTTGCGCCGGGGTGGTCCTGGCGCCGAAGACCGAGCTTCGGCTCAAGCAGCTGAGCTTCGTGCCGCTGGCGGCCGACCGGGCGCTGGCGGTGCTGGTCGGAAGCGACGGCAGCGTCGAGAACCGCGTAGTTCCGCTGGGCGGCGCGACCAGCGCCCTGGCGCTCAGCGAAGTCGCCAATTTCGTCAATGCGCGACTGAGCGGAATGACTCTCGCTGAGGCCGAGGGGCGGCTGCGCGCAGAAATTGCCGAGCGGCGGGAGGCGATCGATTCGGTGGCAGCCGAGCTGGTCGCGCGAGGACTCGCCGACTGGAGCGAAGATCACGCCCAGCGCCCGGTACTGATCGTCCGCGGGCAGGCCAACCTCATCGACGAAGGCGCCGCCGCCGACCTTGAACGAGTGCGCAGGCTGCTCGATGAGCTGGAGGACCGGCAGGAAATCGCCCGGCTGCTCGAAGGCGCCCGGGAAGGACAGGGATGCCGGATATTCATCGGCAGCGAGAACCGGATGTTCGCACTTTCGGGTTCCAGCGTCATTGCCGCCCCCTATCGCGGGAGCGACGGGCAAGTGGTTGGCGTTGTCGGGGTTATCGGACCGACCAGATTGAACTATGCGCGAGTCGTTCCCATGGTGGATTTCACGGCGCAAGCCCTCACGAGATATATGAGATGATGAACGACAAAGACCGTCACCAGGAAGCCGAGGACATTCGCGAGGAGACCGCCGCGGGCTCGCCCGAACTCGCCGAGCATGATCGCGTGGCCGAGCTCGAAAAGCTGCTCGAGGAAGCCAATGCCAAGGTATTATACGCCCATGCCGAGACGCAGAATGTCCGGCGGCGGCTGGAATCTGAAAAGCAGCAGGCTTCGGCCTATGCGGCGACAGGGTTCGCCCGTGACATGCTGGCGGTTCGCGACCACCTCGACCGGGCGCTGAGCCATGTGCCGGACGCGGCGCGGGAGGATGAAAAGTCCAAGAGCTTCGTCGAGGGCATCGAGGCGACGCTGCGCGAGCTGGATGCGGTATTCGCCCGGCAAGGCATTGTCCGCGTCGAGGCGGTCGGCCAGCCGCTCGATCCTCATAAGCACCAGGCGATGATCGAAATCGCCACCGACACGGCCCAACCGGGCACGATCGTCGAGGAAATGCAGTCGGGCTACATGCTCAAGGACCGGTTGCTTCGGCCGGCATTGGTGGCAGTGGCCAAATCTGGCTGATCAGCGACCATCGACCACTCTCAACCTGCCGAAAGCCCGGCGCCGATCGACCTGACGATTAGCGAATCCGGGGAGAGGGCAGGTGCGGCGATTCTGGCGCGGGATATGGCGCGGGCTTCGCTTCCCTCAACTCCAAGCGACATGAGAATGCGCTCGGCGAGCTTGCTGCCGTAGGTGCGCGGCACCTTGCCTGTGGCCATGGTGTTAATGGCGGCCAATACCGTCCCGGCAACGAGCACGAAGCCGAGCTCAAGTTCGTCGATCGTGAAGCGGCGGGATTTCATGCCGGCAACCAAATCGCGTGGCATGTCCGTTCGAACCTGTTCGTTGGACAATATGTACAGGCCGGCTCGGCGGAAAAAATAGGCTAGGCCGGGATGTCTTTCGACAAGGGAAATCCATGACCGGACGCCCGCGCCCATCCGCTCTGCCGGATCGTCCCGAGCCTCGACGATCGGCGCCACGGCCTGCATGAGCTCGGTTCCCACCGCATCCGCTACGGCCCTCAGCAGGCCATCGGCATTGTCGAAATAATTGTAGAAGGTGCCTCGCGAGACTTTGGCGCGGCTGATAACCTCGTCGACTACGCCTGGCTCATCCGCGGCCTGGCCGAACACCGAAAGCGCCGCCTCAAGCAGCCGCAAACGCATCCGCTCCCTGCGAAGAGCGGCCACCCGCGCTCGATGGTTCGACGAAGCCATGCCGGCGATATGCACGAGCTGTGGCATTTGATCCATCAATTTATACAATGTGTCATAATGACATGATGTATATTTTATCTAGACAGTCGCCGGGACGAAGGTTACCTCCTGGCGCGACTCCAGAAGGAAAGATCCTTGGAGTCCATCGTTTCGGGGCACCTCGCGTATCTGACTGTAACGCCTCCTGTGCGCAGCTTGATTGCAAGGCGGCCGCCAAGTGCGGCCGGGGTAATGGGGGCAAACGAGAATGAGCGACAAGCAGCCAGACGCGGGGCGCGGTCTGTCCCGCCGCAACTTGCTTTCCATGGTGCCTGCCGGCGCGGCGGCAATGAGCCTGGCAACGGGTCCATTGCGCGCCGGGACGCCAAGCGCTCAATCCGCTCCGATCGGCCGGGAGCCTTTTAATATCCTCTTCATCCTGACCGACCAGGAACGGCATTTCCGGCCCGGCGAGCTGCCGGTCGGCTTTAGCCTGCCAGCCCATGAGCGGCTTAAAAAAGCGGGGACGACGTTCCTCAACCACCGCATCGCATCCTGCGTCTGCACACCGTCGCGATCAGTGATCTACACCGGCCAGCATATCCAGCAGACGAAGATGTTCGATAACACGAACTTCCCCTGGATTCAGAGCATGTCGACCGAGGTGCCAACGGTTGGGGACATGCTGCGCGACGCCGGCTACTACACCGCCTACAAGGGCAAGTGGCACCTCACCAAGGAGTTCGAGGAGGTCAACAAGCTCGGTTCTCCGACCAAGATCTTCACCGCCGAAATGGAGGAATATGGCTTCTCCGATTATTTCGGGATCGGCGACATCATCGCCCACACCGAAGGCGGTTATCTGCACGACGGCATCATCGCGGCGATGGCCGGCAGCTGGATGAGGGGCAAGGGCCGTTCGCTGGCCGCCGAGGGCAAGCCATGGTTCCTGGCGGTCAACCTCGTCAATCCGCACGACGTCATGTTCTACGATACGGACGAGCCAGGCACTCCTGTCCGACAACCCCCCGGCCTTGCACCGATGAATCGCGATCCCATCGACCCGATCTACGCTGCGCAATGGCAATTCGACCTGCCAGGGACCCACCGGCAGCCGTTTGGCCAGCCAGGGCGGCCGGCGGCCCATCACGATTATTTGAAATCGCACGACGCGTTCATCGCGCCGGTCGCGCCCGAAGATGAAGCGCGTTGGCGGCGGCGGCACAATTATTACCTCAACTGCCTCCGAGACGTGGACCGCAATATCGCGACCGTGCTCGACGAGCTGGAGGCATCGGGCCAGGCCGACCGGACGATCATCGTCATGACCGCCGACCATGGCGATATCGACGGCGCTCATTTCATGCATTCGAAGGGCGCGACCAGCTACCGAGAGCAGAACAATGTGCCGCTGGTCATCGTCCACCCGGGAATCCCTGGCGGACGCCAAACGCAGGCGGTGACATCGCATGTCGACCTGGCGCCGACGCTAGTCGGCATGACGGCCGCGCCGGCCGACCGGAAGTCGGCCATCACCAAGCATGCAAAGGGCAAGGATTTCTCGCCGGTGCTTGCCGACCCGCAGGGGGCACGGCCGGATAGCGTGCGCGAGGGTGCGCTCTTCAATTACAACATGCTGGCCTATGTCGACGGCGACTTCGCGGAAAAGGCGATTTCGTTCATCCGGCAGGGCGGCAAGGGCACCCAGCTGAAAGATGCCGGAATCCTGCCGAACCTGAAGAAGCGCGGCGCGATCCGCTCCGTGTTTGACGGCCGCTACATGTTTGCGCGCTATTTTTCGCCGAAACAGCATAATCGACCGGTGAGCCTGGAGCAGATCCGGGCGTTCAACGACGTCGAGCTTTACGACACGCAGGCCGATCCGCTCGAAGCGAAGAACCTCGCCGCCGGAGCCAAGCCGAATAACGAGCTGGTCCTGGCCATGAACGCCAAGCTCAATCGCCTGATCGACAGTGAAGTGGGGGAGGACCGGGGTGCGATGATGCCCGGGGGAATCGATGCGGGCTGGGAGGTTTCGGCCGAAACCATCAAGGGATTTTAGGGGGATTTATGAAGATTTTGGGCAGGGCGGTCGTCGCCGGGCTGATGCTGCCGTGGGCAACGGGAGCGCAGGCAGCCGAGGCACCGCGGTCGGACTGGCAATTTTCGACCACCATGTACGTCTGGGTTTCGGACCTGGAGGGCAATTTACGGACCGCCGGTCCGGTTGAGCCGGTCGACGTCGACCTGTCGTACGGCAAGGTGCTCAAGCATTTGAAATTCGCCGGCATGGGTGCGCTGCAAGCGCGCAAGGACCGGCTGATCTTCCTGGCGGATCTGAGCTACGTGCATCTGGGCGCGGACAGCGGGATCGGAATCCGCGACGACGACCTGGTCGAAGCCGATCTCGACGCGACGACATTCACCGCATCCCTGCTTGGCGGCTACCGGGTGGCCGAGGGCAAGGTCGATGTCGACCTGATGGCTGGCGGTAGGCTGGTGGTCACCGACACGGACCTGGTGCTGTCCGGCCCCTTGCGAACCGTCGAGGGAGACGCGACCGAGAGCTGGGTCGATCCGATATTGGCGGCCCATGTCGGAATTCCGATAGGTGCGAAGACGACGTTGGCAATCTATGGCGATATCGGCGGGTTCGGCGTCGGATCCGACCTCACCTGGCAAGCGGTGATTGGCGTCCAACACAGGATCGGCAGCAATTGGCAGCTATCCGCCGGATGGCGGCACTATGCGGTCGACTACGACAAGGGACAGTTCCTCTACGACGTCAAGCAAAGCGGGCCTATCATCGGCGCGCGCTTCGACTTCTGATCACCATGACAGGGGACGCTGTTGTCGGAGCCATCGGCATGCAATACAAAAGCATTCGATGTGATTGAAATGCGGCGCAGCGCGGTGGAGCTGTTGGCGTCGATAGAGGACAAGCTGTCAACGCTTGTTCGAAACGATCCGCAGTCACGGCTGGTCGAAGAGCTTCGGCAAATTGTTGAAGAAATTCAATCCGCTCTACGAGAATTGGACTGAAGCTTCGAGCAATTGGATGCCGCCGGCGCGAACGCGGGCGCGCGACCGGTTAAGCCGCGCGCCCTTACACTCTTCAGAACTTAATAGCCGCGGTTGTACGCGCCGTTATAAGCGGACTGGTTGCGTCCGACCCGGACGCCGGTCACCGCGCCGTTATAGGCAACGTTGCAACGGAAGGTGAGGTCGCCCTGGCCGGCATAGCGCTGGCCCTGGTAACCCTGGCCCTGATAGCCATAGGCGTTGCCATAGGGCGGGTGGCCGTCGAACGAGCTGTCGAGCAGGCCGGAAACGCGCAGGCCATTATTGCGGCGGCGGACATCGGTGATGGCGGTGACGCGCATCGACGACGCCGGGTAATAGCCCTGGTTGCCGTAGCCGCCGCGGGGATCGCCATAGCCCTGTGCATAAGGGCTGCGGCGATACTGGGCGTTGGCCTGCGCCATGGCGGCGGTCGCGCAACGCTCGACCGCGACGCGATCGTTGGTCTGGTAACGGTTACCGAGCAGCTGCCCGATGATCTGTGTGATGCCGTCCTGGCCCTGGATCTGGCCCGGATAGCCATAACCCTGCTGCGGATAATATTGGCCCTGCGGGTAGGTCTGCTGCGGATAGGTCTGCTGCGGATAGGCGTAGGGCGATTGCGCGGCGGCCGGGACGGCGACGGCGAGGGTGGCCGCGCCGGCGGCGAGTAATATGGTCACGCGTTTCATGGAAATTTCCTTGCTCTCCACCAGAAAACGCCGGGGAGTTCAGGGTATCAACGCGTAGTATCCCAATAAGACGCATGAACAGGAGATAACGAGCGGGAGCTTCCTTATCGCGACCCCGGCGCAGGCCGGGGGGAAACGATCCTGCCCGCCACTAATCTGGATCGCCACGGCCTTCGCCCTCGCAATGACGAGTGCGGCGAGGGGCTCGGGCGCGCCGAGAGCTGTTCAAGGCGATGATGGGACATCCACGGATGGCATCCCGACGATGCGCTGGGGACTAATACCGATTTTGGCAGGGTACCTATAGGCCTAGCGAGCAGACCAGCATTGGAGCCAATCATGAAATTTGCACCTGGTGGCCTGTCGGCGATTGCCCGCGCGATCGCCGTCCCCGCGAGCGCACAAGATACTCCCGAAGCCCCCCGCATCTGGCAGTAGAGGATCTCAAATGAAACATAACATCCACACAGCCTTGCTCTCTGCTGCCGCGTTGGTGCTGATCGTCGGCCCGGGCCTGTCATCATGCCAGAAGGCGGGCCAGGAGAATGCGACCGAGCAGGCCACAAACGAGCCCGTCGCGACCGAACAGGCCACGGCCGGTACAGCCGGGGGCGCGCAGGATGCCTCTTCGCAAAATGCGCGAGCCCTCCTCAAGGCGATGTCGGATTATCTGGCGGCACAGAAGGTCATATCGCTCAGCTACGACTCAGTGTTCGAAGTCGTCAGCGAAGATCATCAGAAGCTGCAGCTTGCGACTTCAGGAACCGTCCTGCTCAGCCGTCCCGACAAGATCCATACCACCCGCAAGTCCGGTTTCTCCGATACGGAGATGATCTTCGACGGGAAGACCCTGACGATATTGGGCAAGGGACAGAACGCCTATGTCCAGGCCGAGGCGCCAGGCACGGTCGACACGCTGGTCGACCAGCTGAGGGACAAGTTCCACCGGCAGCTGCCGGGCGCGGACCTGCTGATGGCCAATGTCTACGACGCGTTGATGACCGACGTTACTGACGTGAAGGACCTCGGCAGCGGCGTGATCGGCGGCCAGGAATGCGACCACCTGGCGTTCCGTGCCAAGGACACCGACTGGCAAATCTGGATCGCCCAGGGCGCATCGCCCTATCCGTGCCGCTATGTGATCACCAGCAAGGGGGTCGACCAGGCCCCGCAGTTCACGATGACCATTCGCGACTGGAAGGCCGGTGCCACCGCAGGCCAGGCGGACTTCAGCTTCACTCCGCCCGCCGGCTCCACCAAGATGGACGTCAAGGACCTGGAGAAGCTGAAAGACACCAGCGACCTGCCGGAGAATTACAGGATCGGAGCAGCGAAATGACCTTATCCAGGAAACTGAAAACCAGGCTGATGGTGGCAATCCTCGGTGTCATGGGACTGGGGGCGGCGGACCTGTTCACGGGAGCCGGCCCGATCAGCCTGATCTCGCCCGCCGAAGCGAGGGTCGGGCGTCCGTTGACCCCGGTCAGCGTGGCTGGTGTCGCTCGCCGGACGGCAAGGCGCTGCGCGGCCGGCGTGTATAACTGCTGACATCGGCCAAGATCGACGAGCGCGGCGTTATCGCGACCCCGGCGCAGGCCGGGGGAAGCGATCCAGCAGCCGCAAACATGGATCGCCACGGCCTTCGCCCTCGCAATGACGAGTGCGGCGAGGTTAGGTGGCTTCGCCAATCACTCAGCTCGGGGGACACCGTCACCGCGCCATTCGTCATGCTGAATTTAATTCAGCACCCAGGAACACGGGCCCCGGGAATTTCGAGTATGGCAATGTTCATGGATTCCAGCCTTCGCTGGAATGACGATTGGGAGGGGGCTCCACGCGATGACGTCATTCGAACTGGTCTTCTCGCTGTTCGGCCTGCTGCTGGGCCTGGCGCTGGCAGAAGTGCTGGGCGGCTTTGGGACCGCGGTGCAGCTGCGCCGCAAGATCCATATCGGCTGGCTGACTCCGCTGCTCGGCGCGCTGGTCGCGCTCGACATCACCAGCTTCTGGATGATCGCGTGGGGGATGCGCGAGCTGGTTCCGGCCCATTATGTCACGCTGATGGGCGGGCTGCTCATCATCGGCCTTTACTACCTCATCGCCCGGATCACCTTTCCGCATGATTTCGACGATTGGCCCGACCTCGACGCCTATTATTTCGAACATCGCAAATGGGTGCTGGGCGGGGCCATGACCTGCAACTTAATCGCAATGGTCGCGCTGGTCGCGCTTGGCGCCGAGCCGCTCCAGGGTGCGCTGACCCGATGGTCGATGCTGGTCTTCATCCCCGCGGTGATCGCGGCGATGTTCGTCAAGAACAAGCGAGCCAATGTCGCGCTGCTGGCCGTGCTGGTGGTGCAATATCCGCTAGTGCCGACACTCAACCTGATAGGGGTGAGAGGTTAGGGCATGCCGTCACGCCGGACTTGATCCAATGATCGTCACCCGGGGTCTGCCTGCCTTAGCTTCGTTTCAAGAAAAGGCGGATCCCGGGTCAAGCCCGGGATGACGAATGAGGGGGCAGTTCAGCGCGCACCGGGCTATTCCTCTTACTTCACCGCCAGCAAATCGGGCTCATCCGCCGCCACCCGCTTCGCCCTCCGGCTCGGCTTCGGGACCTTTACCGGTTCTGAGCTGACAGGCGACTTCTTCAACGTCTCGCGCAGATACTGGCCGGTGAAGCTCCGCTCGTTGGCCGCCACCTGTTCCGGCGTGCCCTCCGCGACGATCTCACCGCCATTGACGCCGCCTTCCGGCCCCAGGTCCAGTATCCAGTCGGCCGTCTTGATGACGTCGAGATTATGTTCGATCACCACCACCGTATTGCCCTGCTCGACCAGCGCGTGGAGGACGTCGAGCAGCTTGCGGACGTCCTCGAAATGGAGGCCGGTAGTGGGCTCGTCGAGGATGTAGAGCGTCTGGCCGGTGGCGCGGCGGGATAGTTCTTTCGACAGCTTGACGCGCTGCGCCTCGCCGCCGCTGAGCGTGGTCGCCTGCTGCCCGACCTTGATGTAGCCGAGGCCGACTTCCTGCAGCATCGCCATCTTGTCGCGGATGCCGGGGACCGCCTTGAAGAACTCCACCGCGTCCTCGACCGTCATGTCGAGCACGTCGGCGATGCTGCGCCCCTTGAACTTCACCTCCAGCGTTTCGCGGTTGTATCGCTGGCCGTGGCAGACGTCGCAGGTGACATAGACGTCGGGGAGGAAGTGCATTTCGATCTTCAGCACGCCGTCGCCCTGGCACGCCTCGCACCGGCCGCCCTTGACGTTGAAGCTGAAGCGGCCGGGCTTGTAGCCGCGCGCCTGGCTTTCCGGCAGGCCGGCGAACCAGTCGCGGATCTGGGTGAAGGCACCGGTATAGGTCGCCGGGTTGGACCGCGGGGTGCGGCCGATCGGCGACTGATCGATGTCGATCACCTTGTCGAGATGTTCGAGGCCGGTGACCTTGTCATGCTTGCCCGCGACGATCCGAGCGCCGTTCAGTGACCGGGCGGCGGCGGCGTAGAGCGTGTCGATGGTGAAGCTGGACTTGCCGCTGCCCGAAACGCCGGTGACGCAGGTGAAGGTGCCGAGCGGGATGGACGCGGTAACGTCCTGCAAATTATTCTCCCGCGCGCCATGGACGGTGAGCTTCTTGCCCGTGCCCTTCCGCCGGTTCGCGCGCATCGGGATGTGGCGGCGGCCGGAGAGGTAATCGGCGGTGAGGCTGTCTTCGCAGGCGAGGAGGTGATCAAGCGTTCCGGCGCAGACCACTTCGCCACCATGGACGCCCGCGCCGGGGCCCATGTCGATGATATGGTCGGCGTGGCGGATTGCATCCTCGTCATGTTCGACCACCAGCACGGTGTTGCCGAGGCCCTTGAGGCGCTTCAACGTTTCCAAGAGGCGGTCATTGTCCTTCTGGTGAAGGCCGATCGATGGTTCGTCGAGGACGTAGAGCACGCCTGAAAGTCCGCTGCCGATCTGCGAGGCGAGGCGGATGCGCTGGCTCTCGCCGCCTGATAGCGTTCCCGACGTGCGGTCGAGGTTGAGATAGTCGAGGCCGACATTGTGGAGGAAGCCGAGCCGCTCGTTGATCTCCTTCAATATGGCCTTGGCGATCTCATTTTGCTGCGCGGTAAGATGTTGATCCAGCGACGAAAACCAGGCGAGCGCATCGGCGACCGAGCGGCGCGACGAGAGAGAGATATCCTCGCCGGCGATCTTGACCGCCAGCGGCTCGGGCCGGAGGCGGGCGCCGCCGCAGGTCTCGCACGGGTGCGCGGCCTGATAGTTCGACAGCTCCTCGCGCATCCAGGCGCTTTCGGTCGAGAGCATGCGGCGCTCGAGGTTGCCGAGCACGCCCTCGAACGGCTTTTTCACTTCATAGCTTTTCTTGCCGTCGACAAAGAGCAGGGTGACGGGCTTGCCGCCCGTGCCACGCAAGATGACCCGCTGAGCTTCCTCGCCAAGCTCGCCCCATGGAGTTTCCAGCGAGAAGCCATATTCGCGGGCAAGGCTGCCCAGCACCTGCATATAATAGGGCGAGGGCGGTTGGCTCTTGGCCCAGGGGACGACCGCGCCCTTCTTGAGCGACAGGGCGTGGTTGGGGACGACCAAATCCTCGTCAAATTCCTGTTTCTCGCCGAGCCCGTCGCAGGCCGGGCAGGCGCCCTGCGGCGCGTTGAACGAAAAGAGGCGCGGCTCGATCTCGGCAATGGTGAAGCCGGAGACGGGACAAGCGAATTTCTCGGAGAAGGTGATGCGGCCCGGCGGGGCGTAGTCGAGCTTGAAGCCGTCGCGTTCGGCGGCCTGCTCCAGCGCGGCGGCGACGCCGGTGCGCTCGGCACCCGCGGGGTGGGGGACGTCGGCCGGGTCGAGATAGGCCAGCCCCTCCGCCAGCTTCAGCGCGGTTTCGAAACTGTCGGCCAGCCGAGTTTCGATGCCTTCGCGGATGACGATCCGGTCGACCACCACTTCGATGTCATGCTTGTATTTCTTGTCGAGCGCGGGGGCGCTTTCGATGTCGTGGAATTGGCCGTCGACGCGGACCCGGGTGAAGCCGGCCTTCTGCCACTCCGCCAGTTCCTTCCGATACTCGCCCTTGCGGCCGCGGACGACCGGGGCGAGCAAATAATGGCGCGATCCTTCGGGCAGCTTCATGGTGCGGTCGACCATCTGGCTGACCTGCTGCGCCTCGATCGGTTCGCCGGTCGCGGGAGAATAGGGGATGCCGACCCGCGCCCACAGCAGGCGCATGTAATCGTAGATTTCGGTGACGGTGGCGACGGTCGATCTCGGGTTGCGCGACGTCGTCTTCTGCTCGATCGAGATGGCGGGCGACAGGCCGTCGATATGCTCGACGTCCGGCTTCTGCATCATCTCCAGGAATTGGCGGGCGTAGGCGGAGAGCGACTCCACATAGCGGCGCTGCCCCTCGGCATAGATGGTATCGAAGGCGAGGGAGGACTTGCCCGAGCCCGACAGGCCGGTGATGACCGTCAGGCTTTCGCGCGGGATCGCGACGTCGACGCCTTTGAGGTTGTGCTCGCGAGCTCCACGAACGGTAATATGAGTCAGCATCGAGTCTGTTTCGTTCCAGCTTTGTTCTTGTTGTACGCGAGGGGCTGCGGGCGGTCAACGCGGCCATCGCGACATGGGTGCGGCAAGTGCGAAAGGCAAGCCGCGGGGACGCAAGGGATCGCGTGAGCCGCCCGGCGATTCCCAATTTGATGTTCCTGTGGCGTAACGATTCAAACAGGCGTACAGGCGCTGTCCAGCCAGCGTCCATGTTCGTCCCTCATATTTTCGGGGAGCTGCCATGCGCGTCCAGTCCTTTGCAATTATCTGTGCCTTTGCTTCGGCGACCTTGGCGGAGCCGGCTGCCGCGGAACCCCAGCACGTTTGGACCAGCGTCAATGATGGGCGAGCGACCGTCTATGTCAGCCTCGGCGACTTTACCGTTTCACAGAAGGCTTCCCTGCGTTTGTGGAACCCGGAGATGAAGCTCGAATGGACCGCGAATGGGCAGCCGATGCCAGTTCCGCTGCCAAGTCCCGATGCGCAGTGCATCGAGATTTCAGCTCAAGCATATAGTTGCGAGGCACTGATCCACTGGTTCAAAGGCCGCTATGCGGGTGGCCGGCCGGGGCGAAACCTGTCCCGAATCGATTATCCGGAAGGCTTCCTGATCAAGAATCTGGATCTGGACACCGAATATTGCTTCCGATTCCTGATTGCCTGGATCAACGATCCCCGTCGGGAGTGGACACAGTGGACCTGCGCGACCGCGGCCTCTCCACCGCCGCTGCCAAGGCCATTCGCGCCTTCGCAACCTGTCCTGACCATCCTTCCGGCAGAGTCAGGCTTTGGCCAAGTCGGTGACGGCCAACCCCTGCGCATCCTCGTCGAGTGGAAACCCAACCGCGCGAACAATGGAATTGCCATCGAAACAGTCCAGATGTTCGGCAACGGCGAGTGGCACCCGACCGCCGGGGAATCGCGGCCTGGCGAGAAAGTCATCCCGCTCGATGAGTTCAGCGATCCAGGTGAAGTCTATACGCTCCGGGTTTGTGCAAGGAATGAGTCCGGCGAGGCCTGCTCGCCGCTTGCCCGCACGCCCGGCCGACCGTGGCTTGAAAAGGTCCCCGCCGGCGGCAAGGCTTCGCGCTACCCAACGCCGGAGCCGCAAGGGTCCGACACTTATGATCCGGACACGCCGACGGCCGTTCCGGCAAACCCGACGATCGACGCGGTTGGCCGGGTGACTGTCCCAGATGCACCGGCGAAGCCAAAGCTCAGCATCTGCGAGATGGCGAAGGTCGCGCGCGATCGCAGTTCGCCGGCGGCGCCAGGGCTGGCGGAGAAATGTCTCGCCAGCGGCGGCACGGTCCCGCAATAGTGCCAAGCCGACCAGTGCGGCTCCTCCTGCAATGTATGCCCGCCTGGGCGGCGCTGTCGCTCCTTGCCATGCCCGCGCTAGGGCAAGAGGTCGTCGATGCAATCGATCCGAGTGCTGCCCCGCCAGTCGTATACCGGACTCACGATGGAACGAGGCGGGAAGTAGAGTCGGGCGACGCTCACGCCACGACCGTATCGACGCAAGCAGCAGGGGCCGTGAGCGCATCTATCCCGTTACCCGGCAATAGCGTCACTGACGCACTGAAAGCGGGCCCTGAGCCGCTCAAACCCAAGGGCCGGGTGAAACTGCCCGGGTCGTCCGAACCGTCCGCCATTTCCCGCCTATCGATTTGTGAAAAGGCGCAAGTTGCGCGGGCACGAAGTTCACCCGCTGCACCCGGTCTCGAAGCTCAATGCGCCGCCCAGCAGGCCGACTTGAACGCCCTTGCCGCCCGGGGCGAAGTCATCGCGGGGCAGGATCCGCTGGCGACGGAGCTGCTTAAAGGGCAGTCCGACGACCATGCCCGGTTCGGGTTTCTGGTTGGACTGGGGACCTGGGACCGGCAAACGGCGTCAGGTCCGGGAAAGGACCAAAAACGAAGCCAATTGGCGATCGACGAGCAAGGCGGATTTGACACTGCCGCGGCGTTCTCACTGGCCCGCAATGGCAATTCGGAGCTGCTTGGAATTGGGGAGGCGATCGCGGCAACCGATTCAAGAGTTGCTCGTATGCGGACCTATCAACCAACCGTGCTCTATCGGATGGGTTTTGATATCGCCACCGGGCTCTTCGGCGATCCTGCCAAGGGAGCGAAGGGCAATACCGCAACCGGTCCCGGCTCGACGAAGATCCGCGATGGCTTCAACCAGACAGGACAAGCCGGGTTCGATAAGTCGGTGAAGCTTCACCTAAGTCGCAATTATCTTGCGCCGAGACCCAGTGAAGAGGAGCTCGTTGAGGCAGCCGCGAATGCCAACGCGGCCATATTGGCCGAGGTTGAAATCATGATCTCCGACTATCGCGGGCAGCATGGGCAGGGACCCGTCACCCTCGATGCGGCGCTGATGAAAATCGCAACGGCCCACGCAACGCGCATGGCCGACGAGGACCAAGTGGCACACGACCTTCCCGGCGAAGGCAGCTTCACGCAACGTTTAGCGGCAGGCAACTTCCAGGGAGCCCGGGCCTACGAAGCCCTTTTCGCCGGACCAATGACAGCGACCCTATCGGACGTTCTCAACTCCTGGGAAAAGTCGCCAGTGCACGACCGTAATCTGCTTGCCCCGGGGGTATCCAGGATCGGCATTTTTGCCGCACATGGCGAGCAAGGCAGCAAGTATGGGACCTATTGGACGCTGGTTCTTGGCGAGTTGTCCGCATTCCCGCCGCCCAACGATGGCGTGGGCGGCGGCGCCGTCGGAAATCGATGAGCGTCAGTTCTCAAACCCCGCGGCGAGACCGTAAATCGTAGCATCGGCGCGGTTCGTCGACGGACTCCCGACGCTTGTCGATGGCAGTTAGCTTCACTTGGCAACCGGTTCGATGGCCGGGTTTCACGAATCTAATCAACAAGATGGGGGCCCTTATGAGTGTTGTAAGCCTGCGCGATTTCCGCGCCATCCGGACATCGATGCTGCTGGCGGCGGCGCCGCTGGCCTTGATGGCGGCACCAGCCGGAGCCGCCATCAAGGCCGCCGCGGCAGCCTCCACCAGCGGCAACGTTCATTACGGGACCTGGGGCGTCGACCTCAAATCGCGCGACCTCAAGACCAACCCGGGCGACGATTTCGAGCGCTACGCCAGCGGCACCTGGATGGACGTCACTGACATTCCCGCCGACAAAAGCTCGAACAGCGTCGGATCGGACGTAAACGACCGCAATCAGGACCGGCTGCAGTCGATCGTCACCAGCTCCGCCAAGGACAGCCAGCTGGGCGCGCTTTACGCCAGCTATATGGACGAGCCGTTGCTCGAAAAGCTCGATGCGGCGCCGCTCAAGACTGACCTGGCGCGGGTCGATGCCATCAAGAGCAAAGCCGAATTCAGCCAGTTTATGGCGACGACTTTCTCCGATTTCGGTGCGACGCTATTTGGGGCCGGCATTTTGCCCGATCCGGCTAATCCGACGATCAATCTCGTTTTCATGGGGACGTCGGGAATGGGCCTACCCGATCGCGATTATTACCTGCTCCCCAAATATAAGCCGCAGCTAGACGCCTACCGGGCCTATATCCAGCGCACCCTGGAACTGACCGACACACCAAATGCATCGGCCAGCGCGGACACGATACTGGCGTTCGAGACCGAGATCGCCAAACTGAGCTGGCCGGTCGCCGACCAGCGCGACATCGACAAGATCAACAATCCGATGACGCCGGAACAGCTCGCCGGCTACGCGCCCGGCTTCGATTGGAACCGCTACCTGGCCGATACTAGGCTGGTGGCGCCGAAGCTGATCGTTGCAGACAATAGCGCAGTGAAGGCGCTGGCCGCGCTCTACGATCAAACTCCCTTGGAAACGCTGAAGCTGTGGGAACGGTTCAAGGTCGCCGACCAGGCGTCGGATTATCTTTCGAAACGCTTTGTCGACAGCAAGTTTGAATTCACCAAGCAGCTAAGCGGCGCGAAGGAGCTTCGGCCGCGCTGGCGCCGGGGAATCGGGCAGGTCGACGCGCGGCTCGGCGAAGTGCTCGGCAAAACATATGTCGAACGCTATTTCCCGGCTTCCGACAAGGCGCAGATGGAGCAGCTGGTCGCGAACCTGAAGGCGGCCGCCGCCAAGCGCATCCAAGGCAACAGCTGGATGGAGCCGGCGACTAAGCAAGCGGCCCTGGCCAAGCTTGCCAGAATGGACGTGATGGTCGGCTACCCCGACAAGTTCCGCGACTATTCGAAGCTGGTGATGAAGCCGGACGATCTTTACGGTAACGTCAAGCGCAGTTCGGCGTTCGAGTGGGACTATCAGCTAAGCGACCTTGGCAAGCCGGTCGATCGCAAGAAATGGGCGATGAGCCCGGCAACGGTGAACGCCTACAACGGGGGCTTGGAAAACAAGATCGTTTTCCCGGCCGGCATATTGCAGCCACCGCTGTTCGACCCGACGGCCGACGCGGCGGTCAACTATGGCGCGATCGGCGCGGTCATCGGCCACGAGATCATGCACGGCTTTGACGATCAGGGCCGCAAGATCGACGCGACCGGCGCGGTTCGCGACTGGTGGACCCCGACCGACGCCGAGCGGTTCAAGAAACTGACCGATGAGCTCGGCAAGCAATATGCATCCTATGAGGCCGCGCCGGGCGTGTTCATCAACGGCAGCCTGACGATGGGCGAGAATATCGGCGACATGTCGGGGCTTGAGGTGGCGTATGAAGCCTACAAAATCTCGTTGGGCGGAAAGCCTGCTCCGGTGATCGACGGCTTGACCGGCGACCAGCGCTTCTTCCTGGCGTTCGCCCAGGCTTGGCGCGGTGAACAGCGTCCTGAAGCGATCAAGACGCAGGTCGCGTCCGATCCGCACAGCCCGCGGCGCTTCCGCGTGATCGGACCCTTGAGGAACCTCGATGCCTGGTACCAGGCGTTCAACATCCAGCCGGGTTCGAAATTCTACATCGCGCCGGATAAGCGCGTCCGGATCTGGTAGCTAGCGCAGGCCTGCCAACGGATAGGCCGCGATGGGCTCGTAATGAGGTCCGTCGCGGCCGAGGTGGCTTTCGTAAAGGATGAATTCGCCGACCGGCTCGGCGGGGGCGGAGAGGGCGGAGTGCGCCTTCAGCCAGCCGGCCGGGTCCGCTCCGGTCTTGCGGCGGCGGGCAAGGGTGATGTGGGGCAGGAAAGCCCGGCGCTCCGGCGGCAGGCCGACACCGGTCAGCGCTCGATCGACCTTCTTGTGCAGCGCCTCGAGCAGATCGCGCGGGATGGTTCGGGCGAACAACACGCCCTGACGCCCCTGGTCGAAGAAGCCGACGCCGTGGAGGCCAATCTTTGCTGCAGGCGCGCGTACGGAGTTAAGCGCGCTGGCGATATCCTCCGCCACCGGCCGTTCGACCTCGCCAATGAAGCGGAGCGTGACGTGGAGCTGCGCATCGTCCTGCCAGGCCCAGCCGGGCGGCCCGCCGGCCATGGCAGCCAGGCAATGGCGTCGAATTTCCAGAGGTGGCCGGAGTGCGACAAACAGGCGGTGCATGCATTGCCGTTAGTCGAATGACTTATTCCCGGCACCCCATTTCGCTTGAACAGGAAGCGAACAACTACGATATATTGGCCTTGTGAGGGCCTTTTGCCTTCACGAAGGAGTGAAAATGCAGAACCAATTTGACCCGCGCACGACGACAGGCGGCTATGACCCCGCTGTGTCGGTCGGCGTCCCGCGCGCCGCACGCGATGCGGGCCTTCGGTCCTACATGCTCAAGGTTTACAACTACATGGCGTCGGGCGTGGCGCTGACGGGCATCATTGCCCTGCTGTTCGCGCCCTATGCTCGCGACGTGCTGATCAATGCCAGCGGTACCGGGATGAGCGGTCTCGGCTGGATCATCACACTGAGCCCGCTGGCGTTCGTGTTTGCGATGAGTTTTGGCGTCAACCGGATGCAGACTTCGACATTGCAGCTGCTGTTCTGGTCGTTTGCGGCAGTGATGGGCCTTTCCATGTCGACGATTTTCATCGTCTACACCGGCGTGTCGATCGCTCAGACCTTCTTCGCGGTCACCGCGGCGTTCCTCGGCCTCAGCCTGTACGGCTACACAACCAAGAAGGATTTGTCGGGATTCGGCACCTTCCTGATCATGGGCCTGGTCGGCCTGCTGGTGGCGATGCTGCTCAACATCTTCCTGCGATCGAGCACCATGGCGCTGGCAATCAATGCGATCGGCGTGCTGCTGTTCGCGGGCCTCACCGCCTATGACACGCAGCGGATCAAGTCGATGTACGCTTACGTCGCCGGCACGGACATGATGGGCAAGACGGCGATCATGGGGGCGCTGAGCCTCTACCTCGACTTCATCAACATGTTCCAGTTCCTGCTGAGCTTTATGGGCGACCGCCGCTAAAGCGAAGCGAGAATAGGCAAACGGGAAGCCCGGTGGAGCGATCCGCCGGGCTTTTTCATGCCTAGCTTCCCCACAGGGTGATCAGGAAGATCAGGAACCGGTAGCCGATGACGATCGCCGCTACGACGCAGGCCAAGGCCGCCGCTTTGACAATCCTCGATACTCCACGTGCGCCATATGCGGTGCCGATCGCCATATAGAGATAGGTGGCGCATGCGCCGAGGTTGAACAGCGAAAGGACCAGATCCACCCGCGAAGATGCCAAGCCCTTTCCCCCGAGGATGAGATCGAGTTCGGTTAGCCCGAGTGACACGCAAAACAGCAGCAGCACGAAGGCATAGAGGTGGAGCGAAAAGACGATGTGCACGCCGATTGGGCGGCGCTCACTGAGGAATGCTACTGCAAGGAACGGCGCGAAGCACAGCGTCATCAGAATGATCAGGGTCTTGGCGTAAAAGACAACAGCCGTGTCGAACACCGGCGCATATTCGGCGAGCGTCAGCTGTTCGGCTTCAAGGTGCCTGGCGACCATCGGCCTGGCGACCGATTTCCAATCCTGCTGGTTCAGATGAGATTCCAGCGACGACGAGAGGATGTTTGTGTGGGTCGCCGACTGTGCGGCGAAGAATAATGCGTTAGCGATGAAAAACACCTTGAGTGGACTTAGGTAGACGCGGCGCTGGCCGCGGACATATGCAACCGCCAGCGTGCCCGGTGCGGCAAGTAGCGCCTTGAAGCTTCTGACCGTTTTTCCGTCGATGCTGCTAATGGACTGGCCGAGCTTGGTGACCAAGTCGCGAAGCGTCAAAATGGCCGGAACGAAGCGGCTCCTCGCCGCAGTCGGCGCAAAAATTGGCTTGGCGGGCCTTGCCGCAGTCAGGGCAATTCCAAGCTGGGTTCTCATCGGACATGCGGCAGCCAGTGCAAGTTGCTGGCTCCTAGATACATCAATCGAGTGCGAAAGTGTCAGCCGAGATATTTGTGAAAGAAGCGGATTGTCCGCCCCCAGGCGAGGTCGGCCGCTTCCTTGTTATAGCGTTCCGCCGACGTGTCGTTGTTGAACGCGTGATTTGCGCCGTCATAGACCTGGAAGGTGACACTCTTCTTCGCTTCGCGGAGCGCGGTGACGAACGGGAACAGGGTCTGCGCGACGCGGCTATCGAGCCCGGCATGGTGAAGCAATAACGGCGCCTGGACTTTGGCCGCTTCGGACGGATTGGGGGCCGGGCCATAGTAAGACACGCCGGCGGCGAGCTTGTCGCCGGCCGCGACCGCCAACCGGTCGACGAAGGCGCCGCCCCAGCAGAAACCGACCACGCCGACCTTGCCGCCGCGGCTGGATTTGGCCAGCTGCTCGACCATCGCCACCGCGTCGGATGTCGATTTGGAAAGGTCGAGCTTGCCGACTGCATCGCGAGCGGCGTCTTCATTGGCCGGAGTGCCGCCTGAGAGCGAGAGAAAGTCGGGCGCAACCGTGCGGAAGCCTTCGAGCGCGATGCGGCGGGTGACATCGCGGATATGGTCGGTGAGCCCGCGATTCTCGTGGATCACCAGGACCGTGGGCTTCAGCGACCGGCTGCGCGGCTCGGCGACATAGGCCTTGTATCCACCGGCCAGGTCCTGAGTGCGGGTGGTCAGGCGCTTGTCGTCGGCCGGGACGATGGCAGCTGCGGCAGGCGAGGCGGCGATCGCGGCGATCAGGCTGGTGGCGGCAGCGGCGCTGCCCGCGATCAGGGACATCCGCCCGAAGAAATCACGGCGATCCATGCCGTCATGGGTGAAGCGGTCGTATAGGTCGATTGCTTGTTGAAGCCGTTCCGCGTCCATCGATCTTATCCCCTCTTATCCCGCGGCCTGCATCTCCGCGATCAACTGCATGTCCTCACCCTTGCCGCGCCTATACGCCTCACGCTCGGCCAGCCGCTCGCCATAGGCGATGAAAGGATCGAGCTTGGGCAAGGTTCCGAACTGGGTGCCCCACAGCACTGCGCTGCCGACATAGACGTCGGCGGCATTGAATCGCGCGCCGCAGACGAAGTCGCGGCCGGCCAGGTGGTTGGCGAGCGTGTTCACGGCCAGGTCGTAATTGCCATAGCCGAACATCCGCTGTTGCTCGTCCTTGGCGGTAAAACCCGCGAAATTATTGGTCACTGCCTGTTCCAGCGGGCCTGCGGCAAAGAACAGCCAGCGATAATAGTCGGCCTTCTCTTCCTCGCGCGGGCCGAGCCCGGCTTCAGGGAAAACGTCCGCCAGATAGGCGCAAATCGCGGCGCATTCGGTCACGACGCGGCCATTATGGACGATCGCAGGGACCTTCTGCATCGGATTGATCGCGCGATAATCTTCGCCCTTCATGGTCGAGGCATAGTCGAGAATCTCAGTGTCGTAGGGAGCGCCTACCTCCTCCAGCATCCAGCGGATGATCTGTCCGCGGCTCATCGGATTATGGTAGAAAATAATGTCGGCCATTTGGGTTCTCCCTTCCGACTCAGCCCCTAGCATAACTGGAACATAATGAGAACAAACGTGCCCATCCGTGAGGATGAGCACGCCTGTCTTACAGTTTGGCGGCGATCACCCCCGCTCGCCGGGCTTGGCCGGCTGAGCTGAAGTGCAGGTGCCCTGGCGGTCGGCAGCGCTGCGGTCGCGAGCAGCGCGGAATTCGCTGTCCTGGCTCCAGTTCGGCCATTCGCAGCTATTGGCGAGGCGAAGGCCGACAGCGTGCAGCAGCTCGGCGTCGGCCGCCATGCCGGTGAAGTCCCAGTCGGGCGAATATTCATCGTCCGGCTGGTGGTACATTTTGGCCGTATAATTTTTCGACCAGGCCTCGGCCCGCGGGACGCCACCGGTGACCAGGTCCTGGCCGGGGCCGAAGCTCATTGCCGGAATCCCGACCTTGGCCAGCGTGAAATGGTCGGAACGGAAGAAGCCGCCGGTCTCGGGCCGGGGATCGGGCATGTAGCGGCGGCCGCGCTTGGCGCCTTCGTCGACCAATATGTCGAGCAGGCCGAACTTCTGGTTGCCGCGGATGGTGAAGTCTTTGGCCGGGCCGAGCACGCCCAGCACGTCGGTGTTGATGACGCCAGCCGTCTTGCCCGCGGGATAGAGCGGATTTGCAGCATAATATTCGCTGCCCAGCAGGCCCTTTTCCTCGGCGGTGACGGCCATGAATACGACCGACCGCTGGGTCCTGGGGCCGGTAGCGAAACTGCGCGCCTGCTCGATCAGCTGGGCAAGGCCGGTGCCATTGTCGATCGCGCCATTGTAGATCCGATCACCGTTGGCGTCGGGCTGGCCGATACCGAGATGGTCCCAATGGGCGGTGTAGATCACCGTTTCGTCTGGCCGGGCGGCACCGGGAAGAATGCCGACGACGTTGTGCGAGGTGATGACCTCCGTCTTGGCATCGCCATGGACGGTGAGGTCCGCCTTTAGCGGCACCGGCTTGAAATCCTTGCGCTTGGCGGCAGCCTTCATCGCATCGAAGCTGGTCCCTGACGCGGCGAACAGCTCGGCCGCGAGGTCGCGCTGGATCCAACCTTCCAGCGGCGGGTGTTCGGCCGCCGGATTATGCCGGACGATGTCGAACATGGCGTTGGTGTTCGAATTCTTGACCGTCGCCCAGCCGTAGCTGGCCGGCTCGGTCTCGTGGATCACCAGCACGCCCTTGGCGCCCTGGCGCGCGCCCTCCTCAAATTTGTAGGTCCAGCGGCCGTAATAGGTCATCGCCTTGCCACCGAAATCGCCTTCACCGCCCTCGAAATCGGGGTCGTTGACCAGCATGACGAGGATCTTGCCCCGCATGTCCTGGCCCTTGAAATCGTCCCAGCCGCGCTCGGGCGCTTTCACGCCATAGCCGACGAACACCAGGTCGGCCTTGTCGATCATCATCGCCTTGTCGCCATTGGTCGGCGCCCGGACGGCGATTTGCTCGCCCTGGGTCAACGGCGTCGCCTTGCCGGCAATGTCGACGTTCACCTGAGGGGCAGCGGTGAATTCCGAATGCAGCAACGGCACCGCCTGGGTCCAGGTGCGCTGGCCGCCTACGACATCGCCGCCCGGCTGGAGGCCGGCCTTGGCGAATTGATCCGACAGATAGGCGACGGTCTTGGTTTCACCTTCGGTTGCGGGAGCGCGGCCCTCGAACGCGTCGGAACCGAGCGTCTGGACATGCTGCGACAGGCGGGCGGGATCGAAGGTTGCGGTCTGGGCAATGGCGGCGCTGCCGGCCAGGATCAGGGCAATGGCGGACAGGGGAGCGAGGCGATAACGCAAGGCGGGTAACTCCTGACGGGGGGTTTGACGGCGGTTGTTTGGAACCGCCTCACGCCGACGTCAAGGAACAGGGAGCCGGACGCGTTTCTCAGGGATTTTGTTTCGAAACTCCGGCCCCGAAGCTGTAGACCAAACGCCCGCCAAGCCATCCGCCAAGCGACAGCAGCAATCCGCTGGTTTTCCGAACACAAGGAAACTTGGGCGCTAATCCTGAAGGGCGATTATGAGGGTGCCGCTCGCGCGGCGGCGAATAGCCGTTGGTTCGATCAGACTCCCGACCGTGTCGAGGCCTTTCAAAAGGCTCTGCGAGCATTGCCCAGAAAGCCGCCAAAGAAATGACTGTCTTCAGCTGGCTATCTCCAGGACCGTTTGGCGAGCAAGTGCATGCTTCGCGTTTTCGGCTGCACTAGCCAAATGCGAACATTGCTGCCCTCTATCGGCGAATGCTCGTCGGCCAGTACGGAGCGCCAATTTGCCTCTGACTGGGCAATCCATTCGTCCATTGGCCTTTCTCGCAATATTCTCGCAGGAGAGGTGCTGACGAAGATGTCGAGCGCAAGCCGGGATGGCAAGTCTGGATTCCATGGATCGGCGCCCTCACTTGTAAACATAGCTGCCGCGACGATTTCTCCTCTTGGTGACAGGATGACTGCTCCCTTGTTCGGGCAGTAATGAGCCTGGCAGGCGGTGAAGAGATAGCTTCCGTCGGAAAAGCGGATTGGCGGATCCGGCGGCCCATGCAGGACTTCGATGATCTCTTCCCACAATGGAGTCTTGACGCCGCGGACGAATTTGGTGGGCACGCTGCCGGCAAAGGATTTTACGGCACTCTGAAAGCCGGCGTTCATCACCAGATAGCTGGTGGTCTTGCATTCGGTCAGCTGTTTCAGCCTGCATTCACGATAGCTGGCTGGAAGCTCAAAGGCTGAGACCATCAATGCGAATGCGGCGGCGATCATCGGTACAATGCACAGCGCCCTGTCGGGAATATCCAGACAAAATTCGTCGAACAGGGATTGCACAAGTTAAACGGAGAGCGGCCGTGGAGACGCAACTCCTTGGCGCCTTTGCTACTCCGCCGCTGTCGCCTTCCCGCCGGCCTGGCGCTTCCCCTTTGCCTTTGCCTTGGGCGGCGCGGGAGGCTTGCCCTTGGCCGGCTTGGGCGGGGCGGGGACGATTTCGAACGCCAGCGCGCCGTCCTTGATGCGCACTTTCACCTCGCCTCCGTCGACCAGCTTGCCGAACAGCAATTCTTCGGCCAGCGGTTGCTTGATCTTCTCCTGCACCAGCCGCTGCATGGGCCGCGCGCCGTAGAGCTTGTCGTAACCGCGCGTGGTCAGCCATTCGCGCGCTTCGTCATCCAGCTCGATGTGGACGTTGCGATCGGCCAGCTGCAGCTCCAGCTGGAGGATGAACTTGTCGACGACCCGGGCGACTACCGCCGGCGGCAGGTAGGCGAAGGGCACAACTGCATCCAACCGGTTGCGGAATTCCGGGGTGAACATCTTCTTGACCGCGTCCTCCTGGGCATCCTCCCGGCTCATCGCGCCGAAACCGATGCTCTCTCGCGCCATGTCGGCGGCGCCGGCATTGGTCGTCATGATGAGGATGGTGTTACGGAAGTCGACCGTCTTGCCGTGGTGATCGGTCAGCTTGCCGTTGTCCATCACCTGAAGAAGGATGTTGAACAGGTCAGGGTGGGCCTTTTCGATTTCGTCGAGCAGCAGCACTGAATGCGGATGCTGGTCGACGGCGTCGGTCAACAGGCCGCCCTGGTCATAACCGACATAGCCCGGCGGCGCACCGATCAGGCGGCTGACCGAATGGCGTTCCATATATTCCGACATGTCGAACCGCTGCAGCGGGATGCCCATGATCGAGGCAAGCTGGCGCGCGACCTCGGTCTTCCCGACGCCGGTCGGTCCGCTGAACAGATAATTGCCGATCGGCTTGTCGGGATCGCGAAGGCCGGCGCGGCTTAGCTTGATCGCCGATGCAAGCTTTTCAATCGCGATATCCTGCCCGAACACGACGCGCTTCAAATCGGCTTCGAGTGTTTCGAGCACCCGCTTGTCATCGGTCGAGACCGACTTCGGCGGAATCCGCGCCATCGTCGCCACCACCTGCTCGATTTCCTTCACGGTGATGGTCTTCTTGCGGCGGCTGGGCGGGACCAGCATCTGCATCGCGCCGACCTCGTCGATCACGTCGATCGCCTTGTCAGGCAGCTTTCGATCGTGGATGTAACGTGCCGAAAGCTCGACCGCCGACTTGATTGCGTCGGGTGTGTAGCGGACGCCATGGTGCTGCTCGAACGAGGAGCGCAGGCCGGCAATGATCTTGATCGTGTCCTCGACCGTCGGCTCGTTGACGTCGATCTTCTGGAACCGGCGCAGGAGAGCGCGATCCTTCTCAAAATGGTTGCGGAATTCCTTGTAGGTGGTCGATCCGATGCAGCGGATCGTGCCCGATGACAAAGCGGGCTTCAGCAGGTTCGACGCATCCATCGCCCCGCCCGATGTAGCGCCGGCGCCGATCACCGTGTGGATCTCGTCGATGAACAGAACCGCATGTTCCATCTTTTCGAGTTCCGAGACGACGGATTTCAGCCGTTCCTCGAAATCGCCGCGGTAACGGGTGCCGGCCAGCAGCGCGCCCATGTCGAGCGCATAGATCACTGCTTCCTTCAGCACATCGGGAACCTCGCCTTCGACGATCTTGCGGGCGAGGCCCTCGGCAATGGCGGTTTTGCCGACACCGGGGTCGCCGACATAAAGCGGGTTGTTCTTCGACCGGCGGCAGAGGATCTGCACCGTGCGGTCGACCTCCGGCATCCGGCCTATCAGCGGGTCGACCTTGCCCGCCCTGGCCTTGTCGTTGAGGTTGACGGTGAACTGCTGGAGCGCGCTTTCCTTCTTGTCGCCGCTCTTGCCTTCGGTCTTTTCCTCGGTTCCCTGGGGCGGAGCCGGTTCGACCGACGTGTCGCCCTTGCCGACGCCGTGGCTGATATAGGTCACCGCATCGAGGCGGCTCATGTCCTGCTGCTGCAGGAAGTAAACGGCATAGCTCTCGCGCTCGCTGAACAGGGCTACCAGCACGTTGGCGCCGGTGACTTCGTCCCGCCCTGACGACTGAACGTGAAGAATTGCCCGTTGGACAACCCTTTGGAAGCCGCTGGTCGGAGTCGGGTCAGTGGCGCTGTCGGCGACCAGCGCGCCAAGCTCATTATCGAGATAGCCCTTCACCGTGGCCTTGAGTTCGTCGCGGTTGACGCCGCAGGCGGTCATCACCTGGCTGGCATGACTGTCGTCGACCAGCGCGATCAGCAAATGCTCCAGCGTCGCATATTCGTGACGGCGCTTGGATGCCTCGCCGAGGGCGTTGTGCAGGGTAGTTTCAAGTTCGCGAGCGAAACTGGGCATTCGGGGAGTCTCCTTACCCGCTCAATGTCGTGAAGTCTGATGCGCCGATCAAGGGCGCGAAGGCGTAATGATGCGCGGAACTACTTTTTGAACAGCTCATCGGCGGCGTTCCGATGGCGCTCGGTATCGGACAGATGCTGCTCTATCCGGGCGATCTCGCCCTTGAGCGTCTCGATCCGTTCCTGCAGCTCGTCGACCGATAGCGGTCCGAGGTCCTGCTTGACGAGCAGGGTCAACGGATCCTGCGGGCGGCTGGAAAAGAAGTCATCCTCGTCCATTCCTCAAGCGTTGACCCGCCGTTGGCCCAAGTCAATAAGCTTGCGCCCGATGGTTCGCGTTTTGGGGGCGTAAGTGACGGACATCATTCCGGATGTAATGCGCGTTGTTGAAATCGCCTCGCCCGGCGGTCCGGAGCAGCTGCGGCCAGCCTCCCGGCCGACGCCGCGCCCCGGCAAGGACGAGGTGCTGATCAAGGTTGCCGCGGCGGGCGTCAACCGGCCCGATGTGCTGCAGCGGATGGGCGTCTATCCGCCCCCGGCTGGAGCAAGCGGCATTCCGGGACTGGAAATTTCGGGAACGGTCGTCGCGGCGGGGCAGGGCGCAAGCCATCTGATCGGCAGCAGGCAATGCGCGCTGGTGTCTGGTGGCGGCTATGCCGAATATTGCGTTGCGCCAGCCGGGACCTGCCTGCCGGTGTCGGAAGTGCTGCGAATGACCGAGGCGGCTGCGATGCCGGAAACGCTGTTCACCGTCTGGGTCAATCTGTTCGAGCGGGGATTCGCAGCCGATGGCGATCCGGTGCTGGTTCATGGCGGGACCAGTGGCATCGGCACGATGGCGATCAAGCTTGGAACTTTGTTCGGACTGGAAGTTATCGTCACTTGCGGGAGCGACGAGAAATGCGCCGCGGCGATCGAACTCGGCGCGGCCCATGCGATCAATTACAAGACAACCGACTTCGTCGACGCCGTGCAGCGCTGGACCGAGGAGAAGGGCGTGGCGGTGGTGCTTGATATGGTCGGCGGCGATTATGTGCCGCGGAATCTAGCCTGCCTGAGCGATGACGGCCGCCACGTGTCGATCGCGTTCCAGCGGGGGCCCAAGGCCGAGGTGTCGATCGTCGACATCATGCGGCGGCGGCTGACGTTGACGGGATCGACGCTTCGCCCGCGCGACCTGGCGTTCAAGGCAATGGTTCGGGACGAGATTGCCGAAACGGTTTGGCCCTATGTCGAAGGCAACCGGCTGAAGCCGGTGATGGACAAGAGTTTTCCTCTAGATCAGGTGGCTGCCGCACATGCACGGATGGAGTCGGGTGACCACGTCGGCAAGATCGTGCTAACGGTGGCGCCATGAGCGGGCTGATCCTCCACGAGTATGGCCGGTCGGGAAATTGCTATAAAATCCGGCTGACCGCTGCGCACGTCGGGATTGAGCTGGAGCGGCGCGAATACGACATCATGAAGGGCGAAACGCGGACTCCCGAATATCTGCGAGACGTCAACCCCAACGGCCGAATTCCGGTGCTCGAGGACGGCGACCGCTTCCTGCCAGAGAGCAATGCGATCTGCTTCTACCTTGCCAACGGCACCAAGCTGATCCCCGACGGCCATTTCGACCAGGCCGACATGCTGCGCTGGATGTTCTGGGAACAGTATAACCACGAGCCAAACATTGCGACGATGCGGTTCTGGCTGAGAAATGTCGGGCTCGACGCGCTGACCGATGCGCAGCGAATGCAGATCAAGGGCAAACGCGATGCGGGGCTGGCGGCGCTCGACCTGATGGACAACCATTTGGATTCAAGGAAGTGGTTTGTCGCCGACCAGTTCAGCCTCGCCGACATTTGCCTGTTCGCCTACACCCATGTCGCCGACGAGGCCGAATTCGACCTTGAAGCATATCCTTCGATCGTCCGCTGGATGGAGCGGATCATGACGATGGAAGAGCATGTCAGCCTGGATGACTAGTTAGTCGAGCCCCCGTCACGACTGCCTTCAGGGGCATTCGTCCTCATGGTCGGCGCAATCGGTCACCGTGAAATAGAATGCGGCCGCTCCGCCCAGGACTGCCGCACCGACACCGATTGCGACCCATGCGCCGGTCGAGACCCCGAGCCGCCGTTCGGAATCCAGCCCGGCCGAGCTTTTCATTCCAAGTGCGGTGTCGGCGCGAATCCCACCCAGCGTTAAGGTCGGTTTGTGTCGAGCTGTGAAATTGAGAGCGAGACCTTCGCCGATCCTTGTGCTCGTCAAACCGTCACGGGATATCCGGCTGTGAGTTGGCGCGATGGTGAGCGCCGCGACGGGCTCTCCGCCATTTTTGCCGCCGATGGTCAGTCTTGCACCGACAAATGTGCCGGGCCGCACGCTGGCCCAATCCTCGCCTTGGGCAGGTGAAGCAATCAGAGCAGTTGCAGCCAGGGCCAGCGCAGCGACTCTCATATAATCCCCCTTCTTGTGACGGATGACTTGGTCCGTTCGGATTGCGGCGCGATTGTGTCGGCCAAACGCCAAATCAGACCGAAATTGTGGCAGTGGATCATCGGACGAGACTCCGCTTGCCCTAAGCCCAGTGGGGGATTAGATGCCCGTCCAATAGCTGGCCGCTCCGGGAAGGGGCGGCCGTTCTTGTTTTTGGAGAAATCGCATGGCCCAGCCGCTCATGCCCCACGCCACCGCCGCCTGGCTGGTCGACAACAGCTCGCTCAGCTTTTCGCAGATTGCCGAATTTTGCGGGCTGCACATCCTCGAGGTTCAGGCGATCGCCGACGATACGGCCGCGACCAAGCTGACCGGGCGCGACCCGATCCGGTCGGGCGAGCTGACGCATGAGGAAATCGAGAAGGGGCAGGCCGACCTCGATTATGTGCTGCAGATGCACAAGGCGCCCGACCCTGTCACCCGCACCAAGGGCCCGCGTTACACGCCGGTGAGCAAGCGGCAGGACAAGCCTGACGGCATCGCCTGGATCATTCGCAATCATCCGGAAGTGTCGGACGGCCAGATCTCCAAGTTGATCGGCACCACTCGCACCACGATCGCCGCGATCCGCGACCGGACCCATTGGAATATGGCCAATATCCAGCCAAAGGATCCGGTGACATTGGGTTTGACCAGCCAGCGCGAACTGGATGCGGCGGTAGCCAAGGCGCAAAAGGCCGCCGGCACGCAGGCTCCGGCCGATACCAGGTTCGACAGCGATCGCGACGCGCTGATCGAGCAGCTTCGCGCCGAGCGCGAGCAGCACCATCGCGACGTCGAGGCGGCGATCGCCGCAGAGTCGGGTGTGGAAGTGGTCAGCGACGAGATCGTCCCGGGCATCAAGGACCCGTTCAAGCGTTGATTTAGGCTGACCCAAGGCCCAGAAGCTGAGCGATGGATCAGGCCGATATCGAGAATCTGACCTTCGAGGCGGCACTGTCCGAGCTCGAGCAGATCGTGCGCAACCTCGAGCAGGGTCAGGCGCCGCTCGATGAATCGATCGAGCTCTACCAGCGCGGCGACAAGCTCAAGCGGCATTGCGAGGCGAGGCTGAAGGCGGCGCAAGCGCGGATCGAGCAGATCGCACTTGGCCCGGACGGCCAGCCACAAGGCACGAAGCCGTTCGATGCTGATTGAGGCCGGCGTGTCCGAGGCCGAACTTGCAAAAGAGGCCAACCGCATCGGCGCCAAGGTTGAGGCGGTTTTCTCCCGGTACCTGCAAAGTAGCGGCGACGGTCGAGACCGGTTGTTCGATGCGATGCGCCACGCCGGTCTTGGCGGCGGCAAGCGAATCCGTCCGCTGCTGACGGTGGCTACCGGCCGGCTGTTCCGGATCGACGAGGAACGCTGCGTCCGCGCCGGTGCGGCGATTGAAGCGATCCATGTCTATTCGCTGATCCACGACGATTTGCCGTGCATGGACGACGACGACCTGCGCCGTGGCAAGCTGACGGTCCATCGCGCCTATGATGAATCGACCGCGGTGTTGGCCGGAGACTGCTTTCACGATCTGGCGTTCGAAATCATTGCCGATGCGGCAACTCACGAGGACCCGTTCGTACGGTCGGAACTCGTGATCGAGTTGGCCCGAGCGTCAGGCCCGCAGGGAATGGCCGGTGGGCAGATGCTCGACCTGGCGGCCGAGGGTCAGATTCTCGACATGGGCTCAATTACCCGATTGCAGCAGCTGAAGACGGGCGCATTGATCGAGTTCGCGGTCGAGGCCGCGTGCATTATGGGCCGGCTGCCTCCCGAGGCACGTACGCCCTATCGCGGCTACGCCCGCGACATCGGGCTGGCCTTCCAAATTGCCGACGATCTGCTCGACCATGCCGGCGACGAAGTTGCGGCGGGGAAGAGGCTGCGCAAGGACGAAAGCGCCGGGAAGGCAACATTCGTTTCGTTGCTCGGTGAAGAACGGGCGCGGGCGCAATGCGCAATGCTGGTCGAACAGGCGATCGAGCATCTTCAAGGTCATGGGGCGGAGGCTGATCTGCTTCGCGCGGTCGCCCGCTACATCGAGGAAAGGGACCGCTAATGGGGGTGAGGGAACGCATCGGCGTATATCCGGGCACGTTCGACCCGCTCACGCTTGGTCATCTCGACATCATTCGGCGTGGCGCACACCTGGTCGACAGGCTTGTGATCGGCGTAACCACCAACCCGTCAAAGGAACCGATGTTCACGGTTGCGGAGAGGATCGCGATGGTCGAGCGCGAAATCGCTGGCCTGGCGGGCGTGACCGTGGTCGAATTTGATTCGCTGCTGATGGACTTTGCCGAGGCGCAGGGCGCGGGTTTGATTCTGCGCGGCCTCCGGGCGGTCGCCGATTTTGAATATGAATATCAAATGGCAGGCATGAACCAGCAACTGAACGACCGGATCGAAACGGTCTTCCTGATGGCCGACGTCTCGCTTCAGCCGATCGCGTCAAGGCTGGTGAAAGAAATCGCCCGCTATGGCGGTGCTATCGACCGGTTTGTGCCGCCGTCGGTCGCCAAGGATGTTGCCGACAAGCTGAAATAAGGCTGGCGTGACAGGCAAGGCTGAGATAGGCGGGCGGCGCTTGGGGGTTTGGGGAGTTGGTATGATCAAGAGTTTGATTGGCTTGCCTTTTTTGGCGTTGATGTTGGTTGCCGCGAAGGATGCGCCACCGCCGCCAGCGCCCGTGGCCCAGCAGCCCATCGTGATCACTCCCGCCGAAGTCGCCGCCGATCCCGCCAATCGCTGGACGCTCGAACTGTCGAACGGCGGCAAGGTGGTGATCCAGCTGCGACCCGACGTGGCACCACAACATGTCTACCGGATACAGCTGCTGACCAGCCACGGTTTCTATAACGGGCTCAGCTTTCACCGGGTGATCTCCGGATTCATGGCCCAGGGCGGTGATCCCAAGGGTACCGGCGAAGGCGGCTCGACGCTGCCTGACGTCCCGGCCGAATTCAACGACTTGCCGCATCTGCGCGGGGTGGCATCGATGGCGCGGTCAGAAGCGCCCGATAGCGCCAACAGCCAGTTCTTCATCATACTTTCCCCGACGATGAAGCTCGACCACAAATATAGCGCCTTCGGCCGCGTGATCGAGGGAATGGCGGCCGTCGACAATATTGCCGTTGGCGAACCGCCAGCCCAGCCGACGAAGATCGTCCGCGCGACGATCGGTGGTCCGCTGCCCCCGCCGCCGGTCGTCACTGCCGCCGCGCCGGTGCCGGCGGAAACCCAAGACGCACAGTCCAAGGCCGCCGAAGCAGTGGTGCAATCTGACCAGAGGGCGATCGTAAACGCGGGGTCTCCGGCTGAAACTCCTCAGCCGACTTCGCAAGAGGCTCCCGCGCCTCAGCCAACTCCGCAAGAGACGCCCGCGCCTCAGCCAACTCCGCAAGAGACGCCCGCGCCTCAGCCAACTCCGCAAGAGGCTCCTGCGCCTCAGCCGCACTAATGCGCGTCGACCTTTTCGACTTCGACCTACCGACCGACCGCATCGCACTTCGTCCTGCTCGCCCGCGCGACGCGGCGCGAATGCTGCTGGTCGACGGCGCAAGCATTGGCGACCGCGGAGTGCTGGATTTGCCCGACATCCTGCGTCCGGGCGACGTGCTTGTCTTCAACGATACAAGGGTCATTCCCGCGCAGCTTGAGGGCCGGCGCGGGGAAGCGCGGGTCGGCGCAACGCTGCACAAGCGCGAGGGCCTGCGGGAATGGTGGGCGTTCGTCCGCAACGCCAAAAGGGTGCGTGACGGCGACGTGATCGACTTTGCCGACGGCGTGAAGGCTAGCGCTGTCAGCCGCGATAGCGATGGCGCGATCCTGTTGCACTTTCACGGGGAGGAGCCGGTCGAATTGCTGCTCGAACGGGCAGGTGAGATGCCGCTGCCTCCCTATATTGCCGGCAAGCGCGCCACGGATGACGCCGACCGCGACGACTATCAGACCATGTTTGCCCGCGAGTCAGGTGCGGTGGCCGCACCCACGGCGGCGCTCCATTTCACCGACCGGCTGATGGCGGCGCTCAATGATCGGGGCGTGCAACGGGAAATGCTGACGCTTCATGTCGGGGCGGGGACGTTCCTTCCGGTCAAGGCGGACGATACCGGTTCGCATCGCATGCACTCGGAGTGGGGCCGCATCGACCAGGCAACCGCCGATCGCCTGAACGCCGCCAGAGCCTCAGGTGGAAGGCTGATCGCGGTCGGCACGACCTCACTGAGGCTGATCGAAAGCGCAGCGGATGAAGGTGGCAACGTCCAGCCGTTCGAAGGCGACACAGCGATATTCATCACGCCCGGTTATCGCTTCAAGGCGGTCGACGGGCTGATGACCAACTTCCATCTGCCCCGATCAACGCTGTTTATGCTTGTATCAGCGCTGATGGGGCTGGAAACGATGAAGAGCGCTTATGCCCATGCAATTGCACAGGGCTACCGATTCTACAGCTATGGGGACAGTTCGCTGCTACTGCCAGCCGAAGGCTAGGCCGCTTCAGGCTTCGCTTCGGGAATTCCGCCGAGCCAATGACTGAGGTCCCGGCCGATCACCCGCGATAGCAAGATGATGTCGTCCCGGTGCCCTTCGACGATCGCTTGCCGGACCGTCGCATCGAGTGGCTCGCGCTTTGCCGGCACCTTGTTCCACTCGAGCAGGTGCTTGCGGACCCGGAAGATAGCGGCCAGCGCGGGGCTATCGGTGGTGCCGACCTTCTTTTCGCGCTTGTGGAATTGTTCGCCGGCCAGGGCGGTGCGGATCGCCTTGGGTGGACGCTTGAGCAAACGCTGCAGCCAGCCGATGCGGATGGTCTTGTTGATGCGCTGCGGTTCGAAGTCGGTGCCGGCCCAAGGTTCGATGTCGAGAAAGCGGCACAGTTCGCGGTAGGTGCCCGGCGGATCGGCGGTCAGATCGTCGAACAGGACGACATGACAGCGCTCCCGGCCGACGGCGGCGAAGAAGCGCTCGACATTGTATCCAAGCTTGCCCGCATCGTCATAACGCAGCCAACGCGGATCGATAGCGCGCTTGGGGACCGAGCGCCCCTCGCGCCGTTCGGGTATCTTGGCCCAGGCTTTCTTGAAGTCGCGGATCGTCTCGTCGCCGGTAACCAGCAGGCGGGCGTGAAGCGACGGCAGCATCGACAGCGGATCGCGCAGCGCGATGATGAACTTCGCATCCGGCCACAGTTCCAGGATCGGGGCCATTTTTCCCGGCACGTAGAGGTAGGTCACGGATCCTTCGGCGCGGAGCTCGGCATCGGGGCACTGACCGAAGAAGCGCTCGAGATACTCGGTCTCGACCAGCTTGCGCATTTCATCTTTGCTGCGGCCGGCAAACTCATGTTGCGAGAAGAAGTGCGGCTCCTTGACGACCGAGAAGCACACATCGGGGTGTTGCTGCAGGAAACCGGCGAGCGTGGTCGTGCCGCAGCGCGGCGCGCCAACGATGAAAGCGAAACGCGATTGGCTGTCGAGCATGGTCATGGCGAACCGCCTAGGGTGAGAATACGGCGGGAGTCAGGCGGTAAAATAGCCCAAGAGCAGGCGAGTAGTGAGACCCAGCGATAGGAGCACGAGAAGCGGGCGGATGATCCGGGCGCCGAATTTCATCGCTGTATGGCTGCCGATCCATCCGCCCGCCATTGCACCTCCGGCCATGCACAGTCCGAGAAGCCACAACGTCTTGCCGCCGATGGCAAAGAAGATCACCGATGCAATATTGCTTGTGAGGTTGAACAGCTTGGTCAGTGCCGTCGCCCGGGTCAGCCCTAGCCCGCGCAGACCGACCAGAGTCGCAGTGAAGAAGCTTCCCGTGCCAGGCCCGAAAAAACCGTCATAGGCCCCGATCGCGGCTCCGACCGGTGCATAGCCCTTGGCGCTGATCCGCTGGTGCGCGTCCTCGTCGCTCATCCTGGGGCTGACCAGGACGTAGATCGCTACCGCCAACAGCAGCAGCGGAATGATCAGGGACAATGCTTTCGTGTCGATCGCCTGGACGATGATGACGCCCGCCGTGGCACCGGTGAACACCAGGATGACCGTCAACAGATTGGCCCGCCAGTCGATCAGCCCTTTTCGCGCATAGTTGGAGCAGGCGACGGCGGTGCCGAACATCGACTGCAGTTTGTTGGTGGCGAGCGCATTGATCGGCGGCACGCCGGCCGACAGCAATGCCGGCATCATGATCAGCCCGCCACCACCGGCGATGGCGTCGATGAAGCCGGTGAGGACGGCAGTGGCGGTGAGGGCGGCATAGACCCATGGCTCGATCATGGACGGGCTGTAGCCGCGACGTTCGCGAGCGGCTAGGGAGCGCGGCCAATGACCCGTTTCCAGTTCGATATTCACGCAACCGACGGCGCCGCGCGCGCAGGAACGATCGCCATGCAGCGCGGCGAAATCCGCACGCCGGCCTTCATGCCGGTCGGCACGGCTGCGACGGTCAAGGCGATGAAGCCAGAGAGCGTCCGCGCGACCGGCGCCGACATCATCCTCGGCAACACCTATCATTTGATGCTCCGCCCGGGCGCTGAACGGGTAGCGAGACTTGGCGGACTTCATCGGCTCATGAACTGGGAGCGGCCGATCCTGACCGATAGCGGCGGCTATCAGGTGATGAGTCTCAGCGAGCTGACCAAGGTCAGCGAAGAAGGCGTGGCCTTTGCCAGCCATCTCGACGGAAGCCGGCACATGCTTTCGCCGGAGCGATCGATGGAAGTGCAGCGGCTGTTGGGCAGCGACATCGTCATGGCGTTCGACCAGCTGGTGCCGGCAACGGCCACGCGCGACCAGGCCGCCGAAGCGATGGAGCGGTCCATGCGCTGGGCGAAACGGTCCCGCGATGGGTTCGACGGCGGCGACGACCATGCCGCCAAGGCCGCGTTGTTTGGAATCCAGCAGGGCGGGCTGGACGAGCCGTTACGCAAGGCCTCGGCCGAGGCGCTCATCGACATCGGCTTTGACGGCTATGCGATCGGCGGGCTGGCGGTAGGTGAAGGGCATGACGCGATGTGCGCGGTGCTCGATTATGCGCCTGGCCAACTGCCGGTGGACAAGCCGCGCTATCTGATGGGAGTGGGCAAGCCTGATGACATCGTCGAGGCGGTTCGACGCGGGGTCGATATGTTCGATTGCGTACTGCCGACGCGCTCCGGGCGGACCGGCCAGGCTTTCACCGCTGATGGGCCGATCAACATCCGCAATGCCCGCTTTGCCGAGGACCAGGAACCGCTCGATCCAGACTGCAACTGTCCGACCTGCACCGGCTACAGCAGGGCCTATGTCCACCACTTGGTGCGGTCAGGCGAAATCCTGGGCGCGATGCTCATGACCGAACATAATTTGAGCTTTTATCAGCGGCTAATGCAGGGATTGCGCGACGCGATCGGCGAAGGGCGGTTCATCGCCCATGCCGCGTCGTTTCTCGATCGCTACCGTAAGGGAAAAGCCGCGGCCTAGGCCGAGCCGAACCGCAGAAGGTTGCCGAAAGTCGGGCGCTATAATGCGCCAAATGAGAGGAAACCCGGGACCGGTCCGTTCCAGTCGCCATCGCCATCGGGAAGCGGCGATGCAGCCTTCCTGGACTTGGCGGCGACCGGCCTTTCCTCCTGGACGATCGGCTCGCGCGGCTTGGACTCGGGCTTGGTCGGCGAACGGCCACGGCCCTTGGCCGGAGGCTCAGTACGGCGTGGCTCCTGGCGACGGGGTTCCTCGGCCGGAGTAGCCTCCGATTTTTCGCCATCGACCCGCGGCAGCTTGATGCCGGTCAGCTTCTCGATCGCCGCTACGGCCTCGCCGTCCTCGCGCGTTGCCAGGGTGATAGCGATGCCTTTGGCCCCGGCGCGGCCGGTTCGGCCGATGCGGTGGATATAATCGTCGGGCTGCCACGGAACGTCGAAGTTGATGACGTGGCTGACGCCTTTGACGTCGAGGCCGCGCGCGGCGACGTCGGACGCGACGAGGATAGTGATCTCGTCCTTCTTGAACCGGTCGAATTCTGCGATGCGGTCACTCTGGTCCATGTCGCCCTGGATCTGGCCGACCGCAAAGCCCGAGCGCTTGAGGCTGGTGTAGAGCTCACGCACAGTGGTCTTCTTGTTGCAGAAGACAATTGCGTTCTTGAATTCCTCTCCGCGGAGGATCGTGCGCAGCAGGTCGCGCTTCTTGTCGCCGCGTGTAATGACGAGCCGCTGCTCGATATTGATGTTGGCGGTCGCCGGGCGGGCGACCTCGATCGTCTTCGGATCGCTCAGGAATTTGTCGGCCAGCTTCTTGATCGGCGGCGGCATGGTCGCCGAGAACAGCAGGGTTTGCCGTGCCTTTGGCAGCTTGGTCCAGATTTCCTCGATGTCCGGGATGAAACCCATGTCGAGCATCCGGTCGGCTTCGTCGATCACCAGCAGGTTGCAGTCGGTCAGCAGAATCTTGCCGCGGCTGAACAGGTCCATCAGGCGGCCCGGCGTCGCGATCAGGACGTCGACTCCCTTTTCGAGCGCTTTAACCTGGTCGCCCATCTGCACGCCGCCGATCAGCAGGGCCATGGAGAGTTTGTGATATTTGCCATATTTTTCGAAATTCTCGGCGACCTGGGCGGCGAGTTCGCGGGTCGGTTCGAGGATTAGCGAGCGCGGCATGCGCGCTCGGCTGCGACCCTCCGCCAATATGTCGATCATCGGCAACACGAAGCTGGCCGTCTTGCCAGTGCCGGTCTGGGCGATGCCAATCAGATCCTTGCCCATCAACACGGGAGGGATGGCCCCCTTCTGGATCGGAGTTGGCACATCATAGCCGCTGTCAGTGACAGCACGCAGCAATTGGTCGGAAAGGCCGAGATCGGCAAAAGGCATTGAATAGTCCGGAAAAAAAGTGAAGGCGCGCCGCACAAGCGGTACCGCGCCGGGGGCGCGCTACAGGGATCAGGGGCAAAATGTCAAGGCAAGCGTGAGACTTGGTGGTGACGCAAATTTGAATCGGGGGTTACGGAAACTGACATCGAGCGAATTCTTACTAACATTCCGCTCTTCCTCGCCAAGCGAAGCTGGTGTGCGAGGGCGTACAGTCAGTTTGTAGCTAACCGATCGTTCCTGTTTTGTCCAGTCTCATCCTAATGGCGGGTTTCGACCCAAAGCTGCCATTAGCCTAACGTCTGATTTCCACCCAAACGGACATTCATTCAACCGTAGCCGGGGGGCTGCATCCCGGAGCCAAAAAGCAATACTGGGCGTTAACAATGGGCCGAGGCGCGACAGCCGCATTTCCCTTGCCGCCAGGAACGCCTCACGAGGTGCCCAAAAATGACAGAAAAAAGCCTGTACGAGCGCCTCGGAGGCGCATTTGCCATCGCCGCGGTTGTCGATCACTTCAGCAATCAACTGGTGGTTAACCCGATCGTCGGCCAGGAGTCAGAGAATCCTGCCTTGCGCGAATGGCACAGTAACAACTTGGCCAGGCTCCCAGGCCTTAAATTCATGCGCACTCTGTGGGTATGCAATGTTGCGGGCGGACCATTTCAATACACGGCTACAAAACCCGGAAGCACTCCCCTTGGCTTGGAAGCTGCCCACCGCGATCTCAAGATTTCTCCCGCGCAATTCGATGAAGTTGCCGCTGAGCTTGGACGCACGCTCGATCTTTTCAAGGTTGCCAAACAGGAAACAGAGGAGGTCCTAGCTGCGTTCGCCGCTCACAAGGGAGAGGTGACCGCTGGATTTTCGGCAGAACGTGCCCGGGAACCCGTCCACTCCTGAGGTTGGCTGTTTGTGGATATTCCGCAGAAAGAGAAGGCGGGAGGTCTTACTCCCGCCTCATTAGCTTAGATCGTTTCGAGATTCAGCGCGCAGGGCTTGTTGTCCTTCGTGCCGACCTCATAGGACAGGCGCTGGCCTGTCTTGGGCGGGCTTGCCTTGATGTCCCACTTAAAGGCGCTTCTCTCGAACGGCAGATTGTCGCCGCCGACCTCCGGCTTGATCGAGCCACGGCCCTGATCGACGTCGAACGAATTGACGGTGCCAAAAGTTTTCATGATGTGTTCCTTCGTTTCCAGGCGTCACAATTGGCGCCTGTTGGCTAGGAGACGTTAAAGATAGGAAGAAGGCGTTTGGTGCTCGCCTAGAACCGTCTTGCGACTGGTAGCACCTCATTCAACGGTTCCAGGGATAAAGGGGTTGCGGCCGGGGCGCCAGCGCGGCCTCCACTCAACCCAGTTAGCACTCCGGCGGGGCCGTTTGTGCTCGGCGCGCTGCCCGTGATGAAAGAGCTATTCTGATTTCCAGCCATTCCGGAAATTGGGCGAATGTTCGCTGACCCATGGCGGACGCTCCCTCCTGTTCTCGGGCACGTCATCCATACTTGGGGTCGCTTCGGCGGCCCTTTTTACATTTCCGACGCGCCGTATCCGGTGGTGTTGGGCAATCCTCACTCAGGCGGGCTGAGCGTGTGCCATGCCTTCCCAACCAGGCCGTAAGGTTGGTTGAATATTGGCTACCTTCGCCAAGGCTTCATATTTCGCCGCCAATTCGAGATGGATGCCGGCGATGCTCCGGTCGTCACATTCGGCGGCACGGGCGCGCTCCTCGATTGCGCGAGCTCGATAGTAACCGGAATCCTCAGTAGACATTCTATGTCTCCCACAAAGCTAGCGGGAGCGCGGCTAGTCTCTCAGCCGGGCGGATGCTCGAAGTACGGCGTCGCCCGATACGCGGTGCATTACACCCAAACTGCCTTGAACTCTATGACTCATGTTGGGTCAGCGTACCGACCGCTATCCGCCCAAGGCGGACATTGGCCAGCCGAGGATTATTGCCTCAGCTTTGGCCGTGCCGAACTTCCACCAGCGTACCCGGTTTCGCGTCAAGCACGGTCACGCTCGCGTCGAGTTGCTTGGACAAGGCTTCGACGATCCCGGTGCCAAGGCCGGGCTTTCCGCGCTTCTTGCCGACCGGCATTCCCGTTCCATTATCCGCAACGGACAGAAGCCAGGCTCCCCCGTCTGAAGCAAATGACACGATGATCTTCCCGCTAGCGGTCCGATCCGGGAACGCATGCTTGATCGCGTTGATCACCAACTCCGTAACGATCAGGCCCATGCTAACCGACACGTCAGAGTTTGTGCTCGTATCGTCCACGACCGCCTCGAGCGTGAGCCGCTTTGGATCGTCAATCATGGACGCAGAAATGCTTCGGCACAGATCCGTGAAATAGGCCCGCAGTTCAACGGATTTCAGCTGGGTGACCGCCAACTGCTTTTGAAGCATCGCGATCGACATGACCCGGCTATGCGCATCCTGAAGATGCAGACGCGTCTCCTCTGATTGGACCCGTCGCGCGCTTTGCATCAATACGCTTGCAATGATCTGCAGGCTGTTGGCAACGCGGTGCTGAAGCTCCTGCAGCAGCACCTGCTTCTCGCGCACAAGGTCGTCCTTTTGCTTTTCAGCCAAACGCGCCGGCGTGACGTCCGTCGCGGCAAGCACGACGCGCACCTTGTCAGTGTCGAAATAGTCGAGTTTGTGAGCGCTCAATATAAGGCGGCAGGTCTCCTTGCCTTTGCGGACAAGGTCCATCTCATAGGCTTCAATCTCTGCTGCTCCCGCAATGGTCGCCAGGAGCAGGGAGTTGAGTTGCGGAACGTCCCATTCGCCCGCTCCGAGATCGGCCAGCTTGCGGTTGGCGATGGTCAGCGGATCGAGATTGAAGGCGTTGCAGAATGAGGTGCTTGCGCCGATGACGACGACATTGTCGTCCAGCAGGAGCAGGGGCGCCTTTGATGACGTGACGAGGGCCGTGGCGAGAGTGGTCACTGTCTCGTTTGGGAGCGGCATTGGCTCAACCATCTTCGTTGTCCATTGTCAGCATGATTGCTTCCTTAATGGGACCGGCGTCAAATGGCTTCTCCACCAGCGCATGCCCGGGCATTCTCAGCCTGACTTCCCCGGGACTTCCCGTGATGAACAGGACAGGTATCGGCCTTTCAGAACAAATCGACTGAACCGCTGTGATTCCGCAGCCCGGCCTTAGTTCGACATCGGCTGTGATCAGGTCGGGGCATTTGCGTGCGGCAGCCGCGACCGCCTCTTCCGCCGAAGCGGCAATATCGAACGACGTGAAACCGCAGTCGCGCAGCGCTTCCTCTATCGCCATGGCGATCAGCGATTCGTCTTCAATGATGAGTGCATGCATTGCGCGCTCCGTGAGCGGGGAGCGTGCCACGTCTCTCCAGCACCAAGGCCCAGCTGTGTGAGTGGTGATGCGTTACTAACGGATTGAACTATCATTCGTTGCGTCATCTCGATGAGCCCGGAGAGATCTTCGGCAATCTCCGGGATGATGCGGGGAAATCAGCAAGAATTTCTATGGCATGCCGAGAACAATTTTGACCGAATGCACGGCAGATTGGCCAAAATCAGCAAACAATTGGTCAATTCTTCTAAAAATGTTTAAATGGATTTGATGAACGGCGAGCTAGTTTTAAATTCACCGTCCATGCATCTAAACACGCCTAACTTCGTTCTATTGACAGAATAGACACGCTATTTTGCATGTTTAGGAGCTATATTATGACCAACCTATCAAGAGCCCTGATCGGCACCGCCGGTCTTGCAGCGGCCTTGACGATCGCTTCGCCCGTTTCGGCCCAGCAGCCCTACCCTTATGGCAACCCGAACACTGGCATCGTTGGCGCGATCATCAATTCGGTGACTGGCGGCGGTTACGGCCAGTATCCCCAGGGCGCTTACGGCTACGGCCAATATCCGCAAGGCAACTATGGCTATGGCCAGACCAGCCAGCGCGCCGCAGTCGGCATGTGCGCTGCCGCCGCCGAACAGCGCATCAGCGGCAATTACCGCGGCCAGCCGGGCTATGGCTATAACAATGGCTATGCGAACAACGGCTATCAGCAGGGCTATGCCAATGGCTATGTTGCCCAGGGCCATGTCCTCGGCATCACCAATGTCGAACGGCGCAATAACGGCAGCCTGAGAGTTTCGGGCGTTGCCAATTCGGGTCGCGCCTATGGCTACAACAACCAAGGCTATTACAATGGCTACAACGGCCAGAATGCCTACGCCAACCAGGCGGCCGACCTGCGCTTCACTTGCAAAGTCAGCACCCGCGGCCAGGTGACCGACGTTAACATCAACCGCAACCAGGTAGCGTATCGCGGCTACTAGTACCGATTGAGCGCGTATTGCGAGTAAGGAGGGTCGTGGTGAAAGCCGCGGCCCTTTCCTTTTGGCCAGGCCCGCCAGGTCCAGTCCGAAGGTGAATACCGGGCGTATGACGAACGGTAAGTGCAGTCTTGCGCGAGTTCCAGAGCTAGAGGCGCGAATGGCAGTTACGAGCCACGGAAGCGGCAATTGCCAATGACCGCTTTCGACCCAAGGCGGACATTAGCGAGCCGTAGATTGTTGCCTCAGCTTTGGCCGCGCCGAACTTCCACTCGCGTCCCCGGATCGCGGCCAGTGAAGGAGATGCGGCCAAATCGTTCCGGGAGCGTTTATGATTGGGAGGCCTGTATGCCAAGGAAACGGACATTGGAAACCGCTGAGCAGCGCGGTGAGAGATTGGAGAGGGAAGCGCTTCGCGTTCTCGATGACGCCCATCGCGCGGAAGATGCTGTTGATGCAATGGTGAGGCGGAGCATCAGGCGATACGGTCCGTAACCTTCTGAACTTGGAGCAAATGGCGACGCCATTGTCCGCTTTCCGCCCATAACGGCCCCTAACGACCCAAGCTGCCATTAGCGCATCTCTGCGTGTAGTCGTATCCGGGAGTAAACGTCACTGGGGCATCAGGAAGCAGAACGAAGTGCGGGCGCTTCCAATCCCGTCAAGGTGAGGGTGAAAAGTATCAGCCCCGCTTCGTTCATTACGATCATGCTAAACTCGGCATCATCCCAAAAACTCTCCGCTTCCTCGCATATGAGTTCGCCCGCATAACGAACGGCCAAGCACTTCGCGGCGGCGATGTTCGGAAGGTCCCTCTCCTGATCGTCCGGGTGGCCTTCGACGTGGAAGATGAAGCGCGCCATGTTGGGGCGGTTAACCGATACTTGGCATGGCTGTTCCCGGCAGTTTCAACAAGATTATTCCCCCATGGCCGCTTTCCACCCGTTGCGGACTTGCCAGCGCCGAACAAAGTAAAGGGACGCCTGGCCCCCGGACGGCGTCCCTTTGGAGGATTGCTGCCCTCTTGGCGACGCACTTAATCTAGATCAATAGATGTAGCGAGTCCTATTGCATTGCGGCGGTCCCAACTTGAGGCAGGCCAATACCGACGGGCGGGTCCGCGCGGCTCTGACCAGTATGTCCGCTTTCCACACATTCCGGCCATTAGCGCGGCGGATGGGGTTCCACCGACGAGAAGCCAATCCACTGGTTGTTCCGGCTCCGGTCCGGTGGGAACTTTGTTGCGTGCCGGAACGCTTACTTTAGCGAGGGGCAAGTCGGATGAACTTTGACCCATTTGGTTCCCATTGCATTGCTTTTGTCGATCTTGCCGGCATCCGCCTGGAGCCAAACCAACGTGGATGGCGCACCCGTAGTATCGCCTGAAAGCTGGCAAACTAAAATGACGGAAGAGCGTCCTCGGAACTTTTCTCTTCAGGGCGCGGGGTCGGTGGCCACCGCCCCTCGTGATACGAGCACCCGCATGTTCGCCAGCACGGAAGTTTCATCCTATGCCACGGTAGGCTTTGGCTTGTTCGGTCTGAAGCCCGAGCGATCTCTCCAGTCACATGTCACCGGATATGACGCCAGCAGGCCTCGTTCACGCCGGGTGGCGATGGGAGTTCGCCTGAAATTCTAGCGCGGCGGCGAGGCGGTTTCGAGGTGGTCAGCCGAGGACAACCGCCGACCGGCTAATGTCCGCTTTCCACCCATCCGGTCATTTGTGCCTTCCGGCCGGCGGCGCTGTTGCGAACTGTCAAGTTCGCTATACCGACCCAATGGAAGATCTTACTGCAAACCAAGTAGCGCTGATAAGTACAGCCGCCCTTCTCTTCGGCGGTTTCCTTGGTTGGCTGGGTCGCGGAGCGGGCTTCGTCCTCAAGCGCCTGTTGACAGGTTCACCCAAACAAGAGCGAGCTACCTATTTGAACACAGTGGCCGACTTGGGCGCCAAGCTCAGGGCGCATGGGATGACGATTCAGGAGGTGCGCAAGCTAGAGGACGCAGTCCAGAATCCTTCTCTAGAATCCAGCTCAACCGCCAATCAAGTAGTGGAACAGCTTTCCGCCGAGGCGGACGATTCTGAACCCGAAGCATTCCAATCCAATATGGCTATGAAGATGCGAACCAGCGCGGCTTATGAAGTAGCGGAAGCCAAGCTGAACCAAGCTCTCATGGATCTACGCTTGCTCGTTGGTGAGCATGAGTGGGAATGCGTCGAGGCAGCACAGGGACACTGGCAAGCATATCGCGGTGCTCTAGAGGATTGGGCGCTGCGGGAATGGGACGGCGGAACCGGTGCAACCTTGGCAATGCAGTTGGTCGGCATGGCCGAAACTGAGCGCCGCGCGGATGAGATTGCGGCACAGGTAAAAGAGAGGGCCAGCCGTTAGGGCGTTTCATGACGTACCTCGAGCGTACTCAATGTTGGGCATCGCCCTACTGGGCGTTGGTAAGCTTCCGAACCGTTCGCTCAGAAGCAAGAGTTGGCCCGTGTACGCTAAAGAGCGGCCGCGTGGCCCGGTTTGCAAGGGTCGTTCCCATTGCTCCTAAGTCCAACACCAGTATCGATGTATGGATTTCCTGGGCAAGAAGGGGACCCATGTCGGCCGCCATCCGGAAGTCATTCCGCTGGGGGCTCCAGATGAAGCGGCTGTTGTCTGTGCAGCCCGACATTTCCCGCGCTATTTCATCCCCACCTGCGAATTCAGCAATGAATTTCTCTGCTTGGCTGAGCGTGCCGGTGACCTGGCACGCTCCATCTCCATTGAGGAGAGCAAAATAAAGCACGTTCGGTGCTGCTTCAGAGCCGACTACGATCGAGTCTTTGGGTGAAATGCCCCAAAGTGACAGCTCATGGCGGACAAACAATTCTGCCACTTTGAGCACGTTAAACCGAGCGGTCTTTCCGCTGGAGCCAGCCAGCTGCCCTCTTTTGCGCCAAACACGCTGCAAATCCTGCGAGAAGCCCGTCATTTGTGACAACTCGCCGGGGGAAAACTCCGTGTAACTGACGGTCAAGCCGGGACCAATGCTTGTCATCTCAGTCCGCCTCGACGGCCATTTGTATCCGAGCAGTGGAAAAGAGTGCTCGCCGGATTACTCCGAAATCGTTTTCCTCCACGATCTCACCTTCCACGAAGCGGGAACTACCCAGCAATTCATATAATTCGCCGATGTCAGCCGCCTGCATTTCAATAGATCGGACCGGCATCCCGCCAATCATGAACAGGTTGAAACGAGCCATTTGAGAACTCCTCTTCGACTCTCTTTATAACGATTCGGCGTCACGGTCAATCGAGTCATTGACCCGGTTAGGTATTTGCGGTAAACGCCTTTGCAGGATGAAGCAACTAAAGGGAGGGGATTAGTGGGAGTTCTAAGGTGGCGTTCGAACCGTAAGGCGCTTGCCGCATGAATAGACTGAATCGCGAAACGCGCGTGCGAATACTCAATGCGTTGCTTGAGGGTAGCTCGCAGCGGTCGTGCGAGAGGATGTTTGGCGTGAGCAACAATACGGTTGCACGGCTCTTTCGCGACGCAGGTGATATGGCGATCGCCAAGGCGCAGGAGATTCGGGACCTCAATTGCGAGCGAATTCAGGCCGACGAACTCTACGCTTTCGTGGGCGCACGCCAACGAAACGTCCATCGAATGAAAAATCCCCGGCCGGGGACAGGAACCGTCTGGTGCTACCTTGCCCAAGATGCCGATACAAAACTCGTCATAGCGTACCGGCTGGGTGATCGACGGGTTTATGACGCGACTGAGTTTATGAGGTCAGTCGCATCGAAGCTTCGGCGAAATGATCATGGGTCGTTCGAGGTTCGGCCGACCATCATCACCGACGGACTCGGAGCCTATAAGGAAGCCTGTGCGATTGCATTTGGCACGGATGCTGACGTTGGGATGATGATCAAGAAGTACGAGAACCTCGGTGAGGACGGGGAGCCGCGACCGAGTAGCCGCTATATCGGATCGGATCGGGTGCCAATTATTGGGAGCCCCAGCAGGCGCGACATCAGCACGGCATATGTTGAGCGACTGAATCTCAACGTTCGCATGGACAATCGGCGGTATGGCCGCAGGACCAATGCGTTCTCAAAGACCCTTCTCAACCACGAACGGCACGTCGCCCTTTGGATGCTACACACCAACTATTGCCGTACTCCACGGCCCATGCGTCCTCGGACAAAAGATATCATCGGCGGCGACAACAGGTGGGTTAAGCGCGTGCCGCCTGCGATGGCTGCGGGGCTCAGCGATCGACCCTGGGAAATCGACGACTTGATCACGATGACGGACGAATTCCTCACGAACCGGACAGCACAGGCAATCGCGCAAGGTCATTTGCCCAATGAGCCCGAGGGCCTGCCCTCGCATTGGGTCTACTGGAGCCGTCTACATTACAATGCCAAGGTCCACGCCGCCTCTTGTTCAAGCTGTCGCAATGGCGATGGAAAGAATGGCGGAGGCGGCTCGGCCGGGAGTTGGTATCCGTTCCATTCCCTGGAATCAGCCCTTGAGGCGGCCAAGGGATTTGAGCCTGACCGGCACGGAGTTTGTAACCTCTGCCTAGGTTCGTATCGCACACAGGGCGGTTATCGCGGGCCTCGTCGTTGACGCCCGTCCAGCGGGGGATGTTAGCGAAACTCAACTTGATGTCAGTTTCCGTAACCCCTGATTCAAAATTGCGTCACCACCTGAGACTTAGCGGTTAGCTTGCTTATATTGCGGGACGAGCGTTTTGAACTTTTGGATGCGGCAACTGCCGCCGGAGCGGATGCGAATCGTTTCGCGCTTGGCACAGATCTGATCGTCATCTGGCTGCAGATAAAAGCTGCCGTAGAAATCGAGAGCGGGGCAGTCGCTGTCCATCACCGCCCGGATCCGTTGCCGGTTGCGCAGCACGAAATCGATCGAGGAAGGGCCCGACAGCATGGCTCCCACTAGCATGTTTGCCGGGACGCATTTCGGCCCCTTATGCTCGATCCATTCGATCGGCCGGGAGATTCGCGGCCGGATAGGGATGCGGAAGATCACCTCGTCCTGGACGATCACCCGGCGCACCACCTGGTCGTCGCCAGACGATTGCAGGACACTGCCCAGAAGGGCGGGCACCAGGCCGAAAATCAAGGTCAATATCATCGGGAAAGAACCATATCGGTCAGCGGTCTAGCGGCAAGCGTTGAATGACCGATGAACTTCGCCGCCCGGCCCGTCGCGCGCAAATTTGCCAACGCCGCAAACGGCTTGCGCTCAGTTGACCCTGCTACTAGAGGCGGGCGTTCAATTTTCGCAGGCTTGCCCCGGAACGATTCCGACGGCCCGCCCGCCCTATCATCGGAGTCGATACAAATGGCGAGCCAAGCGCCGAACAGTTTGCCGCTTCTCTATAACGATCTGCAGCCGCTCAACCGCAATGCCCATGGCAACTACAAGGTGCGCCGCATGTCGGGCCACCCGCAGATTGGCAAGACGCATGCCGTGCCGGTCACGGTCGATGAATTCGCCATTGCCCAGCGGCACTTCCCGATCGTCTTTTCGGCTGGCGATCAGCCGGTTCCGATCGCACTGATGGGCCTGCACGAAGACACCAACACGTTCTTCGACGAATCCGGACAGCTGACCGAGCCGAACGTCTACCTGCCGGCCTATCTGCGCCGCTACCCGTTCGTGCTGGCCCGCCTGCGGCCGGACAGCGACGAGCTGTCGCTGTGCTTCGATCCTTCGGCCGACGCTGTCGGCGAATTTGACGAGGGTGAGGCGCTGTTCGACGGCGACCAGCCGACCGAAGCAACCAACGCCATCCTCAAATTCTGCGAGCAGTTCGAGGAAGCCGGCCAGCGCACCCAGGCGTTCATGACCGAGCTCAAGGAATCGGGCCTGCTGATGGACGGCGAAGTCGCCATCCAGCCGGAGGGTGTCGAGCAGCCATTCATTTACCGTGGCTTCCAGATGGTCGACGAGGAGAAGTTCCGGAACTTGACCGGCGACAAGTTGCGCAAGCTCAACCAGAATGGAGCGCTGCCGCTGATCTTCTCCCATCTCTTCTCGCTATCGGTGATCCGCGAGGTATTCGGCCGGCAGGTAGCGCAGGGTACCGGTCCCAACCGGGTTCAGCAGCCGGCTACGGTCGAGGCGTGATGTCTTAGCGGCGGGCCGATCCGCCGCGCAGTTGAACGCGGTCGCAGGCAACCCACATAGGGGCTGCGCCCGCTTCGCTGTTTCCCCTTCAGTCGAGGCGAGCGTCACGCACCATCTGGTGCGTTCCTCCCTGACTTCCAGCCGCCCAGGGCTGACCTGGGCGGCTCTTTTTTTGAGCTCGGTGACTCGCCAGCCCCGCGGCATGGCTGAGTCCTCGCTTACTCCGCGGCCTCGCGCAGGTTGCGTTCTGCCAGTGCTTCGCCGAGCCCAATCGCCAGCCTCTCGATCAGTTGCGCGACGCGGTCGAACCCCGGTCCGGCGTGGCGGCCATCTCGATCAAGGTAGAGTGCGCGGTCAATTTCAAGCTGCAGGGCGTGGATTCCGGCCGCGGGCTGACCGTGGCGGAAAGTAATTGCGCCTCCCGCATATGGATCGTTGAGCGTTGCGCGGAAGCCTTCGGCCCGAACCAGCCGGATGGCCTCGGCGCTGAGCCAGCCCGCCGCACTGGTGCCATGGCGGTCGCCGATAACGACATCGGCCTGGGCATGGCGCCTCGTCGGCATCGAATGGCAATCGAGCAAAATCGCTTCGCCGTGGCCCGACTTCAGGGCCAGCAGCGCATCATCGAGTGCCTGGTGGTAGGGGCGATGCACCTGCTTCACCCTGCGTTCGAGCTCGGCGCGATCGATCGGGCGCCGCCAAAGCGCGCCCTGCCGAAGGGTCCGTGACGGCACCAGGCCAAGACCGTGGCGAGCTCTGGGCCCGATTGCGGGGCCGACGCCGGCGATCGCCGCCGGGTCAACCTCACCCTCGTCCCTGTTGCAGTCGATGACGGCGCGCGGAACCGGCTGGACCACCGCACCAATGCCGGCCGCGATCGTTCTCCAGGCCAAACGGTCGACCAACGGGTCTTCGAGCATTTCCAGCGCAGGCCGGCCACCAGATGAATTGGCGAGCACCGCGGCATCATAATCGCGTCCCGAATGGGGAATCGACAACAGGATGGGCAGGGAACCGCGCCGCGGATGGATGATTGGGGAGGGGTAGCGGCTCATATGCAACAATCGGCTGTCTAACCGTGCCAAATACGGACAGCAATCGGCTCAGCGTTGGCAGCGGCTGGAAAATCTTAAGCTAGGAGCGCATAGAAGGGGCGAAATGATCAGGATCCTCCTCGCTGAAGACGATACGTCGATGCGCGAATATCTGCAGCGCGCGCTGCAACGCGTCGGCTATGAAGTTGAGTCGGTCGGCTGCGGGACCGAGGCGATGCCGCTGCTCGAGGCCGGCAAATATGATCTGCTGCTGACCGATATCGTCATGCCGGAAATGGATGGGATCGAGCTGGCGCAGAAGGCGAGCGCGATCGATCCGTCGATCCGGGTGATGTTCATCACCGGCTTTGCCGCTGTTGCATTGCAGGGTGGGCGGACGGCGCCGGAGGCAAAGCTGCTGTCGAAGCCGTTCCATCTCAAGGACCTCGTCGCGGAGGTTGACCGGCTGTTCCAGTCCGAAGACCAGCACGGCCGTCTCTAAAAGCCGTGCTCGGGCGGCTCTAAGTCCGCCTAACCCCTCTTGCGGGATAAGGATTCGCCGCTTAAAGGCGCGCTTCCAGATGTCGCCCGGACAATGTTTCGGATGACCCAGGTGGGCGTGTAGCTCAGTGGTAGAGCACTGTGTTGACATCGCAGGGGTCGCAAGTTCAATCCTTGCCACGCCCACCATTTTTATCCCTGAAAAATCAAATATCTAACTGACGAGACTCAGCTGCACGCACAGGGTTCGGCCGGTTCAACTGCACCAGTGAGTGCTGGCCGAATGGCGAGCCGAAGTCGCAGATCGGTCGCTCGTTCTAGCCAAAAATAAGTCTGCCGCATAAGGTTGTGATGTGCCGGTAGGGGGTGAGCGTGGGTTACGAGAACCTGGAAGTTGCACGGCTGCGCGTCAATCGCGCTAATGATCGTCACGGCGAAGTAGAGAGTGAACCACTCGCTATCGCAGAGTTGTTCCGGCTGCATGGGCAACAAATGAAAAACCTTGCCGCTGACATTGCTTCGGCCGGCCAAGTCTATGATCCACCATTAGTGATGCCTGACGGTGAGATTTATGTCGTGTTTGACGGAAACCGCCGCGTAACCTGCCTCAAGCTCCTGCTGGAGCCTAATCGCGCACCGAGCAGGGATCTTCAACAGTATTTCCGAGAGTTGCGCCAAAACGCACAGGCTGCGCTGCCCACACAGCTTGTCTGTCAAGTCGAAGATGACAGGGTATTGATCGATAATATATTGTTCCGGCGTCATACTGGTTCCCAACGCGGAGTTGGCCAGCTCGATTGGAACGATCGTGCGAAACTGAACTTCGTCGAGCGCACAGGTCAGGGCGGAGGCATCAATGTAGCTGCCGAAGTTGAACGATTCCTGGCTGCGGATGAACGCCTTCCACAAGGCAATATTCCATGGTCGACCCTTACTAGGCTGCTTTCATCAGAAGAGTTCCGAAACCGTGCCGGTATCAGCACGGCCGGCCGGCGCTTTCGACTTACGCACGATCACGAAGCCGTTGCCGACGCTCTCCATCGGATCGCGAGTGATTTGGCCAATCAGGTCGTGACGCTTGGCGATTTGTGGAACAACGAAGGAAAGCGGGCCTATTTGAATCGGCTCGAAGGGGAAGGAGTTCTACCAACCGAAGCGGAGCGCCTTGAGGAGCCGGTCGCCGCAGGTGGTGCTCCCCGCCGGCCGCGCCGCAATCCTCCGCCGCCGCGACCACCCCAGACTACCTTCATTCCGCCGGATGCTCCCCACATACAATGGATAGCGGCTCAACAGCGGCCCAGGGCCATTTGGGAAGAACTTCAAGCGCTGACCCTTAGTGATCATCCCAATGCTGTTTCGGCGTTAATGCGTATTTTGCTTGAGCTTACCGTTGAGAGCTACATTGCAGAACACGCCCTGCGGACTCGGGATGACCTTTCGCGCAAAGTGGGCGCGGTGGCCGGCGATCTCCTCGCAAGAGGAATCATCGATCAGCAGTATCATGACGAGCTCGATAGGATGCGGCGCGACGATCAGTTGATCTCGGTCGCGAGCATGCAGCGCTACATCCACTCGCCGGACTTCGCTCCCATGGAAGGCGAGCTACGGGCCTATTGGGCCCGCCTCGGGCGATTCCTGGTTGCGGCGCTGAACAGGTAGCCTCGCCAGCGCATGGATCCGAGCGCTTGCGCTAGAACTCCAACGCCGCGGCGGCATCCTTCATGAATGACGGGCTGTAACGAGCGTAGGTGCGCTCTGTGACCTTCGTCGAGGTGTGCCCCAGGAACTGCGAGATCTTCTGCATCGGCACATCTGCCTGGGCCATCCAGACACCGGCCGTGTGACGGAAGACATGCGGCGAGCAGGGCACACCGGATCGTTGGGCGGCCATGCGGATCGCCTTCTTAATGCTCTTAACCGCCTGGCCATCCCATTCGATGACGAAGTCGGTGAGAGCGCCCCGAGCGGATTCTTCTAGAGCGGCGAGTGCGCGGCTGTTCAGGGGCACTTCCGGCCGACGCTTATTGGTTTGCTCTCGCCCGGCTTGGTTGAAGTTGATGGTGCGGTGCTTGAAGTCCACCTGGTTCCAGCGAAGCTCAAGGATCGCGTTCATGCGGGCGCCGGTGGTGATTGCCAGGATAATGAACAGCCTCACATGGGGGGTCGAGACACGCTCCAGGAGCCTATCGACTTCCTCGCGTGTCAAATAGCGGTCACGCGGAGCACCGGCCGGAGGCATCCAGACATGGTTGTTGCCGCGGCCATACCGCAGGTTCAGGCAGGCGCGCAGGAAGATGAGTTCGGTGCGAATAGTGCCGTCTGACGCACCCTGGCGGCGACGCATACGCGCATAGTCACGGCAGTCGTCCTTGGTGATGTCGTTGCCCAGCCGGTGGCCGAATGCAGGGCCGAGGTGCTTCCAAGCGTTTCCCTGCCTAGCCGTATCGCGTCCATCCTTGCGACGATCCGCCAGATAGAGCTTCCATAGGTCCTCGACACGCTCCGACGCGGGAGCGTGCTGCTTTTGCCAGATTTGCTCGGCGATGGCCTTTGCTAGGCCGGGATCATTCGTGCCAGTCGAGATTCGGCGGCGGCTTGCTCCGCGTCCAATCGCGATGGCGAGCTTCCCACGGTAGGGGACAAGTTCATATTGTTCACTGGACGCGGACCTAGACATTCAAACCTTTCTACTTCGATGGCGGGGATACGGATCAGCTTGCCCAGGCGGATTGCATTAAGCTCGCCGCGCCGGACCATCTGACGCACTTTCTCGGCGCTGCAACTCCAGCGCTCGGCCAGGCTTTCAGGCGTGAAGGGCTTGCAGAACGCTGTTTCAGCTGGTGGATCGTGCAGAGGACTGCTTTGTGGGGTTGCCGGTGTCATGAGTCGTGTGTATAAACACACAAACAAACATACGCAAGTGGGAAATAACATGCACGACGATATGTTGGGTGATTATCCCCTCAAAGACACTCGTGCGCAGGTGATGCTTGAGAACGCCATGAAGCTGGCTCAAGCGAAGGGACGATCTCAGAGGGATGTCGCAGCTAGTCTGGGATACAAGACATCTGTTGTGTTAAGTCACATGACGGTAGGGCGTGTTCCGATCCCGGTCGATCGAGCAGTGCATATCGCCAAGGAACTCGGCATGCCCGCCGACGCTTTCCTGCTCGCGGTCCTTGAGCAGCGGTTCCCCGACATCGACTTCAACAAGCTCTTTAATGTGACCTACTCGTCAGGTCGGACAGTCGCGCGCCTGGAAGCCGTCGCCGGCTGTTCACTCGAAGACCTTCCTCCCGAAACGCGCGCAATACTCGAAGAAGTCGTCGCTGCCAGGAATCCGCGTCGGCGATGGTTGGCGCCGGCAGAGCTGGCCACGATGGAGCTTATCCGCAGCCTTCGGCCGGACAGCTCGATGGATGGCCTTTCGGACGAGGATCGTCAGGCCATTGAGCAGGTTCTGCGTCGCTGATCGAACCCGTCGCATTACCCACGACGATGCCACCCGCGTCCACGGTGAGCGCTGACTAAGCATGAGGTTCAACCAGCTAGAAAGGTGAACCAACATGCATCTGTTTGAGATCAATCCCAGCGACTACCACCCCGTTCATGTGGTGGCCCGAACACCCCACGAAGCGGTCGATCTATTTGTAACCTGGAGCGCCGCGAATGGGCGAGTCCATGAGAGCTTTACCGTTGACCGCCTGTCGGTCGATAACCTCCAGCCCGAACAGCAGACGCAGGTTCGGAATGCCATCGCGGCTGGTCTGGTTGGCATCGCGCACTTCGACGAGGAGATTGGATGGACCTTCTCCCCGCCGATGTGGCAGCCCCTCGGCGCTGACGAGAGCGAAGGAGGTGCACGATGATGCGCATCTTCCAGTTTCGCGATCCGACGCCCATCGAGGCTCTGGTTCTTGCGTCGGATCAGGATGCCGCCACGGAGCTCTTCGAGGAATATGTCCTTGCCCACGGCGGAGACCCTGACACCCTGCTTTGGCGAGAGCTCGGCCTCGACCATCTGGAGGATGATGCTCTTGCCGGTGTTCGGGATGCCATGAAGCTGAACCGCGAGGGCCTCGTTGTCTTCGAGGGGGAGGGTCGGCTGGTGTTTGTCATTCCGGTTGGCAATGGCAGGCTAGCCGAAGAAGAATAGCCGTCATGGGTGCGACGGCGCGTGCCTGGTCGTCGCACCCATCACGGCGGGTCCATGTGGCTGTAAGCGAACTTTACTTCGCCGCCGAAGCTTTTGGCCATACACCGAGGTGGGTCATGCGACTGCCATTTTTGGCAGTGTTCTGCCATTTCTCCATAAAAGCATATTTCAGCATGTGGTTGTTTCTCAAGAAGCCTTTCATGGCAAATGTTCTCTGTCTGTGCTATACTAGCGCATGTCGCAAACGCATCGAAAATCGATCACCAAGGAGCAGTGGGACGAAGCCGCCGCGTCCTATGAACTCGGCTATCGCAACGGCGCTCAGATAGCGCGGGAGCTCGGAGTTTCACCCGCCACTGTGTCACGCGAGTTCAAGCGGCGCGGGTGCGTCAAGGCGAGCAGGATTGCTGAGTTCGTCGCTGACCTCGAAGCCAGGCTCGATGCCGAGGCGGAGCAGAAAGCGCAGGCGAAAGCAGCAGCTGACGCGGAAAGGGCGAAGGCACTCGATCATCTCGTCGGCGAGCTAATGGACGCTTTAATGGCAGCGGACCAGGCGGGTAACCTGTCGATGGCAAATCCCGAGATCGCTAGGATCGACAAGGCTCTCCAGCTGGCGATGCGATAAGGGCCGCCTACTTTCCCACTGGCGGTCGCCGCCGTTCTCACGCTACCAATCATGCGCTCGGTGTTGAGGCGTAGTGGGGGAGCGGGTTGCCAACTCTGGACTGGATGACGCGCAACGAGGATGTGCGTGCGGCCGAGCATGTTCCATATCGGCTACTGGAAGCGCGTGCCGAGCACGACGGCGGGGACGGGGATCCCGCCAATATGCTCATCCAGGGCGACAACCTCGACGCGCTCAAGGCGCTGCTGACCTGACCCATGGGGGAGAGGAGTGGATGTGCGCGGTCGTCATCGACGATCATCCGGCGATCAAACATTGGGTGCGAAATGTCGATCGCACACCGTGGTCATACTGGTTGCCGACCTCGACCGACCGCTTCTACCCCGACTTCATCGCCGAGCTGATCGACGGTCGCATCCTCGTGGTCGAATACAAGGGGCAGGACCGAACCGATAACACCGACAGCCGCGAGAAGCGCAACATCGGCGAGCGACTTGAAGAGGTGAGCGAAGGCAGGGTGCTCTTCTGGTGGGCCGAGGACGCACAGAGCGGGAACCTGTCGCGAGAGTTGACCGCGATCACCAGCTGATCGTGCGAGGCGGTCAAGAACCTTGCCTCGAACTGGGATACCGATTTGAGCTTGTCGCAAACGAGCATACCGAAAACACCTTGCCCTGATTTGGAATACCAAAACCATGCAAGGTTTTGCGAAGTCCTAACCGCCGAGCCGCCCATTGACCCTGATACCGCCAATCAGCCGGTCGGAAACGGCGGAGACCCATCCACCAAGCCTGTTACGCCGCCTCAGCCTCCAGCTGGCTCTCCGCGCTCCCGCCCAGGTCCCATGATGCAAGCGCGCTCTCGCCCTTCCTGATAAGCTCCCAAAGCCGTTCGGCCTCGGCGCGGAGACCGTTGACCATAACCAAGCGATTATCGCCGAGGGTCTGGCTTGCGCGCTTCGTATTCTTGAAGGCGTAGTCAACCCACTGAGTATTGAAGACCGTATGGTAGGGCTTCCTACGGAACCAGACATTACGCGATTGATCGATGCCGCTGCTTAGCGCGACCTTGGGACGACCACCGGCGATGCCTGCTGCCGCCTTCAATGCGGCCCGAACCACCCGCCGACCTTCCAGAAGTTCCGCCTGATCACGACCCATCCTGCTGACCGCATTCGTCCAACGCCGCGGCACCTTCACCCCATCCCTATCCAACGACACGCGGGGAATAAGGATGGAGCCATGGGCATGAGGGCGGGTAGGATCGCCGTAGACATCGCTGTCTTCCATCACGAAAAAGAACCAGGGCACCCAACCAAGCCGACGCTTGAGATGCCTGGCAACGCGGTCTCGGAGTTCATCCTGGAGATCCTTGCCCTCCCCAAGAAGCTCCCCACGAAGGTCATCGTGGATATGCAGTGTAAAGGGTGAGTAGGCTTGGTCCGACAATACCAAGGTAGCTACCTGAACCTTCATCCATGGAGTCAGGGTTTTCCATGGAGGTAATGCTCTTCCTTGATTCCTGACAGGAAACCCATGTCCCCTTAGTCTCCTATATAATGTAGGCTGGTTCTGCAGGACATGCGGAGGGCGCGGCCGGTGCATACCATGCCGCACAGAAGCCTTAATCTTTTCAAGCAGTTGGTGGTCTCGGTTGATCCGAGAATCATCGATGCGAAGCTCGATGATAGCGTCAACTTTTTGCCTCCGGCGAGCGCGCAATACGGGTGTGTTCACAGGGTCAACTTTTTGCTTTTTAGTGATGTAGGTGACGGCGAACACCGCACCAATGCCTCTGTCAGCTAGTCGGGACGATCGGCTTCCGCAAGCGTCGAAGCGCCGCAAAATCGTGCCGCCACATGGTGCGGAAGAGCAGCCAGAAGCCGGTGACGGCGAGCCAGGACATGGCAAAGCCAACCATGATAATCAGCGGGTGGTTGAAGCTGGTCCGCTTTGCATAGTCCATGTTGTGGAGCATCCAGAAGAAGTCCCACCAACGCCAGCTGTCATTGCGGCGTTCGAGGACTTGGCCGGTCTTGCCTGACACATAGTAGCTGCTGTTTGCCTGGTCACGGAAGTCGATCTGCCAGATGGGCAGTTCATGCTCGCGCACAGGCAAGGTCAGCTTCTTGAGTGGCACAACATTGGCCACCGCCGCACCGGAAGGATGTGCGGCACTTGCGATGGATTTGGCAGCCTCGCCATTGATCAATATGGGCTGGCCGTCATTAGCATCGAAAAGCCGAACACCCTGCGATGTAGTGACCTCGATCGCCTGACCATCCGGTAGGGCACGGAGGGATAGCTTGGACACTGGCTGGTTGCTGAGTGCCTTCTGAACATTTGGCCAGGCATTGCCGCTGATCGGAACTGCCGGGGCCGGCTGTTCGGCCATCTCGCCTCCAGCGACCTCGTCCATTGGCAGCAGCGCCATGGCCGTGCCGCTGATTGCCCAGATCACGAACTGGAGGCCGATAACGAGCCCGACCCATTTGTGGATTTTGCGGAGCCAGATCGACTTGATGGTCATGCCCGCACCGCCTTCTTCTTTTTCTTCTTGGGGAAGGCGTAGAGCAGCAGCCAGGCTCCCGACAGCGCCATCAACACCGCGCCCCAGGTGAAGACGCGCAGCAGCGGGTTGTTCACATTCTCGCGCTCGTCGAAGTCCATGATGTGGAACATCCAGACGAAGTCGAAGATGCGCCACAGCTCGTGCCGGCGGGAAACCAGCTCGCCGGTAGTCGGCGAGAAGTAGAGCGTCGGCTTGTTCCAGTGGTCGAACTCGACCCGCCACAGCGGGGGCTTGCGGCCGCGAATCTCGCTGGGGATGTCGGTGATCAACGAAGCCGAGACGATTGGCTCGTTACCGGTATAGGTCGCTTTCGCGATCGAGTTGATCTCGGCCTCAGTCGGCGGCGGCACCGGCTTGCCATTCCTGGCATCGACCACCGCTTCGCCGGCCTCGCCTTTGACGACATAGGCCGGCTGGTTGCGCACCCATGCCAGCCTCACGCTTTGGCCTTGATGGGCCGCAACGACCGTCAGCGGGTCCACGAGATCGGCCGCATTAACAGTCTTCTGCGGAAGCGAGCGGATCAGGTGATCGCCGTGGATCGTGTCGATGTGGACGACCGTCATGTAAAGGCCGCTCAACGACCAAATGACTACCTGGAGCCCAATGAACAGGCCCAGCCACTTGTGGGTCTTACGGGCAATCACATGGGTGCGCATCGGCTGGTGCAGGTTCCTATTCTTTTGGATGGAGATGGCCCCGGCGGCGTGCTCGCCGGGGCCGTCAACGGTCTTTGCCAATCGAAGCCGATGACCTTGCGTCCGTCAACTCCAAGTCATTCGTGCTGATCAGCAGTGTCCTGCTGCTCGATGCTCCGGCAGGCAGTTTGGATCAGGAGCCTTGGGCTCGGCGGCCTTGGGCTCCGCAGGCTTGGGCTTCGCTGGCGCAGGCTTCACGGCTGGTGCTTTCTCCTTGGCGGCAGGTGCAGGTGCCGCTGGTGCCGCTGGCGCGGCCGGCGCGCTAGTTGACTGCTGGCCGGAGAGCATACCCTCGATATGCTCAATCTCTTTTTGCTGCTCGGCCTTGGTCTTCTCGATCTGAGCGCGAACTGCGCCCGTCGCACCATTGGCCAAGGCAATGTCCGACATTGCCACAGCACCCTTGTGATGCTCCAGCATCTTACGGACCCAGGTATCGGATGTGTCGGAACCCGCCGCAGGCATCATGGCATTGTGCATTGCCGCTTGTGCCGGCTGGTAGAGGGCCGCGCTTGCTGGGTCAGGGTTCCCGGTCGCAACAAGCTTCTCCAGCGCCGCCACTTCGGCAGTTTGCTTGTCAATCACCTGCTGCGCCATGTCGGCCACATGGCCAGTGACATTTTGGGCAAGCAAGATGCGCGACATCTCGATGGCGCCCTTGTGATGTTCGATCATCTTGCGGACCCAGCTATCCGCGGCGTTGACGCCGACAGCTGCCGTCATCGCCTGGTCCATCTTCATTTCCGCATCCGCGAATGGGCCGCTATCCGCCATCATCGCGTTCATGTCGTTTTCGGCGGCAACATTGTTCGCGGCTTCCTCGCCACCGCCACAGGCGGATAGCGTCGAAACCAGCGCTAGGGCGCTCAAACTCAATACGACTTTCCTCATTGCTTACTCCTCTTGAGCCACCCCGCGAGTGGCATTCATTTGCGTTCCAAAATGGCTTTCATCTGATCGATCTCGCTTGTCTGCGAGCTAATGATTCCCTGACACAGCGATTGGATCTCGGGATCAGTGATCTTGGCTTTCTCGCACATCAGCACCGCACCGGAATGGTGCGGGATCATCGATCGCAGGAACTGCTGATCGCCGACTAGCGACTGCTCGCGAATGCCGATCATCGACAGGATGAAGACGGCGGCGAAACCCAGGTAAAGAAGGCCGTTCAGCTTCTTGTTCGGATACATGGCCCGCATGGTCAGCAGCATGACAGCGGCCATGGGCGCCCACATCACCAACGCCATGTAGAAGAAGTTGATGTTCTGAACGAACTCGCCAAAGCTCCAGATCATCGCGAACATCGCGACATACATGATGATCAAGCTGAGCAGAAGGTTGACGCCCAGCATCAGATAGTGATGCCGCACCATCTCCCGGCTCATTTCGCCATGCTCTCCATGTCGCCGTGCATGATCCTCTCCTCAGAACATTAGATGTTCCATTCCGTGGGTGATCGCAGCGCCCAGAAACCCTTGAGCCGCGATGGCAATGGTCATGACGGTCAACGCCAGGATCATCCCGGCACCGCGGTCCTCCCAGGGACGCTTCCAAGCCCAAACGCCTAGTCCGGCGCCAACGATCCCAATCGCGACGCCCAGCCAGCGGTGATAGGTCAGAACTTGATCTGGATCAGCACTCATTCCGGCGATCCATCCTGCCGCCGCAGCGATCGGGGCGAATATCCCGCCCGCGACAACCAGGAACTGGACGGGCGCAGCGAACGCCGGCCGCCTTCGGCCAACGATGGCTGTGAAAAGTGCCGCCGGGAAGAATGCAATCGGGAAGTGGACAATCGCGGGGTGGAGTCGTCCGAACCAGTCCAACAGCCGCACAAAGAAGGGCATTTCGGATCGGTCCATCTCCGTGTCCGGCATCATCCCTTCCATCTTGTCGTGGTCCATCGGCTGCGATGCTACCGGCGTCGCGGGCTGGGCGGCCGGTTGAACGACCTGGGTGGCGACAGGCTTCTTCTTCTTGTGTTCCTTGTGGGCGGTTGCCGGAGAAGACAGGCTAACGAGCAGCATCGCCATTCCCAGCAGGATAGCGATTGATCGGAGAATGCGTCGGACAGACATCATTTCGCTCCCGCTGCGGACGACCAATGGATATGAGCGATCTTCCAGACCCCTCCGACACGACGAAGCACCATCGTCTCGGTGGTCACCCGGTCGATCGCCTTGTCCTTGTAGGTTCCCGTCGTTCGGCCTTCGGTGGCGATCCAAGCGACAGCGCCAACTGCATCGCCGGCGCGCCTGGTCACGGTGCCAGGCACGGCCTGGGCAAAGGCGGCGTCCGCGCCGAGGTGATGGGAGGCATATTCCTGCCGGCCGCGCTCGACACCGCCAGCCTCATAGATCAGTGCGTTATCGGCGAGATAGGACAGTGCAGCTTTGGTATCGCCCCGGCGCAGTGCCGCGTGAAAGGCATCGACCACGGCGGCTGCCGGCCGTGCGGATGCGGAGACCGCACTAACTTTGGCGGCGCTCTCATTGTGGTTAGCCTCGGGATGGGCAACCGCAATGTCGGTCAACAGCAGGACTGCGGCTGCTGCAATGATGAGTTTCATTTTCTTTCTCCCCTCAGAACCAAAAGCGGACGCCGGCAAGCAGGTTGAAGCCACCGGCATCCTCGTCTTCCGCGTGTAGGAACCGGCGTGTGTCGCCGAAGGTGCGCTCATATTCGACGCCGATGTATGGAGCGACGAGCGGCGAGATCTGATAACGCAGCCTGACTCCTAGCGAGGCATTCGTGAGGCCAGAACCGATCGCCAACTCCGGCACATCCTGTAACGAGAGATCGACTTCGCCACGCGGTTGCAGGATCAGCTTCTGAGTGATGCGGAGATCGTATTCAGCCTCGGCACGCGCCGTGACATCGCCCTTGTTCGACAGGAAAACGGCTCCTTCGACCTCCCACCAATAGGGAGCTAGGCCCTGCACGCCGAGCACGAGGTGGGTGCGGTTTGGGCCTGGCTGCGGATCGTAACGGACGCCGGCTTGCAGATCGAACCAGGGGTTGATTGCATGGCTCCATAGTGCCTGCACTTCGGCGTGTTCGAGCTGCTTGCCCCAAGACCCTTCGACTTCGCTTTTCAACCAAAGCTTGTTGATGTCACCGCCATACCAAGCCTGGGCGTCGAACAGGTAGCCATCCTGACCCTCTCTAACACGGGCTTCGGCACGGTCGATAAAGACCTTTTGGGCAGGCATGCCACCGTGCTCTTCGCGCAGAATATTACGGCTGCGCTGCATGCCTTCCGCGCCCCAATAGGCGTCTGCGGCGTGCGCCGGCCCTGACAGCGCTTCTGGCGGGGTTGGACCAGGTTGCACCTGCGGCTCAGCAGTGGCTGGCAACTTGCAATGCCCCATGGCGGCATGTTCCGGCAAACAGGCAGGCTGCTGCTCCGAAGCTGGAGGTGTCGGTTGCGGGGCCGGGGTTGGCAGCTTGCAATGACCCATCGCCGCGTGCTCCGGCAGACAAGTCGCCTGCGGGGCAGTTTCGACTGGTTGCTCGGCCGGTTCAGGCAACTTGCAATGACCCATCGCGGCGTGCTCGGGCAAGCAGGTCGGCTGCTCCGAAGCTGGAGGTGTCGGTTGCGGGGCCGGGGTTGGCAGCTTGCAATGACCCATCGCCGCGTGCTCCGGCAGACAAGTCGGCTGGGTGGCAGCTGGTGCGTTGGCAGGCGCACTCTGTTGGGCCAGTGCTGGGCTGGCTGCGCCGGCCAGGAGCAAAGCTAGGAACGCCTTCATGCGTGCGCTCCTTCCAACGGCCGGATGCTGACCACGCGCATCATCCCGGCGTGCATGTGGTAGAGCAGGTGGCAATGGAACGCCCAGTCGCCAGGCGCGTCCGCCGTCAGGTCGAGATCGACATATCCCCCAGGCAGCACCCTAACCGTATGTTTCAGCGGCTGGTTTGGGCCATGGCCGTTGACGATCTCGAAGAAGTGGCCGTGCAAATGCATCGGGTGGGTCATCATCGTGTCGTTGATGAGCCTCAGCCGCACGCGCTCGTTGCGGGCGAAGCGATAAGGTTCGGGATTCTCGCTCAACTTCTCGCCATCCATCGACCACATGAATCGCTCCATGTTGCCGGTGAGGTGGATGTCTATGCGTCGGGTCGGGACGCGAGTGTCGCTGTTGGGCTTGAGCGAAACGAGGTCTTTGTAGGTCAGCACTTTGTGACCGACATTTTCGAGCCCGATACCCGGATCGCCGCTCCGATCCATCGCCATGGGCGAGATCATGTCTACGCCGGGTCCGACTGGAAAACTGACTTTCGACTTGTCCCGCATGCTGTGATCCATCGCCATGCTGGGCCCGCCACCATGGGCGGAATGATCCATCATACCCATGTCCATCATTGTCAGCGTTGGCCGCTCACGAAGTGGCGGCACCTCGGCGCGCATACCTTCGCGAGGTGCGAGCGTCGCGACGCCCATACCAGAGCGATCAATCCCCTCGGCAATGAAGGTGTAAGGGCGATCATCGGGCTGGACGATGAGGTCATAGGTCTCGGCATTTCCGATCTGCAGCTCGTCAACTTCGACGGGCCGGACATTGATGCCGTCAGTGGCAACCACGACTAGCTTGAGCCCAGGGATGCGGATGTTGAAGATGCTCTGCGACGCAGCATTGATGATGCGCAGCCGGACTCTCTCACCAGCACGGAATAGGCCGGTCCAGTTTTCTGCGGGACTGTGGCCGTTGATGAGGTAGGTGTAGGCCGCCGCCGTCACATCGGAAATATCGGTCGGGTCCATCCGCATTTTGCCAAACATCTTGGCATCGGCCGCTGAGAGCGGGTCACGCTTGCCGCTCATCTTGTCAGCCAGCGTTCGCTTGTTGCGGTTGAAGAAGCCGCCTTCCTGCTTGAGCCGCGTGAACAGTCCGTGCGGGTGCATGAAGGTCCAGTCCGACAGGACGATCACATGCTCGCGGTCATAGGCAACCGGGTCAGCACCAGCAGGGTCGATAATGATGGGTCCATAATGCCCCAGCTGTTCCTGCAGTCCGCTATGGCTGTGATACCAATAGGTTCCCGATTGCTTGATCGGGAACTCATAGGTGAAGCTCTGCCCGGGTCGGATGCCGGGAAAGCTGATGCCTGGAACGCCGTCCATCTGGAAAGGCACGATGAAGCCGTGCCAGTGGATTGAGGTGTCTTCATCCGTGAGACGGTTCTCGACGGTGAGCCGGACATTCTGGCCCTCCTTGAGGCGGATTAGTGGCGCCGGGATGGTGCCGTTGATCGCCACGGCGTGACCGGGTCGGCCATCGACGGAGAAGCGGGTCCGATCAACGACAAGGCGAATATCCTCGCCACTGAGCGTGCCTTCCGCCTTGGCAGCGACACCTTGGCTGACGCTGTGCGCCCAAGCCGGCCGAAGCCCCGCCGCAGCAGCCAGCGCGACGCCGCCACCGAGGAACGCCCTGCGGTTGAGGGAAATAAGTTGAGTCATGTGGTTCTCCGCGCCCTTAACGAGCGCCAGAAGCGGTCGTTGCGGGGCGCCGCAAGAAGCGGCGCCCCGACCGATTAATGGCTTGTGTGACCGCCGGACGCGGGGGCAGCCGGCTTGGCTTCGCCCTTCTTGTCCATGCACTCCATCTTGCCACCGGACTGCTTCATCTTGTCGCAGCAGTCCTTGCAGTCATGCTTGCCTTGCTGGTGCTGGCTATGATCCATGCCCTGCATCTGAGCTGACATCTGGTGACCCGCATGCGGATCGGCAGCGGGTGCGGTCTGAGCCGCAGCAGGAACGGCAAGAGCAAGCGCAAGCGCGCCAATAATCATCTTCATTTTAGTCTCCGTAAAATCGAGTTGAGTGAGGTCGATTCTACGAGAGGCGTGGAGGAGGTGTCGGCAGTTCAGCCAGGAAACTGTGATCGAACTGGACGAGCGAGGGCCGTTCGGCCGACGAAGCGAACACATGCGGCTCCAACATCGGGGTCGGGGCGACTGCAATCGCCGTGCACATAGCGGCACAACAGGACTTATCGACTGTCTTCCCGTCGTGACTCTTGGCCGGTTGCTCGCCGCAATGATCGGTTTTCGTCATTTGGGCGTGATGGTCAGCCGGAGCCATGGCCATGGCCGCGCCGGATTGCAGTGCGAGCGGCGCGAACAACATCGCGACGGCGATTAGGATCGCAAAGAGCGGTCGTAAGCTCACCGGCGCCCCGTAGGCCACTGATGCTTTCTCGGCAATGACTGACATCAATCCTTGCCTTCTAAATCAATGAGGATCGGACAATCCGGCCGGTTGTCACCATGACAGCGCTCCGCCAAATGTTCGAGCGATCGTCGCATGGCGTCGAGTTCGTTGGCTTTCTTCTTGAGTTCAGCGGCACGAGCAAGCGCGAGGGCTTTCACATCGGCGCTTGATCGCTCGCGGTCGTTCCATAGCGTCAGGAGCTGTCGGATCTCCTCGATGGGGAAGCCGGCATCGCGAGCGCGGCCGATGAATCGTAATGTGTGTAGGTCCCGCTCGTCATAGTCACGGTAGCCGGAATCGCGCCTGGCCGCTTTCGGCATGAGACCGATCTTTTCGTAGTGGCGGATCATCCTTTCGCTGATGCCGGATGCCGCCGAGGCAGCTCCAATCTTCATGTCGCCACCTCAAATAGTCCGTAGGTCACGACAATCCCGATGGCAGCCCAACACAACCAATAGGCAGCTTTTTGCCATGCAGGGGGCACATAGCCGCGAGCCGCCAAAAAGCGACGGATGCCTACCATCCCGACAAGATGAGCGAGGAGTCCGACCCCGAATATCCACCATGCGAGGGGTCTTAATCCCGCACCCAAGAGCGAACCTACACCGGCGCCAGCTACGGCGGCTCCGACCACTGACAGAGTCGTCAGCGCCGATCGTGTGCGCTCCTGACTTCGATCGAGGGTCATAGCACCTCCAGGCGGACCCGGTTCAATCGGAGAGAGTTGCCGATCACTGCGACCGAACTGAATGCCATCGCCGCACCAGCGATGATCGGTGACAACAGGATGCCAAGCGAAGGATAGAGCACCCCAGCCGCGATCGGCACACCAGCCGCGTTGAACACGAAGGAGAAGAAAAGGTTCTCGCGGATGTTGCGCATCGTTGCGCGACTGAGGTGCCTGGCGCGGACGATCCCAACGAGATCGCCCTTCACCAGTGTGACATGGGCGCTTTCCATCGCGACATCGGTGCCTGTGCCCATGGCAATGCCGACATCAGCCGCCGCAAGCGCCGGGGCGTCATTGATGCCGTCTCCGGCCATCGCAACACGCCGGTTCTGTTTGCGTAACTCCTCGACCTTCGCCTGCTTTTGGTTGGGAAGGACATCAGCAATGACTTCTTCGATGCCAACTCGGCGCGCTACTGCCTCGGCGGTGCGGCGATTGTCGCCGGTCATCATGACCACATGGACACCATTGCGTTGAAGCTCAGCTACGGCTCCCGGTGCGCTGTCCTTGATCGGATCGGCGACAACCAGCAGACCAGCCAGCTTGCCGTCGATCGCCACGAACATGACGCCCTGGCCTTCGGCGCGATGCTCATCTGCCTCGGCTTCCAGCGAAGCGGAGTCGATGCCGAGGTCTGCGAGCAGTGACTTGTTGCCCAAGCCAACCGCACGGTTTTCGACGGTGCCGGTGACGCCCTTGCCTGTATGCGATTTGAACTCACTGCTTGATGGCGGCGCGAGATTAAGCTCTTCGGCGCCCTCAACGATCGCAGCCGCAAGGGGGTGCTCGCTGCCGCGTTCAAGAGACGCCGCGAGCCGAAGCACATCCGCTTCCTGAAAACCGTTTGCTGGCCGGACTGAGATTAGTTTTGGCTTGCCCAGCGTCAGAGTGCCCGTCTTGTCCACAACCAGCGTATCGACCCGCTCCATCAGCTCCAGCGCCTCGGCATTCTTGACAAGGACGCCTACGCTTGCACCGCGGCCGGTCCCGACCATGATCGACATCGGTGTCGCCAAGCCAAGCGCACAGGGGCAGGCGATGATCAATACGGCAATCGCGTTGACCAGCGCATGGGCAAGGCGAGGTTCCGGTCCGATCAGGCTCCAGGCGACGAACGCGATGACTGCTACAAGCACGACGCCGGGGACGAACCACGCGGACACTTGGTCGGCCAGTTTTTGGATCGGCGCTCGCGACCGCTGGGCGTCGGCGACCATGCGAACGATCTGCGACAGCATCGTGTCGCGGCCGACGCGCTCAGCTCGCATCAGAAGGCTGCCCGTCCCATTGACCGTCGCGCCGGTCAACTTGCCTCCTGGCAACTTCTCCACCGGCACCGGCTCACCGCTGATCATTGATTCATCGACAGAGCTGTGACCCTCCACGACGATGCCATCGACTGGCACCTTTTCGCCCGGCCGGATGCGGAGCAGGTCCCCAACATGGACATGCTCCAAAGGAACATCCTCCTCAGTCCCGTCGTCCTTGACGCGGCGGGCCTCCTTTGGGGCGAGACTGAGCAGAGCGCGGATGGCCTTGCCAGTGGCCGAACGGGCGCGAAGCTCAAGCACCTGTCCAAGTAAGACCAGCGTGGTGATGACCGCCGCCGCCTCGAAATAGACCGGCACCAAGCCACCCATCGTTCGCAGCGAAGCGGGGAATATCTGTGGCGTCAGGGACGCAATGACACTGTATCCGTAGGCCACGCCGATGCCGAGGCCGATCAGAGTGAACATATTGAGGTGGCGGCTCTGCAGAGATGCCCAGAACCGCTCGAAGAACGGCCAGCCGCCCCAAAGCACGACCGGCGTCGCGAGTGCGAGTTGAACCCACATGGAGGTCCGCATGGGCAGCGGCTCCCAGCCGAAGAGCTCGGCGCCAAAAGTCAGGATGACCAAGGGCAGGGACAGGACCGCGCTAATCCAGAATCGCCGGCTCATATCGATGAGTTCGGGGTTCGGCCCTTCGTCAAGCGCCGGCTCAAGTGGCTCTAACGCCATCCCGCAGATGGGGCACTGTCCCGGTCCATCACGCCGTATCTCGGGGTGCATCGGGCAGGTCCAAATAGTGCCTGCCGCTACCTCAATCGGATCATTCTCGTCAGGATTTAGATACCGGCTTGGGTTCGCCTGGAACTTGTCGAGGCAACCGGCGCTGCAAAAGTAGTAGTCCGTCCCGCCGAGCTGACAACGGTGGGCTGCAGTCCGCTTATCGACTTTCATTCCGCAGACCGGGTCTGTCACGATCGTTCCGTGATCATGTCCGACTTTGGAATGGTGGTGGCAGTGCGCGTGCTCAGCCACAACTGTCTCCTCATGCGTGCGACTCGTCATGTGGAATCATCTGCACCTTGACACGATGTCAGGGTCAAGCAGCGATATTTTCCGCTTCACCAATGTCCGCTTTGGGTAGAAACCGGCCATTAGCCCTCTATGCTCCTGCAAATGAGCAACCCTTCGATTCCACACACTGTGCTTAGACAGAAGCCCACCCAAGGCACTCGCGTTGTAGGCAGCACCGGCACCATAGGCGCTATCATCGCAGCAATGAGCTGCACGGCGTGCTTCCCTGCCCTCGCCAGTCTCGCTTCGGCGTTCGGACTAGGCTTTCTCAGCCAGTTTGAGGGCGTTTCAATCCGTTACATACTGCCGCTATTCGCCCTCGTTGGCTTGGCCGCAAACATCATCAGCGGTCTTCGCCATCGAAACTGGGTGCGAATGAGTCTCGGCATCATCGGCCCCTTACTTGTTCTGGCCGCCGCACTGCTTATGGCGATCTACAGCATGCCGACGGAATGGCTGCTCTATCCGGGCTTACTTCTAATGATCATGGTCGCAATCTGGGACTTGATGTCCCCAGCGAACGCAAGATGACTGAGCTTCAATCTACCCTGACCTGTCCCCAGTGCGGCGGGAAGTCGCTTGAAACGATGCCAACCGACGCCTGTCAGTTCTTTTTTGACTGTCGGCACTGTGGAGCTGTTCTGCGGCCGCTCAAAGGCGACTGCTGCGTATTCTGCTCCTACGCCGATGTCCCCTGCCCACCCATCCAAGAGGCGCGGGCCACCGGCACATCGCCAAGTTGCTGCTAGACGGCCCAGAGCGGAGAAGGACGAATGAGGTCGTGGCAGAGCGCTCATGACGATGGCAGTTTCAATCTCACCGCTTTGAAAGCATTGGCATCACAGGCGATCGAAGCGTAATCTGCCCCGCAGAGGCACCGATAGGAAAAGGGGAGCCCAATCATGAGTCTCATCATCGCCTCGATTGCCTTGGCCGCTTCACAAACGCCCCCGGCTACACCAGCCGTCGCTCCGGCAGCTCCACCAGCTGCCGAAAAGAAGATGGCCTGCTGCGAAAAGATGGCCAAGGGCGAGGGCTGCTCCTGCTGCAAGGACATGGCCAAAAAGGATGAAGCGCCAAAGGCCGGCGGCTCTCAGTAGAACTAGCGGATCGACGCGCTTTTTGGTGATTTTGCAGACACAGTGTTCGACTGGTTCAAAGTGAACTGGCTCGAATGTGAAAACGCGCTTTGATTGGGCAAATCGCGTCGTTGGACGGCCCAAGAACCGCAGAAAACCGCAGATTTGCGTGGGCAGCTCGTGTTGACATCGCAGGGGTCGCAAGTTCAATCCTTGCCACGCCCACCATTTTCTCCCCTGGAAAAGTCGCTATCGGCAAGCCGACTGAGGGGCGGCCGCGGGGTCAACTTGCTGCATGTTGCGCCGACGCGTAAATCGGGTGCGATGGCCAAAGCCAAGGATCATCGGGAAACCGAGCTCAAGTTCGACCTGGATCGCCAGGCGGCGAGGAAGGTTCGACGTCATCCTCTGCTTGCGGATCGGGCCCCAACCACCCAGTCGCAGACGTCGGTCTATTTCGACACCGGCAAGCGCCGAATAGGCAAGGCCGGCTATTCGCTGCGGGTTCGCCAGTCTGGCGGCGGGCATGTTCAAACCGTCAAATCGACGGGTGGCGGGGCCGGGCTGTTCGATCGCGCCGAATGGGAAGTGCCGGTCGAAAGCCTTGAGGTCGATGCCAAAGCGCTCAAATCGACCCCGCTGCGTAAGCTCAAACGGCTCGACAGGAAGCTCGAACCCCAGGTTCGTTCGACGGTTGAGCGGGCGACCTGGTTGATCGATCGTGATGGCAGCCTGATCGAGGTGGTGCTCGACGAGGGAATGGTCGAAGCGGGCGACGAGACAGCGAAGTTTCAGGAGTTGGAGATGGAGCTCCGTCACGGGGCCCAAGCCGGACTGTTCGGCTTCGCCAAGCAGCTGGCCGAAGATATTCCGCTTGAAATCGGGGTGCTCAGCAAAGAAGAGCGCGGCTTGCTGCTCGCCGAGCGCGCGCTTGATCACGAACAAAAGGCGCGCGAGCCGGCCATCTGCGAAGAGATGAGCATTGGCCAGGCCTTTGTCGCGACCGTCCAGGAATGCGTCCGTCACTTCCGCTTGAACCAGGCGCTCATCATTGCCGAGCGGGATGCGGCGGCCCTGCACCAGGCGCGCGTGGCGATGCGGCGCCTCCGGACTGCCTTCACCTTGTTTGGCCCGGTAATCCGCGAGGGGTCGCTGGAGCCGCTCAAATGCGAGCTCAGGGCATTCATTGAGCCGTTCGGCGTCGCCCGCAACCTTGACGTCTATCTCGACAAGCATGGCGAGGAACTGGGTTGGCGGGATCAACGCGTCCTTCGTTCCGCACGCTCGGAGAGCTACGACCAGGTAGTCGAAGCACTAAATTCGCAGCAGAAGCGCGACATGCTGGTCGATCTGGTCGAGTGGACCGCATCGGCGGATTGGCAGCAAACCGGGGCGTCACGCCCTATTGCGAAGTTCGCCCGGCGTCGGCTCGACGACGCGTGGAATAAGGTAAAGCGCGGCGGCTCGCAGCCGGGCAAGCTGGATGAGCACCAACTTCACCGGCTGCGGATCAACATCAAGAAATTGCGCTATTCGGCGGAATTCCTGGCGCCTCTGTACCGCAAGAAGCAGGTTCGGGCGTTTGTCACGTCGCTGGAAAGGATGCAGGATTGCCTTGGCCTGATCCACGACGACATGATCAGCCGCGAGATCATCGCTACCTATGAGCTCGCCGAGAGTGGCCGAACCGATATTGCCGAACGTGCGCGCCAGCTGGCCAAATTGGGAGGCCGGTTCAAACGCCTTAAGCAAGCCGGCCGTTTCTGGCGATAAGCATCCGCTGCGCGCCAGCTCCTCGCCAGGTCTCGCCACGCCCTGACGCCTTGCCGCTCGCCAGCAGCCCGATTAGGGCCTTGGCGAGGGAGGTACGATGGCGTCGCTGAGCTCATATCGTCCGCAGATGCTCGCGGGTATCGGTCCGGGGCTGCTTGCCTCGCTGGTGATCGCGGTCGCGGCGACCTTCCTGGCCGACCATTATGGCGGACCGGTGATGCTGTTCGCATTGCTGCTCGGCATGGCGATGAACTTCCTGAGCGACGTCGATCGCTGCCGTCCCGGCATTCAGTTTGCGTCCAAGACGGTGCTGCGCCTCGGCGTTGCGATGCTCGGCTTTCGGATCACGCTTCAGCAAATCGTCACGCTTGGCTGGAAGCCGGTGGCGCTGGTCATCGGGCTGGTAACCCTGACGATCCTTGCGTCGATCTGGCTGGCGCGGCGAATGGGCTTCGAGGGCAAGTTCGGCCTGCTTACTGGCGGCGCAACGGCCATCTGCGGTGCGTCGGCGGCCGCCGCAATTTCGGCCGCCCTTCCGCCTGACCCGCAAAAGGAGCGCAATACGCTTTTCACGATCATCGGCGTCTCGACGCTGTCGACACTGGCGATGATCGTCTATCCGGTGCTGATCCAGCTACTGCGCCTCGATCACGTCCATTACGGCATGTTCATTGGCGCGACGGTCCACGACGTCGCTCAAGTGGTCGGCGCCGGCTATGCGATTTCCCCCGAGGCGGGCGATACGGCAACGGTGGTCAAGCTGATGCGCGTCGCAATGCTGCTGCCGGTGATCATCGCAACCACCATGATGATCCGCGCCAAGGGAGCGGGGCATGGCGAGCGTCCGCCGATCCTTCCATGGTTCCTTGCGGTATTCCTCGCTCTGGTGGCGGCCAACAGCCTTCTGCCGGTTCCCGTTGCCGTTCAGGAGGCGGGCGGGACGGCGTCGCGCTGGTGCCTCGTTGCCGCAATCGCGGCGCTGGGCGTCAGGACGCAGTTCAAGGAAATGCTCGGCATCGGCTGGAAGCCGGTTGCCCTGATGGTCATCGAAACACTGATTATCGCGGGGCTTGCGCTGGCTGCAATCGGCCTCGGCTGGGTCTAGTTACAGGCAGGCTTCAAGGTACGGTTGGTCGAAGCCGTACTGCTTGGCCTTTTCCAGCGTGTAGGGGCGAAGGCCCATCGAGCGATACTCGCCGACGATTTTCCCGTCCGGCGTCTCGTCGAGATATTCGAACTTGAACAGCTCCTGGGTGACGATGACTTCGCCCTCCATGCCGATCACCTCGGTAATGTTGGTGGTGCGGCGCGAGCCGTCGCGGAGACGCTTCACCTGCACGATGAGGTCCACGGAATCGGCGATCTGGCGGCTGATCGCCTCCTTCGGGATCTTGATGTCCGACATCATCACCATGTTTTCCATACGAGCCAGGCATTCGCGCGGGCTGTTGGAGTGGAGCGTAGCCATCGAGCCGTCGTGACCGGTGTTCATTGCAGCGAGCAAATCGAAGCACTCCGACCCACGAATTTCGCCCAGGATGATGCGATCGGGACGCATACGCAGGGCGTTGATGACGAGGTCGCGAATGGTGATCGCGCCCTGACCTTCCAGATTCGGCGGACGGGTTTCGAGCGGCAGCCAGTGCGGCTGCTGCAGACGAAGCTCGGCCGCGTCTTCGATGGTGATCACGCGCTCGCCCGGGTCGATCATCTTCGACAAGGCGTTGAGCATTGTCGTCTTACCCGAACCGGTACCGCCGGAGATGACGACATTCATGCGGCTGGCGCCGGCGATCTTCAGCACCGTCGCCATTTTCTCCGACATCGATCCGAAGCCGCGCATCATGTCGAGCGTGATCGGCTTTTCGGAAAACTTACGAATCGAGATGGCGGTGCCGCGAAGCGACAGCGGCGGGATGATGACGTTGACGCGGCTGCCGTCCTGCAAGCGGGCGTCGGCCAGGGGGGTGGTCTGGTCGACGCGGCGGCCGACCTTGTTGACGATGCGTTGCGCGATCTGGAACAGATGCTCCTCGTCGCGGAACTGGATTTTGGCCAGCTCGAGCCTGCCTTTGCGCTCGATGAAGGTTTGGTCGGGGCCGTTGACCATGATGTCGCTGATCGCCGGGTCGGACAGCAGCTCTTCGAGCGGCCCGAGGCCGAGCAGCTCATCAACCAGCACCTTTTCGAGCGCGAATTGCTCGCGGCGGTTAAGCGTGATCTTCAGCTCGGCTAGCACTTCGCCGATGATCGGGCGGAATTCCTCGGCGAGCTCGTCCTTTCCGAGGGTCGCGGCGGCCTCCGGATCGACGCGTTCGAGCAGGCGCGGGAGGACCTGTTCCTTGATTCGGTGGACCGAGGCCTCAAACCCTTCGGATTTGCTGTTGGCTCGATCGCCGCTGGCATTCTGGCGGTCGTTAAGCCGCTCCATCGCGCCCATCGGCGGCGCGCCAGGCGCAGCAGCACCTTCATCGGCTGCATCCGATTCCGAAGCCTCGGGGAGGTCGTCCACGGGTGGGAATTGTTCGCCGCCTGCCGGAGCAGAGCCGCCCTTCATCGGGCGAGCAACGCCGAAGCTTGGGCGCTGACCTGCCCCGCCCAGACCGTTACGCTTGCCGAATGCGTTCATAACCGGTGATTCCCAATGCTAATTCCGCGATAAAACGAAAATGGTGAATAGCTGCCAAACTTTGAGAAAAGACTAATTTCGATTAGCGCCGCGTCCACGTTAGCCAGCCGCTGGCGACGTAATTCCACACCGAACCGACGATCGCGCCGGCTATTCCGGCGATCCACCAGCCATGGAATTGGTCATAGACCAGGCTGCCGATGCCGACGTTTGCGACTGCACCCAGCGAACAGACGAGGTAGAAGGAGAATAGACCGCCAACCCAGGCAAGGCCCTTCAACTGCCGATCGCGATAGGTGAAACGGTTGTTGAGGGCGAAGTTGAACGTCATTGCTCCGATGACAGCCGACGCCTGCGACCAGGAGAAGGCCAGTCCGAGGGCATTCAGCGCAATATCGAGCAGCAGCAGGTGGACGCCGACGCCGAGCATCCCGACCGCGCCGAACTGGACCAGCTTGACCGGCACGAAGCGGCCGACTGTCTTGTCGAGCAGCAGTTCGACATATTCCAGCGCGACCATTTCATCGAGCTTGGACTCGCCATGCTGACGAGTGCCGAAGGTGTAGCCGATCTCGGCTGTCTTAAGCGGACGATGGATTGAAGCGACGACATCGAGCAAGATCTTGTAGCCGACGTTGCTGAGGCGCGGGGCTGCTTCAAGCAGTACGTCGCGGCGAACCGCGAAGAAACCGCTCATCGGATCACTGAGGCGGGTTTTCATGATCGGCGAGGCGAGGGCGGTAGCGAAACGGCTGATCTTGAGCCGGCTCTCGTCCCAGTCGCCGGTTGATCCGATGCCGGAATAGCGAGTGCCGATTGCCAGCTCGTCACCATCGGCCACAGCGCGATAAAGATCAGGCAGGATGCGCTCGTCATGCTGCATGTCGGCATCGATCACCGCGATTACCGGCGTCGTCGAAGCGAGAGCGCCCTCGACCACCGCCGACGACAGACCACGTCGGCCAATGCGCCGGATCATCCGCACGCGGCGGTCGGCCTGGGCGATTTTGGTCAGAAGCTCGGGCGTGCCGTCGGTCGATCCGTCATCGACAAAGATCGCTTCCCACTCGATTCCGGCCAAGGCGATGCCGAGCTTTTCGAGCAAAGCCTCGACATTGCCGGCCTCGTTAAGGGTCGGGATTACGACGCACAGCTCCAGCGGCGCTTCGCGGACTTCGGATTGCAGCGCGAACTTCTGCTGGAACATGAAGAAAAGGGCCCTTCCGCGGTTCGGAAGAGCCCCTTGTGGGATTTCAGGGTAAAAACGCGGTTAACGGACGGCTATTCGCCCGCGCTTTCCGCCAGCACCGTCAGGCCCTTGTCCCCGACCTCAGCGAAGCCGCCGGAAACGGCGATGCTTTCGGGCTGGGCACTGGCACTCTTGTAAACTTTGAGTTCGCCGTCCTTAAGCGTGGTCATCATCGGCGCATGGCCGGCCATGATGCCCGATTCACCCTCGGTGCCTGGAACGACCACCATATACACGTCCTCGCTGCGAACCTGCCGCTCCGGCGTCACCAGCTCGAAGTGAAAATCGGCCATCTAATTCTTTCCCTCGATTGCGGCATCGAATGTCGACGCGGCCTTCTCGAACTTGTCCCTGCAACCGGGATTGCAGAAGCCGACGACCTTGCCCTGGTACCGCGTCAGGCTGTCAGCGCTGACCGGGTCTCCCGACCAAGGGCAGTGCGTGTTGACGCAATCCTCGAGGCGAAGGTTGCTCGCCATTGGCCCTAAGCCTCCTGCGCCAGCTTCTCCGCCTTCGCGACGGCCTCTTCGATGCCGCCGACCATGTAGAAGGCTGCTTCGGGAAGGTGATCATATTCGCCGCTGACCACGGCCTTGAACGAGCGGACGGTGTCCTCGACCTGGACGAACGCGCCCGGAATGCCGGTGAACACTTCGGCGACGTGAAATGGCTGGCTGAGGAAGCGCTGGATCTTGCGTGCGCGGCTGACGACCAGCTTATCTTCTTCCGATAGCTCATCCATCCCGAGAATGGCGATGATGTCCTGCAACGACTTGTACTTCTGCAGCGTCTCCTGGACCGCGCGGGCCACGTCATAATGTTCCTGGCCGACAATCGACGCGGACAGCACGCGGCTGGTCGAGTCCAGCGGGTCCACCGCCGGGTAAATGCCAAGCTCCGAGATGGCGCGCGACAGGGTCGTGGTCGCGTCCAAGTGGGCGAAGGAGGTCGCCGGGGCCGGGTCGGTCAAGTCGTCGGCCGGGACGTAGATCGCCTGCACCGAGGTGATCGAGCCCTTGTTGGTCGAGGTGATCCGCTCCTGCAGCGTGCCCATGTCGGTAGCGAGCGTCGGCTGGTAGCCGACCGCCGAGGGAATGCGGCCCAACAGCGCGGACACTTCCGAACCTGCCTGGGTGAAGCGGAAGATGTTGTCGACGAAGAACAACACGTCCTGGCCTTCCTGGTCACGGAAATATTCTGCCTGGGCGAGGCCGGAGAGCGCGACACGGGCGCGAGCGCCCGGCGGCTCGTTCATCTGACCGAACACCAGCGCCACCTTCGAACCTTCAGGGGTCGGGTTGCCATCCTTGTCCTTGGCGATGACGCCCGCGTCGAGGAACTCGTGATAGAGGTCGTTGCCTTCGCGGGTCCGCTCGCCGACGCCGGCGAACACCGACACGCCGCCGTGGCCCTTGGCGATATTGTTGATCAGCTCCTGGATCAGTACGGTCTTGCCGACGCCTGCGCCGCCGAACAGTCCGATTTTGCCGCCCTTGGCGTAGGGGGCGAGCAGGTCGATGACCTTGATACCCGTAACCAGGATCGAGGCTTCGGTCGACTGGTCGACGAAGGCCGGCGCGTCCGCATGGATCGGGGCCGAGAGATCGCTGCCGATCGGGCCGCGCTCGTCGATCGGCTCGCCAATCACGTTCATGATGCGGCCAAGCGTCATGGGGCCGACCGGGACGCGAATCTGCGACCCGGTGGCGTTGACGCGCTGGCCGCGGGTCAGGCCGTCGGTGGCGTCCATCGCGATCGTACGCACAATATTCTCGCCGAGGTGCTGGGCGACTTCGAGCACCAGGCGCTGGCCTTGGTTATCGGTCTCCAGCGCCGCAAGGATCGGCGGCAATTCGCCTTCGAAAGCGACGTCGACGACCGCGCCGATAACCTGCGCAACCTGGCCGACCAGATTGCCGGTGGTCGGGGCGGCGGCAGTGGTCGAGGCAGCGGCTGCAGCCTTCTTCGGCGCGGCCTTTTTGGTCTTGGGTTCAGCGGCGGTTGCCATTTCCATCTTCCTCTATCGTCACCCCGGCCTTGAGCCGGGGTCTGCGTTGTTTTTTCCATTCCGCCCTCGCAAGGGAAGGCGGATCCCGGGTCAAGCCCGGGATGACGAACTACAGGGCCTCGGCCCCCGAAATAATCTCAACCAATTCCGTCGTGATCGCAGCCTGGCGCTGGCGGTTATACTGGATCGACAGCTTGTTGATCATGTCGCCAGCGTTGCGCGTCGCATTGTCCATCGCGGTCATCTGCGAGCCGTAGAAGCCGGCCATATTCTCGAGCAGCGCGCGATAGACTTGCACGGTGACGTTCTTGGGAAGCAGCGCGGCGAGGATTTCTTCCTCGTCGGGTTCATATTCGACCGCCGCAGTTGCTGCTCCGCCCGTTTCGGCCTTGGCCGGGGCGACCGGGATGATCTGGTCGACCTGCGGTTCCTGCGCCAGCACCGACTTGAATTCGCTGTAGGCGAGATGCGCGACGTCGAACTGGCCGCTTTCGAACCGATCGATCAGGTCGTCGGCGATTGCCTGTGCATCGGCATAAGCGGGCGACTTCATCGCGCTGGTGTCGTGCTGGGCGATAATGCCCTTCGGATAGATGCGCTGGATCACCGGCCGGCCCTTACGGCCGACGATGTAGAACAGCACCTTCTTGCCCGACTTTTCCAGTTCCTCGGCCTTGCGGCGTGCGGCTCGGACAATGTTGGTGTTGAATGCGCCAGCGAGCCCGCGGTCGCCGGTAGCGAGCACGATCAGATGGGTGTCGTCCTTGCCGGTGCCGGCGATCAGCTTGTGCGATTGCGGCCCGACGGTAACCCGGCTGGTCAGCGACGCGACCATTTCCTCCATGCGGTCCGAATAGGGCCGCCCTGCCTCGGCGTTCTGCTGGGCGCGGCGCAGCTTGGCCGCAGCGACCATCTTCATCGCCTTGGTGATCTTCTGCGTCGACTTCACCGAGCCGATACGAAGCTTCAATGCCTTGAGGCTGGCCATCGCCTAAGCGTCCTTTGCTTTACGCGAACTGCTTGCCGAACGCGGTCAGTGCGTCCTTAAGCTTGGCGGCGGTGTCGTCGTCGAGCTGCTTGCTGTCGCGAATCGACTTCAGCACGCCGGCATGTTCCGAGCGGAGATAGCCAAGCAGTGCCGCTTCATAGCGGGTCACGTCCTTGACATCGACCGCATCGACGAAGCCCTGCGTGCCCGCGTAAATCGAGGCCACCTGCTCTTCGACCGGCATCGGCTGATATTGCGGCTGCTTCAGCAGTTCGGTCAGGCGCGCGCCGCGCGCCAGCAGCTTCTGGGTAGAGGCATCGAGGTCCGAGCCGAACTGGGCGAAGGCGGCCATCTCGCGATACTGGGCCAGCTCCAGCTTGATCGAGCCGGCAACCTTCTTCATCGCCTTGGTCTGCGCCGAGGAACCGACGCGGCTAACCGAGAGGCCGACGTTAATCGCAGGGCGGATGCCCTGGTAGAACAGGTCGGTTTCAAGGAAGATCTGGCCGTCGGTGATCGAGATGACGTTGGTCGGGATATAGGCCGACACGTCGCCCGCCTGAGTCTCGATAATCGGCAGGGCGGTAAGCGAACCAGCGCCATTTGCCTCGTTCATCTTCGCCGCGCGCTCGAGCAGGCGAGAGTGGAGATAGAAAACGTCGCCCGGATAGGCTTCGCGGCCCGGCGGGCGGCGCAGCAGGAGCGACATCTGGCGGTAGGCGACAGCCTGCTTGGAAAGGTCGTCATAGACGATCACCGCATGCATGCCGTTGTCGCGGAAATATTCGCCCATCGCACAGCCGGTGTAGGGCGCGAGGAACTGGAGCGGAGCCGGCTCCGAGGCAGTTGCAGCGACGACGATCGAATATTCCATCGCGCCATTCTCTTCGAGCGCGCGGACGATCTGGGCGACCGTCGAGCGCTTCTGACCGATGGCGACGTAGATGCAATAGAGCTTCTGGCTCTCGTCCTTGCCCGAATTGACCTGCTTCTGGTTGATGAAGGTATCGAGCGCGACGGCGGTCTTGCCGGTCTGGCGGTCGCCGATGATCAGCTCGCGCTGGCCGCGGCCCACCGGAACCAGCGCGTCGAGCGCCTTCAAACCCGTCTGCACCGGCTCGTGCACCGACCGCCTCGGGATGATGCCAGGCGCCTTGACCTCGACACGGCTGCGGTGGTCGGCCTTGATCGGGCCCTTGCCGTCAATCGGATTGCCGAGCGCGTCGACGACGCGGCCAAGCAGGCCCTTGCCGACAGGAACGTCAACGATTGTGCCGGTGCGCCTGGCGGTCGAGCCTTCCTTGATCGCGGCGTCCGAGCCAAAGATCACGACGCCGACATTGTCGGCTTCGAGGTTGAGGGCCATGCCCTTTGTGCCGTCGTCGAACTCGACCATTTCGCCCGCCTGGACATTGTCGAGCCCGTGGATGCGGGCGATGCCGTCACCGACAGACAGGACGCTGCCGACTTCGGAGACCTGCGCATCGGCGTCGAAGTTCGCGATCTGGTCGCGAATGACGCGGGAAATTTCAGCGGCGCGGATATCCATGTTCAGCCTTTCATCGCCAATGCGAGCGTATTGAGTTTGGTACGGATTGAAGCGTCGATCATCTGGCTTCCCAGCCGGACGACGAGGCCTCCGAGGAGTGAGGGATCGACCTTGGCATCGATCGTGACATCACGGCCGAGGCGGGCCTTGAGATTGGACTTGATCCGGGCGACCTGGTCGTCGCTCAGCGGACGGGCGGATGTAACTTCCGCGGTGGTCTCCCCGCGGTTGTCGGCGGCAAGCTTTCGCACAGCCTTGATGATTGCCTTAAGTTCCGAAAGTCGGCCGTTGTCGGCGAGCACGCCCAGGAACCTTGCGGTGATCGGGTCGACACCCAAGGCAGGTGTCAGGGCACCGATCGCCCTGCCGGCCTCGGAACGATTGATCAGCGGGCTGGACACCAGCGCCCTGAAATCGGCCGACTCGGTGGTCGCGGCCTCGATCGCATCGAGGCTGCGGCTCACGGCATCGATCTGCTGCTCATCACGGGCAAGGCCGAACAGGGCGGTGGCGTAGCGCCCCGCTAAGCTGGCCTGAATGCCGCCGGAATTCTCCACGCGCTAGAAGCTCCAGACAAAAGAATTTCACTCATGCATTGAACGGGGCACAGCTGAAAAAGCCCGCGCCCCTCATGAGTTGGCGCGCCCGTAGCAGGGGGTGACGGGGGATGCAAGGCGGCTGATCGGGTTTGGCCGCAAGGTGCGGGAAGCTGGTACAATGACGCTCCTTTATGCGGGTTGCATGACCTACCAAATCTCAGGCCTGAACCCGGCCCCATTTCGCCATCTCATTGGCCTCAGTGATGAGGAACTCGCGCTTCATGGCGCTATCCGGATGATCGCTGACAAGCAGCCCGGATTTCCCTGCCGCGTCACCCTCGACGATGCCGCGGTCGGTGAGACGTTGTTGTTGGTGAATCACCTCTCTCACGAAGCTGATAATCCTTATCGCGCAAGCCACGCGATCTTCGTCGGCGAAGGTGCGGGTGAGGCCGCGCGATACAAGGATGAAGTCCCGCCGGCGCTTGACCGGCGCATTCTGTCGTTGAGGGCATTCGATGCAGAGGGAATGATGATCGACGCGGCTCTGGCCCAGCCGGGCGAAGCGGATGCGGTAATCCGCCGCCTGCTGGGCGATCCGGCCGTCGACCATATCGATGCGCACAACGCCATTCGGGGCTGCTTCGCCGCCCGGGTAGGCCGCGCATGAATGTGCCTTATCGCTTTGACCGCAAGGCACGGGATGCAGGACGCAGGCCGGCCTATTATGTTAGGCCCATGCTGATGCGAACCATCGAGACGGAAGCCGCCTGGGCAGCCTTTGAGCGCCGCGATCGGACTTGGGATGGCCGAGTGATCGGCGCGGTCAAGACGACAGGCATTTATTGCAAGCCAAGCTGCCCCGCCCGGCGGCCGAAACAGGAAAATGTCGAGTTTTTCCTGGACGGCGAATCCGCCCGTTCGGCTGGCTATCGGCCGTGCCTGAGGTGCAAGCCGGACGAGGTTGGCCGCGACCGTGAAGCGGTGGCTAGGGCCGTGCAGATTATCGAAGCGGCCGAAGAGCCGCCGCTTCTGGCCGACCTGGCCGCTGCGGTCGGCTATGCCGAACATCATTTCCAGCGAATCTTCACCCGTGACATGGGCGTATCACCGGCAGCCTATGCCCGCGCCATCCGCGCCCGCCGGGCGATGCACCATCTCCAGGAGGACAAGAGCGTGACCGAAGCCATTTACGACGCCGGATATCAGGCCCCGAGCCGCTTCTATGCTGACGCCAAGGAACGGCTAGGCATGACTCCGTCGGCCTGGCGCGATGGCGGCCGCGGAGTGACGATCCGTTACGTCACCGCCAACAGCCCGCTCGGGCCCATGCTGATTGCGGCCACGGACAAGGGCATCTGCCGGATGACGTTCAAGGAGGATGAACGCGCCCTACGCAACCGTTTCCCTAATGCCGACATCCGTCCTGACGATGGCACGATTTCCCCTTGGGTCGAGCAAGCGCTGGCCCAGATCGACCATCCGTCGGCGCATGACCTTCCGATCGATGTTCGCGGGACCGCCTTCCAGGAGAAAGTGTGGCAGGAGCTGCGCAAGATCCCGCTGGGCGAAACGCGCAGCTATGCCGACGTTGCCCGAGCCATTGGCGAGCCGGATGCCATGCGCGCGGTCGGAACCGCCAACGGTTCCAACCCGGTCGCGGTTCTGGTGCCATGCCACCGGGTCATCCGTTCCGACGGGACGCTCGGCGGCTATGGCGGCGGACTACCCAACAAGCGCAAGCTGCTTGAAGCGGAAGGTGCCAGTTGGAAGGAGCAGGGCCAACTTCTCTAAAAGAAGGAGGCGCCAGTTCCCCACCGGTATTTGCGCATCCAAGCCCTAGTCGTCGTCGCCGGACCTGCGCTTTCGATCGTCCTCGGCCATCGTGGTCGCCAGCAATTTATAAGCTTCGTCGACCTTTTGCGCGGCGATCAGGTCGGAAACCTCTGCATATTTCTTGTAGCTGTCGCCGAATTCCGGATTGATCGCCATCGGCATCAGGATCGACCGCGCAGTCGGACCCTTCTTTTCGGACAACAGCTGTCTTGTCAGCACAAGCTTCAACTGGTCGTCATAAAGCGCCTCGTCATAGGCCTTTTCCAATCCAACAATCGCGCTTTCAGGAATATTGCCGCCGGCCTCATAGTAAGTGAGGTAATTGTAATAGAGCGGAGCCGGGTGCTCGGGGTCACGGTTATAGGCCTTGGTGAACCAGGTCCGGGCCGCCGCCAGCTGCGCCTTGTCCGTCTTTCCACGCTCCAATAGTGCGCGGCCCTTCAGGATCATCGCATCGACCGAGTCCGGCTTGGCTGCGAGTGCCCGATCCGCTGCCGCTTCCGCCCTTGGAAGGTCGGCAGGTTGGAATTCCGCGAGATCGAGTTCGGCATCAGCCAAGGCAAGCTGCGCCGCATAGCTGTTGGGATATCGCTCGGCGACAACGCGCGCGTCGCGAGCCGCGTTCGGCGCCAGCTTCTTGTTGACCCCTGCCTTGGTTCGAATGCGGACCTTCATGGTCGCTTCTTCGTCGGGCGCAAGTTGCCTCATCTGGGCAACAGGGGGTGCGAAATTGGCGATCCTCACGTCGATCCCGCCGAGCTTGCCGCTGCCCTTATATTTGTTGATTTCCTTGTCGAGCTTGCCGAGATCTCCGAAGGTCTGACGTGCGGCGTCAGCGGGTTTCACACCACTCTTGATCGCTCGCAAATACTGTTTGAGCTGCCCCTGGCGGTTCGGCCCGAACGTCAGATAATGGTTGAGCAGCCAGCCTACCGAATACCAGCTGTAAAAATCTTCGCCGGTCGGCTTGTTTTGCGATGTGAGCATCCGTTCGACCGACACATTGAGCATGCTCTGGAACAGCAGGTCGGACCGATAGTTGGGCGGATCGCCAATGTGAAAGCTGCCGTCTGGCTTCATTACGATCGTCGCGACCGTCTCCGCAAAACCTTCGGAATACCACCTCGGATAGGCAGCTTCGAAATGCTGGAACATGAAATGATGGGTGTATTCGTGGAACAGCACCTTTTCCGGGTCCAGCTTCTTCTTCTCGCTATCCCCGGTTGAGCCCAACAATGCTCCCGTGCTTCGGGAGTCGGACTTCGCAGGTGTGAAGGCGTTGGATCCGCTGAGGTTGGGAATGTAGAATCCGGCGGCTCCCGGGACCAAGCGACTGATGTCGTCAACATCGCCGAACCGGAAAACCGTCAGCCTCTGCGATTCCGACGTCACCGGGCTGAACTTCACATTCTGGAGCGAGCGGAGGGACATGTCCAACTGCTCCATTTTCTCGGCAAACTTCTTGGCGTCTGCCGACGAACTCTCCGAATAGACGATGAAATGGTCGGTCCTGGCTTCCCACCATTCGGCGTGCGCGGGCGAAGCAAAAGCAAACAGTGCCAAGGCTGATACAAACGTCAAACGCACGGAACTACCCTTCCCCCAAAGACCAATCTGCTGGCACGCTAGCTGCTCTGAAGTTGTTGAAAAAGAGGAAAATGATCGGCGTTTACAAAAAGCTATAAGGATCGACGTCGACCGCGACGCGGACCTTGTTCGACCATTCCAATTCGCCAAGCCAGTCGCGGATTACGTCCTGGACATCGAGCTTGCGCGCCGCATGGACGAGCAGACGCTGGCGGTGGCGGCCGCGCAACATTGCGAGCGGGGCCGGAGCAGGGCCGAACACCGCCATGTCGTCGACCTTGGGGGCGGCATTGCTGATGCGGCGGGCGACTGCCTCAGCTTCATTCTTGTCCTCGGCGGAGATGATTATCGCCGCCAACCGGCCGAACGGCGGCATTGCAGCATCGCGGCGCGCCTCCGTTTCGGCGGCATAGAAGCCCGGCGCGTCGCCGCTGACCAAGGCGGCAATGACCGGCGCGTCCGGATCATGGGTCTGGACCAGCACCCGGCCAGGCTTGTCTCCCCGACCGGCGCGGCCCGCCACCTGCTGGATCTGTTGGAAGCTGCGTTCGGCGGCGCGGAGATCGCCACCCTGCAGGCCCAGGTCGGCGTCGACCACCCCGACCAACGTGAGGTTGGGGAAATGATAGCCCTTGGTCACCAGCTGCGTCCCGATGACGATGTCGATTTCACCCGCCTCCATCGCCCGGACGAATTCGGCGGCGCGGGCCGGCGACCAGATGGTGTCGGAGGTGACGACGGCGGTGCGTGCAGCGGGAAATAGTTCGGCGACCTCGTCGGCAATGCGCTCGACCCCAGGGCCGCAGGCGACAAGGCTGTCTTCCTCGCCGCACTCGGGGCAGGCCTTGGGCGGCGGCATGACGTGGCCGCAATGATGGCAGGCGAGCCGGTGCATCAGCCGGTGCTCGACCATCCACGCGGTGCAGTTAGGGCATTGGAAGCGGTGGCCGCAGTGGCGGCAAAGGGTGAGCGGTGCGAAGCCGCGGCGGTTCAAGAACAGCAACGACTGCTCGCCGGCATCGAGGTTCTTCTGCAGGTCGGCAACCAGGCTTGGAGCCAGCCAGCGGCCACGCAGCGGCGGGTCCTGGGTCAGGTCGATCGCGGCGATGGATGGCATTTGCGCAAGGCCGTGGCGCTCGGTCAGTTTCAACTCGCGGTAGCGGCCAATCTCGACCATGTGGCGCGTTTCGATCGCCGGAGTGGCCGAGGCGAGGATCACCGGGATCTGCTCGAAATGGCCGCGCATCACGGCCACATCGCGCGCATGATATTGAACCCCTTCTTCCTGCTTGAAGCTCGGCTCGTGCGCTTCGTCGACAACGATCACGCCAAGGTCGGCATAGGGCAGGAACAGTGACGAACGGGCGCCGACCACGACCTGCGCCTCGCCCTTCGAAATCGACCGCCAGGCACGGCGGCGCTGGGAGGAGCGGAGGTCGCTGTGCCAGGCCACCGGCTCGCATCCGAAACGGGCGGTGAAGCGGGTCAGGAACGGTTCGGTCAGCGCGATCTCGGGCAACAGGACAAGGACTTGCCGGCCCTGCCTGACTGCCTCGGCAATTGCTTCGAAATAGACCTCAGTCTTGCCCGATCCGGTGACTCCGTCCAGCAGGACAGGGTCGAAGCCGTTTCCGACAGCCGCGCACAAGCTGCCGGCCGCGACCTGTTGTTCCGCATTGAGGTTTGGCGGCGCAAAATCGGGATCGGGGACAGGAAAAGGCTGGTCGCCGTCGACCTCCACTCGCTCCAGTGCGCCGGCATGAACCAGGCCCCGCATCACCGCTTCGCTGACCTCGGCATGGGCGGCCAGCTCGCGGACTGTGCCCTGGCGCCACTCGATGCGTGACAGGGCCTGCTCGCGCTGCGGTGTCAGGCGGGCAGGGGCGTCGCCGGTCGCGCGATACTCGACCATCGTTCGCGGCCCATCGAGGGCGGCAGAGGAAGGCATCACCATCCTCAGCACCGCGGCCAGCGGCGAGAGGTAGTAATCGGCGGTCCATTCACAGAGGCGGCGAAGTGGCGCGGGAATCGGCGGGACGTCGACCAGCCCGGCGAGCGGACGAAGACGATTGTCGCCGACTTCCTCGGTCTTGAGCCGGTCTGCCTCCCAAACGACGCCGATCAGCTGGCGCGGCCCTAGCGGAGCGACGACCACCGAGCCCGGTTCGACGGTCATGCCGTCGGGAACGCGGTAGTCGAGAGGACCGAGCGCCGCGTTCAGGGTGACGACGCGAACGCGCGGAAGGGCCACCGGAAGTTAGCGCCCCCGCTTTTTGCGGTGCTCGTCGAGGTCGAGGACAGCAGTGGCCTCTTCGCCCTCAGGTAACAGGCCGAGCCGCCGGGCAACCTCCTGGTAGGCCTCGGCTTCGCCACCAAGGCTCTGGCGGAAACGGTCCTTGTCGAGCTTCTCGTTGGACTTCATGTCCCACAGCCGGCAGCCGTCAGGCGAGATTTCGTCGGCCAGGATGACGCGGGCATAATCGCCGTCCCATACCCGGCCGAACTCCAGCTTGAAGTCGATCAGCCGGATGCCGATCCCGGCAAACATGCCGCACATGAAGTCGTTCACGCGGATCGCCATGTCGGCGATGTCGTTCATCTCGTCTTGGCTGGCCCAGCCGAAGCAGGCGATATGCTCGTCCGCGATCATCGGGTCGCCGAGTGCATCGTCCTTGTAATAATATTCGATGATCGTTCGGGGGAGCTGGGTCCCTTCCTCGATCCCCAGCCGCTTGCTGATCGAACCGGCGGCGACGTTGCGCACCACAACCTCGATCGGGATGATCTCGACCTGGCGGATCAGCTGCTCGCGCATGTTGAGGCGGCGGATGAAATGGGTCGGGACGCCGATCGTCTGCAGCGCGGTGAAAATATGTTCGGAAATGCGGTTGTTGATCACGCCCTTGCCGCTGATCGTGCCGCGCTTCTGGGCGTTGAAGGCGGTCGCATCGTCCTTGAAATATTGGATCAGCGTGCCGGGCTCCGGGCCTTCGTAAAGGATCTTGGCCTTGCCTTCGTAGATCTGGCGGCGACGAACCATGGGCGTTGAAGACTCCGGGCCAAAGCGAAATGAGAGGCGGCTATAGGCAGCCACCTGTCCTAACGCAATTGAGCCTGAAGCTTAGCCCTCGATCACCTCGAAATGGGCTACCGTCGGTTCGAGTTCGAGCAGGAAATCCGGGTCGAAATCATAATATTTAGCTTTGGTGATGTCCTCGCCGGCGAACCGCCGGATCGCGGTGAAATCGTCCCACAGCGTGAACATCTCGAAATGGGCGATCCCATTGTCGCGGCGGAACAGGCACCAGGCGCCGCGGTTGCCGAGGGTCGAACGATAGTCGGGCAGGCCCACCTCGGCCATCAACTGCATATATTCCGCAGTCTTCTCGCAAGGGACCCGCCCGTGCCATCGCCTGGCAATCATCGTCAGCAATCTCCGCCGCAGTGACGCAGCTTCGACCAGCGGCTTTCCAGCCGCGAGGCCGAGGCCATGCCACGAAACGCGTCGACGATTGCATCGACGATCAGGGCGAGGTCGTCGCCGACCGTTTCCGGCCTGGCAAAGACCTCGCTGTGATTGACGTCCTGTCGCATGTCAGGCCGCCTTCGCGCGCCGCGTCTTGGCCGAAGCCTGATGCTTCCAGGGCGCGTCGAAATTGATCTTGTGGAGTACGCGCAGGGACTGGCTAACTCCGTCGATCAGCCGTCCGAAGCTGTCGTTAAGGGCAGCACGTCCGGCCTGATATTCGCGATCGAAAATCTGATCGTTCATCATTGCCTCCATTGTTTGGCGCCGGTGGCCAGGGGTTGGGGAGAGGTGCCACCGGCGCTTGGTGACTATCTAGTTGAAGTGGCACCCGAGGCCCAATGAAAGGGTGGACAAAGGCGATAAGCCGGACTTATAGTCTTAACCTATGCGACGACTTCCTCCCCTGGCCGCGGTCCGAGTGTTCGAGGCGGCGGCGCGCCTAGAAAATTTCACTGCCGCAGCGAATGAGCTCGGCATGACCCAGGCCGCAGTTTCCTATCAGGTCAAATTATTGGAAGAGCGGCTCGGCGCTGCCTTGTTCGTGCGCGAGAAGGGGCGGGCGCGGCTGACCGGCCTCGGCCTCCGGCTGCTGCCCCAGCTGACCAAGGCGTTCGATACGATCGAAGGCGCGTTTGCCGAACTGCGCGAGGAGGATGAGGGGCTGCTGACGGTCGCCACTACCTTCACCTTCGCCAATACCTGGCTGGCATGGCGGCTGGGCGCGTTCCAGGTCGAGCACCCTGACCTCGCGGTCCGGCTGGCGACATCCAATAAGCTGGTCGACCTCAAGGCCGGCGAGGCGGATGTTGCGATCCGCGCCGGAGCCCAGCCGTGGGAAGGGCTGGTGGCGATCGAGCTGATGAAGGTCGATTTCTCGCCGATGTGTGCACCGAGTTTCTGGCAGCGGATGACCGAACAGTTGGGCCGCGCACCGACGCCCGCTGATCTGCCCAACCTGCCGCTAATCAGTCCCGAGGATTATTGGTGGGATAAATGGTTTGAGGCGGCGGGTGTCGAGAGCGCCGACCGGCCGAAGAAGCCGGGCCTTCGCCTCGACAGCCAGGCCGACGAGGGCCATGCCGCGATGGGCGGGCAGGGCTTCGTGCTGCTGACCCCTGCCTTCTGGAAGAACGATGTCAGGGACGGGCGGCTGTGCCAGCCGTTCGACCTGACCGCCACGGCCGGCTTCCGCTACTGGCTGTGCATCGCCCCGGAGCGGCGCAATGTGCCCAAGATCAAGCGCTTCCGCGAATGGCTGCTGCGCCAGGTCGAGGCGAGCAAGGCGGCGCCCTTAGAAGCCGTCGCCTGAGGGGCGGACGCGGCGTCACGAAGTAAATTCGTGACGTCAGTCGGGTTCGCCTGCGGCGACGCGCTGGCCGCCATTCGATGGCTCTACGCCGAAGATCACGATTGCTGCGCTATCCCTCACTTCGGCTCGGCATCTCATAGATGCCCCGTACAATAAGCCAGCAACAGGATGAGTGGGATCGGGACGCCGATGATCCACAACAGGGCGGAACGCATATGAAACTCTCCATTTGCCCGCTCCGCCCGCGACAATGATCGGCGGAATGCACAGGTTCCGCGTGAACCAGCCCGCCTCGCTCAATCGTTCGTCCGTAACCTGTCTAGGCCGTCGCGCTCTTGCGGACCGGCCGGAGCTCGGGGTGGTCGGCGAGGGCATCGTACATGCGGGCCAGCTCCAGATGGATCTGGGCGACATTTGCCTGGGCCGCGTCCTCGGCGGCGATCCGCTCCTCAAGTGCGCGGCCGCGGTAATAATCTTCGTCGAGAAACGCCTGTGAAGTCATGGAGTGAGTACCCCCAAACAATGGCGAGGCCGCGACAACGGCCCCAGTCGCCAGCGTGCCGGATACGGGCAGGCGATCGTCAGTCATTACAGGCGCGGGTAGGAATCGGCTAGTCGGCCGGCTCCAGCTCCCGCTCGGCCTGTTTCGCCATCCGCTCGTACATGGCGGCCAGGTCGTCGTGGACCCGGCCGATGGCTGGTGTTGGAGCGCTGGCGGCGGAGGCGCGCTCCTCGGCGGCGCGGGCGACATTATATTCCGGACGCTCGGACGGCATGAGCGGATCCTTGTCCCTGTGAAGCAGGCGGGCTTAACGAATTTAACAAGAAATTAATAGCCAGCTTGCCGTCCCTGCAGGCCCGTGTCAGCGTGGCGCCATGTGGTATTTGCTAATCAAGGCCGCCCTCAGCGGCGCCCTCATCGCCATTATTTCGGAGGTGGCGAAGCGCTATCCCGGGTTCGGCGGGCTGATCGCCTCTCTGCCGCTGGTCAGTGTGCTGGGGATGATCTGGCTGTGGCGGGACAAGCCCGACGCGATGAACATGGCGACCCATGCCGAGGCGACCTTCTGGTTCGTGCTGCCGTCGCTGCCGATGTTCCTCCTGATCCCGGCGATGCTGAGGAACGGGCTGGGGTTCTATGTGAGCCTGGCCGTGGGCTGCGCGCTGACCATCGCGCTTTACTCTCTGATGCTGTGGGTCGGGCCTAGATTTGGGCTCAGGCTTTAGGGGCGGCGCGAAAGTCGCAAAAGTCGCACCGACGACGCGCGCGCACGAGAAACTTCACAAATGTTCACGATGACCATGGGGCCTGCAACGGTCGGACTTGCCGACCGAATCCAACGTTATCAAAGAGCCAAACGAGTTGGCTCGGCGTTGCACAGCCCGCGCCCTGTAGGACAGCGAATTTTTATCCCTCCGCTCTCTCGTCCCTGGCGCTGAGCGGGCATTTTGCGTTCGTGTCGCCCGCGGCGATGCGCTGCGCGGCCTTTTCGGCGCAAATGTCCCTTTTCACTTGGTCCATGATCGGATTGAGCTCCGTGCCAAGCTCCTCATGCGCCTTGAGGATGACGGGATCGAGGTCGAGCGTGTCCGACATGGACAGGTAACGCTTGCCCGCCGGCGATTGGGCGAAGGCGATCATCTGCTGAAGCTCGTCGGCCGAGAATTTGCGGGCGTATACCTGCGCATAGGCTTCGGTCAGCTGCGGCATATGGGCCCGCAGCTTGGGTTCGGCGGCGGTGAGGTAGCGCTCGACCAGCCGCTGTGCGCCTTCGGTCTCGCCCTGTTCGTCGCCGAAGCTCGCCGACAGCGCGGCGACCATTTGCGTCGCGCCCATATGCATCAGCTCGATATATTGGTCGGCATTGAAGGTCAGCGCGACGAAGCGGCGGGCCAGGTCGATGCTTTGCGCGCTGGGCGTTGCTACAGCTGGCGCAACCTGAGCGGCCTGAGGCGCGGCGGGTGCCGCCACGACGGATGCGGATGCAAGGGCAATGCAAATCGAGGTGAGCATGATCTTCATGGGCGAACGCCTTCCAGAACAACAGCGGATGCGGCAGCTTTTGGACAGGAATGGGTTAAGGATTGCTCACTCGACGCCCCTCGGCGAATGGACGACGAATCAAATCGGATGACGAAATCTGTGGATTGCTCCGCGCTATCGGGATGACGGGGAGGCGGGTGGCCTGCTAGTCCCGTCCCATGAGACCCGACGACACATCCGTAATCGACACTCCGTTCGATTCAGCCCTCTCCGAACGATACCTGGTCTACGCCCTGTCGACGATCACGGCGCGGTCGTTGCCGGACGTCCGCGACGGGCTGAAGCCGGTCCATCGCCGCCTGTTGTGGGCGATGCGGCTGCTGCGGCTCGACCCGGCATCGGGCTATAAGAAATGCGCGCGCGTCGTCGGCGACGTGATCGGCAAATATCATCCGCACGGCGACCAGTCGGTCTATGACGCGATGGTCCGGCTCGCCCAGGATTTTGCCCTTAGATATCCGCTGGTCGACGGGCAGGGCAATTTCGGCAACATCGACGGGGATAATGCCGCCGCCTACCGCTACACCGAGGCGCGGCTGACCGCGATCGCTCAGCAGCTGATGAACGGGCTCGACGAGGGCACGGTCGCCTTCAAACCGACCTATAATGGCGAGGAGGAAGAGCCGGAGGTATTCCCCGGCCTGTTCCCTAATTTACTGGCCAATGGCGCCAGCGGGATCGCGGTCGGAATGGCGACCAGCATCCCGCCGCATAACGCCGGCGAGCTGATCCAGGCGTCGATCGACCTCATCGAAGGCAAGATCAAGGACGACCGCGACCTGATGCAGGTGGTGCGCGGGCCAGACTTCCCGACCGGGGGAATCCTGGTCGACGACGAGGATGTGATCACCCGCGCCTATGTCGGCGGCCGCGGTTCCTTCCGCCTGCGCGCGCGGATCGAGAAAGTGGTCGAAAAGGGCGGCGGCTGGCACCTGCTGGTCCACGAAATCCCCTATGGCGTGCAGAAGGGGAAGCTGATCGAGCAGATCGCCGATCTGATCGCCAACAAGAAGCTGCCGATCCTGGCCGACGTCCGCGACGAGAGCGACGAGCAGGTGCGGATCGTGCTGGAGCCGAGATCGCGGACGGTCGACGCGGCGCTGCTGGAAGAGAGCCTGTACCGGCTGACCGAGCTGGAGGTGCGCTTCCCGCTCAATTTGAACGTGCTCGACAAGACGCGGACGCCGGGCGTGATGAGCCTTCGCGAGGCGCTGGTCGCCTGGCTCGACTTCCAGTTCGAGGTGCTGGTCAACCGGTCCAACCACCGGATCGGCAAGATCGACGACCGGCTGGAGCTGGTCGACGGCTTCATCATCGCCTTCCTCAATCTCGACCGGGTGATCGAGATCATCCGCACCGAGGACGAGCCAAAGGCGGTGATGATCGCCGAGTTCGAGCTGACCGACCGCCAGGCCGAGGCGATCCTCAACATGCGCCTGCGCCAATTGCGCAAGCTGGAGGAGATGGAGCTCAACAAGGAGCGCGCGGCGCTGGCCAAGGAGCGGGAGGAGCTCGACAGACTGGTGGGCAGCCGCGACCGGCAGAAGACGCGGCTAAGGAAGGACCTGACCGCGCTCAAGGAGAAGTTTGGCGATCCGCGCAAGACCGACATCAGGCCGGTGGCGGCGGCCGCGCGGACCGAGATCGACTGGACCCAGATGATCGAGAAGGAGCCGATCACGGTGATCCTGTCGCAGCGCGGCTGGATCCGGGCGATGCGCGGGCATTTGGCGCGGTCCGAATATGACAGCCTCAAGTTCCGGGAAGGCGACGAGCTGTGGGGCGAGCCGATCCATGCGCAGACCACCGACCGGCTGCTGGTCGCGGCCGACAATGGCCGGGTCTATACGCTGGGCGGCGACAAGCTGCCCGGCGGGCGCGGGTTCGGCGAGCCGATCCGGCTGGCCATCGACCTGGAGGCGGAGAGCGAGATCGTCGCGATGTTCGTCGTCCGGCCGGAGATGCGGATGCTGGCCGCGTCGAGCGACGGGCGCGGGTTCGTGACGACAGGCGAGGCCGTGCTGGCCGAGACCCGCAAGGGGAAGCAGCTGATGAACCTTCGGCCCAAGGCCAAGGTGGCCGCGCTGAAGCCGGTTCCTGCCAACGCGGACTCGGTCGCGGTGATCGGCGAGAACCGCAAGATGCTGGTATTCAAGCTCGACGAGCTGCCCGAGCTGGGCCGTGGGTCGGGGGTCCAGCTGCAGCGGTATCGTGACGGCGGCCTTAGCGACACGATGGCATTCGTGCTGGCCGAGGGGATCAGCTGGCCGCTGGGCGGCGAGAGCGGACGGGTCAGGAGTGAGACGGACCTCACTCCGTGGCGGGCGATCCGCGGCGCCTCGGGCCGCATCGCGCCCAACGGCTTTCCGAGAAGCAATAAGTTCGAGCCGGTTCCACCAATCTCAACCTAGGCCGTTCGTGTCGAGCGAAGTCGAGACACGTCCCCCGACTACGCTCGGGACGAACGGAAGGGTGCGGTCGCTAATGTCGGGAACCCGACAAAAGCTAACCTGCATCAATCGCTCTCGAAACTGCCCATTAACCTGTCTCGTTTAACCCCGATCGGATGCAGGCTGCAGCAAAGCGCTCGGCCGCGCCCAAGGGCGTGCGCTCGGCGGCCCAGAATGACGAGACTGGCATCCGTGCGTCGGCGGACGAACAAGCCTTGCTTGCCGCCCTGCCGATCGCAGCGGCGGTAGTCGGTCGAGACGCCGAGGGCGTGATCCGCCTGCTCGACTGCAACAGCCGGTTCCACGATGCGCTGGCCAATAGCTCCAATCCCGAAATTGCCGCTGGCGACCTGACCGCGTTGCGTGACGGCGCGCTGGGAGCAATGGTTGAGACCTATCTCGACGATCCGACCATGCCGGGCGAGCTCGATTTCCGCGACGGGGAAGGAGTCGGCGCACGCTATTTCCGGACGACCCTGGCGCCGCTTCCACAGGCGGATGGCATCGGGCTTCGCTGCCTGGTCAGCGTGGTCGACCGGACCGTCGAAGTGCAGGCTGAGCGGGCGCTACGGGCGGAGATGCTGCGCGACAGCCTGACCGGACTCCCCAACCGGCTGAGCTTCACCGAGACCATCGAGAGCCGCGGCGGGACCAGCGCCCGCGACCTCGACCATGCGGTGCTGGTGGTCGACATGCTGCGGTTCAGCAGGATCAACGAGTCCATGGGCAGCCTGGCCGGAGACGAGTTGCTGATCACTTTCGCCCGCCGGCTTATCTCGGCGCTGCGCGGCGGCGATGTGCTGGCGCGGACCGGCGGCAACGAGTTCGGAATTTTGGTTGGACTCAAGCGCGGCGTGGCCGACGCGCTGGCCGCGGCCGAACGGATCCAGCAGGTCATGGCAACGCCATTCAAGCTGAGCGAGCTGGAGATCCGGGTCGAATGCGCGATCGGCGTTGCGCTGATGCAGACCGGACAGGACGCCGAGGAGCTGTTCCGCAACGCCCAGTTCGCGGTCAAGCAGGCCAAGGCCGCTGGAAAGCCGCAAGTCTATGAGCCGCGGGAAGCAAGCGCAGCGCGCCGCCGCTTCTCAATCGAGACAGAGCTTCGCCGGGCGCTCGACAAGGATCAGCTCAGGCTATTCTATCAGCCGCTGATCAATTTGAAGTCGGGCGAGGTCGCCGGCTTCGAGGCGCTGGCGCGCTGGACTCATGAGGACCGCGGCGAGATCAGCCCGACGGAGTTCATCCCCGTCGCCGAAGAGAGCGGCCTGATCCTGCAGCTTGGCCGCTGGGCAATGGACAGGGCCGCTCAAACCGTGGCGGAATGGGACAGGCAGGCGGGTGAGCCGCTGCCGGTTTATGTTGGCGTCAACCTGTCCGCCATCCAGGTCGCGCGCGACAATATCGCCGAAGTGGTCGAAAGCGCGCTGAGGTCCACGGGTCTTGCGGGCAATCGGCTTACGCTGGAGCTGACGGAAAGCTCGATCGTCCAGGATCCGGGCCGGGCGATGCGGGTGTTCGAAGCACTAAAGGCGCTCGATGCGACGGTAGCGATGGACGATTTCGGCACCGGCTATTCGAGCCTCGCCTATCTTCAAAGGTTGCCGATCGACGTCCTCAAGATCGACAAGAGCTTTGTCACCGGCATGATGCGCGACCCGGATGCAGTCGCGATTGTGCGTGCCGTGCTCAGCCTGGCCGATGCGCTGGGCATGTCGACCACCGCCGAGGGTGTTGAGACGGTCGAGCTGGCAACGACGCTGGCGACGCTCGGCTGCGCGTCCGGCCAGGGTTACTATTTCGCAAGGCCGCTCGAGGCCGACGCCGCGCTCGAATATTGGAAGGGCCGACGCAAGAAATCAGCGCCAATCGGCCCCGCTATGTCATAATTTTACCGCGCCGATATTTTGACTAGTTAATAGCCTATGTTAACGTAATTCGAGGTTGCGTTTAGCGGGGGCCCTGATGAGAGAGCCAGGACAAATCAAGCGGTCGCCGCGGGTCGACACTCGGTTCAACGCCACGTTGATCGACGGCGATGGCAGCAAATACCATGTGGTCGTCACGGACATCAGCCGCGAAGGATGCAGGCTCGAATCCGAAGAGTTGCTCAAGATCGGCGAAAATGTGCAGATCGAGGTGCCCAAATACGGCTTGTATCCGGCTCAAATCCGGTGGGCGCTAGGCAATGAGGCCGGTGCCGTCTTCCTCGAACCGGTATTCCTGCCCTAGGCCAGCGCTTCGGCGACCAGCAGTTCAAATTCCTTGCCCTTGGGAAAGCCAGCCGCTTCCCATGCGTCCTCGATCCGCCGGAGTGTGCGGGCTACGTCCGGCCCCTCGGCGACCCCGCGGGCAATCAGATCGCCGCCGCCAATCGGCATCCGTGGCGCCTTCCATCCGATCATGGCCGCGGCATCTTCCGCTTGGCCGGCCAGCAACAGCCGATCGATCGCGCCGTCAGTTCCAATTCGATAGGCCAGTGCGCGAGGACCCTTGCCAAGCGAGCGTTCAGCCGCGCTCGCCAAGCGCTTCTTCGCCTTGTTTGAAAGCTTCAGGCGCGCGGCGACATTCTCGGCAACGCCGGGGTCAGGCGGCAGGAGGGCGGCCAGGCGACGCAAGGAATCGGGAGCGATATGGGCCGCCAGCTCGGTCGCGACCAGCGATTCCAACCTCGAAACCTGTTCGATTTCCGGCAAAGCCGGGGTGAAAATTCCGCGATCGTGCATCAGCCGGACTGTCGTCGTCGGATCGTCGAGGGCGAGTAGCTTCAACAGCTCGTCGGCGATGCGCTCACGCGATAGCGCCATCAGGTCGTTGGCTCTGGCGACACAAGATTCGAGCGCATGGGGATCGGGATCGCCATGTCCGTAGCGGGCATGAAAGCGGAAGTAGCGGAGGATGCGCAAATGATCCTCGGCGATGCGCTGCAGCGGCTCGCCAATGAAGCGAACGGTGCGCGACTTTAGATCTTCGAGCCCTCCGAAGAAGTCGAACAGTTCGCCGGAGTATGGATCGGCGTAGAGCGCGTTGATGGTAAAGTCGCGGCGCCCCGCGTCCTTCTGCCAGTCGTCGGTGAAGGCGACCGTCGCCCTGCGGCCGTCGGTTGAAACGTCAGATCGTAACGTCGTCACTTCGACCACGGTACCCGACGAAACGGCGGTAATTGTGCCATGGTCGATGCCGGTCGGTACGGCCTTGATGCCCTTGGATTCGAGGCGGGCGATAACGTCGGCGGGGATCAGGGTCGTCGCGAGGTCCAGATCCTCGTGCGGGACGTCGAGCAGCAAATCACGCACTGCGCCGCCGACGAACCGCGTGGTGCCTTGCTTCGCATCGAGCGCCTTCAACAGCCGCCGGATGCCTTGGCGCTTTAGAAAGACCTCCGGGTCCAGGTTCATGCGATCCGCCGGGCGAGGTTGACCAACATGGCTGCGGTTGCGCCCCAGATCCGGCGATCGTTCCAGTCGATCTGGTAGTAATGGCGGGTGCGGCCACGAAACTCTGCGCTCATTCGCCGCTGGTTGGCGGGATCGAGCACAAATGCAAGCGGCGCCTCGAACCAGCCTGCGACTTCTGCCGGATTGGGCGTGAGGTTAAGGTCGGGAGGAACCAGTCCGACAACCGGCGTCACGCAATAGCCGGTGACCGTTCGGTAAGGATCGGCTTCGCCAAACAGGGTCACCTGGCCAGGTTCGAGCCCAAGCTCCTCGTGTGCCTCGCGGAGTGCTGCCTGGACTGGTGTTTCGCCGGCATCGATGCGGCCGCCAGGAAAGGCGACCTGGCCGGCATGAGTGCGCAAATCGTCACGCCGGGTTGTGAGGATCAATCCCGGTTCCGGCCGGTCGGTGATCGCGACCAGCACGGCGGCCGGATTTGGTTCGTCCTCCTCGCCTTCGATAATGTCGCCGGGCAGCAGGTCGTGCGGCGGGTCCGCGGCAAGCGAACGGGCGATTCGGTCGATCAGCCGGTTGCTCATGACGTTAGCGGGAAGAAAGCGGAATCGGACCAGACGCCAGGCGGATCATTGCCTTCGGCCAGGGCGATCTCCGCCAATTCATAATAAAGCGGACGCGCCAGCTCCGCCTCGAGCCCAAAGCGCACGGCGACGCGCGGCGAGGGACCGTCGGCCGTGGCGACGAGGTTGAGCGGATGGTCGGGTCCGACGATCAATGCATCGCCGCTATCGAGCGTCAGCCCGATCCGCCGCTGATCGCCGGTTCCGGACATTGTCATCTGAGTGGCCCGGAAGGCAGTTGCATCGACATCGATCGCCAGCTTCTCAACCGGCGTCACCAGCACATGGCTTCCGTCGGGCTCGCGCCGAAGCACGGTCGCGAACAGGCGAACCATTGCCGGCCGTTCGATTGGCGAGCCGCGATAATACCAGGTTCCATCGCGGGCGATCCGCATGTCGCTATTGCCGCAATGGGAGGGGTTCCAGAGGTCTACGGGCGGCGGGCCGCCGCGGTCCCCAATGGCTGCCGCAAGATCCTTGAGGCTCATCCCCTGGGCTTCAAGCGGGTCGCGGCGTTCGGGCATATGCCGTCATTGCGAGGAACGGAGTGACGAAGCAATCCATGATGAGAAGCTGGATTGCTTCGCTCCGCCTGCAATGACAGATGCAGGTTCATGTCCAGGATCGAACGAACGGCAATCGTCACGGGCGGGGGCAAGCGGGTCGGCGACGCCATCGTCCGCGCGCTGCTTGCGGACGGCTGGACCGTCATCGCCCATGTCCATCACGACGGAGACCCGGTCGCTGACGGGGCGATCAAGGCAGTTGCCGACCTGGCCGAGTCCGACTGTGCGAGCAAAATATTCGCCGCCGCGAAGGGCGCACCGCCAGTAAGCCTGCTCGTCAACAATGCGGCCCGCTTCGCCTTCGACGGATTCGGATCGCTGAGCACGGCGGAGTTCGACGCCCAAATGGCCGTCAATGCGCGCGCGCCAATGCTGCTGATCGACGAACTGGCTCGGGGGCATGAAGCGGGGGAGGCGCTCGTCGTCAACCTGCTGGACGCCAAACTAGGCGCGCCCAACGCGGATTTCTTGAGTTACACATTATCCAAATATGCGCTGGCTGGCCTGACCGAAGTGGCGGCGCGGGCGCTGGCCGGACGTGGCATCCGGGTCAATGCCATCGCTCCTGCGCTGATGCTTCCCTCGGGAAAGCAGGATGCCGCGAACTTCGCGACGGTCCATAACCTTAACCCGCTGGCCCGCGGGATCGAGGTCGATGATGTCGTTGCCGCCTTGCGCTTCCTGATTGATTCAGGTGGCATGACCGGCCAGACGCTGGTCATCGATGGTGGACAGCGCTTCATGGCGCTTCCGCGCGACGTGCAGTTCCTGGAGAATCGATGACCGACGAAGCAGTCAAACTTCAGGGAATGATCCCGTCCCATCTCAAGATTCGGCAAAGCCGGATCCTGCTCGATTCGCTCGAGGTGATGACCGATATTGGCTTTCACGAGTTCGAGGTCGGAGTGCCGCAGCGCCTTCTGATCACGGTCGAACTATGGCTGGAAGACGTCGAGCCTCCCGCCGATGATGATCACCAATCCGCATGGAATTATGATTATCTGCGGACCGAGGTCATCCGGATTGCCAAGGAGCGGCGCTATAATCTGCAGGAAACGCTGGTGCATGCCATCTTCGACCGCGTCGCTGCCTATCGCGGCGTAAGGGCCCTACGGATCAAGAGCGTCAAGCCGGACATTTACGAGGATGCTCAAGGAGTGGGAGTGGAAATAGCTTCTTTCCCTCAAGAAGCCTCCAATCCGTAGCGGAAAGTCCGCCGGGGCGCCTCGATTTCGCGCGCTCCTTGCCGCAATCGGAACAAAATTCGTTGCACCACCATTATCGCTTCATTAAGGGTGGCCCGTATCTGCCAATGATATGTTAGTACATTGGTAGTTTCACGACAGCTCGGGTAGCGTTCAACACGCAGTCTCCGGGAAGTCGTGAATTCGACTATCGAGGAGATTTGCGGCTTAATGTCCTACGCAAGACGCAACCAGATGAGCTCCAACCGCACCGCGGCGATCATCATCGTGGCGCTCATCCACATTGCCCTTGGCTACGCATTGGTGACTGGCCTGGCCTATAACGTCATCAAGAAAGCGGCTGAGGACCTCAAGACATTTGACGTGGAGGAAGAGCCGCCGCCCCCGCCGGAGGAGCCGCCGCCCCCGCCCGACCAGAATACGCCGCCGCCGCCGCAGATCGTGGCGCCGCCGTCGATCATCAAGATCGACTCGCCGGCCCCCGCGTTGGTCACCACGCCGAACATCAGCCCGGTGGTAATCACTCCGCGGGCCGAAGCGCCGACGACCAAATCGTGCCCGGGCGGCATGACGGTCGCCATCGCACAGGCCTGCCCGCCGGTCATTTCGCAGGCGGCGAAGGCCAAGGGCAACCTGCCTTCGCTATTTTCGACCGATGATTATCCGCAGTCCGCTATCCGTAACGAAGAACAGGGGACGACCGCCGTTCGCCTGAGCATCGGGCCGGACGGACGCGTTGCCGACTGCACGGTGACTTCGTCGTCGGGCTCGTCCTCGCTGGACTCCGCGACCTGCAACATCATCAAGCGGCGGGCGCGTTACTCGCCGGCCAAGGATAGCTCGGGCAATCCGACGACCGGCAGTGATACCACCCGGATTCGCTGGGTGCTACCCGAAGAATAAATTCATCGACTGAACAAAACCCAAGAATTCAACACAGGAAAGTTAAACATATGGCAGCTCCCACTCTCTTGCTCGCTGCGGCTGCGGCCCCCGCCCCCGCCGGTGATAATCCTTACGGCCTGCTGCAGGCCCTGCAGGAAGGCGGCCTGATTTCGTGGACCGTTTTCATCATCCTGGTCGCGATGTCGATTTTCAGCTTCTACATCCTCTTCACCAAGCTGCTTCAGCAGCAGAAGATCATGAGCCAGGCCAACAAGGTCCGCGCCAGCTTCTGGAACTCGTCGAACCTGCGTGAGGCGGCCAATAAGCTTGAGCAGCGGAGCGCCTATCGCGCGATCGTCGAGGACGCCCTCATCGCGCAGGACCAGCACAGCAAGCTGACCGACCCGATCGACCAGCATGACTGGATGGCCAACTCGCTGACCCGCTCGCAGGGTGCGATCACCAATCGCCTCGGTGAAGGCCTCGCCTTCCTCGCCACCGTCGGTTCGACCGCGCCGTTCATCGGCCTGTTCGGTACCGTCATCGGCATCTACCGCGCGCTGATCAAGATCGGTGCGTCGGGCCAGGCATCGATTTCGACCGTCGCCGGCCCGGTCGGCGAAGCGCTGATCATGACCGCTCTCGGCCTGGTCGTCGCGGTTCCCGCGGTGCTCGCCTACAACTGGCTGATCCGCCGCAACAAGTCGATCTCGGAAGACCTTGCCGCCTTCACCAACGACGTCCACGGCTACATCATGTCGAACGGCGCGGTGAAGCCGGTGTTGGCAACCCCGAAGCAGCCCGCCCAGGCCGCGAAGCCGGCCCCGGCTGCGCCGACGGCGCGCTAAGCGGACCGTTTCCCGGGCCGGCGGCGATCGCGGCCGGCCCGGAGTGAGTTGAACGAAAAGGAATCGCGCCACATGGCAATGCAAGTTGGCGAACACGACTCGGGCGAAGACGTCCCCATGTCGGATATCAACACCACGCCGCTCGTCGACGTGATGTTGGTTCTGCTGATCATCTTCCTGATTACGGTTCCGGTGGTGATCCAGTCGGTGCCGATCACTCTGCCCGAAGTTCGCAACGAGCCGACCGAAACCAAGCCGGAGAATGTTTCTCTGACAGTGCGTGGCGGACCTGGCGGATCGTGCGAAGTCTATTGGAACCTGACGCGGGTCACCAATGAGGAGCTGCTGGACCGCGCCGTCAAGGCTCTGGAAGAGCAGATCAAGCGGGTCGGCGGTGTCGAGAACATCAACGAAGAAAACATGCCGGAAGTGCATATCCGCGGCGACATCAATACGCCGTACAAATGCATTGGCGGCACTGTGTTCGCGATGCAGCGCGCCGGCTTCCAGCGCGTCGGTTTCATCTCGCAGCCGCCCCCCGGCGGACATGTCGAGCGACTGTAAGTTAAGGAGCTAGCCAACCATGGCGATGCAAACCACTGGCTCGAACGAATCTGGCGAGCCGATGATGGATATCAACACGACGCCGCTCATCGACGTCATGCTGGTGCTACTCATCATGTTCATCATTACCATCCCGCCGCAGAGCCACGCGGTGAAGCTGGACTTGCCGCAAAACCAGAGCGACCAGCCGCCGCCGCCGATCGACCCGGTCAAGAACAAGGTCGTCGTGACCGCGGCCGGCGCGGTGTTGTGGAACGGTTCTCCGGTGAACCTGACGCAATTGCGCCAGTTCCTGGACGTCACCCAGCAGATGGATCCAATTCCCGAGCTTCACCTCCAGCCCGAGCCGGATGCGCGCTACGAGCTGGTCGACGAGGTGCTGGCGGTGACCAAGCAGGCCAAGGTCAGCAAGATGGGCTTCGTCGGCAACGAAGCCTATATGACGGTCTTCTAGGTCTTAAACGACCTCGAACGAATGAGGGCGGTCCCGCTGGGGCCGCCCTTTTCTTGTCGGGCTCCGAGACTTTCTAAAATTCCTCGTAACCGCTTTTCAACAGGTCGGACCCTAGGCCTTCGCGAATGGACATCATCGCCGCTCACCGCCAGGGACTGATCGAGCAGCTCGACGAAGAAGTAACGGCGCTGGCCGGGCGGCCGGCCGATCACGCGCAACGAGCGATCATGTTGCATCACCTGTTCGATCATTCGCGTGGAAACCACCTCTGGGCGCTGGCCGAGGCACGCCGTGCGTTGCGCATCGCGGCAGGCATCGCCGTTTTGCGACGGCGGCTCGATCGTTGGGGTTGGGCTACTTTTCGCAGGGCCGAAGCCGAGGCCGCAATCGAGCATCTGGCTGATGCAATGGGTGAGGCCGCGAGATTGCGCGCCATCGCCGCCTATCTGGCCTATCGAACGACGGCCACGCAGGCATTGCGCGAAGACGTCGCGACCCGTCTTGATCCGGTCATGGTCGAGCTGCTTGAACGCTGTCATGCCGCTCGCCGGGCCGGGTCAGCGCTGCCTCTCGAAGAGCAACTGGCGTTGGCTGACCAGGCCGAAGAACTGGCGAATGCCGCGGTCGATCATGTCCAGCTCGCGACGGCGTGGGCTGCGATCGGCGCAACCGGCCTCTGTCGCGCGGCCAATCGGCTGCTCGGCGACAAGGCATTGGCCAGGCAGGCGGCGAGGGATCGACGGCGGGGCGCGGCGCCGGTCGAGCGCGATCTCAGGACTGACGCCGCGCTGCCAGCGTCGTTCACGGCAAACCCCGCGCAGCATTTCTACGCGCTGCAACAATATTTGCGCCAGCGCCGCCGCCAGCAATGGCGCGAGGCGTGCGATCGGGAACCGGACGCGTTTGAACTCGCTGCCTGATGGGGATTGCGTTTCCCGAAGGCTATTGCTGATCACCCGAAGGTGAAGGCGTAGGCCTCGGCGCCGGGATCGAGAAATTCGATCGTGAACAGCCGCTCGCGGCTTGGATCCTTCTGACGCACAAGCTGGTAGAGCCGCTGGCCCGCGACCTGCCCATTGCCGGACGCATCGATATCCATGCCATGATCATTGCCCGGAGCCTGGCCGTCGATGGTCACGCGAAAACGAACCGGCTTGCCCGAGCTGCTACCCAGTACAAGGTGCAGGTCGCGAGCCTTGAAGCGGAACGCGATCTGCGCGCCCGGCGCCGCGGCAACCGCACGCTGGCGCTCAACTGTCCAGCGGCCGGCCAGCCCCCAATCGTTGAGCGAGAAATTGCCGGGCAGTCGATAGTCGCTGGTGCCATCGCGCAAGCCGCCGGGGGAGGTGAAGGATTTGGCGCGGGCGCTGCCGACGTAAGTTTCCGGGCTGCGGATCGCGGCAAAATCCGCAGCGGCGGACGCACCGGCCGCACTGGCCTTCGATACATCGCCTAGCCTGGCGCCCTTTTCGGCCAGCAGCGCTCGAATGGCCGCTTCGGTTTCGTCGGTCCGGCCTTCGCCAAAATGGTGGTAGCGAATTCGTCCCTGGGCATCGGCAAGGTAGTGGGCGGGCCAGTAGCGATTGTCGAACGCGCGCCAGATGGCGAGGTTGTTGTCGAGCGCGACCGGATAGCGAATTCTGAAATCGGCGACTGCCCCGCGGACGTTTGCGGGCTCCCGCTCGAACGCGAACTCCGGAGCGTGCACACCGATTACGACCAGGCCCTGGTCCTTGTACCGGTCGTACCAGGCGTTGGTGAAAGGCACCGAGCGGATGCAGTTGATGCAGCTATAGGTCCAGAAGTCGACCAGCACGACCTTGCCCTTGAGCTGCTCGCGGGTCAGCGGCGGCGAATTGAGCCACTGAACGGCGCCGTCGAGCGGGGGCAGGGCGCCCTCGACCGGAAGCATGCCGCCGGTCCGCGTCGTCAGCTCTTCGCCCTCCATCCCAAGCAGCCCTGCGAGACGATGTTCGAAGCCGAAGGTCTGGGCCGTCGAGAGGCGCGAAAGGACGCGCGTATCGAGGCCCAGCGCAATGACCGTAACACCGGCAAGGATCAGGACGCCTAGCGCTTTGCGGACGCCTTCGCCGGCACCGATCGAGCGTTTCATCGCGGCGAACAGCTTGCCGCCAATCAGGAGGGCCCCGGCCAGGCTGGTGGCGGCGCCGAGCGCATAGGCAAGCAGCAGTCCGGCGGTGGTGGCGCTCGCGCCCGAAAGGGCCGCACCGGTAAGAATGATCCCAAGGATTGGACCGGCGCATGGCGCCCAGAGCAGGCCGGTAGCTACGCCAAGCAGCAGCGAGCCGCCGATGCGATCCTCGCTGCCCTTCCTCGACAGCCTGTCGCCAAGCCTGACCAAGGGCTGCATTGCGCGGTCGGAGAGGTGCGGGAAGATCAGCAGCAGGGCGAAGGCGCCAAGCAGGACGACCGCGATCCATCGCCCGGCGCTGTTGGCTGCGACCGCCCAACCGCCGCCGACGGCGGCCAGAGTGGCTACGCCAGCGAAGGTAATCGCCATTCCCGCAAGCAACGGCAGGCCATTGCGCAGGAACGGACGGTCGGCTCGCGCGAACACGAACGGCAGCACCGGCAGGATGCAGGGACTGAGGATGGTCAGGATGCCGCCCAAATAGGCGAGAAGGAAGAGAAGCATCAGGCGGGCTTGAACGTCAGTGACAGGCCATTGATGCAGTGGCGTTTGCCGGTTGGCGGCGGGCCGTCATCGAACACATGGCCGAGATGCCCTCCGCAGCGGCGGCAATGCTCTTCGGTCCGGACCATGCCCAAAGTTGAATCCCGGCGGTAAGCGACGGAGTTCGGCAGCGCTTTCCAGAAGCTCGGCCAGCCAGTGCCGCTGTCGAACTTGGCCGCTGAGCTGAACAATGGCAGCGCGCAGCCGGCGCAGGCGAACAGTCCCTTGCGATGCTCATCCAGCAACGGGCTGGTAAAGGGGCGTTCCGTCCCTTCCTCGCGCAGGATTCCGAAGCGGGCCGGCCCAAGGCGCCGCTGCCAATCGGCGGGGCTGTGCTGCACCTCGAAGCTAGCGGCCTCGGCTGGGGATCCGCTGCCGAATGAATAGGCAAGCGGGCCGGCGACAGCGGTCGTGCCGACTAGGCCGAGAAACAGGCGGCGATCGTTATCCATGTCGCTACCTATATAGATGGGCAGATGAATAGCCGCTGCCAAGTCGGCATGACGTCGATGCCGGGCGGTTATGGCCGCAACGGGTGGAGAGCGGACCTTACCGCCCGATCAATCCATCCAGCAATTTGTCGATGCGCGCATCGAGCATCGACCTGGCGTGGCCATAGTCGTTCAGCATCGACGGCAGGTCACTCCAATCCTTGAATCGGCGTGGATGATATTCACTAGGAAGCTTGTCGAAGGCGACGACAAGATCCGCGGCAGCAATGTCACTTGGTTGAAGCTTCGTCAGCGGCTCAGAAGCCGGATCGATTCCTTCTTGTGCCAGGCGGTGGAGTAATTCTGGCGGCAAATGTTCTTCAGGCGTAATCCCACGCGCACTGACCGCAATCGCTATTCGACGTTCAGCCGCGCGGCGTTTCAATAGTTCACGCGCAATCGGACTTTTGACGGTGCCGAACTGACAAACGAAAAGGATGCGAGGTGAGCGACCGTGCGCGGCACCTTTTGCAATCTGCGGCAAGAGCGCGACAGAAATCGCTCCCACCAACAGAAATCGCCTATCCATCGAGATCATGTCGGGACGGGTTACGCCTGGAGCAGCGACCGTGTCCAGTTGCGGTATCGCCCAAATGGAAAAGTCCGCAATGGGTGGAAAGCGGACGCTTCAGTGATGTGGAGCCGCATAAGTAGCGGGATTGGGAGCAAGGCCCACCTGCTCCCCAAACTGCGAATTGGGAAGGAGGCTGAAGCCTCCCGAGATATTCACGGCAATCGCCCAGGCTAGAAAGAAAAGGTCCAGTCCACGGGAACGGCTGAACGTCAGACCCGCAAGGGCAAGGAGGTAGCTCGGAAAATAATAGTAGAACCACCAGTCGTTCCAAGCAGGATCTGCCAGAGTAAGCATCCCGCCCGTGGCTACCAGGTTCACAAACAGCATCACGGCTGCGACTACCCTCTTTCGTGACCAATAGTGCTCGTCGAGATGGGTCCTCTTGCGATTAGTCCGCGGGAAGACAAGCGAAGCCGCGACGAAGTAGAGCATGGCCAAGAAAACACCGGAGAATACCGATGGCCAGCTGACTGTGAGCACACTCCTTGCCGCCCAGATCCACAACCAGAAGCCTGTAACATCCGTCAGCAAGAGGAGCGCTAGCGCAGGCGTCAGGATTCCAAGCGGCGTTTCATGATTGGAATCGATTGCATCGGCGAATCGAATGGACAGCTCGGCCACGATGAGCCCAAACAGCAGGCCGAACAGCGCGAAAAGAAACTCGAAGTCGGTCATGAAACTCCGGCGAGAGTCAAAATGAGCAAGTGGAAACGCAATCTGCCCAAGCCCGATGGGGAGACCGTAACATAAGAGCTAATGACCGCAATGGGTCGAAACTGGCCATTAGAAAAATCGAATATCAGGCGGCAAGCCCGTCGAATTGCAAGCGCGCCAAGCGGGCATAGAGGCCGCCCTGTGCCGTGAGGCTGGCGTGGTCGCCTTCCTCGACGATCCGGCCATGATCCATGACGATGATGCGATCGGCGGCCCTGACGGTGGCGAGGCGATGGGCGATGACGATGGTGGTGCGGTTGCCCATCAATCGGTCGAGCGCCTCCTGCACCAGCCGCTCGCTTTCGGCGTCGAGCGCGGAAGTGGCTTCATCGAGCAGGAGCAGCGGGGCGTCGCGGCGCAATAACGCGCGGGCGATCGCAATCCGCTGGCGCTGGCCGCCGGACAAGCGCGCGCCCCCTTCACCCATATAGGTGTCGAGCCCTTCGGGAAGTGCGCGGAGAAAGCTTTCGGCATTGGCATCGCGCGCTGCCTGCCAAATCTCGTCCTCGCTTGCGTCCCAATTGCCGTAGCGCAGATTATCGCGAGCGGAGGCGGCGAAGATCACGACTTCCTGCGGGACCATGGCAATCCGCTCCCGGATATCGGCCGGGTCGGCATCCTTGAGATCCACGCCGTCAAGCGACACCCGGCCCTGTTCGGGATCGTAGAAGCGCTGGGCGAGCTGGAAGATGGTGGTCTTGCCCGCGCCCGACGGGCCGACCACCGCCAGCCGCTCGTTGGGGCGAACCTCAAGGTTGAAGCCGGCAAGCGCGGAGGTGTCCTTGCGGGTCGGATAGTGGAAGCTGACGTTATCGAACTTGAGCCGGCCTTCGGCGGGCTTGGGCAGGGCGACCGGATTGGCCGGCGCGCGGATCGTCGTCTCCGCGGTCAGCAATTCATTGAGCCGCTCCGACGCGCCCGCCGCACGCAGCAGGTCGCCATAGACCTCGCTGAGCGCGCCGAACGCTCCGGCAAGAAGCCCGCCGTAGAGCACGAAGGCGGCAATGGTGCCGCCGGTCATTTGACCCGACGCGACGTCGACCGCGCCTTGCCAGATCACCCAGGTGATGGAGGTGAACACCAGCGAGATGATCAGGAAGGTCATCAGCGCGCGCAGGCCGATGCGCTTCCTGGCGGTGGCGAACACGGCTTCGGTAGCGCTGGTGAAGCGCTCGGTCTCGCGGTCCTGCTGGTTGAAGGCCTGGACGATCTTCATCGCGCCGAGCACCTCGCTGGTGACGGTGCCGACATCGGCGATGCGATCCTGGCTGCGCTTGGAGATGGCGCGGACACGCCGGCCAAGGAAGGTCAGCGGCAGGACGATGACGGCAATTCCCACAAGCATCATCGCGGCCAGCTTGGGCGCCAGCACGAACAGGATTACCGTGCAGGCGATGCCCATCACTACATTGCGCAGTGCGACCGAAACGGTCGTCCCGACCACTTGTTCGATGATCGTCGTATCGACCGTGATCCGGCTGGTTATCTCGGCCGGGCGGTTTTCCTCGAAGAAGCCGGGGGCCAGGCGCAACAGGTTGCGATGAACGGCCAGGCGGATATCGGCGACGACGCGCTCGCCGAGCCAGCTGACGAAGTAAAAGCGCACCGCGGTGGCGAGCGCCATGACCAACACCAGCATCAACAGATATTGGAACCAGCGAGCGATATCCCCGCTACCCGAGAAGCCGCGGTCGATGATCAGCTTGAAGGCGAACGGGACACCCGATGTCGCCGCGGCCGCGATCAGCAGGGCGACCGCCGCGCCGGCGATATGTCCCGGATAATGGCTGGCAAAGCGCCAAACCATGTTGAGGTCGGAAACGGACTTGCCCTTGGGGCGGTCGTGGGCGGTAGCCATGGGCAGCGTTGCTAGCAGTGTGTCTGCTTTGCCTCAATTGCCGCATTGCGAGGGTGCGGCGCAGCAATTTGCTTGCCGTAGGGGCAATCCGGCCCCACATTCCGATTTAACGTGTTCCATTTTCCCAGGACATTTTGATGCTCTATGACGCCTATGAGGTGCAGCGCTCGCTACTGACCAGCGCGAGCAAGTTGGCAGGCCTCGGCGCCGGATGGCTCAACAACCCGACAAATCCGTTCGGATATTCCTCGATGGGCCCGCTGGTTGCAGCGGGCCTTGAAGTATTCGCCCATGCCTCGGCGCCCCGCGGCAAGCCGGAATTCGGGATCGCGGAGATCGAGGTCGGCAAGAAACTGGTTCGTGTCGACGAGGATATCGAGCTTCGCAAACCGTTCGGGCAGCTGAAGCATTTCCGCAAGGTCGACCATGATGCCGGAGAGCCGCTGCTGATCGTGGCGCCGATGTCGGGCCACTATGCGACGCTGCTGCGCGGGACGGTCGCGCGGATGCTGCCCAGGCACGATGTGTTTATCACCGACTGGCGCGACGCCAAGCTCGTGCCAGTCAGCGAAGGCATTTTCGATCTCGACGACTACATCGACTATCTGATTGAATTTTCACAGGCGATCTACGACCGGACCGGCAAACGGCCGCATATGCTGGCGGTGTGCCAGCCCTCGGTTCCCGCTTATGCCGCAACCGCGATCATGAATGCCGGCAAGCATCCGGCAAGACCGCAAACCCTGACCATGATGGGCGGGCCGGTCGATACCCGCAAGGCGCCGACCGCGGTCAATACGCTGGCGACCCAGCGGCCGCATGCCTGGTTCCAGCAGAATGTCATTGCCACCGTGCCGATGATCTATCCGGGCCATGGCCGCAAGGTTTATCCGGGCTTCCTGCAGCTGGCCGGGTTCATGACCATGAACCTGGGGTCGCACCTCGTCAGCCATTGGGAGATGTTCAAGCATCTGGTGGTCGGCGACGACGAAAGCGCAGATGCGACGCGGGCGTTCTACGACGAATATCTGTCGGTGTGCGACATGACGTCGGAATTCTACCTGCAGACGGTCGATGTCGTGTTCCAGCGCCACCTGCTGCCCAAGGGCGAGCTCGAGCATCGCGGCAAGAAGGTCGATCCCAAGGCGATCAAGGATACGCCCTTGCTGGCGATCGAGGGCGAACGCGACGATATTTCCGGCATCGGCCAGACCAAGGCGGCGCTTGACCTTGCGTCGTCGCTACCCGCGGCGAAGAAGCAATATCTGCTCGCCAAGGACGTTGGCCATTACGGCATCTTCAACGGCCGCAAATGGCGCGAGCAGATCGCGCCGGTGGTCGAGAAGTTCATCGCCTCGAATAGTTGACTGTCATCCCGGGCCTGACCCGGGATCTGCTTTTTCTTCCCCAACCTAAGGCAGGCAGACCCCGGCTCAAGGCCGGGGTGACGAGTGGCGTCGCCTAAATCCGTTCCATCTTCAGCCATCGCGGATCGCCCATCCATGCGCGGCTGAGTGCGGCGCGGGCCGCGGCCGCCTGCGCCGGTCGCCCTTGCGCACGCTCGGCTAGCGACAGGCCGTAAAGCGCCCAGCCATTGTTCGGATATTTGGCAAGCGCGGCGGTGAATGCCTGCCGGGCCTCGTCATATTTGCCGGCACGGTAAAGCGCGGCACCCAGCGACTGGTTGACCGGATAATACCACCACGGCGGTTCCATGTACGGTATGCGGTTTTCGATCGCGAGCGCTGCCCGGAAATGCTCGACTGCCTGGTTATGGCGACCACGGAAGCCGGCCTGTTTGCCAAGCGCGACATGTTCCGCCAGCGCCAGCAAGTCGGTCGCGGGCATGCCCTGGTCGACCATGGGCTGGAGAAGCCCGGAGCCTTGGATGCGCTTCAGCTCGGTCAATTCGGCGTCGAAGCCTTGGCTGTTGTTCTGCTGGGCGTAGGCAACCGCCCGGACATAATGGCGAATACCCTGGACATAATGAAGCCGGGGATCGGGCTCCGGCAGCGCCAGCACCTCCTTGGGCGAAGCGAATTGCAGCGTCGCGAAATAGGGCGCGGCATTGATCGCCTGGACCCAGGCGAGCTGGGAGGCGGTGCCGGCATCGACGATCGATCCCAGCCGCTTGGCCTCGCTGATGGCGGTCGGCAGGTCGCCGCCCATCTGCGCCGAGGTGACGATGAAATGAACGTTGTGCGGATAATAGCCGTAGCGGACGAATCCCTTGTCGCCCGATTCCTTGATGTAGGCCTCGTCCTTGTGGGCGGCGTCGATGTTGACGCGAATCGAATCCTTCCAGCGCCCGAGCCGGTAATAGATGTGAGCCGGCATGTGGACGAGGTGACCGGCATCCCTGGACAGCAAGGTGAGGCGATCCGCAGCAGCCTCAGCGCGCTTCGGATTCGGGCCGTTCTCCATCAAGTGAATGTAGAGGTGCGGGGCTTGCGGGTGGTCGGGATTGCGGGCCAATACCGTCTCGACCAGGCGGATCGCCTCGCCGAGGCGCGGCTTGGCGCTTTGCTTGTCGGGCTCCCAATAGTCCCACGGCAGCGTATCCATCGCCGCCTCGGCCGCGAGCAGCGAAATATCGTCATGCTGTGGATAATAGCGCGCGACGGTCAGCATCGCGTCAGCATAAGCGCCGTCGAGGTCGGCGCGTTTGGCGTTGGGGTCGGCCGAATAGCGCTTGGCCAGCGCCAGGATCAGCGCCCGTTCGGGCGGCGTGACCTTGGTCGCGCGCGCCTGTGCTTCGGCAATCGACTTCAGGGCCAGTCCGTTGGCGTCCGGCGTCAGCGGAGCATTGATATTCGGGCCATAGGCGAGGGATTCGCCCCACCAGCACATGGCGCAATCGGGATCGAGCCGCTGTGCTTCCTTGAACGAAGCAATCGCGGCGGCGTGGTTGAAGCCATAGGCGAAGGCCATGCCTTGGTCGAAGTAGCGCTGCGCTTCGGGGCTGGTCGTGCTTACCGGGAAATGGACCTTGCCGAGGCCGTCATAGAGTCGGATGGGCGCAGGCGACTGGGCGGCCTGGACCAGCGCGGCCGACATGGCCAGCCGGTCGCGCATCGACGGACCTCTGCCGCCGCCGCAAAGTGCGGCCATATTGGCCGAAGGATCGAGCAGGGCCAGTTGCTGGGCACTGAATTCCAGTGGAGCGCTGACGCCGAGCAATGTCGTGGACGCCAGCGCCAATGACAGTCGCACACCGTGATCCATTGCCGCCCTCCCGCTGAGTCGTAATGGCGCATCGTTTAGCAAATTACGCGGGAGAGACGAACCTAGCAGGGCCGCGCGTCGGAGGGGTTGGGATCATGCCGCATCCATCGGCCAGTCAAACCGAAAAAGGCGGCGATCCCGCCCACAGCGGCGACAATGGCCATGACGACCAGCGCCTTGGAGAACGGCGCCAGCAATGCATCGCCTTGCTGCATCAGCACGGCACCCATCAAAGCGACGACGATCAGCCCGCCAAGCCGCGCCACCGCGCTGTTGAAACCGGAAGCCATGCCGGTCTGGTGCCGGTCGACCGCGGCCAGCACCGTGCTGGTAAGCGGCGCAACCGCAAGGGTCATGCCGATCGACATCACGAGGATCGCCGGGAAGGCATGTGTCCAATAGGCCTGGCTGGAGGCAATTCGGGTGGCAAGCATAAGGCCGGCGCCAACTACGATCGGGCCGACGGTGAGAGGAATGCGCGGCCCGACCCGAACCGACAGCTTGCCCATCAGCGGCGACAGGCCGCCCAGCAGAATCGACAGGGGAAGCAGGGAAAGGCCGGCCTGGACCGGCGAATAGTCGCCGGCCTCGATCAGCACATAGGGGATCAGCAGCATCGCGCCGCCGAACGCACCGTAGAGCAGGAAGGTCATTAGATTGAGCGAGGAGAAGCAGCGATTCTCGAACAGCGACAGCGGCACCATTGCCTTGCCCTTGAGATGCCGCTCCCAAAGCACAAATCCCAGCAGCAGCGTCGCCCCGGCGACAAGCGTGATGGTTGCGACCTGGGTCAGCTTGAACGTCTGGGACCAAAGGGTCAGCCCATAGGTGGCGGCGCCGAGGCCAAGAGTCGCCAATGCGGCGCCGACGAGGTCGAGCCGGGCTTTCTCGGGCTCCTTGACCTCTTCGACCCTGGTCAGCGCAACGGTGATCGCCGCGGCGACGAACGGCAGGTTGATGTAGAAGATGCTCGGCCAGCCCGCATTCTGGACCAGCCATCCGCCGATCAGCGGCGCGATGGCGGCGGAGATCGCTCCGGCCGCCGCCCAGGTGCCGATCGCCCGGCCGCGGTCCTCGCCTTCATAGGCACCGTTAAGCAGGGCGAGGCTATTGGGCAGCAACAGTCCGGCACCAATACCCTGCAGCGCGCGTCCAGCCAGCAAGGGCTCAAGCGCGCCGCTGACCGCGCAAGCCAGCGAGCCAAGCCCAAACAAGGCGGTGCCGATCACCAGCCATCGCCTTCGCCCCTGATGATCGCCGAGCGCGCCTCCGAGCAGGATCAGCGCGGCGAGCGGCAGCGTGTAGATGTTGACGACCCACTGGACTTCGGCGGCGCCTGCTTGTGTCCCGGCGCGGATCGCGGGAAGCGCGACGTTGAGGATCGAACCGTCGATGAAGCTGAGTGAGCTGGCGGCAACCGACATCACCAGGGTCCAGCGCGGGTGTTGCCGCCTACCGGACGCGCGATTCACGCCGCTGGGGTCCGGGGCGGGCTCACCCGGTCGATCAGTCGCGCCAATGCGCGGCGGGCTGCAAATACCAGCCAGATCGACAACAGCACCAGGCCAAGCGCGATCAGCGCGGCGGCGATCGGGTTGGCGATGGCCAGCGCCAGCAGACCGCCGGTGGCGACATCCTCCCCGGTCGAGACCAATATGTTGGAGAATGGCTCGGGGCTGGCGTTGACCAGCGTGCGGGCGCCGGCCTTGCCGGCATGGGCCATCAATGCCGCCCCGCCGCCAAGCAGGAAGCTTCCGATCTGCCAGGCGGGGTCGGCGCTGTCGATGATGGCAAGGCTGAGGAGCGCTCCGCCCAAGGGACGGATGAACGAATGAATGGCGTCCCAGGCGCTGTCGACCCAGGCTATCTTGTCGGCAAAGAATTCGCAAAAGGTGCCGAGGGCGGCGATGCCGAGCACCCAATTATTGGCCAGCACGTCGAGCATCTTCAGCTGTTCGGGCAGGGCGACCCAGCCGAACTTCATGCCGAGCCCGGTGATCAAAGTGACAAGATACAGCCGCCAGCCGGCCAGCAGGCTGGTCGAGGCAGCGAGGGCGACGAGTTCGACGGGGGTCACATGGATAGGCTGTCAGAAACAGCCAATCCTGACAACCATGCCATTCGTCCTGAGCGTAGGCAGCTAGGCCGAAGTCGAAGGGCTTTGGCGCTGCGCCCTTCGACTACGCGCTCCGCGCTCCGCTCAGGACGAACGATTGAGGATTTTCGGCGCTACAGGACCTCGAACAGCCCAGCAGCGCCCATGCCGCCGCCGATGCACATGGTGGCGACGACATATTTGGCGCCGCGGCGCTTGCCTTCGATCAACGCATGGCCCGTCAGGCGCGCGCCTGACATGCCGTAGGGGTGGCCGATCGAGATCGCGCCGCCATTGACGTTGAGCAACTCATTGGGGATGCCAAGCTTGTCGCGGCAGTAGAGCACCTGCACCGCGAACGCCTCGTTCAGTTCCCACAGGCCGATATCGTCCATCTTGAGGCCGAAGCGCTGCAGCAGTTTCGGCACGGCGAACACCGGACCGATGCCCATTTCGTCGGGCTCGGTGCCGGCGACGGCCATGCCGATGTAGCGGCCCAGAGGCTCCAGTCCGCGTTTCTCGGCAAGCGCGCCGTCCATGATGACGCAGGCGGACGAGCCGTCGCTCAGCTGGCTGGCGTTGCCGGCGGTGATCGACGTGCCGGGGCCCAACACAGGCTGCAGGGAGGAAAGGCCTTCAAGCGTGGTCTCGGGTCGGTTTCCCTCATCCTTGTCGACGGTGACTTCCTTGAACAAGACTTCGCCGGTTTCCTTGTCCTTGATCCCCATGCTGGTGGTGACCGGCACGATTTCGGCCGACAGGCGGCCCTCGGCCTGGGCGGCGGCGGTCCGCAGCTGCGATTGCAGCGCATATTCGTCCTGCGCCTCGCGGCTGATGCCGTAGCGCTGGGCGACCGTCTCGGCGGTGCCGAGCATCGGCATATAAACGTCCTTGTGCATTGCAATCAGAGAGGGGTCGCCGCTGATCCGCATTTCGGGCGTCTGGACCAGGCTGATCGAATCCTGGCCGCCGGCGGCGACGATATCCATCCTGTCGACGACCACCTGCTTGGCGGCGGTGGCGATCGCCATCAGCCCCGACGCGCATTGGCGGTCGATGGTCTGGGCGGAAACGGTGACCGGGCAGCCGGCGCGAAGCGCGACCTGGCGGCCAATGTTGCCACCCTGGGTGCCCTGGGTCAGCACGCAGCCCCAGACCACATCGTCGATTTCGCCGGCCTCGATGCCCGCTCGCTCGATCGCGGGCGCTAGCGACAGCGAGCCGAGCGTGGCGCCGGCGGTGGCGTTGAACGCACCCTTGTAGGCGCGGCCGATGGGGGTGCGGGCAGTGGAGACGATGACGGCGTCGCGGACGGACATTGGAATTCTCCTAGGTGAAGATGAGGCCAAGCCATTGGGCGGTGAGGGCGGGCTTCTCCTCGCCCTCGATCTCGACCGTGACGGTCTGGCGAATGAGTAACTGCCCGGGGGCTTTCTCGTCGACCCCGTCCAGCGTGAAATGGCCACGTACGCGCTTGCCCGCCTTGACCGGGGCGATGAAGCGGACGCGGTCGAGGCCGTAATTCAATGCCATGCGCGTGGTGTCGGGGACCAGCATGGCATCGGCCGCCATTCGGCTCAGCAGCGACAGGTTGAGGAAACCGTGGGCGATGGTTCCGCCGAACCCGGCCGCGGCGGCGGCGACCGGATCGACATGGATGAACTGATGGTCCTCGGTCGCATCGGCAAAGGCGCTGATGCGGTCTTGCGTAACTTCGATCCAGTCGGAAGTGCCGACCTGCTGGCCGACTTTGGCGCGGATATCGTCAAGAGCGGCGACGGGCATAGGCATCCGCTTAGGCCCGGCCCAACGATGCTGGCAAGAGCGTCGAAATTGACGCTACGGCAAGCTTATTTCGGTGGCTGCGCCCAAGGCATGACCAGCTTGCCATCAGGCGCGGCTGTGTAGGTCGTCTGCGTCGGATAGGCGAAATCGATCTTTTCCCTGGCGAAGGCGCGAGCCATGCCGACGATGATGTCCGCCTTGTGGTGGGCGAGCGTGTCGGGGCTGATCGTCCGGTCGTCGTAAACCAGCTCGCAGTCGATCGAGCTTGGAGCGAAGGCGGTCGGGATGCAGCGGACCAGCTTGGCGGTCTTCACTGCCTTGATCACGGCTTCGGCAATCGCCGGCAGCTTCTCCAGCGTTTCGGCCGACGTCTGGTAGGTCAGGCTGAAGGTCAGCGACACTCGTCTGACCTTGGCCTCCGCGAGATTGCGGACTTCCTGCTCCAGCAGCTTGGTATTGGCCATGATCACCTGCTCGCCGGAAATGCTGCGCAGGCGCGTGGTCTTGAGGCCGATACGCTCTACGGTCCCGACCGTGACGTCAGTGCCGCTACCGTAACGGATCGTGTCGCCGCGCCGGAACGGGCGGTCGAACACGATCGAAAGAGCCGCGAACAGGTCAGAGAAGATGCCCTGCGCGGCGAGGCCGATCGCAATGCCGCCGATGCCCAGGCCCGCCACCAGCGCGGTGACGTTGACGCCCAGATTATCGAGGATGACCACCAACGCGATGGCGAACACCACGACGTTCACCAGCACGCGGATCAGGGCCATCGCGTTGCCGAGCGTGGATGCCCCGGGATCCTCGCCGACCCTGCTGCGGATAACGCCGACGATGATCTCGCGCGCCCAGATCGCCGCCTGCAGCGAGGCTGCAACGAGGAAGAACATGTCGGCGAGGTGCGCCAGCTTGGCCGGGATGGCGGCGTAGCTGACGACGATGTCGATTGCCGCGGCAACCATGAAGAAGACGCTGGTCCTGGCAAGCACCCGTCCGATGATCCCGCGCCAGCCCCACTCGGCCGGTTCGTTCGCCAGCAGGCGGTGGCCAATCCAGCGCATGGCCAGCATGACGGCGACGATTGCCGCGGCAATCATCGCGCCGATCGCCAGCCGGTCGAGATTGGCAAGGATCCAGTCGAACAGGCTGTCGATTTTCTGCGGGCTCGGGACTTTCAGCTGCTTCATGACCGCGCTTGTGGCGAGGGCGAGGGCAAGGTTCAAGCCGCTGCCTTCCTTCGCCGGCGCGGCTTCTTCTTGAGGAAGGCCAGGAACGCGGTCTCCGCGCCGGTCAGCCGACGGCGGGGAGACGGGCGGGTCATGCCGTGGAGCGGATCGCGAGGATCTTCCTGGAGAGCATCAATCAGCCTGGGATGAACATAGCTCTTGCGGCTGATGGCAGGCGTGTTGCCGAGAGCTTCGGCAACCGGTTCGAGCGCCGTTTTCAGGCTGAGGCGCTTTTCCTCATCCTTGCGCAGCAGCTGGTCGAAGAAGATGACGCTGGCTCCCCAGGTTCGGAAATGCTTGGCGGTGAAGTCGCCGCCGGTCGTCTCACGGATATAGGCATTGACGTCCGCCGAAGTGACGGGCTGAGGCTCGCCGTCGCCGTTCACATATTGGAACAGCATCTGGCCGGGAAGGTCCTGGCACTTGCTGACGACGCGCTTCAAATTGCGGTCGGTGATCGTGGCTTCGTGAATGATGCCGTGCTTGCCGGTGAAGCGCATCTTCAGCTTGCCACCGGCGCGGCGCAGGTGGCGCGTACGCAGCGTCGTCGCGCCGAAGCTCTTGTTGTCGCGGGCATATTCCTCGTTGCCGACCCGCATTTGCTCCCGGTCGAGCAGGCGCACAACCGCTGCCAGCACCGTATCGCGCTCAAGCTTGCGTTTCCCGAGGTCGCGCTCGACCCGGGCTCGAAGTTTGGGGAGCGCCGCGCCGAACTCTAGGCAGCCTTCATATTTCGACGTGTCGCGCTTGAGCCGATAATCGGGATGATAGCGGTATTGTTTGCGGCCGCGGGCATCGCGCCCGGTGGCCTGCAGGTGCCCGTTGGCATCCTTGCAATACCAGGCGTCGGTATAGGCCGGCGGCAGAGCGATCTTATTCAGGCGGTCGATCTCGTCACGGTTGGTGATCCGCTTGCCATGTTCGTCGAAATAGGCCCAGAATCGGCCCTTCTGTTGACGGCTGTAGCCCGGCTCGTTGTCGGAGCTATGACGCAACATGCTTTTGGCGACCTCCATCGTTGGTCGAGCCATAAAGGAGCAAGGGCGTCGCGGTTCCCGTTTCGCCGGCCCAAGGAGATGAATATGCCGCCAATCGGCGAAGCCCATGTGCTGATCATGGCCACTAACCGGTTCGAGGAGAGCGAACTGTTCGGGCCGCGCGAGATTTTGCTCGGCAAGGGCGCCAAGGTGACGCTCGCCTCACTCAGCCTGGATGAGATTATGGGAACGGTGCATGACGAGCCGGGCAAGTCGATAAAGCCCGACCTGTTGATCAAGGACGCGACTGCCGCGGACTATGACGCGCTGCTGTTACCAGGTGGCGTAAGCAACCCGGACCAGTTGCGTACCCACGAAGATGCGATCGGGCTGATCCGGGAATTCGCCAATACCGACAAACCGGTCGCCGCCATCTGCCACGGGCCCTGGCTGCTGGTCGAAGCGAATCTGCTGTGCGGTCGGCAGGCGACCAGCTGGCCGTCGATCCGAACCGATCTCAAGAACGCCGGGGCCGAGGTGGTCGACGAGGAAGCGGTGACAGACGGAAATATCATCACCAGCCGCAAGCCCGACGATGTGCCGGCCTTTACCGCTGCGTTGATCGCGGCGATTGAGGCGAGGGCCTAAGCCGAGCGCCTAAACGGCTTGGCAATCAATTGGCGCTATGTTGGTGCAATGACCTGGGCCGGAAAACCGCATCCTGTCGAAGCTGTGGCAGAATGGGCCGCACCGTTGATTCTCGCCTGCGCCGCGGCCTGGTCGGCCGCGCTCGCTGGACTGCCACTGGTGGCCAAAGTGGGGTGCGGGGTGATCGGTCTGGCAGCCGGGTTCGTCGCAATGCGGATGGCGGGCGTCGCGCCCGTCGCGGACGGAACAGAATTCGACGCGGTCGAATTTGAGTTCTCCGACGACGATGACGTGCTGCTGCTTGAAGATCGGCTGATCGAGCCGGACGCAGATTCCCGGGTCGTGCAATTATTTGCGCGGGCGGAGCCCACGCCCGGCGAACTGGTGCTCAAAATTTCGGATTATTTGAACGAACAGGGCAGGCCGGCGGGGGCGGAGCTTTCCGCGGTCGATCAGCAAGTCGACGCCAGCGCTGCACTTCATGCCGCGCTCGCCAATATCCGCGCTAATTTGCGCTAGTCATTCGATTGCCTCGTCAGATTGCCCCCCGGACAGTCCTCTACTCGGCAATGGTGAGCGCCTCTATGAAGAGGCTGACGGATGAGTCGCTGTTCCGCCTTGGCGGCCGCTCCAGCCCGATGTCGGCGACAAGCTGGCCCGGTATGGCGAACTCCGCTTCATTGAGGCCCCTGGTTAAGCGCTCACAGATTAGGTCGGCGTCCGGCCCAGCTACCCGCAGCTCGATTTCGTGCCGTTCTCCAATAAAGGTTAGGGAATGCCAATCAGTGGACCGGCATTCAGTAAGCAAAATCCTATCTCGCTTGATGCCGGCCTTGGCCAGCAAGGCGCGCAATAGCCCGGCCGCAGCAGGCGAAAGGGCCAGTTTCATCATTGGCCGGTCTCCAGGAAGGCAAGGATCCGAGCGACCGTTCGCGGCCGCGGCTCTCGCCCCCTGCGCAAATCGAATACGAACCGAGGGTCGCCCATTGCCTCGCGGCCGAAGCGGGCCGCTGGCGTGTTGCTGATCTTTAGATATTTCTCCACGTGTCGAAGCAAATGCACGGCTGTTTGTCCCCAACGTTCGGCGAATCGGCGGCTGCTTCAATTCCAATGAGTTTCCTACTTGTCTAGGAATTTTCCTATGGTTAATCTGACCGCATGAACTCTACCCCTCGGCAGGTGCTGGAACGGCTTTGTGCGGAGCGGGGAGATAATTTCGCCTCGCTGTCGCGCATGATCGGGCGCAATGCGGCATATGTTCAGCAATATCTGCGCAAGGGCACTCCGAAGCAGCTCGGAGAAAATGAGCGCAGGATGCTGGCGCGTCATTTCCGGATTCCCGAGTCGATGCTGGGTGGCCCTTCGGCCGATCCCGCGGCGGAATTTGGCGAGCTCGTTCCAGTCCCGCGCACCGCGGTAAGGACGTCGACTGGCCCTGGCGCACTCTCCGGCGAGGAAAGCGTGCGGCCCTATTTCGCCTTTGATCCGCGCTGGCTGAAGTCGATGACCCGATCTTTGGCGGACAGCCTGTCGGTGATTCGCATCGAGGGCGATTCAATGGCGCCGACACTGAATGATGGCGACGATATTTTGGTCGATCTCGCCGATGGGCCGGACCGGCTGCGCGATGGTATTTATGTGCTGCGCGTCGACGGGGCACTGCTGGTCAAGCGGCTGGCGATCCACCCTGTGGGCCGCCGTCTTACGGTCCAGTCCGATAATCCGGCCTATATCGATCTTCCGGATTGCGGGCTGGATGAGATCGACTGCATCGGCCGCGTAATCTGGGCGGCGCGCAGGGTCGCATGACCTTCGATATCAATTCCGCCGGCGGTCGATAAGCCACACCAGCAGCGCCAGGATTATCCCGGCGCCGAACCCAAGCAGCACTCCCAGCATCGGCTCACCGGCGTTGATGCCATAGGTGGCGCCGATGAGCAGGCCGAGGAACAGGAAGATTCCGCCGGCGGCGGTCGAGCGACGGTTCATGGCCAAGCGAATGGCAGATTGCCTCAATCGAAGCCAGATGTTCGCAATCTCGTCATGCCCCCCGGCATGACGGCTCGCAAACATGGTTGACGTTTCGTTGACCTTGTCTGTGCGCCGAACCGCAAGGTAGCGTGAGCTAAATCGGGGCCATGGAGATGCCCTACATACATGGCCGAGCCGCGCTGGCCGATGCCGCGCTTCTGCTGGAAACCTATGGCGATGATGCCGGGTTTGAAGCAGCGGCGAGGGCCGAGCATAGCCGCGACCAGGGCAATGTCCTCCGCTTCTGCCATTGGCGCCAGATCGAACGGGTGATCGTCACTCTGTCCGACCAGGAAGTTCGCGGCACCGTCCATTAAGTTTTAGTGAGAAAGCCGGAGCGCGCGACAGGCGCGCTAGCCCGCGTGCGCGCGGGAGGTGGCGTCGTTCTTCCTCCATGCTAGGCTGATCCTCGATGGGTGAGCGTCGCGCCGGGCTAGGAACAGGGTTCCATTGGCTTGCGGGCTGTGCCGGGCTGGCGCTCGGCGCTGCCCCGCTCTGTGCCCAAACCGCTCCACCAGTCACCGATCCGGCAGAGCTCGACCCTTCGGCCCCGCTCGATTCCATGCCCGACCTGGGTGTGGAATGGCCAGACCTCAATCAACCCGACCCGGTTTTACCGCCTGAGGTGGAAGGCGTCGCGCCCGAGGCCGCGGCGGAAGCGACCGAGCAGGCGGCCGAAGGTGTCGAGGATGCCTCGGCCACACGCAACTATCGCTGGTCGATCGAAGGCATCGAGGGGCTTGAAGCGACGGATGAGATCAGGGCCGGATTCGACGCACGCTCGACCCTTAAGGCCGATCGCAAGCACAGGGCCAACGCAGCGCAGATCGACCGGCGAGCCAGGGCCGACGCCGAGCTGCTGGCCGAACTGCTTCGTAGCCAAGGCTATTATGACGCGACGGTCGAGCCGCAAATCAACACCGCCAATGGCGCACTGGCCATCATTCTGTCAGCCGTCGCCGGCCAGCAGTATCACTTCGAGAGCGTTGAACTGCCCGGGATCGAGGCGGCGGCAGGGAACGAGGCGGCGGGATTGAGAGACGCCTTCGCGGTCAAGGCCGGCGATCCGGTCGTTGCGCAGAAAGTGATTGCCGCTGGCGTCGCGCTTCAGGTCGCGCTGGGCGAACGCGGGTTCGCGACCGCCAAGGTTGGCGAGCAAGACATAATGGTCGACCATGAGGCGCAGACCGCACGATTGGTGCTTCCGGTAATCCCGGGACCGGTGGCGAAATTCGGCAGCATCACCGTATCCGGTCAGCCGCCCTTTTCCCCGCGGCATGTTCAGCAGATTGCACGGTTCAAGCCGGGGGACCGGTTCGAGGCCGACGAAGTCGCCGACTTGAGGCGGGCCCTGATCGCCACCGGCCTGGTGGCGTCGGTCGAAGTCACGCAGATTCCGCGTGACGATGGCCGAATCATCGACCTTGCGGTCAAGCTTGACCCGGCACCGATGCGGACCATCGCCGGCGAAGCGGGCTATGGCACGGGCGAAGGGCTTCGCGGAGAAGCGAGCTGGCAGCACCGCAATTTCTTCAATCCAGAGGGGGCGCTGACGGTTCGCGGGGTTGCGGGTACGCAGGAGCAATTGGGAGCGGTCTCGGTCCGCCGCAGCAATTGGCTGCGGCGCGATCAGGTGCTCAATGCCCAGATCCTGGCCAGTCACGTCGATCGCGACGCGTTCGAAGCGCGTACCCTTTCTCTGTCAGGCGGGTTCGAGCGGCAAAGCAATTTCATCTGGCAGAAGAAGTGGACCTGGAGCCTTGGCGCCGAGCTGGTCGCCTCGGACGAGCGAGACACGATCGAAGCGACTGGCGAACCACGGCGGCGAACATTCTTCATCGGCGCGATCCCGGGCAGCCTTGGCTATGACGCCACCGACGACCTGCTCGATCCGACCAAGGGATTCCGCCTGCTGGGCCGTTTGAGCCCGGAGATCAGCTTTCAGGGTGGCACATTCCCCTACGCCCGGGTTCAGCTAGACAGCAGTGCCTATCATAAGCTGTCGAGCCGGATCGTGGCTGCCGGGCGAGTGCGCGTCGGTACCATTGTCGGCGCGAGCCGGGACGATATCGCGCCGTCGCGGCGATTTTATTCGGGCGGCGGGGGTTCGGTGCGGGGCTACGGCTACCAGCGGCTCGGGCCACGCGATATCGATGGCGATCCCATCGGCGGGCGCAGCCTGGCAGAGTTCAGTCTTGAAGCCCGCATTCGATTGAAGGCGTTCGGCGGCAATTTCGGAATCGTGCCGTTTATCGACGGCGGTACTCTGTCGACCAACGCAATGCCCAAGTTCGGCGACTGGCAGATCGGCGTCGGGCTAGGCGCCCGTTACTATTCCAGCTTCGGACCGATCCGCATCGACGTCGGCACCCCGCTCAACCGCAAATCCGGCGACGGCTCGATCGCAGTCGTTGTCGGACTGGGTCAGGCATTCTGATGGTCGAGGCCGCGATCACCCCTGGCGAGGCGGGAGGCGCTCCCTTCGTTGCTTCCGCTCGCCGCCATTGGGCGCGGCGCCTGGCGATTGAATTGGCGGTGTTGCTGCTGGTTCTGATGGCATTGGCGTTCGGGGGGTTGATCCTGCTCGACACCGCTCCGGGCCATCGGTTCATCGTCGATCGGATCGGCCAGGTCGAAACCGCGACCGGGCTTCGGATCCGTGTCGCGCGGATCGAGGGATCGATCTATGGCGTGGCGCGCCTGAAGGGCGTCGCCGTCAGCGATCCGGACGGAGTGTTCGCGACCAGCCCGGAAATCATGGTCGACTGGGCACCCGGAGCCTGGCTGTACAACAGCCTGCATATCGACCGTCTGGAATCCCCGCTGGTGCGTGTCCAGCGCTTACCCAAGCTCCGGAAGACCGGCCGCAAGGGGCCGTTGCTGCCCAAATTCGACATCCATATCGGCAGTCTCACGATCGACCGGCTTGAACTGGCGCGCGAAGTAAGCGGTGCAGCCAGGGCCGGAAGCCTGTCGGGTGAAGCCGACATTCGCGCCGGCAGGGCAATGATCGGCCTCAAGCTCGGAATGCTCGACGGCGACAAGCTGATCGCTTTGCTCGATGCCGAGCCTGATCGGGATCGGTTCGATCTCGACGTCCGTGCAATTGCGCCGGGCGACGGGCTGATCCCGGCTTTGGTCGGGTTGAAACGGCCGATCGACCTGACAATTTCTGGCGACGGCAGCTGGACCAAATGGCGAGGCTCGGCACATTTGCTGGTCGAGCGGCGCGACACGGCCAAGCTAATATTGGGCGTGGACAGCGGCCGTTACCGCCTGACCGGCAACCTGGCGCTGTCGCCATTTCTCAAAGGCAAGCTTCAGCGGCTGACAGCGCCGGTGGTGAAGGTCAGCGGCGATGCGACGTTCGAGCAGCGGATCCTCGACGGCAAGCTGACCATGACGTCGCCGTCTCTGAGGGCGGCAGCCGCCGGCAAGCTGGACTTCGCCCAAGGCCGCTACGATGAGGTTGCGATCGGCATCGACCTGCTGCGCCCGCCGGCGCTGTTCCCCAACATGACCGGCCGCAACGTGCGGATGGTGTGGACGCTCGACGGTCCAAGGGCCAGCGCCGACTATGCCTACCGCCTGACCAGCCCTCAGGTCGCCTTCGACAGGACCGGCTTTGTCGACGTTCGCGCCGAAGGTCGTGGCAAGCTGTCGCCCTGGCCGATGCGGGTGCCGCTGCTGCTAAAGGCGCGGGCGATTACCGGAGTGGGCGATATCGCAGGCGGGATATTGGCCAACCTTAGCCTGCAGGGATTTCTGGCGATCACTCCGCAGTTCGCCCGGGGCGAAAAGCTCAAGCTTTCCAGCGCCAAGGTCAACGGCACGCTTTCGCTGTTGATCGACCTTAAGACCGGCCGGTTCGACATCGCCATATCCGGCGGGATGAAGCGCTACCTGATTCCAGGCCTTGGCGTCGTCGATGTGGAAACGCAGCTCCAGGTTGTGCCGGGCCCGGGAGGCAAGGGATCCAGGGTGCTCGGCAAGGCGCAGGCCTGGGTCCGCCGGCTCGATAACAGCTTTTTTGCCTCCCTGACCGGAGGTCTGCCGCGCCTGACCACGGACCTTGAACGCGGCAATGATGGCATTGTGCACCTAACCAACCTGCAGCTTTATTCCCCCAAGCTGCGGCTGTCAGGGGCGGGCATTCGCCGCAAGGACGGCACCTTCCTGATCGAGGCGCGCGGGACTCAGGCGCAATATGGGCCGCTCCGGCTGCGGCTCGACGGTCGTATCGAGCGGCCCAAGGTGGAGCTGTTCCTGGAGCGTCCCAATGACGTGCTGGGCATCCGTGACATGCGGCTGTTCCTCGATCCGACCGTACAGGGCTTTGCCTATCGGGCGGAAGGCCAATCCCGGCTCGGCCCCTTCACCTCCAACGGCGATATCCTGCTGCCCCGGGGCGAGAAGACGACGATCGCCATTGCGGCGCTGAATGTCGCCGGCTCCACTGCGACCGGATCGCTCAGGGCCGATCCCGGAGGATTCACCGGCCAGCTCCGGCTTGCAAACGGGCCAATTAATGGGACGCTCGATTTCGCGCCGGTCAACGACGATCAGCGGATCGAAGCTCACCTCGCGGCCAACGGCCTCAACCTCGCCGGCCCGCCGGCCTTGAGTGTCCGTACCGGACGGGTCGACGGGACGATCATCCTTGCTGAGGAGCAGACGACGCTCGACGGCGTCGTTACCGCGCGCGGGCTCTCAACCAGTGGCGTTTCGCTGGCGCGGGTCTCGGCGAATGCGCATCTGGTCAATGGTACGGGCCAGGTGCGTGCCGCGGTTTCGGGAATGCGCGGTAGCGCATTCCAACTCGTCGCCTTGGCCAATGTCACACCGGACAGGGTCAGCGTTACCGGCCGTGGCGAACTGGATCGCAAGCCATTGACGCTGGAAAGCCCGGCGGTTTTGACCAGGGTCGCTGGCGGATGGGAGGTCGCACCGACGCGCGTACGCTTTGGTGGCGGCCTCGGAACGCTTTCCGGCCGGACCGGCGATCAGCCGCAGTTCCGCGCCGACATCCAGGCTCTGCCGTTGCAATTGCTCGATGTCGTCTGGCCCAAGGCGGAGCTGGGGGGAATTGCCAGCGGCCGTGTCGAATATAGCTGGGCAGGTCAGCCCTCGGGCAGCGCCAATTTGCGGGTGCGCGGACTTAGCCGGGCCGGATTGGTGCTGACCTCAAAACCGATCGATGTGGGCGTCAACGCGGTGCTGGGTCAGGGCCGGGCGGCGTTGCGCGCGGTCGCGGTCAGCGACGGGAAGGCAATCGGCCGGGCGCAGGCCCGGTTCGCGCCTTTGGGTCGCGGCCCGATCGTCGCCGAACTGATGAATGCGCCGATGTTGCTGCAGATGCGCTATGCGGGCCCCGCTGACACGCTGTGGCGTCTGTCGGGCGTCGAGGTTTTCGACCTGTCGGGCCCGATCGCGATCGGCGCCGATATCGGCGGGCGGCTGGTCGAACCGCAGATTCGCGGCTCGCTCAAGGCCGACGGCGCGAGAATCGAAAGCGCCGTCACCGGTATGGTGGTCGAGCGAGTCCATGCACAGGGCCGGTTCGCCGGGCCGAGGCTGGTCCTGTCCGGAATTACCGGATCCACTCCCGGCGGCGGCACGATCAGCGGCAGCGGCACGGTCGATTTTTCGGGCGGCAAGACCGGACTGGACCTCAAGTTCGACGCGGCGAGAGCCCGCTTGCTCGACCGCGATGATTTGGCCGCAACGGTAACCGGACCGCTGGCGATCAAGTCGGGCGGCGAAGGTGGAACGATCAGCGGCAAGCTGCACCTCGATAGCGGGCGCTTCACCCTCGGCAGGGCGAGCGCGGCGGCATCGGTGCCGCAATTGGTGGTTCGAAATGTCGGACAGGATGCCGATGAGGTTATCGAACTGCGGCAGCTCCAGCCGTGGAAGCTCGATGTCGATGTGGCCGGCGGCGAGCTTAATGTGCGCGGACTTGGCATCGATAGCAGATGGACGACCGACCTTAGCGTCAAAGGCACAGTCGATGCGCCGCGGTTGACCGGGCGAGCGGACCTGATCCGGGGCGACTATGAATTTGCCGGACGTAATTTCCGGCTTGATCGCGGCGCGATCCGGTTCCGTGGAGAGAGTCCTCCCGACCCATTCCTCGACATCAGGGCAGCGGCCCAGATCCAGGGATTGGACGCCAGTATCCTGGTCGGTGGGACCGGGCTGAAGCCTGAAATCACCTTCGCCTCCGTACCTCAGTTGCCGCAGGACGAACTGCTTTCGCGGCTGTTGTTTGGGACGTCGATCACCAACCTGTCGGCGCCGGAGGCACTTCAATTGGCAACTGCCGTGGCGGCGCTCCGCTCTGGGTCCGGCACACTGGACCCGATCAACGCGCTTCGCCGGGCCGTCGGGCTGGACCGGTTGCGGATTCTTCCGGCCGACGTCGCAACCGGACAGAAGACTGCCGTGTCGGCGGGCAAGTACCTTACCCGGAAACTTTTCGTGGAAGTGATCACGGATGGTCAGGGTTATTCGGCGACGCGGGCGGAATATCAGGTCACGCGTTGGCTCTCGATCCTGTCGTCGGTCTCGACGATTGGCCGAACCAGTGCCAACGTGCGTGTCAGCAAGGATTATTGAGGGGGAAGCCGGTGAAGAACTGGAACGTTCGCAAGTCGATTGTCGCTCGTGAGGACATGCCGGAGCATCACCGGCTGGCGCAGACATTGTCCTGGCCGCACCTCGTCGCGCTAGGGGTCGGCGCCATCGTCGGAACCGGCATTCTCACGTTGATTGGTGTTGGCGCGGGCAAGGCCGGGCCGGCCGTGATCCTGTCATTCGCCATCGCCGGCGTGATCTGCGCCTGCGCGGCGCTGGCCTATGCCGAAGTTGCGACGATGATCCCGGCGTCGGGGTCGGCTTATACTTATTCCTATGTTGTCTTTGGCGAGCTTATCGCCTGGATGATCGGGGTTGCCCTGATCCTTGAATATACATTGGTGGTGAGCGCGGTCGCGGTCGGCTGGTCCGGCTACGCCGCGCCGCTGCTGCATGAGTATCTCAACTATCCAATGAGCCTGGCGCAGGGGCCGGAGCTTGGCGGGATCATCAATATCCCGGCGATCTTCATCATCGTGGTCGTCGCGGGCCTGCTGATCGCCGGAACACGCGAGAGCGCGACGCTCAACGCGATATTGGTGGTGATCAAATTGCTGGCGCTGGCCTTGTTCCTGGTGGTGGCATTCGGCGTGTTCAATTCCGCGCATTTCGAGCCGTTCATGGCCCAAGGCTTCGCCAAGCACACGGTAATAGGCGCCGATGGAAAGGCGACCGAAGTCGGCGTGATGGCGGCCGCAGCCATTATCTTTTTTGCTTTCTACGGCTTCGACGCAATTGCCACCGCGGCCGAGGAAGCGAAGAATCCCGGCCGGGATCTGGCAATCGGCATTGTCGGATCAATGGCGGTTTGCGTGCTTATCTACATGGCGATCGCGGCGGCCGCGATCGGCGCGGTTCCCTACACCGGCTTCGCCAATAGTCCGGAGCCATTGGCGCTCATTTTGCGCGAAATCGGGCAGCCTTGGGCGGCCAAGATCCTTGCAGTCTCGGCCGTAGTCGCTTTGCCGACCGTCATCCTTGCCTTCTTCTATGGACAGAGCCGCATCTTCTTCACCATCGCCCGCGATGGACTTCTGCCGAGCAGTCTGGCCCGGGTTTCCAGCCGCGGCTCGCCGGTGCGCATCACCGTCTTCACCGCGGTCGTCACCTCGGCTTTTGCCGGCATTATCCCGCTCGATAGGATTGCAGCCTTGGCCAACGCGGGGACACTCGCAGCTTTCACGGCGGTTTGCGCCGCGATGCTGGTACTCCGCCGCCGCGAGCCTGATCGCGAACGCAAATTCAGGACGCCCCTGCCATGGGTCGTCGGCCTGGGCGGCATTTTGGGCTGCGTTTATCTGTTTCTCAACCTGCCATGGCAGACCCAGAAGTTCTTCGTGATCGCCCAGATTATCGGGCTGCTGATCTATATGGCGTACAGCGGACGCCTTGCCGAGAAGGCGAGGGGAGCGGCGGCTTGATTGGCCTTGCCTTATTGGCGGCAGCAGCCAGTCCGTTGACGCTTAGCTGGGAAGGTAAGGCCGAAGTCTATCCACCCGGCCAAGTCCTCAAGATCGCGGTACGGTCGAGCATCGACCGCGACGGCAAAGTGGTGAGCGAGAGCTGGCCGGTTGATCTCGGCGAAGCCAAAGGGCTTCGGCGAATGACGCTTTCCTCGACCGGTGGGACGATCGAGCGGGGCGGTCAGGCGCAGCCGATGCCCAAGGAAATGTGGGATGAGGAGCGGGCCCAGTTCGGCTTCTACCAGCAGCTTCAGGTTGCAGCCGAACAGTTGCCGCGGCATTTGGCGGAAGGCGTCAATCTGTTCAGCGTGCCGGGCCCGGTTGCGACCTGGTTCCGGATTGGACCGGACGGCCAATTGAGCGGCGCCGTAAACGAGGTTCCCGCAGAGGGCGGCAGGGCGTGGCAGGAATTCCGTTTCGATGGCCTACTCAATTCGAACGGGGCGGTGTTTCCCGGGCAATTGCGGATGACTCGAAACGGGGAGCGCTATTTCTTGCTCGAAGTGACCAAGTTCGATGCCCGCTAGCCAGGAGCGTAACAGCCGCCTGAAAAACATCGTTGGCGGGTCGGCCGGCAATCTGGTCGAATGGTTCGACTGGTACGTCTATTCTGCTTTCGCGCTTTACTTCGCATCCAGCTTTTTTCCCAAGGGCGACCAGACGGCGCAGCTGCTCCAGACCGCGGCAATATTTGCCGTAGGCTTCGTGATGAGGCCGGTCGGCGCCTGGCTGATGGGAATCTACGCCGATCACAAGGGCCGCAAGGCCGGTCTGACCCTTTCGGTCAGCCTGATGTGTCTCGGATCGCTGATGATCGCGGTCGCGCCGACCCATGCCCAGGCGGGAATCCTGTCGCCGGCAATCCTGCTTGTAGCGCGGATCGTCCAGGGGCTGAGCCTTGGCGGCGAATATGGGTCGAGCGCGACCTACATGTCGGAGATCGCCGACCGCGAAAGACGCGGATTCTGGTCAAGCTTTCTTTATGTGACAATCATCGGCGGGCAGCTTTGCGCGCTCGCGCTGCTGGTATTCCTGCAGGCAGTGCTGGGCGAAGACGCCATGCATGCCTGGGGTTGGCGGGTCGGCTTCATCGCCGGGGCGGTGTTGGCAATTGTGGTGTTCTTCATCCGCCGTCGTCTCGACGAGACGGTCAGCTATGAAAATGTGGCTGCACAAACGGAGCGGCGGAAATCGTCAATTCGCAACCTGTTTCGCCACCATCCCCGTGAAGCCTTCCTCGTGATCGCGATCACCGCGGGGGGCACGGCGTCATTTTACGCTTACACCATCTACCTGCAGAAGTTCCTGGCCAACACCAGCGGCTTCGACAAGGCAACCGCTTCTCAACTGATGACCGTCGCCTTGGCGATCATGCTCTTGCTGCAGCCGATTGCCGGGAGGCTGTCCGACCGGCTTGGCCGGCGGCCGCTAATGATCTTCTTTGGGGTGTGCGGAACGCTTTTCACTTACCCGATTTTTGTGACGCTGGCCGATACCCACACTGTCGGGAAAGCATTCGCTCTGGTGATGGCTGCGCTGGTGATGGTCACCGGTTACACGTCGATCAACGCGATCGTAAAAGCGGAGTTGTTCCCAGCCGATATACGCGCGCTAGGGGTCGCGCTGCCCTTCGCGATTGCCAACACAATCTTTGGCGGGACGGCGGAATATATTGCTCTGTGGCTTAAGAATATCGGCCACGAGCAATGGTTTTACATATATATTTCAGGGCTTTGTGCAATCTATCTGATTGCGGTCCTGAGAATGCGTGAAACCCAGGCGACCAGCCTGATCCTGGAGGATTGATCAGCGCAATCTAGCCCGGAGGCATAGGTGAGCGGCTTAACGCTTCAGGAAACCTTCCAGGTCGTCGCGCAAGTCGTCAATCGACTGACGGTTCCAGCCCTCGGCCCATGGATTGTCCTGATCGGCCATGGCCTGAGTAGGGCCGGGGCGGGTAAGCATCGACGGGGTCACTACCGGCTTTGACTTGCCCAGTACCCGAAGATCGAACTTATCCTTGAACTTGAGCCCGATCTTGTCGCCGAAGGTCCAGCTGACCGTGGCGAAATGTTGCCCGGCATCATCCAGGTCCAGATAGATTTCAGCGCCCAGCGGATAGACGATCGGTGCTTCGATCAGGGCGCCATTCTCCGAAATGTTGCGCAGCCGAACCTTCTCGCAATCGTGGTTGTAGAAAACCTGGCCCATCCACACGAGCGGATGGCGGCGCTCGTTGCGCCGGCTGTTGGCGACCTCGTCTTCTTCATCCGGGCTTTTGGCCAAGGGCGCGGCCCTGATCGGCATATCTTCGCGCTTGGCTGTCGTAATCTTCACGTCACCGAAGCTGCGGCGAATGACATCGAGCAGCAGTTTGTCGCGTGTTTCGGCATCGCAATCGATCTTTGTTTCGTGAGCGAATTCCAGCCCGACGCGATCGTCACGCAGCCAGCGAACGGCGCATTCGATCTCCGACCCTTCGGCGAAGATCAGGTCGACGCGCTCCCACAGGCGCGGGGAAAAGTCGGCGCGGATCATGGCTCCGCCACCGGACAGGTTGATCAGGTCGGCCTGATGCTCCGAACCTTCGAACCGAACGCAGATCGTCTCTTGCTCAAGGCGGTGGCGATCGTCGTCGCGGTGGTTCTGCGAGCGCTCTTCGCCGCGCGGCACCTCGACCGTCGACAGGTCGTCCTCGACCGCGCCGCGGGTGCTCTTCTGCGGGACGACAGGGTCAACCTTGAGGCCCTTCCCGGTCAGGATGGCCTTACGGAAACTGTTCATCGAGACGACCTCACACGCCATGACGCGCGCACGATGGCCTGCAAAGGGTTACGATCCGGTAACTTTCAGGCTTCGGCCCGCATTTAATTAACGGGCCGAGTAACCGGTCCACGATGCCCCCGGCATCGCGGCTGCGGATTGCTTAAGCCGAATAATACATATCGAACTCAACCGGCGACGGCGTGGTCTCCCAACGCATGACCTCGTCCCACTTGAGTTCGATGTAGGCATCGATCTGGTCGTCACTGAACACGTCGCCCTTGGTCAGGAAGGCCCGGTCGTTGCCAAGGGCTACCAGCGCCTCGCGAAGACTGCCGCACACGGTCGGAACATTGACCAGCTCGGCCGGCGGCAGGTCGTAGAGGTTCTTGTCCATTGCTTCGCCGGGATGAATGCGGCTCTGAATACCGTCGAGACCAGCCATCAGCAGCGCTGCATAGGCAAGGTAGGGATTTGCCATTGCATCCGGGAAGCGGAACTCAACCCGCTTGGCCTTTTCTCCCGCGCCATAGGGTATCCGGCATGATGCAGAGCGGTTGCGGCTCGAATAGGCCAGCAGCACCGGCGCCTCGAAGCCCGGGACGAGCCGCTTGTAACTATTGGTCGTCGGATTGGTGAAGGCGTTCAGGGCACGGGCGTGCTTGATCACGCCGCCAATGAAATAGAGCGCCATTTCCGACAGCCCGGCATAACCGTTGCCGGCGAACAGCGGCTTGCCGCCTTTCCAGATCGACATGTGGGTGTGCATGCCGCTGCCATTATCCTGAGCAATCGGCTTGGGCATGAAGGTTGCCGTCTTGCCATAGGCGTTGGCGACCATGTGGACGACATATTTGTAGACCTGCATGCGGTCGGCAGTCTCGACCAGCTTGCCATAGGTCAGGCCGAGCTCATGCTGGGCGGCGGCCACCTCATGGTGATGCTTGTCGCAGGGCAGGCCCATTTCAATCATCGTCGAGACCATCTCGCCGCGGATATCGACGGCGCTGTCGACTGGCGCGACCGGGAAATAGCCGCCCTTGGCGCGCGGGCGATGGGCAAGGTTGCCGCCGTCATATTTGGTGGCCGTGTTTGTCGGCAGCTCGATATCGTCGATAGTAAAGCCGGAGGCGGCGTAGCCATCTTCAAAGCGGACATCGTCAAACATGAAAAACTCGGCCTCGGGACCGACAAATACAGTGTCGCCGATGCCGGTCGCCTTCAAATAGGATTCTGCCCGCGTGGCGGTGGAGCGGGGATCGCGCGCGTAAAGTTCGCCGGTCGAGGGTTCGACCACGTTGCAGACCAGGATCAGCATGGGCGTCGCCGAGAAGGGGTCGACATAGGCCGCCTCGAGGTCAGGCATCAGGATCATGTCGCTCTCGTTGATCGCCTTCCAGCCGGCGATCGACGAGCCGTCGAACATGAAGCCGTCGGTCAGCATGTCCTCGTCGATGACCGAAGCGACCATCGACAGATGCTGCCACTTGCCCTTGGGATCCGTGAAACGGAGATCGACATACTCGATCTCATTTTCTTCGATCTGCTTCAGAATTTTCGCCGCCGCATTTGCCATGATGGTCCTCGCTGGAATGTGAGAATCGCCTTGGCCCAAGCCTTGGCTATTGCCTCACCGATTCCAGCGCAGCGTGACGGAGTCACGACTGCCGTGAACTTTTCACCGGTAGGAAGCTAGAATGCCCGGCGTTGGGCGCCGACCAACATGCGCAGCAGCATGGCCACGGGCCGGGGAACTCCGACCTTGCCTTCCAGCCACAGGCTGACGGCCGAGCGGCTGACACCGATCGCATTGGCAAGATCGCTTTGAGTCCGGTAACCGAGGGCGCGCATAAGACCCTTGAGCTCATCAGGCGACATTGATGCGAGGCGGGGATCGTCCATCGTCGCCTATGCCTAGCCTAGGGAAAGGCGAAGCGGAACCGTCAGATCGCGTCCGGACCGCGGTCGCCGGTTCGGATGCGGATCGCCTGTTCGACAGGAAGCACGAAAATCTTGCCATCGCCGATCCGGCCGGTCCTTGCCGCTGCCTCGATCGCCTCGACCGTACGATCGGCAAGATCGTCCTCGACGACCACCTCGATCTTCACCTTGGGCAGGAAGTCGACGACATATTCGGCACCGCGATAAAGCTCGGTATGGCCCTTCTGGCGGCCAAAGCCCTTCACTTCAGTCACAGTGATTCCCGAAACTCCGACTTCGTGAAGCGCGTCCTTCACGTCGTCGAGCTTGAATGGCTTGATGATCGCTTCGATCTTCTTCACGGCGCCGGGATCCCTTTTGACCGGTCATCATAGGCACATGAGACGAAAAAGCGCCATGGGCTGATGCTGCGGTGCGGCGACTGCAATGTTTTGGACAAATCTCTGCCGCAATTAGAGGGCAGTTGGTCGGCGATATGAAGAAAGCGATTATTCTTTCCGCCGGCCAGGGCTCGCGTCTCGGACATCTTACGGACGACCGGCCGAAGTGCCTGATCGAGTTCAACGGCCGCACCTTGCTCGACCGTCAGCTCGATGCGTTGGCCGCCAATGGCGTCGAAGAGGCCGTCGTGGTGACCGGTTTCCGCGACGACCAGATTGAATTGGCCCTGAAGCGTCGCGGCGACATCGGACCGCGTGTGCGGACCGTCTACAACCCCTTCTACAAGGTTGCCGACAACCTGGGCTCGCTGTTCGTGGCAAAGGCCGAGATCGAAGGCGATGTACTGGTCTGGAACGGCGATACGCTGGTCAGCGAGGCGTTGATGGCGCAGGTGGTCGGCAACGGCGACCGCGAAGGCATTTGCGTCACCATCGACCGCAAGGATGGCTATGACGAGGACGATATGAAGGTCGTCGTCGACGACGCAGGCCGGCTGCACGCCATCGGCAAGCGGCTCGACCTCGATGAGGTCAATGCCGAGTCGATCGGTCTGCTGGCCTTTCGCGGGGCAGGCGCCCAGACATTCCGCCACGCCATCGAGCGTGCGATTCGCACCGCCGAAGGGACCACCATCTGGTACCTTCGCGTCATTCACCAGGTCGCTCAGGAAGCTCCGGTCTGGACGCTGGACATCAGCGGCCACGAATGGGGTGAGGTCGATTTCCCTGAGGACGTCGAGAATGCGCAGGCGCTTGTGTCTCGTTGGGACGAAGTGCGGAAGTCGAAGGCCGCTTAGGCGAGAAGCCGAGCGCAGCGCGGCGATTGCGCCGCAATCGCTAGCAGCGCGAAGAGTCGACGAGCATCGGGCGGCCTGCGCCCATAGGGCGACAGGACCGACGGCGCGAATTTACTTCGCGCCGGATTCCATGTTTTGCTGCCTCGGTCCGGCGGCGCGAGGCGCCGGCGGACTTGTGCTCGATGGTTCAGGCGTAGGGCGGACGATCCAGCCCTTTCGGGCTCTTCGTGAAAATCTCGCACCCGGTTTCGGTGATCCCGATCGAATGTTCGAACTGAGCCGATAGGGAGCGGTCGCGAGTCACCGCGGTCCAGCCGTCGTCGAGAAGCTTAACGTCCGGACGGCCGATATTGATCATTGGCTCGACCGTGAAGAACATCCCGGGCTTGAGTTCCGGGCCGGTGTTGGGCCGGCCGGCGTGGATCACTTCCGGGCTGTCATGGAACAGCCGGCCCAGTCCATGCCCGCAGAAATCACGGACCACGCCGTAGCGGTGCTTTTCGGCATGGACCTGGATGGCGTTAGCAACGTCACCAAGCCGGTTGCCGGGCTTGGCCTGCTCAAGTCCCAGCATCAGGCATTCGTAGGTGACATCAACCAGCTTTTTCGCCTTGATCGGCACATCGCCGACCAGGAACATGCGGCTGGTATCGCCATGCCAGCCGTCGAGAATCGGCGTCACGTCGATGTTGACGATGTCCCCGTCCTTCAAAACCTTATCGCCTGGAATGCCATGACATACGACATGGTTGATCGAGGTGCAGCAACTCTTGGTATAGCCACGATAGCCAAGCGTCGCGGGTATGCCGCCGGCTTCCAGGGTCATCCGCTGAACGATTGCGTCGATTTCTCCGGTCGTCACGCCCGGAACAACCTGCGGCACCAGCGCGTCGAGGATCTCGGCGGCCAGGCGGCCGGCGCGACGCATGCCGTCGAACCCCTCGGGCCCGTGCAGCTTGATTACATGGCTGCGCGGTTCGGCGCGATCTTCGGGGCCGACTTGGATGTATTCCGTCATGAGCCCCAGATAGGGTAGGGGCATCGAAATGTCGAATGGAGGGCGTGACTTGTCGAAGGTTTGGACAGCCGGGCTGGCGGTGATCGGCGACGAAATCCTGTCTGGCCGGACCCAGGACAAGAATATTGCCCAGGTTGCGACCTGGCTCAACGCGCAAGGCATCAGGCTGGCGGAGGTGCGGGTCGTGCCTGACGTCGAGGCTCGGATCGTCGAGGCGGTGGACGCGCTCCGCCACCGTTACGACTATTGCTTCACCACGGGCGGCATCGGACCGACCCATGACGACATCACCGTGGATGCGATCGCAAAGGCGCTAGGCGTCCCGGTCGTTATTCATCCGGCCGCGCGCGCCATCCTGGAAGGCTATTATGAAAATCGAGGCGGGCTCAACGAGGGGCGCTTGAGAATGGCGCGGGTACCCGAAGGTGCCGAGCTGATCGAAAACCAGATGTCGGGCGCGCCGGGAATCCAAATCGGCAATCTATTCCTGATGGCCGGAGTTCCGCACATCACCGCGGGAATGCTCGACGCGCTGACGGGAAAGCTGGAAGGTGGCAGACCGCTGGTTTCAGTGACTGTCGGCGCTTTCGCTCCGGAGAGCGAAGTGGCCGACATGTTGCGCATGGCCGAGCAGGCCGCTGACGGCATCTCGATCGGAAGCTACCCCTTCTTTAAAGAGGGCAGGGTCGGGTCGAACTTCGTAGTTCGATCGGAGGATGCTGACCGAGCCCAAGCGGTCGCGGACAGTCTGGCCGACCAGCTCGCCGACCTCGGCTATGAGCCGGTCGCGGGCGGGATCTAGAAGCGTTGACGCTCGACTGGCCGCGACCTAGATCGGCAGCCGCGCGGGTATGATGTAATGGTAGCCTGTCAGCTTCCCAAGCTGAACGCGCGGGTTCGATTCCCGCTACCCGCTCCAAAATCCGACCGTGCGGGGCACGGTCCGATTTTGGGGCGCGCTCGCGGAGCGAGCGGCGACTGAGCGCCCGTTAGAGCGCCCGGAGCGGCAGCGAAGGGGCGACTGAGCGCCCCTGCCGACGGCGAAATCCGCCAACTTAAGTTAGGTTCAAACGAAAGCGGCGCCGCTCCCGAAGAAGCGACGCCGCCCATTGGTCGTTAGACCGGATTAGAATTCGTAGCTGATACCCAGCTTCAGTTTCCAGACGGAGCTCGACACGTTGATGAAGTTCGCCGTGTCGTACGGACGAAGCCCGGTGGCTGCGTTGGTGACGAGGGGACTGGCGTTGGCGAAGATATACTTGCCGTTGGCGTCGACGCCGGTCGTGGTCAGCCCCGCAATCTGCTGGCGGCCGCCGAAGTCCCGGCGATGCTGATTGTTCCAGTCCTTGTTGAGCAGGTTCAGGAAGTTATCGACCATCAGATAGGCGGTGAGCTTATCCTTGATGCCGTACGGGCTTCCGAACAGCCGGCCCGGTCCAGGCAGCTCCTGCGAGAAGCGCAGATCAAGATCCTTGTACCAGTCGTTGGTGCAGGTGTTCCGCGGAATGGTGCTGCCGATATATTTCTTCGCGCACTTATGGGAGCTGGCGAAATCGACCAGCAATTGCATGTCCGAGGCGCTGATCGTCGACAATGGCGACACGTTCGGGTCGGTCAGCCCCGTCGGCAGATAGACCAGGTTGCCGTTGGTGCTGCTGCTCTGGTTGGCGTTGAACACGCCGCTGCCGGCAAAGGTCAGGCTGTAAGGACGGCCCGACCTGGCAACGAAGGTAAAGCCGAGCGACGTTGCGAGATCGTCGAAGAACTTTTCGCGGATATTGCCCGAGAAGGTGATGTTGTGACGCGTCTCGTAGAATGCCCGCGACGCATCCGGGTCCTGCCGGTCGAAGACGGAGGTCACGTTGAAGTTGGACCCCGCCGTCGAGTTGTACATGTTCCGGCGATCGTGCGCGTTGGTATAGGCGTAGCCGAAGGTGAATACGCTCGATCCGCCCGACGTCAGCAGTCCGGCATCGAAGTTCTTTTGCAGAACGAACGATGCCACATGCGTCCGGTAGCTTCCGGCGTTGGTCAGCAAATATTCGCCGCGGTTACTGAGGTTGGTTGGAAGCGCGCCGCCGAAGCAGGCATTGCTGACGTTGTCGTAGATTGGAGTGGGATTGAATTCGACCAGGGTCGCGGAGCATCCGGTCGCGAGCGGATCGATCGTCGAATAAATGGGACGCCCGTCGATCGTATAGCCGTTTAGCCCCTTCCTGGGATCGACCGCCTGGGAGAGGTCCGCGATCGTGAACGGATTCTTGTACTGGCTGTAGATGTAATCGAGGTTGACGTGCCAGCCGCGACCGAACGCGGTGTCGGCGAACTCAACGTCGGCCTGGTAGCCGATGTTGGCGCGCCAGACGGTCGACAGTTTCAAGTCCGGATCGACCGCCTGGGTGAAACCGTTGCCGGTCGCGGCCAGCGTGCTGGCATGATCGACGACGCATTGCGGGAATCCGGTGAAGTTGCCGCCGGCATCGACGACGTCGAGCGGGCCGGCAGGACAGCCAGTCGGAATACCGCCGACCGAGCCCCTGCTCACGCCTTGCCCAAAACCCATGCCATTGTTTTGGAATACGTTTCCGAACCAAACGACCGGGTCGCCACCAGAGAAGATACCCACGCCACCCTGAAGTCGGCTGTGCTTGACGACGCTGAATTCAGGCAGGTTATAGGTGAAGCCGAGACGCGGCAGGATGACCGGATCGAGATCGCTGAATCCGGTATCGTTGCCAAAGCCGTAACGATTTTCGAAGACCTCGTTGAGCCTTGGATGATCGCCCGAGTACCAATCGACGCGGATACCGCCGACCAGCTTAAGATCGTCATTCACTCGCCAATCGTCCTGGGCATAGAGCGAGTAGATGGTCCGGCTGAAGGACGCAGCGGCGTCATTGATGTCGCCGCTTTCCGTGCCGTTGATGTAGGCGCCCGCGGCAGTGCCTGGAACCGTGACAGTCGAGATTGGATTGGCGGTCGAGGTTCCGTTCGAGAGAATGCCGTTCTGAAGGTCCGCGAAGTTCCGGAAAACGAGCGTGCCGGTCGCGTTCTGGACGAACAGGTTGAACAGGTTGGCATGGTTATATTCGAAGCCCAGCTTCAGCTTGTGATCGCCGGCATCGTAATTTGCGGTCGCCTTGAACTGGTCGAGCTTGGTCTTGAGATCGTTGGCGGTGCGCGAAAAGCCGGGGCCGGCGATGATCGTCGCATCCGGGGCTGAACCTGGATTGTCGACGCCGACAACGATGCGCGTGATCGGGCTGCCCGACTGCGCTTCGCCGCCGCCGATTGGATCCTGGATGTCCTGGACGTTCGAGTGCGCGTAGCGCAGCTCGGTCGAGAAATTGTCGGTCCAGTTGGAATAGAGGCGGACCGAAGAATATTTCGAGTCGGTGCCGCTATTGAGGTAGTTGTTGAGGCCGGTGACGACACGGTCGGTCGTGTTGAAGTCATCGGTCTTGACGGTGTTTTCCTTGAGCCGCTGATGGGTCAGCTCCAGGCGGTGGTCGTCGGTAATCTGCCAGTCGACGCGTCCGAACAGCCGCTTGTTGGTGAAAGGCCGGTTGTGGACCAACGGGCCGGTGTCGACTCCGTAAATGTCGAGGATCGCCTGGGAGATTTGGTTGAACTGGGCCTCGGTGACGGCCGTAATCTCGTTGGCGTATCCCGCTCCGGCCGGACCGTCGTCCTGCGATTGGCCGGAGGTTTGCTTTTCGTAGGCGCCGAAGAAGAACAGGCGATCCTTGATGATCGGACCGCTGAAATTGACGCCCCAGCGCTTGTCGGGCTGGATCGGAGCCAGGTGAATTCCAGGCAGTTCGTCACCGCGCAGGTCGCTGTTCGAGAATTCGTAGAACCCACCGCCATGGAACCGGTTGGAACCGGATTTGGTCACGACGTTGATCGCGCAGCCGGTGAACTGGCCATATTCGACATCGAACGGAGCGAACTGGACCTGGGCCTCGCGAACCGCGTCGTAGGGAACCGGGGTCGAGCTGCGCGACGAGAAGCCGGTGTCGTTAAGGCCGTAAATGTCGCTTTGCGGAATGCCGTCGACGGTGAAGGTGTTGAAACGGTCGTTGCCGCCCAGGCACGAAATTCTGTCCGCGCCGGAACCGCCGCTGGATACGTCCTGGCGATCGAGGCTGACGCGCGGGTCCGCCTTGATGATGTCGCGAATATCGCGGTCAAAGGTCGGCGCGGCCTGCAATGCCTGGGTGTTGAACGACGTGCCGGGGCCAATCTCGAGCTGCGTGGCTTTCACCCGCGCCGCCGTGACGACGATCGTCTGCGTGTCGGCTGCTTCGGCGACCGGGCTCAGCGAAAAGGTGAGTTCAGTCGGGCCTTGAAGGGTGGTGAAAATGGTATCGACCGTCTGGCCCTGATAGCCGTCGGCCTTCGCCGTCACGGTGTATGGGCCGCCGGTCGTCAGATTCTCGGCGTTGAACAGGCCTTGTGAATCGGCACTGATGTCCCGCGACGCGCCGGTGCGGGTGTCGGTTACCGTCACCGTCGCATTGGCGACCGCCGCGCCCGACTCGTTGGTCACCTTACCCTGGATGGAGGTAGTGATTTGCTGGGCGACGGCCGACATCGGCGCGACGACGACGACGGCAGGAGCGACGAGCGCGCTCGAAGCGAGTAGGACGATTTTTTTCACGTTAGACCCCAATATTTATCTACGCACTGAATACGAATGCCGGGCAGCTAGGGGTCGAATTAGACACTTGGGTGACTAGCCGTTCAGGCCATCACCTTTTCGCCATTGCGTTGCAGAAAAACCCCACCCCATCGCTGCATCCCCAGGGTGACGCCTAAGGGCAAGAAACGGCGGATGCTACATTTTTGTGACGGCCAATAAATTGAATTTGCGGCTGGTGCGATTCGGCAACGCTTGGGGTTAATATTGGGAATCCAGCCTGCGTCCCAGGGCCACGAAGCCGTAGATAAATGGGGGCACCAGGATGATCGAAAGCACGACCTTGGCCATCATCTGGCCGAGCAGCAGCTCGCCGATCGGGAAGACGCCGTAGAAGGCGACCGAAATGAAGATCAGCGTGTCGACGATCTGGCTGAGCGCGCTGGCAACGGCCGAACGCAGCCACAGCAATTTCTCACCCTCCTGGCCCTTCAGTCGCGCAAAGATCGAGACATTGAGCAGCGTCGAAAGGCCATAGGCCAGGATCCCGCCGAGCCAGATCCGCGGAGTGCCGCCCATGATGGTTTCGAAGGCGCTCAACCTTGCCGGGTCCATGTCGTGGGCGGCGGGAAGTCCCAGCACGGCCACGCTGAGCAGCAGCGAAACGATCAGCGGCACGAAGCCGATAAGAACCAGCCGGTTGGCAGTGGCGCGGCCGTGAAGCTCGGCGACCGAGCTTGAAGTCACCACCAGCATCAGGAATGCGAAAATGCCGGCTTCGACGGCCAGCGGGCCGAGACCGACTAGCGGCCCAATTGCCGACAGCGGGCCGAGTGCGACCTGCTTGTTGCCGAGTACGCCGGCGATGCAAACCATGCCGCCGTAGAAGATGGCGAAGGCAAACAAGGAGCGAGGGATTGCAGGGGAGGTCGAGGTCGTCTGGTCGGTCATGCGTGAGGCGTAGCGCCTTTGTTGTCCGCCGCAAGTCCCTCGATTTCTTGACCGCTTCGGCGTCGCGCGGCTAGGCGCGCGCAGCGTGACCAAAGCTTCCCTCGACATTGTGGCCATGGGCGATGCCATCGTCGACGTCATCGCCAATTGCGATGAGGAGTTCATTCGCGCGCATAATTTGCCCAAGGGCTCGATGCAGCTGCTCACGCCGGCGCAGGCTGACGAGCTTTACTCGGCGATGGGAGTAGCGCGGGAAATGTCGGGCGGATCGGCCGCCAATTCGATGGCGGGCGTCGCGGCGATGGGCGGGTCGGCTGGATTCATCGGCCAGGTCGCCGAAGACCAGCTCGGCCTGATCTTCGAGCATGACATGCACGCGCTCGGTGTGCGCTTCGACACGCCGCCGTTGCTTGATGGCCCGCCGACAGGCCGCTGCCTGATCCTGGTCACGCCGGACGGCCAACGGACGATGAACACGTCGCCTGGGGCCAGCCATGAGCTGAGCACGGAAGCCTTGGACCGCCAGCTGATTGCGTCGGCTTCGATTCTGTTCCTGGAAGGCTATTTATTCGGTCCGGCGAAACCACGCGCGGCGATGATGGATGCGATCGACGTCGCTCACGGCGCCGGCCGGCAAGTCGCGTTCACACTGAGTGAAAGCGTGTGCATCGCCGGACGTAAGGAAAGCTTTTCGGAGATGATCGGCAGCGGCGGGGTCGACTTGCTGTTCTGCAACGAAGATGAGGCGCGACAGTTGACGGGCCGAACCGACCTTGAAGCGTCCCTCAATGAGTTGGCCGCGAAGGTCCCGACACTGGTCATTACCAAGGGGCCGGACGGCGCCATTGGCCTGGAGGCCGGCGAACGGGTTGCGATCCCGGCCGCCCCGGTTAGGCAAGTGGTTGATACAACTGGGGCCGGAGACCTTTTCGCTGCCGGATTTCTCGCCGCTCGGTGCAAGGGCGCAGGCTTGGAACGCTGCCTGTGGACCGGGGCGATCGCCGCCGGCGAGGTGATCCAGCACTATGGCGCTCGGCCGATCTCGGACCTGAAGGAATTGGTGAAGCTATGATCCGGAAGCTAGCGGTCTACTGCGGTTCCGCACCGGGCAGCGACCCGGCTTTCGCCGATGCCGCACGCGCGCTTGTGCGCGAAATGGCAGCGCGCGGCGTCGACATGGTTTATGGCGGCGGACGGCTGGGACTGATGGGGATCATTGCCGACGAGATGCTTGCGGCCGGCGGCAAGGTTTATGGCGTTATCCCGCAGGCCCTGGTCGATCATGAGGTGGCCCATACCGGCCTGACCGACCTCACCACCGTCGCCAACATGCATGAACGCAAGGCCAAGATGACCGAGTTGTGCGACGGGTTCGTCTGCCTTCCGGGTGGGATCGGTACGCTCGATGAGATGTTCGAGGCCTGGACCTGGAACGCACTTGGCTATCACGCCAAGCCCTTCTGCCTTTTGAACGTAAACGGATTCTGGAACGACCTAAGCGATTTCATGGACCATGTGCGCGACAGTGGCTTCCTTAGCCAGGCCCGGCGTCTGCAGATGCTGAAAGCGGAAACGCCGGCAGAAGCGCTCAACCTACTGGACGAAGCGGCGAAAAATTCGGAACAAGGCGTTACTTGGTAGGATGGCCCGGGGGAGGGGTCGCGTTACATGAACCAATTGCTTGGGCTGGCGGGGATCGCCGCTATCATTCTGATTGCCGTGCTGTTTTCGTCTAACCGCAAGGCAATCCGCCTGCGCGTCGTCGGTGCTGCCTTCGCATTACAGGCGGTCATCGCCTTCCTGGTGCTTCGAACCAGCGGCGGACGCGCGGTCATCCAGGGCATGTCGGATGGTGTCGCCAGCCTGCTCAGCTACGCCACCAAGGGCACCGAATTCCTGTTCGGCCCGACCGACGCCAACCCCCTGGCGCACACTTTTGCCATCGCCGCGCTACCGGTAATCGTCTTCTTCGCCTCCCTGGTCGCCATCCTTTATCATCTTGGCATCATGCAGCGGATCGTGCGCTGGGTCGGCGGCGCGATCGGCTGGGTGACCGGGATCAGCCGGGTCGAATCGCTTGGTTCGGCAGCCAATATATTCGTCGGCCAGTCGGAAAGCCCGTTGGTGGTCCGGCCTTATCTCGCCGCGCTGGCGCCGTCGCACCTGTTCACCCTGATGGCAGTAGGTATGGCCGGCGTCGCCGGGACAATCCTCGCAGCCTATGCCGGGCTGCTCGGCGAAAAATATCTGCCTTATCTGTTGGCCGCGGCATTCATGTCCGCTCCGGGCGGCATCCTGATGGCCAAGCTAATCATGCCGGACGAACCGGCCGATCCCGAGGAACTTGCCCTCAAAGGCGGCGCGGTCGTCGCGCCCGAGGATGAGATTGAGGTCCATACCTTCGAGGAGGGCGAGCGCCCGGCAAACATCATCATGGCCGCCGCGCAGGGCGCGCAAACCGGCGTCAAGCTGGCGGTGGCCGTCGGCGCGATGGTATTGGCGTTCGTCGCCCTGGTGGCGCTCGCCAATGGTATTCTCGGAGGTATCGGCGGCTGGTTCGGCCGGCCCGACCTGTCGTTCCAGGCAATTGTCGGCCTGCTGTTTTCGCCGGTAATGTATCTGATCGGCGTTCCGTGGAACGAGGCGGGGGTTGCCGGCGGCCTGTTCGGCACCAAGATCGTCCTGAACGAATTCGTTGCCTTCATCGACCTCGGCAATGCCGCGGGTCCCGCGGCCGCGCTCAGCGACCGTAGCCGGGCCATTGTCACCTTCGCGCTGTGCGGCTTCGCCAACTTCTCGTCGATCGCAATCCAGATGGCGGTGACCGGCAACCTCGCGCCGAACCAGCGGCCGATGATCGCCAAGCTTGGCCTGCGCGCACTGCTGGCCGGCTCGCTCGCCAATCTGATGAGCGCCGCGTTAGCCGGGCTGATGATCGGCTGATTTTTTGCTAAGAGCCTGACATGACCGACGTTTTGACCAGCGATCAGATCGCTTCCGTTTCGTTAGCCGATGCCGACGAGGACCCGCAGGGTTTCGCCAATGAGCTTGGCCGCAGTTTCGTCGACTATGGCTTCGCGGTGATACGCGACCATGGCATCCCGCAGGATCTGATCGACAGCGCGGAGCAGAAGTCGAAGTTATTCTTCGCGCTTCCCGAAGACGTGAAGCGGAAATATTTCATCGAGGGTCAGAGTGGCCAGCGCGGCTACACGCCATTCGGGATCGAGACGGCCAAAGGGCTGAAGGCACACGATCTCAAGGAATTCTGGCACGTCGGCCGCGATCTGCCAGCTGGACACAAATATGCGTCGAGCATGTTGCCCAACGTCTGGCCGTCCGAGGTGGCGGGCTTCAAAGAGACGTTCCAGGAGCTTTTTGAGGCGTTCGACCAGGCGGGCCTCAAGGTGCTGCGGGCGATTGCCCGCTTCCTGAAAGTCGACGAGGATTACTTCACGGATACGGTCAAGGACGGCAATTCCGTGATGCGGCTGCTCCATTACCCGGCGCAGACCGAGCCGACCGGCGAGCATATCCGCGCGGGGGCGCATGAAGACATCAACACCATCACGCTGCTCCTGGGGGCCGAGGAGGCCGGGCTGGAGTTGAAGACCAAGGATGGCCGTTGGATCCCGGTCATTTCACGGCCCGGCGAGCTGGTGATCAATATCGGCGACATGCTTCAGCGACTGACCAACGGCGTGCTGCGCTCTACGTCACATCGCGTCGTCAATCCGGCGCCTGACCGGGCGAGCCATGCGCGCTTTTCAATGCCTTACTTCCTCCACTTCCGCTCGGACTTCCTGATTGAAGCGCTGCCGGGCACGGTTGCGCCGGGCGAGCAGCCGAAGTGGCCGCCGATAACGGCCGACGACTATCTCCAGGAGCGGCTCCGGGAAATTAAGCTGAAGTAGCGACTACCCGGCATCCTTGAGATTGGCCGGTCCGAAGCCATGCGGGATGAGGGTCGAGATGTTGTGGTACTCGACCGTTGAGCCGTCGCCATTTGAACAGATGATCTCGATGTCGCGGCCGGACAGGCAGCTGGCCTCGTGGATTGCCTGGCGGCAGCCGCCGCATGGCGTGCAGACCAGGTCACCCGAAAGGCTGGTACCCGAACCATCGCCGCCAGCGACCGCGATCCGCGCGACATTGCCGAGACCGAAGGCAAGTTGCGCAGCGCTGAGACCGCTCTGCTCGGCACATACTCCGAGACGGTAGCAGGCATTCTCGACATTAGTGCCGGTCACCACCTGCCCGTCGACGCTCTCGATCGCGCAGCCCACCGAAAAACGAGAGTAGGGGGCATAGGCTTTAAGCGCGGCCTCGCGCGCGGCGGCGATCAGTTGTTCATCGGTCATGAGCACGGTCATGAAGCCTTCAAATTCCCTCGACAAGCCTTGGCGTCATTGCGAGGAGCGCAAGCGACGTAGCAATCCAGACTGGATTGCTTCGCATTCGCTCGCAATGACGAGGCACTGATGAAGAAGCATGCGTTTCTTGCTCTCGTTTTTTTCCTCGCTGCCTGCGCCACGACGCCGCGGCCGGCGCCGATCGCGACCGGACCGGTCGAGGTACAGATTCTCGCCATCAACGATTTCCACGGCAATCTCGAGCCGCCCAATTTGACCGTGCCCGCCGCGGATGGCGCGGTGCCGGCCGGCGGTGCAGCCTATCTCGCCAATGCTCTGAAGCAGATGCGGACGCCAAGCAGCGTCACCGTCGCGGCCGGGGACCTGATCGGCGCAAGCCCGATTACATCCGCCTTGTTCCTTGACGAGCCGACCATCAAGGCGCTGAGCATGGCCGGGCTCGATCTGGCCTCGGTCGGCAATCATGAGTTCGACAAAGGCTCGGCCGAGTTGCTCAGGATGCAAAAGGGCGGCTGCGAGAAACACACCAATCGCAAGCCCTGCGCGGTCGAACGCTTCACGGGTGCCGGCTTCCAATATCTGGCCGCCAATGTCGTGGGGCCAAATGGACAGACGCTGTTTCCGGCCACCGCGATCAAGCAGGTCGGCGGGGTCCGGATCGGCTTCATCGGCATGACGCTGAAAGAGACCAGGACGCTGGTTTCGCCATCCGGCGTGACCGGACTGAAGTTTACCGATGAGGCGGCGACCGCCAACGCGCTGGTTCCAGACCTTAAGTCAGCCGGGGCCAGCACCATCGTCCTGCTGATCCACCAGGGCGGCTCGATCACCGGCAAATATGATGACCAAAGCTGTCCGGGCCTGGCCGGGGACATTTTGCCGATCCTTGCCAGGCTCGATCCAGCCATCCAGCTGGTCGTCTCCGGGCATACCCACAATGCCTATATCTGCCGCGTTCCTATGCCGGGCGGGGGTTCGCGATTGCTGACCAGCTCGGGCAAATATGGGGCGCTGATCACGGACATCCGGTTGACCTTTGACCGGCCGGGCGGTTCGCTGACCGGCGACAAGGGCAACTTCATCATCGTCCAGGGCGAGCCGATCCAGACGGCGCGCCTGACCGCACCTCTAGTGTCGTCACATCGGCTATTTGCGGCCGATCCTGAGGTGGCCGCACTGGTCAAGCGTTACCATGATGCGGCTGCGGGCGCTGCCAACCGCCCGGTGGGACGCCTTGCGGGCGCCGTGCTTAAGGGCAGCGAAGGCATTGAGAGTCAGGCGGCCGCGTTGATCTCCGACGGTCAGCTGTTCGTCGCCCGCGACCCTGGCCGCGGCAACGCCGACTTCGCATTGATGAATAACGGCGGGGCGCGCACCGACCTGATGCCGGCCGCCGACGGCGCCGTTACCTTCGGCCAGATTTTTGCGATGCAACCCTTCGCCAACAACGTCGTGACCAAAAGCTACACGGGGGCGGAGATCAAGGCGGTGTTGGAGCAGCAGTTCGCCAGCGGGACCAACAGTGTGGCCCAGCCCAACATGTTGACGCCCTCGGCCAATTTCCGCTTCAGTTTTGACAAGTCGCGTGCCGCAGGCCAGCGGATCGTCACAATGACCCTGGACGGCAGGGCTATCGATCCGGGCAAAACCTACCGTGTTGCGGTCAACAATTTCCTCGCCTCGGGTGGGGACAATTACACGCTTCTCGCGGGCGGCAGTGAGCCGGTCGATGCCGGGCTCGATCTTGATGTGACCGAAGCCTATCTCGCTACCAATCCGCCGGTGCCGGAGCTCGGCCGGATTACCGACCTCACGCCCAAGGACTGGGTGCCTCCGAAGAGCTAGCGCAGCGGCGGCTCGTCGAAGCTGCGCAGCTTGCGGCTGTGCAGTCCGTCGCCTTCGTTGCGCAGGATGTCGAGCGTTTCGATGCCGATGCGGAGATGCTGGCTGATCGCCCGTTCGTAAAAGGCGTTGGCCTGGCCGGGCAGCTTCAGCTCACCATGAAGTGGCTTGTCCGACACGCAGAGCAGCGTGCCGTAAGGTACCCTGAAGCGATAGCCCTGGGCCGCAACCGTGGCCGATTCCATGTCGATCGCAACCGCGCGGCTCTGGTTGAACCGCAGCGCGGAGAGCGTGTAGCGAAGCTCCCAGTTGCGGTCGTCGGTGGTCACCACCGTGCCCGTGCGAAGGCGCTTCTTGACGCTGTCTTCATCCTCGCCGGTAACGGTCAGCGCCGCGTTGTAGAGCGCGGTCTGGACCTCGGCGATGGCCGGGATCGGGATTTCCACCGGCAGCAAATCATCGAGGATATGATCATCGCGCAAATAGGCATGGGCTAGGACATAATCGCCGATGGTCTGGCTTGGGCGAAGGCCACCGCAATGGCCGATCATCAACCAGGCCTCCGGCCGAAGCACCGCAATATGGTCGCAGATCGTCTTGGCGTTGGATGGCCCGACGCCGATGTTGACCAAAGTGATGCCGTCGCCCTCGGGCGTTATCAGATGGTAAGCCGGCATCTGGTGGCGCCGCCAGGCGCCGGCGGCGATCTGCTCCTCGGCGTCGGTCAGGTCGCCATGCTCGAAGCTGCCGCCCGGCACTGACAGGCTGGTGAAGCGGCTGTCCGGGTCGCGCAACGCGGCTATTGCGAAGCGGACGAACTCGTCGACGTAGCGAACGTAGTTGGTGAACAGAACGTAGCGCTGGAAATGCTCGGCCGGCGTGCCGGTGTAATGCTTCAGCCGCGCCAGGCTGAAATCGGTGCGGAGCGCATCGAACAGCGCTAGCGGGCGGGTCGGATCCAGCGCCACGTCCCAGCCGCCATCGACAACTTCGTCGCCAATGTGGACAAGGTCGGTCGACGGAAACCAGCGCGACAATTCCGCGGTCGAAATTCCCTCGAGGTTCAATTCGCCGCCATCGAGCACATAGGGATAGGGGATTTCGCTGGCCGAAGCGCCGACGCTGACCTTGATTGGGTAATCGCGGATCAGATGTTCAAGTTGCTCGCGAAGATATTCGCGAAACATGGCCGGCCGGGCGATGGACGTCGTGTAAATTCCGGGCTGGTTCAGCCGTGCAAAGGCGCGATCCGGCGTCGGCGGCGGCATTTCGGGATCATATTCGATCCGCAGTTCCGGGTAGGAAAATGCGCCATCGTCGCGCTTGGCGGGATCGGGGCGGATGCCCTTTTCGGCGTAGTCGGTGAGCGCGTCGCGAAGATTTTCAACGGAGGCGGAGTAGCGGGTTTCAAGCTCGTCGAGGATCGCCTCGATCATTTTCTGTTCTGTCATGAGTGCCCCGATTGGACTCACATTGTGGCGTTGGCAAGACAGTGGTTGAAATTATAAGCAAGCTTATTATATGCGTGCCTATGTCAAGTTCACTCAAGGAAGTGGCGTGGGAGCTCGGCGAAACCAGCCGCATGCTGCGCCGTCAGTTCAACCGCCATGCGGCCGTACATGGGGCGACAAGCGCCCAGTGGCGCGCCATGTTTAGGCTCAGCCGCGAGCCGGGAATGAAACAGGTTGAACTGGCTGACAGGCTGGACGTTGAACCGATCACGGCCGGGCGCATCGTCGATCGGCTTGAAGAGGCTGGTCTGGTCGAGCGCCGCCGTGATCCGGTCGACCGCCGCAGCTGGCGCCTGTTTCTGACCGACAAGGCCGACCCCCTAATCGAACGTTTGAAGGTCCTGGCCGAGGATTGCCTGGCCGGTGCGTTCGCGGGAATTGGCGACCAGGAAATCGCCGTTCTTCGCACGACGCTTGAGAAAATTCGCGAGAATATGGTCGCCGTCGAAAGCGCCGAAAGGAAGTCCGCGTGAACAAGATGAGCGCTGTTGCGGGGGAGACACTCACCGAGCTGAAGCCGAAGAGCCGCCGCACCCTGCTGATGTGGATTGTCCCTGCGCTGATCCTGCTCGCCGGGCTTGGCTATTGGCTGATAAGCGGCGACAGTGTGTCGACCGACAATGCCGCCGTGAAGCAGGACATTGTTTCAGTGAGCGCGCAGGTTAACGGCCCGGTTGTCGACGTCGCGGTCAAGAATGGCGTCCAGGTCAAGCGCGGTGACGTGCTGTTCCGCATCGACCCGGCGCCTTACCAAGTAGCGTTGGAGCAGGCCCAGGCGATGCTCGCCGCTGCCAGGCTGCAGACGACGCAGCTCAGAACGCAGGCGGCTGGCACCGGGGCCGATATCACCGGGGCCGAGGCGAATCTGGCGATCAAGCGAAATTCGCTGTCCCGGCAGTCGGCCCTGCTAAAGCGCGGATTCACGACGCGTGCCGACTATGAAGATGCGCTCAACGAAGTTCGGACGGCCGAAACCGAGCTTGCCGACGCGCGTGCCCGTTCGGCCAACGCCGGTGCGGCGCTGGCGCCTGGCGAGCAGCCGTCGATCGCCCAGGCACAGGCGGCGGTCGACAAGGCGAAGCTGGATCTGTCGCGCACCATCATCCGTGCGCCGATGGATGGGACGATCGCCAACGCCGACAAGCTGCAAGTCGGGCAGATGGCGGTCATCGGCCTTGGCATGTTGTCGCTGGTCCACGACTCCAACGCCTGGGTCGAGGCCAACTTCAAGGAGAAGGATGTCGGTCGCATGGTCCCCGGCCAAATCGCCGAGATCGAGATCGATGCCTATCCCGGAGCAAAATTCAGGGGTCATGTCGAAAGCCTCGGTGCCGGGACCGGCAGCGAGTTCGCCATCATCCCGGCCCAGAACGCCAATGGGAACTGGGTCAAGGTTACCCAGCGCGTTCCGGTCCGGATAGCATTTGACGGCAAGCCGTCTCGGCCGATGATCGCCGGACTGTCGTCGACGGTTACGGTCAAGCTCGACAATTGAGGGCCTGAGCGTTGAGCGACGCGCAAACCGCCGCGCAACCGTTGCCGCGAGGTGCACGGATCATCGTTACCATCGGGGTGATGATGGCCGTCCTGTTGCAGGTGCTGGACACGACCATCGCCAATGTCGCGCTGCCGCACATGCAGGCCAGTCTCAGCGCCAGCCAGGACAGCATCAACTGGGTGCTGACCAGCTATATCGTCGCCTCCGCCATTGCCTTGCCGATCAGCGGCTGGCTGGCCGACAAGGTCGGGCGCAAGCGGCTGCTGCTGATTTCCGTGGTGGTCTTTACGGCGGCTTCGGTACTGTGCGCCATTGCCACCTCGCTCGGCGAAATGGTCTTTTTCCGGGCGCTGCAAGGCGTCGGCGGCGCATTCATTGTCCCGCTGGCCCAGGCCACATTGTTCGACATCAACCCGCGCGAAAAGCATAGCCAGGCAATGGCCTTGTTCGGTGGCGGCGTGATGATCGGTCCGATCCTGGGGCCGGTGCTGGGCGGCTGGCTGACCGACAATTACAATTGGCGCTGGGTGTTCCTGGTGAACTTGCCGGTTGGCATCATCTGTGCCCTGCTGATGGCGCGCTACATGCCGCGCGCCGAGAAACATCAGCGAAAGTTCGATATTTTCGGCTTCGCCTTGCTGGCGATCGCGCTCGGCGCCTTGCAGCTGTTCCTGGATCGCGGCGAGCAGAACGATTGGTTCTCCAGTTGGGAAACGCTGGCCGAAATGGGAGTCGCAATTGCGGCTGCCTGGATGTTCGTCGTTCATCTTGCGACCGCCAAGAATCCGCTGTTCGAACGGTCGATGTTCGCCGACCGCAATTTTTCGACCGGCCTGCTGTTCATGGCCGTGACCGGCGTGCTGCTGCTTGCCGGCCTGGCGCTGTTGCCGCCGATGCTGCAGAATCTCTACGGCTATTCGGTACTTCAGTCCGGCTATCTGACCGCTCCGCGCGGGGTAGGGACCCTCATCTCCATGCTCCTCGCCGGCCGCCTGACGGGCAAGATCGATTCGCGCCTTCTGGTGGGTATCGGCGTTGCCTTGATGGGCATATCGCTATGGATGATGACCGGCTTTGCGCTTGAACAGCCATCGAACCCGGTGATCATGAGCGGCGTGGTCCAGGGTCTTGGCCTCGGCCTGATCTTCGTGCCGCTGCAGAGCCTTGCGTTCGAGACCTTGTTGCCGCGGATGCGCACGACCGCTGCCAGCCTGCTCAACCTGTCCCGCAATATCGGCGGATCGATCGGCATTTCGGTTGTCAGCACCCAGCTGGTGCGAATGTCCCAGGTCGCCCATGCCGACATCGCGTCGAAGATCACCGACCAAACCATCCCAACGGTGGACCCGAGCCTGCTGCAGGCGATCGCCCCGCAGGGGGCAACCGCGATCGCCGTGATCAATGCGGAAGTAACCCGGCAAGCGGTGTTCATCGCCTATCTCGACGACTTCAAGCTGATGATGTTGGTGACCTTCGCGGTGCTGCCGCTGCTCTTGCTGATGAAGCGCGGCAACCAGGTCGGGACCGGTCCGCAGCAGCATGCGGTGATGGACTAAGGTTCAGGACCCTAATCACCGATCAGGCTCATGCAGGTGCCGCCGGCCTCGGCCTTCTGCAATTCCGACAGATCCAGCTGCACGACGTCGAAGCCGCGCTGGCCCAGCCGGTCGGCGGTCTTCGGGCTTCCCGCTGCATAGATCAGCCGCTTCCCGGCCTGCACGACATTGGCTCCCCATGGCTCGTCCGTCGCGACCGGCAGGGGATCCGTGCCTTCGAATATCGCGGGATCTACCCAGTCCGGATTGAACAGCAGCGTATTGGGGGCGGCGAAGGTCACTGCGGTCTTGAGGTGAAGGCAGCGGCCGACCTCTACCGGCACGACCCGATAGCCGAGCGCCGTGACGATGGCCTGCAGGGCTGTCGTCCCGGCTTCGTCGGTCCGGCTCGACTGTCCGACGTACAGCGTGTCGCCGATCTTGAGCACATCGCCGCCGTCGAGCGTTCCTTCTGTCAGCCGATGGATCGCAAAATAGGGCTCGAGACCCGTGGCCGTCGAATCCACCTCATCGGCCCGCGATGCCGCGCCGGGGCGAGTGATCACCGCATGCCCTCCCAGCAGGATCGCGGTATCCTCGACAAACACCGCATCGGGATCTTCCGCCAGATAAGGGAGGCGAACGACGTCAAACCCAGCTTCTCGCAGCGCCTGCTCATAGGCGGCGTGCTGGGCAATGGCGCGGTCGGCATCGATCGCCTGGCGATCGACGTGAGTCAGCGCGCAGTCGACGATGCGCGGGCTGACCTTGCGGGTGAAAGCAAGAGGCATATGGTTAGCGCTGGATGACCACTGCGCCGCCTTTGACGACGAGGCGGACTTTACGAATTGCCTGGATATCGCGCGTCGGATCGCCGTCGACGGCGACGAGGTCAGCGAGCAGGCCGGCCTTGATCTGCCCACGGTCGGGCAGACTGAAGATTTGCGCATTTCCGGAGGTCGCGGCCCTTAGCACATGCTCCGCCGGCATTCCTGCCCGGACCATCGAGTCCATCTCCAGCCAGTTCTCGCCGTGGGAATAGACGCCGACATCGCCGCCCATGCAGATTGGAACACCTGCCTTCATTGCCAGCCGGAATGACGCCCGATTCTCCTCGACGCTGGCAGGTGCCGGTTCGCGTCCATCCCAGCGCTGGAAATAGCGTGCATAGGCCTCCGATGCCGCAAGCGTCGGGCACAGCGCGACATGGCGCTTGGCCATGGCTTCGAACACAGCGGCCGTCCCGCCATAGCCGTGCTCGATCGTATCCGCACCGGCGCGAACCGCCCTCATCATGCCTTCCGCCGTAGTTGCATGGACCGCGACCGGCCGTCCGGCATCGTGCGCGGCCGCAACGCCAGCGTCGAGCTCGGCCTGCGAAAGGGTCGGCCGGCTCGGCTCGCCCTTGCCCCAATGATAATCGGCATAGAATTTGATGACATCGGCGCCACCGGCGACCTGGTCGCGAACCGCTCGGACGGTTTCGTCGACACCGGCGACTTCCTGCGCGCCCTGGGGAATGGCGAGGCCGGGCTCAAAACCCTTGGGACCGTAAGCGCCGCGCGCGACGATCGCCTTGGTCGAAACGAGCAGGCGGGGCCCGGGGACGATAGCCTTTTCGATCGCCTGCTTGAGGCCGGCATCGGCAAAGCCGGCACCTTCCGTCCCAAGGTCGCGTTCGGTGGTGAAGCCGGCGTCCAGCGTTCGCCTGGCCTGTGCTACCGCGCGGGCGGTTCGCAGCGCGAGCGGTTCATGGAGGACCTGATCGTCCCAAAGGGTCTCGTTGTAGGGGTGGAGGAACAGGTGTGAATGGCCTTCGATCAGCCCCGGCAACAGGGTCGTACCGGGCAAATCGACGGTGCGGGTACCCTCGGCCACGATCAGGTTCGGACCGACGGCCGATATCCGGTCGCCGTCGACCATCACTTGCCACCCTTCATGCATGGCGGTCCCGTCGAACACTCTCGAGGGTTTCAGTAGAAGGGGCTCGGCGAACGCCGGTCCGGCAAGCAAGAGTGCGAACAACAGCAAGAACATGCGCGGCATCAGGACCCCCTTCTGGAGCCACAGCCTAGAATCGAAAAGGGCGGCTGGGAAACCCCAACCGCCCTTTCTTGTGCTGTTTGCCGAAACGCCTAGCGCTTCGAGAACTGGAAGCTGCGGCGAGCCTTGGCCCGGCCGTACTTCTTGCGCTCGACCACGCGGCTGTCGCGGGTCAGGAAGCCTTCGCGCTTCACCGCGGTGCGCAGCGCCGGCTCGTAGCGCGACAGTGCCTGGGCAATGCCGTGCTTGACCGCACCGGCCTGACCCGACAAGCCGCCGCCCTTGACGGTGGCGACCACGTCGTACTGGCCGATGCGATCGGTGATGCCGAACGGCTGGTTGATCACCAGGCGCAGGGTCGGACGAGCGAAATAGATCGACTGATCGCGGCCGTTGACCTCGATCTTGCCCGAACCCGGCTTCAGCCAGACGCGCGCAACGGCGTCCTTGCGGCGGCCGGTCGCGTAGGCGCGGCCATATTTGTCGAGTTGCTGCTCGCGCAGCGGAGTTTCGACCTGCGGAGCGACCGGCGCTGCCGGAGCTTCGACGGTTTCGGTTGCCTCGATCGTGGCGGTCTCGCCAGCCGGGGCCTCAGCGGTTTCGACGGCGGGAACTTCCGGCTCCTGGCCGGTCAGTGCGCCGAGGTCGGAAAGGGACTTCTTGCCAGCCATGTTATGCGCCCACCTTGTTCTTGCGGTTCATCGACGCAACGTCGAGAAGTTCAGGGTTCTGGCCGCCGTGCGGATGCTCGGTGCCATTGTAGAGGTGCAAGGCGCGCATCTGGTCGCGGCCGAGCGGGCCGCGCGGGATCATGCGCTCGACAGCCTTCTCCAGGATACGCTCGGGAAAGCGGCCCTCGAGGATCTTGTCGGCCGTGACTTCCTTCAAGCCGCCGGCATAGCCGGTGTGCTTGTAATAGATTTTGTCCTGCAGCTTGCGGCCGGTGAAGCGCACCTTGCCTGCATTGATGACGACGACATGGTCGCCGCAATCGACGTGCGGGGTGAAGCTCGGCTTATGCTTGCCGCGCAGGATGTTGGCGATGATCGTCGCAACGCGGCCGACCACCAGATTCTCGGCATCGATCAGATGCCATTTCTTTTCGACCTCGGCCGGCTTTACCGACTTGGTGGTCTTCATCAGCGCCTTCATGGGCTGGACCTCTCTTCAAAACAGGAAAACGCCACCTTTCAGGCAGCGCTTGTGAGCGCGCTATTTGCGGAGAGGTGCGATAAAGTCAAGCAAAAGCGGGCATTTGCTGACGGGTAAAATATTACCGGAGCTCGTTTTCAACCCAGTCGCCATATGCTGCAGGAAGCCGCTCGATCGGCCAGACGACGATGGCTGGATTCCGATAGCTGTGGAGTTCGGTGACCCGCGCGATCAATGCATCGGCCCTAGCGAGGGTGGTCTTGAACAGGGCCGGGGTTTCCGTCGCAGTCTCGATCGCGCCTTCCCAGCGGTAGATGGAGCGGCAAGGGCCGAGGATATTGACGCAGGCGGCAAGCTTTTCCTCGACGATCGTCATGCCGATCCGCTGCGCTTCTGCCGGGTCGGCGAACACGGCATAGACCGTGGCGACGCTCACTTGGCGCGCCCAACACTGTTGGCACCCCAGGTTACCGAGGCGACGACCAGCGCGCCGACGGCCTGATGGCACACCGCCAGCACGATATTCATCCCGCTCATCACCGTGGCGATGCCGAGCAGGATCTGGGTGCCGAATGCAATGTGGATCGCCTTCGCCGCGGATCGATCGACCGGCTTCACCTTGCGCGCAAATATGACCAGGGCGGCAACGACGACCCATGCCCACCAGCGATGAAGGAAATGAAGCAAATAGGGATCGTGGGTGAAAGCCCATCCAGCTCCCGATGCCCAATCGATGCCGTCTGGAACCAGCCCGCCCTGCATCAACGGCCAGTCGCTGGCGACATAGCCGGCATTGAGGCCCGCGACCCAGGCGCCGAGCAGCAATTGGACGAACAGGATCGTTCCGGTGACCAACGCCGGGCTCGTCAGGCGTGCAGGGCGGTTGTCGCCATTTTTCGCCAGATAGCGAAGGTCGAGCGCGGTCCAGACCAGCGCGGCCATGATGAACAACGCCAGCAAGAGATGGGCCGAAAGGCGGAAATGGCTGACGTCGGTACGATCGACCAGCCCGGACATCACCATGTACCAGCCAAGCAGGCCCTGGCTTCCGCCCAGCAGCAACAGCGCGACCAACTTCCAGCCATAGCCCCTGGGAATCGCGCGCCGTACGGCGAACCAGAGGAGCGGTAGCGCGAACACAACGCCGATCAGCCGGCCGATCAGCCGGTGGACCCACTCCCAAAAGAAGATGAATTTGAATTGGGCCAAGTCCATACCAGCCGGCCCATTGATCTCGCGATATTCCGGCGTTTGCTTGTAGAGATCAAAGACATGCTGCCATTGCTCGTGGGTGAGCGGGGGAATTGCACCGCGAACCGGGTTCCACTCGGTGATGGAAAGACCGCTTTCGGTTAGCCGCGTGATGCCGCCGACCACAACCATCAGGAATACCATCGCCGCGACTCCGAAAAGCCAATTGGCGATGGCGAGCGGGCGAGCGGTGCGGGTCGAAACCGAGACGGGTTGAGCCAATGCCGAGTCCATATGGCGGTGCGCTATGGCTGGATAACAACAGCTTGCCAACAATCTCGAAATTATTGTTCATGTGATATTGTCACGTTGCAAAGGCGACGTTATATCACGCGCCATGTCGCTGCTCGCGATTCCCAACCATCGCCTTGACCGGATGGCCATCGGGCTCTCCGGCCTTTGCCTTGTGCATTGCCTGGCGACGTCGGTTCTGCTGGCGCTGGTCGCCAGCGCTGGCAGCATACTTGGCGCCGACTGGATTCATGAGGTTGGCCTCGGCCTGGCGATGATCATGGGAGCGATCGCGCTCGGCCGAGGCATCCTGGACCATGGCTATTCGATGCCCAGCGCGATTGGCGGCCTTGGCCTTGGCGTGATGGCGGGCGCTTTGACCCTGCCGCATAACGGTACCGAAGCGCTCTACACCGTCGTTGGAGTCGGGATTCTCGCGCTCGGCCACCGGCTAAATTATATCGCCGCCGAGTGATTGCAGATTGCTTGCGGCTGACCCCCGCAAGTCCTATCTTTCGACCATGTCAGCCCATTCGCATCAGCTTCACCAGGGACCGTCGCTTCATGACGCCGCCGCTCGGCGCATGGTCGAGCGCGGTGAACAATGGACGGATATGAGGGCGTCGGTGTTCGATGCCCTCGCATCCTTCGACAAGCCCGCTAGCGCTTATGACATCGCCGAAGCGGTCTCGAAGGCTCGCGGCAAGCGGGTCGCGGCGAACAGCGTCTATCGGATTCTCGACCTGTTCGTCGGCACGAACCTGGCTCGCCGGGTCGAAAGTGCAAATGCCTATGTCGCCAACCAGCATCCCGGCTGCCTGCACGACTGCATATTCCTGATTTGCGACAGCTGCGGGCAGGCGACGCACATCGACGACGACAAGCTGTCCGAAGGCGTTCGCAATGCCGCCGAACACGCCGGCTTTGCCGAAGTGCGGCCGGTGATCGAAGTCCGTGGCCGCTGCGAGGACTGCAGCTGACGCTGCGCGTCATCCCGGACATGATCCGGGATCCAGAGCAAAATGAGCTGAGCTTTTCCTGAGCAATTGCTGAAATCGAAGGCAGATTGGTGACAGGCTTCGCTCAACGGGATAGATGCGCCCCAATGTCCGATCGTCCCGAAACACCGCTGCTCGACCAGGTCCATTATCCGGCCGATATCCGCAAGCTGGACAAGAGCCAGCTGCAGCAGCTTGCCGACGAGCTTCGCGCCGAGATGATTTCGGCCGTCTCCCAGTCGGGCGGGCACCTCGGTTCAGGCCTCGGCGTGGTCGAGCTGACCATTGCCGTCCATTATGTTTTCGATACGCCCAACGACATCCTCATCTGGGACGTCGGCCACCAATGCTATCCGCATAAGATCGTTACCGGCCGCCGCGACCGCATCCGTACAATCCGCCAGGGTGGGGGCCTCAGCGGCTTCACCAAGCGGGCGGAGAGCGAATATGATCCGTTCGGCGCGGCGCACAGCTCGACCAGCATCTCCGCGGCGCTAGGGTTTGCCATCTCCAACAAGCTGGCCAACAAACCGGGCCGCGCGATCGCGGTGATCGGCGACGGGGCGATGAGCGCCGGCATGGCTTACGAGGCGATGAACAATGCCCATGAAGCGGGCAACCGGCTGATCGTCATACTGAACGACAATGACATGTCGATCGCCCCGCCTGTAGGCAGCTTGCGCAATAGCCTCGCCCGCCTTGTTTCGTCCGACAAATATCTTGGGCCTCGCCGCCTGGCCCAGAAGCTGGCCCGGTCGATGCCCGAACCTCTCCATCGCGCGGCGCGCAAGATGGAGGAATATACCCGCGGCTGGGTTACCGGCGGCACCTTGTTCGAGGAGCTCGGCTTCTATTACGTCGGCCCGGTCGAGGGACATAATGTCGAGGCGCTGGTCGAAGTGCTGGAAAATGTCCGCGATGCCGAGGAAGGCCCGATCCTGGTCCACGCCGTGACCAGGAAGGGCAAGGGATATGCCCCGGCCGAGAATGCCGCCGACAAATATCATGGCGTCGTCAAGTTCGACATCGTCTCGGGCAAGCAGGACAAGGGGCCGGGCGGCGGGCCGCCAGCCTATACCGCCGTGTTCGCCGAGGCGCTCAAGGGCGAAATGGCGCGCGACGACAAGATCGTCGCCATCACCGCGGCGATGCCATCGGGCACCGGGCTCGACAAGGTCGAGGCGGCCTTCCCGGACCGCACCTTCGACGTCGGCATCGCCGAGCAGCATGCGGTGACCTTTGCCGGCGGTCTCGCCGCGCAAGGGCACCGGCCGTTCTGCGCGATCTACTCCACCTTCCTGCAGCGGGCTTACGACCAGGTGGTCCACGACATTGCCATCCAGAATTTGCCGGTGCGATTCGCCATGGACCGCGCCGGGCTGGTCGGCGCTGACGGCTGCACCCATGCCGGCAGCTTCGACCTCGCCTATCTGTGCACCTTGCCCAATTTCGTGGTGATGGCCGCCGCCGACGAGGTCGAGCTGGTCCATATGGTCCACACCATGGCGCTGCATGATTCAGGTCCGATCGCGCTGCGCTATCCGCGCGGCAACGGCCGGGGCCTCGCCATGCCTTCCGCGCCGGAGGAGCTGGAGATCGGCAAGGGCCGCATCGTTCGCGAGGGCAAGGCCGTCGCGATCCTATCGCTCGGTACACGGCTCGAGGAGGCCGAGAAGGCCGCCGACCTGCTTGAGGCGAAGGGCCTTTCGACGACCGTCGCCGATCTTCGCTTTGCCAAGCCGCTCGATGAGGAATTGATCCGCCGCCTGCTCACCACGCATGAGGTCGCGGTGACGGTCGAAGAGGCTTCGATCGGCGGGCTTGGAGCGCATGTGCTGACCATGGCCAGCGACGAAGGACTGATCGACGCGGGCCTCAAGCTCCGCACGATGCGCCTGCCCGATATTTTCCAGGACCAGGATAGTCCCGCCAGGCAATATGACGAGGCCGGCCTGAACGCGCCGCATATCGTCGAAACGGTTCTGAAGGCGCTGCGCCGAAACGACGTCAATGCCGATGCGGGAGCGATCGCCTGACACTGGAACAGTGGATCGTCGCCGGCCTTGTCGGCCTGCTGGTCCTGTTTTTCGTTACCATGCCCATGTCGCGCCGCCGCCATGCCAGGCTGGCCAGGAAGCGCGGACGGATCGAGGTCGACCGGTTCGAGCGGGCGATGGCGCGGGCCTTCGTTTCGCCGACCACGACCCGCTTTTTGTGGCGTGAGCTCGCCGCTTACTACCACGCGCCGCTAAGGCCGCTGCCCGACGACCGGCTGGAAAGCCAGATCATGATCGATCGACCCGAAATCGAAGGGCTGATCATCCATTTCTGGCGGTCGATGCGCGGCGGCGACCCGCTTCCTCGCTTTTCGCCGCTCAATAATGACCCGACCGTCGCCGAGCTGGGCCGCCATCTCGACCTGATGGCCGGATGGACGGTGCGGAACGCGGCATGATGCCCGACCCGCTACGCAGCCTCCGTATCGCACTAAGCGGACTGGGGCACCTGATCCGGTCGGAACGCAGCTCACTGTGGCATTTGGCGGCAAGCGTTGGCGCAATCATTCTCGGCTTGGTGTTGCAGCTTTCCATGGAAGAATGGCGCTGGATCCTGATTGCTGCCGCCTTGGTCTGGGCGGGCGAGGCCTTCAATACGGCGTTCGAGCGATTGGGCGATGCCGTCACACTCGATCAGAATCCCGATGTTGGGAGGGCAAAGGACGTTGCCGCCGCCGGGGTCCTGATCTGCGCCGTGACCGCTGCCCTGATCGCCCTTTCGATCTTTGGCCCCCACCTGGCCGATTGGTTTTATCGTGATTGATTGGCTGGAGGAACAGAGTGCCCTCTAAGGTTCGGGCTGACCAGTTGCTGGTTGCTCGAGGCCTGGCCGAAAGCCGGACCAGGGCGCAGGCTCTAATCCTGGCCGGCAATGTATTCGCCGGCGACCGGCGGGTAGCCAAGGCGGGCGACCTGCTTCCCGAAGATGCGGAGCTGATCCTTAAGGGGCGGGACCATCCTTGGGTGTCGCGCGGCGGAATCAAGCTAGACCACGGCCTCACGCATTTCGGATTCGATGTGACCGGCGCCGTGGCTCTGGATGTGGGTAGCTCGACCGGCGGTTTCACCGACGTCCTGCTCAGTCGCGGCGCCGCCAAGGTTTATGCGGTCGACGTTGGCACCAACCAACTCGCCTGGAAGCTGCGTAGCGACCCCCGAGTGGCCGTCCACGAACAGACCAACGCCCGCGATCTCACAATCGACATCATCCCGGACCCGATCGACATTGTCGTGTGCGATGCCAGCTTCATCGGCCTGGCCAAGGTACTCGATCGTGCACTCGACCTGGCGCGGCCCGGCGCTCGGCTGGTAGCCTTGGTCAAACCCCAATTCGAAGCGGGCCGAGAGGAAGTGGGAAAGGGCGGCGTGGTCCGCGACGAAGCAGTTCACCAGCGCGTCTGTGACGAGGCCGCGGCTTGGATCGTCTCGAAGGGCTGGAACGTTCTCGGCGTCGAACAAAGCCCGATCACCGGCCCGGAAGGCAATGTCGAATTCTTGCTGGGCGCACTAAAGGAGCGAATATGACGGCATCAACGCAGGGCGTACTCAAGAAGGCATTGATCGCCGTACCCGCGATCGTGATATTCGGCAGCCTGATCGGCTATTGGTCGAACAGCGGTTTTTCGAACGACTGGTATGCACCGCTGGCGAAGCCATCGTTTCAGCCCCCTGCATGGATGTTCGGGGTGGTCTGGACGATCCTGTACACTTTGCTTGGAATTGCCCTGGCGATCGTCCTGCAACAGCCGCCATCGAAGGAACGACGGGACGCGCTATGGCTGTTCGGAGGCCAGCTGCTTCTGAACTTCGCCTGGTCGCCGGTGTTCTTCGGAATGCATATGATCGACGTTGCGTTTGTGATCATCGTTACAATGCTGGTGATGGCGCTGGCGGCGGCGCGTTACTTTCGCCGGCTCAATCCGTTGGCGGGTTGGCTGATGTTGCCCTATCTTCTGTGGTTGTGTCTCGCGACCACGCTCAACTATGAGACCGGCAAGCTGAATCCCGGCGCCGATGCGGCGCCGCTGGGGATCACGGGAGTGAAGTCATAATGCAGTCGCAAAATCGGATTTTCGACGATCTGGTGAAGATGATGAATGGCGTTGCCGGCACCATGGCCGGCGTCGGCCGGGAAGCCGAGGCGTCGATGCGCGATAAAATGCGCGAGTGGGTCGGGGGAATGGATTTCGTCAGCCGCGACGAGTTCGACGCGGTCAAGGCGATGGCAGTTGCCGCGCGCGACGAGAATGAAGCGCTCCGGAAGCGGATTGAAGCTCTCGAGTTGGCCGCGAAACCGGCTCCCGCTAAGAAGACCGGCAAGGCAGCCAAGCCGGGAGCCAAGCCCTGACCGACGAACCTGAAGCCGACGAGCGCGATGATGGCGCGCCGATCGAAATGCTGGAACAATATTTCGAAGCGCGCGGCTGGGCCTGTGAGCGGGCCGGCGACGGTGAAATTATTGCCTCAGCTACCGGCAGCTGGGCGCAATATGAGCTGCGCGGCGTGTGGCGGCAGGAAGACCAGGTTTTACAGTTCCTGGCCTTCCCCGACATCAAGGTCGGGGTGGAAAAGCGGGCCGCCATCTACGAGTCGATCGGCCTCATCAACGAGCAACTGTGGCTCGGTCATTTCGAACTATGGTCTGGCTCGGGCCTGATCGTGTTCCGCCACGCTGCACTGGTCGGCGAAGGGGAATCGATGAGCTTCGAGCAGGCCGAGGCGATCAGCGAGGCCGCGATCGAGGAGTGCGAGCGCTTCTATCCGGTGTTCCAGTTCGTCCTGTGGGGCGGCAAGTCGCCCACCGAAGCGATTTCCGCTGCCCTTATCGATACCGCCGGAGAAGCGTGACGTCATGACGGCGACGTTTCCGGTGCCGGCCTGGCTGGTCGGCTGCGGTAATATGGCCGGGGCGATGGTCGACGGGTGGCGTGCCGGCGGCGCCGATTTTACCGGTGTGACCGTGGTCCGGCCAAGTGGAACGCCGGTCGAGGGTATCCGAACGATCACCGATTACCCCGACGAACGGCCGCGCTTCGTGATGTTGGGGTTCAAGCCGCAAAAGCTTGCTGAGGTGGCCCCTGGCCTGGCTCCGCACGTTGGACCGGAAACAGTGCTGGTCTCGATGTTGGCGGGCGTAACCGCCGCGACGCTTCGTGAGCTTTTTCCCAACGCCGGGGCAATCGTCCGGATCATGCCCAATCTGCCGGTGGCGCAGGTCCAGGGCGTTACCGCCATTTATTCCGCGGATGACGGTTTTGATGAAATCACCGCGTTGATCGCTTCGCTGGGCATGATTGCGGTGTGTCGGCGAGAGGAGGAATTGGGGGTGATTGGCGCTGTCGCATCGGCGGGCATGGCCTATGTCGCGCGCTTTATCGAGGCGCTCGGCAAAGGCGGGAAGGCACTTGGGCTGCGACCGGAGCAAGCCGAGCAAATTGCCATCCAGACGTTGGTCGGAACGGGCGCCTATGCTGCCGAGACCGCCGCATCCATGACTGAGATTGCTCTCAGGGTGGCCAGCCCCAAGGGAACTACCGAGCAAGGCCTTGCCGTGCTCGATGCACCGGATGGATTGCAACAGCTGGTCGATCGCACGCTGGCCGCCGCTGTCCGACGTGGCAAAGAGCTGGCCGAGGAAGCTGCGCGCCGCAATTGACGGCCCATGGACGCTAGCCTAGGCGCGGCGCTCGATAAGAGAGGATGACATGGCCGAAACGCGCAGCTTCGACGACCGCGACGGGTGGATCTGGATTGACGGCAAGATGGTCCCGTGGCGGGAAGCTAACGTCCATGTCCTGACACATGCGCTGCACTATGCCTCATCTGTATTCGAAGGCGAACGTGCCTATGGCGGTGTAATCTTCAAGCTGAGCGAGCATAGCGCGCGGCTTCGCAAGTCGGCCGAACTGCTGGGTTTCGAGCTGCCTTGGACGGTCGAGGAAATTGACGCCGCGTGCGACGAAGTCGTCAAGGCCAACGGCCTCACCGACGCCTATGTTCGCCCGGTCGCATGGCTGGGTTCGGAAAAGATGGGAGTTTCGCCAAAGGGCACCAAGCCGCACATGGCGATCGCAGCGTGGGATTGGGGCAAATATTATTCGCCCGATATTGCTGCCCGCGGACTTCGCATGGACATCGCGCCATGGCGTCGCCCGGCCCCCTATACCGCGCCTGTGCACAGCAAGGCGGCGGGCCTCTACATGATTGCCTCGCTCTCCAAAAAGCACGCGGACGAGCGTGGCTATGACGACGCCCTGATGTTCGATTGGCGCGGCCAGGTGGCAGAGGCGACCGGCGCCAACGCTTTCTTTGTTCGGGACGGTGCGCTTCACACTCCCGTCCCCGATTGCTTTCTTGACGGGATCACCCGTCGTACGATCATCGATCTTGCGCGTCGCCGTGGCATTGAAGTCAATGAGCGGGCGATCTGGCCGGACGAGCTCGAAAGCTTCCAGCAGATGTTCATTACCGGGTCGGCCGCCGAGGTCACCTTCATCCAGTCGGTCGGTCCATGGAACTTCGAGATTGGCGAGCTGTCGCGGCAGATGGCCAAAGACTATGACGATCTGGTCAATCGCCGCCTTAATTACTGATCGTCAAAACTCGCCCCGCCCGTTCACTCTTTCTTCGCAATGTTTCGCTTAAGCCAAGCTTGCCGGATCTTTGGGGAATGGGCGGTTAGGGACGAGTGGCGGGCGCGTTGCAGGAAAATGTGGATCGCCGTGCCCAGTCGCGCGGACTGAGCTGCGGCGAAATGCTGTCGCTTGCGGCGCCTCGCGACCGCATCGGCCAGGCGGTCCGCCGCGCGCAGATCGACGCGCTTGTCCGCCTGGTGCCGGCGACTGTCGCCGTTCAGATTCTCACCGCTGCCGTGATGGTGATCGTGCTGCGCGACACCATCGACAATTTCCAGCTCGGGCTGTGGTTTGGAGCGGCGCTGCTGCTTTGCTTCATGCGCGGCGTACGGGCCGTGCGGCTGCGTGAGGATCCCGAATATGCGGAACTTCACCCGCCGAGAACCGAAACGATCTGCCTCTTGATTGCGGTCCTGGCCTCGCTTTGGCTGGTGCCGCCGATCTATTGGTTCGACCTGGCCGAGCCTCCGCAGCGAATTTTCGTTTGTGTAACAATGGCCGCCTTGGTCAGCGCCGGAAGCATCACGCTGGTTTCCCTCCCTCAGGCCGCGCTTCTCTACGTCGGCTTGCTGACGATCGGCTGCGCGACGTTGACGATCAAGCTCGAGAGCCCATCAATGCTCTTGCTCGTACTGGTCTATGCGGTGGTGCTGATGACGAACGTGTTGACCACTGCACGCCAGTTCATCGCCCACAGCCGCGACCGGATCGAGCTTCGCGAGCAGGGCGAAATCATCAAATTGTTGCGCGAGCTCGAAGCTACCGGGTCGGCTGGCTTGTGGGAGCTCGATGCCGAACTTCGCATCGTCAACATGTCGGTCGAGCTCCTTACCGCCATGCGCCTTCGCGAAGAGCAGGTAATCGGGGTGCACTACCAGCGATTCCTCGATCCGCTGGGCCAAATATCGACATTATCCAGTGGAATGCGCAGCCTTTTCGAGGATCTGGGCAACGGTACGCCATTTCGCGACCGCGCAATCCTGTCCGCGGACCGCCAGAGCTGGTGGTCGATTTCCGCCAAGCCGATCCTCGACGAAAAAGGCAAGCTGGTTGGCTGGCGGGGCGTCGCATCGGATATCACCGAAGCGCGATTGTCGGGCGATGACTCGGTGCGCGCGGCGCGTACCGATCTGCTGACCGGTCTCGCCAACCGTTTGCTGGTTCGTGAATTGCTCGAGGAAGCAGTCCTTCGCCAGTGGGGTGATAACAAGGGTTGCGCCCTGCTGCTGGTCGATCTCGACCGGTTCAAACTGGTCAACGACACGCTTGGCCACGCGATCGGCGATCAATTGCTGGTCGAGGTAGGTCGACGGCTTCAAGAGGCGGCACGCGAAGATGGCCAGGTTGGCCGTATCGGCGGTGACGAATTCGCCATCATCTGGAGTGGAGAAGCCGATCGGGGACGGCTCGCGTCGGCCGCGGAACGGATTATTGTCGAACTGTCGAAGAGCTTCACGATCGGAGCCGCGACGCTGCACGTCGGAGCGACCATTGGCATCGCCATTTGCCCGGACGACGGCGTCCTGGAAGAACAGTTGATGCGTGCGGCCGACCTCGCCCTCTACCGGGCCAAGGAGAACGGCCGGGGCGGCCATGCCTTCTTCGAGCGCTATATGTTCGAGCAGGCCGAAGACCACCGGTTGCTCGAGCAGGACGTTCGCGAGGCCCTGGGCGGCGATGGCCTGACTCTCGCCTACCAGCCGATCGTCGACGCCAGGAATGGCAAGATCGTCGGCCGCGAGGCATTGCTGCGCTGGCGCCATCCCCGGCGTGGCGACATTCCGCCCGACCAATTCATCCCGATCATCGAGGACGCTGGCCTGATTCACCAGATCGGCGACTGGGTCATTCGTGAGGCATGTGCCGAAGCATCGCGCTGGGACGGGCGAATGCGCGTCGCGGTCAATATCTCGGCTGCACAGCTGACCGGCGCGGGGCTGGCGAAGACTGTCCTTGGTGCCCTTGCCGCCAGCAGGCTGGAGCCCAGCCGGTTGGAGCTGGAAGTGACCGAGAGCGTATTCCTTGGCGACGACGCCGCGACCCTTGCCTCGCTTGAGAGGCTTCGCTCCCTCGGCGTTCGGCTGGTGCTCGATGACTTTGGCAAGGGCTACAGCTCGTTCGGCTATTTGAGCCGGGCGCATTTTTCAAAGATCAAGATCGACCAAGCCTTTGTCCGCGGTGCAGCGGACGGCGCCCAGGACTGCGTTGCAATCGTTCACGCAATCCTGGCCTTGTCGCGCGGTCTCGGGGTCGAAACCACCGCCGAAGGAGTCGAGACCGAAGGTCAGGCCGAAATAATGCGACAGCTCGGCTGCACGCAGTTGCAGGGCTTTCACTTCGGCCGTCCAGTGCCGGCCAGCGAGCTGTTCGAGAATTCCGCAGCCGCGGCGCTTCGCCGGGCCTGAAGCGCCTCTCAACGCCTCCTCGGCAAAAGCCGGGGAGAAGGGCTTTTCAAGCCGATCATTGCCACTATAAGCCGCCCCGCGAGCCAGCGCCCAATTCCGATGGGCGCCCATGCTGGGGCGTCGCCAAGTGGTAAGGCACCGGTTTTTGGTACCGGCATTCGCAGGTTCGAATCCTGCCGCCCCAGCCAATTCGCATCGGACCCGCAACCAATATTGATTTATGTACCTAAACGCGCCTAGGGCTTGGCTGTCTTCGTGACGGCAGAACAGGGGTCGTCCATGTCGCAGAGGTCGAAGGCTGAACTTCGCATCCTGGCGGGCAGGGCTGCTCTGCTTGCCCCCTTCGTTGTGCTGCTGTCCGCCTGCGACCGTGGGATTCTTGATCCGGTCGGTCCGGTCGGCAGTGCCGAGAAGACCATTCTCATCAATTCGACTGCGATCATGCTGGCGATCATCATTCCGACGATGGTCGCGACGGTTGCGGTGGCCTGGTGGTTCCGGCGCGGCAACGACAAGGCGGAATATCTCCCGGAATGGGAGTATTCGGGGGCGATCGAGATGGTAGTGTGGGGTATTCCCCTGCTGACCATCATGTTGCTTGGCGGCATTACCTGGATCAGCAGCCACGACCTCGAACCCAGCAAGCCGCTCGTTTCCGACAAGCCGCCGCTCAAGGTCGAGGTCGTTTCGCTCGACTGGAAATGGCTGTTCATCTACCCGGACCAGGGCATAGCGACCGTCAACAAGCTGGTTGTCCCGGCCAATACGCCGGTCAGTTATCGCCTGACCTCGGCGACCGTATGGAACGTATTCTTCGTGCCGCAATTCGGCACCATGATCTACACCATGCCGCGGATGACGACGCAGCTGAATCTGCAGGCCGACCGGCAAGGCGTCTATGACGGACTGTCGGCGCATTTCAGTGGTGATGGCTTTCCAGGCATGGAGTTCAAGGCCGAGGTTCTTCCGGCCGATCAGTTCGCGATGTGGGCGCAAGGCGCGCATGGCCAGGGCGGGGCGCTCGACGCGGCATCCTTTGCCGAGCTGTCGAAGCCGACCAGCTACGTGAAGCCAATTACCTACGGCGCCGTCGCGCCGGGCCTGTTCGACGCGGTCGTCGCCAATCGCGTCGATCAGCTCCATCTTCCCCAAGCCGCTCCGCCGTCGGAGCCGGCTCCGACGGCGTCACCGGGAGGCTGAGTAATGCTTGGCAAGCTGACTTGGGACGCGATTCCGTTGCACGAGCCGATCCCGCTGATCACCTCGCTTGTGGTGATCCTGGTAGTGCTGGGCGTCGGCCTCTGGGTTTGGCGCAAGGGCTATTGGCCGGCGCTCTACCACGGCTACATCACGTCCACCGATCACAAGAAGATCGGCATTATGTACATCGTGCTGGCCCTTCTGATGCTGGTGCGCGGTTTCGCCGATGCGATCATGATGCGGCTCCAGCAGTCGCTGGCGATCGGCGCATCGCAGGGGTATCTCCCGCCCGAGCATTACAACCAGATATTCTCCGCACACGGCACGATCATGATCTTCTTCGTGGCGATGCCGTTTGTCATCGGCTTCATGAATTTCGTCGTGCCGCTGCAATTAGGGGTACGCGACGTCGCCTTCCCGACGATGAACAATGTCAGCTTCTGGCTGACGGCGTCGGGGGCATTGCTGGTCAACGTCAGCCTGTTCGTCGGCGAGTTCGCCCGGACCGGCTGGCTCGCCTATCCGCCGCTTAGCGAGCTGGAATTCTCGCCCGGCGTCGGCGTCGATTACTACCTTGTTGCCCTGCAGATATCAGGGGTCGGAACGGTCCTCACGGCCGTCAACTTCGTGACGACCATTCTCAAGACTCGCGCGCCGGGCATGTCATACCTGCGAATGCCGGTGTTTTGCTGGACCTCGCTGGCGTCGAACCTGATTATCCTGGCCGCCTTCCCGGTGCTGACGGTGACCCTCGCGCTGCTCATGCTCGACCGGTACATGGGCTTCCATTTCTTCACCAACGATGGTGGCGGAAACTCGATGCTCTACATGAACCTGATCTGGGTCTGGGGGCATCCGGAGGTCTACATCCTCGTCCTGCCGGCATTCGGCATCTATTCGGAAGTTGCTGCGACATTTTCCGGCAAGCCATTGTTCGGATACCGTTCGATGGTGTTCGCGACGATGGTCATCTGCGTCGTCTCGCTAATGGTCTGGCTGCACCATTTCTTCACCATGGGCGCCGGCGCGAACATCAACGCCATCTTCGGCATCGCCAGCATGATTATCGGCATCCCGACGGGGGTGAAGATCTACAATTGGCTGTTCACCATGTATGGCGGCCGGGTCCGGTTCAACGTGCCGATGTACTATTTGATCGGCTTCATGCTGACCTTCGTCGGCGGCGGCCTGACAGGCGTGCTGCTGGCCATCCCGCCGGTCGATTTCGTGGTGCACAACAGCTTGTTCCTGGTCGCTCACTTCCACCATGTGATCATTGGCGGCGTCGTGTTCGCGCTGATGGCCGGTTATACCTATTGGTTCCCGAAGGCATTCGGCTTCACGCTCGACGAGCGGCTCGGCAAGATCATCTTCTGGTGCTGGTTCATCGGCTTCCATCTCGCCTTCATGCCGCTTTACGTGCTGGGCCTGTGGGGCGGGACACGCCGCATGCAGCACATCTCTGACCCGAGCTGGGCGCCTTGGCTGAATGTCGCGCTGCTCGGCGCGGTCATCATCGGCATCGGGATCGTGCTGACCGTCGTCCAGCTGCTTTATTCGATCAAGACGCGTGAACAGCGGCTCGACGTCACCGGCGATCCCTGGGACGGGCGGACGCTGGAATGGCTGACTCTGTCGCCGCCGCCGCATTACAATTTCGCGGTGCTGCCCGACGTGCATGGCGAGGAGGCCTATTGGATCCGCAAGCAGACGGCGATCAAGCAGGACCAACTGATCGCCGAACCGGATTATCAGCCAATTGAAATGCCGATCGATACACCGACTGGTGTGATCTGCGCCTTCTTCGCCTCAATCTGCGGGTTTGCGGTCATCTGGCACATCTGGTGGCTGGCCATCCTCGGCCTGATCGGCGCCTTCGCGGTGTTCGTCTGGTACGCCTGGCAGGACGAGCATGAGCACGTCATTCCGGTCGAGGAAGTGAGGGCGAACGCCCGCGAACGGCGCCGCATTCGCATGGAACACCTCCACACGCTGAGCCAATCGACATGACGACAGCTGAAACACCTGCCATCGGCCTGACCCACGGCGGGTCCGAGGACACCGGACTCGGCCATCGCGGTCCGGAGTCGAAGAGCATCGTCGTTCCGTACGGCTTCTGGCTGTTCGTTCTTTCCGACATGGTGCTTTTCTCGGCGCTATTCGCGACCTATGCCTCGCTTGCCCAGGCGACGGATGGCGGTCCGACCAGCATGGAGCTGTTCGACCGCACGCTGGTGGCGATAGAAACCATGGCGCTCCTGCTGTCGAGCTTCACCTGCGGCCTCGCCATGATCACCGCCAAGCGCGGCAACATGGTCTGGACTCAAGGATGGCTCTTGGTGACGGGCGCGCTCGGCCTGGTGTTCCTGTCGATCGAGCTTTACGAATTCGCCAAGATGGTCGGGGAAGGGGCGGGGCCGCAACGAAGCGCGTTCCTGTCATCCTTCTTCACCCTGGTTGGCTGCCACGGCGCGCACGTCACTGCGGGCCTGCTGTGGCTGGGCACGATGATGGCGCAGATTTGGGCCAAGGGCTTCCGTGAGCACATCATGCGCCGCCTGCTGTGCTTCAGCGTCTTCTGGCACGCCCTCGACATCATCTGGGTCGCCATCTTCACAATCGTCTACCTGATCGGGACGCTGCCATGACCGAACATGATCCCGAAAAGCTGAACGTCGCTCCGGGTACACCGCACAGCAACATCCTCAGCGAAACTCTGGCTTATGTCATCGGCCTCGGCCTGGCGCTCGTACTTACCGGCGTCTCCTTCTGGGTAGCGTCGACGTCGGTGCTTTGGGGCCCGGGCGTTGCGGTCGGGCTAGTGGTGCTCGCCATCGCGCAAATGGGCGTCCACCTGGTCTTCTTCCTTCACATCACCAGTGGCCCGGACAACACCAACAACGTGCTGGCGCTCGCCTTTGGCGTGCTCATCGTCTTCCTGGTCATGATCGGCACGATCTGGATCATGTCGCACATGAACGCCAACATGATGCCTGACCCGTCACTGATGAACATGCAGATGCAGCACTAGCTGCCCTGCGTGTCAGTCGACCAGTGACGGTTCGCTGAACTGCCCGTGCCGGGCGCCTTCCGTGACGCGCGAAAATTCGGCACGGTCCATGTGCACCAGTGACTGGCGGTCGCCAGCCTCGAAGTAAACGTCGGACTGCTTGCCAATCGAGTCATCGATAATGGTCGTGACACCGTATCCGACCGGCGGCACCGCGCCGAAATCGCAGTCGGTAAACACGCTTTGGAGTTGGGCTTCACCAGCCAGGCGCGGCTTATGGCCTAGCTCGCTGCGCAATTCGCTCAGCTCGACCTTGCGGTCGGAAGGCAGCACCGCGAGCAGCGGGCCATCGTCGGTATCGAGCAGGATCGACTTTGCCAGCCGGTCGGCCGGGACGTCGCAGCTCTTCGCCGTTTCCAGGGAGGATTTGGTGGGCTGATGCTCGACCAGCTCATAGTCGGCATTGGCCTCATCGAGGAATTGCTGAAGCTTGGGGGCGATGGACATGGGGTCCTCCTTTGCTGCGAAGCGGCAGCGGGAAGAATCCGTCGTCGTCAAAGGCGTGGAGATTCCCGCCGCTCTGGATCGAACGCCTTCACAAGTGAGGCGTTCCTCAGGCTAACGCACCCGGCGCCGGCGCCGGCCGATCACCAAATATGCGCACGCAACTCCTTCGGAATATACAGCGCGTCTCCTTCCTTGATTCCAAAGGCCCTATACCATTCGTCGATATTGGGGACCACGCCATTGACGCGGTATTTGCGGAAGCTGTGAGGGTCGCTGGTAGTATAGCGGCGGATCTCCTCGGGCGTGGCCTTGCCGGCCCAGGCCTGCGCCCAGCCTAGGAATACGCGCTGGTCTCCGGTCAGGCCGTTGAGGACCGGCGCAGTCTTGCCACCCAGCGAAATGTGATAGGCATCGAGCGCCATCGCCAGCCCGCCGAGGTCGGCGATATTTTCGCCCATCGTAAGGTCGGGGTTGATGAAGGAGCCGGGGACCGGCTCGAATTTCGCATATTGCGCGCCCAGGATCGCCGCCCGGCGCTTGAACTCGGCCGCATCGGCGGCAGTCCACCAGTCGCGCAGCGCTCCGGACGCATCGATCGTTCTGCCCTGGTCATCGAAGCCATGAGTCAGCTCATGGCCAATAACGCCGCCGATCGCTCCATAGTTGATTGCCGGATCGGCATTGGGATCGAAAATCGGCGCCTGCAAAATGCCGGCCGGAAAGACGATGTCGCGCAGCGATCCATTATAGGCGTTGTTCGTTTGCGGCGACATGATCCAGTCGGATTTGTCGACCGCGCCCTTGCTGCGATCGGCATAAAAATCCCAATTGGCGGTCGCGAGCCGGCGGACATTTCCGAGTACGTCGTCGCGACCAATTGCTACCGCTGAATAATCGCGCTGCTTGTCCGGGTATCCGACTTTGATCTGGTAAGTGGTCAGCTTCTTGAGCGCCTCGGCCTTGGTCTCCCCGCTCATCCATTCCAGCTTGTGGATTCGCGCCTCGAAGGCTTTCATCAGATTGGCGGACAGCTCCTGCATGGCGGCCTTGGTCGCCGGCGGGAAATGCTTGTCGGTGTAGAGCTGGCCCACGGCCCAATTCATCGTGCCAAGGCAGGTCGTGGCATCGACGCAGTCCGTGCCCGCGACGGCCGCCATCGCTCGCTTCCAACGAGGCCGCTGCGCCTCCTGGCCCTGCAACGTCTTCTCGCGAAATTGGAAATATGCCTCTCCAAACGCCTTCGACAAATATGGCGCGGCAGTGTCCGCCGTGCGGAACGCCATCCATTCGCGCAGGGTTTCAACGGGAGTCGCCTGGATCACCGCGGCAAGCTTGGGCAGCGCTGTGTTCGTCGTGGCGACGAACCTCGGCCGATCGCCGACACCGGCACCATCAAGATATGCTTTCCAGTCGAAATTGGGGGCCAGCGCTTCCAGCTCGGCCAGCGTGACGGGATTATACTGCTTGGTGAGGTCGCGCTGTTCGACGCGGGTCCAGCTGACATTCGCCAGGGCGGTTTCGAAGGCGAGGATTCGCGCCGACGCCGCTCCTGCATCGGGCCAGCCCGACAGGCGGAGCAGGCTCTCGGCATAGGTCCGATAGGCCTCGCGCTGAGGCGCGAAACTATCCTTCAGATAATAGTCCCGGTCCGGAAGGCCGAGCGAACCCTGGCCAAGGTAGAGCGCGTAAGCGTCGGGCTTCTTGAGGTCGGTATCGATGTAGAGGCCGAAAACGCTCGGATAGAGGTTGCCGACAGAGCTTCCCATCAGTCGCGCCAGCATGGACCGATCGGCCGATCGGATCGCATTGAATTCGGGCGCAAGTGGCGTGGCGGCCAGGCGTTCGGCCAGTCCTTCGTCCATGAAGCCGGCATAGAAGGCACCGACTTTGCCCTTGAGATCCGTCGGCTGGGGCGAGGCGGCGCGCGCTGCCTCTTCAAGGATCGCCTTGAGCTGTGCCTCCATGCGGTCGGTCATTTCGAACCGGCGCGAAGCAATCACCCGGTCGGGAGGGATGACCGTCCGTGCCAGATAGGCGCCATTGGCATGCTGGAAGAAATCGTCGCCGGCCCTTGTCTTGGGATCGGTGGCCGTCAGGTCGAATCCCCAGGGCGGATAGAATGGCTTTGCCGATTGCGCCGACGCCGGACCCGCAATTGCCGCCACGCCGAGTAGCAAGCCGACTGATAAGGAGCGCATCTAATATTCCCCCACCCACAAGAAGAGTCTTGCGAACGCTAGGTGGTCGGCCACAAGGGCGAAACCGTCTATTCGACAAACGACGCGTTGGCGGCTTCAATGCGCTGGACGAAGGAAGGAAAGCCGGTTGGCGGGTCCGCTCCAAGGATTGAAGATCGTCGAGATGGCGGGGCTTGGCCCCGGCCCGTTCGCGGCGATGATGCTGGCCGATCACGGCGCCGAGGTGATCCGGATCGAGCGAGCGGGAATGATCGGCGTTCCCAACGATCCATTGTTGCGCAACCGCAAGTCGATTTCGCTCGATCTGAAGCGGGACGAATGCCGCCGAGTGGTCCAACGGCTGGCGGCAAATGCCGATGGGCTGATCGAAGGTTACCGGCCCGGCGTAATGGAGCGGCTTGGCCTTGGGCCGGACGAGCTCCTCAAGACCAATCCGAATCTCGTCTACGGCCGGGTGACTGGCTGGGGCCAGGAGGGGCCGCTCGCGCAGGAAGCGGGCCACGACATCAACTATGTCGCGATTACCGGGCTGTTGCACGGCATTGGGCCAAAGGAACGGCCGTCGGTCCCGATCAATTATCTTGGAGATTACGCTGGCGGAGGGCTGATGCTGGCGTTCGCCATGGTCTCCGCTCTGTTCGCGGTCCAGCGTGGCGGCAAGGGCCAGGTAATCGATGCGGCCATGAGCGATGGGGCGGCGCTGGTTGGCGCGTTGACCTATGGCCTTCGCGCCGCCGGGCACTGGCGCGACGAACGCGAGGCCAACCTGCTCGATGGTGGTGAGCCGACCTACGGCATCTATCGTTGCCTTGACGGCAAATTTCTTTCGGTCGGAGCGATCGAGCCGCAGTTTCGCGAGGCGTTGTTCAAAGGCTTGGCACTAGTCCCGGGCGCGAGCCATGAGGAGATTGCCGGGGTGATCGCTTCGCGCACGCGCGATCAGTGGGTCGCCCATTTCGCGGGGACGGATGCCTGCGTCGCCCCCGTGCTCGATCTGAACGAGGCGCCAGCTCACCCGCACAACATCGCGCGACGTACCTTTCTCGACCTTAATGGAGTCTACCAACCGGCACCCGCACCCCATTATTCCGAGACCGTCCTCGAACGGCCCGATCCGCCACGCCGCGGAGGACAGGACGGGGAAGCGATCCTCGCCGATCTCGGCTATGGGGCAGCCGAAATCCAAACGATTCTGACGCGCGAAGAGGCCTGATGCACCCGCTTTACGAACAGATGGCGACCAGCGTGTTCGAACGCATGTCGCTCGCCGCGGCAAAGCATGGTGCGGTCAATTTGGGGCAGGGCTTTCCCGATTTCGGCTGGCCGCCGGAGATATTGGATGCGGCCGCCGGGGCGGTGGTCGAAGGATCGAACCAATATGCTCCTTCGCGCGGACTTCCGGTGCTGCGCGAAGCCGTCGCCGCTCATTATGCACGGCATCATGGCCTCGATCTAAGCGCGGAAAATATTTGCGTAACGTCGGGAGCAACCGAGGCTCTTGCGGCGGCGATCCTGGCCACTGTCGAAGTCGGCGACGAGGTTATCGTCTTCACCCCAGCCTATGACGCTTACGTGCCGCTGATCCGCAGGGCAGGGGGAATTCCAGTCGAAGTCGCATTGCAGCCTCCGGGGTGGCGTGTCGAGCGCGCCGCACTGGAAGCCGCGATCTCACCCAAGACCCGCGCGATCATCTTCAACAACCCGCACAACCCGACTGGACGCCTATTCGACCAGGACGAGCTTGCCACGGTCGCCCAAATCGCCGTGGCGAATGACCTGATCGTCATTTCCGACGAAGTCTGGGAGCATATCCTGCTGGACGGCCAGCGATTTACGCCGATTGCTTCGCTTGCCGGCCTGGCCGAGCGGACGCTCAAATGCGGCTCGGCCGGAAAGATATTTTCGCTGACCGGTTGGAAGATTGGCTGGCTTGCGGCGTCGAGCGAACTGGCGACGCTGGCAGCCAGGGCGCACCAGTTCCTGACTTTTGCCTCTGCGCCCAACCTGCAGTCGGCGGTGGCCTATGGCATGAATGACGGCGATGCCTGGCTCCAGCCCATGCGGGATCGCTTTTCCCGGGCCCGGGATCGCATGACGTCCGGCCTGGAGGCAGTGGGCTATGCCGTGCTGCCCAGCGCTTCGACCTATTTTCTGTGTGTCGACCTTGCCGCATCGGGAGTTTCGCTCGACGACGAAGCCTTCGCCCAGCGGGCGGTGACCGAAGCGGGGGTGGCGGTCGTGCCGCTGTCCGCCTTTGCCGAGCAGGACCCCGCCAACCATATGATCCGCCTATGCTTCGCCAAGCGCGATGAGACCATCGACGCGGGGGTGGAAGCCATGGCCAATGCCAGAAAGCTGATGACATGAGCCCCGCCGACGAAGCCCGCGACCTGCTTGCCCAGTTGGGCGTAACAAGTAGCGGTACCCTGGCCAGCCATTCCCCGATCGACGGTCAGCAGATCGGCTCGGTCGAGGAAGCCAGCGCCGCCGCGGTCGCTGCCGCCTGCGATCGAGCCCAGGGCGCCTTTCTCGCCTGGCGCACCGTACCCGCGCCTCGGCGCGGCGAACTGGTCCGTCTGATCGGTGAGGAATTGCGCGCTGCCAAGGAACCGCTGGCGCGGCTGGTCACGCTCGAAGCCGGCAAGATCGTCCAGGAAGGGCTGGGCGAGGTCCAGGAAATGATCGACATTTGCGACTATGCCGTCGGCCTGTCGCGCCAGCTCTATGGCCTCTCAATTTCCAGCGAACGGGCGAGCCACAGGATGATCGAGCAATGGCATCCACTCGGGCCGGTGGGAGTGATCACCGCCTTCAACTTCCCGGTCGCCGTGTGGGCCTGGAACGCCGCGCTGGCGCTGGTCTGCGGCGATCCGGTGATCTGGAAGCCCAGCGAGAAGACTCCACTTTGCGCCGCGGCGGTCATGGCCCTGGCCGGGCGGGCGCTGGCGCGTTTCGGCGATGCGCCGGAAGGCCTGCTGCAATGCATCCAGGGCGGCCGCGACGTCGGAGAAGCGCTGGTCGACGATCCGCGCATCGCCTTGCTCTCCGCGACTGGCTCAACCGCAATGGGCAGAAAGGTCGGACCCCGCGTCGCGCAGCGTTTCGGTCGCTCGCTGCTCGAGCTTGGCGGCAATAACGCGATGATCGTAGCGCCCAGCGCGGACCTGAAGCTCGCCGAGCGCGCGATCCTGTTCGCCGCGGCCGGGACTGCGGGCCAGCGCTGCACTTCCCTCCGCCGCCTGATCGTCCATGAATCGATCGCCGACGGCCTCGTTTCGCGGATTCGCGGGCTTTTTTCGCGAATCTCGATCGGCGATCCGCGCGAATCCGGAACCTTGGTCGGCCCACTCATCGATGAGGCGGCGTTCGAAGGAATGCGGCGGGCATTTCCCGCCGCGGAGCGCGTTGACGCGGTGGAGGGCGGCTTTTATGTCCGCCCCGCAATCGTCGAGGTCGATCGCCAGGAGGGCATGGTCCTGCAAGAGACTTTTGCGCCGATCCTCTACATCCTGCGCTACAAAGATATTGGCGACGCGATTGCGCTTAATAACAATGTTGTTCAGGGTCTTAGCTCGGCAATCTTCACTAACGATCTCAAGGAAGCCGAGCTTTTCCAGTCCGCCGCCGGGTCCGACTGCGGTATCGCCAATGTCAACATCGGCACTTCGGGCGCGGAGATTGGTGGGGCGTTCGGCGGCGAGAAGGAAACCGGCGGCGGCCGCGAGAGCGGCTCGGACAGCTGGCGCGCCTATATGCGGCGGTCGACCAACACCATCAATTACGGGAACGACCTGCCCCTTGCCCAGGGCATCGAATTCGCCGTCTAGCCCCGGAAACTATCCCATGAACCGCCGCGGCAGCCGGAACGGCAATTGCGGCTCGTCGCGGATGAGCTGGTGCCAACGCTCTTCGAACTCGTCGAGCCAGGGTATTAGCCGATCAGGATAAAGCGGTTCGGCGACGAAATAGCCCTGCGCCACGTCGCAGCCGAGGTCGCGGAGCAGCAACAATTGCTGTTCCGTCTCGACGCCTTCCGCGGTGACGGTCAGGCCGAGGCCATGGGCAAGCTCGATGATGCTCTTGACGATCAGCGCGCTGTCCTTGGACGTTGGCGCGTCGTCGACAAAAAATCGATCGATCTTGAGCTCGGTGAAGGGCAGCTGGCGAAGCTGCATCAGCGTCGAATAGCCGACCCCGAAATCGTCGATCGCGAGGCCAATCCCCTTGATCCGGAACCGGGTCAACGTGTCCATCAGCTTGACCAGCGGCTGGGTCGCGCCCTCGGTCAATTCCAGCACCAGCCGGTCGGTTGGCACTTCGAGCGCCCGGCACATCCGCTCCACCAGGTCTGGAAAATCGAGCTGGTCGAGGCTCAGCGCCGAAATGTTGAAGGCCAGGCACGTGTCGAGGCCTTGTTCTCGCCAGCTTAGCCATTGGCGAAGGGTGGTGCGCAGGCCCCATTGGGTCAGCTCGTCGATCAGGCCATGCTTTTCCGCCAGCGGGACAAAGCGCGACGGCGAGACCGCCCCCAGTTCCGGGTCGTCCCAGCGGACCAGTGCCTCAACCCGCCTCAACCGCCCGTCAGACAGCGAGACTTTGGGCTGATAGGCCATGCGAAGGCGGCCGTTGATCAACGCCCGCTCAAGGCCGTCCAGCAGGCCAAGATCCTGTTGCGCGATCATGGCACCAGCGATGGCCTCACCTGAATTAGGATGTCCTCAAGCTCTTCCAGGCGGGCGGGCTTTTCCAACGGGCCGACCATTTGCAGGCCGAGGGCTTCTCCCAGGCGAAAGGCGCTGTCGAGCACTCGGCGGTCGAACCCGGAGATGATCAGCACCGGTTCTTCAAATCCCTCCGAGGCGAGGAAACGCAATAGCTCGACCCCGTCCATTCCCGGCATGCCGAGATCGAGCACCACCATCTGCGGGCGATACGAGCGAAAGCTGTCCCGAAACTCGCCGTCCTCATTGGTAATGACCGGATCGAAGCCGCAAAGATCAGCCGCTTTCGCGACAAACGCGGCCAAGGCCGGCTCATCGTCAATCAAAAGCAGCCTCGGCAATGCCATGTAAGACGGTCTCCCACGCTCTCTCGCCCCCGCGGTTCTTTCGACCTCATCAGTTTTAGGGGCGGGCGTCAAACGCGTGAAACGGGATTTTAACCTCATTACTCCTAATGTCCCGGTTTGGCGCGATTTTCCTTCGCATTGGGAGACGCCTCCGCATGTTTGGTTCACTCATCCGGCGTAAGCAGACCCAGCGGCCGCTGGGCGAAGACGATATCGCCTTCGAGTCGACCACCTTTTCCCTGAGCACCGCGGTTCCGCGGCCCTCCGAGCGTCGGTCCGACGAACGGATGATCGCCATGCTGCGCGTCGCCAAGCTGACGGACAAGTCGGGACGCGAACAGCTGATCCGCGTTCGCAACGTGTCCGCCGGCGGCCTGATGGCAGAGGTCGGGCATGTTGTGACTGTCGGGGAAGAGATGCTGATCGAGATTTCCTCGCAAAAGGTTCCCTCGACCGTCGTGTGGATCCGCGAGGGCACAGCCGGCTTCAAGTTCGAACAGAATATCGACCTTGGCGAGCTTCTTGCCGGCCGTAAGCAGCGCCACGGCTTCCGGCCGCGGCCGCCCCGGCTGGAAGTCAACTGCAAGGCCAACGTCAAGCTCGAAAGCAGCTATTACACGGTCGACGTCCACGACATTTCGCTCGGCGGGATGAAAGTTGAGCCGATCGAGGAATATTGCCTCGGCAAGAAAGTCGTGGTGGTAGTCGAAAGCCTGCGCCCGGTGCGCGGCGAGATCCGCTGGTTCTCTGACCGCAAGGCGGGGATCGTGTTCGACCAGCCGCTGAAGTTCGAGGAACTGGCCGAATGGGTCGGCAAGCGCCTCGAAATGGCGACGCTCAAGGCCAGCATCAAAAACTAGGGCCTGGGGCTTCGGCCCTTCAAGAATTACGGCGCCGTTCCTACCTAGGGCCTTCACCCAAGGAGGATTGATCATGGCCGACGAAGTCGCGGTTCTTGCGGGCGGATGTTTCTGGTGCACCGAGGCGGTGTTCCTCGACGTTATCGGCGTCAAAACGGTCGAAAGCGGTTACACCGGCGGCAACGTCAGCAATCCAACCTACAAGCAGGTTTGCGGGGGCGATACCGGTCATGCCGAGGCGATCCGTATCACCTTCGACCCCGACCAGCTGCGCTACGACGACCTGCTCGATATCTTCTTCGCCACGCATGATCCGACCCAGCTCAATCGGCAAGGGAACGACATCGGTACCCAGTACCGGTCGGCGATCTTTCCGATCGACGACGCGCAGCGAGAAGCGGCCAAGGCGGCGATTGCCCGGGCCAACGAGGCCAATGACGGCAAGGTTGTGACGACCGTCGAGCCGCTGGGTGACTGGTATCCGGCGGAGGATTATCACCAGGATTATTGGGCCGGCGAGGGCCAGAGCAATAGCTATTGCATTGCCGTCATCCCGCCCAAGCTGGCGAAGCTGAGGAAGAGCTTCCAGGCGAGAGTTAAGAGCGGAGCAACTGTCTAGCCGTATCCGGCGGAGAATTGCGTCTACTTAGGGTCAGACTTCAGGGGAGACGGCAAGTCGACCGGGTCAGGCGTTAGGCCGGCCGGTTTGGCTGCTGCGGGTGTCGCAGTGGCTGCCGCATCGGCCGTGGCTGTCGGTACTTGTGAAATAGGCCTGGGCGCGGGAGCGTTCATTGCCTGCCGCACAAAAATTTCCTTTTCGATGCGCTCAAATGCATCTCGATAGATTGCTGGATCTACGATTGGCTCCTCGTCAGATGAACCGACTCCATAAATCCGGCTTTTGGTAGTCGTAAGCACAAAATTCAGGCGGATACGTGATCCACGCCCCCTGTCCTCAACAAATGCAGACACGACCGGGGTTTTCTTCTTCTTTCCAAAGCCCCAAATAATATTGTAAGTCGTCGCAGATTTAGTTGAGGCAACGCCAACAACAAGTCCCGTATCCTTATCTGCTTCTTGGATGCGATATCCGGAATCCTGGAGAACCGTCATCACCGCTGGAAAGCTAATTTCCTTACCGACCTCGTAGTCTCGAGATTGGATCTGTTGCAGAGCAAGGCCAGAGACTTCAGGCTTTTTTCCCGCATGTGCCGGATATGCGACAAGGCTCGCAATTACGGCCATGCCAACGCCAATCGAACGCATTTTTGTTCCCCGTATTTAGAAAGAGCTGCTTCGGCTCTTGAAGTCTACTAATCGACCATCTGGTCCAAACTTCAGAATAAGCGTCATCGAGCGAGTGGAAGTGGAAGATTTGGACTTTGATTTTCCAAAACCCAATCCCGCTCCTCCAATAGCGTTATCGCCACCAACGCCGCCAAGGATGCCGATACGGAAGCCGGAATCCTTGGTAGCGCTAACAGTTGCGAATCGGTCATACATCCAGACCTCGCGACCATCGCCGTCTAGTGTTGTGACGTTCGGCCCGCCAAACGTCTCAAGCACCTCTGCTCTCGTGGTTTGGCCGACATGCAAGGTCATCTGGACCATGCCGTGTGTCAGAGTATTTGGACTTTCCTGCGCAGCCACAGGCGCGCAAAGCGCCGCCAACGCCAGGGCGACTAAAACTCGAGTCATGAAACTTCCCCCTTACGTCGCCAATTGAGCAATTTTACTCCACCGGCAAGCGCAAATTGCGGACTAGACTATGTTTATGCTTCAGTTCGCCGCCGCCCTCTTCAGCCTATCCCGGATGGCGGCGGCGATGCCCTCTCCGGGAATTGGCGCAATCGCGATGCGTGGCTGCGGCGCGGCGTCCGCCTGGTGAAGCAGGTCGAACAGGCGCGCCGCCGCTTCGATGAGGTCGCCTGCCTGGCTTAAGTTTGCATCGCCTTCGGTCGGGCCGAATCCGATCAGATATTCGTCGTCACCGGCCTCGGTAGCGTCCAGGCGCAGCGGCTTGTTCGGGGCATAATGGCTGGCGAGCTGTCCGGGGGCTTCGATCTCGTTCGACGCAAGTTGTTCCGCTCCATCGACCTCAATTGGTCCCCGCCGCAAAAGACGAGCTCTTCCGTCGGTAACCGCGACGATCGTCGACTCAATTCCGCGCTGCGTCGCGCCGCCATCGATCACCAGCGGAATTCTGCCATTGAGCGAGGCCAGCACATGGCTTGCTCGTGTCGGGCTGATCCGTCCGCTGGCGTTGGCTGACGGTGCCGCCAGCGGCCGCCCGGTAGCTCTTAGCAAAGCCTGCATTGCCGGGTGAGCCGGAACACGAAGGGCGATGGTCGGCAGGCCCGCGGTAACGATCGAGGCGATGCCGGCACCCTCCTGAAGCGGCACCACAAGCGTCAGGGGCCCGGGCCAATGCTGCTCGGCCAAATCCCGTGCGAGCTTGTCGAAACGCCCGATCTTCTCGGCCTCGGCCAGGTTGGGTACATGGACGATCAGCGGATTGAAGCTTGGCCGGCCCTTCGCGGCGTAGATGCGAGCGACCGCTTCGGCGTCGGTCGCGTCGGCGGCAAGACCATAGACCGTCTCCGTCGGTACCGCGACGGGCTCGCCTGCCAGCACCAATAGTGTGGCTTCGGCAATCGCCTCGTCGTCGAGGACCATTATGCGGGTGGTCTGCACCATTGCGCTGCCGCTATAGGCGAAGGGCGCGATCATCAAGGGAGCCGCCATGTCCTACCGAGCACCGGTTTCCAATCAGCGGCTCATTCTGGACGCCGTCGTCGGAATTCACGAGCTCGACGGCGGTCCGGAAGCGGACATGGTCGACGCGGTACTGGAGGGCGCGGCGGCATTGGCCGAGGGGGAGTTCGCCCCGCTCTTGAGAACGGGCGATACGGTCGGCGCGCGCTGGAACAATGGCGCGGTGACGATGCCGGCCGGATTTCGCGAGGCCTGGTCGAGCTTCGTCGAGGGTGGCTGGATGAGCCTCGCCGCGCCGGAGGAGCATGGGGGGCAGGGCCTGCCGTTCGTGCTGTCAGCAGCGCTGATGGACAATCTCAACGCGGCCAATGTCGGCTTCGCGCTCTGCCCAATGCTGTCGATGGGCGCGATCGAAGCGATCGAACGGCATGGTTCGGACGATTTGAAGCGCGATTATCTGCCCAAGATCGTATCGGGCGAATGGCCGGCGACGATGAACCTGACCGAGCCGCAGGCCGGCAGCGATGTCGGCGCGCTCAAGACCCGCGCCGAGCCCAACAATGACGGCAGCTGGCGGATCAAGGGCACCAAGATCTTCATCACCTATGGCGAGCACGACCTCAGCGACCAGATCGTCCACATGGTGCTGGCGCGGACCCAGGGCGCGCCGGAAGGCACGCGCGGCATTTCGCTATTCCTGGTGCCAAAGATCCTGCCCAACGGCAGTGCCAACGACCTTCGCTGCGTATCGATCGAGCATAAGCTCGGCATCCATGCCTCGCCGACCTGCGTGATGAGCTATGGCGACCATGACGGAGCGATCGGCTGGCTGATCGGCCCGGAACATGGCGGCATGGCCGCTATGTTCACGATGATGAACAATGCGCGGCTGAATGTCGGCCTGCAGGGCGTCGGAATCGCCGAGCGGGCGACGCAGCGCGCCGTCGCCTATGCTACCGAGCGCAAGCAGGGGCAGCGCAACCGGCTACCGGTGCCGATCGCCGAGCATCCCGACGTTCGGCGAATGCTGCTCAGGATGCGGGCGCTGACCATGGGCGCGCGGGCGTTGGCCTATTATGCCTTCGGGCAGGTCGACCGGGCGGCGCGCGGCGACGCCGGAGCCGGCCTTCGTGCCGAAGTGTTGACGCCGCTGGTCAAGGCCTGGTGCACGGATATCGGCATCGAGGTCGCAAGCCTCGGCATCCAGGTCCATGGCGGCATGGGCTATATCGAGGAGACCGGTGCGGCTCAGCACCTCAGGGATGCTCGCATTGCCTCGATCTACGAGGGCACGAACGGCATTCAGGCCGCCGACCTTGTCGGACGCAAGCTCGGCCTCGACGGCGGCCTGGCGTTCGACGGGCTGATTGCCGACATCGAGGCCGAAACGCAGGATTCGCGCCTGATCGCGCTGACGGATGCAGTCGAGGTCGCGGCGGCAACCTTGCGGGCATCCCCGCCCGACGATCGGCTTGCCGGCAGCTATCCCTTCCTGACCATGGTGTCGGTGATGGCCGCCGGTTGGCTATTGGAGCGCATGGCACGGAGCGGAGGGGCCGATGACCAGACCCGGGCAGCCGCCAGCTATTTCCTGGCAAGCGTGGTGCCTGAGGCGCTGGGGTTGGGGGCGGCCGCTGAATCCGGCGCGGCCCTGCTTTATGCAGTCCCGGCCGAAGCGCTCGCCTAGGCGCGCTGGAACAGTTCCGCCGGATCGATTCCCAGCCGCGCCATGCGGTCGCGGATCGACGGCCATTCATTGGCGATGAAGTCCGTGCGCTGCACACTGCGCAGGCGGGCCTGTGCGCCCGGCGCGACGAACATGCCGACACCGCGCTTGACGACCACGAAGCCTTCATCCTGAAATCCCTGGTAGGCCTTGGCCACGGTGAGCGGGTTGGCACCTTGTTCGGCGGCAAGGGCGCGGACCGAGGGCAGGGGATCGCCATCGCCGTAGCGGCCGGCGAGAATTGCGTCTGCAATTACATCCCGGAGGCGGACGTAAACTGGCTTTTCATGGGAAGAACGAAGCGTCATGCTGTGACAATACAGCAAAGCGGATAAAGTTCAATTACTTTTCCGACGGTTGCCAGTCCCGGACCAACTGGGTCAGGTCGGGACGCGGCCGCTCTTCAAGTGGGCTTTGCGGCGTGCCGATGAAGATGAAGCCGGCGATCCGTTCGCCTTCCTCGCAGAAGCTTGCCGAAACCCGCGGCGAATAGGCCCGCCAGCCGGTAATCCAGCCGGCGGCATAGCCAAGCGCAGTGGCGGCATGGAGCAAGTTCATTCCGGCCGCGCCGCAGCTTAATTCCTGCTCCCAAACCGGGATCTTGTGATCCGCGACCGGCGCGGAGACTAGCGCGACCATGACCGGCGCCTGGTGGGCGAATTCGAGTTCCTTGGCATAGTGCGCCTCGGCAGCTCCCGGATCGAACTCCGGCAGGGCTTGGTAGAGCAGCCTCGCAAGCGCCGCGCGCTGATCCGGCCTGACAATCACGAAGCGCCAGGGAGCGAGCTTGCCGTGATCCGGGATGCGCGCGGCAATGTTGAGGATTTGCGTCAGTTCGACGTCGGAAGGTCCCGGTGCGATCAGGTCGCGCGGCTTTCCCGAACGGCGGGTTTGCAGGAGCGACAGGGCAGAGGAAGTATCATTGAGGGCCATATTGTTCGCATAGCCATGCAACCCGTTGGCAACAATCGGCTTCACAAGTGCGTTTTGGTCGCTAGGGTGCCGCCCAAATCCAACCGGCCGCGACAAGACGGCCTGCAATAGTTCCTAGGGGAGACGTACAAGATGGTGGACACGCCGACCGCGGATAATCCGCGCGAACCGGATATCAGCCACGAAAACCCGGCCCGGAAGGCGGAATGGTTCGGCCATCCGCGTCAGTTGGCCCGGCTGTTCACCACCGAAATGTGGGAGCGCTTCGGCTATTACGGCATGCGTGCCCTGCTGACGCTCTACCTCACCAAGCATTTCCTCTTTTCCGACCAGACGACCAACGGCCTCTATGGCGGCTTCACCGCGCTGGTTTATCTCACTCCGCTGATCGGCGGCCTCATCGCTGACCGCTACCTCGGCTCCAAGCGCTCGGTGAAGTTTGGCGCGATCATGATGAGCCTCGGCTATTTCATCCTCTGCTTCGGCGGCGAGACTGCCAAGCCGCATGCCGTGATCGACGGCCAGCGTTATGAAGTGGTAGTCGAAAATTCGGTCGATCGGCCGACATCGACCGGCGACGAGGTCCGCTACGTCATTTCCGGCCAGGATCGCCTCAAGATCCAGGGCAATGACGACGGCACCGTCACTTTATTGAATGGCGATGGCAGCACGTCGCGCACGCTCGCCAAGGGCGCGTTCCAGGCCGATGCCGATCGTTCGCCGCTGTTCGTGATGATCATGCTGATCGGCCTGTCGATGGTCTGCATCGGCAACGGTTTCTTCAAGCCCAACATCTCGACGATGGTCGGCTCGCTCTACGACAAGAACGACCGGCGCCGCGACGCCGGCTTCACCATCTTCTACATGGGCATCAATCTCGGCTCGCTATTCTCGCAGCTGCTTTGCCCGTTCCTTGCCGACGCGGTCGGCTGGTGGGCCGGCTTCGGTCTTGCCGCCGCGGGCATGCTCTTCTCGTGGAGCTTGATCCAGTTCGATGGCGGTCGCCTGTCGGGCTATGGCGAGCGTCCCGAAGGCGCGGACAGCTCCAAGGACCTGTTCATTTACATCGGCGCCGCGGTGTCTGTGCCAATCGCCTACTTCCTGTTCACCAACCTGATGAATGCGTCGGCGTCGGCGGCTGAAGCGCATAGCATCGGCGAATATTTGCTCGGTCTCTCCGTCATGGGCAAATTCCTGTTCGGCACTTTCGCACTGTCGGTTCCGGGCATCCTGATCTGGGCCTTCATGAACGGCAGCCGGGCCGAGTTTCAGATGATGGTCGCGGCGATGGTGCTGATCGTGTTCAACGTCGTCTTCTGGACGCTGTTCGAACAAGCCGGGTCGTCGCTGACGCTGTTCGCTGATCGCAACACCGACCTGCATGTCCTCGGCGGGTTCTCAATTTCCGCCGGCCAAACCCAATTCTTCAATGCGATCTTTATCGTACTTCTGGCGCCGCTCTTCTCGATCATGTGGAACGCGCTCGCCAAGCGGGGCCTGGAACCGCCGATCCCGATCAAGTTCGGCCTGGCCCTGATGGGCGTTGGAGCGGGTTTCCTGTTCCTGGTCTGGGGCACGCAGTTCGCGGGTCCGGACTTCAAGGTCGCGCTATGGTGGCTGGCGGGTCTCTACCTGATCCACTCGGTCGCAGAGCTGTGCATCTCGCCGGTCGGCCTCTCGATGATCACCAAGCTGTCGATCGCACGGATCGTCGGCATGATGATGGGCGTCTGGTTCCTGTCGATCTCGATGGCGCAATATGTCGGAGGAATCGTTGCCCAGGTCGCGTCGGTCGAAACCGTCGGCGGACAGGTCACCAACCTGCAGGTCAGCCTCAACACCTATGCCGGCGTGTTCACCACGATCGGCTGGTGGTCAGTCGGCATCGGCGCGGTGCTGCTACTGCTCAGCTGGCCGCTCAAATATCTGATGCACGGGGTGAAGTAGGCGATGCGGGGGGCAGTCGCCGCAATCCTCGCCATTGGCTTGGCGGGGTGCGTGGCACCGTCCCCCAAGCCAACTCCGGGAACGGTTCGGATTGCGGAAAATCCCTATCCGTCGACCTACAAACCCTATGGCGGCGTCCCGACCCTGATCCGCAACGCCACCGTCCTCGATGGCGAGGGCGGCCGGATCGACGGCGGATCGGTGTTGCTGGTCGACGGGAAGGTCGCGGCGGTCGGCGGTGCCGATCTCGCCGCGCCGGACGGGGCGAAAGTCATCGATGCCGCGGGCAAATATGTGACGCCCGGGGTCATCGACATCCACAGCCATCTTGGCGACTATCCCTCGCCGGGCGTCGCCTCGCTCAGCGATGGCAATGAAGCGACCTCGCCGGCGCGGCCGGAGGTATGGGCCGAACATAGCGTATGGCCGCAGGATCCCGGCTTCTCCCGTGCTTTGGCCAATGGCGGCATCACCTCGCTGCAGATTCTCCCGGGATCGGCGAACCTGTTCGGCGGCCGGTCGGTGGTGCTCAAGAATGTCCCGGCGCGGACCATGCAGGGCATGAAGTTTCCCGGCGCGCCCTACGGGCTGAAGATGGCCTGCGGCGAGAATCCCAAGCGCGTTTACGGCTCCAAGAGCCAGATGCCGCAGACCAGGATGGGCAACATTGCCTATGTCCGGCAGACCTGGATCAAGGCCAAGGAATATGACCGCAAGTGGACCAAATATGAAAAGACCGGGGGTGAAATCCCGGCCGAGGACCTTGCGATGGACACGCTACGGGGTGTGCTCCACGGCAAGATATTGGTCCAGAACCACTGCTACCGGGCCGATGAGATGGCGATCATGATCGATGTCGCCAAGGAGTTTGGCTACAAGATCTCGGCATTCCACCACGCGGTTGAAAGCTACAAGATCGCCGATCTGTTGCGCGAAAATGGCATCTGTTCGGCGATGTGGGCCGACTGGTACGGCTTCAAGATGGAATCGTACGACGCGATCAACGAGAATATCGCCTACGTCCACAATGCCGGCGCCTGCGCGATAGTCCATTCCGATGACGCCAACGGAATCCAAAGGTTGAACCAGGAGGCCGCCAAGGCGATCGCGGCCGGCAAGCGCGCCGGGATCGACATCAGCGAAGCGACGGCCTGGACCTGGCTGTCGTCCAACCCGGCCAAGGCGCTCGGCATTTTCGACCAGACCGGAAGTCTCAAGGCCGGCAAGATGGGCGATGTGGTGCTGTGGAACGGCAATCCGTTCAGCGCCTACACGCGCCCGGACAAGGTGTGGATCGACGGCGCGCTGCTTTATGACGCCGAAAATCCCAAACTGCGGCCGGTCAGCGATTTCGAGCTTGGCCAGCCGGGCGAGGGAGACGTGAAATGAGGCGTCTCTTTGCCGCGCTCCTGCTTGTCAGCGCCTCCCCGCTCGGTGCGCAAACGATCGCGATTACCAATGGCACGCTGGTGCTCGGCGATGGCTCGGCGCCGATCGAGGCTGGCACGGTGGTCATTCGCAACGGCCGCGTTGTCGCCGCTGGTGCCGAGGTTCGGGCACCGGCCGATGCCCAGATGATCGATGCCCAGGGAAAGTGGGTGACGCCGGGCATCGTGGCGGGATTTTCGCGGCTTGGCCTCGCCGAGGTGGACCTGGGTGCCGACGGATCGGACGACACCGACAGCGGAAATGGCGTGTTCAACGCCGCCATCGACGTAACGCCGGCGATTAATCCCAAGGCGTCGACAGTAGCCGTCAGCCGCGCCGACGGTGTGACCCGTGCCGTTGTCGCTCCGGTCGCAGGCAAGAACATCTTTGCCGGGCAGGGCGCGATCATCGACACCGCGGACGACATGGACGCGGTGCTGCGCGCCAAGGCATTTCAGTTCGTCGAGCTGGGCGAGGGCGGGGCCGGAATTTCCGGCGGCTCGCGAGCATCGGCTTTCGCCTTGTTCCGCAATGCGCTGCGCGAAGCGCGCGACCTGCGCGGTCGGGTCGACGGCAATCGGCGCGACGATGTGCTGCTGACCCGGTTCGACGTCGCGGCGCTGGTGCCCGTGGTGCAGGGCAAGCAGCTGCTGCTGGTCCATGTCGAGCGGGCCAAGGATATTTTGAACATACTCGACCTGCGCCGCGAATTTCCCGGTCTCAAGATTGCGGTGGTCGGTGCCACCGAAGGCTGGACGGTCGCCGACCAGTTGGCATCTTCGGGCGTGTGGGTGATCGCCTCTGCGCTTAACGACCTGCCGGCGAGCTTCGAAATGCTGGCGGCTACCCAATCCAATATCGGCCGGATGCGCGCGGCAGGCGTGAAGGTCGCGATCGGGATGATCGACGACAATGACACGCGCTATCAGCGTAACCAGCGCCAATATGCCGGCAATCTGGTGGCGCTCGGCAAGCTCCCCGGGGCAGCGGGCGTGAGCTGGGGCGAGGCATTTGCGATGATCAGCTCGCGCCCCGCGGAAGCAGTGGGCGCCGGAGACGAAATCGGCAGCCTCAAGCCAGGCCGGCGTGGAGATGTGGTGATCTGGTCGGGCGATCCGCTCGAACTTAGCTCGGCGGCCGAGGCTGTGTGGATCGACGGGATCCGCCAGCCGCTCGACAATCACCAGACCAGGCTGCGCTACCGTTATCGCTCGCTCAATCGGGAAGCATTGCCGGAGGCATATCGCAAATGACCGCACTGACCATGCTGGTGGTGGCCTCGATGGCGTTCGTCGGAACGCACTTCCTGATGTCGCACCCGCTTCGGGCCGGGATGGTCAAGGCGATGGGCGAGGCGGGATTCACCATCACCTATTCGATCGTCTCTATCCTGACGCTCGGCTGGATGATCTGGGCTTATCCCAAGGCCTCGGCCGAAGCGCCGGCGCCGCTGTGGGACGCGGGCGAGGCTGGCTTCATCGTTGCCACGGTGCTGATATGGCTTGGATCAGTGCTGTTCATGGGCTCGCTGCGCCGCAACCCTGCGCTGCCGCGGCCCGGGAAGCGGATCGAGAAAATCGATGATCCCAACGGCGTTTACGCGATCACCCGCCACCCGATGATGTGGGGCTTTGCGCTTTGGGCAATCGTTCATGCAATCGTCAATCCGACCCTGGCCAGCCTGGTGCTCAGCTTCGCCATCGCCTTCCTCGCGCTGGTCGGGGCCGCGCTGCAGGACAAGAAGAAGGAAATGCTCCTCGGCGAACTGTGGGCCGACTGGAAGGCAAAGACGAGCTTCGTTCCCTACGGCAAGGGACTCAAATCGGCTGATGCCTTTGCGCTGGTCACCGGAACGCTGGTCTGGCTGGGGGCGACCTGGGTGCATAATCCGCCAGTCGGCGTCTGGGCATTTATCGGCTGAGCATTTTGGCGCTAAGAGCCGTCTGATGGGACGGAAATATTTCGGCACGGACGGGATTCGCGGGCGGACCAACGTCAGCCCGATGACTGCCGATACGGCAATGAAGGTCGGCCAGGCGGCGGGCGCCTATTTCCTGCGCGGCGATCATCGCCACCGCGTGGTGATCGGCAAGGACACTCGGCTTTCCGGCTATATGATGGAATCGGCGATGGTCGCCGGCTTCACCTCGGTCGGGATGGACGTGGTGCTGCTGGGGCCGATGCCGACGCCTGCCGTGGCCATGCTGACCAAGGAGCTGCGTGCCGATCTCGGCGTGATGATCTCGGCCAGCCACAACCCGTTCGCAGACAATGGCATCAAGCTGTTCGGGCCGGATGGCTATAAGCTCAGCGACAAGGCCGAGCTCGCGATCGAGCGGCTGATGGAGCAGGATGCGACGCTGATCGATGCGCCGAAAATCGGCCGGGCCAAGCGGATCGACGACGCCCGCGGCCGCTATATCCACTTCGCCAAATCGACCTTTCCCGATCATCTGCGGCTCGACGGGCTGAAGGTGGTGGTCGATTGCGCCAACGGCGCCGCCTACCAGGTTGCGCCCGATGCGCTGTGGGAATTGGGGGCGGAAGTGATTGCGCTAGGCACCAAGCCCAACGGCCTCAACATCAATGACGGTTGCGGATCGACCTCGCCCCAGGTGCTTAAGGAAACGGTGGTGGCGTCTGGCGCCAACCTCGGGCTGGCGCTTGATGGCGACGCCGACCGGCTGATCGTCGTCGACGAGCATGGCGAGACGGTGGATGGCGACCAGCTAATGGCGCTGATCGCATTGTCACAGCTGGCGCGGGGCGCGCTCAGGGGAGGGGGGATCGTCGCAACGGTCATGTCCAACCTTGGGCTGGAACGGAAGCTCGGCGAACATGGTCTCGACATGCATCGCACGGCGGTTGGCGACCGCTATGTGCTCGAAGCGATGCGCGACATGGGCCGCAATGTCGGCGGCGAACAATCGGGGCACATCATCCTGAGCGACCATGCCACCACCGGCGACGGGTTGGTCGCTGGCCTGCAGATCCTGGCGGCGATCGTCGAACAGGGCCGGCCGGCGAGCGAGCTGCTGCATGTGTTCGAACCGGTGCCGCAGCTCTTGAAGAACGTCCGCTTCAATGGCGGCGCGCCACTCGATCAAGATAGCGTCAAGTCGGTCATCGCCGGCGCGGAAAGCGAGCTGGGCGTGCGCGGGCGCCTGGTTATCCGCAAGTCGGGCACCGAGCCGCTGATCCGCGTGATGGCAGAAGGCGACGACCCGGCGATGGTTGAGCGGCTGGTCAATCGTATCTGCGAGGCAGTTGCGGCTGCTTGACCCCCTTCGAGCTCTTCTTCAGCCTGTTCGGCTTGATCCTCGGCCTTGCGGTCGCGGTTCTGATCAGCGGCCTCAGTGACATTTTGCGAGAGCGTTCGCCAATTCCAATTGGCTGGCTTACGCCGATGCTGGCGCTGTTCCTGCTGCTCGACCTCTCGACCATGTGGGTCAACGCCTACAACAGCCTCGGCAAAATCCAGATCGCCTTCGCGCCCTTTTTCGGCGGGACGCTCATCGCCGGCCTCTATTTCTTCGCCGCCAACATGGTTTTTCCGAAGAATTTCGACCAGTGGCCGTCGCTGGACGAATATTACTTCCGTCGTTCGCGATACGTCCTTGGCGGGGTTCTGCTCGCCAATTTGGGTGTCGAATTGATGGGCCTGGCGATCGACCACGATTTCCAGGACTTCATCCGGAGCTTCTATCACTCGGAAATGACCGCGCTGTGGTGGGTGACACTGCTCACCTTGCTCGTGGTGCGCCACCGGCGCGTTCAATACATTGGCCTCACCATCGAGCTTTTGACTGCGCTCTACGCGCTGGTGATGTTCTGGCGTCCGATATGAGGGCGATGCATCATTAACCCTTCGACACTAAAGTCGTCAGCGAAATGACTTCAAAGACCCCACGAATCCTGATCATCGCCGGGTCCGATTCCGGCGGCGGAGCGGGCATCCAGGCCGATATCAAGACCGTCACCATGCTGGGCGGTCATGCGATGACCGCCGTCACCGCCGTTACCGCGCAGAACACACAAGGGGTTAGCGCGGTCCACACCATTCCGACCGAGGTAGTGCTTTCTCAGATCGACGCTGTGATCGAGGACATCGGCGTCGATGCCGTCAAGATCGGCATGATCGGATCGCCCTTTACCGCGCTGCACATCGCCGAGCGGCTGGCGAAGCTGGAAGGCGTGCCGGTGGTATTCGATCCGGTGATGGTCGCGACCAGCGGGGCGACACTCGCCGACGATGCGACGGTCGCCGCTTTCGGCAAGCTGATGGACGTCGCGACGATTACCACGCCTAACCTGCCCGAGCTTCGCCGGCTGACCGGGCAAGAGGATGAAGTCGCCGCGGCGCTGGACCTGGTCTCGCGGCATCGTTCGGCGGTGTTGATCAAGGGCGGGCATGAGGAAGGGGACGCGCTCGCCGATGCCCTCATCGAAGAAGATAATATGACCAGCTGGCAGGGCCAGCGGATCGATACCAGCTCGACCCATGGGACCGGCTGCACTCTCGCCAGCGCGATCGCCTTCTATCTTGGCGCGGGGCTTGGCCTCGTCCAATCCGTCGAGCGCGGGCGGCTGTTCGTGCGCCTGGCGCTGCGCGAGGCGCCGGGACTGGGGAAGGGGCATGGCCCCCTCGGCCACCAGGCGGTCCGGCTCGATACGGGCCTGGGGCTAAGGCTCAACCAGGTGACCGTGACCGGCAAGGATTATCCCAAGATGGTCGAATTCTACCGTCGGCTCGGCCTCAAGCAGATCGTCGATAGCCCGGAAAATAATTACGCCCGGTTCGAGGCAGGGGCGGTGACCTTTTCGATCCAGTGTGATCCCGAGGTCGAGATTGACGAGACAATTGCGGTTTATTTCGAGTGCGATGACCTCGACGAGCGGGTCGAGCGGCTGGCGAGGTCGGGCATTCCGTTCGAACATGGACCGCGCAACCAGCCCTGGGACTGGCGCGAGGCGCGCCTGCGCGACCCATCGGGCAACACGGTCTTCCTTTATCGAGCCGGCGAGGCCCGCCGCTTCCCGCCATGGCGGATGAGCGATTAACGTCATAACTCTTGTCGTCATCCCCGCGAAGGCGGGGACCCAGATCTATGTTTTGCTAGGTTCCCGCTTTCGTGGGAATGACGGTTTTTGATCCACAGGAATTTCCGTGTGGCTACTTTCGCTTAGCTTCGACCGCCAATATCCTCCTCTCCCGTGAAGCGGCCCTGTTTCAAGCTCGAACTTCCTTTTCCCCAGCCACTGGCCGGGGTCGATGAAGCCGGCTGCGCGCCGCTGGCCGGACCGGTGGTGGCGGCGGCGGTCGTGCTCGACCGCGACAAATTCCCGCGCGGGATCGACGATTCGAAGAAGCTCGACCTGGACACGCGCGAGGCGATTTATGGTCGCCTTCAGAAGGTTGCGCGGATCGGCGTCGGTATCTGCTCGGTCGAGGAGATCGACCACATCAACATCTATTGGGCGCGGATGCTGGCGATGACCCGCGCGGTCGAGGCGCTGGGGTTCGATCCGGCCTGGGTGCTGGTCGACGGGAACGCCTGCCCACGCTGGCAGCGTCCGTCCAAGGCGATCGTCGCGGGCGATGCCAAATGCCGTTCGATCGCCGCGGCCTCGATCGTCGCCAAGGTGACCCGCGACCGGATCATGGCAGACTATGCAGCCGACTATCCCGGCTATGGCTGGGAAACCAACCGCGGCTATCCGACCCCCGAACATATCCGCGCGATCGACGCGCTTGGCATCACGCCACACCATCGCCGGACATTTTCGAAGGTTCGCGACAAGCTTGAGCAGGCGATATTGCTTCCGCTCGAGTGAATTTCAGACCCAGAGTCTTTCGAGTCACACCACTAGGGATAGAGTCCGATGATTCGATTGGGACTCAAGATGTTGTGGTCGACTCTTGAGCGGATTCCTTTTGTTCTCATTCGGCAGCCGCGGCTTATCGCCACGCCCATCTTGACCGCGAATCCAGTGTGACTCATCGGGGGGATGAGCAACGGGGAAGCGCCAGCCATGATCATGACCTTGCCAGGTACGGAGACACTTGGGCGTTCACGCCCGCGCACCAGTATCCGTCAGAAGGAGTTGCCGCTCGACACTATCCTGGAAGGCGACTGCATCGCCGAAATGGCGCTGCTTCCGGACAAGTCGGTCGACATGATCTTCGCCGATCCTCCCTACAATCTGCAGCTCGGCGGCGACCTGTTCCGGCCGGAGGGCGGAAAGGTCGATGCCTGCGATGACGATTGGGACAAGTTCGATAGTCTTGCGACTTATGACGACTTCACCCGCGAATGGCTGGCGGAAGCAAGGCGGATCCTGAAGGACGATGGCACAATCTGGGTGATCGGCAGCTACCACAATATCTATCGCGTCGGCTCGCTGCTTCAGGACGCCGATTTCTGGATCTTGAACGACATCGTCTGGCGCAAGGCCAACCCAATGCCGAATTTCCGTGGCACGCGATTCACTAATGCTCATGAAACGTTGCTGTGGTGCGCGAAGGACGAGAAGGCGCGCTACACCTTCAACTATCGCGCCATGAAAGCACTGAACGACGATCTGCAGATGCGCTCGGACTGGGTGCTGCCGATCTGTGCCGGGTCGGAGCGGGTCAAGGACGATGCCGGCGACAAGGCGCATCCGACGCAGAAGCCCGAGGCCTTGCTTTACCGGATCCTGCTCGCCTGCACCAAGCCGGGTGACGTGGTGCTCGATCCGTTTTTCGGCACCGGCACGACCGGGGCTGTGGCGCGACGACTGGGGCGCAAATGGATCGGGATCGAGCGCGAACGCAATTATGTGAAGGTGGCGAGACAGCGGATCGATGCGACACTGCCGCTCGACGAGAGCGCAATGACGGTTATGGCCGACAAGCGCAGCCAGCCTCGCGTTGCGTTTGGCTTATTGGTCGAAAGTGGGATGGTTCCGGCAGGATCGACGCTGGTCGATGCCAAGCGCCGCTGGATTGCGAGCGTCAACGCCGACGGTTCGATCACTTGCGAAGGCCATGTTGGATCGATCCACAAGGTTGGCGCTGCCTTGCAAGGCGCACCGTCGTGCAACGGCTGGACGTTCTGGCATGTCGAGCGAGACGGCAAGCTGCAGCCGATCGATGCATTGCGACAGCAGCATCTGACATCGCAGGCTTGAGGCTTGCGCGGGACCGAATGGTTGGTGACAGTGCGGGTGTGAGCCGCAGCCTGATATTCACCGCAGCCTTGTGCGCCGCACTGTTGGCCGGCTCGGCACCGGCTCAGCAGGCCGATCGAGCCGCGCACCTCGGCCAGGCGCTGAGCGCGCTCCAGGCGCAGCGGCCGGGCATCGTCGACGCCTATGTCGTGACCGTTGCGCTCGATCCGGACCCAGTGTTCAATCGTGAGGCGCGGGAAGCGGGGCGGGTGCTGTCACAGCGGTTCGATGCGGCCGGACGCACCATTGTCCTGGCAGCTGACGAAGGTGCGGACCATGCTGACGGCGCCGGGTCGCCAACGGATTTGGCCCTGGTGCTCGGGCGAATTTCCGAGCTGATGGATCGCAAGGAAGACGTGCTGGTCCTCTATTCGACCAGCCACGGCATGCCGAAGGCGGGCCTCAGCTATCGGGATGACTCGCGGAATAGCAGCGTCGTCACCCCGGCCGAGTTGGCCGCAATGTTCAATGATCGTGGCATCGAAAACCGCCTGATCATCTTGCAGGCCTGTTTTTCGGGGCAGTTTGTGCCGGCTCTGGCCGCACCGCGGACGGTGATTGCGACTGCCGCTTCGGCAACGCGCACTTCGTTCGGATGTTCGGCCGGCAACGACTGGACCTTTTTCGGACATGCCCTGATCAATATGGCAATGCGTCAGCCCGACACATTCGTCCGACAGTTTCGGCGGGCATTCGTCACCATTTACGGCTGGGAGCTGAAGCAGGGAATCGATCCGTCCGATCCTCAGATCAAGGTCGGCCAGGATGCTGCTGGCTGGCTCTCCGCGCTGGACGCCCGCGCTCCGAAAACCGCTGGCCTGGCGGTCGGCAACCCGCCCACCGAACTTGCGAAATGAGCATTATGCGCACGCTGATCCGGCCTGCCGGCTTCGTTGATTCCCCCTTCGGTCATGATGGCAAGGTCGCCCGGCTCGCCGGTGGCCTGAACTGGTTCGGGCTGGTCGAGCTGATCAAGATCGACGGTCGCAAGCGGGTTTCGACCGAGGTCGCGCCGGTCGAAGGCATCCAGGCACGCTTTGACGAGGCAATGGCTGCCGACTGGGCCCGGATCACGGGGCAACGTCCCGCGCTCCAAATGGGAGAGCGGACCATCCGTCTCGACCAGCCGCAGGTGATGGGAATCATCAACGCGACACCTGACAGCTTTTCGGACGGAGGGTCCTACGGCGATTCGGCCTCGGCTGCAGAAGCGGGCGCGGCAATGGCTGCCAGCGGCGCGGCGATTGTCGACGTCGGGGGCGAATCCACCCGGCCCGGGGCGGCAACGGTGTGGGAAGGCGATGAGATCGAGCGGGTGCTGCCGATCGTTCAGCGCCTTGCAGCGGGCGGCAACGCGGTGTCGATCGACACGCGCAAGTCGGCGGTGATGAGCGCAGCGATGGCAGCCGGCGCGCGAATGGTGAACGATGTTTCCGCGCTGACCTGGGACGAGCAGTCGGCCGCCGTTGTCGCGAGTATCGGCGCACCGGTGGTGCTGATGCATCACCAAGGCGACCCGCAGACCATGCAGAAGGATCCGCGCTACGACGACGTGCTGGTTGAAGTATATTTGTGGCTCGAGGATAGGATTGCCGCGGCCGAAACGGCCGGGATCGCGCGTGACAAAATTCTGATCGATCCGGGGATCGGTTTCGGAAAAACGGTCGCGCACAACCTTGAGCTGATCAACGGCATGGCGTTGCTGCACGGCCTTGGCTGTCCGATTCTATTCGGGGCAAGCCGCAAGCGGATGATCGGCGCGCTGGCGAATGAAGCGCCGGCCGATCGCCGCCTTGGCGGCAGCCTGGCGCTGGCTTTGAAGGCTGTCGAACAGGGAGCGCAGATTGTCCGCGTCCATGATGTGCCGGAAACGGTGCAGGCGTTGAAGATCTGGCGCGGACTCAGGGATGCCGCGCTAACTCCGCGCAGCGCTTAAGCGGCGGTGTCGATCCCCAGCTCGCCGAGCTTGCGATAGAGGGTCGAGCGACCGATCCCGAGGCGGCGGGCGACCTCTGTCATCCGTCCGCGATAGTGGCCGATAGCCAATCGAATGATATCGGCCTCAATCTCTTCCAGGCTTCGGAGATGGCCGTCCTGGCGATAGAGCGTGACCTGCGGCGCTCCGGCCATGGCGGCGTCGGCTGAGAGTTTGCCGATGTCCGGCGCAACATCGCTGCGCCGCCCGGAAAAGCGGGATTGGATCGCAATGTGCGGGAAATCTTCGGCGGTCAGCGAATTATCGTCGCTGCCAAGTGCCGCACGGAACAGCACGCCGGCCAGCTGGCGGACGTTGCCCGGCCAGCCATAGCGCATCAGCACGGCCAGTGCGTCATTGCCGATCGACAATGGGCGCATGCCCGGCTCTTCGGCGAAACGCGTCAGGAAATGGCGGACAAGTGCCGGAATATCGCCGCTGCGATCGCGCAACGGCGGGATAGTGACGGTAGTCGTCGAGATCCGCTCGGCCAGACCGGCGTGAAAGTCATCGGGCAAGGGGCGACTGGTCGTCGCGATCACCCGGACGTCGACCGAGTTGGATCCGTTGCAGCCGACCGGGCGAACCTCGCCGGTGGCTAGCACTCGATCCAGGCGAGCCTGCGTTTCCGAAGGCAGCGAACCGATTTCGTCAAGCAGCAACGTGCCGCCATCGGCCTCGACCATGCGGCCAACGCGTTCGGAGAAGGCTCCCGGAAAGGCGCCCGGCATATGGCCGAACAATTCGCTGTCGATGATGTTCGCGGCGACGGCTTTGCAGTCGAGCTGGACCAGCGGACCACGAGAACGGAGGCTGGCGTGATGAATGGCGCGGGCAAAGGTTTCCTTCCCGCTGCCGGGCTCACCGACGATCAGGATCGGCAAGCGATTGCGAGCGCCCTTGGCGGCAACGGCCAGTGCCGAACGGAAGTCAGGCGCGGCGCCGACCAGCTGGTCGAGCATCAGATCGGGCGCAATCTTCTCTGACAGCGGCGCAAGCTCGCCGGTCGCGCGGCGGCGGTCGGCATGCGCGGTCAGCGCTTCGAGCAGGCGTTCCGGAGCGATCGGCTTGGCCAGGTAATCGGAAGCGCCGGCGCGCATGGCGTCGACCGCTAGCGCGACCGATCCGCCATCGGCGAGCACGATGACCGGCAGGTTCGGGCGGCATTTGCGCAGCGCGGCGATCAAGGCCGGACCGGTCTCGCCATTCCAGCTCGACAGCAAGGTGGCCCTGACTTCACGGCCGTGCGGGCCCTGTAGAAGGCCGACGGCGGTTTCCTCGTCGGCAGCTCCGACAATGCTCCAGCCGGCACGTGAGGCGATGGCCGACAGCTGCCGCCGCTCTTGGGCGTCGGCATCGACCAGCAACAGCGAGCGGAGGACCACTTCTTCGCGCATGCGGCGTTCTTAGCCGAAATGAGTAAAGCTCTGCTTAAGGCCGCCGGCATTTTCGAGCCAAAAAGGCGCTTGGGCCGAAGCGTTCGGCTTGTTAAGACCGCGCTCACGTCACATTCGCACGGGGATTAGCTTAATGGCCGACGACAAGGTCCACCCGACCGCCACCGAAATGGATTACTCAGCCCACTTCCGCAATTACGACGGCTTCCTGAAGCTGTTCAAATTTGGCGCGATTGGTGCCTTCATCACGGCCATGGTCGTGATGTACGTCATCTACAATTAGGCCGCCGGCTTGAAGATCGCAGTCCTGAAAGAGGTTGGCGCGGAAACCCGCGTGGCCGCCATTCCGGAGACGGTGAAGAAATTCGCCGGCCTGGGTGCGACAGTCGCGGTCGAACGAGGAGCCGGCGTTGGGGCTTCTATCGCGGATGGGGATTTTGAAGCGGCGGGCGCCACGGTCGGCGCCCGGGCCGAAGTCCTCAAGGACGCCGATATCATCCTCACCGTGATCGGGCCCGAGCCGGACTCGGTTGCGGGGGCGAAAAAAGGAGCGCTGCTGGTCGGAGCGCTCGATCCGGCCGGGCGGGGCGATGACGTGGCGGCCTACGCCAAGGCCGGGCTTGAAGCGCTGGCAATGGAATGGATGCCGCGCATCACCCGCGCCCAGTCGATGGACATTCTGTCATCCCAGTCGAACCTTGCCGGCTACAAGGCAGTGGTCGACGCGGGTTCGCTTTTTGGCCGCGCTTTTCCGATGATGATGACGGCGGCCGGCACGGTGCATCCGGCCAAGGCGTTTGTGATGGGCGTTGGAGTGGCCGGGCTGCAGGCGATCGCCACTGCTCGGCGGCTCGGCGCCCAAGTCAGCGCCACCGATGTCCGATCGGCGACCAAGGAGCAGATCTCGTCGCTCGGAGCGAAACCGATCTTCGTCGAAGGTGTCGCCGGTATCGAAGGCGAGGGGGCCGGCGGCTACGCCAGCGAAACCAGCGCCGAATATCAGGCGGCCCAGGCCGAACTAGTCTCGGGCCATATCGCCAAGCAGGACATTGTTATCACCACCGCGCTGATCCCGGGCCGCGCCGCGCCGCGGTTGATCAGCGACGCACAGCTGGCGACGATGCGGCCGGGCAGCGTGATCGTCGACCTGGCGGCGGAGGCGGGCGGCAATGTCGAAGGCTGCGTCGCCGGCGAGACCGTCGAACGGCATGGCGTGAAGATCATCGGCGCGGTGCAGCTGGCACGAACGCTGGCGGCGGATGCTTCGGCGCTCTTCTCCCGTAACCTGGCCAATTTCCTCACGGCTTTCTGGGACAAGGAAAAGGGTGGCGTTGTGCTGCCGGATGAAGATGAAATCGTTGCCGCGATACGGTTAACCCGGGGCGGCCAATTGGTTAACGAGCGGCTCAAACCGGCTCAGTAACGACTCGGAAAAATTATCCACAGCCATAGTTGGAGCGCGCTTGGCCGAGGCGCATCCGATAAGTTCGGCAATTTGCAGGGCCCAAACGCAGAAAGACGATCCGCGCCGAGCCGCAGATCGTCAAATTTCCGCGGAAATCCGGCCTAAAAGACCGGAAATCGATTAGCCGCTGCCGCCAGCGCCACTCCAGCCATGGCCGAACAGCCACGACCAAAGCCCACGGGTCGAGCTCGCCTTTTTGTACTTCATGATCGTCCCCTGTCGTCACAACGCGACTCATGTCGCTGACAAGGACATTAACCTTAATCGAAATGGTTAGCAACGAATTAACCATATTGGCGAAGTGGACCCACCGGAATGCCAAGTAACGGCGCCGATTGACTTGCGGATTGGGGGAGGAGGGCGGGCTCTCAACTGCCAGCCGAAGTCTTATTGGGAGCGGCTATTAACTTTTGTCATGAGTTAGGCCGCGCGGCGTTTGCGCTCGCCGGTCAACCGCTTGGACAGGTCGGTCAGGCTGCATGGCCGCCCGATGATAAAGCCCTGGGCAATTTCGCACTTCATCGCGACCAGCATGTCGAGAATCTCGCGGCTTTCGACGCCTTCCGCGACGACGGTGCGGCCGAGCGAATGAGCCAATGCGATGGTCGACTGGACCATGACAAGGTCGCTGCGGTGATCGCGCATCGATTTGACGAAGCTCTGGTCGATCTTGATTTCGCTGGCAGGGATTTTCTTCAGATATTCAAGCGTCGACAGGCCGGTGCCATAATCGTCGATCGAGATCTTAATGCCGAGATCGCGCAGGCCGTAGAGCGGGCCGATGTCGGCGCCGTTGGCCAGGGTTGCTGTTTCAGTCAGCTCAAGTGTCAGGTGGGCCGGGTCGAGGCCGTGACGGTCGAGCAGCTCGCGGACCCGCGAGGGCAGAGTCTTGTCGCCGAGCATTCGCGCCGAAAGATTGACCGCCATGTCGAAGGGGCCGTGCTCGCGGTTGATCTTGGCTGCCGCGGCAATGGCGCGATCAAGCACGAACAAGGTCAATTTCTCGATGCGATCGCTTTGTTCGGCGGCCGCGACGAACTCGCTCGGACTGATCGGCCCTTTTTCCGGATGGGTCCAGCGTGCCAGCGCCTCAGCCCCGCGCACGCGATTGGTGACGAGGTCGAGTTGCGGCTGGAAAGCGACCCAAACCTGGCCGCGATCGATGGCTTCATCCAGCTGGCTTAGCAGCGACAGCCGCCACTCGGCGTCCTTCAGCCGCTCCGGGTCGTGATATTTCCAGCGAAGGCCCTCGGCCGTAGCCTCGTCGGCGGCGACGAGCGCGCTTCCCAGACGATTGGAAATCGATCGGCCGCTGCCAATTTCGACACCGAAACTGATGGCGATGTCGAACGGCTTGCCGTCGATCTTGGCAGGACTGCGGAACAGCGCGTGAAGCGCCTCGACATGGTGACCGATCGCGGTCCCGGCCGTGACCGTCCAGGCAAAAATGCCCTCGTCGCCCTGGTAAACGGTCGAAACTTCCGATCCGACCTTGAGCCGGGCCACGATCTGCTCGGTGAGCGCGCGCTCTTGCGCTACTGAAAGGGTCGAAACGATCTGAGGATAGTTGATCACGCGGGCAACGATCAGAGGACGGTCACGCTCATGTCCGGCGCGGCGCAGCGCGTTGAGATTGGGAAGGCCGCTGACAGTATTGGTCAGGCCGCGGCGCTTCATGTTCTGCATGGTGATGCCGGTCGCCACCCAGAGAATGACGAATAGGCCGGGCGTAACGTCAGCGAAAATCTGGATGCGCTCGAGAAGCAGCGGCACCGCGAGCAAAGCCACGGTTCCACCGCCGAGCAGCAAGACCTGGGCGCGAAGCTTTCGCTTCATGGTCAATACCACCAGCAAGCTGGCGATCAGGTATGCGGGGACCCAGCCAAGATCGACCGGCGCCCCAGCCTTCAGCGTTTCTGCCCCAATTGCATGGATATAGACGCCGCTCGCCTTGCCCCAACCCGGGAGCATGAACTGATCGCCAAGCCGTTCGGCCGCCAGTCCGACGATTACGGTCTTGCCTTCCAGCTCTTTCTTCCCGACGCGACCCGCGATGACGTCCGCCGCGCTGTAAATCGGGATCGAAGCTGGATCGAAGGCATAATCGACCCGAAACTCGCCCTCGCTGCCCTTGTTGCGGTCGGCGAGAATGGCCGACATCGATGGAATGAAACTGCCGTTACGGCTCGCGCCGTAAGGGATGAACCACCCTTCATTGGCGTAGTTGTAGCGAAGGGCAATCGTGCCAATGCCGGCATGCTCGCGGAATTCCGGGAGCGGCCGGACATCCTCATATTTTCCTTCCTGCGCCCCTGCCTTGGGCAGGTAGGCGAGGGTCAGGTTTTCGCTGCGATCGATGGCCTGGGCCAGCAGCCGGTCCTGGACGGGGTCCGACTTCTCGGGAAACAAAATGTCATGAACCTGCTGATCAGGGCGGGCAGCCTCAAGCGCGTCGATCAGCTTGGCGTATCGCCCCCGGGGCCATGGCCAGCGTCCGACCTGGGTGACTGCCTTTTCGTCAATTCCCACAATGACGATGTCGCCGCTGGCCGGTCGTTCGTTGATATGGTTGCGAATGACGCGAAGGCGATCCTCGGCATATTCGCCGGCCGCAACCAGCCCGAACAACAGGCCGAGAACCAGCGCCCAGGCAAGCGTCCTGGCGGGGCGCTTGGCCCCAGGTTCGCGGTTGCGGCGGTTCGGCCATCGCATGGCGCGCGTAAATCCCTTCTTCGTCCCCGCAGGCCATGCAGGGGAAAAGGTTAAAAAATCGGAAACCTCGTTAAGTTAATGGCAAGATTTTGCGGGCGCCCCTCTTGCCCTCGACAAGCGCCAAGCGCCTTGCCACAAGATCGGCACTTAAATGCGGGGGAGCCGTCCGTTGGACTTCATCTCGATCCTGTCGATCTTCGTTCTGGCATGTTTCGTCGGCTATTATGTGGTCTGGTCGGTGACCCCGGCGCTGCACACGCCGTTGATGAGCGTGACCAACGCGGTCAGCTCGGTAATCGTGGTCGGCGCGCTGATTGCGGCCGCGGCTGGAGGCAGCGTCCAGTCGAAATGGCTGGGCCTGGTCGCGGTGGCGCTGGCATCCGTGAACATCTTCGGCGGGTTCGCCGTCACCTATCGAATGCTGGCAATGTACAAGAAGAGGGAGCGCCGCGATGCATGAGGCCGCGGTCGTCCCAAGCTGGGTACTCCTCGCTTACCTGATTTCGGGCATTTGTTTCATCCTCGCGCTGCGCGGGCTGTCCAGCCCGGACAGCAGCCGGCGAGGCAATCTCATCGGCATGGCCGGGATGGCGATCGCCGTGGTGACGACGCTAGCGACCCATCAAATCGCCGCCCTGTGGGAAATCGGCATAGCAATCCTGATTGGCGGAACTATCGGCTTGGTCACCGCCAGGCGTATTGCGATGACGGCGATGCCGCAGCTGGTTGCGGCCTTTCACTCGCTGGTCGGCATGGCCGCGGTGCTGGTCGGCGCAGCGGCGTTCCTCAATCCTGACGCGTTCGGGATCGTTGATACTTCAGGCGCAATCCTTGGCGTCAGCCGGATCGAGATGGGTCTTGGCGTCGCGATCGGTGCGATCACCTTCTCCGGCTCAGTGATCGCGTTCCTGAAACTCAACGGGAATATGAGCGGCAAGCCGATCCTGTTGCCCGCACGGCACTGGATCAACCTCGCCGTTGCCCTGGCGATCATCTTCTTTCTTTACGGCTTCTACGACAGCCAGAGCCCGATCGATTTCTGGACGCTGGCGGCGCTTAGCTTCGCCATCGGCTTCCTGCTGATCGTCCCCATCGGCGGGGCGGACATGCCGGTCGTTATCTCGATGCTCAACAGCTACTCGGGCTGGGCCGCGGCAGCGATGGGCTTCACCCTGCACAATACGGCGATGATCATCACCGGCGCGCTGGTCGGCTCTTCGGGCGCGATCCTCAGCTACATCATGTGCAAGGCCATGAACCGCAGCTTCATCAGCGTCATCGCCGGTGGGTTCGGTGCAGTCGCCAGCTCCGGTGACGCCGCCGCGATCGACCGGGCCTACAAGCGTGGATCGGCCGAGGACGCAGCCTTCCTGATGAGCCAGGCCGACAAGGTGATTATCGTCCCCGGCTACGGCATGGCCGTGAGCCAGGCGCAGCATGCCCTTCGAGAAATGGCGGACCAGCTCAAGAAGGAAGGTGTGGAGGTCAAATATGCCATCCACCCGGTGGCGGGACGAATGCCAGGCCATATGAATGTGCTGCTGGCGGAAGCGAACGTCCCTTACGACGAGGTGTTCGAACTGGAAGACATAAACAGCGAGTTCGCCACCGCCGACGTCGCATTCGTGATCGGCGCCAACGACGTCACAAACCCCGCCGCTAAGACTGACAAAAGTTCGCCGATTTACGGCATGCCGGTGCTCGACGTGGAAAAGGCTCGGACCGTCTTGTTCGTCAAGCGGTCGATGGGCGGCGTGGGTTACGCCGGGGTCGATAATGAGCTTTTCTACCGCGACAACACCATGATGCTCCTCGCCGACGCGAAAAAGATGGTCGAGGAGATCGTTAAGGCCTTGGGTTAATAGCCTTTTCCTACTAACCCAAGTGAAGGAATCGCATCTGGGTTGAAGCCCCCAGCCGGACTCGCCGGTCGGGGCTTCGGGGAGTTGGGGCATTGAAGAAACTTGGCATTATCGGCGGCATGAGCTGGTCATCGACCGCTCTTTATTACGACCATATCAATCGCGGGATTTCGCAGCGGCTGGGCGGCCTGCATAGCGCCGCCCTGTCGATCGAGAGCGTCGACTTCGCACCGGTCGCCGAGATGGAAGTGGCCGGCGATTGGGACGGAATTGCCCAGATCACGGTTGAGGCGGCCAAGCGGCTCGAGGCGAGCGGCGCCGAAGGAATGCTGATCGCCTGCAACACGGTCCATAAAAGCTATGACGCGGTGAGCGCCAGTGTTGGCATTCCCGTCCTTCATATTGCCGATGCCGTGGCGGACCGGCTCGTCGCAGATGGACGCAAACGCGTTGCCCTGCTTGGTTCGCGCTTCACCATGACCGAAAGCTTCGTTCGCGAGCGGATCGAGCGGCGGGGAATCGCCCTCGCGCCGATCGAGAACAAGTGGATGAACGAAGTCGACCGGATCATCTTCGAGGAGCTGGCCGCCGGCCGGGTAGTCCGCGACAGCCAGCGCAAGCTAAAAACGCTGATTACGGAGCTGGCCAAACAGAAGGTTCAGGCAGTGGTGCTTGGCTGCACAGAGCTGGTGCTGGCGGTCGATGCCCGCGCCAATGTGCTTCCGGTCTATGACACGACCGCGATCCACGCCCGCATGGCCGTCGAATGGATGCTGAGCGAGCGGGAGGAGGCGAGGGCCGCCGCCTAAGCTGCCGATTCCTCGCGCGTAGCCAGCTCGGGATTGCTGAGCAACAGGACGGCGGGGAGGGCGAACGCCAGCCCGGTATAGGCCAGCCGAAGCGCCGTCGGCGCGTTCAATATCCAAAGCGGCGCGACCACCGCCGCGGCCAATAGCAGCAACAGAACAAAGGCTCGGGCTTCGACAGCTTCGCTTTCGATGGCGTCGATCTTGGAGCGGTCGTCGGCCAACTGACCGAGATGCCGGACGATCCGGCTGGCAGTGTGCGTGCACATGGCAGGCACAAAGGCATGGATAATGGCCGCGATGCCGGCCGCCGCGGCCAATAGGCCAAAGGTCGTGGCGAAACGAAAATGCCGCCAATAGCCTTCGCCCGCAGCTTTTAGATGAGCCCTGGATTGAGCGATCATTGCTCTCTTCCCAACGCGAATGAGCCAAAGCAGGCAGATCGTTGCGCTGTCGTCAATGTCGGTCCGCCGGATTAGCGATCCCGCACGCCAAGCCGATGCAATTTTGCCGATCTGTTGAAAGGTCGCATCTGTTCTGGTCTGATTTGGTCCATGACCACCCCGGGACTTGGCAAGCGGGCGGAGCGCGCTCTCGACCGCCAGCTTGAATATCAGCGCAGCAAGTCGAAGCAGAGCATGGGCCGGGAAGAGGAGATGGCGGCCTGGATGGCGGCCTGGTCGAACGAGGTCCGGCAAAAGCTGGAAAACCTTGGGCAAATTGCGGGCAATGCGTCAGTGCTCGAAGTGGGCTCCGGCGCGCATGGCCTGATTTTCTTCTTCGATGCGGCCGAACGCATCGGGGTTGACCCGCTGGCGGACCATTACCGTGACCTGTTTCCGGCCTGGCAGCATCGCGCCACCACCATGGCTGCCTTCGGCGAGCAGCTGCCGTTCGACGATGCGCGTTTCGATATCGTTCTGTGCGACAATGTCGTCGATCATGCGGCAAATCCGCGCCGCATCATCGAAGAAATCGCGCGCGTCCTTCGGCCCGGCGGAATGCTCTATTTCAGTGTAAACGTGCACCACCCAATCTATCATTGGGCAGCCACAGCGCACGCGGCATGGCGTGCCGTTGGTATCCCTTTCGAAATCACGCCCTTCGCCGATCACACCGTCCATCTGACGCCGTCAGCCGCCAGGAAACTGTTTGCCGGACTTCCGTTCAAGCGACTGGCTGAAGGCGACGATGTCGGGGAGGTCAAGCGGCGCGGTCCGGGGCATGTCCGGCACCTTGGTGACCGCCTCAAGCATCTTTTCTACAAAAATGCCCGTTATGAGCTGATTGGTGAGCGCCTGCCGACCTAGCGCCGGCGTTGCCGGCGTCCTAGATCAATAGCATGGATCGAACGCCCGCCGGCCGTCCCGACCTCCCAGGGTCGGGCGACCGCTTCAATGAGGAAAAGGCGACCTACGCGCTGCGCGGAGCGGACGCGCCTGACCTGGAGGCAGGGGTCAAGGCGATCCGCAATGTGCTGAAGACGCTACCGGCGCGGCCGGGCGTCTATCGGATGCACGATGCGCGGGGCGACGTTCTGTACGTCGGCAAGGCGCGCGTGCTGAGGAACCGGGTGACCAGCTACACCCAGGTCGCCAAACTGCCTAAGCGGCTGCAGCGGATGGTTGCCCAGACCCGCGACATGACCATCGTCACGACACGCACCGAGGCAGAAGCACTGTTGCTCGAGGCGCAGCTCATCAAGCGGTTCCGGCCGGCGTTCAACGTCCTGCTGCGCGACGACAAGAGCTTCCCCTTCATCCTGCTTCGCGAGGATCATCCGTTCCCGCAAGTTCGCAAGCATCGCGGCGCACGCCGGGCCAAAGGTCAGTATTTCGGGCCGTTCGCAAGCGCTGGATCGGTTACCAGCACACTTAACGCACTGCAGAAGCTATTTCTCTTAAGAAGTTGTTCTGACAGCTTTTTTGCGAACCGGACCCGGCCATGCCTGCTTTATCAGATCCGCCGCTGCTCGGCGCCCTGCGTCGGCCGGATCAGCGAGACGGATTATGCCGAGCTGGTCGAGGATGCGAAGCAGTTCCTGGCCGGCAAGTCGACCGGTGTTCAGTCGCGGCTCGGCAAACAGATGGCCGAGGCGGCCGAGAAGCAGGATTATGAGCTGGCTGCCGTCTATCGTGATCGACTGCGGGCCCTTACCTATGTTCAGGGCAGCCAGACGGTCCATGCCGAAGGCCTTGGCGATGGCGACATTTTCGCGCTGGCATCTAAGGCTGGCCAAACCTGCATCCAGGCCTTCTTCATCCGGGGCGGCCAGAACTGGGGACATCGCAGTTTCTTCCCGGCGCACACCGCAGATGTTCCAGAGGAAGAGGTGCTGAGCGGGTTCCTCATGCAATTTTACGAGGAGGTTCCGCCGCCGCGCCGCATTTTGGTCGATCGCAAGCTGGCCGAAGACGAACTGATCGCCGAAGCTCTGCGGGAGCGCAGCGGCCACAAGGTCGAGATCAGCCAACCCCAGCGGGGTGACCGGCGAATGCTGATCGAGCAGGCTCGGCGCAACGCAGAGGAGGCGCTGGACCGGCGCATGGCGGAGTCGACCACCCAGGGCAAATTGCTGCAGGAAATGGCCGAGGTGTTCGAGTTGCCTGAGTCGCCCAAGCGGATCGAGGTCTATGACAACAGTCATATCATGGGCACCAATGCCACCGGCGCGATGATCGTCGCCGGGCCAGAAGGCTTCCGCAAAAACGCCTATCGCAAGTTCAACATCAAGTCGGGCGTCACGCCAGGCGACGATTTCGGCATGATGCGCGAAGTGCTGGAGCGGCGATTTGCCCGATTGGAGAAAGAGGATCCGGAGCGGGCCGAGGGCGAATGGCCCGATTTGCTGTTGATCGATGGCGGAAGAGGTCAGATTTCGGCGGTGTGTGAAATACTCGAGGAGGCAGGAGTGAGCGACGTCCCGGTCGTCGGCGTCGCCAAGGGTCCGGACCGAAATGCCGGCCGCGAGGTGTTTCATCTGCCTGGCGGCCGCGAGGTAACTTTCCCGCCCAATAATGCGCTGCTGTTCTACCTGCAGCGACTGCGGGATGAAGCGCATCGCTTTGCCATCGGCACCCATCGCCAGAAGCGGGCCAAGAGCCTGACTACTTCGACCCTCGACGAGGTCCCCGGGATCGGCCCCAACCGCAAGCGTGCCTTGCTGATGCACTTCGGTACGGCGCGGGCGGTCAAGGGCGCGGCGTTGGACGATCTCGAGCGCGCGCCTGGCATCAGCAAGACAATGGCACGCCAGATCTACGACTATTTCCACCCGCGCGGCTGATGAGGATCGAAACGCAAGCCATTGTGTTAGCGCTTCGCCCGCACGGCGAGCATGGAGCGGTGGTAAGGGTGATGACTCCCGACCATGGCCTGCAGGCAGCCTATGTTCGCGGGGCGAGGGGAAGGCGGCTCAGGCCGGTGCTGCTGCCCGGGAACCAGGTCGAGATCTGCTTGTCTGCCCGTACGGAGTCACAACTGGCGCAGGCGACTGTCGAGTTGGTGCACAGCCGTGGGCCACTGTTTCAGGAGCCATTGCCCGCCGCGGCTTTGGACTGGGCCTCGTCGCTAACGGCTAGCGCATTGCCGGAATCCCAACCCTATCCTCGGCTCTACCAGGCGCTCGATGGGTTGATCGGTGCGATCGAAGCGGCGCCGTCGGCGAGCGGCTGGGGCGCCGCGCTGGTCCGATATGAGCTGCTGCTTCTCGCTGAACTGGGTTTTGGTCTCGACCTTGCCAAATGCGCCGTGTCTGGCGCCAATGACGAGCTGGTTGCGGTAAGTCCGCGATCAGGGAGGGCAGTCAGCGCGGTCGAAGCGGAGCCATATGCCGGCAAGCTGCTCAAGCTGCCACGTTTTATCCTGGAAGGTGGAACGGCGAGCTGGCCGGAAATATTGGAAGGGCTTCAGCTAACTGGCCATTTCCTGATGCGTGATTTGATCACCGACCGGTCCGCTTCGGTTGGCGAGGCACGCTCCCGCGTCGTCGAGCGCTTGCGCAGAGCGGCCGGACAAGCCTAGCGTCTCCACGATGGTCGACACGCTCGCACTGCTGTTCCCTCATGTAGCCGTCAGCGGAGCCCTGACCGTACGGGTCGCCGTCAGCTATTTGCCGGAACAGTCGGCGCCCGACCAGAGCCGCTGGTTCTGGTCCTATCACATCCGCATCGAGAATGATGGGGAGGGCACTGTGCAGCTACTCGAGCGCTATTGGAAAATCATCGATGGGCGCGGCAATATTCACGAGGTTCGCGGCCAGGGTGTAGTCGGCGAAATGCCGGTAGTAACGCCGGGAGAAAGCTACGACTATGTCTCGGGCTGTCCGCTTGACACACCTGCCGGCGCAATGAGCGGCCATTACATTTTCGTCGACGAAGACGGGGCCCGTGTTATCGCCGAAATACCGGAGTTTTCCCTGCTCTCGCCGCTGGAGCGGGACGCCTGATAACGACGGGCGCGCCGGCGGACGCCCGATTTCACTCGTAACTTGCGGGATTAGGCGGGGCTGATTGGCGAAAGGTTGCCGTCGTCATCATCCCTCGTGAGGATGTAGATTGCCATGGCGACCGTCGCCAGGATTACCACTAGCGGGACGGCTGGAGGGAAGGCCAAGCCGTCGTCGTAGCCCTGCTCAGCAGTAGCAGTAGCGCTAGTTGCCGCCGACGAACTTGTCGTCATGGCGCTTAGGGTGAGCCACGGGTTGGTCGGCGCGGCGGCCACCGGGACGGCAGCCGGAGAAGGAGAAGCACCAATAGCCGCAGTCGGTACCGCGCACAGCGATATGGCAATTGCAGCTGCAGTGATTTTACGCCCGAACGCCGACATCAACCTGCTCCCACTGGAGGACAGGAGTATTAACCCCGCCGAGATTAATACTCCACCACCTAACGTCGTTCTACTTGGTTCGTTGCGAAAGTTAACCCAGATTAGCGCAATTTTTTGCCGCCGTGACGAATATGTCGCGGTTTTCCAACGCGGCAAATGTGAAATCCTAACTTTTGACTGCAGGAGTGCGGCCGCGGACATCCGACCGCCACTTGCCATGCCGCCGAAACTGATTGAACGCTAAGCTAATGGCCCCCGTGTTGCTATCTGCCAACAGCTTCTGGAACATCACGAATTTTCGCGCCCGCCTGGTCGAGGGGCTCATCAGCGCCGGCTATCAAGTTCACATTGCCGCACCCGAAGCTGACGCGCAGTGGGCAGAGTCTCGCGGTGCACAGGCAGCCAGCATTCCGATCGAACGATCAGGCTTGAATCCCTTTGCGGACGTAATGCTTTGGCTGGAATATCTTAGGCTGTTTCGCCGCACGAAAGCCGGCTTCTTCCTGGGGTTTACTGCCAAACCCAACATCTATGGCTCGCTCGCTGCACGGGTAGCGGGCGTAATCAGCATTCCTAACGTCAGCGGCCTGGGTACGGCCTTCATGAGCGATGGGCTGCTCTCCCGCCTCGTAGCATTTCTCTATCGGATCGCATTTCGCCGGGCGCCGATTGTTTTCTTCCAGAATCCGGACGACCGCGACCTGTTCGTGGCGAGGAAGATCGTTGGGCCGAACCAGGCACGGCTCTTGCCGGGATCCGGAGTTGATCTGGCGCATTTCGCTCCCAGGGAAAGGGCAGGCAGCGACGACGACGTGTGCTTCTTGTTCATTGGCAGGTTGCTTGGCGACAAGGGGGTGCGCGAGTTCGTCGATGCCGCCCGCCTGCTTCGCCAAGCTCGACCGGGCTGGAGATTTCAGCTGTTGGGGGACTTCGATCCCGAAAACCGCAGCGGAGTGCATGAAGATGAGGTTCGGGAATGGACTGACCAAGGCTTGATCGAGCATCTTGGGCATGCCGACGACGTTAGGCCCCACATTGCGGAGGCCACGGCTATCGTGCTGCCATCCTATCGCGAAGGGATGCCACGCTCCCTGCTTGAAGCCGCGGCGATGGCGCGCCCGATGATCGCGACGGATGTCGCAGGCAATCGCCAGCTTGTCGATCATGGTGTCAACGGCATGTTGTGCGAGGTCCGCAACTCTCAATCCCTGGCGGATGCCATGTCAGAGCTTGGGTCGATGGAGGTGGAACGGCGAAGGCAATTGGGGCAAGCCGGCAGGGCGCTGGTCGAGGCAAATTATGGCCTTGAGCGGGTAACGGACGCCTATCTCGATGTCCTGGCGCAACTGGCGGCCGAAGCAAGGGTTTAGTGTTCGATGTTTCGACAGCGCCAACGACCAACGAACGGGCCGACGGTACCACGAGGCTATCGCGCCTATGCCGTTGGGGACGTTCATGGCCGACTGGATCTGCTCGACCAACTTCTCCTTTTGATCGAGCAGGACGTCGAGCTCGATCCAGCGCGAAAATCGCTGCTGATTTTCCTGGGTGACCTCGTCGACCGCGGGCCGGACTCGCAAGCCGTTGTGGATCGGCTCCGGACCTATCGGCATAGCCGGCTTCAACCCTATTTCCTGACCGGCAATCATGAAGAGGTGCTGCTTCGGCTCCTGGCCGGGGAGCGCGGCATCTTGGACAGTTGGTTGAAATATGGCGGCGGCGAATGCCTCCGCAGTTATGGAATGGACCCGGCGTCGCTGTCAGGCCTGGGCGAGCGGGCGGCATTGGAATGCATCGGGAAAGCGATTCCGGTCAGCCATTCTCGATTCATTGGCAGCTTTGCCGACACGCTGACGCTCGGCGACTATCTTTTTGTTCACGCCGGCATCAGGCCCGGCATCGACCTGTCGCTGCAAAGTCAGGCGGACTTGCGGTGGATTCGATCGCCTTTTCTGGAGTGTGAAGACGACCACGGTATGATCGTCATCCACGGCCATACGATCAGCGAGGGGGTCGACGATCGCGGCAATCGAATTGGTCTCGACACAGGTGCCTACCGGTCCCACGTGCTGACCGCCATGGCGCTGGAGGACGATCGGCGGTGGATCATCGACACGGCTGTTGCAGGGCCGAAACAGGCCGCGGGGATGCCTTGATCATGGCCAAATTGGGCTCTTGTGGAACCGGTCCGGGGGTGCTTCATTGAGTTATCGCGCGTTATTGCGAGGAGGCATCGTGGTGCGATCTGACAAGCCGGCCTTTCCCGCAGTGCTGGCCGCTTCGGTTGCGGCTTGCCTGATGGTTTCCGGCTGCGCCGACAAGCGGGGCGGGCCCATCCCTTACAACGTCTCGGATTTCGGAACTCCGGATGCGCCGGAGCTCGTACCTCTCGAAGCCGGGTACAAGATCGGTCCGATGGACACGCTGACGGTCAAGGTATTCAAGATGCCTGACCTGTCCGGGGACTATGAAGTCGACCTTGCGGGCCACATTTCGATGCCGCTTATCGGCGAAGTCACAGCCTATGATTTGACGACTTCCCAACTCGACGCCGCACTGACCCAGAAGCTTGGCGAGAAATATCTGCAAAACCCTGATGTGAGCGTCGGAATCAAATCGTCCACGCGACGCAGCGTCACGGTCGATGGAGCGGTCAACAAAGCAGGCGCAATCCCCGTATTTGGACCCACCACCCTTATGCAGGCGGTCGCTTCAGCCGGTGGCACCAGGGAGGACGCGAATGCACGGCGCGTTGCAATCTTCCGGACAATCGGGGGCAAGCGGCAAGCGGCGGCGTTCGACCTTACCAGCATCAGGCGCGGAGAAGCTCCAGATCCCGAAGTTTATGCTGGCGACATTGTGGTGATCGATGGATCCGCAATAAAGGCCGCGCAGAAGCAGATTTTGAACACCATGCCGGTTCTTTCGCTGTTTCGGCCGTTTTGATGAGGGTACCGATCCGCCCCGATTGGACTGAGGCCAGGTGAACAATAATCTTCCTGTGCCTGACGGTAACGGTAATTGGATCGTCGATCGCTATTCGGTCGATCGCCTTGGAATTACGACCGAGCCAGTCAATGCCGAGGGGGGCAAGGGCCTCGACTTCGCGGCTCTGTTACGAATCATTTCCCATTGGCGCTGGCTGATTTTGGGCGCGGTCGGTTTTGGCGTCATTGCCGCAATCATCATCACGCTTCTGACGACGCCGGTTTACCGTTCAAAGGTCACATTGGAGGTCAATCCTCCTACGGTTGAAATCATGGACGAGCAGGAACGTGACCGCTCATCCACCGGTGTGAATAGTTGGGACTATGTTGCGACCCAGGTCGGACTGCTTTCCAGCCGAAGCATTGCCGAACGCGCGGCACAGGACCTCAACCTGGCGAACAACAAGGATTATGTCGGGACGGAGGGCGATACCTCAACCCGACTGAAAACGGCCATCGACAAGGTATCGAGCGGCCTGAATGTCGAAGCTCCTGAAGACGGGCAGCTGATCAAATATACGTTCGATGCGGAATCGCCGCAGCTTTCTGCGACGATCGCCAATCAGATTGCCGAGAGCTTTATCAATTCCAACCTTCAGCGGCGATACGAAGCGTCGGCCTATGCCCGAAATTTCCTTGAAAAGCAGATCGCCAAGACGCGGGGGGATCTGGAGAAATCAGAGCGGCAGCTGGTTGCCTATGCTCAGGCTCAGGGCATCATCAATACCGGCAGCGGCGACGCAGGGTCCAGCCCGACCGACGCCAATTCGATCCAGGGCGAATCCCTGATCGCACTCAACAAGGCATTGGCGGATGCGACTGCACGCCGGGTGGCTGCCGAGGGCGCGTATCGTTCTGGTGTGGCGGTCGGTGCGACGGCGGACGTAACTGCGAGCACCCAGGTTTTGCGCCAAAGTCGGGCAACGCTCGAATCGGAATATCAGGACAAGCGCACGTTGATGAAGCCGGACCATCCGGACATGCTTAGCCTCCGCTCAAGGATCGATGAGCTCGACCGCCAGATTGTTCGCGAAACATCACAAGCGTCGTCCGGGCGAACCAACACCTTGCTGGCCGAATATCGTGGTGCACTGGCCGCCGAGCGCGCGTTGCAAGGCCGGGTCGGCGCGCTCAAGGGATCGGTGCTCGATCTTCGTGGCCGCAGCATTCAATACAATATCCTTCAGCGTGAGGTGGACACGAACCGGAGCCTCTATGACGCACTGCTCCAGCGCTACAAAGAGGTTGGCGTTGCGGGTGGGGTAGGTACCTCTCCTGTTTCAATTGTCGATCGCGCCGACTTGCCGTCGTCTCCGTACAAGCCAAATTTGCTGCTCAACCTGTTGGCGGGTCTCGGATTAGGCCTGGCCGCCGGCCTGGCGTCCGCGATCGCGCTCGAATATCTCTACGACACCATAAAGACCCGCGATGATGTTCGTCAGAAACTCGGCCTGGCCTGTCTCGGCGCAATTCCAAAAACGTCGGGGCAGGATAGCTTTATCGAGGAATTGAAGGATCCGCGGTCGATCGTTTCGGAAGCCTATTCCGCGGTCGTCGCGTCACTGCGTTTCAGCACGGATGAAGGCCTGCCTAAGACGTTGATTGTCAGCAGTACCCGTTCGGGCGAAGGCAAGTCCTCCTCGGCACTGGCGGTAGCGCAGAATTTTGCGCGTCGCGGTGCTTCGGTATTGCTGATCGACAGCGACCTCAGAAAGCCGGCCTTCAAGGCGGCGTCGGACAAGATCGGCCTGACCAGGCTATTGACGGGCGAAGATGAACCGGCCCGCAGCCACATTGTGGCAACACAGTTTTCCGATCTTTGGCTGATGCCAAGCGGACCGCTTCCGCCGAATCCGGCCGACCTGCTTTCGACCAGCCGGTTCCATGAAATCCTGAGCGAGGTCACATCGCTTTTCGACATAGTGATAATCGATGCGCCGCCTGTCGTGGGACTAGCGGATGCACTGCTGCTTGCGTCGGTTGCCGGTCATGTCATGTTTGTGGTGGAAAGCGGCAAAACCCGAACCAAGGCTGCAATCGAAGCGCTGCGAATGCTGGGCGGGACGGGTGCTCATATTTTGGGCGCAACGTTGACCAAGTCAGCGGAAGACATGGGCGGATATGGATATAAGGCCTATGGCTATGGCGCGCTCGATCGCAAGCGGACCGAAATCCTGATGATCCCGCATGAGACCGACTCCTGATCGGATTTGCTAGCCAAGTGACCCGTCGGGCAATTCCCGTCTTTCTTGTCGCGCTGTTCCTGGCGGTATTGGTTGTCAGAAGCGCCCTGTTGGACGCCTACGCAGCGACAAATCCCGCCAAAGCCAGCTCGATTTGGCCGGGACATCCGTCCGCCATTCTTGCCTCGGGCCTCACCGAAGTCGGTGCCGCTGCTGCTGCTGCGAAGCCGGTCAATCCCGCAACCGTAACGGCAATGCTGGCCGCGTCCGCGAAGGCACCGCTTGCGCCGGAGCCTTTTTTGGTACGCGGGGTCCAGGCTCAAGTGGCGAACGACCAGGCGCTGGCCGCCCGTGCGTTCCTCCAGGCTCGAAAGCGCGATCCGCGTTCCGTCCCGGCGCGCTATTTCCTGGCGGACCACTATCTCGCGACGGGGCAGACTCAGCGGGGACTGGCGGAGATTGCCGCGCTCACCCGGCTCGTTCCGAAGAGCCTGGGTGAAGTTGCGCCGCAGCTGGCGGCCTTTGCCCGAATGCCCGGGGGCGCTTCAGCCACCAAGAGGTTGCTGCTCGATCAGCCGCAACTTGAGCCGTGGCTCCTTAATGAGCTCGCCGCCAGGCCCGAAGACGCAAAACTGGCCATGGCACTGTGGGGCGGCCGACCCGGCGAACTGGACCGCGCCTGGCAGCAGCGACTGGTTGCCAGCCTCGTCTCGGCAAATCGCTTCGATGACGCTCGCATGGCATGGGACCGGTTCAACCCAAGCGCTAAACCGGTCGGCGGGCTGCTGGACCCCGGTTTCGGAGGTGGTGCCATGCCTCCTTTTGGTTGGACTCTGGCGTCGGGAGCGGCTGGCGTAGCTGAACCGGAGGGCGGCGGCCGATTGCACGTCCTTTATTATGGGCGCGATAACATAGTCCTGGCAGGCCAACTGCTGCAGTTGGGGCCCGGCACATATCGGTTTTCCATGAAGGTCGGCACCGTCTCTCCAACGCCGACGTCAATTTCGTGGGTAGTGCGTTGCATGCCGGGTTCCCGCGAACTTGCCTCGATCGACCTTACAAAGGCGAAGGGCGGCGTGCTGGCCTTGGATTTCGCAATTCCATCGCAAGATTGTCCGGCGCAGCAACTCGAACTGGTCGGAACGGCACCTGAGCTTCCCGAACAGGCGGAACTCACCATCGCCGAACTTGGCCTTTCAAGGGTTGGGCCATGATGGATCGTGCCCGGCCATTTGTCGCTCCTGCATATTTGTTTCTCTGCCTGCTGCTGGGCGGAAGCGCGCAAGGCTATTGGGGCAATGCCGCGCTGCGCCTGGCGGCAATCGCCATAATCACTTGGGCATTGGTGGAACGGAACAACGATCCATTGCCTCACTCGCTGAAGCAGCTGATCATCCTGGCTGGCCTGGCAATCGCCCTGGTGATCGCTCAGCTGATACCGTTACCGCCCGCGATTTGGGCGGCGCTTCCAGGGAGGTCGCAGTTCGTCCAAGGATTTCAGATCCTGGGAATAGCGCCGGGAGCAATGCCGCTGTCCTTGGCACCGTACGACACCATCGCAACCGGGCTGGCGCTTCTGCCACCATTCGGAATGTTCGCGGCGATGGCCGGTCTTCGCGGTTATTCGAAGGCCTGGCTGGCCGCGGCACTCGTAGGGGGCGCGGTCGCGGGAGTCCTGCTTGGCATTTTGCAGGTGACCAGCGCCAGCCCGGAAAGCTCGCCCTGGTACATTTATCGGCTAAGCAATTTTGGCGTGGCCACCGGATTTTTTGCCAACAGCAACCACATGGCGGCACTTCTGCTTGCCGCGATTCCGTTCATTGCGGCCTTCGGCGCCTCAATTCAGGAAAATGCCAAGGACGTACGATTGCGGTCCGCGGCGTTGGCTTTGACCGGCGGTGGGCTGGCGGTCATAGTCCTTGGACTGATCCTTAATGGCTCGCTTGCCGGCTATGGTCTCGGGTTACCGGTCGTACTTGCCAGCTTGCTGATGCTGATTAGATCGCATGCCAAGCTTGTCCGAATTACTTTGGTCGCGATTGCACTTTCCAGCGTCGTGGCCCTGTCCGTGCTATGGTCAACGCCGGTCAGCCGCGATGCGACGATTTCGGTGTCATCGCGACAGCAAATGCTTGCGACTGGAAGTGAGCTCGTCGGCGACTTTGGCCTGACAGGTGCGGGCCTCGGTACATTCGCACAGCTTTACCGAGCCAATGAAAATCCGAACCGGGTCGACACGGTCTATGTCAACCACGCCCACAACGACTATCTCGAATTGGTCGTAGAAGGTGGCCTTCCAGCTATCGTCCTGTTGCTATGGTTCTTCGTCTGGTGGGGAAGGTCTGTGCTGGAAATGTCGCGTTCGCCGGCGGCCGACCAATATGCCCTGGCCGGGAGTATCGCATCCGCGGCACTGTTGATCCACAGCGTCGTTGATTATCCGCTTCGCACCGCCGCAATGAGCGCCGTCTTTGCAATGTCGCTAGTCCTCATCGTGCAATCGCGGCGAAGCGCTGCGAGCGATCGGGACATCAGGCCTGTCCGCCACCTGCTCGTCGCTTAGCGGTTGATTGCCGCTTCCGGTGAGAAGGTTGGGCGACAACCGCGCGGCAAGCAGCAGCAGGGTAGGTAGTGCCATCGTCAGGATGATATCCTTGGCGCCCTCGCCAAGCTGCATTCCTGGATCGGGCCATATCTCGACGGATAAGTCGTATATTTCATTGCCGATCTCCAGGATCAGCGTTGCAAACCACGGAAGAATATTTGCCAAGCTTTGCCTCAGCACTCGGGCGGCGAGCAAAAGGATCGCCACGCCTGCCAGCACATGCAAGGCATCCATGCTTATGCCTGAGGCATGTTCGACAAACAGCTTGAGCTGATACCAGCTAGAAAACGTCACGCATCAAATATCCACAGGTCCGGCCGTTGGCCATCGGCATAATTGAGTTCGCCACCTTTTCTCGCGCCATCCGTTGGTTCCCGGCGCGACTGGACGCCCTTGGGAGTGCTACCTACAACGCCTCAAGCCCGGCTGCGAAAAGGATGCCCGTTTGCTTGTTTACTGGCTCCTTTTCTCCTTTTTCGCCGTCGGAACTCTCCTGACTCGCGAAGGCGCGCAGGGCTCCAGGTACAGCTATACCTTTCTGAGTCTCGGAGGACTGTTGATCGCTATCGTGATCGGCTTCCGATACGAGGTCGGCGGCGATTGGTTTCCCTATCAACGGCTGCTTTCCTTTGCGAGAATTGCGACCTTCAGGCAGCTCCTCGACCTGGGCGATCCCGGATATCAATTACTCAATTGGCTCGCGGTGGAGGTCGGCGCGAGAATCTGGCTGGTCAATCTCATTTGCGGCGCGATCTTTGCCTGGGGGCTGGTGGCTTTTGCACGTGCGCAACCCAATCCATGGTTGGCGATCACAATCGCCGTCCCGTACCTCGTCATCGTCGTTGCCATGGGTTATTCGCGGCAAGGGGTTGCGATCGGCATACTGATGGCCGGGCTGGCGCGGCTGCTTCGAGGCGGGACGACCCTGCAGTTCCTGTTCTATGCCGTTGCAGCAGCGCTGTTTCATCGGACGGCGATTGTTCTTGTACCCCTCGTCATCCTTGCCGGCTCGCGCAGCAGAACGCTCAACCTCATTCTCGCGCTGGCGCTCGGGTTCGTCTTTTACGACCTGTTCTTCTCAAGCGCTGCCGAGCGGTTCATTCGAGACTATATCGGCGCTGAATATAATTCCGAAGGCGCGGCCGTAAGAATTGCAATGTCGATCGTTCCCGCCACGATCTTCCTGCTGGGCCGCCGGAGGTTTGAATTTTCGTCACTTGAAGACCGGCTATGGCGAAATTTCTCATTCGCCGCTTTCGCTTCGCTTGGGCTGCTCTACCTGCTCCCATCGTCAACCGCGGTAGACCGGATGGCGCTATATCTTATGCCGATGCAGGTCGCGATATTTTCGAGAATCCCGCAAGCCTATCGAACCAGTTTCACGACCCCGCTGATCCTGGTTTACGCATTCGCAGTGCAGTTTGTCTGGTTGAACTACGCCGATAATGCGAGCGAGTGGCTGCCCTATCAGAGCTATCTCTTCAATTAGCTCTTCGCGCGGCACGGGCTTTCAACCGTCGAACGCCCGCCCACGGCGTGAAGCGGTTCGAGTAGAAGTCGAAGATCATGCGGCCATCACGAACATTCAACGTATGCGGTCCCCGAACGCCAGACAGGCGCACCGACCCTATTCGAGCCTCCTGGTAGGCGGACGGGGTGAGCGTATCGATCCGAAACATGATGAGGCCGTCGCCGTAATCCCGGCGGAGGTCCTGGCCAAAACGATAGCAATTGCCGTCAGCGGCAACGTGGATGGCGCCGGCCATGCGCGATCCCGCCGGAGAAATGCGGATCGGGCTGGCTGGATGCTCCGCGAAGCGGGCGAATAGGGAACTGGCATGCCACAGTCTCAGAACTGAATCGCCCTCGCCGTCGTCATTGGCGAAAAGGAATATGCCGTGGTTGTTCGAGAAGATTGTCGGGTCGATCAGTCGCGGTCTGCCCGGGACGTCGAGCTCGCCAAGGTCTTCGCTTCCAGATCGCGACAGCCGGTAGATATTGGCGGAAGACCACTCGGAAATCTCCGGCACCATATAGTCCTGGCCATTTTCGTTGATCGTCGCCGGGTAGCTGAAATGCCTGCCTGCCTTGCCGGAGGACAGTATCTCGGCTGTCTCATCAACATGGAGGATTTCGCCCAGGTTGGTTGCCTTGTTGAGCCCTTCTACCAGGAGCCCCTTCTCATTGGGGTAGAAGAAGGGATCCGCCAGGAAGCGATATTGGCGCGGGCATTGGATGACATGCCATGATGCCCGATCCGGAAAGCGCAGCAATGAACCTGCCTCTCCGTCTCGCGGCGCAGCCGCCTCCGCGACCTGCCAGACCTTTTCGACCATCGCGCCATAGGCCCAATGTCGCGCGAGGTTGATCAGCCGGTTGGCCGCGAAACGAACGACCAATCCATTGGATGGCAGGCGATAGACTTTGCCAGACGGCGTAATCGGGACGCGCACTTCGTTAACGGCGTTGTCGACCGCCGCCCTCAATAGCAACGGTGAGCAACGATATGCCTCCAGCATTGTCCTGCGGTAGGAATGACCGTGACACTTCGTTTCACCGTAGGCGACGATCTCCCCCGCATCGAGATTGTTCGAAAGAATCTGAACGACCTGCCCGATTACGTCGCTGCCGGTCAGCAATTCATAAAAACCAGCCGGGCGTCCGCGAAATGCACGCGGGTCGCCGTGATGATATGACAGGATGGGTACCGGCAGATCGGACTTGGGTGGCACGAGAAGGAGCCCCATGCCGAATTTTATCAGGACTGATGGCCGATCCGCGGCGATCCTCCGCAGAAGCGGCTCAGGAAGACATTGCCACGATCCTTCAAATTCTGCTTTGAAATCGGTCTTGGCCAGGATCTTGAGCTCGTCCGGCAATGCAACGCGAGCGCTCATCCCAGTCCGCAGGCTCAACATATTGAGCGCGTAATAAAATGCGTGGCCGAGCGAGCGTCGCGATGGGCCACTGTTGGTACAGTTGTAGACCAGAAACTCGCAGTCCGCGGGAAGACAGGCCAGCGCGTCTGCCTGCCAGCGAGCAAGGCCAAGGTCGTCAACGATGAGGCCGATCTTCATGTGGACGTTGCTCGTCAGCCCGTCCTGGTTCCGATGTAGATTAAATTCGGCCGGTGGCGCCGCCGGCGAAGGTAATAGAACAGCCGGTACGCGCTATCGAACGCTCCATCGTAGCGAGTAAGCGCGGTTGGTTTCGATACGCGGGTTTCGAAGCCTTGCAAGGAAACTCGCCTCGACAAGGTTTCCGCCGACCAGCTGCGCACATGCTGAACCTGATGGAACACGGCAAGGCAGTTCGGGCATTGTATCTTGCTGGCCTCGAGGTCCTCTTCATTCGGGGTCGTCAGAACGAGGTGGCCCCCGGGCTTTAACAGGCGGCGAGCCTCGTCCAGGCTGTTGTTCAGTGCTGCATCATCCAGATGTTCGACAACTTCGACCAGGAAGACCGTGTCGGCAATGCCATCGGAGAGCCTGTCTGTGCCGACGGTTGCCCCCTTGAAGTGTCCCAAGCCAGCGAACCTGTCATTGATCCCTTCCACGGTTACAGGCGATTGATCCACGCCGTAGACGTCATGCCCGCGCTGCATCAGGAATAACATCAGGTCACCACCGCCGCAGCCGACGTCCACCGCCGTGCCGATTTGAATATGTTTTTCGACAAATCGAAGCAGCGAGCGCCCCACCGTGCCTGCGAAATATTGACCGACCAGGGCGGGATTGCCGCTATGATAATCCCAGAAGCGCCGGACCTGCTCCGAGGTCCACTCGAGATCATGGCGCTCGGCGTTACTCAACAAATCCGCCCTCCGATTCAGTCATCAAGGCTCGAGTGAACCCCCAACTCCGCTTGGCATATCAAGTTTCGTGCCGCGCGTGACGAAAAGATCGGCCAGCCTCAAGCGAAAGAAGGCGAATGTTGCCCAAAGGCCGGCCAGGGCAGAACCAACAACTGCTCCGGCCGTCGGAAAATTGAGGCTGATGGCGAACGTCAGCAGGCAACATGCCGCCAACAGGGCGAACTGCCTTATTACCTTTGCCCCCAGGAAAATCCCGTACAATCGATGGGCGAAGGCCATGATGACGGCGCCGTAGATCAGATTGGTGACGACATAGGCCATGCCGGGCGCCGCCAGCCCGGCCAGCGGGAGCAGGACCATCGTGACCCCGACAAGGATTGCCGTCCCGATGATTTCGGCGAAGGTGTAGTGCCGGGTGGCACCGCCGGCCATCAATGCGATCGCAACCGGCCAAATCGCCAGACGCAGCAGGTCGCCCAGCATTTGATAGCGCAGCAAGTCAGTCGCCTCCACGAACTGGCTGGTATAGAGAATTGAAAGCGCCCAGGGGGCCAGCCCGATCATGCCAAGCAGGATCGGTGCCGCCAGCAATATGCCAACTTCGGCCTGGCCATCCACCAATCGCTGTGCCTTTGCCCGATCGCCCATCTCGGCGGTCAACCGCGGAAGATAGTCGGTTCCCATCGCCTGGAAGATGAAGAACAGATAGACGGCGGTAATGGTCCAGGCCGCCTGGAAGTGGCCAAGGGCGCTGGCGCCAAGCTTGCGTTCCACCAAAGTCCGGATTGCCAGTTGACCGCAGAGGATCACAAAAACGGCAATCGTCAGCGATGCCCCATGCCCCACCAGGCTCCTGACGTGTCGCTTGATTGCATCGCGAGGTAAATCGCCGTCGGCCGGAGGGACCCGTCGAAGAAAAATCCACCCGAAGGCAAGGGTTGCGATCGGGGCAGCCAGGATGAACGGCAGAATCCCATCCGCCTGCCAGATGATGACGCTTGCCGTACCGATCAGCGCACCAGCGGTGGCTGACAGCATCGTCAGCCGCGCCATGTCTCCGATCCGTCGGCGAGCGCTGAGGATCGCGGTTTGATAGCCCGCAGCTGCGATAACCGCGACGCCTACCGCGAGCCATCCGACTTCAGCCGCCTTGCCGCGATCCTGAAATAACAGGCCGGCAAGCGGCTCTCGAAATAGCCAGAACGTGAAACCGCTGCACAGCGACAGTAAGCCGACGGTCACGAAGATGGCCCGGCGCGCGGCCGAGGCCGAAGGTGGCCCGCCTGTTCTTTCGCTCGCAACTATCTCCCTTGCGCCGGCGGTCCCGAGGCTAAGGCCGCCCGCTGTGGCAGCCGCATTGAGCAGATTCTGGAGCAAGCCGATCGTGCCAATTCCAATCGGCCCCAGCACGATCGCCGCGATCTTCATCCTGACCAGGCCGATGGCGATGTTTAGGAGGGAAGCGCCGCCAATGATCGATGTCGCCCGGACAGCGTGCCCGTGGGAGGATCCAAATTCGGTCGACACGGGTTGAGCATTACCAGCCATCGGACGCGCAATAGACGAGGGGCTGGAATGAGAAAACCTTGACGCGGTCCTGGGCATTTATCATCGATTTCGCCAACGGCGCGTAGGAGCCTGGAGTTGAACGAGGACTGGTCGCGCTTCTACGATCCGGAATTGCAGCAGCCGCTGCGGAAATCGTCCGGCTCATTGGCTAACGCGGTCGGACGACAATATCCGATCGTCGACTCAATTCCCCGGTTCGTGTCTCGCGACAATTACGCCGCCGACTTTGGCGCCCAATGGAACCGGTTCCCTGCCACCCAGCTCGACTCCCATACGGGCCGCGCTATCTCGGAAAGCCGGCTCGCGAGATGTTTCAGGGGTGAATTGCCAGCAGTTGCCGGCCGTGCGGTGCTTGAAGCCGGATCGGGTGCTGGCCGGTTCACCGAAATACTGCTCAACCATGGGGCGGTGCTCGACAGTTTCGACTTTTCCGCCGCGGTCGAGGCGAATGGCAGGAACAATGGAAAGCGGAGGATGAACCTTGCACAGGCCGATATTCGCGCCATGCCTTTCTGCAAGAATGCCTACGACTATGTGGTGTGCCTCGGCGTGCTGCAGCACACGCCCGACACGGAAGAAAGCATTGGCAAATTATGGCAGATGGTGGCGCCCGGCGGCAGGCTCATCATCGATCATTATTGCTGGAACCTGTGGCTGCGGCTCCCCCCGCCGCTGGGAGACGCGGAGAAATTGTACCGACAGCTCATCCTCCGATTGCCGCGGGAAAAGAGATGGCCCGCGGTGAAGCGATTGGTCGACTTCTGGTTTCCGATTTACTGGCGGTTCCGGGACAACCGGCTGGCCCGGAAAATCCTTGCCCGCGTCGGCGGCATCCACTTCTACTTCGGCCAGATTGAGCTTGGTGGCCGAGAGGCCCACTATGAATGGTCTCTGCTCGATACGCACGACGGGATGACCGACGCCTATAAGCGATATCGGACACCTCGCCAGATCAGGCGGGCCCTACAGGCTCTGGGAGCGGTCGACATCAACGTGCGGAAGGGCGGCAACGGCATCGAGGCTTGGTGTCGAAAGCCGGCATCCTGACCTGGTGGGTCGATCATACATGAGTTCCCGAAGCGCAGACGGCGTTCGCAAGCTGCTGGTGCTCGACACATCCTATACGCTCGAGATGGTTCGTCAGCGAGGCCTGGAAGCACCGATCCTGTGCCGGGACCTTGACGGCTTCTTCGAGCATGTGTGGAGCGTCCACCCGTTTGCGACGCTGCTCACATCGGAGGAATGGGGTCCAAGATTTGGCAAGCCAGCGAGCTACGAGATTGCGCCCCGGCACACCGTCATCGAAGGTAAGGTCGGCCGCTTCGCCGCCTTGAGAAAACTGTTCGCGATCAATTTCCTGCTCAGTCAGGTGGGATTGTTTCTTGCTTTGCGAAGGCTCGTGCGGGCAGAGGGCATCAGCGTTATCCGCGCGGGAAGCCCGTTGTATCTAGGGCTGTTCGGCTGGGCCCTCGCACGGTCTTGCGGAATTCCTTTGGTGATCCGTGTCGGAGGCAATTTCGACAAGACATTCGAGGCAACGGGCGTCCCACTTGAACCCAGGTTGATGCGAAGTCGGCGCGTTGAAAAAGTCGTCGAGCGATTCATTTTTCCGCGGGCCGACCTTGTCGCTGGTGCCAACCAGGACAATCTCGACTTTGCGCTGGCAAATGGCGCCAGGCCAGAACGCTCGACCCTGTTTCGATACGGCAATCTGATTGACGAGCGGCACCTGACCGAGCCGGCAGGGCGGCCGAAGAGCGAGGACGTGCTCGCGGCTATGGGCGTCAGGCCGTTGGAATTTCTGCTCTACATTGGGCGGCTTGAGCCGGTAAAACAGCCCGATCATGTCATTGAGACGCTGGCCGAGGTTCGTCGACGGGGTTTCGACGTCAAGGCCGTGTTGGCGGGCGATGGGCGAATGAGATCAGAGCTTGCCGACCAAGCCCGCGCGCTTGGCATTGAGGGCGCAACCGTTTTTGCCGGCAACATTGACCAGGATCGTTTGGCCGAGTTGATCCCGGTCGCGGCCGTCGTCGTTTCTCCCCATACAGGCAGAGCGCTCGCTGAAGCCGCGCTCGGTGCGGCACCGATTGTCGCCTACGATATCGACTGGCAGGGCGAGTTAATCGAGGACGGAGTCACGGGCCTTCTGGTCCCCCATGGAGACCAAGGTAGGATGGCCGAGGGGGTTGTCCGCCTCTTGTCGGATCGGGAGGAGGCGCGGCGGCTCGGTAACGCGCTTCGCCAACGCGCGTTGACCATGCTGGACCCTGCCAAGCTCGACGAGCATGAGCGGCAGGAATATCGCAAGTTGCTGGCGCGGTTCGCTGCGCGTTACCGAAGAGCGCCCTTGTGACCGAGCATCCGCTCAACTTGCTTTTCGTGATCAAATCACTCGACTCCCGGGGTGGCGGGGCGGAGCGCGTGCTATCGGACGTAAGCGCCGAGCTTGTCCGGCGCGGCCACCGATTGACGATCGTCAGTTTCGATCCGCCCGGGTCGACGGACTTCTACAAGATCGATCCCCGCATTGCGCGCGTGAAGGCAGGCATTGGCAATGTAAGGGGCAAATCGCGGATTGGCGAAACGATCAAGCGCATCGCCGCCGTTCGAAAGGCCGCAACCAGTTTGCGACCGGACGTTGCGATCGGGTGGATGCACAGTGGCTACATCCCGCTGGCAATGGCTTTGGCCGGCACCAGAGTGCCCTTGGTCGCCAGCGAACATATCGATTTCAGCCATTATCGAACCGTTCCGATGCAGGGCCTAATGATCCGGCTGCTCGCAAGTCGATTCGCAAGCGTCACGGCGATCAGTGACCGGGTCCGTTCGGGGTTCCCGCCCGGCCTCCGGGATAGAATGATCGTCCTGCCCAATCCGGTGACTGCGGAGCCGGAGCGGCTGGCGGACCCGGTGGGTGGCGCGGAAAAGATATTGCTGACGGTCGGCCGCCTGTTCGACCAGAAAGACCATCGCACGCTGGTCGCGGCCTTCGCGCGGATCGCGCCGCGGAATCCGCAATGGCGCCTTCGAATAGTTGGCGAGGGTGAGTTGAGGCCGGACCTTGAAAAGCAGGTCGAGGAACTCGGGCTCAAGTCGAAAGTCGATCTCCCTGGCGTGATTGATGACATTTCGGCGGAATATGACGGAGCCCAGCTGTTTGTGCTGCCGTCCAAATATGAAAGCTTCGGCCTGGCCACCGCCGAGGCATTGGCGCATGGCCTGCCAGCGGTCGGGTTTGCCGATTGCCCCGGCACCAATGAGCTGATCAAGCACGAGGTGAACGGTTTGCTGGCCCAGGGCGGAGACCGGGAAGCGGCACTCGCGGACGCCCTGGAAAGGCTTATGACCTCCGAAGGGTTGCGGCAGGCTTATGGTGCTGCCGGACCGAAGTCCGTCGCGCACTTTTCAGTCGCGGCCATTGCCGATCGCTGGGAATCACTACTCTATCTGATGGCGGCCGGCCGAGCGTTGACGTAATCGGAGAATATCATGTGCGGAATTGCCGGCATATTTTCAGGCGACGGAGTCGACCCGGCAACACTGACGCTTATGGGCGGCGTGATTACTCATCGCGGGCCCGACGACCACGGCATTTGGGCCGACGAGGAAGCGGGTATCGGCTTCGCCCACCGCCGATTGTCGGTCGTCGACCTCTCCCCCATGGGCCATCAGCCGATGCATTCGCACAGCGGTCGCTTTGTGATCTGTTTCAATGGCGAGATCTATAATCATCACGAAATTCGCGCCGAGCTGGAGGGTCGGGGGCTCGCGCCGGAAGGCGGCTGGCGCGGACATTCCGATACGGAAGTGCTGCTTCAGGCGATTGAAATTTGGGGCCTGGCAGCAACTCTTGAACGGTCGGTCGGTATGTTCGCCCTTGCGTTGTGGGATCGCCGAGAGCGGCTGCTGCATTTGGTCCGCGATCGTTTCGGCGAAAAGCCGCTTTATTACGGCTGGGTCGGCCATGAGTTCCTTTTTGGATCCGAGCTGAAGGCGCTGCGCGCTCACCCGCGCTTCGACAATGAAATCGACCGGGAAGCTCTGAAGGCCTTTGCCTCACGCACCTACGTGCCGGCTCCACTGTCCATCTATCGTGGCATATACAAGCTTGAGCCGGGCTGCGTCCTGACCCTTGACCGAACGGCCCCTGGTGCGCCCCTTGCCAAACCTCCGGTTGAAGGCGAGGGAGGCCCGGTCCAGCTTTCTCGCTATTGGTCCTACCGGAAGGTCGTCCAACAAGGACTTGATGATCCAATCGAGGAAGAAGCCGAGGCGCTGAAGGCGCTTGAGCAGGCCCTGGCAAAATCGATCATGGGCCAGTCGGTTGCCGACGTGCCGGTCGGCGCCTTCTTGTCGGGCGGGATCGACAGCTCATCGATTGTTGCCCTCTACCAGAAATTTTCCCCTCAACCCGTTCGAACCTACACCATCGGCTTCAACGAAGACGGCTTTGACGAGGCTCAGCATGCCAAGGCCGTGGCCAGGCATTTGGGTACCGTCCACCACGAACATTATGTCACGGTGAAAGAGGCCCGCGACGTCATTCCGCTACTTCCGGCGATGTATGACGAGCCATTCGCCGATAGCTCTCAGATTCCGACTTTCCTGGTTAGCCGATTTGCTCGTCGGGACGTCACGGTTGCGCTGACAGGGGACGGTGGGGACGAGCTCTTCGGTGGCTACAATCGCCATGTCCAAGCGCCGCTCCTGTGGCGGCAGCTGCGGCGGTTTCCCCAGCCATTGCGATCGCTTGCGGCCTCGCCTCTGGCGCAGTTGCCGGTTGGATTCTGGTCGGCCGCCGCGCGGTTGTTCGCAAGCGGCGAGCAGCCGTTTCTCGGCGCCAAGATTCAACGGGGCCTTCGGATCGTCGGCGACGCCTCAAGCGCAAACGACATCTATCTCAATTTCCTCGACGAATGGAGCTTGGAGACTAACCCCGTGCTGGCGCCCGGCAGCCATCGTTTCGATATGGACGCCGGCGACGATGCCTCTAGCGCCGTTCGCATGATGTATTGCGATGCGGTAAGTTATTTGCCGGACGACATCTTGTGCAAGGTCGACCGCGCTTCAATGGCGGTCAGCCTGGAAACCCGGGTGCCGTTCCTCGACCACCGGGTCGCGGCGTTGGCAGCGCGCATTCCGATCGGAATGAAGATCGATGGACTCAAGGGCAAAAACATTCTTCGCAAGCTGATCCACCGCGAAGCGCCGGCTGCAATGTTCGATCGACCAAAGGCGGGGTTCGCCGTTCCGGTCGGTGAGTGGATCAAGGGGCCATTGCGCGAGTGGGCGGAAGATTTGCTCAATCCCGCGGCCATGGCCGAGGAAGGCTGGTTCGATCCGGCAATCGTCCAACGGCGCTGGCGCGACCATCTTGCGGGCCGACGTGATTCCACGCCTGCTATCTGGGCAATATTGATGTTCCAGTCCTGGTTGCGCGAGCAGCGCCGCCCCATGGCGCTGGCAGCCTAGTTCCAGTCCGTCATTTCGGTCCGAAGATGCTGCGGGCCTGCCGCCACATCTCCGAGACCTTGAATCCAAGATCGGGCTTTAGCAGCAATTGCGTCCAGTGGATTGCCCAGGTGCCGAAGGGCAGGTCTGTCGGATCGCGCAATTCTTTGGTCAGCATTCGCAGGGCAACCGAGCTGAGTTTGCGTGTCATCTGGTCGGAACCAAGCGATCGCTTCAAGCTGGGCGCTGCCGCCAATGTATCAAAGAGCTTGTCAGCGAGGAGCAACGCCTGGCCGGCTGCGCGTCCCGCGCCAAGTTCCTGCGAGCGGTGATAGAGCTGCTGGATTTCGTCGCCACTCTTGCTGCTAAGCCAGCCTGCGAAGTCAGCGATCCATTTGAGCCGGAACCATGCGCTGGAGGCGCCATGGACGGTCAGATATGCAAACAGTTCCTCTTGGGCCAGAGTAGAAAGCGACTGCGCCGGCGCAATCTCGACTTGCTGTCGCGGAGAATGGACATCGATCGTCGGGATTAGCCGCGCATTGTCAGCCAGCCGGGGGTGGAGTTCGACATAAAGCTCGTTGTGCCTACTCCACAAGGAATCCTTCCGCATACGATGCCAGGCCTTAAGGTGCTTAATGTCAGAGGGTTCTCGGACCGAAAATCCCCGATCAAGCAACAGCCGGGCCGCCGACGCGAGATCAGCCGGATCCGTGAGGAGATCGATGTCCCAAGCCATCTTCAGCATCGGTGCTCGATAGGCCAGCGCCCCGACCGTGAGGCCCTTCACGAACAACAGCGGGACGTTCGACTGATCGAACAGCTGCTGAAGTTCCCTGCATTCGGCTGCGATCGCCAGGTTGGTAACCGCGATTAGCCTTGCATCGGAGGATAGCGCATTCCTCGCTTCGACCGGCAAACGGTCCGAAAAATGTCCGACGGCATTCCACACCAGTCCTTGGACACGGTGGCGGCGGGCGAGGGCAACGACGAGATTCCAATCGATCGCTTCATGAACGTCCGGCCGCGATCTTTCGTCGACAGTCGCAAAGTTCCAATGACAGCATCGGGCCAGGAGAGTGAACTCCCGGCCGAGATTGTCGCCGATCACGGTTCGTTTCGGCCTTCGACATATTTGATGAACCGCGCCGTGAGGAGCACTCGTGGCACCGCAAATTCAAGCGGGTACATTCTTTGCGGATTTATGTCCGTTTGATCAGGCCAGTCGAGGAGCGCGGCTTTCAATTTCTTCAAGTCGAACATGGCGGCAAACCGGCTATCGCTCTCAAGGCGATCGAATTCCTCCAATATCTGGTTGCGGCGTCTGCCGATGCGCAAATGCCAGTCGGCGTCCCAGCGACCATGTAGCCGGTTAGCGCGCTGCTGCTCGGGCATGATCCCCTTGCCCATCTGCTTGGCCAGCCAGCGCATTTGCCCGTCGCGCATATACATCCTCGTAGGCAGCCCCCAACAATATTCGACCAGCGGGCGATAGGCCATCGGGTCCCGCTGTGGAATTCCGTACAACTGCTCGAACGCTTGATACATTTCCGCAGCCTCGCCATCGTCGTTTTGAAGAAGCAGGCGGCGTGCGTGGGCGGCACTCCGGGGCTGGTATCGTTCATAGACGAGACCCGCTGCCGCCAGCCGCTGGTCTGCTCCCGATGCCTGCCGGTAACTCCGGCTGAACGGCTGCATCAGATCGAGCATGCTGGTTCGATCGGGGAAAATCAGCTTGCGGGCACGCCACCAGAGCGCATTGGGGAGCAACGGCTGAAGCGAACGAGCGACAAAGCTTCGCAAGATCGGGCGTTTCTGGCTCGTATGATTTTTCAGTGCCATCCAGAGCTGGCGCCAGCGGCCCTTGAACAGATATTCGACGAAGCCCCAGGCGCCCTTGTCGCTAAAGGCGTAATTTCCCCAGTCCGACACCAGCAGGACGTCGCAGCCCTCGCGCACGGCCCCCGCAAAGATTCCGTGAAATACATACATGTTGCAAAGGCCGGTCGGCGCCGCACCCATGGCATGGAATAAGTCGTTCAGGCGATGATCGTGCGCATAACCTTCATTGGCGGTGAAGTGCGGCTCGATTTGCGGATGCATGGCGGCAAACGCTTCAACCATCGGCCGCTCGTTCCCGATCATGTCTGGTGGAGCGATGCCGTCATAGCCTTCCTCAGGATGAAAGGTGAAAGTGGGCAGCTTTTCCTGGGGTGGAATGTTCTTGAGCGCGCGGGTGACGATCTGCGGAGAATCCAGACCCGCGGACAGTGTCACGCCTGGCCTGTTAAAACCAGCGAGGGAGACCCTCACCGCGTCATCGAGCAACTGGCTGACGCGCGCGACGCATTCCGCATCGCTGTCGACCTGGATCGGAGCGATCGCCGAGGGATCATAATATTTGATGAGTTTGCGGGGTTCTCCGCGCTTGAGGTCAATCGCGCAGCCCAAGGGAACGCGGGCTATTCCTTCGAACCAGCTCGCCTCCTGGTCAGTGAAATTTATCAGGCCGCTATCGGCCAGGCGGCATTCGTTTAGTTTTTTGGTGACACCTGCCGCAAGGAGCGCGCGCGGAACCGACGAAGCGGCAACCAATTCTTCCGATTGAAAGTAATAGAGAGGCGGCGCTCGAAGCGGGCTCCGGCAAAGCCGGACCCTGGCCTGATCCGGCTCGACAATTAACGTACAATATTCCCCGACGATGCGGCGGTCGGCTTCGTCCGCCCATTTTTCCACTGCAAGGCCATAAATCAGCGCTGGATCGGAGGACCTCACATCGACCTGCGCCGCGATTTCCGCCACATTGTCAAAATAGCCATGGAACACGATGATCCGCCCGCCGGGCAAGGTCGTCGGGCGCCAGGTTCGACTAGTAGCGAGCGTTGGCCGGAGTGGGCGATAAGCGAAGTGTAAGCGGCCGATATCGACTGCGCCGGCGTGGCCGCCGATCCCCGCGCAAAGCGATGCGCCAAGCCGCGCCGCGGTTATTTCAGAAGGGTAGTGTGCTGTATCGAGCCACGGCCAGGCGAATGCCAGCATGCGAGCTAATTATTTGGAGAAGCGAAAATCTTAGGTCTTCGCGCCGGCGCCCTGGGAGCCACTTCCTTGGGAATTGGCAACATCCTTGATGGTCCCAAGCCGCCTGACTTCCGGCCTTGTCCACACCTTTGACTTGCTGGTGTCATTCTTCATGCCGAGCTCCTCAACGCGACTGGCGGCACGGATGGTGCCAAGGCCAAGCTATTAATGCTTAAATAGCCCAAGCGTTGCAAGGGGCTGACTGGGTGCTGGCGGACCGCGGTCCATTCGGCCTGCAGGGTGGCTGCAGCGGCATCAGACAATTCTCAGCGTCAGGAAACCAGGCCGGCGCTCCTCAACTCAACCAGGAAGGTATCGATCTCTGCCGCAATTTTTGCCTCTTTGACTCCATATTCGTCAACCAAGGCCCGCAGCAGTCCGGCGCGGTCGCGGCTGCCATCAATCAGACGCCAGGTGGCGGCAGCGGTGTCGGTCATCGAAAAAAATTCGCCAGTGTCGAGACGCATAACGATGACCTCGTCGTCGATTTCGGTTTCGGTGAACCTGTCTGGCCGCTTAGCAAGAACGCTCATACTCACCTCGTCCGATCGAGTTTGACATATTCGGCGACAAGCGAAACCCCTTCGTGAAATCGCGCCGCCTGATGCGGCCGGACGAACCGCGCCATGGGGATTTGCCGCGCCAGGCGGGCGCGGTGGCCAAATTGATGGAGCCGGTCGAACTGTTGAGCAGCTTCGAACAGGCGTGCCGTCTGGTGCTCGTCCTGAAGCCCCAGGAGTCGCTCGGAGCCCGACAGCAGGCTGATGGCTGGATCAGCTCCCTCTTCCAGGAAAATCAGCTGGCCTATCGGCAAAGCCATCGCGACGGTTCCGTCGAGCGGCGCCGCGTAATATTTGTCGTAGGTTTCCGACACTTTTTCCTGCTGCGCGGCGCCAGCCAGTTCGAACGCGTCGGGCCTGAGCTTCAACCGCTTGTGGCCCGGCAGGCACATGATGCGATCGGGTTCGGACAAGTCCAGCACGAGCGTGTCGTCGCAAAACATCGGCAATCCGTGCCTGCCAAGTGCGGCAACCAGCGTGGACTTACCGGAGCCTGCAGGGCCAGTGAATGCGAACACCAAATCGTTGTGCGCCACTGCCGAAGCATGGATCGGGAGCAGGCCGTTCATGCTGGCAATTGCGGCGTAGACTGACCCGTTCAGCCAAAGCGATTCCTCGCTCAGATCAACGGCAGCGCGACGATGAACAGTGACGCCGCTGCCGATGCGGTAATAGAAATAATGGTCTCCTTCGCCCCGCAGAAGAAACTCGTCGTCCTTCATCTGCCAGGTCATCGGTGAAAGTGGGGCGTTGAGCAGGCGATCCGGGGTCGGGCCGAATGACACCCGGGTCTCTCGCTCCATCAGCAGCTCGGCCGGCAGCCTATCCATCGTCTGCGACCAATCTGCCTTGAGCCAATCGCACAATCCGATCGCAGCCTTCAATCGTCGAGCGGCGATGAGCGACAATGACGATTGTGCAGCCCTGCGCCTGCAGCGTGCCCAGCGTTTTTAGCACCGCCGCTTCGGTTTCGTCGTCAAGTGCGCTGGTTGCCTCATCGAGCACGAGTACCGGTGCATTCTTGTAGATTGCCCGGGCCAGCGCCAGCCGCTGCCGCTGTCCGCCTGATACCCGGGCTCCGCGCTCGCCAATTTTCGTCTGGAATCCATCGGGCAATGCGTCGGCAAATTCTGTCACTTGCGCAATCGCCGCAGCTCGGCGGATGCGATCCATGTCGATCTCCGCGCCATCGACCGACAGCGCGATATTCGCGGCAACACTGTCATCCGTGAGGAAGATCGCCTGCGGAACATGTGCCACGGATCGCCGCCATGCGGCCAGCCTCGAGCCCGCCAGCTCTTCTCCGTCGATCAAGATCTTGCCTTTGCTGGGCTCGATCAAACCCATTAGCAGGTCGGCCAGCGTGCTCTTTCCGCTGCCGGTCTTGCCGGTAATTGCCGTCCGGCTGCCCTTCGGAATTTTCAGGCTGATTTCCTCGACCGCGGGTTGGCCGCGATCCGCATATTGGAAGCAAACGCAATCTAGTTCGATCGAGGTAGTCAACGGTATCGGTTGAATATCTTCGGAATCGTCTGCGATCGGCAGATTTATCAGCTCCGCAACCTCGCCGATTATCGGACGGGAAGCGGCCAGATTTGCCCAGCCCGAATATAACTGACTCATCAGAGGCAAGAGCCGCTGGGCGCCAAGCGACAGCGCGCCGAGAACCGGCAAGGCAGCTATCAGGCCATTCGGCTGACGCGAAATTGCGACTGCCAGAACCGCGATAAGGGCGAGCCCGAATGCCTCGACCAGGATCCTGGGTGCGGCGACGAGGAACGCGGCACGCGCGCGGGCCGACATGAACCGCGCGTCGATCGCTCGAAAATTTTCGACCCGGGCCCGCTGCGAGCGGTCCAGCAGGATGTCCCTGATCCCGCCGAGACTGTCCTGCGCCGACTTCAACCGGGCTTCAAACGCCTCCCTGATGACTGCCGCATCCACGGTCAATCGCCGCCGTGCGACCAGCATTGCCGCACCATAGAAGCTTCCGATCAGCAAGGCGGCCAGCGTCGCGCTGAGCGGATCGATCGCCAACAGGACTCCGAAGACAAATAGCGAAATCAGGGCCGAGCTGAGAGACTGTAGTCCTTGCAAGGCGGTGCTGAAGACCAGGAAATCGACCTTGTCGAGCGCTGCCAAAAACTCACTCGAATGGCGTTGGACGTGAAACAGATAGGGCTGGTGGATCAGCCGCCGCTGGATCTCTACGTCCAAATCCTGCCCAAGGCCGAATGAGAATCGTTGGCTAAGCCAGGAGAGTGCAAGCCTGAGCATTGCCGTTACCGAGACGGCTATCATGAACGCGACGGCCGTGACGATCAGGGGATCGGCCCTCACGAGGCCGCCCAGCCCATCCAGCACATCAGTCAACTGCGTGATCTTGGTCGATGCCAAGCCGCTACCAGCAAGCTGCGAGAGGAACGGCACGATTGCCGCTACCATCAGCATTTCGGCGATCGCCGTTGCCGGCATCAGCAGGGCCAGCAGGGCCAGTTGCCGCCGCCGGATGCGCGACATTGTTCGGGCGATGATCTTCAGCTCTTCGCCCAGGGATTCAGGCATCAGTCCCGCTCGAACCGTTCCGCCAATGTGGCGAGGCCCCGCTCGTGGGTCAGGTCGAGATGCAGCGGGGTCACGGCGACATAACCGTCCGCCACAACTTCGAGGTCGGTTTCATGACCGGCGGTCTCGACAGTTGGCGCCAAACCGAACCAATAATAGCGATAGCCTCTGGGATCGGTTCGTTCGACGATCCGCAGGCGGCCATAGTCCCTGATGCCTTGTCGGCAAACGCGGATACCTTTTACCGCTTCAGGGGCGAGCGCTGGAAAATTGACGTTGTACAGCGTTCCCGTGATCAACGGCACTTCCATCAGGGGTCGAATTGCGCGTTCGGCCCAGGCTTCGGCGGCGGCGAAAGGGATAGTGTCGCCCATGCCCTCGCGCGCATAGACCTGGCTCAACGCGATTGAGCGGACGCCGGCCAGTGCACCCTCCATCGCCGCGGAAACGGTCCCCGAATAGGTCACGTCTTCGGCGAGGTTGGCGCCGCGGTTGATCCCTGACAGGATGAGGTCGGGCGGAGCGTCCTTCATGATGTGGGCGAGCGCCATCATCACCGCGTCGGTCGGAGTGCCGTTGACCGCAAATTTGCGCTCTCCCAGGCGGCGAAGGCGGATCGGGCGAGTAAGGGTCAAGGAATGGCCGGCGCCTGACTGCTCTTCCGCCGGGGCGACCGCCCAGATGTCGTCCGATAACCGCGCGGCAATGGACTCAAGGACCGAAAACCCCGGTGCATGGATGCCGTCGTCATTGGTCAGGAGGATACGCATCGGCAATTGCTATGCGGATTGTGCGGCCTTGGGACAACCACCTGCGTTTTCCCGGCAACAATCCACAGTTAATTTGGCAATTGGTCGGTCAGTCCTTGTTAAGGAGCAAAGCCTTAACTATGAGCGCCATGGGGATACTGGTATGACCGATATAAGTATCGGGAATGCCATGAGTATTTGCCTCCGGCCGCTACCGTTGGCCCGGTCGCGGAAGCGGCAGGCGCTTGTGTCGGGGAGGGTGTTGATGGCTACCGCTCTTGTGGACCTATACGGTTCCGGGTCCGAACAATTCGACCAAATTTTGCTTTCGGACGATTATCGTCCGGCCGATAGCGAAGAGTTTATGTGTGTTGAGCAGCGCGCTTATTTCCTGCGCAAGCTCCGGGACTGGAAAGAATCAATTATCGAGGAAAGCCGTGCGACGATGGCGCAGCTCCAGGTTGATTCGCTCCGTGAACCGGACATCGCCGATCGTGCATCCAGCGAGACGGACTGGTCGATCGAGCTTCGCACCCGCGACCGGCAGCGCAAGCTGATTGCTAAGATCGACGCCGCCGTCCGCCGCCTTTACGATGGCGAATATGGCTATTGCGAAGTCACCGGCGAGCCAATCTCGCTGGCCCGCCTTGAGGCTCGTCCGATTGCGACGATGACCCTCGAGGCCCAGGAAAAACATGAACGCGTCGAACGCGTTTCGCGCGACGATTAACACTCCGTCTCAATAAAAAAGGCCGGCAGCTCGATAGAGCGCCGGCCTTCTTTCTGGCCTACGAGAGCTAGTGTCCTACTAGCTCATCTTTCAGCCGAAGCTTTTCTTTCTTCAAACGCGTCAACAGGTCCACGTCCGGGTGCGGTCGGTGCTCTTCGGCGTCAATAATTGCGTGAAGAGCAGCGTGTTTGGATGCGATCGCCTCGGCATAAGCCTTGTCCATCGGTCAATTTCCTTTCGTTGGCTGACGCGTGACAGTTCAGTGAATAAATCACGATTTGATGCATTTGTCGCTAGGAAAGCGAACGGTTTGGCTGGCCCTCCATGCGGCTCGCCGATGACCGCCCACCGGGTGACGGCGAAGCGCCCATGCTGTAAGATAGGCGAATGAACGATGATGATCCGCGCGAGGTCCTGGCCTTGCTCAAGGCCGAACATCGCCGTCTCGACAATGAAATCGAAATGTTTCGGACGACTGGCAATTGCGACCAGCTCGAACTGGCGCGGATGAAGAAGCGAAAGCTCAGCCTCAAGGACGAAATTCAGCAGCTCGCCAACCGGATTATTCCCGACATCATTGCATAGCTTTGCTGTCCGAGCGCGGGACAGCCCGTTAAGCGCTAGTTGCCGTTCTGCCCAGTCAGGCGTTTTCTCCGGCTCGAACCCATGGCAACATCGACGAGACTATGAACGAATCGGACGACGAGAAGGGACAGGAAGCGCGGATCACGCCGCGCCTGATCGACTCCCTTTATACCGAGGCTATGATCCTCGCCGATGAGGCGCGTGCCTATTTCGATGAGGCGGGGCGTGACGATCGGCAAAGCCTTGAGCCGTTCGCCCGCGTCGGATTTGCCTGCGAGTCGCTAAAGGTTACGACGCGCATCATGCACATCGTCGCCTGGTTGCTGACCCAGAAGGCGGTCGAAACCGGCGAGATCAAGACGGCTGACGGTCGCCGGCCGGAACGCCGGCTGGGCCATGCCAACGACAGCGATCCGATCGTGGTCGGGCAGCTTCCCGAGGCAGCGCAACGGTTGATCAACGCCAGCACCGACATCTATGCCCGGATCCAGCGGCTCGACGAAGGCCAGTTGAACGACGAGCCCGCGCCGAGCCCGGCGCGTGCGCTGATGGGCCGCCTTGAACGCGACTTGATCTGGAACCGCAACGGCTGAGCGGTTACGCTCCCGCCGATGCAACCCTTCACCTTCAATCCCGGTCCCCGGCTGATCAGCGGCGATGGCGCCGCTACCAAGCTGGCCGATGTCCTGCCCGAAGGCCCGTGCCTGTTCGTCACCGACAAGGATGTGTTCCGGCTCGGCCTGACCGACGATTGCCGCGATGCGCTAGAAGCGAGCGGCCGCAAAGTCATCCTGTTCGACGCGGTCGAAGCCGATCCTTCGAAGGAAACGCTGTTAGCGGCAGTCGATGAGGGACGGCGTCATGACGTCAATCATGTTATCGGCTTCGGCGGTGGCAGTCCTATGGATGTCGCCAAGCTGGCCGCCTATCTGCTCGGCTCGGGCGACACCCTCGACGAAATCTGGGGCGTCGGCTTGGCCAAGGGGCAGCGCCTGCCGCTGGCCCTGGTTCCAACCACGGCCGGCACGGGCAGCGAAGCGACGCCGATTTCGGTCATCACCTGTGAAGGCGGAACCAAGCTGGCGGTGAACGCGCAGCCGCTGATCGCCGACTATGCGGTGCTCGACGCTGGCTTGACGCTTGGCCTACCGGCTCATGTCACCGCCGCCACCGGGATTGATGCCATCGTCCATTCGGTCGAGGCCTTCACCTCGGCCCGCCTGAAAAATCCACTCTCTGATGCGTTGGCACGGGAAGCGTTGGGCCTACTTTCGTCAAACCTCCTCAAAGCGATCGAAGAGCCGGGCAACGTCGAGGCACGCTCGGCGATGCTGCTTGGCGCGCACCTCGCCGGGATCGCCTTTTCCAACGCACCTGTCGCGGGCGTCCATGCGCTGGCCTATCCGCTGGGCGGCATCCACCATTTGCCACATGGCCTCAGCAACGCGCTGATGCTTCGCGTCGTCCTGCAGCACAACAGTGAAGCAGCGCGCGACCTTTATGCCGAGCTGGCGCCGATCCTCGCGCCGGAATGCGAAGGGCAGGGCAGCCAGGCCCGCTGCGCCGCGCTGATCGAGCGCCTTGATGGCCTATCGTTGGCCAGCGGCCTCAAGCTGCGCCTTCGCGACCATGGCATCGTTGAAGATGATATTCCGCTGCTGGCGCGAGAAGCGATGAAGCAGACTCGCCTGCTGGTGAATAATCCTTGCCCGATCGAGGAAGAGGATGCGCGGCGCCTTTACGAGGCCGCCTGGTGAGCCGTCCGGACCGCCATGGGCGGGATGCCTATCGCTGGTACATGACGATCGCCACCCGCTGGGCGGACAATGACGCCTATGGTCACGTCAACAATACAGTCTTCTACCAATGGTTCGACACGGCGGTGAACGGCTGGCTAGTCGAAGCAGGGCTGCTCGATATTGAAACCGGTGATCCAATTGGCCTGGTGGTCGAGACGGGCTGCTCATACTTCGCGCCTTTGAGCTTTCCCGGCGATATTGAGGTGGGGATAGCCATTGAAAAGCTGGGCAGCTCAAGTGTTACCTACCGGATCGGCGTGTTCGGGTCGGGCCAGGCGGATCCCTCCGCTCAGGGCCATTTCACCCATGTCTATGTCGGCCGCGATAACCGCCGCCCGACCCCACTGCCCGAAGCCTGGCGAAAGAAGCTGAGCGAACTCCAATAGTCGTCACCCCGGACTCGATCCGGGGTCTGCCTTCTTTTATCCCTTTGGAGAGCTGCAAGCGGATCCCGGCTCAAGGCCGGGATGACGTTCATGCGCAAACCCGGGACTTCGCCTCGCCATATTCCCGTACGAGCCGAGCGATCAGCTCGCCTGCCGGCGTGACCTTGTCGAGAATGCCGATACCCTGGCCGGAGCCCCAGATGTCGCGCCATGCCTTGGCCCCGGTCGCCGACTGGAAGTTCATCGCGTCGGGCCCCGGCTGGGGCAGATTGTCCGGATCGAGCCCGGCGGCGACGATAGAGGCGCGAAGGTAATTGCCGCTGACCCCGGTGAACAGCGCCGAGGTAATGATGTCTGCCGCGCCGCTCTCGCAAATCGCCTGCTTATATTCCTCGGTAGCCCGCGCCTCCGGCGTCGCAATGAACGGTGAGCCGATATAGGCGAAGTCGGCGCCCATCGCCTGCGCCGCCAGCACCGCGCCGCCGGTCGCAATTGCCCCGGAGAGAGCCAGCGGACCGTCGAACCATTTGCGGATTTCCTGGACCAGCGCGAATGGGGACCACCGGCCGGCATGGCCGCCGGCCCCGGCTGCCACTGCGATCAGGCCATCGGCGCCTTTCTCGACCGCTTTTCGCGCATAGCGGTCGTCGATGATGTCATGGAGCGTAATCCCGCCCCAGCTATGCACTGCCTCGTTGAGTTCGACCCGCGCGCCCAGCGACGTAATTACGATCGGCACCTTCCATTTGGCGCAGGTCAGCATGTCCTCTTCGAACCGGTCATTGGAGCGGTGGACGATCTGGTTGACCGCGAACGGCGCCGACGGCGCGTCGGGATTGGCTTCGTCGTAAGCCGCCAACTCCTCGGTGATCTGGTGGATCCACTCATCGAGCTGGCTCTGCGGCCGAGCATTCAATGACGGGAAGCTGCCGACAATTCCGGCCTTGCACTGGGCAATGACCAGGTCGGGGTTGGAAACGATGAACAAGGGCGCCCCAATCACGGGAAGCCGCAGCCGGTCGAAAATGGCGGGAACGGGCATCAGTCGATCCTGTGATATTGCTTAAACCATTCGACGAAGCGGGGAACGCCTTCGTCGATACTCGTACTCGGCTCGAAGCCGTGGTCGCGCTGGATAGCGGTGATGTCGGCGAACGTATCCCGGACATCGCCGGCCTGCATCGGCTGGAAGTCGTAGGCGGCATCCCTGCCGGTTGCCTGTTCGAGCAGCCCGACCATCCGCATCAGCTCTTCCGAACGATGATTGCCGATGTTGTAAACCGCGTGCGGGCTCTTGCTTCCGCCCGCCTTGATCCCGCCATCGTCGGCCGGCGGACCGTCGATGCAGGCCAGAACGCCGCGGACAATGTCGTCTATGAAGGTAAAATCGCGGCGCATGTCGCCGCCGTTGAAGATCTGGAGCGGCCTGCCTTCGTAGAGCGCTTTGGTGAATATCCACATCGCCATGTCTGGCCGGCCCCACGGACCATAGACGGTGAAGAAGCGAAGGCCCGTCATCGGCAGGCGGAAGAGGTGCGCATAGCTCTCGCTCATCAGCTCGTCGGACTTCTTGGTCGCGGCATAGAGCGAGATGGGATGGTCGACCCGGTCCTCGACCCGGAACGGCAGGCTGTCATTGCCGCCATAAACCGACGACGAGCTGGCATAGACGAAATGATCGACTTCGCGGTGGCGGGCCAGCTCCAGCATATTGATCTGCCCCATCAGGTTGGAGCGGACATAGGCCTGCGGGTTGACCAGAGAGTATCGCACCCCGGCCTGGGCGCCGAGGTGAACGATGCGGTCGAATTTGTGGGACGCGGCAAACGTCTCCAACGCGGCCTGGTCGCCGAAGTCGACCTGCTCGAAGGTGAAGGCGTTGCCATGGGCCGCGGTTAGCCGCTCTAGCCGCGCCCGCTTCAATGCGGGATCGTAATAATCGTTGAGGTTGTCGATGCCGATGACTTGCTCGCCGCGGTCAAGCAGCGCCTTGGCGACGGACGATCCGATAAAGCCCGCGGCTCCTGTCACAAGCAAGGTCATCCCTCGGTGCTAGCCGAGCAATGCGCAGTGCGCGAGGGGCTTTGCAGCGACGCTACGTCGGCCTAGCCTTCGTCGAAGCCGAGGAGAGCCGCCGTGACCGACGAAGTATATCCGGTTCCGAGGGAGTGGGCCGAAAAGGCGTTCGTCGACGCCGATCGCTATGCCGCCATGTACCGCGAGTCGGTCGAAGATCCCGAAGGCTTCTGGCGACGCGAGGCGCGACGGATCGACTGGATCAAGCCGTTCACCAAGGTCAAGGAAGCCAGCTTCCACGAGGAAGATTTCGGCATCAAATGGTTCTCCGACGGTACGCTTAACCTCTCCGCCAACTGCCTCGACCGCCATCTTGATGAGCGCGGCGACGTCACCGCCATCATTTGGGAACCGGATAGTCCCGACACGGCGGGCCGGACGATCAGCTACCGCGAACTGCACCGGATGGTCTGCCGTTTTGCCAATGCGTTGAAGGAACAGGGTGTAACGAGGGGCGACAGGGTCACCATCTATCTGCCGATGGTGCCTGAAGCAGCCGTAGCGATGCTCGCCTGCGCCCGGATTGGAGCGATCCATTCGGTCGTGTTCGGCGGCTTTTCGCCTGAAGCGCTCGAAGGCAGGATCAAGGACTGCGACAGCCGCATCGTCGTCACCGCCGACGAAGGGCTACGCGGCGGCAAGACCGTCCCGCTCAAGGCCAATGTCGATACCGCGCTGCTGGCTTGTCCTGCGGTCGATCGGGTAATCGTGCTCAGGCACAGCGGTTCGGCCGTCGCGATGCAGAAGGGCAGGGACCTGTGGTGGGACGAGGCGGTTGCGGCCGTACCGGACGATTGCCTCCCTGAGGAAATGGGCGCGGAGGACCCCCTGTTTATCCTCTACACGTCGGGCTCGACCGGAAAGCCGAAGGGCGTGCTCCACACGACCGGCGGCTATGCCGTGTGGGCGTCGATGACCCATCAATATGTCTTCGATTACCGGCCAGGCCAGATCTATTGGTGCTCCGCCGATGTCGGCTGGGTCACCGGCCACACCTATATCGTCTATGCTCCGCTCGCGAACGGCGCGACGCAAGTGATGTTCGAGGGCGTGCCCAACTGGCCGGACCCGAGCCGTATCTGGCAGGTCGTCGACAAGCACCAGGTCGAAATCCTGTATACCGCTCCGACCGTCATCCGGGCGCTGGAGCGCGAAGGCGATCAATGGGTCCAGGCGACATCGCGCAAATCTCTGAGGCTGCTCGGCACGGTCGGCGAGCCGATCAATCCCGACGCATGGGGCTGGTACCATGACGTAGTCGGCGAGGGGCGATGCCCGATTGTCGACACCTGGTGGCAGACTGAGACCGGCGCGGCGATGATCACGCCGATGCCCGGCGCGATCGACATGAAGCCCGGCAGCGCTTGCCGGCCCATGTTCGGGGTCAAGCCGGAGCTGGTCGACGAACATGGCCAATTCCTGCGGGGCGCGGCCAGCGGCGCGCTGGTCATCACCGACAGCTGGCCGGGGCAGATGCGGACAGTGTGGGGTGACCATGCGCGGTTCTTCGAAACCTATTTCACCACCCATCGCGGCTATTATTTCACGGGCGATGGCTGCCGCCGCGACGAGGACGGCTATTATTGGATCACCGGGCGCATCGATGATGTGATCAACGTCTCGGGGCATCGCATCGGCACCGCCGAGGTCGAAAGCTCGCTGGTCAGTCACGCCAAGGTGGCTGAGGCGGCGGTCGTCGGCTATCCGCACGACATCAAAGGGACCGCCATCTATGCGTTCGTGACGCTGAACGCGGGCGAGGACGGCAGCGAAGAGTTGCGCCAGGAGCTGGTAAAGGAGGTACGCCATGACATCGGCGGCCTTGCGGCTCCTGAAGTGATTTACTTCACCCCGGCACTGCCCAAGACACGCAGCGGCAAGATCATGCGCCGCATCCTTCGCAAAATCGCCGAAGGTGATGTTTCGAACCTCGGCGATACCTCGACCCTGGCCGACCCCGCCGTGGTGGACCAGCTGGTCGCAAATCGGCCGGTGATCGAACCAGCGAGTTAGAAGGTGGTGGACGCACTAGGGCTCGAACCTAGGACCCGCTGATTAAGAGTCAGCTGCTCTACCAACTGAGCTATGCGTCCATGCCTGAGGCAATGCGCGGGTCGCTTGGAAGCGGCGGCGCGGGCGGGCCTCTAACAGCCTTGCTGCCCCCATGCAACCGGCTTTGACAGGATTCTTCAGGCGCCGGAATCAGCCCAGCGTCGAGCGGGTCCGCGACTGCCGTTCGAGCGACATCAATATGCCGAGGCAGATCATCACGGTCATCACCGCCGATCCGCCGAAGCTGACCAGTGGCAGGGGGATGCCGACCACCGGCGCGAGCCCCATCACCATCATCAGGTTGATCGAGACGTAGAAGAAGATCGTCGCGGTGAGGCCGGCCGCCGCCAGCTGGCCGAAGCGCGTCTTGGCCTTCTTGCTGACGCCCATTCCCCAACGGATGACCATGAAGAAGGCGAAGATCAGAAGCGCGCCGCCGACCAGGCCCCATTCCTCGACGAAGGTCGCGAAGACGAAGTCGGTATGGCCTTCGGGCAGATAGTCGAGGTGGCTCTGGCTGCCGTTCAGATAGCCCTTGCCCCAAACGCCGCCCGATCCGATCGCGATCTTCGATTGGCTGATATGGTAGCCGGCCCCAAGCGGGTCGGATTCCGGGTCGAGGAAGATCAGCACCCGCTTGCGCTGGTAATCGTGCATCATCGTGAACAGGATCGGGCCAGCAACCGCGGCGGCGGCGGCGGCGCTGGCGAAATACCACATCGGCAGGCCGGCGATGAACATCACGGTGACACCGCCAAGGATGACCATCATCGCCGTGCCAAGGTCGGGCTGGACGAGGATCAGGCCGGCGGGGACGAACACCAGCGCCGCGGCGGGCCAAAGCCCCCGCCAGCGGCGGACGTCGCTGACCGGGAGCAGGTCGTAGAAACGCGCCAGCACCAGCGCGATCGCCGGCTTCATGAATTCCGAAGGCTGCAGGCGGATAAAGCCAAGGTCGACCCAGCGCTGCGCGCCCTTGCCGACAAAGCCGATCATTTCGACCAGCACCAGCAGGATGAAGATCGCGACATATGCCGGAAAGGTCATCTGCTTGATGAAGCTTTCCGGGATGTAGCTGATGGCGATCGCCACAGCCATGAAGGCAAGGATGGTGATGCCCTGCTTCAGCGCCCAGGGAGAAGCCGACCCGCCGGCCGCCGAATAGAGCGTCACCACGCCGATCGTGCAGATCAGCGCGACCAGCCAGATCAGCCGCCACGGCAGTCGGGCCAGCGGTTGGGGGATGATCGCCGAGGAAATCATCATGCCCTGAGATTGGCCTTGGATGCGGCCTCGAACTCGGCCTGCCGCCGGCTGGTCCGCTCGGCCAGAGTCCCGCCCCACTGCTTCTCGAGAGGGGCGAGGGCGTCCATCGCCTTTTGCTGGTCGAACAAGAAGGTCATGCAATCGCGCACGATTGGCGCGGCCGCCGATGCGCCGAAGCCGCCATGTTCGATGATGCAGCCGATAGCGAAGCGCGGGTTCACCGCCGGCGCGAAAGCAATGAACAGCGCGTGGTCGCGCAGCGCCCAGTTCGACTGGTGGCCGCGCTCGCCGAGCCGGAAGACCTGGGCAGTGCCGGTCTTGCCGGCCATCTGGATTCCTTCGAGAGGGAGTTTCGACGCGACCGCAGTGCCGCTTCCGTTGACCACCGCTGCCATTGCCTTGCGGACGATCTCGAGATGTTCGGGGTCGGCGTCGATCGCGGGAACCGGCAGCTTCTTGTCGGCCATCAGCAAGCGCGGTTTCACCAGCTTTCCAGATGCGAGCCGAGCGGGCATTACCGCAAGCTGCATGGGGTTGATCAGCACATAGCCCTGGCCGATCGACGTATTGGCGGAATCATATCCCTGCCATTTGCGATCATATTTCTCCATCAGCCACTTCGGGCTCGGCATGGTGCCGTAGCGCTGGCTGGGGATCGGCAGGTCGAACTTCTCCCCATAGCCCAGATAGTGGACCATTTCGGTCGTCTTCTCGGGATCGGTGATGAGGCCGGTCGCCCAGAAATAGGTATTGCAGCTGCGCTCGATCGCCGAATGCATGTCCATCGACCCATGCACGGCGTCGCAGCGGAAATAACGATTCCCGATCTGGTAGCCGCCCGCGCAATGGACTCGTCTTGCCGGATCGATGCCCTGTTTCAGGAACGCCAGCGCCATGGCCGGCTTGATCGTCGATCCTGACGGGTAAAGTCCCTGCGCTACCTTGTTGAGAAGCGGGATGTGGTCATCCTGGGACAGCATTCGCCATTCGGTCCGGCCGATCCCGTCGGAGAAGCTGTTGGGATCGTAGGCCGGCATGGAGACATAGGCCAGCATGTCTCCGCTGGTCACATCCATCGCGACTAGGGCCCCCGACTGATCACCCATTCGCCGTGCCGCATATTCCTGCAGGCCGGAATCGATAGTGAGCTGCACTGACTGTCCGCTGCGGTCCGGTTTGGGCTCCAGCTCCCGCACCAGCTTGCCGCGCGCGGTCAGTTCGACACGTTGGCCGCCCGGTATGCCGCGAAGCTTTGGTTCTAGAACTTTTTCAAGACCTTCCTTGCCGATCTTAAAACCCGGTGTAACTAACAGCGGATTCTTTTCCTTCTCATAATCCTTGGCCGAGGCGGCACCGACAAAGCCAACTAGATGAGCCACGGCCGGTCCAGCCGGGTAAAAGCGCGAAAAGCCGCGTTGCGGCTGGACTCCCGGCAGCTCCGGCAAGCGCACCGTAATTGCCGCATATTGGTCATAAGGGACATTTTCCGCGACCTGGACCGGCTGATAGCCGCGCGATGCCTTCATTTCCTTGATGATCCGGTCGACGTCGTCGGGGGTCAACTGGAGGATTGAGGTCAATGTCCGCAATGTCTCTGTCGGACGCTCGACCTGCTCGGGAATAAGGTCGACACGAAAATCGGAACGATTGATGGCGATCGGCTTGCCGACCCGGTCGATGATCCAGCCGCGCCGTGGCGGGACGATGATCAGTTGGACGCGGTTGCTCTCGCTGAGCAACCGATAATGTTGGTTCTGCGCCACCGACAAATAGCCCAGGCGGGCAACCAGGATGCCGCCAAATGCCGCCTGGGCTCCACCAACCAGCATCATCCGCCGGGAAAAGGTCATCGACTGATGAGCTGCCGTGAAGCGAGAGGCCTTCATCTCCCAAGCCTCCAGCGGTCGATCCGCGCGGCCAGAAAGGCGGCGACCGGGAAGCAGAGAATCCCGACCAGGGCTGCGGGACCGGCCGTAATTCCCAGTGGAACCGGCGCGCCGAGCAGTGCCGCCGTCCGCCATTGGGCGAGTTCGGCAAGCGCGATGAACAGCGCGGCAATGCCCCATTCGATCCAATAGTCGCGCCACATCGTCCGGCGGTCCAATATGTCCATCGCGATCATCATCGCCGCCCAAAGCGCGACCGACAATCCAATCGGATTGCCGACGATCAGGTCATTGGCGAAGCCGAGCGGCGCGGCCCACCACGCTGGCCAGGCATCCGCCCGCAGCAGGCGCCACGCGACCAGCATCAGCAGGCCCCAATCCGGCCACCAGCCGGTCGCCGAGACGATCGGCAGCAGGGAAATCATCGATCCGACGATCACCGTCGCCGCGGGAACATAGTCGGCGCCGGCTCGCGGGCCCTTGTTGAGCCGCGCGCCCTTGGTTGCGAGCGCCGAGCGGACCATCAGGGCGCCTCGTCGATCGGCGCCGCGGCAGCGGCCAGGGCAGCCGGTTCGAACGGTGGCTCGACGATGGCGAAGCTGACCCGCGACGGATCGGCGATCGGCAATGCAATCGCGCCATCGTCGTCGAGGCGGATGACCTTGGCGATCGGGATCAGCGGCGGATAGAGTCCGCCGGTCCCGGACGTCACGATAATGTCGCCCGGCTTGAACGGATTCTTGCCGACTTCCAGCGGACGGACATCGATCGTTCCGTCGCCGCGCCCGGTCGAAATCACCGGCTGCCCGCCTCTCATGATCCGCGCCGGGACAATATTCGCGCGATCGCTGACCAGCAGCACCCTGCTGGCAGTCGACCCCGCGTCGATTATCCGTCCGATCAGCCCTTCGGGAGCACGAACCGGCATTCCGATCTGCACACCATCGCTGGTTCCGACCGATATGATGGCGAACCGTCGCGGGCTCTCGAAGGAGGACCCGACAACTCGCCCGGCGGCCACGGCCTTGCCGCTAACTTCGCGCAGCTGAAGCGCCGCCTTCAATTGCTGGTTTTCCTCCAATATGCCTCGCGCCTCGACCATTCGCCGCATCAGTGCGGCGCGGTCGCGCTTCAGCTGGGCATTCTGGTTGGCGGCGTCCCAATAGTCGCCGGCGCCGGTGACCAGTCCGGTGATGGTGGTCGCGACCTCGTTGATTCCGCCGCTCACCGGCGCGGTCACATCCAGCGCCGCGCCACGAACCGCCTGGTAGCTCTGCGGAGCAACCAGGGACAAAACCAACAATATTAGCCCGACGATCAGTCCGGCGATAACCGCCAGGAAACTGAAGAACAGGCTATATTGCGCGCGCCTTGACCAGCCTGGGCGCGGTCCCGCCGAGGCCGCCACGGCCTAGTCGCTCCTAAGCCGTCTGGAGGACGCCGCGGAACTGCTCCTCTTCGAGCGCGCGGCCGGTGCCAAGCGCGACGCAGGTCAGCGGATCCTCGGCCACGGTTACTGGCAGTCCGGTCTCGTCGCGGAGCACCTCGTCCAGGCCCTGCAGCAATGCTCCGCCGCCAGTCAGGACAATGCCCTGGTCGCAGATGTCGGCGGCCAGTTCCGGTGCGGTGTTTTCCAGCGCGATGCGGACGCCCTCGACGATCGTTCCGACAGGTTCGCTCAGCGCTTCCGCGATCTGGCCCTGGTTGATGGTAATTTCCTTCGGAACGCCGTTGACCAGGTCCCGGCCCTTGATGTGAACCGTCTTGCCGATGCCGTCGACCGGAGGCTTGGCGATCCCGACTTCCTTCTTGATCCGCTCCGCCGTGGCTTCGCCGATCAGCAAGTTGTGGTTGCGGCGAACGTAGGAGGAAATCGCTTCGTCCATCTTGTCGCCGCCGACGCGGACCGACGTGGTGTAGGCGAGGCCGCGCAGCGACAACACGGCGACCTCGGTGGTACCGCCGCCGATATCGACCACCATCGAACCGATCGGCTGGGTTACCGGCATGTCGGCCCCGATCGCCGCAGCCATTGGCTCCTCGATCAGGTAGACAGCCGAAGCGCCGGCATTGCTGGCCGCGTCGCGGATCGCGCGGCGTTCGACCGAGGTCGACCCCGACGGAACGCAAATCACGATTTCCGGGAAACGCCATGCGCGCATTTTGCCGCCATGCACCTTGTGAATGAAGTGCTTGATCATCTGCTCGGCGACGTCGATGTCCGCGATCACGCCGTCACGGAGCGGACGGATGGCCTCGATCTGGTCCGGCGTCTTGCCCATCATCAGCTTGGCGTCGTCGCCGACCGCCTTGACCTTCTTGACCCCGTTGATCGTCTCGATCGCGACCACCGAAGGCTCGTTCAGGACGATGCCGCGTCCGCGGACGTAAACCAGCGTATTGGCCGTCCCCAGGTCGATTGCCATGTCATGCGACATCCATTTGAACCAGCGGTTCCAGAACATGCTTTACCCGTCTCTCGCTTGCCTGTTGGAAACCGGTCCGCCCGCATAGCCGGTCCGATTCACGATTCCTTATCCAAGTCCTTGTGAAAGCAGCATTAATCCTTTTTCAGATTCAGCGCTTCGCAGGGTGCTTCGGATTGGGCTACGGAGGTTAACATGTCAATAACTCGACTCCCCTCTGTGGAGGGACCGGTTTTCACAAAAGTTTTCACATTCGCCCGTTGTGCTAGTGTTATGCTTGAACCGGATTTTCGTTTTATTCAGGCCCCCATCGTCGATCGATAAGGCCCCAAGCCGGGTGGTTCTGAGCTGTCGTAAGTCTAATGACCGCTTTCGACCCATTGCGGACATTAGCCTTCACGGGCAAAACCCGAGCCATGACGCCGGGATTGCGACGAAGTTGGACAATGTATGCGGTAGTCCTTGGGTCAGCCGCCGTCATGCTTCCGGTAATTAATCTGTTGAGCCAAAGCGCCGTGGGAGCGTGGGTCGGAGCCGCCGTTTTGGTCTGTGCATCGATATGGCTGTTTCGACGCCGCCACAAACTGCGGGCAAGTTTCATCTTGCCGCTCTGTTACGCTGCCGCACTAGCTAGTTTTCGGTTCAGGGTAGCGGACGGCATCGATGGTGCTGGCTTTACCGCCTCAATCATTGGGTTCGTTGTCTTATGCGTGGCTGGACTGATTACCGAGGCATTCTGGAATGCCCGAGATGATGACCTTGCCGACATGGACCATTTGACCCGTATCAAGGACTAGCATCCAAAACGGAATGTCCGCTTTCCACCCACTGTGGTCATTAGAGGCTGGTGGCTGGGTACGCCCTGAGCAGCCAAAGGGTGCCCACAAATGATGCCGCCGTTAGACCGCCGAACATCGCACCAAGCAGCATAACATCCATGGGCAACATGGCGAGCATCGCAGCACCTAGCAGGGGTCCTGCCACAATGAGCAAAATGGCTGTTTGCTGTTGCGGCAGACCGCGACTGGCAAAAGCGAAAGTCGCTGCCATCAGCGCCACGGCACCCGGGATGGTGAACCATAGCGTCCCAGCGGCGAAGGCAGCGACGAAACGAACCGGGTCGGCTGCGCCCGTGTCTCTTGCGATAGCCGTCCATATGAGTGTTCCGACGAGACTACCGAGTAGAGCCGAGATGAGGACCGTCGAGAGATGGCGCAGCATGCATACACACTAGCCAATCAGCACGTTTCGGCAATGACCGCTTTCCACCCATTGCGGACATTTCTCATCTACAGCAGAATGCTGAATTTGAAGGTATGTGGTCGCAGTCAGAGTTTTCACATAGGCGCAATTTCCTCTCGCTGGCGAACCGCCGAGTTTTCACAGAATAAAGGTAGAACATTGGCAGATTTCCGCCGTTCGCTGGTGCCATGTCAATAAGAAGGCTGCCGTCCGAACTCATCAATCGCATCGCCGCTGGCGAAGTGGTTGAAAGGCCGGCCAGCGCCTTGAAAGAGCTCATAGAAAATTCCCTCGATGCAGGTGCCAAGGCGGTCGCGATTCGGCTGTCGGGAGGTGGGCTCGAACTGGTCGAAGTGACTGACGATGGCAGCGGGATGAGCCCGGCCGAAATGAAGCTTGCCCTGGAACGGCACGCAACCTCGAAACTGCCCGATGATGCGATCGAGGACGTCTCCAGTTTTGGCTTCCGGGGCGAGGCATTGCCATCCATCGCCAGCGTCGCCCGGCTGACGCTTGAGAGCCGGGAACGCGGCGCGGACGGCTGGCGAGTTGCCATTGATCATGGCCAGTTGGCCGAAGAGGGGCCGGCAGCCCTGCCTCCAGGTACCCGGGTTCGGGTCGAAGGGCTGTTCGACAAGGTTCCGGCGCGCCGCAAGTTCCTGCGCAGCCCGCGGTCCGAATATGCCGCTTGCCTGGATGCCGTGAAGCGGCTGGCGATGGCCCGGCCTGACGTCGCATTCTCCCTTGATCATGATGGCCGCTGCAGCTTGAACGTGCAGCCGTCAGACGGCCCAACGCGGGTTGCCGCGCTGCTGAGCCATGAGCTGGACCGCCACGGGATCGGGATCGATTGCATTCGTGACGGCCTTCACCTGACTGGCGTTGTCAGCCTGCCGACGTTCAATCGCGGCATGGCCGATCAGCAGTTCCTGTTCGTCAATTCGAGGCCGGTGAAGGACCGCCTGTTGGTCGGAGCGCTTCGGGCCGCCTATCGGGACCTTCTGGCCCGCGATCGCCACCCGGTCGCGGCCTTGTTCGTCGAGGTTCCGGCCGGCGAAGTCGATATCAACGTCCATCCGGCCAAGACCGAGGTCCGCTTCCGCGATCCGGCGGCGGTCCGCGGCCTGATCGTCGGCGGCCTGCGTGCCGCGCTCGACGAGGCTGGTCACCGGAGTGCGGCTCGCGAACAGTTCGCGGCGGCAGTGAACTGGCAATCCGAATTGGACCGTCGTCCCAGCGAAGGCTGGGACCCAGATCAGCTCGTTGCCGCGAGATCGGAAGCGCAGACGTGGACCCCAGCTTTCGCTGGGGTGACGGAAAGGAAGCTGGAGTTCGGCCAGGCGCCCGCCGGTCGCGCCGAACAGGCACAGCCGGTTTCGGCGGAACAAGCCCGTTTTCCGCTTGGCGTTGCACGCGGCCAGGTGGCGGCTACCTACATTGTCGCCGAAGCAGAGGACGGCCTGGTGATCGTCGACCAGCATGCCGCGCATGAACGGCTCGTACTCGAAAGAATGCGAAAGGCGTCGGACGGGGAAGAGGTCGCCCGGCAGGCGCTACTGGTGCCCGATGTAGTCGAACTGGACGAGACGGGTTGCGACCGCCTGGAAGCCGCGATCCCCGATCTTGCCGCCCTGGGGCTGGAGATCGAGCGGTTCGGAACGTCGGCGATTTTGGTTCGGGCAATACCGGCGCCGCTCGGCAAGACCGACATTCCCGGCCTGCTCAGCGATCTTGCCGCGGAGCTGGCTGAACTAGGCACGGCGCTCAGCCTGCGCGATAAGCTCGATCATGTGGCCGCGACCATGGCCTGCCATGGATCCGTCAGGGCAGGGCGCATCCTGTCGGTGGCGGAAATGAACGCCTTGCTCCGTGAAATGGAGGCCACTCCGCACAGCGGCCAGTGCAATCACGGCCGTCCGACCTGGGTGAAGCTCGCACATGCAGATATCGAGAAGCTGTTCGGCAGGAGGTGACTGATGCGCCGGTTGACAATGATCTTCGTATTTTTCGGCATATTCGGCGCTGCCCCACTTCTCGCCGAGCCGCCCGCGGCGACCGCAGACATATTCCGCGACCTGGTGCAACGCCGGCTTAGCGCATATGCCAGCGGGGATGCCGACACCTATCTGTCGTTGATAGATCCCCAATTTGTACACATCTACGACAATGGCCGACGGCGTACCTATTCGGAGATTTCTGAAATGGTTCGCGGCCTCGGCAATCAAGATGCGCGCCACCGCGTGGAGAATGTGAATTTCCGGCTCGTAGGCGACCTGGCCATCGCGGACGTAATTGTCGTCGAATACATCTACGGATTGGAGTTGAGATGGCGGGAGACCGATGTCTTTCGTCCGGACCAGGGGCGCTGGCGTTTCCTGCATCATCAGGAAACAGCGATATTGGGCGCGCCCGAACCGGTGTTGATCGATGAGGCCACGCTGCAAGACTATGTTGGACGATATCAGCACCCTGACGGAGTCATTGAGGTTATCAGTCGGGAAGGCACAAAATTGTTCAGTCAGATGGAGGGCGACGCCAGCCGGAATGCGTTGGTTACGATTGGCGCGGATGCATTCGCCTTTCCGGGCGATGCGGTCTTCACCTATTTCGGCCGTGATCGTACCGGCAAGGTCACTCAACTCAACATGCGCCATCTCACTGGCAAAATCGTCGTCGCCAGGAAGATTGGTAGCATAAACGCGCGCTAGATCGGCCTAACGCGAAATATTTTCGCGCCGTCCAAGCTTTTGACTTTGCACGGGAACCCACATCGGCGCCTTGATTTGACCTTAGTTCGTTCATTGAAGCGACAACTGCCGCACCCAAATGAGCGAACGGGGCTGCCGGTCCACACGGCATAACAGGAAACTGGCGGAAACACTTGGTTTATAAGTGTTTCCGGCGATGTCCCCGCACGTCCCTTCGTCCTGAAGGGATGCCAAACAATGGAGTATTGTTGTGAAAAAGATTCTGTTCGCGACGGCAGCAACGGCTGCGGTTCTTGGCGCTACCCCAGCGCTTGCCCAGGGCATTCCCGCCGTTGCTGGCCCGCGCGTCGAGGCCGTCGTCGGCTACGATCGGGTGAAGGCGCTCGGCGAGAAGGACGGCGGCGTGCTGTTCGGCCTCGGCGCCGGATATGACTTCGCGGTTGGCAACGGCGTCTCTCTCGGCGCCGATATCGAGGCGACGGATTCGACCCAGAAGGAAGGCGATCCCGACATCGCCGAGGTCAAGGCAGGTCGCGACCTTTATGCAGGCGGTCGCGTCACCGTCGCGGTCAGCCCGAGCGCCAATCTTTACGTCAAGGCCGGCTACACCAACGCCCGCTTCAAGGCGACCGACGGAGAGGTCACGGAGTCGGAGAATTTCGACGGCTTCCGCGTCGGCGCCGGCGGTCAATATAACGTCAGCAACAAGGCCTATGTCGGGGCCGAATATCGTTACTCCAACTATGAGAGCGGACTGTCGCGCAACCAGGTTGCGGTGACGGTCGGCACTCGCTTCTAAACGGAGCAAAAAGGGAAGGGGCGTCCGGTTTTCCGGGCGCCCTTTTTCCATTTGACGGGATTGGTGCTAGAAGTTCCGTTCCTCCTAGCGGGAGACGGGCCATGAGCGAATTTGACAAGAGCTATTTCGCACGCCGCGCCGCCGAAGAAGCGGAGCTGGCCCTCGCAGCGGCCGATCCCGATGCCGCCGAGACCCACCGCCGCCTGCAGCGCGCCTATATCGAGCGCGCTTCCGTGGGGGAGAGGGTGACCGAAGCCGCCGAGATCATCGGCTAGTCGAGCAGTTTCTGCCGCGCCTGTTCGACCATCAGGCCGCGCGCCCGCTTTCGCGCCGCCTGGAGCAGCGGATAGGCTGAAGCCTCCTCATCGCGCAGCAGGTCGGTGAACCGGCCTGCTCGTATCTCTTCCAGAATCGCCCTCATCCGCGCTTTCACGCCATCATCGACGATCCGCGGGCCGCCTAGCACCGCTCCGAGCTCGGCGGTATTGCTGATCGCTTCGCGCATTCCGGCGATCCCTCGAGCTTCGATCAGCTCTGCGATCAGCTTCAGCTCGCCGACGCATTCCATGTAAGCCACTTCCTCGCTGATCCCGCCCGCGACCAGCGTGTCGAAGCCGGCGATGAGGATTTCGGGGACCGCTCCCCACACAACCGCATTCTCGTTGAACAGATCGGCCTCGCACTCTTCGGCGAACGTAGAGCGAAGGATCCCGGCGCGGCCGCAGCCGATCGCCCGGCCATATGCGAGCGCGATTTTCTCCGCCTGGCCGCTTGCGTCCTGGTGAACCGCGAATAGCGCCACCATCCCTTTGCCTTCGCGGTACAGCGATCGAAGCGCGGTTCCCGGTCCCTTGGGAGCAACCAGGTAGACGTCCAGATCGGGCCTAGGCTCGATGAAGCCGAAGCGGATCGCCAGCCCATGGCTGAACCCCAACGCCGCCCCCTGACGCAGATTGGGCTCGATCAACCGATAGATTGCGCCGAGCACCTCGTCCGGCGCCAGCAGCATGACCAAGTCGGCGCCCCCGGCCGCTTCGGTTAGCGAGGCGGTGGCAATCCCGTCTGAATGCGCTCCGCTGATCCTCGGCGACCCGTCGCGCAATCCGACCACCACGTCGATGCCGCTGTCGTTGAGGTTTAGCGCCTGGGCGCGGCCCTGGTTGCCATAGCCGATGATTGCCACTCGCTTGCCGGTGAGCGGCGTTGGATCGATGTCGGCCTCGCGGATCGCGTCCATCGCTGCCGCCTAGCCCGCCGCGCCGAACAGCGCCAGCGCCCGATCGACCGCTTCGCCCACAAGCGGGTCGTGAAACCGATGCCATTCGGACGGCGGCTGGTGGGCAAACCAGGTATATTGCCGCTTGGCGTAGCGCCGCGTCGCCTGGCTTCCGGCGGCGATGGCCTCATCGATCGTCAGCTGGCCGCGGAGGTAATTGCCTAGCTCGGATACGCCGATCGCCCGCATCACCGGCAAATTGGGGTTGAGATTCCGGGCCAGCAGCATTTCCACCTCGGCCAGCGCCCCTTGCTCAACCATTTGCGCGAACCGTTGGTCACAGCGCTCGTAGAGCCAGGGGCGGGGAGGCAGGAGCAGCAGAGCCTTGAGCTCGACGTCCTCGCCGATGCCGCCCTCCCGATGTTCCTGCCACTCGGCCAACGGTTTGCCGGTCGATTTCACGACCTCCAGCGCCCGCGCGATCCTCGTCGTGTCACCGGGATTGAGGCTGTTCGCCGCAACCGGATCCAACGGCATCAGCTCGGCGAGATTCTCGGCCACGCTGTTGGCCCGCACCTTCGCCCGGACTTCCGGTTCAATTGCCGGGATCGGCGCGATCCCATCAAGCAGCGTCCGCAGATACAGCCCGGTCCCGCCCGCCAAGACCGGCAGGCGCCCTTCATCATGGAGCCGCGTTATCTCGGCCTTGGCCATCGCCGCCCAATCGGCGGCGGAGCAGGGCTCCGCGCCGTCGAGCACGCCGTAAAGCAAATGCTCTGCCCGGGCCCGGTCGGTCTGAGACGGCGCTGCCGACAGGATTGGCAGGTCGCGATAGAGTTGGGCACTGTCGGCATTGACGATCGCTCCGCCGCTTGCCTCGGCCAGCCGTAGCGCCAGCGACGACTTGCCGCTGGCGGTCGGACCGGCGATGACAACAACCGGAGGTTTCGCTTTGCCCATCGCCACGCTGATAGCAGCCGGACGGCTCGACGAAAGACTGGTGGAGCGGATCCCGGGCGCGCGCCTGCTCCGCTGGATCGACGAGGGCGATGCGGCGGACGTGTCGATCGACGGCGATATCGCTGAAGCGCGCGAGGCGATCGAGCGGCTGGAGGGTGTCGACTTCGCGATTTGGCCGGTCGAGCGGGTCCCGGCGCGCCTGTTCGTTGCCGACATGGATTCGACCATGATCGGGCAGGAATGCATCGACGAACTGGCCGACTATGCCGGGTTCAAGGACAAGGTCGCGGCAATCACCGAGCGCGCGATGCGCGGAGAACTGGACTTTGCAAGCGCCTTGGCCGAGCGCGTTTCACTGCTTGCGGGCCTCGATCATACTACTATCGAGCAATGTCTAAAGGAGCGCATCAGTCCCAATCCGGGCGCGGCAACGCTGGTTGCCACGTTGAAGAGCAGGCGTGTCCTGACCGTGCTGGTATCAGGCGGCTTCATCGAATTCGTCCGTCCGATCGCCTTGCAGCTCGGCTTCGACCGGATGAAGGCCAATTATCTTGCGGTTGGAAACGAAGGAATATTGATTGGCCGCACCATAGGCAAAATCGTGGATGCCGCAGCCAAGCGCCGGCTGGCCGAAATGATTCTTTCGTCCAGGAAATGGCCGGCGGAAGCATTAATGGCGGTCGGCGATGGGGCCAACGACGTGCCGATGGTCGAACTTGCCGGGCTCGGTGTCGCCTATCGCGCCAAGCCGGCGCTCGCCGCAGTGGCCGACGGCCGGATCGACCATCATGACCTTACGGCGCTGCTGTGGATGCAGGGCATCCCGCGTGCCGAATGGGTTGAAGCCTAGCCGCCGACCGGGAAACAGGGCTGGGGAGAGAGACCAGCGCAAGCAGCCGAGGCCGCCGACCGGCTTTCAAATGGGCCGACCTGAAGCCTGACCACCGATCCAGCGGGAACATAATAGGCCTGCCGTCCGCCAAGCTTGCCAGACAGCTTTCCGAACAGCGCCTCGGCCGACTTCTTCTGGCCGAACGCGCCGAGCTGGATCCGCCATTTGCCGTTCGCCGTGACGGCCGGCATGGCCGCCGCTGCCTTCGGCGGGGCCGGCTTCGGCGGCGCGGTCTTGACCACTGCACTCTTGCCCGGCGCTCGCTTGGTTGTAGCGGTCGGGGTCGGAGAGACATTTGGCGGACCGGCCATCACCTGCGCCAACGCCACGCCCTTTTGCCGTTGCTCGAGCGGCATGACCGCGTCCATGTCGGCAAGCGTGGCCTGCGCTGGCGCTAGCCCTTTGGCTGCCGCCCGGCTGACGTAGGCATAGGCGGTGACCGGGTCCTGGTTGACTCCATCGCCATTGTACAGCGCCGTTCCGACCACCAGCATCGCCCGGGGCTCGCCCGCCTCGGCGGCGGATTTAAGCCAGCGCATCCCGCTCACTCGGTTACCGTTCTGGAAAAGCAGCAGGCCGAGCGTCGCCTGGGCATCGACATGTCCCTTGCGCGCCGCTTGCTCGAGCCACTTCTGCGCTTGCGCGAGGTCCACGGGCACGCCTTTGCCCAGCCTGTAGGCCTGGCCGAGGTTGAATGCCGCGTCGGGATCGCCCTTCTCCGCGAGCGGCCGCCAGATGGCCACCGCGCCGGCGACATCGCCTTTCTGCCAGGCTTCGATCCCTGACCGCACGGATTGCGCCCAGGCGGGCAAAGCCACCGAAGCAATTGCCAACGCCAACAACCATTTACGCATCGCTGCCAAGCCCTCGTCCGGTCCCGCCCTTTACCCTAGCCCTCATCGTCAGGGGACAACAAGGTCGGACCGACATTAACCAGTTTTTAGGGGCTTTGCTGTCAGGTGGCGTCAAATCTTACGTCTCTTTGCGCAAGGGGAATGGAATGCGCGTTCTGGCAATGGCATCGCAGAAGGGCGGGTCGGGTAAGACCACACTGTCCGGTCACCTTGCGGTGCAAGCGCAACTGGCGGGCGCCGGCCCGGTCTGCCTGATCGACATCGATCCGCAAGGTTCGCTCGCCGATTGGTGGAACGAACGGCAGGACGATATGCCTGCCTTCGCCCAGACGACCGTCGCCCGGCTGGCTTCAGACCTTGAAGTACTTCGCCAGCAGGGCTTCCGCCTGGCCGTCATCGACACGCCACCGGCAATCACCATGGCGATCCAGTCGGTTATCGCGGTGGCCGAATTGATCGTAATTCCGACCCGGCCTTCACCGCACGATCTTCGCGCCGTCGGCGCCACCGTGGATCTCTGCGATCGTGCCGGAAAGCCGCTGATCTTCGTCGTTAACGCGGCGACGCCCAAGGCCAAGATCACCTATGAAGCGGCCGTCGCCCTGTCGCAGCACGGCACTGTGGCGCCTGTCACGCTTCACCATCGCACCGACTTCGCCGCGTCGATGATCGACGGCCGCACGGTGATGGAGGTCGATCCCAATGGCCGCTCGGCCCGCGAAGTAACCGAGCTATGGGACTATATTTCCGACCGACTCGAAAAGAATTTCCGCCGTACCGTGTTTGCCGCGCCGAACCAGGCGCCGGGCATCGGTGCGGCCAGCCCGCGTCCAGTCGGTGGCTTCGGCCGCCGGGTGATGGGCCAGTAAGGAGTGAGCGCGATGGGAGAACCCAAGGCATTCGCGTCGCTCTCCTCGGGCCTGTTGGCTCGGAAGGGTGCCGCCCGCCCGGCGATGAAGCCCCAGGGCTTCGGTCAGATGGGTGGCGGCAATCTCGAAGATCTCGGCTGGAACGACATGGGCTTCGAACCGCCCAAGCCCGTCGTCGCGCCGATTCGCGACGAGGACCATGACGCATTCGGCGAGGAATTGTCGGATCAGCCGCTGCGCAACCCGATCGCCGCCCTGACTCCAATTGCCTCGCCGGTCCACGACCAGCAGGCGGAAATTGCCGAGCGCTTTGCCGCTCATGATGAAGATGGCGAGGACGAGAACGGCGAATATGTCGACGAGACCGCCGAGCTTTATGATCCGGAAGCCGAAGGCGCAGAGCCGATTGCAGAGCCGATTGCCGAGTTGGTCGAAGAATCTGCTCCGGTCGTGTTCGTGCCGCAGCCGGCCGCATCGCCCGCTCCAGCGCCGGCCCGTTCGCGCCGTCCGCGCGCTGCACCGGGAAGCAAGGGCAAGTCGGCCTTCACGCTGCGGCTTGACCCGGCCCGTCATTTGAAATTGCGTCTGGCTTGTGCCGTTGATGGCCGATCGGCCCAGCAACTGGTGACCGATGCTCTCGACCAGCTGCTGCAAGCCATGCCCGAACTGGAAACAATGGCAGAAAAAGCGCCCCGCAAGAAGAGCGCCTGATTAGATTAGGACTGGGGGAATAGTCATGACCAAATCGAACCGCCTGGCAACCACGCTGACAGCCGTGTCGCTGCTTGCGATCGTTACCGCCTGTGCCGGACCAACCGCCGGGCCAAAGAGCGCATCCATCTTCGGCGGCAAGGTCGATACGTCGAACATCGGCATTGCCACCAAGGCGCAGATGGCGCTGGCTACCAACGATGTCGCCACCGCCATTTCGCTCGCCGAGCGCGCCGTCGAAAACAGCCCGCGTGATGCCGGCTTCCGGGCGCTGCTTGGTAATTGCTACCTCGCCGCCGGTCGCTTTGCTTCGGCCGAGGCCGCATTCAAGGATTCGCTGACGCTCGTTGCCCAGCAGCCGCAGATCATACTCAAGCTTGCACTGGTCGAGATCGCCCAAGGCAAGAATGACGAGGCAAAATATCTGCTGGCCCAGGCTCAGGGAGTGCTCGATGTCGCCGACGTTGGCTTGGCTCTGGCGCTGGCCGGCGATCCGCAGAATGCCATCGCGGTTCTCGACCCGGCTGCTCGCGCCGTCGGCGCGGACTCGCGTACCCGCCAGAATTTGGCCCTGGCCCATGCCCTCGCCGGCAATTGGGAGCAGGCCAAGATCGTTGCCGGGCAGGACGTTCCGGGCGACCAGCTCGACGCGCGCATCCAGCAATGGATGGCGCTCGCCAAGCCTGCCCGGGCTTCGGACCAGGTCGCAGCGTTCATCGGCATCCAGCCGGTCGCCAGCGATCCCGGCCAGCCGGTCCGCCTGGCGTTGAACCAGGTTGAAAATGTGCGCCAGGCAGCGGCAGAGCCGATCGGTGACGTGCCGCAGGGCCTGACGTCGACGGCCACGGTCGAGCTTCCTCCGGCTCCCGAGCCGCAAGCCGAGCCAGTCGTGCTAGCTTCCGCCGAGCCGGCCCCGGTGGCCGACGTCGTTCCTGCTGCGATGATCGAACCGACCCCCGCGCCGGTTGCGGCAGCAATGCCTGCTCCGGCGATCAGCGAAGCCCGTCCGGCCCTTTCGCCGGCCGCGGTGCGGCTGTCGGATCCGGTTCCGTCGCTGCGCAAGGCCTCTGCTCCGCGCCTCGCCAAGGGCAAAAGCCGGGCTGTCGTCCAGATTGGCGCCTATTCGTCGCGCGACCGCATCAATGCTGCCTGGAGCAAGGCCACCGGCAAACATGCTTCGCTGAAGCGTTTCGTGCCGGTCACGGCCCGCTTCACCGCATCGAGCGGCACCTTCTACCGTCTGGCGGTCAAGGGGTTCGACAGCGATCGCGAGGCAGTCAGCCTGTGCAACTCGCTGAAGCGTGCAGGCGCCAGCTGCTTCGTCCGCACTACGTCGGGCGACGCGCCGGTCCAGTTCGCTTCGCGCTAACTGCTAGCCAAGCCGTTCCGCGGTCAGGAGGTCGAGACAGGCCATCCTGACCGCTACACCCATTTCGACTTGCCGCACGATCAGCGAGCGGGTCGGATGGTCGGCCAGGGTTCCCTCTATTTCCACGCCGCGGTTGATCGGGCCGGGATGCATGATCACGGCATCCGGCGAGGTCCTGGAAAACCGTTCTTCGGTCAGCCCGAAACGGGCCAGATATTCGCCGGGTGCGTCGCCCAGCTCTTCTTCCAGCCGCTCGCGCTGTACCCGTAGCATTATCACCACGTCCGCTCCGTCGACCGCCTGGTCGATCCCGGTTCCGCCAAGATCGTTTGGCATCAACGATGGCGGCCCGGCGAACCGCAACCTGGCGCCCAGCCGCTCCAGCAACTTGGCGTTGGAGCGGGCGACGCGGCTGTGCTTCAAATCGCCGCAGATCGCGATCTTGAGCCCGTCGATCCTGCCGAAATGCTGGCGGACAGTTGCCGCATCGAGCAGGGCCTGCGTCGGATGCTCGCCGATCCCGTCGCCGGCATTGACCACCGGGCAATCCATGATTGCCGCGACGCTGGCCGGCGCGCCGCTCGTACCGTGCCGGATGACCAGGGCGTCGGGCCGCATCGCGTTCAATGTCCGTGCGGTATCCTCCAGCGTTTCGCCCTTCTTGATCGAGCTATGCTCGACCTGCATCGTCACGACCTGTGCGCCGAGCCGGTTGGCGGCGATCTCGAAACTCAGCAGGGTTCGCGTCGAATTTTCGAAGAAGGCGTTGACGATCGTCAGCCCGTCGAGCCGATGATCGTTGCGCCGCGGCTGGCGATTATAGGCGAACCAGCGCTCGCCCTCGTCGAGGATGGCCGTGATCTGGGCGTCGCTCAGATCGTCAATGGACAGAAGGTGCATTAAAATCGCGCCCTAGCGCGTAGTCGGGAGATTGACCAGCGCGTCGATCGCCCCTTGCAATATGTGCGCGGCCGCATGGGCGTCGACCTTCTCGGCGCGCTTGGCCCGGCTCATGTCCGCCTCGATCATCGCCCGTTCGACCGCGACCGTCGACCAGCGTTCGTCCCACAGCAGCATGGGAAGGGCGAGCGGCGCCAGGTTGCGGGCGAAGGCGCGGACCGATTGGGTGCGTGGAGAGTCGCTGCCGTCGAGGTTGAGCGGCAGGCCGATCACCAGACCGACGATGGCGTTCTTGGCGATGACAGCTTTGAGCTGTTCCAAGTCTGCGGTGAATTTGGTCCGCCGGATCGTTTCCCCCGGTGTCGCATAGCTCCAGCCCGCGTCGCAGGTGGCTAGCCCGATCGTCTTCGTGCCGACATCCAGCCCGAGCAGGCGCCCATGACCGGGCAAGGCGGCGGAGTAGTCAGCAGCGGATGTCGTGATCAATGCCATGCTATCGACCTACGGAAGGCGTCGCGTGCGATCGCGGCCCAGAACAGGGCATAGTCATAAACATGATAGTTGTTACCGGGCAGGACGTACGGCCCCATGGCGGGGATCGGCCCGTCGATGATGAGGAATCCATGATCGCAGCGGCTGCCGACCTGTCCGAGCGCCAGGCTGGCAGTGCTAAGGTCGGCGGTTGGCACGAGCGTTCCGGGATTTTCCGCGGGTAACGAGCTGCCGTCTTTCACGCCGCTCACTGGATTCACGCAGAGCATATCCTCGCGGTTGCGCGTGGCGCCGCTGAGACCGCGAGTTCCCACCCAGGCGTCGGTGACGAGCGACATATTGGCTGGCTCGCCAAAGCTCTGCCAACTCAACAGGCAGCCGGTTTCATCGGGCCGCGCGCAGGCGGAAAGTCCGGTTGCCGGCAGGTCCGCTACCACTCCAACCGGCCAACCGGCGACATAGGCGGCGATCAGCCGGCCCTTGATCTGCACCCTGCGGTCGGCAAGCAGCCGAAGCAGATGGAGCGAGCCCTGGCTGTGACCAGCGAGAATGATCGGGCCACTCGGATTCCGCCGCAGGAACTCGTCGAAGGCTGCCACGACATCGCCATATGCCAAGCCGAGCGCCTCGTCGGCATCCTCGCTCTTTAGCAGGAAGGCGCCGTAGGCAGCCTGGCGGTACTTCGGCGCCCAGACATCCGAGACGTCCGCAAATGCGCTTGCCTGACTTCGAACGAACAAGGTCGCCCGATCCTGGCTAGCCTTGTCGTCTAAAGGCGCGTTCCAGCGGTCTCGCTCGAGATAGGTCGTTGGATGAATGTAGAACGCCGCCGCCCTGACAGGCGGGGGCGTCTGGCCCATATAATGGTTCGGCGAATTTGTCGGACCGTTGAGATAGCGTTCAGGCGCCCAGGTCGCTGGATTGCCGGCGATATCCGGCCGCGCGATCCAGTATTCGACCTTGGAATAGTCCGGCCCGGCTCCCGCTTCCGTCGCCACAAAATGGCCCTGCGGCGTTGCGCTCTTGAGCAGCACATTCCCGCCCCATTGGTAGAGCGCGAACGCGCCCCCGACGAATATCAAGGTCAGGATGAAAATCAGCATCAGGAAGCGGCGGGCGCACATGGGGCGAAGCGGGTAGGGGAGCGCCCGGCAATTCGCAATTCAACAATTGCTCACCGCTTGCTCATTGCGGACGGAAACGGGGCCGCTAGGCTGCCTCTGACATTTTGGGGAGAGGGCATGTGGCAGAGCGTTTCGATAGCGAGGACCAGGACTGGCTGGCGCGGCCGTGGATCATGGCACTGGTTGGCGCGGTCGGCGGCCTGATCGTCCATCTGCTGACCGACCGGGCAAGTTACGGCGATCCGTTTCCCGTCTGGCGGCAGGCCGCGACCGCTTTCACCGTCATCGCCACGGTGAGTTTCCTATTGACGGTTGAGCTCCGCCGATGGACCTGGGCGATCGCTTTCGCGCTGGGGTGGGGCACGGTGATCGCGCTGGTCGGTTGGTTCACCGCCCAGTACAATCAGATCCCGGAAATCTTCGAATTCCCCTTTTTCTCCGGCATCCTCGCGGTGCTGATCGCGGCGCCGCTGTTCCAGACCATCCGCGACGAAGGCGCCTGGCGTTTCCCTTATGCGCGCCTCCACCGCCACGCCTGGACCGACGCAGTAATAGGCGCGGCAAGCCTGGCCTTCACCGGCATTACATTCTTGCTGGCATGGCTGATCGCCGGCCTGTTCGACGTGATCGGCATCGATGCGATCAAGGAGTTGCTCAAGAAGGAATGGTTCGACTGGATGCTGGCCGGCTTGGCGTTCGGCGGAGCGATCGGAATCCTGCGCGAGCGTGACGCGCTGGTCGCAACATTACAGAAGCTGGCAATGGTGATCCTGTCCGTCCTGGCGCCGGTACTGGCGGTGGCACTCGGCGCTTTCCTGGTCTCGCTTCCCTTCACGGGACTCAAGGGCCTGTGGGAGTCCGATATCCCGGCGACGCCGATGCTGCTCCTTTCCGGCGCCGGCGCGATCCTGCTGGCCAATGCGGTAATCGGCGATGGCAGGGAGGAGCGCAGCGGCAACATCTGGCTCCGCCGTGCCGCGCTGCTGCTGGTGGTTTGCGTCCTTCCGCTGGCATTCTTCGCCGGTCTTTCGATGGGGCAGCGGATCGGCCAATATGGCTGGACGCCGGAGCGCATCTGGGGCGCGATCGCGGTCGGCATTGCAATTGCTTATGGCGCCGCCGCCTGGTGGGCGGTGTTCAAGGGCCGCCTGGATTTCGACGATGCGCTGCGCCCGCTTCAAACCAAGCTGGCGATCGGTCTGTGCGGCCTGGCATTGTTCCTTGCGTTGCCGATCGTCGATTTCGGCGCGATCAGCGCCAACTCGCAGCTTGCCCGCCTGACGAGCGGCAAGGTCAAGGCCGAGGAGTTCGACTGGACCGCCATGGCGTTCGATTTCGGCAAGGCTGGCCGCAGACACCTCGACGCGATTGCGAAATCAGGACCCGTTGACCGGCGTAGGCTAGCCGACATCGCGCTTAAATCGGACAGTCGATGGGATTTGGCAGAAGAAAACATCGTTGCCGGACCAGAGCCGCAGGAATTGATCGTGACACCCAAGGGTGTCTCAGTCCCCGAAGAGCTTAGAGCCCAACTCCTTGGCGTGCCAGGGAATACCCAAGGGTTCTGTTCGTCGGGAGGCGCGTGCCGCGTCTTTTCGCAAGAAGGCGGGCGGAGTTTTATTGTTTTCATGGACGGTTGCGCCAACCTGTCGCCGGCGCAACGCAATGATCCGAAAAAGCGCTGCACTCGCTTGCCTGCGGTGTTCGAACAGGAAGGCAGTAAGTGGGTCAATGTCTATCTGCGCCGCTTCAAACCGGAACCACCGCTGAGCGATGCTGAGCAATTGGCCTCCCTGCAGCGCGAATCCGACGCGCTCGAACGGGGAGATGTGAAGGTCGCGCCGGTTAGCCAGCGTCGGCTGGTCGTCGGCGGCAAGCCTACAGGTGATATCTTCGAATAGGCGTTGAAGCGCCGCTAAGCCCCTGCTAGCCGCGCCCCCATGTCCGTAAATGCAGATCAGGTGCGGCACGTCGCCAAGCTCGCCCGCATCGCCATGAGCGATGCCGAGGTCGAAGCGATGGTGCCCGAATTCAACAATATCCTCGGCTGGGTCGAACAGCTGGGAGAGGTCGATACCAACGGCGTCGAACCGCTCACCGCGGTAATCGACAACCAGCTCCGGCTCCGCGACGACGTGGTCAACGACGGCGATTGCCGCGATGACGTGCTCAAGAACGCGCCGGATGCCCAGCACGGCTTCTTCGCCGTGCCGAAGGTGATCGAGTGATGAGCGAGCTCACCCTCAAGACGATCACCGAGCTGCGCGAAGGCTTTCGAGCCGGCGATTTTTCGGCGCGCGAGATCGCCGAGGCGTTCAACGCCGCGGTTGCCGCTGCGCGCAGTCTCAACGCTTTCACAGTCGAAACGCCTGAGCTGGCACTGGCGGCCGCAGACGCAGCAGACGCCGCCCGTGCATCCGGCGAGCTGAAACCGCTTTCCGGCATTCCACTCGGCATCAAGGATTTGTTCGCGACCAAGGGCGTTGACAGCACCGCGGGCTCGAAGATCCTCCAGCATTTCAAGCCGACCTACGAAAGCACCGTCTCGGGCAACCTCAAGGCGGCCGGCGCCGGCATGTTGGGCAAGCTCAACATGGACGAATTTGCAATGGGCTCGTCCAACGAAACCAGCGCCTATGGCCCGGTCATTTCGCCGTGGAAGCGCAACGACGGCGGCAACGCAGCGCTGACGCCGGGCGGCTCGTCGGGCGGTTCGGCGGCGGCGGTTGCCGCGGGAATCGCGCCAGGCGTCACCGGCACCGACACCGGCGGATCGATTCGTCAGCCTGCTGCATTCACCGGCATTTCGGGGATCAAGCCGACCTATGGCCGCTGCTCTCGCTGGGGAATCGTCGCCTTCGCCAGCTCGCTCGACCAGGCGGGGCCGATGGCTCGCACCGTGCGCGATTGTGCGATCATGCTTGAGGCGATGGCCGGCTTCGATGCCAAGGACGCAACGTCTCTCAACCTGCCGGTGCCGCAGTGGGAGGCCGGCCTTTCGGCCGACCTGCGCGGCAAGAAGGTCGGCATCCCGAAGGAATATCGCATCGACGGCGTTCCCGAAGAGATCAATGCCATCTGGGACCAGGGGATTGAGTGGCTCAAGGACGCTGGCGCCGAGGTTGTGCAGATCAGCCTGCCGCACACCAAATATGCGCTTCCGACCTACTACATCATCGCTCCGGCCGAGGCTTCGTCCAATCTCGCCCGCTACGACGGCGTTCGCTACGGCCTGCGTGAGATGGGGGTGAAGAGCCTCGACGACATGTATGCCGCGACGCGTGCTGATGGTTTTGGCGCGGAAGTAAAGCGGCGGATCATGATCGGCACCTATGTGCTGTCCGCAGGCTTCTACGATGCCTATTTCACCAAGGCGCAAAAGGTTCGCACCTTGATCAAGCGCGACTTTACCGAAGCGTTTAGGGATTGCGACTTCATCCTGACCCCGACCGCGCCCTCGGCGGCGTTCGGGCTTCAGGAGAAGATGAGCGATCCGCTGGCCATGTATCTGAACGACGTGTTCGCGGTTCCGGCCAGCCTCGCCGGCTTGCCGGCCATGTCGGTTCCCGGCGGACTCGACAGCCAGGGCCTGCCGCTGGGCATTCATTTGATCGGCCGCGAGATGGACGAACAGGGTGTGCTCAACGCCGGCCTCGCCATCGAGGAACGGGCAGGGTTCACGGCGAGGCCGAAGAAATGGTGGTGAAGCGCAACCTTCACCGTTCGTCCCGAGCGAAGTCGAGGGACGTTGGCAGGGCGTGTCTCGACTGCGCTCGACACGAACGGATTTTGTAATGGCAGATTTGAACGCACCATATCGCATCAAGGGCGAAACCGGCGATTGGGAGGTCGTGGTCGGCCTTGAGGTCCATGCCCAGGTCACGTCCAACGCCAAGCTTTTCTCCGGCGCAGCGACGGCGTTCGGGGCCGAGCCAAACAGCCAGGTGTCGCTGGTCGACGCAGCCATGCCCGGCATGCTGCCGGTCCCCAACCGGGAGTGCATCCGCCAGGCGGTGCGTACCGGAATGGCGCTGGACGCGGTGATCAACCGTTGGAGCCGCTTCGACCGCAAGAACTATTTCTACGCCGACCTGCCGCAGGGCTACCAGATTTCGCAGCTCTACCATCCACTGGTCGGGCCGGGCGAAGTCGAAATCCTGCTGGACGAGAAGGACGAGAACAGCGTCAAGCAGGTCGGCATCGAGCGCATCCATGTTGAACAGGATGCGGGCAAGCTGATGCACGATCAGCATCCGACCATGAGCTATGTCGACCTCAACCGCTCGGGCGTCGCGCTGATGGAGATCGTGTCGCGACCGGACATGAATTCTCCCGCCGAAGCAGGGGCCTATCTTCGGAAGCTCAGGGCAATTCTCCGCTATGTCGGCTCGTGCGACGGCAATATGGAAGAGGGTTCGATGCGCGCCGACGTCAATGTCAGCGTGCGCAAGCCCGGCGAGGAATTCGGCACCCGGACCGAAACCAAGAACGTCAACTCGGTTCGTTTCGTTATGGCGGTGATCGAACATGAGGCCCGCCGCCAGGTCGAGCTGATCGAGGGCGGCGGCACGGTCGCGCAGGAAACGCGGCTTTACGATCCCGACAAGAACGTCACCCGCTCGCTCCGCTCGAAGGAAGACGCGCACGACTACCGCTACTTCCCGGATCCTGACCTGCTGCCGCTCGAGCTCGACGATGCTTTCCTTGAGGAATGCCGCGCCTCGCTGCCCGAACTGCCCGACGCCAAGCGCAAGCGGTTCGAGGGGCTGGGGATCAGCGCCTATAACGCCTCGGTGCTGACCGCGGAGGTCGAGACGGCACGCTGGTTCGATGACCTGCTGACTGCAGGAGCAGAGCCCAAGCAGGGCGCCAACTGGACCGTCGCCGAGCTATTTGGTGCATTGAACCGCCGCGGCGAGACCATCTCGACCACCGGCATCTCGCCAGGGGAGGCCGCCGAACTGTTGAAGCTGGTCGCCGACGGTACGCTCAGCGGCACGCTCGGCAAGCAGGTGTTCGAGATCATGCTCGAAACCGGCGAGGCGCCGTCGAAGATTGTCGAGGAGCGGGGGCTAAAGCAGACCAGCGACACCGGCGCGATCGACGCGGAGATCGACAAGATCCTGGCCGCCAATGCCGACAAGGTCGAACAGTATAAGGCTGGCAAGGAGGCTTTGTTCGGTTTCTTCGTCGGCCAGACGATGAAGGCGATGGCTGGCAAGGCCAATCCGCAGGTGGTCAACGAGCGGCTGCGGGCGAAGCTCGGCTAATTCGTCACCATTTCGTCATCGCGAGAAGCAAAGCGACGAAGCGATCCAGTGGCGATGGCATGGCATGGATTGCTTCGCTACGCTCGAAATGTCGGGAGGTACGATGCGTTCAAAGATTTTCGCGGCAGTTGTGGCCACAGCGGTTGCGTCCACGGCCTGCGCTCAGACCATCGCCCAGCAGCCACAGACTGGTGCACCAAAGCTGATCGTCGCCATCTCCGTCGACCAATTTTCAGCTGATCTTTACGACGAATATCGACCGCATTTCACCGCCGGCTTGAAGCGACTGTCCTCGGGCGTGGCATTCCGCAACGGCTATCAGAGCCATAATGCAACCGAGACCTGCCCCGGTCATTCGACCATCCTGACCGGCAGCCATCCATCGCGCACCGGAATCATCGCTAATGGCTGGTACGACCTCAGCCAGGCGCGCAGCGACAAGAGCGTCTACTGCGTTGAGGACGAGCGCGTCCCCGGTAGCTCCTCGATCGCCTATACGGTCTCTCCCTATCACCTTCGCGTCCCGACGATGGGTGACCGATTGAAGGCCGTTTCGCCGACTAGCCGTAATGTCGCGGTTGCCGGCAAGGATCGCTCAGCCGTCATGATGGGTGGACGGGCGGTCGACCAACGCTGGTATTGGGACGGCAAGACCTTTTCGACCGATCTGAAGGGGGTGGCCACTCCGCGCTCGGTCACGGCGGGCAAGCTCGCAATCGCCAATGCGATAGCGCAGGACCGACCGCCGTTGGAATTGCCCGAATTTTGCCAGGGCAAGGCCAAGGATATTCCGATCGAAGGCTATGGGTCTCCAGTCGGCGCAAACAGCTTCGCCCGTAAGGCCGGCGACGTCCGCAGCTTCCGCGCAAGCCCCGAGTTTGACGGAGCAACGCTCGCTTTGGCCGCCGCGCTGATCGACGAGATGCAACTGGGCCATGGAACGGCTACCGATATCATCTCGATTGGCCTTTCAGGGACCGATATCATCGGCCACGGCTATGGCACCGAAGGCGCCGAAATGTGCCTGCAGCTTCTTTCGATCGACCGCGACCTTGGAGATTTTCTTCGGCTGCTGGACAGGAGGGGCATCGACTATTCGGTGATGCTGACGGCCGACCATGGCGGCCAGGACATTCCCGAGCGGCGGCGGCAGCAAGGAGTTGCTGATGCTGCCCGGGTCGATCCGAAGCTTACTGCCAAGGATGTCGGGGCGGCCGTCGGCACGCAACTTGGGCTCAAGGGACCCGTGCTCTACGGTGAGGGTTCGTTCGGTGACATGTACGTTGACCGGGCGCTTTCGCCGGGGGACCGGGCAAGGGCCATGTCGGCGGCTGTGGCAATGTTCCGTGCACATCCCCAGGTCGAGGCCGTATTCACGCATGAGCAGCTCGCCGCGACCCCGGTTCCAACCGAATCGCCGACCGGCTGGAGCCTGATTCAGCGCGCTCGTGCCAGCTTCGACGCCGAACGCTCGGGAGACTTCGTCGTGCTGCTGAAGCGCGATGTGAATGCCGCGACCCGAACACCTGGCTATGTCGCCACCCACGGCAGCCCGTGGGATTATGACCGGCGCGTGCCGATCCTGTTTTGGCGCCAGGGAATGCCCAGCCTTGCACTCGAATCGCCGGTCGAGACCACCGACATCCTTCCCACCCTGGCGGCGACCATCGGCCTTGCAATTCCGGCCGGCTCGATCGACGGGCATTGCCTCGTGGCCGTTGCGGGCGATCGGTGCACGCTCCGCTAACCATTTTAAATCACTTGCCTTTTTCTAACTGACTCGGCAGCGTTGAGTCTGCTGAACTGTGATCGGGGAGAGGGTCATGCGCCGTGTAGCCTTGGCGCTGTTGGGGTCGGTTGCGCTGGCGGGCTGCGTTTCAACCCGCCAATATGCCGATGTTGAATTTGCTCCACCGCACGGCGACTACAAGCTTCTCGTAATGCGGCCCGACGTCAGTGTCGGCTCGGTCACGACAGGCGGTCTGGTTGAGCCTCGGGCCGACTGGACCGAGGGCGCCAGGACCAAGCTGCTGGCCGCCTTGAAGGCGCAGCAGGCTGCCCGCGGCGGCAATGTGCTGATCATGGAGAAGCGCAATTCGCTCCCCGGGGTTGATCCGGAAACCATCGCCGAGCTTGAGCGCCTGCACTATGCGGTCGGCAGCTCGATCGCGCTCCACAAATATGGCGGGGCCTATCTGCCGACCAAGCGGGGCAAGGGCCTCGACTGGACGTTGGGTGAGGACGCCATCGCGCTCGGACGGCATACCGGTTATGACTATGCGCTGTTCCTTCACGCTGAGGATAGCTTCGCTTCGACCGGTCGTGTCGCGCTGCAGGTGCTGGGCATCGCCGGATGCGCTGTTGGATTTTGCGCTCCCACGATCGGCGGCGCTGGCCAGTTCGCCTACGCCAGCCTGGTCGACCTTCGCACCGGCGAAGTCGTGTGGTTCAACGTCGTTCAGGCAGGCAGCCAGATTGCCGGTATCAAGATGGGCGACATCCGCACGGACGAGGGCGCGGCGCAAATGGTCGACCGATTGCTCGACCGAATGAAGCCTGGCCGCAACGTGCAGCATCGGGAAAGGCAGCCATGAGCTGGTCGCGCCGGGCTGTCCTCGCCGCTGGCGGTTCGCTGGCTGCTGCCTCCTCGATCGGTATGGCCGACGCGCGAATCCTGCCCAAGGACATGGTGCCGCTAATCGGCCCCGGATACCGCGCCATCGACGAAGATGAAAAAGGCATGTGGCAGCTGATGGAGCGGGTCGAGGAGGAGGTCTCCGGCTCCAACCTGCTGATCAAGGACCCGGCACTAACGGCTTATCTGGGTGATCTCATCGGCCACGTCGGCGGACCGGCCGCCAAGGATATGCGGATCTACCTGGCTCGAATCCCGGAATTCAACGCCATGATGTTTCCGACGGGATTCGCCGTGGTATTTTCAGGCTTGCTCTTGCGGATGCGCAACGAGGCGCAGCTGGCGGGGGTAGTCGCGCACGAAAGCGCCCACTTCCTGCGCAAGCACCAACTGCGACAATGGCGTGACATTCGTCGCAAGACCGACATTTTTTCGTTCCTGGCGATGGGCGCCGGCGTCGCCGGCGGCGCCGCGGGCATATACGCCGGCGACCTGGTGCAGCTGGCCCAACTCGGCACCATCCTGTCGCTGCTGAAATATAGCCGCACCATGGAAGCCGAAGCCGACGCCATGGGCGTCCGGCTGCTGGCCGAGGCAGGCTACGACCCAATGGCGATGAGCGAGACCTGGGACCAGCTGATCGGCGAGCTCGATCTCTCCGCGAAATATCGCCGCAAGAAGCGCAGTCGGGATTTTTCGCTCTTTTCGACGCACCCCTCACCGGAATCGCGGATGGCCGACCTCAAGATTTCGGCGGCCGAAATGACCCAGCCGGGACGAAGCTACGACGGCTATCGTCAACGTTACCTGCAGGCCCTGGCCAATATCCGGCCAACACTGCTGGACGACCAGATTAAGCTCAACGACCCGGGCGCAAGCCAATATGTCGTCAACACATTGGCCAAGGATGGCTGGACCGGCCTGCTCCGCTTTTACGAAGGGGAGATTTGGCGGCTGCGTAACAGCCAAAAGATGGGCGATGAGGCGCGGGCGGCCCAAGGCTACGCGTCCGCAGTCCTTTATCCTGATGCGCCACCCGACGCCTGGCGTTGGCATGGCATCATGCTGCTCAAGAGCGGCCACAGGGCAGAGGCCAATGCCGCCTTTGCTCGATACCTGCAGCTGGCCCCAGGAGCGCCCGATGCGGCGCTGGTTCGCCAGATGATGACCGGTTGAGGAGAATAGGCATGTCTCGTTGCATTGGGCTTTTCCTGGCCACCTGCGCTCTGGCTCTGGCGGCATGCAGCTCGGTCGGAGGCGGAGGGTTCGGTTCGGGCGGCTATTCGCTGGTCCGCGTCACGGAAGTGCGCGTTGGCGACAATAGTCTTGCCGTGACGCCGCCGCGTGAATGGAACAAGATTTCGGGCAGTCTCTTTACCGATATCAGAACCGTCGAGGACTGGACGCAGAACGGCCCATACCTCGACGGGATCAGCTTCGTTACTGGCCTGAAGGACGGGAAAGCGCTGGTTTATCAGCGTAGCCGGGATGACCGGCAGGTCCCCAAGTTCCGAGCCAATATGACCCCGCCGGAAATTGCGGCGATCATCGAAAGCCTTTTTCGTGTGCGCGGCGGAGCGGTCGACTTCACAACCACCGCTCTCGCGCCCAGGCCTTTCCTCGGCGCCAGCGGCTTTCAGTTTGATTATGAACATCTCGACAGCGATGAGGTTCGGCGCAAGGGCCGCGCCGTCGGTGCGGTGATCGACGGCAAGCTGTACCTGATCCTCCTAGATGCAGCGCGATCGCATTATTACAACGCCTCGCTCCCTGACTTTGAAGCGATCGTCAATTCGGCGCGGCGCGTTTAGCCGGCAACGGGATCGGGCGCGGGTGGGGGCTCGGGTTCGCCAGGAAGTGGCGGAACATGTCCCGGCTCGTCAGCCGGTGGCGGTTCGCCCGGCCGAGGCGGCCGGCTAGCCACTTGCTGCGCCCAATGGCTGCGCGCCCGGTGCCGGAATATCGATGTCGGGAGGCGGTGGCGGCGCCTCCAAGGGTGGCGTTGTCGGCTGGGCCGGCTGACTCGGCGTCGCCGGTACGGGCGCGGGAGTTTCAGGCGGCGGGTTGGCCGGGTTGGGGACATCCTGCATGGAATGCTACTCCTTTGAATGAGATAACCCGGTTGGGACGATGCAGTTGCACGCCGCGTTGCTCTTGCCCCGGCGCTTATCCTTGCTATAGGCCGCGCACTTTCAGGCGTCCGCGCGGGCGTGGCGGAATTGGTAGACGCGCTGGATTTAGGTTCCAGTATCGCAAGATGTGGGGGTTCGAGTCCCTTCGCCCGCACCATTCCGCCACGCAGCCCGTCCGGGGGATGGGCGAGTAGCGGAATCGTTGCGCAGTCCATCCGGGGATGGGCGAGCAGCGGGATCGCCGCGCAGACAGAGATTGATGAACAGGAATACGGCCGTGACCATGAAAACCGTCGAGACGGAAAATAAAGGCCTGACGCGGGCCTATAAGCTGACCATTCCCGCCAAGGATATCGACGCCCGCGTCGATGGCGAGATCAAGCGCATCGCGCCCACCGTGCGCATGCCCGGCTTCCGCCCCGGAAAGGTTCCGCCGAACCTGATCCGCAAGATGCACGGCGAAGCGCTGATGCGTGATGCGCTCAACACCGCGGTCCAGGACAGCGTCCAGAAGCTTCTCAGCGACAAGAAGCTTCGCCCGGCGACGCAGCCGGAGGTCGAGCTCGACCAGGGGTACGAGACCGGCAAGGATGCCGAAGTCAGCGTCCGGCTCGAAACACTGCCTGACGTACCGGCGCCGAAGATCGACGACCTCAAGCTCGAACGCTTCAACGTCGAGGTCGACGAGAAGGCTGTTGACGACCAGCTCGACCAGCTTGCGAAGTCGCAAACCCGCTTCGACGACGCCAAGAAGGGCCACAAGGCCGCCAACGGCGACCAGGTGGTGATCGATTTCGTCGGTAAGGTCGATGGTACCGCTTTTGAAGGTGGTACCGGCGAAGGCATGGCCGTTGTTCTTGGTTCCGGCCAGCTTATCCCCGGCTTCGAGGATCAGATGGTGGGCCTCAAGGTTGGTGACGAGAAGCAGCTCAACGTGACCTTTCCGGCCGACTATCAGGCCGAGAATCTCAAGGGGCAGGCGGCAACATTCGACGTCAAGGTGACTGCGGTGAAGACCGCCGGCGAGACCAAGCTCGACGACGACTTCGCGAAGCAGCTTGGCCTCAATGACCTTGATCAGCTGAAGGGCCTGCTGCGCGACCAGCAGCGGCAGGAGCTGAATGGTCTGACGCGTACGCATATGAAGCGCCGGCTGCTCGACCAGCTGGCCGCGACCCATGATTTCGACGTGCCCCCATCGATGGTAGAAGCAGAATTTGAGAACATCATGGCCCAGCTGCGCCATGAGGCGAGCCACGAAGCCGAACCCGATGCCGCGCTCAAGGAAGTCGAAAGCGACGCAGAGGAATATCGAAAGATCGCTGTTCGCCGCGTCCGCCTTGGCCTTCTGCTGAGCGAAATCGGCGCCGCCAACGGCATTGAGGTCAGCCAACAGGAAATGAACCGGCTGATCGGGCAAGCCGCGGCCCAGTATCAGCCGAAGGATCGCGACGCCTTCGTCCGCTACATCCAGCAGAACGCGATGGCTGCCGCCCAGCTGCGCGCTCCGCTGTACGAGGACAAGGTCGTGGATTTCCTCTTCTCCAAGGCGGATATCAGCGACCTGACCGTTGCTCGCGATATCCTCGAGCATGATCTTGAGAGCGAGGAGGGCCACGTCCATGGCCCAGGCTGCGGTCATGACCACGGTGCGGCGAAGCCCGCGAAAAAGGCGGCCGCCAAAAAGCCTGCCGCCAAAAAGCCTGCCGCCAAAAAGGAGGCAGCTCCGGCCAAAACCGAAAAGCCGGCTGCCAAGAAGGCAGAGCCGAAGAAGGCCGAAGCCAAGCCAGCCGCCAAGAAGACAGAGCCGAAGAAGGCAGAAGCCAAGGCTGCCGCAGCCAAGCCGGCCGCCGCTAAAAAGCCGGCGCCGAAGAAGAAATAATCGTCATTCCCGCGGAAGCGGGAACCCAGTAAGAATCTTTCGCCAGGCTAGGTCCCCGCTTTCGCGGGGATGACGAAAAGGGGGGGGGCGTCTTGGACAGTTTGCGGATTGCCGTCATCCTGCCCTGCTACAATGAGGAAGCAGCGATTGCCGAGACGATCGCCGGCTTTCGCGCTGCCCTGCCTGCGGCAAAGATTTACGTTTACGACAATAACAGCCGGGACCGGACCGCGGAGATTGCCCGCCAATCCGGCGCGACTGTCTGCACCGAACGTCAGCAGGGCAAGGGGCACGTGGTCCGCCGGATGTTCGCCGATGTCGATGCCGATATCTATGTGATGGCCGACGGCGACCTGACCTACGACCCCAAGGCGGCCCCCGAAATGGTCCGGATGTTGATCGAAGAGCAGTTCGACATGGTTGTCGGCATTCGCCAGCACGAGGCGGCGGAAGCCTATCGCGGCGGTCATGTCATCGGCAACAAGCTGTTCACTGGCCTGCTGGCCAGACTGTTCGGACGCAGCTTCACCGACATTTTTTCGGGCTACCGCGTCTTCTCGAGGCGCTTTGTCAAAAGTTTCCCGGTGCTCTCGGCCGGTTTTGAGATTGAGACGGAGATGAGCGTCCACGCGCTTGAACTGCGCATGCCGATTGGCGAACTGGCGACGGCTTATGGCGCTCGACCGGAAGGCTCGTCATCGAAGCTTTCCACCTACAGAGATGGCTGGCGGATCTTGAGGACCATCGGCACGCTATACCGGATTGAGCGGCCGGTACTGTTTTACGGCGGGCTTGGTGCGTTGCTGGTGATCGCCGCGGTCATCCTCGCGATTCCGCTTGTCCTGACCTACCTCGACACCGGCCTCGTGCCTCGCTTCCCGACCGCGATCCTGGCGACCGGCATGGTTATCATTGCCGTATTGAGCTTCTTCGCCGGCCTGATCCTCGATACCGTGACACGGGGCCGGCGGGAGATGCGCCGCCTCGCTTACCTGGCCCATCCGGCGCCTGTTGTGGCCGAAAGGTAACAGTTTCTCCCTAATATTCTGGGTATCTGTTCGGCATACTGACTTGTTTGTTACTCTCCCGTTGCGGCGAAAAACCTTAACCGGTTTTCGTTAAACAGGGAGATAATTGATGGGCCGTTCTCAGGTAGCGCTTCGGGCAGGGGCTGGATTGCTCGCTTTGGTGATTGGCAGCGCCGCTGCCGCTCAAAGTAACGTCCCTCCACCCGACGCAGCTGAAGCTCCGGCCAGTGCAGCCGAGCCAACCAGCGGCGGCGAGATCGTCGTCACCGGATCGCGCATTCGCCGTGACCCCTTGAGCCAGGATGCACCGATTGTCTTCGTCGACCAGGCTGACATTGCCAAAACCGGCCTAAACTCGGTCAATGACGTGCTGCAGCGCCTGCCCAGCTCCGGCGGCGGCCTCAACAGCAAGTTCAACAACTCGGGCAACCTCGGCAACCCGCCCGACGGCGGCGGCGTCGGCGCCGGTTCCGCGGAAGTCGACCTTCGCTATCTCGGGTCGCGCCGTGTCCTCGTGCTGGTCGACGGCCTGCGTTACGTAAACGGCGCATCGGCATCGGGCGTCCCTGGCTCGACCGACCTCAACTCCATTCCCGACAGCATGATCGAGCGGATCGAAGTGCTTCAGGACGGCGCCTCGTCGATCTATGGGTCGGACGCGATCGCCGGCGTGGTCAACATCATCACCAAGAAGAAGCAGAAGGGCCTTCAGGCCGTCGCCCAGCTCGGCGGCTATGACCAAGGCGACGGCTTCACCCAAAATTACCAGATCAGCTGGGGAAATGGCGGCGATGGCCCGACGCAGTTCGTCGTCGGCGGCAACTTCGTGAAGCAAGGTGGAGTGAAATCCCGCGACCGGGACATCTCGGCATTTCCGAGTCCTTATGCCACCAGTTGCGCTGAAGGCGGCTGCTCGGGGACTGCCTTGTTCGGACAGTTCCGACCGTTCGGTGTCCTGGCCCCGGCGGACGATCCGCTGACTGAGGACGTCAACGAGAATCAGCCAATCCTTGCACTCCGCGACGTAGTCTTAGGGCGCCCGGTCTATAATCCGGCAAATCCGTTCGACCCTGCCAGCGACTACAAGCAGTTTGATTTCAATACCGACAGCTTCAACTTCGCGCCCTACAATTTCATCCAGACGCCGCTGAAGCGCTACGGACTGTTCGCCAACGTGCGCCAGGAGCTGGGCGAGAACATCAATTTCTCCGCCAAAGCACTCTGGAACAAGCGCCAGTCGAAAAACCAGGCAGCGCCGCTCCCGTTGCTGGTCGGACAGGCCGCCGGCAACCACAACTTGCTCGACACGATCGAGATCGACGCAGACAACCCCTACAATCCATTCCTGGTCGACCTGGACGATACCAACTACGTCATGTTCCGCCGCCGCGTGATCGAGCTTGGGCCGCGCAGGTATGACCAGACGGTCAAGACGGTCTACGGGGTCGCCACCCTGGACGGTAATTTCAATGCCGCCGGTCACGAATGGTATTGGGACGTCAACGCAAGCTACGGCCGCAACAAGGCCAAGCAGGTCATGCATGGCAACATCAACGCCAATAATCTGAGGATTGCCCTTGGGGATCCCGCCGACTGCGCTCTGGTGGAAGGCTGTGTGCCGTTCAACCTGTTCGGCGGTCCGGGAACGATCACGCAGGATATGCTTGACTTTGTCAGCTTCGTCCAACGTGACTCTAGTGAGCAGAAATCGCTCGATTTCACCGCCAACATCTCGGGCGCGCTGTTCGAATTGCCGGGAGGACCGCTCGGTGTTGCGGCCGGCCTCGAATATCGTGAGCAGAAGGGGCGGTTCGACCCCGATCCGGTCGTAGCGGCCGGCTTCAGTTCCGACATTCCGGCTCAGCCGACCAAGGGCAAGTACAACGTCAAGGAAGCTTACGCCGAAATCAACGCGCCGCTGCTGGCCGACCGGCCGGGCGCCGAACTGCTGGAGCTGACTGGCGCGGTGCGTTACTCCGACTATTCGACGTCGGGGTCGACCACGACGTTCAAGGCCGGTGCAAACTGGAAGCCGATCCCGGATCTCCGGCTACGTGTGAACTGGGCCGAAGGCTTCCGGGCACCGTCAATCGGCGAGCTATTCGGTACCTTCTCCCGATTTGATTCGGCGTTCGACGATCCTTGTTCGACGAACAGCGCACTGGATCGGAGCGTTGCGAATGGTGATCTCGACGTCATTGCCAACTGCACGTTGCAGGGCGGTATTGGTGCAACGACCCGTCCTGACGATCAGCTGTCGGTCATCACCGGCGGCAATGAGGATCTGAAGCCGGAAACTTCGAAGAGCTGGGTGATTGGCGGGGTTTACAGTCCGTCGTACATTCCGCGTCTGTCGCTTGAGGTAAACTGGTACAACATCAAGATCCAGGACGCGATTCAGGCATTCCCGGCGCAATTGACGGTAACCAACTGCGTCTACAACAATGATGCCTCCGCTTGCGACCGCATCACGCGATCCGGGGCTAGCGGCGATATCACCGGGATCGACAGCGTGTTGGAGAACCTCTCGGGCATTGAGACCAAGGGCTTTGACGCAAACCTGGTTTACCGAACGGATGAGACCGGTTTCGGACGCTTCGGCTTCACCTGGAACAACACCTTCCTGACCAACTATGACGTCATCGTTCCGACGGCGGATGGGGATCAGGTGGTAAGTCGCGAAGGTACCGAAGTTGGAAGCCCGTCGCAGGCATTCCCGAAGTGGAAGTCGATCGGCGTCCTCGATTGGGACATGAAGAACTTCGGAGCCTCGCTTACCGGCCGCTACATCAAGAGCGTCCGTGAGACCAACGCCGACAACAAGATCAAGTCGATGTTCTACACTGATCTCCAGCTGCGCTGGCAGTCGCCGGACTTCGCCGACAATTTCGGCTTCGCACTCGGCGTCAACAACCTGTTCGACGTCAAGGCCCCGGCTTGCTTCGGCTGCGACGTGAACGGGTTCGACCCGACGACTTACGACGTTCCGGGGCGTTACCTCTACGCCCGGGCGACCGTGAAGATGTAAGGCGGCTCTACAGGACCGCCAAACGGGGGAGGGCGGCCGGCCATGCGTCGGTCGCCCTTTCGCTTGTTTGGAGAAAGGTCCGGCTTGAACATTGGCGCGAACCTGCCGATGTAGGTGCCAAGCAAATCAAGGACCCGCATTTCCCATGGACCATCAAGATATTGTTTCCGGCCTCGTCCCCATCGTCATCGAGCAATCGAACAGGGGAGAGCGCAGCTTCGACATTTATTCCAGGCTGCTGAGGGAGCGGATCGTCTTCATCACCGGGCCGATCGAGGACCATATGGCCTCGCTGATCACCGCCCAGCTGCTCTTCCTCGAGTCCGAGAACCCGAAGAAGGACGTCTTCATGTACATCAATTCGCCGGGCGGCGTGGTGACCGCTGGCCTCGCGATCCACGATACCATGCAATATATCCGGCCCAAGATCGGCACGGTGTGCATTGGCCAGGCGGCATCGATGGGAAGTTTCCTTCTGGCCGCCGGTGAGCCCGGAATGCGGGTTGCCCTGACCAACAGCCGGATCATGGTCCATCAGCCGTCTGGCGGCGCCCAGGGCATGGCTTCCGATATCGAGATCCAGGCCCGCGAAATCCTGCGCATGCGGACCCGGCTCAACACGCTCTATGCCAAATATACCGGGCAATCGATCGAAGCGATCGAAGCCGCAATGGACCGCGACAAGTTCCTCGAGGCCGACGAGGCCAAGGAATTCGGTCTGATCGACGAGGTGTTCGACCGCCGGCCCGATATTGGTGAAGGCGACAGCAGCGGGGCGGCGGATATCACGCCAGCATAAGGGCGCCATTGTCCAGCAGAGTCCGGTACGCCCTTGCCCGGTTGGGGTAGACGTTCCATATTTGGGACAGGCACTTGGACCGGGAACGGACGTTAACCCATCTGCCATTTTGATTATGCGATAATCCGGTTTAGCATGACCGGTGGCCGCTTTGCGCGGCTTGTAATGAAGACAAGGGACCTGAATGACCAAGCTTTCCGGCGGCGGCGACAGCAAGAGCACGCTTTACTGCAGCTTCTGCGGTAAGTCGCAGCATGAGGTCCGCAAGCTGATCGCGGGCCCAACCGTCTTCATCTGCGACGAATGCGTCGAACTGTGCAACGACATCATCCGCGAAGAGACCAAGTCCGCCTTGGTCAAGACTCGCGATGGCGTTCCAACCCCTTCAGAAATCTACAAGGTGCTCGACGACTATGTGATCGGGCAGCAGCGCGCCAAGCGCGTCCTGTCGGTCGCGGTCCATAATCATTACAAGCGGCTGGCCCACGGCTCCAAGACCGGGACCGATGTTGAGCTGGCCAAGTCAAATATCCTCCTGATCGGCCCGACCGGCTGCGGCAAGACGCTGCTGGCCCAGACATTGGCGCGAATCCTGGACGTGCCGTTCACGATGGCCGATGCGACCACGCTGACCGAGGCCGGCTATGTCGGCGAGGATGTCGAGAATATCATCCTGAAGCTGCTCCAGGCTTCCGACTATAATGTCGAGAAGGCGCAGCGCGGCATCGTATACATCGACGAAATCGACAAGATTTCGCGCAAGTCCGATAACCCGTCGATCACTAGGGACGTGTCGGGCGAGGGCGTCCAGCAGGCGCTGCTGAAGCTGATGGAAGGCACTACGGCCTCCGTCCCGCCGCAGGGCGGGCGCAAGCATCCGCAGCAGGAATTCCTGCAGGTCGACACGACCAACATATTGTTCATTTGCGGCGGTGCCTTTGCCGGGCTCGACAAGATCATTGGCGACCGGCTCCAGGGCAAGTCGATCGGCTTCGGCGCCCATGTCGCCGCGCCGGAAGATCGCCGCCAGGGCGAGCTGCTGAAGGCGACCGAGCCCGAGGATTTGCTCAAGTTCGGCCTCATCCCCGAGTTCATCGGCCGCCTGCCGGTGATCGCCACGCTTGAGGACCTCGACGAGGAAGCGCTGGTCAAGATCCTGGTCGAACCGAAGAACGCGCTGGTGAAGCAGTATCAGAAGCTGTTCGACATGGAGGATGTCGAACTCGGCTTCTCCGACGAGGCGCTGCACGCGGTCGCCAAGAAGGCGATCGAGCGCAAGACCGGCGCCCGCGGCCTTCGCTCGATCCTCGAAGGCATCCTGCTCGATACGATGTTCGACCTGCCGTCGATGGAAGGCGTCGACGAGGTGCATGTCGACAAGGATGTCGTCGCCGGCACCAAGGATCCCGTGCGGGTCTATGCCAAGAAGGAAAAGACCGCTTCCTCGGGCGACGCGGCCTAATCCGTGGCGACGGTCCCGCAGCCCGCCCGGCTGCTTGACGACAGCTTCCTGAAATTCCTTCCGGCACCGCTGCGCGAGCCGCGGCGGGCATGGCTCGCCATCCTGATCGGCGCGGCCATGACGATTGCCGGCAGCCTGGCGCTGGCAGTCGCCTCGAAAGCTATTGCGCCAAACCTGCCGACTCCAGCCTTCCCGATCAAAGGACCGCTCGCGTTATTCCTGCTGGTCGTTTTCGCGCCGGTGCTCGAAACCCTGATCATGGCAGGGTTCCTGACCCTGTTCCTGCGCTTCCTACCTCCGGCGAGCGCTATCCTGTTGAGCGCCGCAGGTTGGGGCATTGCCCATTCGCTCGAGGCACTGGGCTGGGGCCTGGTCATTTGGTGGCCGTTCCTCATCTTCTCGACCCTGTTCGTGGTCTGGCGGCAGCGCGGCTTTTGGGCTGGTGTCGGAGTAGCTGCTGCGACACATGCACTCCAAAATCTCGGTCCAGGACTTAAGGTCGCGTTCGGCTAGGCGTTGCGCTCGTTAAAGGCGCCGCCCATATATCGGACATGACAACTCGTACTCTTCCGGTTCTTCCCCTTCGCGACATCGTCGTCTTTCCTCACCGTATCGTGCCGCTGTTCGTCGGCCGCGAAAAATCCGTCGCCGCTCTCGAGGCCGCGATGGCGGCCGACAAGGAGCTGTTCCTGGTCGCCCAGCTCGATCCCTCCGAGGACGATCCGGACCGCGACGCGCTCTATGACCTGGGCGTCATTGCGACGGCGATGCAGCTCCTGAAATTGCCTGACGGTACGGTCCGGGTGCTGGTTGAAGGCGCGCAGCGCGCCCGGCTGGTCAATCTGAGCGACGGCGAAGGGCATCAGCTGGCCGAAGTCGAGATGGTCGACGAAGAGGCGGCGGAGGGTCCCGAAGCAGCGGCGCTGATGCGCTCGGTGATCGATCAGTTCGACAATTATGCCAAGCTCAACAAGCGTCTTCCGGCGGAAACGTCGATGCAGCTCGGCGAGATCGAAGAGCCTTCGATCCTGGCCGATGCGGTCGCTTCCAACCTGTCGATAAAGGTTGCCGACAAGCAGGCACTGCTCGGCGAGCTCAACCCCGCCCGACGGCTGGAGATGGTGTTTGCCTTCATGGAAGGCGAGCTTGGCGTCCTTCAGGTCGAAAAGAAGATCCGCAGCCGGGTCAAGCGGCAGATGGAGAAGACCCAGCGCGAATATTATTTGAACGAACAGCTGAAGGCGATCCAGCGCGAACTCGGCAATGAAGCCGAAGAGGGCGGGGACGAGCTCAACGAACTAGCCTCCAAGATTCGCAAGACCCGGCTCAGCAAGGAGGCCCGGAACCGCGCAAACGCCGAACTGAAGAAGCTGCGCGGGATGGCACCGATGAGCGCCGAGGCGACGGTCGCCCGCAACTATCTCGACGTGCTGCTCGGCCTGCCCTGGGGAAAGAAATCGCGACTGAAGCGGGATATTGCCGAGGCGCAACGGGTGCTCGACGAGGACCATTACGGGCTGGAGAAGGTCAAGGACCGGATCGTCGAATATCTGGCGGTCCAGGCTCGCACCAACCGGCTCAAGGGGCCGATCCTTTGCCTGGTTGGACCTCCCGGCGTCGGCAAGACCTCGCTTGGCCGCTCGATCGCCCGCGCGACGGGCCGCGAGTTCGCTCGCCAGTCGCTCGGCGGCGTTCGGGACGAAGCCGAGATCCGCGGTCACCGGCGGACCTATATCGGCTCGCTGCCGGGCAAAATCATCGCCAACCTGAAGAAGGCAGGCACCAGCAACCCGCTGTTCCTGCTCGACGAAATTGACAAGCTTGGCCAGGATTTCCGCGGCGATCCCGCTTCGGCACTACTCGAAGTGCTGGATCCCGAGCAGAACAGCCGCTTCCAGGACCATTATCTGGAGCTGGATTACGATCTTAGCGACGTGATGTTTGTCACGACCGCCAACTCGCTCGACATGCCGCAGCCGTTGCTCGACCGCATGGAGATCATCCGGCTCGAGGGTTATACCGAGGACGAGAAAGTAGAGATTGCCAAGCGCCATCTCATCCCCAAGCAGATCGAGGCTCACGGATTGAAGGACGGCGAACTGGTGTTCGCTGACGAAGGCCTCCGCGCGATGATCCGTCATTATACCCGCGAGGCCGGTGTCCGTACGCTTGAACGGGAATTGGCCAAGATTGCTCGCAAGTCGCTGCGGCAGATTCTCGAAAAGAAGACCGAAACGGTAACCCTGACCGCCGAGAATGTTGGCGATTATCTTGGCGTTCGCCGCTTCCGCTACGGGGTCGGAGAGGAAGAGGATCAGATCGGCGCCGTGACCGGACTCGCCTGGACCGAGGTTGGGGGCGAGTTGCTGACGATCGAGGCGGTAACCGTGCCCGGAAAGGGCCAGATCCGCACGACCGGCAAGCTTGGCGAAGTGATGACGGAGTCGATCCAGACCGCGATGAGCTTCGTCAAGGCGCGCTCGCCCACCTACGGCGTCAAGCCTTCGATCTTCGCGCGCAAGGACATTCACGTCCACTTGCCCGAAGGTGCGGTGCCAAAGGATGGCCCCTCCGCCGGTATCGGCATGGTAACGGCGATGATTTCTACCCTTACGGCCATCCCCGTCCGGCGCGATATCGCCATGACGGGCGAGGTGACGCTTCGTGGTCGGGTTCTCCCGATCGGCGGCCTTAAGGAGAAACTGCTCGCGGCGCTGCGCGGCGGCATTCGCACTGTGCTGATCCCGGCCGAAAATGAAAAGGATCTGGCCGAGATTCCTTCATCGGTGAAAGAGGCCCTGGAGATCATTCCCGTCAGCCATGTCGATGAAGCGTTGGCTCGTGCGCTGACCCAACCAATGGTTCCGATCGAATGGACGGATGCCGACGAGCAGGCTACCGAGCCGGTTGTGCATCCAGCCGTTGGTGGGGAAGGACCTGCGGTTCGTCACTAAGGGCTTTGACTTAACGGCCAGAAATTGCCTTAAGTTGGCCGATCTTCGGGCTCGCGAGTCTCGCAGCGCCCATCCTGGGAGTTTGGACATGAACAAGCAGGAACTCATCGGCCATGTTGCGGACCGCGCCGGACTCTCCCGCAACGATGCGAGCCGAGCGGTCGAAACCATGCTCGAGGTCATTACCTCGACCCTCAAGCGGGGAGATGAAGTCCGGCTTGTCGGGTTCGGCAATTTCTCGGTGACTCGGCGCAAGGCATCGACCGGGCGGAATCCGCGAACCGGAGAACCGATGCAGATCAAGGCGACCTCACAGCCCAAATTTAGGCCGGGCAAGGTGCTCAAGGACGCCGTTCAGTAATCGGTCTGGACAGCCGCGACACCCTCATCTAACGGCGTCGCTTCCTGTCTCTCCAGGCAGGTTTTTGGGCATGGGCGCGTAGCTCAGCGGTAGAGCACACCCTTCACACGGGTGGGGTCACAGGTTCAATCCCTGTCGCGCCCACCATGCCTTGCAAGCGAGCTTCCGGGGGGCGTTCGAGCAAGCCATGCCGGGGGCATGGCGGCGCAGGACGGCGAGCAGGGGCATCGCGAAGCGATCACCCGCACAAGTTTGCGCTACTGCAGATAGCCAGGCTGGAATCCGGCGACCCGCCGCAACTCGTTCCAATCCGTAAACAATATCTCGCGCCCGCGACGCTTGATCAGGCCTTGCCGCTCAAGGTCGGCGAATACGCGGTTGACGTTGACCGACGTCTGGCCGGTAATGTCGGCGACCTGCTGCTGGGTGAATGGATTGACCATCGGCTGTTGCCGGACGTCGATGCCCAGCCGCGCGGCGGTCTCGCACAGCAAATGCGCGACCCGTGCCGTGGAGTCGCGCCTTCCGGTATTTACCAGCCATTCGTAACCGATGGCGTTTTGGCGCTGGATCAGCTTCCAGAAAAAGCGTGCAACTTCCGGATTGGCGTCGACAATCGCGTCGAAATCTTCGGCCTTTCCAACCAAAATTTCGCTGCGGACTATGGCCTGGATGCCATAATCGGCCACGCCCTCATGCGGTAATATGCCCTCGCCAGGGAACCGCAGCGCGACGATCTGGCGGCGGCCGCTGCCGTCTGATTTGAATTTGGCCAGGATGCCCGAGCGGACCAGCATGACCTCGTCCCGGCTCACTCCCGGCTCGCGGAATGGGCGGCGCGTTTCGACATGCACGACCTTGTGCGGCATCTCGATAAACAGGTCGACAAATTTGGAGGCCAATCCCGCCTTCAACAAAGTGTCGCGCAGATTCACGCCGGTCTCCGCCGGCGAGCGGGCTCGTCGAATCGTCATCAGTTCTCCCCGAGGGAGGGATGCTCTGCTTGTTACGCTCGCGCAAGCACTAACATAGCACTGAAATATAAAGACAGTTAATAGATTGTTAACCAGTTTTGCATCAACCGATCGCGAACCAAGTCCAAAGCCGGCGGCGTCAATGCAACCGCGGACTTCAGGTCCGGCGGTCCTGGCCAGCCACAATCTTCGACGGTTGCTGCTTCAATGGAGCGCGACCCCTCATAGCGTGGGAAGACGTGGAAGTGGACTTGTGGGTCGACCATCATCAGCATCAGATAGTTGATCCGCTCATACTGGATCTCGGCTTTCAAGGTGGCCTCAATTTGACCAGTGATCGCGGCCAGCTCGGCATGTGCGCCAGAAGGCAGGTCGCCAAAAGCGGTGGCCTCGCCCTTGGCTGCCAGCACCAATGAGCCCAGGGTCACCTGCGCGGGGCGCAGCAAGACCACCCAATGGTCAAATTCGCGGATCAAGCTGCCCGGGTAGCCGAATTTCGTCATCGTCGCGTTGGCCATGCGCCTCTCCCTTGCTATTGCTTGCCAAGCTGAAGGTGCTTCCTTAAGGAGCCCGCGCGTCCCTTCAAAGACGCTTCATGGCGATCGTAGCTCAGTTGGTTAGAGCATCGGTTTGTGGTACCGAGGGTCGCGGGTTCAAGTCCCGTCGATCGCCCCAGTTTTTCATTGCCGGACAGGCGGTTAGGCGATCCATGAACACCCCTTGGGGCTATCCCGATTTCGATGCGCATGAAGCGCTGCATTTTGTCACCGATGAAAAGAGCGGACTTCGCGCAATCATCGCCATGCACTCGACCCACCTTGGGCCGGCGGCGGGCGGTACGCGGTTATGGCACTATGCCGACGATGCCGAAGCGCTGACCGACGCGCTGCGTCTGTCCCGCGGCATGAGCTACAAGAATGCCATGGCAGGATTGCCTCTTGGCGGTGGCAAGGCAGTCGTCCTGGCCAACCAGACCCGAACCAAGACTCCGGAGATGCTGGCGGCCTTCGGCCAGGCAGTGAATTCGCTTGGCGGCAAATATGTGACCGCCGAGGACGTCGGAATGTCGGTCAGCGACATGATCGCAATCTCGCAGCAGACCAGGTTCGTCGCCGGCCTGCCGGTGGCGGGCGGCGCGGTTGGCGGCGATCCGGGGCCTCACACCTCGCTCGGCGTTTTCCTCGGCATCAAGGCCGCGGTGAAGCGCGCGCTTGGCAAGGACAGCCTCAACGGCCTGCATATCGCGCTGCAAGGGGCCGGTAGCGTCGCCGGGGGTGTTGCCCGCCAGGCAGCGGCTGAAGGCGCCCGGCTATCGATTGCTGACGTCGACCGCGCCCGCGCGGAAAAGCTTGCAGCGGAAACCGGTGGCACCGTGGTTGCGCCGGACGACGTTCTTTACGTCGAGGCCGATGTCGTCAGTCCTTGCGCGCTTGGTGCGATCCTGACCGAGCATACGATTGGCCGGCTCAATGCCCCGATCATCGCTGGCGGCGCGAACAACCAGCTGGCAACGGCTGCGGATGGGCGCCGGCTGCAGGCACGCGGCATCCTCTACGCTCCGGATTATGTCATCAACGCCGGCGGCATCATCAACGTGTCGACCGAATATCTGGGTGACGGCGGACCCGATCTTGTGCGCTCGCGGATCGAGGCCATCCCCGGCCGGCTCGAGCAGATCTGGGCGGAAAGCGCCGCGACCGACCAGGATCCCGCCTGCGTCGCCGACGCCATGGCGCAGAAGCTGATCGGGCGCCGCTAGGCACTCCAGGCCAATTGAAGGAAGGGCAGGGGTCCGCTACGTCGCAGGCCAGCTACCATGCACGGTTACGCCAACCCCGCCCGCTTCCTTAAGATCGCCCGGCCTGCCACGGCCTGGCTGCTGGGCATTGGCGTGTTTCTGCTGCTGGCCGGTGTGGGTGGCGGCCTGGCCGTCACGCCGCCCGACTATCTGCAGGGCGAGACGGTGCGCATCCTTTACATCCATGTTCCGGCCGCATGGCTCGGGATGGCGGGGTGGGCCTCGATCGCCGCCGCCTCGATCAGCCAGCTGGTCTGGCGCCATCCGCTTGCCGCGATTGCAGGCAGGGCCGTCGCGCCCGCCGGCGCGACCTTCGCCGCGCTGTGCCTGGCCACCGGGTCGATCTGGGGACGCCCGACCTGGGGCACCTGGTGGGAGTGGGACGGGCGCCTGACGTCGATGTTGATCCTCTTCTTCCTCTACCTCGGCTATATTGCCCTTTCATCGGCTGAGCGGGAGCGGGGCGGGGACGGGCGCATGGCCGCGCTGTTTGGCATGGTCGGCGCCGTGAACCTGCCGATCATCCATTATTCGGTCCTCTGGTGGCGGACGCTTCACCAGGGCCAGTCGATCAGCATTACGCAAGGTTCGTCGATCGCTCCCGAACTGCTTTGGCCGCTACCGCTGACCATGGTCGGCTTTACCGCCATTTTCGCGGCGGTGGCGTTGATGCTGATGCGCGCCGATCTCGCGCGCTCCAAGCTCGAAGCGCGGTTGCGCCGGAGTGCGGCCGAATGAACCAATGGGCCTTTGTCATCGCGGCATATGCCGTGGCCGGCGTGGCAACGATCGGGCTCGTCGCCTCGTCCTATTTGGCGATGCGAAAGGCAGAGGGGGACGCGGAGGCGGCCAAGCGCCGATGATCGTCCGTCCCAAGCATCAGCGCCTGATCCTGATCGTCCTTGCCGCCGCTGCCCTGGTCGGCGCGGTATTGCTGGCGATGTGGGGCTTGAAGGATCGCGCCGCATATTTCGCCACCCCGTCCGACATCGTTGCCGGAAAGGCCGCCCCGGACAAGGCGATGCGGCTGGGGGGCATGGTGGTCAAGGGCTCTCTCAAGCGCGATTCCGACGGCCTTACCCTTCGCTTCGACGTCAGCGACATGAAGGCGGTAACGCCCGTCGTCTTCCGCGGGATCGCGCCCAACCTGTTCAAGGAGGGCAGCGGCGTGGTCGCCGAAGGCCGTCTCCAGCCTGACGGGCTGTTCGTTGCCGACAATATTCTTGCCAAGCATGACGAGCGCTACATGCCACCGCAAATGGCAAACGAAGCAGTGGCTCAATGACCCCCCCCTCCGTCATCCCGGGCTTGACCCGGGATCTGCTTTTTCTTGAGCCGGTCGAAGGCAGGCGGACCCCGGATCAAGTCCGGGGTGACGAGTTTTCGTCATGATTGCCGAGGCGGGTCTTGCCGCTCTGTGGCTGGCGGCCGCGCTGGCGGCCCTGCAACTCGCGCTGGCTTGCGGACTGGGCGGCGAGGACGGGAGGTCGATCCGCACCGTTCGTGCCGTCGCATTGGGGCAGGGGTTCCTCACCATCATCGCCTTCGCAGCGCTGATCGGACTGTTCCTGCGCAGCGACATGAGCGTCTTGCTGGTCGCGGAGAACAGCCACAGCCAGAAGCCCTGGCTCTACAAATTTGCCGGCGCCTGGGGGAACCATGAGGGCTCAATGCTCCTTTGGGTCACCGTTCTGGCCCTCGCCGGGGCAGTGGTCGCCCTTTTCGAGCGGCGTCTCGACCAGCAAACGTTGGGCGCCGCGCTCGGAGCCCAGGCCGCGCTCGCACTCGGCTTTTTCGCTTTCCTGCTACTTGCGTCCAACCCGTTCGAGCGGCTTGATCCTGCACCGCTCGATGGCCGCGGGCTCAACCCACTGCTCCAGGATCCCGGCCTGGCCTTCCATCCGCCGACGCTTTACCTCGGCTATGTCGGCCTGTCGGTGGCCTTCAGCCTCGCCGTCGCCGGCCTGATCCGCGGAAATGTAGGTCCGGCAATTGCCAGGGCGATGCGGCCTTGGGTACTCGCCGCCTGGATATTACTGACCCTCGGCATAACCGCCGGCAGCTATTGGGCCTATTATGAGTTGGGCTGGGGCGGCTGGTGGTTCTGGGATCCGGTCGAAAATGCCTCGCTGATGCCATGGCTGGCCGCCACGGCACTACTTCACAGCGTCAATGTCCTGGCGGCCCGGGGCGGCCTGAGGGCCTGGACCATGATGCTGGCGCTGGTCGCCTTTTCAATGTCGATGATCGGCACTTTTCTTGTCCGTTCGGGCATCCTGACCTCGGTCCACGCCTTCGCGGTAGACCCTCTGCGCGGCACCTTCATTCTTGCCTTGCTGGCGCTCTATATCGGCGCGGCGCTGCTGCTGTTTGCCGTGCGCATCGCTCATGTGAAGGAAGGTGCGCCGTTCGAAATCGTCAGCCGCGAAGGAGGGCTGGTAGCCAATAATCTGCTGCTGTCGGTGATCCTCGGAATCGTCTTTGTCGGTACGCTTTATCCGCTTATTGCCGAAGCTCTCTCCGGGGAGAAGCTGTCGGTCGGACCGCCATATTTCAACAGCGTCGCCAGCCCGCTGGCGCTGTGTCTTGCGGCCCTGATGCTGATCGGCCCCCAGCTCAAATGGCGGCGTGACGCCAAGCCCGTCCTGCCACGCATCGCGCCGGGAGTGATGGCCGCGCTAGCAGTGCTGCTCGCCAGCATTTTGCTCGCACCGCAAATTGGAATCCTGCCCCGGCTCGGACTCGCCCTCGGCGGGGCGCTCATCCTTGCGAGCCTGCTGCCATTGTTGGGTCGTTCGCTGCGCCGCACCCCGCTGGCGATCTGGGGCATGGTCTTAGCTCATTTGGGGGTTGGAGTGGCGATCGTCGGCATGGCTTCCGACAGCGCCTTCACCCAGGAGAAGCTGGCGGTTGCGCGGCCCGGCGATCGGGTCGCGGTCGGACCGTGGCTGGTCGAATTTCGGGAAGTCGGCCCCCTTGCCGGACCCAATTGGACTGCTTTGGAGGCTGAGCTCCGTGCCTCACGCGGGTCCGGCGTTACGGTGCTGAAACCGCAAAGCCGGTTCTTCTCGGAGCCGCCGACTACCACCAACGAAGCGGCAATCGCCACCAGCTGGAATGGCCAGCTTTATGCGGTGCTGGGTGACGAAGCGGGAGAAGGCCGCTGGCAGCTCCGCCTTTGGTGGAAGCCATTCGTCACGCTGATCTGGCTGGGCGGCGTATTGATTGCGTTGGGCGGTACAATGGCCCTTGCGGGGCGCTTGTTCCGGCGTCGGCGGTCGGACGGTTTCTACCGAGCGGAGTCATACGCATGAGCCGGATACTGCGCTTCCTGCCCTTGCTCATTCTGGCCGCGTTCGTCGGCGCGGTATCCTGGCGGCTGAGCAGTCCGGCTGACGAAAAAATCACGTCAAAGATGCTTGGCCAGCCAGTCCCTAGTTTCGCATTGTCCCCCGCTGTCTCAGGCAAGCCGGGCCTGGCGTCATCCGACCTGGCGTCGGGCCGACCGCGCATGGTCAATGTTTTCGCCAGCTGGTGCGTGCCCTGCATCGCCGAAGCGCCGCTGCTGGCCGAGCTAAATGCCAAGGGCGCGGCGATTGATGCCATCGCGGTACGCGACAAGCCCGAGGACGTGGCCGAGTTCCTGGCCGTGCGCGGCGACCCGTTCCAGCGCATTGGCGCAGATCCGGAAAGCAAGGCGCAGCTTGCGCTGGGATCGTCCGGTGTCCCCGAGACCTTCATTGTCGATGGTCGCGGCATCATCCGCTACCAGCATATGGGGCCGATCGAGCCCGCCGACGTGCCGAAGTTGCTAGCGCAATGGGAGGCGGCCAAGTGAAGCGCCTGCTTCCGCTTTTGCTTATTTGCGCCGCGCCTGCCTTGGCCGACTCCAGCTTGCCGCCAGCGCGCTGGGCCAACGAGCAGCTGCCGGACGCGCGCCAAGAAGCCCAGGCAAAGGCGTTGATGGAGGAGCTCCGCTGCCTGGTTTGCCAGGGTCAGTCCATTGCGGACAGCAATGCCGAACTAGCCGGCGACATGCGCGCATTGGTTCGCCAGCGAATTGCCGCGGGTGAGCGGCCAGAACAGGTTCGCTCATGGCTGATTGAGCGTTACGGCGATTGGGTCAGCTACCGCCCGCCGATCGAACCGCTGACTTGGCCATTGTGGGCCGCACCCCTGATGCTGTTGCTTGCTGGAGCATGGCTGTTGCGCAAGCGGCTTGTCAGGAGGGGCCGGTGATGGGTTTCACCTGGCTCGGACTGATTGCGCTGTTGGCGATAGGGTTCTTCTGGCTGCTTAGGTTGCGCGGATCGTTGCTGACCCTGGCGGCTGCGGCAATCGCCTTTGGTTGCGCCGGCTATGCGATGCAGGGAAGGCCTGATCTGGACGGCGTCCCTCGGGCTGCCGCGGGGCATACTCCACCGTTGCCGCTGACCGGCGCACGCCATGCCTTGATGGGCCAGTTCGACGCCGCGGACGCATGGGTGAGCATGTCCGAATCACTGGCGTCGCGCGGCAAGACCGAGGATGCGGCTAATCTGCTCAGGGCCCAGGTCAGGCGCCATCCGTACGACTATCGCCTGTGGGTCGGGCTGGGCAACGCGCTGACCGACCATAGCCGGACACTGTCGCCGGCGGCACGCTTTGCATTCCAGCGTGCGATTGAGTTGGCCCCTGGCTATCCGGCACCGCGCTTCTTCCTTGGCCTGGCCGAAGCGCGATCGGGCAACCCTCCGGAAGCGATCCGGCTGTGGCAGGCTATCCTTGCAGACGCGCCGGCTGACGCCAGCTGGCGGCCGATGATCGAGGATGGAATTCTCTTGATGAAGGCGGGAGCGCCGGCCGTACCGGCGCCCCCCAAATCGGCTCAGGCCGGCTCGTAAGGAAGATCGAGCGCCTCGGCGACCGCTTCGTGGCGGATCTTGCCGCCCGAGACGTTGAGGCCGTTGGCAAGATGCGGGTCCTGCCGCATCGCTTCCTCGGCACCGAGGTTGGCGATCCTGAGCGCAAACGGCAACGTCGCATTGTTGAGCGCGAACGCGCTGGTCCGGGCAACCGCGCCCGGCATGTTCGCAACGCAATAATGAATGACGCCGTCGACCTCGAACACGGGGTCGGAATGGGTCGTCGGATGGCTGGTTTCGAAGCAGCCGCCCTGGTCGATGGCAATGTCGACCAGCACGCTACCGCGCTTCATCGTCTTCAGCATTTCGCGTGTGACCAGCTTCGGGGCCGCCGCGCCTGGCACAAGCACCGCGCCAATCACCAGCTCGGCCTCGTCAACCGCGCGGGCAATCGCATCGCGCGAGGCATAGGCGGTCTTGATCTGCGAACCGAAGAACATGTCGAGCTCGGCCAGGCGCTCGTTGGAAATGTCGTAGATGGTGACATCGGCGCGCATGCCGACGGCCATCTGCGCAGCGTTGACGCCGGAGACGCCGCCGCCGAGGATCGCGACCTTGGCCGGCGCGACGCCTGGGACGCCACCCAGCAGGACGCCGCGTCCGCCGGGTTCCTTTTCGAGATAGTGGGCGCCAACCTGGACCGACATCCGGCCGGCAACTTCCGACATCGGCTTGAGCAGGGGCAGCGCACCGCTGCGCGAGGTCACCGTTTCATAGGCGATGCAGGTCGCGCCCGATTTCATCAGCCCTTCCGCCTGCGGCTTGTCGGCGGCAAGGTGGAGATAGGTGAACAATATGTGCCGAGGCTCGAGCAGCTCGATTTCGGGCAGCTGCGGTTCCTTCACCTTTACGATCATGTCGCTCTTGGCGAAGACGTCGGCGGCGGTCGGCAGGATCGTTGCTCCGGCCTTTTCATAGGCCTTGTCGGGGCAGTCGATGCCGCTGCCCGCCTTGGTCTCGACAAATACCTCATGGCCATGCGCGACCAGTTCGGCCACCGAAGCGGGCGTCAGGCCGACGCGATATTCATGGACTTTGATTTCTTTCGGCACTCCGACGCGCATGATGGGTTCGCTCCAAATTGGGAAAGTTGCGGCCCTATAGCCCCGGCTTGGCGCGATTGCAGCGTCTTTTTGCCGGTGCTAGGGCGGCGCGCCGCGCCTGAGCGCCGTGAGGGCCTTTACAGAGTATGAGCATTACCCCCGCCGGTACCGCAGAGATCGCCACCGGCGACCAAATCCAGGGTCACGGACACGCCCAAGGTTCGCTCCCCAAGCTGATGGTGGGGGCGATCGGTATCGTCTTTGGCGATATCGGCACGTCGCCGATCTACGCCTTTCGCGAGACGTTCTCGGTGCATCATCAGCTCGTTCCGGACACGCTTCACATCTATGGCGTGCTCAGCCTGATCTTCTGGTCGATGCTGATCATCGTCGCTCTCAAATATGTGACGATCATCATGCGCGCAGACAACAAGGGGGAGGGCGGCAGCCTCGCCTTGCTGGCGCTGATCAACCGCACCGCGGCGGAAGGCGAAAAAAAGAAATGGACGCTGGGCATCGTCATGCTCGGCGTGTTCGCCACCGCCTTGTTCTACGGCGACAGCATGATCACCCCGGCAATCTCCGTTCTCTCCGCGGTCGAGGGCCTGACCACCGTCCAGGCGGGTTTCGAGCCGTACGTCGTGCCGACCGCGATCGGCATCCTGGTCGGCTTATTCGCCATTCAAGCGCGCGGCACCGCCAAGGTCGGCCTTTTGTTCGGCCCGATCATGCTGGTCTATTTCGTCACCATTGCGGTTCTGGGCGGCATGCACATCGTCAAGCATCCGGCGGTCTTCGTCGAGATGTTCAATCCATGGAATGCGATCGAATTCTATATCTCGGAGCCGCTCAGGGCATTCATCGCCATGGGCAGCGTGGTTCTCGCCGTAACCGGCGCCGAGGCGCTCTATGCCGACATGGGCCATTTCGGGCGCCGCCCGATCAAGTTCAGCTGGCTGGTCTTCGTCATGCCGGCGCTGCTGATCAACTATATGGGACAGGGAGCTTTGCTGCTCTCGCTGCCCGCTGAACAGGCGATGGAAACGGTCAAGAATCCTTTCTTCTTCCTCGCTCCTGACCAGTTCCGCCTGCCGCTCGTCATTCTAGCGACGCTGGCGACAATCATCGCGAGCCAGGCGGTCATCTCGGGCGCCTTTTCGGTCACCCAGCAGGCGATCCAACTGGGCTTCATTCCCCGCCTGCGCATCACCCACACCAGCGAACATGCCGCCGGACAAATCTACATCCCGGTGGTCAACTGGGCGCTGATGATCATGGTCATCTTGCTCGTGCTGACGTTCCAGTCGTCGTCAAACCTGGCCGCGGCCTATGGCATCGCCGTCACCGGCGCGATGGCGATCGATACGGTCTTGATCTCGGTGGTGCTGTTCAACCTGTGGAAGTGGCCGGCGTGGAAGGCATTCCCGCTGCTGGTGATCTTTGCCACCATCGACATCCTCTACTTCAGCGCCAACCTGCTGAAGGTTCCCGCCGGCGGCTGGTTCCCGCTGCTGGTCGGCGCCATCGCCTTCACCTTCCTCACCACCTGGGCCAAGGGCCGCAAGCTGATGATCGACCGGATGGCCGAAGCCAGCCTGCCGATCGAGGTGTTTATCAAGTCCGCGGCCACCAGTGCCGCCCGCGTCCCAGGTACCGCCGTCTTCATGACGACGTCGATGACCGGCGTGCCCCATGCCCTGCTGCACAACCTCAAGCACAACAAGGTGCTGCACGAGCGGGTGATGCTGCTGACGGTCAGGATCGAGGACGTGCCCTTTGTCGCCGGGGAACGCCGGATCGAAACCAAGGATTATGGCGCGGGCTTTTTCCGCATCATCCTTCGCTATGGTTTCATGGAGGAAATCGACGTTCCGGCAGCCCTGGCACAGGTCAAGAAATGCGGCCCGCAGTTCAAGATGATGGACACCAGCTTCTTCCTCGCCCGCCAGACGCTGATCGCCTCCGCCCGCCCGGGCATGGCGATCTGGCGCGAAAAGCTGTTCGCATGGATGCTGCGCAACGCGGAAAGCGCGATGGAATTCTTCAAGCTGCCGACCAACCGCGTCGTCGAGTTGGGCTCGCAAGTCGAGATATAGTCGGGTGTCCGGCCCGCTGATCGTCACTGCCGACTTCACCGCAGACGATTTCGCATGGCTGGAAGGGTTGAGGCGCGCCCATTACCCCGCCGAGCATAATCGGGTTCCGGTCCATCTGACGATGTTCCAGGGCTTGCCGCCATCAGCTATCGATGAGGTCAGGCAACAGCTCTCGATGCACGCCGCCGAACTTCCTCCGAGGGCGACGATCGCAGGCCTGATGAACCTTAGCACCGGCGTTGCCTTTCGCGTCGTGAGCGAAGAGTTGGAAGCAGTTCGCGAAGCCATTGCGGATCATTTCCATGGCTTGCTCACCGGTCCGGACGCTGGCGGATGGCGCCCGCACGTCACGATACAGAACAAGGTTGCCGCGAGGAACGCGAAGGCGTTGCTGGATCGATTGAACACTGATTTCCGGCCGCGGCCGCTCGGCATCGCGGGCCTATCGGTGCATCGCTATCTAGGCGGGCCGTGGGAAACGCTCGGAAGCTACCGGTTCCGGGGCTAGCTGAGGTCGCCGATTCCGTCGCAGCTGAGGTCGAACGCCGCCAACCCGGCTTCCAGCACTGACGCAAGCATCGGCATGTCCATCAACTCTTCGACGATATTGGCTTCTTCGGACGCCGCCTCGAACGCTTCGTCCCAGTCGGCGGCGTCATAAGTACCCTGGCCGACCCAGGCGAAGGCAAGCAGCTCGGCCTGCTGGTCGTCGGCCAGATCCTCCAGCGAGGCGATCAGCTCTTCCTCGACACTGGTATTGATCGAGTCGTCGAGCACCGACAAGGCCTCGCCGCTTCCCTCGTCATCGACGTTCTCGGGGGCCTCGCCGCCGTCATAGTCGGTTGGAACCTGCGCTTCATATTCCTTCGCGCGGAGAATGATGCGGCAAAGCGTGTCGAGCGGTGTTAGTGGTTCCATCGAACTACAGGCCTCCAGTTCCTCGCCCTTGAACGAGGGGAGGGGTGGCGGGTTCCACCCCGTGTTGACGCCCAGATACGTGGCTCTTATAGGCCCGCCACGCCCCCATCGGGCAAGGCCTTTTAAGTCAGTGATGCGGTCAGCGAGACCGCTGACCTTGGGGCGGAGTAGCTCAGCTGGTTAGAGCAGCGGAATCATAATCCGCGTGTCGGGGGTTCAAGTCCCTCCTCCGCTACCATTTTCACGCGCAGCATGTCCGGGGGACATGCGAGCATTAAAATCGGCGCGCTGCATGTCCGGGGGAGCATCTGAGTACGTCGCGCCGGGCGCGCGACGGCGCGAGATGGCGATCATGCGGCAAATCCGGCAAAAACAAAAACGCCCGGGCGCTAGTCCCGGGCGTCCTTGCGTGACGATTGCTCGTCAGCCCCCTTGGAAGTTTCGAAGCGCCTCGGCCCCCTGACCGGCGTCGGCTCCTCCCCGGACTTCCGGCCTGACGACCACGTCCGTGGGGCATTGGCTAGGCTCGAATATCGGCGCTTGTCACGCCGATTCGCGCATGGCGGACACATTCTCCATCAAGCTGTGACCATCGCGCCACAGCGTCTGGGATCATTGCGTTGCAGCAACCGCCTCTCTAGGACTGCCCGGAAATATCCTGCCGAATAGCCAGAAAGTCCTCTCCCTTGCGTCTCTCCCGCTGCTTCCTCCCGGTTCTGAAGGAAAGCCCTTCGGATGCGCAGATCGTCAGCCACAAGCTGATGCTGCGCGCGGGGCTGGTCCGTCAGACTGCCGCCGGCATTTACGCCTGGCTGCCGATCGGCTGGCGAGTGCTGCAGAAGATCGAGCAGATCGTGCGCGAGGAGCAGGATCGCGCCGGCGCCATCGAGATGCTGATGCCGACCCTGCAGTCGGCCGACCTGTGGCGCCAGTCGGGCCGCTACGACGCCTATGGACCGGAGATGCTGCGCCTCAAGGACCGGCATGATCGCGAAATGCTCTACGGCCCGACCAACGAGGAGATGATCACCGACATCTTCAAGGAAGGCGCGAAAAGCTATCGCGACCTGCCGCGCACCCTCTACCACATCCAGTGGAAGTTCCGGGACGAGGTCCGCCCGCGGTTTGGCGTGATGCGCGGCCGCGAATTCCTGATGAAGGACGCATACAGCTTCGATCTTGACGAAGCGGGCGCCCGACTCAGCTATTACAAGCAGTTGCTGGCCTATCTGCGCACTTTCCAGCGGATGGGCATTCGCGCCGTGCCGATGAAGGCCGCTTCGGGGCCGATCGGCGGCGACCTCAGCCATGAATTCATCGTGCTCGCCCCGACCGGCGAGAGCGAAGTATTCTACGATGCCGCATTCGAGGAGTTCGACTGGGCCCAGGCCAGCCTTGCCTATGACGATGCCAAGGGCCTCGAGGCGCTCTTCAATCAGGTGAGTTCGACCTATTCGGCGACCGACGAGACCCACGATCCGGCCCGCTGGAGCGAGGTGGCTGCAGACCGGCAGCGGCAGGGCCGCGGCATCGAGGTCGGGCATATCTTCTACTTCGGCACCAAATATTCGGCGTCGATGGGCCTCAAGGTGTCAGGTCCCGACGGGGCGATGGTGACGCCGGAGATGGGCAGTTACGGCGTCGGCGTCTCGCGCCTGGTCGGCGCGATCATCGAGGCCAGCCACGACGACAATGGCATAGTCTGGCCCGAAGCGGTGGCACCGTGGAAGGTCGGACTGGTCACGATGCGCGGCGACGACGAGGCGTCAATTGCGGCGGCCGAAGACATTTACGACAGGCTGACCCTGGCCGGGGTCGAGGTGCTTTATGACGACCGCGACGAGCGGGGCGGCGTAAAGCTTGGCTCGATGGATTTGATCGGATTACCCTGGCAGCTGATCATCGGCCCGCGCGGGCTGGCCCAGGGGTTGGTCGAACTCAAGAACAGGGCAACCGGCGAGAAGCAGGAACTTTCGATCGACTCTGCGCTAGATCGGCTAACTGCATGATATTAAACGCCCATGAAAAGATGATCGCCAAGCGATACCTCGTCCCGGTCAAGGGCGAGCGCTTCATCTTCGTCGTGGCCGGCTTCTCGATCGGGGCGGTTGCCCTCGGCGTCGCCGCGCTGATCATCGTCATGAGCGTGATGAACGGTTTTCGCGCCGAGCTGTTCGACAAGATCGTCGGCCTCAACGGGCATGCCATCATCCAGGGCTATGAGGGCCGCCTGCCAAATTGGGAGGAAATCGTCGATGCCGCCCGCAAGACGCCGGGGGTCACGTCGGCCACGCCGCTGATCGAGCAGCCGCTGATGGCGTCGGCCAATGGCCGGGTCGAAGGCGTGCTGGTCCGCGGCAACACCGTAGAGGACATCCGCACCAATCCGATCCTCAACGACAAGGTAATTTCGGGCGATCTCAAGTCGATTACGCCGGGTAGCGGGCGAGTGGCGATCGGGGCCCGGCTGGCGGAGGCCTTGGGCGCCTATCCGGGCGCGGAAATCTCGTTGATCAGCCCCGAAGGCCGCTCGACTCCGGTCGGCACGGTCCCGCGGATCGTTACTTACACGGTTGGCGCCATCTTCGAGGTCGGCATCTACGAATATGACCAGGCATTCGTCATCATGCCGATGCAGGACGCGCAGACGCTACTGCTGCTCGGCGACCAGGTCGGCATGGTCGAGGTGCAGGTCGATAATCCCGATAAGGTCGGTCAGGTGCTTGCCCCGCTCCAGCCGCTGATCCAGGGCAGGGGCGTCATCGTCGACTGGAAGAAGATGAACTCGGCGCTGTTCGAGGCGCTGGAGGTCGAGCGGATCGCGATGTTCGTGGTGCTGTGCATCATCATCCTGGTGGCGGCGTTCAACATCGCCTCGTCGCTGATCATGCTGGTCCGCGCCAAGACGCGCGACATCGCCATTTTAAGGACCATGGGCGCCAGTCGCGGCTCGATGCTCAAGATCTTCATGACCGTGGGCCTCAGCATCGGGATGATCGGAATTGTCATCGGAGCCATTCTCGGCGCGGTTTTCCTCTTCTTTCGCCAGGGCGTGGTGAACTTCATCCAGCTGGTGACCGGGCAGAATATCTGGGACCCCTCGGTCCGCTTCCTGACCGAGCTGCCATCGAGGACTGACCCGTTCGAGGTCGCGGCAATCGTCGCCGTGACGCTGGTGTTGACCTATTTCGCGACCCTGTTCCCGGCGCGCGGCGCCGCCAACACCGATCCGGTGCAGGTGCTGCGCTATGAGTGAGGCGGTACTGGCAACCCGCGGGCTGAAGCGCAGCTTCACCCAGGGCGGGGTCACAATCGATGTGCTACGGGACGTCAATCTCGAAGTCCAACCCGGTGAAATCGTTGCGCTTCTCGGGCCATCCGGCTCGGGCAAATCGACCCTGCTGCAGGCCGTCGGCCTGCTGGAAGGCGGCTTCGAAGGTTCGATCCGCATTGCCGGGGAAGAGGCAGCTTCGCTCGACGACAATGGCCGAACCGCGCTCCGCCGCGACACGCTTGGCTTCGTCTATCAATTTCATCACCTGCTGCCCGACTTCAACGCGCTGGAAAATGTGCTGCTGCCGCAGATCATCCATGGCGCCGACGCTGTCACGGCCCGGGCGCGCGCAACCCAGCTGCTGGATAAGCTGGGGCTCGGCCAGCGGCTCAATCATCGCCCTTCGAAGCTGTCAGGCGGCGAGCAGCAGCGCGTCGCGGTCGCTCGCGCGCTCGCCAATCGCCCGCCGCTGGTGCTGGCCGACGAGCCGACCGGCAACCTCGACGAGGCCACGGCCGACCGGGTGCTGGGCGAATTCCTGGCGCTGGTCCGCGGCGAGGGCAGCGCCGCCCTGGTCGCGACCCATAATGAGCGCCTTGCCAGCAAGATGGACCGGGTGGTGAGGCTGCATGAGGGGGTTTTGGAGTAATTCGTCATTGCGAGGAGCGTAGCGACGCGGCAATTCAGCTGGATTGCTTCGCTTCGCTCGCAATGACGGAGGAAATTATGTCCACCGAGATAACAACCATTCCCGTCACCGCTCCGAACGGGTTGCCGACCGACCTCGGCTCCCACAAGGGCGAGGTGATGCTGATCGTCAACGTCGCCTCGAAATGCGGCTTCACTCCCCAATATGAGGGGCTGGAAGCGCTGCAGCGCAAATATGAGGAGAAAGGTTTCTCCGTCATCGGCTTCCCCTGCAACCAGTTCGGCTCGCAGGAGCCCGGAAATGCCGAGGAAATCGCCAATTTCTGCAAGCTGACCTATGACGTCAGCTTCCCGGTGATGGGCAAGATCGACGTCAATGGCGACAAGGCCGCGCCGATCTACCAATACATGAAGGACGAGGCACCGGGCCTGCTCGGCTTCAAGGCGATCAAGTGGAACTTCACCAAATTCCTCGTCAATCGCGCCGGCAAGGTGGTGAAGCGCTATCCGCCCCAGGCCAAGCCCGAGGATCTTTCCCGCGATATCGAGGCGTTGCTTTAGGCCGTTCGGCCATCGGTCGATAATCGCTTGCCAGCGGTGCATGAAGGAACAAGCCTGGCCGGGTCATGGTCAAGGGGGAAATTCGCCATGCTTGCACCGATCGTTGGACTGTTGCTGATCCAGGCAGCGTCGCCTGCTCCTCCGCCGCCCGCCTGTACGGGGCCGGAGCATAGCCAGTTCGACTTCTGGGTCGGCGAATGGTCGGTAACGCCGACCGGCAAGGCCAATGTCGTCGCAACCAGCCTGATCGAAAAGCTCTACGGCGGATGCGCGGTCCGGGAAAATTGGATGCCGCTGAAAGGGACACCGGGCGGAAGCCTCAACAGCTATGTTGACGGGCGTTGGCGCCAGACCTGGGTCGACAGCTCCAATTCGCGGGTCGATTTCGTCGGCGGGCTGGTCGACGGCAAGATGGTTCTCACCGGTGACTGGAAGGGCGTGAACGGGCCCGGCCAGGACGCCATCATCCGCATGACCTATTCGAAGAATGCCGACGGCTCGGTCCGGCAGCATGGCGAGCAATCGACCGACTATGGCCTGACCTGGTCGACCAATTTCGATTTCACCTACCATCCCAAGGCGAAGGTGGCGCAGCGGGTTAGCCCGGGGGGTTGATCCGACCGGCACCCGGACGATGAAGCTGCGGCAGGCAGCTTCCCCCATTGAGAACTAAAGTTCTTCTGTTACGCTGCCGCAACGCTTGGGGGCCGACCGGATGCGCTTTCAGCTACCACAACCGTTGCATGGCTGGCGCGTCTTCGCGGGCGAAGTCGGCGTCATCGTGCTCGGCGTCCTGCTCGCGCTCAGCGCACAGCAGGTTGCCGAAGGTTTCCAGATGCGGTCCGAGGTGCGCGAGTTTCGCCGGACGATCGACCATGAGATCGGCCTCAACCTCTTCGTCTACGAGGTCCGCAACCGGGGAAGCGCCTGCAATATGCGGCGCATCAAGGAACTGCTGAACTGGGTGCGGAAGGCGCAGGACGGCCAAGCATTGCCGCAGATCAGCGCGTACGGACCTGGTACTATGGCGCCCTATCGCAGCGCCTGGGACTCTCGCGATGGCACCATTTTTGCCTATGTGCCGGCGAAAGCCCGCCAGAAATATGCTGAATTCTACGATGAGCTCGACGGCAATTCGGCACGGCTCAATGAAGAGGCAGATGCGTGGCTCCCCCTCAAGGGCTATGAACTTGCCGGACCGATTTCGATTGACGACCGGCGGACGATTTACCGCCATTTGGCGATGGCACTTGCTGCAGATCGAACTTGGGCAGGGAATATGCCTGTTTCGAAGGAGATTGCCGACGAACTGGGGGTGAAGCCCATTCAGCCGGACGGTCTTAGCAGGGAATTCCTAGCCTCACTCGATCAGTGTGAGTCGATCTTTGTTCCGGAGAAGGCGGCCAAATCCGGCGGCGGTGCCCCCAAGCGTTGAAGCCATCGAAGCGGTTTTCGATATCCGCTTTCCACCCATTTCGGCCATTTCTCATCCAAGGCAGAATGCTGGGGATAAGTCGCTGCCCGACGCTGGCGACTCAACAGCTTATTCCCCATAGTCGCCGACAATGTCCGCGCCATACGTTCCGCTTCGCGTTTTTTCATGCTTCACCATGCTCGAAGGTGCGATCGAGCCCAAGGCGATCGCCAAGCACGCCAAGAAGCTCGGCTTCCCGGCAATTGCCCTCAACGACCGCAATGGCCTCTATGCGGCCATGCCGTTCGGCGAGGCCTGCATGGGCGAGGGCGTGCAGCCGATTGTCGGGGCAATGCTGGCGGTCGCACGGCCCGATGAGATCGGCCCGGCGGGCGCAATCGACTGGCTGGTGCTGCTGGCCCAGGACGAAACGGGCTACGACAACCTCTGCCGGCTGGTATCGTCGGCGCATCTCGATCGCCCGATCGAGCAGGACCCGCATGTTCCCTTCACCTTGCTCGATGGCGCGACTGAAGGGCTGATCGCATTGACGGCGGGCGGGGAGGGCGCACTGGCTCGCCTGTACGCCGATGGACAACAGGACAAGGCAGTCACCTATGCCCGGCGATTGACGGGGCTTTTCCCCGACCGGCTCTATGTCGAGCTGTCGCGGCGGGGCGATGCGGTCGAGGTCGCCGCTGAAGCCGCGCTGATCGACCTCGCCTATGCATTGGACCTGCCGCTGGTCGCGACCAATCCGGCTCAATATGCCGAACCGCATTTCCACGCGGCGCACGATGCCATGCTGTGCATCGCCGGGTCGACCTATGTCGAGAACAGCGAGCGGCGGACGTCGTCCCCGGAGGCATGGCTGAAATCCGGCCCGATGATGGCGGAGATATTCGCCGACCTGCCCGAGGCCATCGCCAACACATCCGTCATCGCCCAGCGCTGCGCAGTGGCCGCGCCGAACCGCCGGCCGATCCTGCCACGATTGAGCGACGACGAAGACGAGACGCTTCGGCGTGAGGCGAGGGCAGGTCTGGAGCGCAGGCTCGCGCAAAAACGGGCGTTCGCCCCGAGCGAAGTCGAGGGGCAGCGTGTCTCGACTTCGCTCGACACGAACGGCGCTGGGGATTGCTTCGACCACTATCGCGAGCGGCTCGACTTCGAGATCGACGTCATCACCCGCATGGGTTTCGCCGGCTATTTCCTGATCGTCGCCGACTTCATCCAATGGGCCAAGGCAAGCGACATACCGGTCGGGCCGGGCCGCGGATCGGGCGCCGGCAGCGTCGTTGCCTGGTCGCTGACCATTACCGACCTCGATCCGATCGAACTGAACCTGCTGTTCGAGCGCTTCCTGAACCCGGAACGCGTGTCGATGCCCGACTTCGACATCGACTTCTGCGAAACCCATCGCGACAAGGTGATCGCCTATGTCCAGGGCAAGTACGGCCGCGACAAGGTGGCCCAGATCATCACCTTCGGGCGGCTGAAAGCGCGCGCCGTGCTCAAGGATACCGGGCGCGTCCTGCAGATGAGCTACGGGCAGGTCGACCGGCTGGCCAAGCTTGTTCCCAATCACCCGACCGACCCCTGGACGTTGGAGCGCAGCCTCAACGGCGTTGCCGAGCTGGAGAAGGAGTATCGCTCAGACCCGGAAGTGAAGCGGCTGTTCGACCTGGCGATGAAGCTGGAAGGCCTGCCACGGCATAGCTCGACCCACGCCGCCGGCGTGGTGATCGGCGATCGGCCGCTCAGCGAGCTTGTCCCGCTTTACCGCGATCCGCGTTCCGACATGCCGGTAACCCAGTTCGACATGAAATATGTCGAGGGCGCGGGCCTGGTGAAGTTCGACTTCCTCGGGTTGAAGACCCTGTCCGTCTTGAAGGAGGGTCAGCGGCTGCTGGCGCGGCGCGGGATCGAGGTCGATTTCCTGGCGCTCGCGTGGGACGATCCGGCGGTCTACGAGCTGCTGCAGCGTGGCGACACGGTCGGCGTGTTCCAGCTGGAATCGGAGGGCATGCGGCGAACGCTGGCCCAGGTCCGCCCGTCCAATTTCGGCGACATCATCGCGCTCGTTTCCCTCTACCGTCCCGGCCCGATGGACAACATCCCGCTGTTCGGGGACCGCAAGAATGGCCGCGTGCCGATCGCCTACCCGCACCCGATGCTCGAAGGCGTGCTCAAGGAAACCTACGGCATCTTCGTCTACCAGGAGCAGGTCATGCAGGCCGCGCAGGTGCTGGCCGGCTACAGCCTCGGCGAGGCCGACCTGCTGCGGCGGGCGATGGGCAAGAAGATCAAGTCGGAGATGGATGCCCAGCGCGCGCGCTTTATCGAGGGCGCGGCGAAGAACGATATCAAGTCGGCCAAGGCCAATGAGCTATTCGACTTGATCGACAAGTTCGCCGGCTATGGTTTCAACAAGAGCCACGCCGCGGCCTATGCGCTGGTGGCCTATCAGACCGCCTGGCTGAAAGCGCATCACCCGGCCGAATTCTTTGCCGCCTCGATGAGCTTCGACATGGCCCAGACCGACAAGCTGGCGCTGTTCGTCGAGGACATCAGACGCAGCGGGATCGAGTGCCTGCCACCCGACGTCAATGCGTCCGAGGCTGCGTTCAGCGTCGAGGACGGCCCGAAGGGACTGAGCGTGCGCTACGCATTGGGCGCGCTCAAGGGTGTCGGCGAAAAGGCGATGGAGGCGCTGGTAGCCGAGCGGAATGGGCGCGGCGCCTTCAATTCTCTCGACGAATTCGCCGAGCGGATCGATCCGCGGCTGCTCAATCGCCGCCAGCTGGAGAGCCTCGCCGCCGCCGGGGCGTTCGACAAGATCAACCCGGACCGTCCGTCGGTGTTTGCCGCGGCCGAAACTATTCTCGCCTACGCCGCTTCCGCCCATAGCCAGCGGACCAGCGGCCAGCATGGACTGTTTGGCGGCGGCTCGGACAGCGGCGTGGCGCCGATCCGCCTGCCGCGCGACGTGCGCTGGACCCTGGCCGAGAGGATGGCCGCGGAGCGCGAGGCGTTCGGCTTTTACTTCTCTGCCCACCCGGTCGATGCCCAACGCCACCTGCTTGCGGCGCACAAGGTCCGCAGCTTCGCCGAGCTGTCCGGGCTCCCGCTGGCGGAGGGCCGCTCGTCGGCAACCATGGCCGGCCTCATCGAAAGCACCCGGTGGCGCACGTCGGCCAAGGGGCGCCGCTACCTGATGGCGACGATATCGGACGCTTCAGGCCAGTATGAAGCGATGGTGTTCGACGACGAGCCGTCGGCGGCGTTGGAAAGCGCCGCCAAGTCGGGCGCCTGCGGCCTGCTGACGGTAGAGCTGGATCGCCGGCCCGGCGATGAAACTCCCCGGGTCGCGATCAAGCGCTTTCAGCCCCTCGAAAGCCTGGCCAAGCGATCGCGCCTGCAGCTGACGCTCAACCTCCCCGATGCCGCCCTGATCCCGGCGATCGCCCGTGAATTGGCGGCGGCGAAGGGCGGTAATGGCCTGGTGCGCGCGGTCGTGCCGGTCAGCGAGGGCAGGGAGGCCAGCCTGGTGCTAGGCCGTGAATTCAGCCTCGATGCGGACCTCGCCGCAAGGCTGACGCGGATCCTCGGCGATGGCGCTGTCGAGCTCAGCGCCCTGGAACCGCCCCGGCTTGCCCTCGTCGGCTAGTTAGACGGGGTCTCGGGCGGCTGCTGTTCCTCCACCGGCGGCGGGGTTTCGACCGGCTGAGTGACCTCAGGCTGGGGCGTCGCCGCTACCTCATTTTCCGTGGACGTTAGCGGCGCCTGCTCGATTGGCGTCTCGTCGACCGTCGCTTCGGGCGGCGGCGGAGTGGCCGTTTCATATTCCTCGCCCGGCAGCTCGCGCGGTGCCTTGCTCGGCGGCGGCGCCTTGTCCTTGGGCACGGTCGAGCCGGCGTAGACGCAGGAATCGAGCCCGTCGCGGCGGACTTGGCCGATCCGCGCGGCAATGGTGTTGCCATAGCGGCGGGTGAAGCCCTTGGGCGCAATCGCCCCACGCTTCTTCGGCAGCGGCAGGATCGCCGCGATCCGAGCCGCTTCGGTCGCCGACAGGGCGCTGGCGTCATGGCCGAAATAGCGCTCCGCCCCGGCATTGGCGCCATAGGTGCCGATCCCGGTTTCGGCGACGTTCAGATAGACCTCCATGATCCGCCGCTTCCCCCACAGATGCTCGATCAGGAAGGTGAAGTAGGCCTCAACCCCTTTGCGGGCATAGCCGCCGCCCTGCCACAGAAAGACATTCTTGGCGGTCTGCTGGCTGATCGTCGAACCGCCGCGGATCCGGCCGCCCGAGGCATTGCGCCGGGCGGCATCGCTGATTGCGTCCCAATCGAAGCCCGAATGCTGGCAGAATTTTCCGTCCTCGGCGGCAATCGCGGCACGGACCATATCACGGTCCATCTCGCCCAGGCTCATCCAGTCCTTGGCGACCCCTCGCCCGGCGAAGAAGTCGCCAAGCATGGTCGCGGTAATCGGTGGCGGAATGAATCGGTAGGCCGCGACCCAGGCGATGCTGAGCAGGAGCAGGCCAAGGATAATCCGCCACAGCCAGCCGAAGAAGCCGCGGCCCTTGCGCTTGCGGCGGTAGCTCGGGATGGTGGACGAACGCTTGGCCATGGGCGATGCCTAATCAGGCTTTGGCGCGGAGGCAATTAGGGGAGGGAAATGCGCGTCCTGGTAACCGGTGCGGCGGGGTTGATCGGCAGCGGGGTCGTGGCCCGGCTGGCCGCCCGACATGACGTCATCGGCCTCGACCTGCGGCCCGGCACGCAGGTTAGCATCGTCGGCGACTGCCACGATGTGGCGGAGTGGCGTCATCGGCTGGGGACCATTGACGCAATCGTCCACACCGCGGCGCTACATGCGCCTCACGTGGGCAGCCGCAGCGACGCCGATTTCCACCGGACCAATGTCAAGGCGACCGCAAGGCTGCTCGACCTGGCCGTTGATTCCGGTGCCGGCCATTTCGTCCTGACCAGCACCACCTCGCTCTACGGCCATGCGCTGGAGCCCGACGGCGTGTCGGTCTGGGTCGACGAACGGCTCGATCCGGAGCCGCGCGACATTTACGACCAAACCAAATTCGACGGCGAGCGATTGGTGGCCTCGGCAGGCGGGAAGATGACCGTGACGTCATTGCGCATGTCGCGTTGCTTCCCCGAGCCTGCGCCGGACATGGCGTGGTATCGGCTGTATCGTGGCATCGACCGCCGCGACGTGGCCGAGGCGCATGCGCTCGCGCTCGAACGGTCCGGACCCCCTGCAACCTATGTGATCAGTGGCGCGACGCCTTTCCGGCGCGATGATTGCGAAGAATTGGCTCGCGAAGCTTCAGCGGTCATCAAGCGTCGCTGCCCCGGCCTGATCGAGCGGATGGCGCGAAAGGGCTGGCAACCTCCCAATTCGATCGACCGCATCTACGATGGGGGGCTAGCGGCCAGAGAGCTCGGCTTTATCCCGCGCCATGGCGTCGATTCCTGCCTAGCCGGCGACTGGGACCCGCCCCCGCCGCAATGACGGCACGTCTTGCCGCGTTGCAGCAAGAACCGTATCTGACACGGCATGACATCGACTAACGACATCCGCCGCAGCTTCCTCGACTATTTTGAGAAGAACGGCCACGCGCGGGTGCAGTCGGCGCCACTGGTTCCGCACAACGATCCGACCCTGATGTTCGTCAACGCCGGGATGGTGCCGTTCAAGAATGTCTTCACCGGGCTGGAAACGCGTCCATATTCGACCGCGGTCAGCAGTCAGAAGTGCGTCCGCGCCGGCGGCAAGCATAATGACCTCGACAATGTCGGCTACACGTCGCGCCATCACACCTTCTTTGAAATGCTGGGGAATTTCTCCTTCGGCGACTATTTCAAGGAGCAGGCGATCCACCATGCCTGGACGCTGATCACCAAGGAGTGGGGGCTTCATCCCGACCGGCTGACCGCGACGGTCTACCACACCGACGACGAAGCCTATGACTTGTGGAAGAAGGTTGCCGGGCTGCCGGAAAGCCGCATCATCCGCATCCCCACAAAGGACAATTTCTGGGCGATGGGCGATGACGGCCCATGCGGCCCCTGTTCCGAGATTTTCTTCGACCATGGCGACCATATCCCCGGCGGACCTCCGGGATCGCCCGATGAGGACGGTGACCGGTTCGTCGAGATCTGGAACCTCGTGTTCATGCAGTTCGAACAGGCGGCGGGCGAAATCGTCTCCGAACTGCCCAAGAAAAGCATCGACACCGGCATGGGCCTCGAGCGGGTGGCGGCCGTGCTTCAGGGCGTCACCGACAATTATGACACCGACACGTTCAAGGCGCTGATCGCCGCCAGCGAGGAGCTGACCAGGACCCGCGCCGAAGGCGATCAGCAGGCCTCCCACCGGGTCATCGCCGACCATCTTCGCGCTTCGGGCTTCCTGGTCGCCGACGGAGTTCTCCCGGCCAATGAGGGGCGGGGCTATGTCCTTCGCCGAATCATGCGCCGCGCCATGCGCCACGCCCATCTGCTCGGCGCCAAGGATCCGCTGATGTACCGGCTGGTCCCCGAACTTGTGGCGGAAATGGGCAGCGCATTCCCCGAGCTCATCCGTGCCCAGCCGCTGATCGAGGCGACGCTGTTCCAGGAGGAAACCCGCTTCCGCCAGACGCTGGCCAACGGCCTCAAGCTGCTCGACGAGGCGACCTCCGCCATGAGCGACGGGGGCACCTTGCCGGGCGAGACCGCCTTCAAGCTCTATGACACCTTCGGCTTTCCGTACGACCTGACCGAGGATGCGCTTCGCGCCCGCGGGTTGCACGTCGACCGGGCCGGCTTCGACGCTTCCATGGCTGAGCAAAAAGCCGCTGCTCGCGCGGCCTGGAAGGGCTCGGGCGAAAAGGCGTCCGACGATCTTTGGTACGACATCGTCGAAGCGCTCGGGCCGACCGAATTTACCGGCTATTCCGGCCATGACGGCGAAGGCGTCGTGCTCGAAATGATCAAGGACGGGCTCCGCGTAAACGAGGCCAAGGAAGGCGACACGGTCACCATCATATTGAACCAGACGCCCTTCTATGCCGAAAGCGGCGGGCAGGTCGGCGACTCCGGAAAACTAAGCTCCCTCATTGGCTTCGAAGGAATTGTTGAGGCTACTTCGAAGCCGCTTGGAAAGCTTCACGCGCTTCGGACCAAGGTCGCCAAAGGGGCGGTCAATGTCGGTGACGTGCTGCAGCAGAAGGTCGACGTCGAACGGCGGACCGCGACCCGTGCCAATCATAGCGCGACGCACCTCCTCCATGCCGCGCTGCGTAACCGCCTTGGTGAGCATGTGACCCAGAAAGGCAGCCTGGTCGCTCCTGACCGCTTGCGGTTCGATTTTTCGCACCCCCAGGCGCTGACGACCGAGGAAATCGCCCGGATCGAAGCCGATGTGAACGCCGAAATCCGCGCCAATGAGCCGGTCGTCACCCGGCTGATGACGCCCGACGAGGCGGTGCAGTCTGGCGCGCTTGCCCTGTTCGGCGAAAAATATGGCGACGAGGTTCGCGTGCTCAGCATGGGGCGCGAAGACGACAGCCGCTATTATTCGGTCGAGCTGTGCGGTGGCACCCACGTCGCCGCGACCGGCGACATCGGTATCTTCAAGATCATTTCCGAAAGTGCCGTTTCGTCCGGGGTCCGTCGCATCGAGGCGCTGACCGGCGAGGTGGCGCGCCAATGGCTCAACTCGCGCGACGAGAAGCTTAGGGAAACCGCTGCGGCATTAAAGGCGTCCCCGGAAGAGGTTCCGGCCCGCGTCGCCGCGCTGGTCGAGAATGCCCGCAAGCTGGAGCGCGAGCTGGCCGACGCCAAAAGGGCGCTGGCGATGGGCGGCGGTGGCGGGTCCAAGGACGAAGCCGCCGGGCCGGAGCAGGTCGGCGGTCACGCCTTCCTGGGGCAGGTCGTCGAAGGGCTCGATCCCAAGAGCCTGCGGAGCGAAATCGATGGCATGAAGCAGCGGCTCGGCAGCGGCGTGGCTGCATTGGTGGCCGTCAACGAAGGACGCGGCAGCGTGGCCGTCGGCGTGACCGAAGACCTCGCCGGCCAGGTCAGCGCGGTCGAACTGGTCAAGGCCGCGGTAGAGGCGCTGGGCGGACAGGGCGGCGGTGGCCGGCCGGATATGGCCCAAGGCGGCGGGCCGGATGGGTCCAGGGCCCAGGAAGCGCTTCAGGCCGTGCGGGAGGCCCTTGAAAAGGTCGCGGCATGATTGACGTCACGTCGAACGATCCGCTCACACTCAACGGCCAATGCCATTGCGGCGCGGTGAAATTTACGGCGGAACTGCCACTTGGACTGGCTTCGGCCCGGCGCTGCACCTGCAGCATCTGCCGAATGCGCGGTGCGATCGCCGTTACCTCGACCCACGACGGGTTCAAGATAGTTGAAGGCGCGGACAAGCTCGCGACATACCGCTTCAATACCCGCACGGCCGAACATCATTTCTGCATCCAATGTGGCATTTACACGCACCACAAGCGGCGTTCGAACCCCAACCAGCTCGGGGTCAACGTGGCTTGCCTGGACGGGCTGTCGCCGTTCGATTTCCATGAAGTGGTGGTCTATGACGGGCAGCGCCATCCCGGCGACAATCCGACCCATACGACCTTCACCGCGGGAACGCTGACCTTCACTCCGGCGAGCTGACCGAGTCCCGCATCCTGCGCCGCCCAAGGCTAGGCTCGACGTCCAGCTGGCCGGCTTCCATGATCCGGCTGCGTAGCTCGCTGCGCTTTTCGTGGATCGAGGCGATCACTGGCCCCATCGCGACGCCAATGTCGACGAGGACCGCTTCCGAGAGCTGGAGCGATGCTTCCAATGCTTCCGGGACCGCATCGGTTACGCCGGCGCGATATAGCGCCGCGGCATGGTCGGTGTCCCGTGCCCGGGCAATGATCGGCGTTGCCGGATGATCGGCTCTCAGGCGTTTCGCTATTCGGGCCGTCAACACGGGATCGTCCATCGTCAGGACCACGGCCTTGGCCTGGTCGAGGTCGAGCTTCACGATCAGTTCGCGTCTCGAAACATCGCCGTAAATAACGGAATAGCCCTGCTTTCTCGCTTCAGAAAACCCATCGATGTCGCTGTCGATCGCAAGGTAGGGCCGGTCATGCTCGGCCAGCATGTCGGCCACCATTTGCCCGACGCGGCCGAAGCCGAAAATCACCGTCTTCCCTGCGGCAGGGCCAAGATCCACGTCCTGGGCGTCGGCCTGCCTGACCCGCCGTGCCATGTAGCGGCCGATGCTCGCCAATGCTGGGGTAAGCGTGAGGCCGATGGCGGTGGCCGCCGACCAAAAGCTGACCGTCTCGGTTGAAAGGATGCCGGCAAGTCCTGCTGCTCCCAGGACGATCAGGGTGGTTTCGGAGGGGCTGGCCATCAAGATCCCGGTTTCGCGGGCCACGGCGGGAGACGCTCCGGCCAATTTCAGCAACAGGCCGGTCACAATCGCCTTTATCACCAGTACGCCGGCCAGCGCGCCCAGTAGCATTGGCCATTGCCCGACCAGCGCGCCGACATCGATCATCATTCCGACCGAAATCAGGAAGATGCCCAGGGCAAGCCCCTTGAACGGCTCGATCACCACTTCGACCTCGTTGCGGTAATCGGTCTCCGCGATGACGAGACCCGCGACCAGCGCGCCCATGATGGTCGACATGCCAGCAGAGGCGCTGACCGCGGCCGACAGGATGACCACGAGTAGGGTGATGGCCATGAACAGTTCGGGCTTCTTTGCTCGCGCGGCCTGGGCGAACAGGGCCGGGAGGATGAAACGGCCGATCACCAGGATGGCGATGACCACTGCCACTCCCTGAAGCGCGATTAGGCCAAGCCCGCTGGCGGCCTTGCCCGCAGCCCCGACCAGGAACAGCATCGGAACCAGCGCCAGATCTTCGAACAGCAGCATCGCAAGCGCCGCTCGGCCGACCTGGCTGTGCGTGCCCGAAATCGGCAGCACGAGTGCGGTGGACGACAGCGCCAACGCCAGCGCCAACCATAGCGCCGGCTCAAGCTGCCAGCCGAACAGGACCAGCGCGCCGCCGATCAGTGCGGCGGTGAGGAGCAGCTCGGCGGCTCCGATCCCGAACACCATCGTCCGCATTCCGACCAGGCGGCGGAAGCTGAGCTCAAGCCCGATCGAAAAAAGCAGGAAGACAATGCCGAGCTCGGCAAATCGCTCGATCCCTGCCGGGTTGGAGATCGATATCCAGTCGAGCCAGGGGTAGCGGTCGGAGAGGGCGCCGAGCGCGAACGGGCCGGTGATTATCCCGACCAGGATGAAGCCGATGACCGGGTTGATTTTGAACCGGGCGAAGGTGGGAATGACGATGCCGGCGGCACCAAGGATGGTCAGCGTATCGCTGAGCGCCGGGGTAATGTGGAATCCGCCTGCCATGCCCTCTTGAAGCACGGCAGGCGGGTTGAGTCGATTATGCTCCGACCGCTTCGACGGTCATCGCCGCTTCGAGATTCTCGCGGATCGCCTCGAAGAATTGCTCGGTCGTCATCCAGGCCTGCTCCGGGCCGACGAGGAGCGCCAGGTCCTTGGTCATCTTGCCGCTCTCGACGGTTTCGACGCAGACCCGCTCCAGCGTCTCGGCGAAGCGAACCACGTCCGGCGTATCGTCGAGCCGGCCGCGGAACTTGAGCCCGCCGGTCCATGCGAAGATCGATGCGATCGGGTTGGTCGACGTGGCCTTGCCCTGCTGGTGCTGGCGGTAATGGCGGGTGACCGTGCCATGTGCCGCCTCCGCCTCGACTGTCTTGCCGTCCGGCGTCATCAGCACGGAGGTCATCAGGCCCAGCGAACCGAAGCCCTGGGCCACCTGATCCGACTGCACGTCGCCGTCATAATTCTTGCAGGCCCAGACGAACTTGCCGCTCCACTTCAGCGCGGAGGCAACCATGTCGTCGATCAGGCGATGCTGATATTCGATCCCGGCCTTGTCGAACGCCGCCTTGAACTCGGCGTCGTAGATTTCCTGGAAGATGTCCTTGAACCGCCCGTCATAGGCCTTCAGGATGGTGTTCTTGGTCGACAGATAGACCGGCCAGCCCCGCTGCAGCCCATAGTTAAGGCTCGCCCGCGCGAAATCGCGGATCGACGCATCCAAATTGTACATGCCCATGGCGACGCCGGCCTCGGGAAAGTCGAACACTTCATGCTCGATCACTTCGCCGCTCTCGCCGACCCATTTGATGGTGAGCTTGCCCTTGCCGGGCACCCTGAAATCGGTCGCCTTATACTGGTCGCCGAAGGCATGGCGGCCGACGACGATCGGATCGGTCCAGCCCGGAATCAGCCGCGGCACGTTCTGGATGACGATTGGCTCGCGGAAGATCGTGCCGCCAAGAATGTTGCGGATGGTGCCGTTGGGCGATTTCCACATCTTCTTGAGGCCGAATTCCTCGACGCGGGCCTCATCCGGCGTGATCGTCGCGCATTTCACGCCGACGCCATATTGCTTGATCGCCTCGGCGGCTTCGACCGTGATCTTGTCGTCGGTCTCGTCGCGCTTCTCGACGCCGAGGTCATAATATTTCAGGTCGATATCGAGGTAGGGCAGGATCAGCCGTTCGCGAATCCACTGCCAGATGATGCGGGTCATCTCGTCGCCGTCGAGCTCGACGACCGGGTTCTTCACCTTGATCTTGGCCATTTTTCTTACCTGTGCGGATTGGAGCGTCGGCGCGGGCCTTAGGCAGTCGTTATGCGATAGGCAACAGTCGCGCATTGCTCGGCGTTCCGGTTCCTCTTAAGGACTGCGCCCATGCCCGAAATTGACAAGCCCAACAGCCACCTCACGACCGTCAAGTGGCGCTTCCCTTCGGTCCATCCCGAAGGCCGCAAATATACGCTGATCGCCGCATTCGTTGCCTTGCTCAGCTACAGCATTGTGAGCCATTTTCTCGGCTGGCTGCTGGTTGGCCTGACGATCTGGGTCGCAGCCTTCTTTCGCGATCCGGTGCGCACCACGCCGGTCGACCCCAAGCTGATCGTGGCCCCGGCCGACGGATTGGTGACGATGATCAGCCGCGTGACCGCGCCGCCCGAGCTGGCGGGTGAGGGCGGCCTTAGCGGCGAATTCACCCGCGTATCGATTTTCATGAGTGTGTTCGACGTGCACATCAACCGCTCGCCCATTTCTGGAACCGTGCGCCGGATCCAGTACGTCCCGGGCAAATTTCTCAATGCCGATCTCGACAAGGCCAGCGAGGATAATGAGCGGCAGCATTTCCTGGTCGAGCGCGATGACGGCGCGCAGGTCGGCTTCACCCAGATCGCGGGCCTGGTCGCCCGGCGGATCCTGTCCTTCGTCAAGGAAGGCGACCGGGTCGAGGCCGGCGAGCGCATCGGCCTGATCCGCTTTGGCAGCCGGGTCGACGTCTACCTGCCGGCCGGAACGGGCAGCCAGGTGCTGCTCGGCCAGCGGACAATCGCCGGCGAGACGATCATTGGCGAGATTGGAATCGATCCGCAGCGCGGCGGCAGGAGCCAATGACCGGGGCAGGGGATCGCGGCGGGCTGCCGATCAGGGCATTCGCGCCCAACGCGATCACCGCGCTCGCTCTGTGTTTCGGCCTGACCGGGGTAAGGTTCGCGATCACCGGTGAATGGGCCCAGGCGCTGATCTGTATCGTCGGTGCTGGCGTGCTCGACGGTTTTGACGGGCGCATCGCCAGGCTGCTTCGTGCCCAGAGCAAATTTGGGGCCGAGCTCGACAGCCTCAGCGACAATATTGCGTTCGGCACCGCGCCCGCACTGATCATCTTTCTCTGGTCGTTGAAGGATGCGCCGCGGTTCGGCTGGATCGCGGCGCTGGCGCTGGCGGTTTGCTGCGCGCTCAGACTGGCGCGGTTCAATGCCCGAATCGATATCGACGAGCAGCCGCACAAGTCAGCCGGCTTCAATACCGGCGTTCCGGCGCCGGTCGGGGCAGGGCTGACCTTCGTACCCGTCTATCTGTGGCTGATCAGCGGCAATGAGATATTCCGCAATTGGCAACTGGTCCTGCCGTGGACGCTGTTCATTGCCATGCTGATGATTTCCAGCGTCCCAACCTACACCTGGGGCTCGATCCGAATCCGCCGCGGCTGGCGGCTTTCAGCGCTCGCCGGCGTGGCATTGCTAGGAGCCGCGCTTCTCAACGAGCCCTGGTGGACCCTGTTGGGCATTTCGGCGCTGTACCTCGCTTTGCTGCCCTTCAGCCTGGCCAGCTACGCCCGGGTCAAGCAGCGGCGCGCAGCTCTGGCTGCCAGGCCGGTCCAGACTCCGTAAAGGTCGAGGTGATGCGGATCACAGCCGGGCGAGCGGGGCGCGGCTCGGCCGCCCAGGACTGACCCCGCATCGCAGCGATAATCTTGGCTCCATCCTGCCGTGCCAGATCGCGTAAGCCCGCAATCGCGAAGCTGATCAGGGCAAGGGTGACAAAGGTAGCGAACATCGGCAATTCCTCCCTGTGTTGCCGCCAATGTTCTTATAATGTTCTCATCAGGTCAAGCATTTTTGTTCTGTGTTCGTTCCAACATGCGCCGCCACGCGGAAGCGCTTGAAATCGCTGGCTTCATCGGCTAGGGGGCCCCGCATCCCACAGGTGGAACCACCATACCGGTGCCAGCCGAACGGCTGGTGACACGGTTCCACCGAGGCATAACCGGAGGAGATATCCCTATGGCGACCAATGTCGTCACGATGCAGCAATTGCTCGAAGCTGGCGCCCATTTCGGCCACCAGACCCACCGCTGGAACCCGCGGATGAAGCCGTACATCTTCGGCGACCGTAACGGCGTTCACATCATCGACCTGTCGCAGAGCGTTCCGCTGTTCGCCCGCGCGCTCGATTTCGTTCAGCAGACCGTCGCCCGCGGCGGCAAGGTGCTGTTCGTCGGTACCAAGCGCCAGGCCCAGGATGCGGTTGCTGAGGCGGCCCGCGTCAGCGGCCAGCACTTCGTCAACCACCGCTGGCTCGGCGGCATGCTGACCAACTGGAAGACCATTTCCAACTCGATCAAGCGCTTCAAGAGCCTTGAGGAGCAGCTGTCGGGCGACACCGCCGGGCTCACCAAGAAGGAAGTGCTCCAGTTGACCCGCGAGCGCGACAAGCTCGAGAACTCGCTCGGCGGCATCCGCGACATGGGCGGGCTTCCCGATGTCATGTTCGTGATCGACACCAACAAGGAAGAGCTGGCGATCAAGGAAGCCAATGTCCTTGGCATCCCGGTCATTGCGATTCTGGATTCGAACTCGAACCCGCAGGGCATCGCTTTCCCGGTACCGGGCAACGACGACGCCAGCCGTGCCATCCGCCTCTACTGCGAAGCGATCGCCAATGCCGCCAACAGCGGCAAGACCGGCGGCGCCCAGGCTCGCGGCGAAGACATCGGCGAGATGGCTGAGCCGCCGGCCGAAGTGGCTCTGGAAGCTTAAGCGGACGAACACCATCTTTCGTTCGTCCCGAGCGAAGTCGAGGGACGCATCTCGACTTCGCTCGATGCGAACGGTTTTAGTTTCAAAGGAAGATCACATGGCTGAGATCACCGCTGCTTCGGTGAAGGAACTGCGCGAGCGCACTGGCGCCGGCATGATGGACTGCAAGAAGGCGCTGGCCGAAAATAACGGCGAGATGGAAGCGTCGGTCGATTGGCTGCGCGCCAAGGGCCTCGCCGCCGCCGCCAAGAAGGCCGGCCGCACCGCCGCCGAAGGTCTTGTCGGAGTTGCGGTCGAGGGCACCAAGGGCGCGGTCGTCGAGGTCAACTCGGAAACCGACTTCGTCGCCAAGAACGAGCAGTTCCAGGATTTCGTCCGCAACGTTGCCGGCCTCGCGCTCGCTACCGGCGGCGACGTCGAGGCACTTAGGGTAGCTGCCTATCCGACCGGCGGCACCGTCGAAGAAAAGCTGACCGACAACATTGCCACGATCGGCGAGAACCAGTCGCTGCGTCGCACTGCCGTCCTGGAGGTAACCCAGGGCGCGGTAGTCAGCTACGTCCATAATGCGGCGGCACCGGGCATGGGCAAGATCGGCGTTCTGGTGGCGCTGGAAAGTGCCGCTTCGGCCGACACGCTGACCGCGCTGGGCAAGCAGATTGCAATGCACATCGCCGCGGCCAACCCGCTGGCGCTGGACGCCGACGGCCTCGATCCGGCGATGCTGGAGCGCGAGCGCGCCATTGCGATCGAAAAGGCCAAGGAAAGCGGCAAGCCGGACAATATCGTCGAGAAGATGGTCGAAGGCACGATGGCCAAGTTCCGCAAGGAGAATGCCTTGCTGAGCCAGCTGTTCGTGATCGACAACAAGACCCCGGTCGCCGACGTCGTCGCCCAGGCCGGCAAGGACGCCGGCTCCACGATCGTGCTGAAGGCGTTCGAGCGCTTCCAGCTGGGCGAAGGCATTGAAAAGGCGGAAAGCGACTTTGCCGCCGAAGTCGCCGCCGTGGCCGGCGTCAAGAAGGACGAGCCGGTGGTTTAAGCCAACCAGGCCAGACTATTCAGGGGGCGGTCAGGCGTTGAGCTTGGCCGCCTCTTTTTTGCAGTCATAGGGAAGGTCGGGGTCAGCGCAAAAGTCCGGCCAGTCGCCGCTACGTTGCCAATAATCGAGCAGGCCCAGATGTGCCGCCACCTGCATGAAACGCGGATCAGCGCGAAGCTGCGCCTGCGGCGGGCGGAACAACATCTCGACAAAATAGGGAAATTGCCTCTCGTCCCTTGTGGCCAAGAGGACGTCGATCAGCTCAGCCGTTCGATCGAATTCGCCGAGCGTGACGATAACCTCCCCTGTCTCATTAATCCCCGGCCGGGATCGGTAAGTCGATAATGCCTGCGCTACCGCATGATCGACATTGGCTTTCGTTGGCTCAAGCCGTGCGCGCAGAAACGCTTCCTGCGTCCGGTTTCCTTCGACCTTGCCCGACTGGATGAGAAGTAGCGCATGTGCCGCCTCGGCCGCGTTCCCATAGCGCAAATCGAGCCGGTATCGAGAGTCCAGGATGGTACTGGCGTCCGGCCACAGCCGCTCGGCCTCGGCAAGCTCCGAACGCGCCGCATCGGTTCGGCCGGAATAGATGAGCGCTTGCAGATATGCACTGCGAATTGCGGGCGAGAGGGGATCGAGGCTGGCGGCGTGGCGCGCATCTTCAACCGCCGCGTCCATCCTCCCGACCAGCAGCATGACCAGGGAACGCCCCGCAAGGACAAATACATTGTCAGGATCGGCTTTTGCCGCGCGGTCGATCAGCTTGACCTCGCCATAGAAGTCTCGCCCCGGCAACAGCTCGATCTCGGCGACGTCTGCTTCGGGAATATTGGGATAAAGCCTTCGCGCTGACGCAATCAGTTGCCGATATTCGGGTGCGGCCTGCTCCTTTCCACGCTCGTCCAGGCCCTGATAGCGATTTGTTTCCGCTATCAGCAGCTTGGCCCATCCCGGCCTGAACTCCGGCGCATCCTTTGTGACCTGCAGAAGCATCGCGGACGCGCGGCTCGTGTCGTCGAAGAAGGTTTCGTCGAGCAGGGCGCAAGCATTGAGATAGGATTTGAAGACCGCTGGCTTGAGCGAAGTCGTTTTCGAAGAAAATCCGTCGAGCGCGCAGCCGAGGACCCGGGCCGCAGTGTAAGACGCCTGTTGCTTCAGGTCGGCGAACCCACCCGATCCCTGCCTGAAATCCCCCGACCAAAGAACAGTCCGATTCTTGCCCGCCAACAGCATAAGGCTTGCCGCGGGCGTAGTCTGACTGTCTGCCGAAACCTGAAATATGAAATCCGCTTCCTTCCCGCCTGACGCGCTCAGCTGCATCGACCCTGATTTGGCGGATTGAAGTGTCGTGAGCTTTACCAGCAGGTCACGGGCGAGCGGTTCAGCGTTCGGGTCGGAAGCGGTAACGGTCACGGACGGAACAGCAGCTTTGGCCTGCCAGGGGCGTGAAGTGATCAATCCCAGCACCAGGATAGTTAGCCCTATCACCAGCAATAGAATGCCGGACACGAGCCACGGGCCGCGCCCTAGCCTTGGGCTTACTCGAGGCCGTGCCCGCTTTGGCGTCGGCTCGACAGCTGGGGAGGCGCCTTTGTCCGCAAGCGATTCCACGGCTTCGTGCACCGCGGCCATCTGCTGCGAGCCGCCACGATCCGGCAGATCGATTGTCTGGAATTGCCTGAAGCCAAGTGGCGGCAGGGTTCCGTCAATCGTGACCGGAACCAGCCGCCCGGTGTCGCGCCCGACTGAAGCCTCGTCACGAACCCAGGCGGATTCGATCGAGTTTGCGGACCACAGGACGACGACAGCGTCAGCGGACTCAAGCGCTTCCTCGATTGCCTTCGAAAATTGCGCGCCGCCGCGGACATGGAGGTCCCACCAAACGGCGTGGCCCGCCTTTTCCAGTGCAGCTGCGACCGGGCGGGCTCGCTCGGTGTCGTCACGGTCATAGCTCAGGAAGACCTTGGCCATTGGCTGCCCCCAGCGAGAAGGGTTTTGGTCCGAATTCCTTTTGTGAGCAAGGAGGGCCGAATCTACACGGTTGGCAGAGGGGCGGGTGCGCCGTAAGAGCGCATCCGCCCCTTCGCATGTCTGGGCCCGACGAAAGAGGAACTGCCGCAATATGACCCGACCGCGCTTTCACCGCATCCTGCTGAAGCTGTCGGGTGAGGCATTGATGGGGCCGGGCCAGTTCGGGATCGATCCGGAAACGGTTGCCAGCATGGCCGGTGAGATAGCGGCCGCCAAGGAAGCCGGGCACGAGCTCTGCCTGGTCGTTGGCGGCGGCAACATCTTCCGGGGAATTGCCGGGGCCGCGCAGGGCTTCGATCGGGCGACCGGCGACTATATGGGCATGCTGGCGACGGTCATGAACGCGCTGGCCGTGCAGAACGCGCTGGAGAAAATCGGGATCGATACCCGTGTCCAGTCGGCCATTCCCATGTCGAGCGTGTGCGAACCTTACATCAGGCGCCGCGCCATGCGCCACATGGAGAAGGGCCGCATCGTGATTTTCGCCGCCGGCACCGGCAATCCCTATTTCACCACGGATACCGCGGCTGCCCTGCGCGCGGCTGAAATGGGGTGTCATGCCCTGTTCAAGGGCACCAGCGTCGACGGCGTCTACAATGCAGATCCCAAGAAGGTGCAGGACGCCAGCCGCTATGACACGCTGAGCTTCAATCGCGTGCTCGCCGACGATTTGAAGGTGATGGATGCCAGCGCAGTGGCGCTGTGCCGCGATAATAATATTCCGATTGTCGTGTTCAACATCCGCCAGCCGGGCAACCTCGCCGAGGTCCTGGCCGGGCGAGGAACCGCGACGATCGTTCAGAACGAGGAGTAGAGGATGCCCGCCTACGACAAGAATGACATCAACCGCCGGATGCACGGCGCTCTGGAAGTCCTGAAGCACGACCTGGCGGGACTGCGGACAGGCCGGGCATCGACCGCCTTGCTCGACCCGATCCAGGTCGAAGTCTATGGCGCCAATATGCCGATCAACCAGGTTGCGACGGTATCGGTGCCCGAACCGCGCCTGCTGACCGTCCAGGTTTGGGATCGGACCAATATCGGCCACGTGGAAAAGGCGATCCGCAATGCCGGCATCGGTATCAATCCGATCGTCGACGGTCAGTTGATCCGCCTGCCCATTCCCGACCTGACCGAGGAACGGCGCAAGGAACTGGCCAAGCTGGCGAGCCAATATGCCGAAAAAGCCCGGGTGGCCGTCCGCAACGTTCGCCGCGACGGCATGGATGACCTCAAGACCGACGAGAAAAAGCACGAGATCAGCGAAGACGAGCATAAGCGGCTTGGCGCCGAAGTGCAGAAGATGACCGACGAGACGATCAAGGAAATCGATGCCGCTGCTCATTCGAAGGAACAGGAAATCCTCGGCAAGTGACTTCCCGCGCTGCCCCGAAAGAGGGGGCACCAGTTCACGGCACCAGCGCCGGGGGCGTGCCTCGCCATGTCGCAATCATCATGGACGGCAATGGGCGCTGGGCCGCCAAGCGAGGCTTGCCCCGCGTTGCCGGCCACCGCGCCGGCGCCGAGGCGGTTCGCGCGGCGTTGAAGTCGGCTGCCAAAGCCGGGATAGAAGTACTTACGCTTTATGCCTTTTCTTCCGAGAATTGGCGACGGTCCGAGGAGGAGGTGAGCGACCTCAAGGGCCTTCTTGGATATTATCTCGAACGCGAGCTGGACGAATTGGATCGCCAGGGTGTCCGGTTGTTGCTGATCGGCGATCACACTGCTTTCGGTCCGCAGCTGGTCGAGCGGCTTGAGCGCGCCGTGGAACGGACGGCGGCGAACGATCGCCTGACGCTGGTTGTCGCGCTGAGCTATGGCGCAAGGAGCGAAATTGCGGGGGCGGCCCGCAAACTCGCCGCCAAGGTGAAGTCAGGCCTATTGGACCCGTCGGCGATCGACGAGGAGCTGTTCGGTTCCGAACTGATGACCGCTGGCCTGCCCGAGCTCGACCTGGTGATCCGCACTTCCGGCGAGAAACGGCTGTCGAACTTCCTCTTGTGGCAGGCGGCCTATGCCGAGCTGATCTTCATTGACACGCTTTGGCCGGATTTTGACGAAGCGGCGCTCGCAGCTGCTCTTGAGGAATATTCAGGGCGGCAGCGCAGGTTCGGCGGCCGATGAAGGAACTGGCTACCCGCACTGTGGTCGGCGTCCTGCTGATCGCGGTCGCGCTCGGCGCGGCGTTTCTTGGCGGCACGATTTTCGCCATCATGGTCGCCTTGATCGCGACGGTGATGTACGTCGAATGGTCGCGGATGCTGTCGAACTGGGGCGCCGCCTGGAAGGTCTATGGCTTTTTCTATTGCCTCTTGCCGGCCGTTTCCCTGCTCTGGATTCGCGAGCAGGCGGAATATGCTGGCATCGGCAGGGGCTCGGACCTTCTCATCTGGGTGTTCCTGGTGGTCTGGTCGACCGACATCGGAGCCTATTTTGCCGGTCGCGCCATCGGGGGTCCGAAACTGGCGCCCTCGATCAGTCCAAACAAGACGATCGCCGGCCTGGTCGGCGGCGTGATCAGCGCCGCGATCCTTGCCGGCTCCTGGGCGGTCTACATGGACCTGCCGTCGCACCTGTTGTGGCTGGCCGCCCTATTTGCGGTTGCGGCGCAACTTGGCGACCTGTTTGAGAGCGGGCTGAAGCGGCGCGCCGGCGTCAAGGACAGCGGCACCTGGCTGCCCGGTCATGGCGGATTGCTCGACAGGCTCGACGGACTGGTGCCGGTCGCAATGTTGACCGCGGGCCTGATGATGGTGGGCTGGCTATGAAGCGCCGTACCGTCTCGATCCTCGGAGCGACCGGCTCGGTCGGGACTTCGACGCTCGATCTCATCGAGCGCCATCCCGACAGGTTCGAGGTGGTTGCGCTGACAGCGGCCCGCAATGTCGAGGCGCTCGCCGATGCCGCACGCCGGACGAATGCCAGGCTGGCTGTCATTGATGATGAGACCCGACTTGCCGAGCTCCGGCAGCGGCTGCAAGGCAGTGGCTGCCGCGCCGCCACCGGCAAGGAGGCGCTGGCCGAAGCGGCGGCAGGCGAGGCCGAATGGGTCATGGCGGCGATCGTCGGATGTGCCGGGCTTGAACCGGTCATGGCGGCGATCGAAGCTGGCCGAACGGTTGCCCTCGCCAATAAGGAAAGCCTGGTTACCGCCGGCGCGCTGATGACCCAGGCGGCGGCCCGGTCGGGCGCCGAGATCCTGCCGGTCGACAGCGAGCACAACGCCATTTTCCAATGCCTGGCCGGCAATCGACCCGGCGACGTCGCCAAGCTGGTGCTTACCGCCAGCGGAGGGCCGTTCCGCACCAAGAGCCGCGACGAAATGGCGGCAATGACGCCCGAGCAGGCGGTGGCACATCCCAATTGGTCGATGGGCGCCAAGATCAGCGTCGATTCGGCGACGATGATGAACAAGGGGCTCGAGCTGATCGAGGCCCATCACCTGTTCGGCCTGCCGAGCGAGCGGATCGAAATCCTCGTGCATCCGCAATCAGTCATCCATTCGATGGTCGAATATGTCGACGGGTCGGTGCTGGCCCAGCTTGGCAGCCCGGATATGCGCATTCCGATCGCGCATGCGTTGGCATGGCCCGAGCGGATCGACACGCCGGCGCAACGCCTCGACCTGGCCCGGATCGCAAAGCTGACTTTCGAAGCGCCTGATTTTGAACGGTTCCCGGCATTGCAGGCGGCACGCTCGGCGCTTGAAGCCGGCGGGTCCGCGCCGACCGCGCTCAATGCCGCCAACGAGGAAGCCGTCTCCGCTTTCCTGCAGCGCAGGATTGGCTTCCTCGACATTATCGGCATTGTGTTGGAGACCATTGCCCGGACTGGCGTATCCGCGCCTCAATCCATCGCCGAAGTCATCGACATCGATCGGAAAGCAAGAGCAATGGCAAACAATCTGATGCGCGAGATGGCCGCCTGATGCTTGCCCAGCCGCCACTGTGGTTCATTATCATCGCCTTCCTTTGTGCGCTGGGACCGCTGGTCCTGTTTCACGAGCTTGGCCATTATTGGGTGGCACGCTGGCTCGGCGTTGGGGCCGAGCAATTCTCGATCGGCTTCGGACGCGAAGTGGCAGGCTGGACCGACAAGCGTGGGACCCGCTGGAAGATCGGCTGGCTGCCCTTGGGTGGCTATGTCCGCTTTGTCGGCGATATGAATGCGGCAAGCCAGCCTGGCGAAACGTCCAAGCTGCCGCCGGAAATTCGTGCCAAGTCATTTCACTTGAGGCCTTGGTGGCATCGTTTCCTGATCGTGCTGGCCGGGCCGGTCGCCAATTTCATTCTGGCCATCGCGATCTTCGCCGCATTTTTTGCGGTATTCGGGGAGCCGCGGACCTCGAACATGGTGAGCGCGGTGATCGCGGGTGGTCCGGCAGATATTGCCGGCATCGAGCCGGGCGACCGGATCCTGTCGGTCGCCAACCGCGCTACGGAATCCTTCGAGGACGTATATCAGGCCGTCACGCTTCGGCCGGATGAGAATGTCGATGTCGTCATTTCGCGCGATGGCGAACAGCGGCTCGTAAAAGTGCGTATCGGTGTAAAACTCGAACAGGACCGCTTCGGCCAGAAGTTCAAGGTCGGCCGCCTGGAGATATTGGGGAGCGAACGGCAATATGTTCCGCCGTCAGCCGTCAACCTGATCCCGTCCGCGACGGCCTACACCTTCAAAATCACCCAATGGATGATCGATGGCATATGGCAAATCCTGTCAGGCCGCCGTTCGGTCAAAGACCTTGGCGGGCCGCTGAAGATGGCACAAATCGCCGGCCAGCAAGCTAGCCTTGGTCCGTTTGAGTTCATCCAGCTGATCGCGCTCTTCTCTATAAATCTGGGGTTCATCAATCTCTTGCCAGTCCCTGTCCTGGATGGCGGACACCTTGTTTTCTATGCGGCGGAAGCCGTGCGGCGGCGGCCCGTCAGCGAACGGGCTCAGGAGTGGGCGTTTCGAGGCGGCCTTGCGCTGCTGCTTGCCCTGCTAATCATGGTAACTGTCAACGACTTGGCGTCTTTTGGCCTGTTTGAGCGACTTGGGCGCTTGATTGGATAGAAGGGTTGGGGCAGGGCGTGACAATCATCTGCGGCACCGCGGGCAGCGGGCCGCCCAGCAAATTAGGCGGGGAAGCGTGAGTTCCAGCACCACTCAATTTACCAAGCGGATCGGCGGGTTCCTGTTGGTCGGTACCATCCTTGGCGGCTGGTCCGCTCCCCTCCTGGCGCAGAATGCTCCCGCGCAAACGGCTCCAGCGCCGGCCGCGGTGACGCCGCCGCCGGCACCGGCACCGGCGCCGGCGCAGGCAATCTCCGGGACCATACGCTCGATCCGAGTGGACGGTTCGGAACGCCTCGAACCCGAGACGGTTCGCAGCTATTCGAACCTGTTCCCGGGTCAGGAATATAGCGCTGAATCACTCGATCAGGCGCTGAAAGACCTTTACGCTACCGAACTGTTCGCGGACGTGGTCATTACTGGCGCCGAGACCGGCAATTTGGTCGTTACGGTGCGTGAGAACCCGGTCATCAACCGCATCGTCCTGGAGGGCAACAAGCGCATCAAGGACGACAAGATTTCCCCGGAAATCAAGCTTTCGCCGCGACAGATCTTCACACGTTCGAAGGTCCGTGCCGACGTCGACCGGATTATCGAGCTTTACCGGCGGCAAGGGCGATTCGCGGCAACCGTCGAACCCAAGATCGTGCAGCTCGATCAAAACCGCGTGGACCTCATTTTTGAGATCAGCGAAGGCGACAAGTCCAAGGTCCGGGCGATCAATATCATCGGTAATCAGGAATATTCCGACGGCCGTCTGCGCAAGGAGATGTTCACCAAGGAAGCTGGCGGTCTGCTCGGCATTCTGAAGTCGAACGATAGCTATGATCCGGATCGCCTGGCCGCTGACCAGCAGAAGCTGCGAGCCTTTTACCTGACGCAGGGATATGCTGATTTTCGCGTGGTTTCGGCGCTGGCCGAACTTACCCCCGATCGCGAAGACTTCATCATCACCTACGTGATTGAGGAAGGGCCGCGATATAAATTTGGCACGGTCGAGGCCGAAAGCGAACTTCGCGATTTCCCGGCCGAATATATCAAGGCCGCGGTCCAGATTAAGCCCGGCAGCTGGTTCAATGCCAAGCAGGTCGAAGATGCGACGACCGGGCTTAATGAACTTGCTGGCTTGCGCGGCTATGCCTTCGCCGACGTGTCGCCCAATTTCGATCGTGACGCCGAAAAGCGCTTGATGAACCTCACTTTCCGGGTTGCAGAAACGCCGCGCGTCTATGTCGAGAGAATCAACATCCAGGGCAACACGGTTACCCGCGACAAGGTTATCCGGCGCGAGTTTCGCTTGAACGAGGGCGACGCCTTCAACGCTTTCAAGCTCAAGCGCAGTCAGGATCGAATCCAGAGCCTTGGTTTCTTCCAGGAAAATCTGGAGATCAAACAGGCGCAAGGTTCTTCCAGCGACCGCGTCAATCTCAATGTCGACCTGGAAGAAAAATCGACTGGCGAACTGCAGCTGTCCGCCGGCTATTCGAGCCTTGAACGGTTCATCCTGTCGGCGTCGGTCGCCCAGCGCAATTTCATGGGCAAGGGCCAGCAGCTGCAGACCGGAATTAGCTACTCGCGCTATTCGAAGGCGATCCAGGCCGGGTTCAGCGAACCCTATTTGTTCGACAAGAGCATCCTGCTTGGCGGCGAGGTATTCTATCGCGACTACAGCAGCTTCAACTTCCAGGGTAATAACCGCAACCAGACCTATGGCCAGCGCTCGATCGGAAGTTCGATCCGCTTGGGCTTCCCGGTCACGGAATATGTGAGCTTCGGTACCCGCTACTCGCTGGTTCAGGACAAGATCACGCTCGATGAAGATATCTTCTTTACCGACCCGGATTTTGTTGCCGATCCAGACGGCAATGGTCCGCTAACCTCGTCCAACGGCCCGCTTGATCCAGTGTGCGATCCGCGCAAGGCCAGCCGCTATCTCTGCCAGGAACTCGGCACTCGACTGAGTTCGGTGCTCGGCTATACGGCTGCCTTTGACGACACCAACGGCATTCATGCCACACGCGGACAGCGTGTGGTGTTCAATCAGGACTTTGCCGGGCTAGGGGGCGACACCAAATATATCAGGACGAGGATCGACGGGACGAAATATTTCGGCCTTCCGGCCGGCTTTATCCTCTCGATCCACGGAGAGGGCGGCTATATCCACCCGCTCTCGAAAGAGGATGAGGTCGGTCGCGATCCGATCCGCCTGACCGATCGTTTCTTCGGGCCGCAAATGCGTGGTTTCGATATCCGCGGAATTGGTCCTCGCATCATTCGTGTGCCCTATGTGGACGCGGATGTGCTGGATGACGAAGATTCAAAGAACGCCATTACCGACGCGCTTGGCGGCCGGGCCTTTTACATGGGTCGAGTGGAAGTCGAATTTCCAAACTCCTCCGCCCTCAAAAACCTCGGGCTTCGCCCGTCGGCTTTCGTAGATATCGGATCGGTGTGGAACTTGACGAAGCCGGTACTGCTCAACGATCCCGGTGCCTGCTCGGGTCCCGACGGATCGGACGCCGGTACGTCCGAAGACGTAATCAACCTGCTGCCTGGCCAAACCTGCGCCGAAGCGGCAGCCCCGCGGCCGGACGCTGCCGAATTCGACTTCATTCCGCGATCGGGCTTCAGGGAATTGTATCGCGGAGACTCGATCAAGCCACGTTTGTCGGTTGGCATTGGCGTAAACTGGGTTTCTCCGTTCGGCCCGCTGCGTATCGACATCGCCAAAGCTCTGCTGACGCAGAAGGGCGATGAAACCAAACTATTTTCATTCAACGTAGGAACACAATTCTAATGATTACTCGTCTTACCGCCGCGCTCGTCGTGGCTTCCGCTCTCGCTACTCCGGCGCTTGCCCAGCGCGTCCCCGCAGCTCAGGTCGCGGTTGTCGACCTTGCGCGGGTCGGTCGGGAATGCACCGCTTGCAAGACCGCTGGGACAGCATTGCAGTCACAGGTTGCCGCCTTCAACAGCCGCCGCACGCAGCTTAACACGCAGCTTCAGCCGGAGCGCACCTCGCTGCAGGCCGCGGTCACCGCATTGAATGGCAAGCAACCGGACGCGGCGCTGACGCAGCGCATCCAGGCGTTCCAGCAGAAGGAAGGAAGCGCGGCCCAGGAACTGGAGCGCCAGCAGAACCAGATCCAGCGCAACCAGGCTTATATTAGCCAGCAGATCAACGCCAAGCTTGCTCCGCTGCTTCAGCCCGCCATGGACAAGCGTGGCGCCAACATCCTGCTCGACAGTGAAGCGGCGTTGCGTTTCGCAACCACTGTCGACGTTACCAATGACGTTTTGGCCGCACTGAATGCGGTCCTGACGACGGTTTCGACGACCGCTCCGGCGCAGCCTGCCCAGCAGCAGAACCCGCAGGGCCGGTGAACGAAACCACCGAAAACGCCGCCATCGGGCCGCTGGATGTCCGGCGGGTGATGGCGGCGTTGCCGCATCGCTATCCGATGCTGCTAGTCGACCGGGTCGAACAGATTATCCCGGACCGATCGATCACCGCGATCAAGGCGGTGACCATGAATGAGGGCTTTTTCCAGGGTCACTTCCCGGGAAGGCCGATCATGCCCGGCGTGCTTATCGTCGAGGCGCTGGCCCAGGCCGCTGGAGTTCTGGCGGTGGAAAGCCTCGGTCTCGCTGACAGCGGCAAGCTGGTCTACTTCATGGCGATCGAAGGAGCCAAGTTCCGCAATCCGGTCGAACCAGGGTGCCTGCTGCGGCTCGACGTAGAGTTCGTCCAGAAGCGCGCGACGGTTTGCAAGTTCACCGGGCGGGCATCGGTCGACGGCAAGCTCGCCGCCGAAGCCAGCTTCACGGCGATGATCGCCGACCCGCCTAGCGCTTGATGGTCCAACCGCCGTTTGCGGGCCGTATCCTGAAGACTTCCTCGAAGCGCTCGCTGGCCGTCAGGCTGGCGGGCGCTTCGTCCATCTGGACCTTGCCATCGGCAATCAGGAGCGCCCGGCTGAAATGGCTGAGCTGAGCAAGGTCATGAACCGCGACGAGGACCGACTGACCGGACCGGGCGATATTTTCCAGGACCTCGATGATGTGGATGACCCAATAGGGATCGAGATTGGACAGAGGCTCGTCCAACAATAGGACTTGGGGGTTTCCAACCATCGCGCGGGCGAGAAGGATTCGAGCGCGTTCGCCGGTCGACAGGCGATTGACCGGGCGGTCCGCCATGCGCTCGAGTTCCAGCAGTGAGATGAGCTCGTCGATCCGGCAGTCATCCCGGCGGTCGAGCCCGAGAGCAATGACGTCACGGGCGGCAATCGGCCAGGTCACGTCGCGCGAGGCCGGGAGGAAGGACAGCAGCCTGCGGCGGCGGGCGATGGGCGCCTGATCGAGATCCTCGCCGTCGATCGCGACGACGCCCGCAGCGCCTTCGATCCGGGCGAGGGCACGCAGAAGGCTGGTCTTGCCGCCACCGTTGGGACCAACCAGCGCGACCAGCTCGCCCGCCCGGACGTCGAGGTTGGTCGGTTCGAGGCGGCCGGGAATCGCGACCTGGCGGGCGGCAAGTGACGTCATGCCGTCACCCTCCTCCGCATGGTCACCACCAGCCAGACGAACAGAGGGGTGCCGAACAGAGCGGTGACGACGCCGACCGGGATCGGACGGTCGAGCGGCACCGCGCGGACGACCAGGTCGGCAGCCGCGAGCAGGATAGCGCCGATCAATGCAGCGGGGACCATCGCCGAACCGGGGTGCCCACGGCTGAGCGTACGGCCAAACACCGGGGCGACCAATCCAACGAAGCCGATCGCCCCGGCGACGGAAACGCAAGCGCCAACTGCAATTGCGGAGAGAGCGATCACCTCCAGGGCGAGGCGGCGCGGCTTCAGGCCGAGCGAAGCAGAGACGTCTTCGCCAAGCGCGGTCAGGTCGAGCGCCCGGGCACGGCGCAGCAGCAGGGCGGAGGCAATCGCCGCCGGGATGAGCGCCGCGGCTGCCTGGGCGAGGCTACGGTCGGCGAAATTGCCCATCAGCCAATCATAGGCGTCGTAAAATGCAAAGGGCGAAGGGGCGAGCGCGAGGGCAAGGCTGGTCGCGGCCCCTGCGGCGAGTGAAATGGCAAGACCGGCCAGAAGCAAGGTGGTCGTGTCAGCCCTGCGCCCGGCTAGTGTGACCAGCAGCGCCAGCGTGCCGATCGCGCCGATGGCGCCGCAGGCCGCCAGCAGCAGCGGCTGGGTAAGGCCAAGCCAATAGCCGCCAACGACGGCGCCCAGTGCCGCTCCGCTCGATGCCCCGCTGATGTCGGGCGAGGCGAGAGGGTTTGCGAATATTGCCTGCAGGGCCGCGCCACTGATCCCCAGTACCGCGCCGTACCCAAGCACCAGCAGGGTCCGCGGCAGGCGAAGCTGGACCAGGATCAGGTCGGCCAGATCGGGATTGATGGCCCGGGCCTCGGCCAGCGGGCCCAGCGGCAAGAGCAGATGCGCCGCAATCGCGAGCAATAACCCAATTGCCAGCAAGGCCTTCACAAGGCGCTCCGCAGGCGCTCGACCTCGCCCAGCATCAATGGACCGGCACAGGTCCAGGGACGGCCGTCGATGGTGACGATCTTCGATACCTTCGGGCTGGCCAGCGGATGCTCGAGCCAAACCTGGCCCAGCGACCGCTCGGAACGGCGATAGGTCGAGCGTAGCAAGACAGCGGGCGGGTTCATCGCCAGCTGTTCAAGCGTGGCACGACCGCCGGGCAGCGCACGTTGCTCGAGCCCGCCCATCCGCATCCATTCCGCCTCGACCGATCGGGCGGCGACGCTATTGCCACCGGCGCCGAGGAAAATGGCGTCACGGGCGGGCGGTGCGGATCGCCGGAGGCCGGCCAGCTTCGCCTTCCAGGGGAGCGCGCGGCTTTCATCGCCCAATGCACGGGCAACCAATGTCATGCTGTTTGAAATATCGGCGATGGTCGCCGGATAGGGCAGGTCGAGCGTCCTAAGGCCCATCTGCCTGGCGATCATCACCGTCGATTTTCCGCCTCCGCCCATTGTAATCAACAAGTTGGGCCTAGTTCTTAAGGCACTTTCAAGGTCGCCGCGATTGCCAGGATAGCGTTGCCCGAGGCGCCAAAGCGACGAGTCCGCCGGATCGCGCGACAATCGGCTGACACTGGCGATCTCCTGCGGCCTGGCCAGCAGCAGGAGATATTCGTCAGCGCACATGTTGAGCGATGCCACCCTCAGGGCAGCGCTAGTCGCCAAGAGCGACGCGAAGCCCGCCAAAGACACTCCTCCCTTCAGTCCGATAGCCGAATACATCCTGATAATCGTCGTCGAAGGCATTGGCGACGCGCAGATGCGCTTCGATCCGGTCGGTCAGGCGATAGGCGACTTTCGCGCTGGCCAGCCAATAAGCGTCAAGCCGGACCGACTCGGCCGGGAAGAAGTCGAAATCATCATCCGTACGCTCGCCGGTATAGGCGATTGCCGCGCCATAGCTTAGTCGGCCCTTGGCGCCATCGAGGGCCACGCTCCCGCTATGCTTGGGACGGCGTGTCTCCCTGAGCTGACCGCCGCCAACTTGCGGTTCGCTGGCATCCAGCCATGCGTAGTTGACGGTCAGGCGAAGGGCCGCCCACGGCTGATAATAGCCTTCCAATTCGACGCCCTGGCGCTTGCTCTTGCCCTCGGCGTTTATTGCCGTCGACGTGAAGTCAGGCAGGAAGATCGTCGCGATCTCATCCTTGAGCCGTTGGTGAAAGTAAGTCAGCGCTCCGCCGATCTGGTCGGTGGCATAGCGCAGCGAAACTTCGCCGCCGCGGCTTGATTCCGGCTTGAGTGCGGGATTGCCGACGAACCGGTCGGGCGAAAAGCCAAACAGGTCGAAGAATGTGGGTTGGGAAATGCCATCGCCGTAGCTGGCGGCGAGCGAAATCCCATGCCCGACGTCGGCCCTCAGCGAGGCGCGAATGCTGGTGGCGTCCTTGAAGCGGGAGAAGATGTCGTGGCGGACCGCAACGCCGCCGCTCACCGGACCGATATCGGCTGCCCGCCATTCCAGCGTCAGCGATTCATGGTGCCGGGCCTGGTCCTGGTTGGGATAGTTGCCACGAGCCTCGAAGGTCTCGCGCTCACTCTCGATCGCGCCGATCAGCTGATGCTTCCCTAGCCGGTGCCCGCCTTCAAGCGATAATGTTCGCCTGTGGGCGGTGGTCTTGTTGAGGAATTCATCGTCGAGATAGTTGCGATTGGACGAGCCGAGCAGGCCGGCGGATGCGATCGCATAGCTGGTTTCGCGCTGGCCATATTCCGCAAACAGCCTGCCGGCAGCCATCCCAGTGCGGCTTTTGTCCAGAGTGTCTCCATGGGGGAAGGGGAAGGCGCTGAGGAAGCCGTCAAACTCGCTCTTGCCCTTGATCGCGAAGCCCGACGTTCCGATCAGCAGGGAAGGGGCGGCGCGGTAACGCCCGGCCATTCGAAGACCGTAGTTGTAATAGCCGTCCCGGTCGCCATCGCCGTCGAAACTGTCGATTCCGTCACTGCGCTGCCCGGCAATGCCAATGGAAATGCCGCCATCGGCATCGCCTGCCTCGGTACGACCCGCGCCACGCCAAGTCGAATGGCTGCCGCCTTCGACAAAAGCCTGGCTGCCGCCGGCTCCCGGCGCCGGTCCGCTTACCGCCACAACCCCGCCGATCGCTTCGGAGCCCCACAGCGCCGATTGCGGGCCGCGAACGATCTCGATGCGGCTGGCGAGGTCGGCGTTCAGGAGCTCGAACCGAGGCTCATTGCCGGAAGCCGGGTCGTTGGCGCGGATGCCTTCCACGAACAGCAGGCTGTGATTGGCCTCGGCACCGCGAATGCGCACTTGAGTAAGAGAGCCGGCGGGTCCGCTGACGCCGACGGCGACCGACGGCACGAGCCGCAGCAATTCAGGTATGGATGGCGCTCCAAGACGCTCGATGCGCTTTTCGTCGATCACCGTTACGCTGGCCGGCGTGTCCGATATGCTTTCCTCGGCACGTGACGCGGTGACGACGATTGCTGGTGGTTCTATCGCTTGAAAATCAATCATTTGCAGTCCTTCTCTTCCATGACATGTCGTCACGGAGGGAAGGCGCGCGCCGTTGAGGCGTGGTCTGACCCACGTCCCAAGGCTGGTCCCGGCCGAGGAAACGGACGACGGGCCAAGGCGGGTATCTGACTACGCTCAGCGGATGCTGAGATCACAGTTGCGGGCACAGTGCCGGATGTTCGCCGGCTTCCCCCTTCGCTCCCGCCATTACGGCAGGAGACCCTGGTCGCTGTGGGCGAACTGCTCCGGCTGACTGCAACTTGTCAAGCGAGGCGGCATAAGCTAGGGGCGCGCTTCACTTCTTGAGGCTGGTCGGAACCAGCCAATTTACAAGGAATTTGTCATGAAGAGCGGGACGCACCCCGATTATCACTTCATCACCGTCGAGATGACCGATGGCACCAAGTACCAGACCCGTTCGACCTGGGGCAAAGAGGGCGACACGTTGCACCTCGACATTGATCCCTCGGCTCATCCGGCGTGGACCGGTGGCAACAGCCGCATGCTCGACACCGGCGGCCAGGTTGCGCGCTTCAACAAGCGCTTCGGCGGCCTGTCCCTGGCCAAGAAGTAACGCGCGCAATCAGTCCGGGGGACTGATGAGCACGTTACTCAACCAAGAGCTGCAACAAGCATGACAAAGGCGCCGGTTGTAGAGACCGAGCGCCTTCGCCTGCGCGCATGGCGCAAGGACGATTTTCGTCCTTACCACGCCCTTCTCCAGCATCCGGACGTTCACCGACACTTCGGCCCCGAGCCGATGGGGCAGGAGGATTGCTGGCGTCGCCTGCTGGCCGCGGTCGGCGGCTGGGAAATCAACGGTTTCGGCACTTGGGCGGTCGAGCGAAAGAGCGACGCCAAGCTGGTCGGCAATGCCGGGCTGTTTACTGCCTGGCGCGGGCTTGACCCTGAATTCGGCGACGATCCGGAAATGGGCTGGATCTTCGCCAAGGAAGTTCATGGCCAAGGGATGGCCGGCGAAGCGTGTCGTGCAGTGATCGAATGGGCCAAAACCAACCTCGATCCGACGCCGATCTGGGCAATCATCGCCCCCGCCAATGAACCTTCATTGAAACTCGCGGATAAGCTTGGGTTCGATCGGCTGCACCAGGCCGATTATCACGGCGATCCAACCTGGGTGCTGAAACGCCCGGCGTGGTAACTCGGCAGACCGCTGGAGTTCCGGCCTAGAAGGCGGGAATTCCCGTGATCGCGCGGCCGAGGATCAGCGCATGGACGTCATGCGTGCCCTCATAAGTATTGACCGTCTCCAGGTTCGCGGCATGGCGCATCACGTGGAATTCCGCCGAGATGCCGTTGCCGCCATGCATGTCGCGGGCCATCCGGGCGATATCCAGCGCCTTGCCGCAATTGTTGCGTTTGATGAGGCTGATCGCCTCGGGGATCAGTTCACCCGCTTCGAGCCGGCGGCCGACGCGCAGCGCCGCCTGGAGGCCGAGCGTGATCTCGGTGATCATGTTGGCGAGCTTCAGCTGAACCAGCTGGTTGGAGGCGAGGGGCTTGCCGAACTGGGCCCGGTCGAGGGTGTACTGGCGCGCGGCCGCGTAGCAGGCTTCAGCGGCGCCCATCGCGCCCCAGCCGATGCCGTAGCGGGCACGATTGAGGCAACCGAACGGACCCTTGAGGCCCGAGACGTTGGGAAGCAGGGCGTCTTCGCCGACTTCGACCTCGTCCATCACGATTTCGCCGGTGATCGAAGCACGAAGCGAAAGCTTTTCCTTGATCTTTGGCGCGGAAAGGCCGGGCATGCCCTTCTCGAGGACGAAGCCGCGGATCGCGCCGCCATGCTCTTCGGACTTGGCCCAGACCACGAACACGTCCGCGATCGGCGAGTTGGTGATCCACATCTTGTTGCCGGTCAGCTTGTAGCCGCTTGGCGTCTTGGTGGCGCGGGTACGCATGCTGCCCGGGTCGGAGCCGCTGTCGGGCTCGGTCAGGCCGAAGCAACCGACCAGATCGCCCTTGGCGAGTCCGGGAAGGTACTTCCTGCGCTGTTCCTCGGAGCCGTAGGCGTTGATGGGATGCATCACGAGCGAGCTCTGCACCGACATCGCCGAGCGGTAGCCGCTGTCGACCCGCTCGACCGCGCGGGCGATCAAGCCATAGCTGACGTAGCCGAGGCCGGCGCCGCCATATTCGGGGGCGATGGTCGCACCCAACAGGCCGAGATTGCCCATCTCGCGCATGATCTCGCGGTCGAAATTCTCATTGAGATAGGCTTCGGTGACCCGCGGCTGCAGATTGTCCTGGGCGAAAGCCTCCGCCGTATCGCGGACCATCCGCTCTTCGTCGGTCAGCTGATGATTGAGGTCGAACGGATCGGCCCAGTCGAACGGCAGGATGGCAGGCTCGCCCACTTGTTGCTCCAGGGTAATGAGGTGTGTGTGGGCGCCCTTTAGCGATGCTGGCTAATTGGCGCCACCCCCGCCGCTCGAGCTTGAGCCGCCGCCACCGAAGCTCTGCCTCAGGGTCAAGCCGAAGTTGAGGTGACGGTTGCGCTCCCTGAACTCGTCGATGACGAACGGATCGGCCGCTCCGCGATGGGGATCGAAGATCAGCCGCTCTCGCAGGCCGGGGGTCTCGATGGCGTTATCGAGATCGAGCGTGATCGTCGTTCCGGCCCGCGGCCGATATTCGACGAACGCGGTCATGTAGACGCCGCCGTTCCAATTGGTATCGAACTCATCGGTGCGGAAGAAGGTGAAGCGGTCGCGGTCGGCGATGTTGAACCCATAGGAGAAGTTGCCGATGTCGTGGCGGACGTCGATGTTCCACTGCCAATCGGGGAAGAAGTCGGACCAGTTGCGCTGTTCGCCGCTGATCGGGTCCTCGACCCGGGTCCGCTGGATGGTACCGTCGAACTTCACGCGGACGCCGTTGAGGCCGATCTGGGCCAGCGGGGCGTCGAGCGTCAGGCGGGCGAAGTAACGCTTGCCGGTGCCGAGGTTACCAGGGGCGTCGAAGCAATCCTCGGGGTGCAGCGGGTCGCAGATCAGCACACGGTCCTGGAAGTCATTGACGAGGTCATAGCCGACATCGAGCTTGGCGAGGCCCTCTCCGAGCAAGGGATGCTCGAGCGTTCCGCGAAACTCCCAGGTCTGCTGCGGCACCAGATTCGGGTTGCCGCCATTGATTCGGTCGGCCGACAATTCGGCCGAACTTATGAAGTCGTAGAAGTCGAGCTGGGCGACTGTGCGCCGGACCGACAGCTGGCCATGCCAGCCCTTGCCGCCCTTCCAGTCGAACGTCAGGCTCGGCTTCCAGAACCGAAGCGGATCGCGGTCGAGGTCGACGTCGCCGCGGACGCTGATCTTGGAATATTCATAGTTCACGCCGGCATCGACACGGATCGAATTCGACAGCTGGCGGCCAACCCGAACAAAGGCCTCGGCGCGCTTTTCCTTCACGTCCGCCTGGTCGACGGCGAGGTCGACGGGGTCCAACTCTCCATCCGCGCCGAAGCGGAACAGCTGGACCTGATGATCGAGCGTGTTGAGCGCGCCTTCAATGCCAGTTTCCACGGAAAATCCGCCAAGGTCGGACCGCGTCCAGTTCACCCGAAGAATGGTCTCGTTGCGCTGGGCGTCCTGAAGTTGTTCCGAGCCACCGAGCACATCCTCTCCGCCTTCTGTGCGCAAGCGATAGCGCTCCAGCCAGTCACGCTTGCGGCGGGTGGCGAGGCCGACAAGCTTGACCGCGCCGCCGGCCAGCGGCTGGGTGACGTCACCGCCAAGCTCGAACACCGGATTGTCGAAATCCTGGATCAGGTCGTCGTCGCGCTCGGGCGAACCGGTCGGCGTTACATGGTTGCGCTGCTTGAGGTCGAACTGACCCGGCGACCAGCGCGCATTGAGGCGGTAGGCCTCGTTGCTCGATTTCTCCAGCGCCCAGCTACCCGACACATAAGGATTGAAGTCGTGATAGCTGTTATGCTTGCGGCGGAATTCGAGCAGTTCGCCGGTATCGGCGTCGCGGAGCGTGTCGGTGCCTTCCTCATGGTTGAGGGCGTTTGCGAAGCCAGCCGACAGGTTGATGCTCGACGAGCCTTTGCGGATCAGCGCCGAGACCGAGCCGTCGGGCACGACCTTGCCGGTGTAGAGCCGGCGCGCCGAGGCGGTGATATTGCCGTCGATGCCACCGGCGGCAGACAGGATGACGTTCAGGACCTGGCTCTTGGTCGAATATTCCGAGCCGTAAAGATCCCCGGGCCCGACCTCCACCCTGACCACTCGATTGGCCGGGATTCGGGCGAGGGTGGTTTCCAGCGACTCCGCCTTGGAGCTCGGCCGCGCGCCATTGATGACGACGTTGCCGGCGGCGCCGGCGAAGCCGCGGGTGTCCTGGTCGCCAAGGTCCAGCGCGAACCCCGGCACCTGGCGGGCAATGTCGAGCGCGGTGCGCGGCGCATATTGGGCAAAGAAGGCGGCCTGATATGCAGTCGTCCGCGTTGCCTTGGATGCGGGCGCGGCGGCGACCGGCGCATCGCCCTGCTGGGCGGAAGCGGGTGGAACAAGAGCAGTCGACAAAGCAATGAAACTGCAAGCGGAAAGGCCGCGACGCATGAAATTGATCCCCTAATTGTTTGGCGGGGACCTACGCTTACAGTTGTAGTTGCGGGAGCGTCGTTCGATCAATCGACGAACGGCTCTGCCAAGTGGCGAAGGGGCGAATGAACGGTCGAATCGGTTTCGATTCAGGCTTCATCTCGCGTTCATTCTGGCAACGGAACTTTTCCCGGATTTTTGCATTTTTCCGGCGCCAAATCGCAGCGCGAATATCCTGGATCGCGACTGCCATTGAAGGAGCGAGATACGGGAGACGAATGATGACAGACGACGCTTTGGGCAACGCCGCCTATTATCGCCACCGGGAAGCTTCGGAACTGGAACTGGCCTCAAAGGCACCCGCCGAAGACATTCGCAAAATCCATCTGCAACTGGCCCGACGATATGCCGGGCTTGCCGATGAATCAGAGGCGGAAGCCAGAGCCAACTCGTCAAGTTCGGACTGAGCGAACTTTGAAATTGGGGGAGAGTGGCCACCAACCTTTGCAGAATGAGGCCGGTGGGGTAAGCGCCCGCCATGCGGAGAGGTGGCCGAGTGGTTTAAGGCAGCGGTCTTGAAAACCGCCGTGGGTGCAAGCTCACCGTGGGTTCGAATCCCACCCTCTCCGCCAGTTCTCGATAGGCACCACAGTTCTCGGCGGCTCGACAGTCCGTGCAAGCCTCGGGACAAACATGCATGGGCGGTTCACTTAACCTCGGTTAGCGTTGGGCGATGGTGGTTGGAGCAACAGTAAAGATACTTTCGGCGTTGGCGGTGACGGCATTGGCGTCAAATGGGCAGGAAGATCCGCTTGCGCCATTGCCCGAAGCTCAGCGGCCGGCAGCGCCGCTGATCCTGCAGCCGCCGCCGGTAGCGCTACCGCAGCCAAGTGCCCCGCTGACCGGCTTTACCGCCTACAAGGTGCGACTGTCCGCCTTGGCGCGGAGCGCGGGGGTGCGCGACGCGACCATTCAGGCGGTTATTCCCTATCTTCAGCTCAATGGCCGCGTCGTCCAACTCGACCAGGCGCAGCGCCCGCTGTCGACGAGCAGCAACGCCCCAAGTTCGTTCGGGCCATATATCAGTCGGCATATTACCTCGTCGCTGATCAGTCGCGGCTATGCGCGCTACGCCGGGCATTGGACCAATCTGTCGCGAATCCGCGAGCGCTATGGCGTCGAGCCGGCGGTCGTCATCGCGATCTATGGCAAGGAAACGAGCTACGGGTCGATCACCGGCACATTCGACCTGGTCGAGGCGCTCGCGAGCTTGGCCTATGAGGGCCGCCGCCGTTCGATGTTCGAAGGCGAATTTGTTGCCGCGCTGCAGCTGCTTGACGCCGGAGTCCGCAGAAGCACGCTCAAGGGCAGCTATGCCGGCGCAACCGGTTACCCGCAATTCATGCCGTCGGTCGCCTTGCGGCTTCGAGCGGACGGCGACGGCGACGGCTATGCCGACATCTGGCGAAGCGAGGATGATGCCTTCGCGTCAATCGCCAATTATCTGCGCGACGCCGGGTGGAAGCCGAACCTGCCATGGGGCGTGCCGGTATCACTGCCCGCCAACCTTGATCGCGCCGCGATCCGGTCCGCGATCAAGCCCCCGCGTTGCCCGGCGGTTTACAGCCGCCACAGTCGCTGGCTGACCGTTCGCGAATGGCGGGCAATGGGCGTCAGGCCTGCCGACAGCCGTGTTCCGGACAATGAGATGGCGACCCTGATGGAGACGCCAGGCGCCTATGCGCAGGGTTACCTGCTGACCACCAACTATCGGTCCATCCTCGATTATAATTGCTCCAACTATTATGCGCTGACCATCGGCCTGCTGGCCGATGCGATTTCCCGGCGCGGATAGCACTCGCGCCGCTTCGAACAGGGCGCTAGACAAGGCTTCGTCCCACCCTGAAGGATTCGAAGCCCCTCCATGATCCGCGCCGCCCTGTTCCTGACCGCCGCTTCGCTCGCACTCGCTTCCGCCGCTCCGGCCAAGGCACCACCGTTCGATACGCCCGCCAAGATCGCCTATCTGGTCGACTTGTCGTCCGGCGCGGTGCTGCTGTCGAAGAATGCCGACCAGCGCATGCCGCCGGCGTCGATGGCCAAGATGATGACCACCAACGTCGCCTTCGAGCTGATCAAGAAAGGCGACCTGAAGCTCGACAAGATGTGCACGGTGCGGCCGGAAACCTGGCAAAAATGGCATGGCCCGCAGGCCGGGTCGACCATGTTCCTGTCACCTGGCGAGCAAGTCAGCGTCGAGAATCTGCTGAAAGGTATCATCACGCTTTCGGGCAACGACGCTTCTGTCGTGCTGGCCGAATGTATTGCCGGGACCGAGGAAGCCTTCGCCGAGGTGATGAACGACAATGCCAGGCGGCTGGGACTAACCAATAGCCGTTTCGGCAATTCGAACGGCTGGCCGGACGAAGGCCGCACCTATGTCAGCGCGCGGGACCTGGCGGCCCTGGCCCGGGCAGAGATTGAAAACTACCCGGACCTCTACAAGAAATTCTACAGCCTGACCCAGTTTACCTGGGGCAAGACGCTGGGTTCCGGCACCGACATTACCCAGGCCAACCGCAACCCGCTGCTGGGCCGCGTCCCAGGGGCCGACGGGCTCAAGACCGGCCATACCGACGAGGCGGGCTATGGCTTTACCGGCTCGGCCGAGCAGAACGGCCGCAGGCTGATCATGGTGGTCGCGGGCCTCGACAGCTTCAACCAGCGGATCGAGGAATCGGTCAGGCTGATGCAGTGGGGCTTCAATGCCTGGCAGGCCAAGCCGCTGTTCAAGAAGGACACGGTGGTCGGTACCGCCAATGTCCAGCTGGGCGGATCGAGCGAGGTCAATCTGGTCGCGCCGCGCGACCTCAACATCACCATTCCCGCGGGCCTGCTGTCCAAGGTGAGCAGCATGAAAATCCGCTACCAGGGGCCGATCAAGGCGCCAATCGCCAAGGGGCAGCATGTCGCCGACCTGGTGGTGACAACGTCGGACTCCGGCGAACAGGTGATGCCGCTCGTCGCTGCGGATGAAGTCGGCGAAGCCGGGTTCTTCGCCCGGGCCTGGATCGGCCTCAAGCAATTGCTCGGAATGGCGTGAGCGAACGCGGCAAGTTCATTAGCCTCGAGGGCGGGGAAGGGGTCGGCAAGTCGACCCAGCTCGCCGCGCTGGCCGATGCGCTTCGGGCGCAAGGAATCGAGCTTGTCCTGACCCGTGAGCCAGGAGGCAGCGACGGAGCGGAGAAAATTCGCGAGCTGCTGCTCACCGGGGACGAGGATCGGTGGGGAGCCGAGGCCGAGGCGCTGCTGTTCGCGGCGGCGAGGGCCGATCATGTCGACAAGGTCATTCGGCCGGCGATCTTGGCGGGCAAATGGGTGTTGTCCGATCGATTCGTCGACAGTTCGCTGGCCTATCAGGGTGGCGCGGGCGATCTCGGCATCCAGGCGGTACGCGCGATCAACGCCTTCGGCATCGGTGAATGGTTTCCCGACCGGACGTTGGTACTTGCCTTGGCCGAGGGCGGGGCGCGGGCCCGGGCGCGAGATAATGAAATGAGCGACAGGATCGGCGGGCGGCCGGCCAATTATCATCAAAAGGTCGACCTGGCATTCCGCCAAATTGCCAGCGAGGAGCCGGCTCGACTCCGTATCATCGATGCGTCCGGGAGCCCGGAAGAGGTCACCGGCCGATTGCTCGACGCCATCGCGGACCTGCTGCCATGATCGTTGGGCAGGGAGTCCTTTTAGGGCAAGATCGGGCCGTCGAGGCCTTCGCCAGCGCCTGGAGATCGCGGAGACTACATCATGGCTGGCTGCTGACTGGGCCAAGGGGTGTCGGCAAGGCGAGCTTCGCCAGGGCGGCGGCGACGCGGGTGCTGGCCGAGGCAGCCGGACCAGCCTTCGAACAAACTGGTCTTGAAACCCCTGACGACCACCGGATCGCCCGGTTGATCGCTGCCGGAAGTCATCCGGACTTCCGCTGGCTGGAGCGGCTGGAGAAAGAGCGCGGGGAGGGCATTGCGCGCAACATCAGCGTCAAGCAGGTGCGCGAACTCGGCGAGTTTCTGAACCTGACGCCGTCGCTGTCCCAGTGGCGGGCGATCGTCATCGATAGCGTCGACGATCTCGAGGCTTCGGCGGCCAATGCGCTGCTCAAGATGCTGGAGGAGCCGCCAGCCAATACGCTCTTCTTCCTGGTCAGCCACGCGCCTGGGCGGTTGCTTCCAACCATCCGTTCGCGCTGCCGCCGGCTGGACTTCGGAAAGCTTGACGATGACGCCATGACGTCACTGCTAAGCCTTTCATTGCCCGGGACAAATTCATCGGAGATCAAGCGGCTGGCGGAGTTCGCCAATGGCTCGATCGGCCGTGCGCTGGGCATCGCCGAGCTCGACCTGGCGCCGTTGGAGAGCGAAGCGCTGGCGATCCTCAGGCAAGGCGACCCCGACAACGCGCGGCGGTCCAAGCTGGCCTCGGCACTGGGCGGCAAGGCGGCGGCGGAACGCTATGCCGCCTTCCTCGAGCTGGTTCCTGGCCTGATTGCCGGCGAAGCGACCGGGTTGGCGGGTGACGCTCGGGGACGGGCGCTCGATGCCTATGCGAAGGCACGGGAAACGGCCCTGGTGGCGCCGCGACTGTCGCTCGACCCGGCGGCCACCATATTCCAGCTGGGCACCATCCTCGCCTCGGTTGCTCCGGAACCAGCATCCCGTTAGGGGCTTGGGCAATGTCCGAGCCCTATTATATCACCACCGCGATCAGTTATCCCAACGGGAAGCCGCACATCGGCCATGCCTATGAAGCGATCGCGGCCGACGCCATGGCCCGCTTCCGTCGTGCCCAGGGGCGCGATGTCAGGCTGGTTACCGGCACCGACGAACATGGGCTCAAGATGGTCCAGACGGCGCGTGCCGCAGGACGCGAGACGAAAGAGTATGCCGACGAAATGTCGTCTTATTTCCGTCAGATGTGCAATGATCTGAATATCAGTTATGATGCCTTCGTGCGGACCACGGAGCCGCGCCACTATGAGGCGAGCAGGGCGATCTGGCGGGCGATGGAGGCCGCCGGCGACCTCTACCTCGACCGTTATGAGGGCTGGTATTCGGTTCGCGACGAAGCCTTTTACGACGAGAGCGAGCTCGTCGAGAGCGAAAGCGGGGAGAAACTGTCTCCGCAGGGAACGCCGGTCGATTGGACCGTCGAAGAGACCTGGTTCTTCCGCCTGTCCAAATATCAGGATCGGCTGCTCGCGCTCTATCGCGAAAACCCCGGCTTCATCCGCCCGGAAAGCCGCCGTAACGAGGTCGTGCGGTTCGTCGAGGGCGGACTCAAGGACCTCTCCGTGTCGAGGACCAGTTTCGACTGGGGCGTGCCGGTGCCGGGATCTCCGGACCATGTGATGTACGTCTGGGTCGACGCGCTGACCACTTACATGACCGGGGTCGGCTATGCCCAGGACGAGGCGGAATATGCCCGTTACTGGCCGGCCGATGTTCACCTGATCGGCAAGGACATTGTCCGCTTCCACGCGGTTTACTGGCCGGCCTTCCTGATGTCGGCGAACCTGCCGCTGCCGAAACAGGTGTTCGGCCATGGCTTCCTGCTCGCCCGGGGCGAGAAAATGTCCAAGTCGCTCGGCAATGTGGTCGACCCGATGGAGCTGGCCGAGCGGTTCGGCGTAGATCAGCTGCGCTATTTCCTGCTGCGCGAAATCAGCTTTGGCCAGGATGGAAGCTATTCTTCCGAAGCGATCGTCAATCGCGCCAACAGCGAGCTTGCAAACAGTTTCGGCAACCTGGCCCAACGTAGCCTGTCGATGATCTTCAAGAATTTGGATGGCATCATTCCGGCGGCGGGGGAGGCTGAAGAAGATCGCGCGCTGCTGGTTCAGGTCGACGATGCCTGCGCCGAGCTGGCCCAGGAGTTCGACCAATTCGCTTTCTCGACGGGCCTGGAAGCGTGGATGGCGGCGGTGTTCGCCTGCAACCAATATGTCGACACCATGGCTCCGTGGGCACTGAAAAAGACTGACCCGGACCGCATGGCGGCAGTGCTCGGCACTTTGGTCGTGGCAGTGCGCAGGCTCGCCGTGGCGGTTCATCCGGTGATACCGGCCTCGGCGGATAAGCTGATCGCGCTGATCGACAGCGGCGAGGGCGGGAAGCCGATCGCCCAGCCGACGCCAATTTTCCCGCGGCTCGTGCTTGAGGAGGAAGAGGCGGCGTGAAACTGGTCGATAGCCATTGCCACCTCAACTACGCTGGCCTGGTCGAGCGGCAGGACGAGGTGCTTGCTAGCGCCCGAGCACGCGGAATCGCTGGATTTCTGAACATTTCGACGCGGCAGAAGGAATGGAATGACGTCATTGGCGCCGCGACTCGAAACGAAGACGTCTGGGCCACTGTCGGAGTTCATCCGCATGAGGCCGATGCGCATCCCGATCTCGGCGCCGCGGCGCTGATCGAGGCCACGCAGCATGACCGCGTGATCGCGATCGGGGAGTGCGGCCTCGATTATTATTACGACAAATCGGACCGGGCGGCGCAGCGCGAGCGGTTCCAGGCGCATATCGAGGCGGCGCGGGCGACCGGCCTGCCGCTAGTGGTTCATACCCGCGATGCCGAGGACGATACCGCCGAAATACTGACCCGCGAGGTGGGCAAGGGGGGCGTCGCCGGAGTGTTGCATTGCTTCACCGGCAGCGCCGAGCTGGCGCGCAAGGCGCTCGATCTCGGATTTTACATCTCCATTTCGGGGATTGTGACGTTCAAGAACGCCAAGGATCTGCAGGAGACGGCAAGGGCGATTCCGCAGGACCGGCTGCTGGTTGAGACGGATTCGCCCTTCCTGGCGCCGGTTCCGCATCGCGGACAAACCTGCGAGCCGGCGTTCGTCGCCGACACCGCTGCCTTCCTGTCCGACCTGCGGGACGAGCCGCTCGACGAGCTGGCCGAGGCGACCACCGCCAACTTCTTCAGATTGTTCAATAAAGCCGCCGCATGAAGGTAAGCTGCTGACGAACCTCGACAAACGGCTGGATTATGCCACGCTGGCTACCCGGCTGCCCGACTGGGCCGAGCCGGCCAATGACGGCCTGGAGCTTGCGCTTTGACCAACGACTGGATGCTTGGCAGCTTGTATCTGCTGATGGCGATCATGCTGGTCGCTGGCTCCCTGATTTCGCGCCGCGAGAAATTCGCCAAGCTGGCGACAATCGCGCTGGCCTGGATCGCGATCTTCGGGGCTGGTTTTGTCCTGTTCAGTTTTCGCGACGATCTCAGCTATGTCGCGCAGCGCCTCAAGGCCGAGGCAACCGGCGATCCGGTGGTCGAGGGCCAGGAAGTGCGCATTCCGATGGCGATCGACGGGCATTTCTGGATTGACGCTCAGTTGAATGGGCAAAAGGTCAAATTCCTGGTCGACAGCGGTGCCACCATGACAACGATCGGCCGCGACGTGGCCGAGGCCGCGGGCGTCACCGTCAATGATGGCCGGACCCAGGTCGTGCGGACCGGCAACGGGATGCTGCGCGTGGCGACCGGCCGGGCCGACGAACTGTCGGTGGGGCCGATCAATCGCCAGAACATCGGGCTGCACATTGCCGATCGGGAAGAGCTGAACGTGCTCGGCATGAATTATTTGTCTTCGCTGGAACGCTGGGGGGTCGAGGGTCGATGGCTGATCCTCAAGGGATGAGCTTTGCAGGGGCTTTGCTGTGGATCCCCTGTGCTGGCTGACGTAGTGCTTAACATAATATATATTATCATACTCAAAGATCAGATCGGACAGGGCCCTTCAAACGGTCCCTCACGCCTTGGAGATAGACAAAAATGGGCCTCGACCGCCTCGACAATATCATGAAGCGGCTGCGCGATCGCGAGACCGGCTGCGAATGGGACAGCGTTCAGACCTTCGAGACGATCGCACCCTACACGATCGAGGAAGCCTATGAGGTCGCCGATGCTATCCAGCGCGGCGACATGGACGCACTGGTCGACGAGCTCGGCGATCTGCAGCTCCAGGTCGTGTTTCATGCCCGAATGGCCGAGGAAGCCGGCCATTTCACGCTGCAGGACGTGCTGACGCGCATTTCTGACAAACTTGAGCGCCGTCACCCCCATATCTTTGGCGAGGCCGAAGAAGGCGGCCATCATCTGTGGGAGGTCATCAAGGCCGAGGAACGCTCCAAGCTCGATGACAAGAGCGCGCTGGCCGGCGTTGCACTCGCCCTGCCCGCGCTGGAGCGAGCGATGAAATTGCAGAAGCGGGCCGCCCGGACCGGGTTCGATTGGCCCGATATTGACGGTCCCAAGGCCAAGATCCGCGAGGAACTGGACGAAATCGCCAGTGCGCCGCCAGAAGAGCTGGAAGAGGAAGTCGGTGACTTGCTGTTCGCCGTCGTCAACTTCGCACGGTTTCTGAAGATCGAGCCGGAAGAGGCGCTGCGCAAGGCTAATCGCAAGTTTGAAACGCGGTTCCGGAAAATTGAGCAGGCGCCCGGCTTTGCCGAAATGGACCTGGATCAGATGGAAGAGCTTTGGGTTGCGGCAAAGAAGGCGTCGGTCGAAGCCTAGAGGCGCTCGAAGCGTGCCCAATTCTCTGGACTGAGCTTGACCGCAAGCTGGAGCTGATCGCCATCGGATTGTTGCTCGAGCACTTCGCCGCGGGCGTGGAGCCACGCGATCCGCTCGCCGTCGCCGGCATTGAGGCGAATATGGTGGGTCTGGGCGCCGGAATGGAGCAGGTGCGAGATGGTCTCACGCAGGTCGTCGACCCCCTCCCCGGTGAGCGCACTGACCGCAGCCACATCCTCACGCCGCTCCGCTTCGCCGAGCAGCTCGTTGCGTTCGCCGGTATCGAGCAGGTCGAGCTTGTTCCACACCTCGATCCGGGGCGGGGAATCCTCCTCGGCCAGTCCAAGCGTGGAGAGCACCGCTTCGACGTCCGCGGCCTGCGCGTCGCTGTCGGGATGGGCGATATCGTGGACGTGGAGGATGAGGTCGGACGCCGCCACCTCTTCCAAGGTGGCACGGAACGCCGCGACCAGCTCAGTCGGCAAGTTGGAGACGAAACCGACGGTGTCGGAGAGTATCGCCCGGTCGAAACCGGGAATCTTGACGTTGCGCATGGTCGGATCGAGCGTCGCGAACAGCAGGTTCTCGGCCATCACAGACGCCTGCGTCATGCGGTTGAACAGGGTCGACTTGCCGGCATTGGTATATCCGACCAGCGCGATTATCGGCCAAGGCGCTCGCTGGCGGCGGCCGCGGTGCAGGCCGCGGGTGCGGCGGACCTGGTCCAGCTCCTTGCGGATTCGCGCCATGCGGTCGCGGATCAGCCGCCGGTCGGCTTCGATCTGGGTTTCGCCCGGCCCGCCGAGGAAGCCGAAGCCGCCGCGCTGCCGCTCAAGGTGGGTCCAGCTGCGCACCAGGCGACCGGCCTGATAGTCCAAATGGGCCAATTCGACTTGCAGCCGCCCTTCCGCCGTCGCGGCGCGCTCACCAAAGATTTCGAGGATCAGCCCGGTGCGATCGATCACCTTGCACCGGGTCTCATCCTCCAGCGTCTTTTGCTGGACCGGTGTCAGGCCGGCGTCGACCACCAGCAGCGTAGCGTCATACCGCTCGGCCAGCGCGGCAATTTCCTCGACCTGTCCCTTGCCGAACAGGCTGGCGGGCCGAACCTGGCGCAGGCGAAAGCTCTTCTTGCCGATGACGTCGACGCCGATCGCCTGGGCGAGGCCGACGGCCTCATCGATCCGCGCGTCGAGCGAGCGCAAGCCTCCTGCCCCGACCCGTTCCGGCACCACAACGAGCGCGCGTTCGCCGCGCGCCACGCCGCTGTCGTCTGTTCGTTTGAAGATGCTCAGCCGTCGTCCTCCGGGGTGGTTTCACCCCCCAGGTGAAGCGGATGGCCCGGCTGCAGCGTCGAAATGGCGTGCTTGTAGACCAGCTGTACCTGCCCGCCGCGTTCGAGCAGCAACGAAAATTGGTCGAAGCCGGCTACCGCCCCCTGAAGCATGACTCCGTTGACGAGGAATATGGTCATCGGCTCCGTTTCACGCGCCGCCGCCTGCAGGAACAAGTCCTGAAGCATCGGCTTCTTTCCGTTGCCCCCTTCCCCACCGGCGGCCAGCTCAAGATCGGCCGGCGCATGAGCGGGCATGATGGTCGAAATGGCATGTTTGTACACCAGCTGCGCATTGCCATCGCGGCGCAGCAGCATCGAGAAGGGATCGAACCAGGTCACGATCCCCTGCAGCTTGACGCCCTTGACCAGGAATATCGTCACCGGAACCTTGGACCGGCGGATCGAATTCAGGAATTGATCCTGCAAGCTCAGCGCTTTGTCGGCCATGGCTGCGGCTATTCCTCATCCCGCTTGTCGCCCAGGCCAAGCGCCTTGAGCTTGCGGTGAAGGGCCGATCGCTCCATTCCGATGAACGAGGCGGTCCGGGAAATATTGCCCGAAAAGCGGCGGATCTGGATCTTCAGATATTCGCGCTCGAAGCTTTCCCGCGCCTCGCGCAAGGGCGAGCCCATGATCGCCATCGACGCGCCGCCCAGCCCCGCCGACCCCTGGGAATCGATTACTTCGGGGGGCAGCAGGTCAACCTCGATGCAGCCGATCTGATCGCCAGGAGTGAGGATCAACGTCCGCTCGATGATGTTCCGGAGCTGCCGGACATTGCCCGGCCAGTCGTGGGCCTGGAGCGCGGCAATTGCCTCCTTGGACAATTCCGGGGTTTGAATTCGCCGCTCGGCCGCAAAACGGGCGAGGAAGTGGTTGACCAGTTCGGGGATATCCTCGCGCCGCTCGCGCAGCGGCGGGATCCGGACCGGAACGACGTTCAGGCGGTAATATAGGTCCTCACGGAAGCGCGCAGCCGCAATTTCGTCGGCAAGGTTGCGCGACGTCGCCGACAAAACCCGAACGTCGACCTTGACCGGGCGCTGGCCGCCGACCCGGGTGTAGCTTTGGTCGGTCAGGACCCGCAGGATCTTGGCCTGCGTCGTCGCCGGCATGTCGGCGATTTCGTCGAGGAAGATGGTTCCGCCGTGAGCCTGTTCGAGCAGGCCGGGGCGGGATACGCCGCCCTGCTCGCTTCCGAACAGCTCTTCCTCGACACGGTCCGGGCTCATCATCGCCGCGGAGAGGACGATGAACGGGGCGGCGGCGCGCGGGCTCCAATTGTGGATCATTCGCGCGGCGATTTCCTTGCCGACACCAGCGGGCCCGGTGATCATCACCCGGCTCCCGGTCGGAGCCACACGCTTCAAGGTTGCCCTCACCGTATTGATCGCCACCGAGGTGCCGTCGAGCTGGTCGTCGGGACCAAGCTGGGTCCGCAGGGTCGCCACTTCGCGGCGAAGCCGGTCGGTTTCGGTGGCGCGGCCGACAAGGTGGAGCAGGCGATCGGCCTTGAACGGCTTTTCGATGAAGTCGACCGCGCCTTCCCGGATGGCGGCGACGGCGGTGTCGAGGTTGCCATGGCCGGAGATCATCAGCACCGGCAGCGTGGCGTCGCGCCGCTTGATCTGTTCGAGCAGCTGCAGCCCGTCGAGCTTGGAGCCCTGGAGCCAGACGTCGAGCAGCACCAGGCTGGGACGGCGATCGTCGATGGCGTCGAGCGCGGCATTGCTGTCGGCGGCCGAGCGCACGGCATAGCCTTCATCCTCCAGCACACCGGCTACCAGCTCGCGGATATCCGCCTCATCGTCGACCACCAGCACCTCAAGCGCCATCAGCTATGGTCCTCCTCGTCATAATCCTCATCTTCGCCCTCGCCGGGCGCGGCTGCGTTCGGTTCCTCGGTCGCCAGCGCCTCGAGCCGGTCGGCATCGAAGGCGATACGCACCCGGGTCCCTCCCCCCGTCCTGTCGAGAAAGGCGATCTCGCCAAGATGTTCCTCGACAATCTTCTTGACGATGGCGAGGCCGAGGCCCGTCCCGCGGACGCGGGTCGTCATATATGGCTCGGTCAGCCGCTCGCGGTCCTCGGGCAGTCCCACGCCGGTGTCGGTGAGGTCGACGACCAGCTGGTCCGCTTCGCGCTTGATGCAAAGGTCGATGCGGTCTCCATCGGAATGTTGTTCTCCACGATTTCGCCTCAATTCAATGGCTTCCACCGCGTTCTTGACGATATTTGTAAGCGCCTGGCTGAGCTGCCGCCGGTCGCAGACCATGCGGATGTCACCCGACGGCGGATCGATGCTGAAGCTGATGCCCGGATGGGCAACCTCATGCAGGAACAGGGCGGCCCGGGCGATGTCGTGAACATTCTCGTCGCGGAACACCGGCTTCGGCATCCGGGCGAAATTGGAAAATTCGTCGACCATCCGCCGCAGGTCGCCAACCTGCCGGACGATCGTGTCGGTCAGGCGGGCGAAGGTTTCCGGATCGGACGTGACTTCTTCGCCGTAGCGACGCTGCAGCCGTTCCGCGGCAAGCTGGATCGGGGTCAGCGGGTTCTTGATTTCATGGGCGATCCGCCGGGCAATGTCCGACCAGGCGGCGCGGCGCTGGTCGCTCAGCTGGTCGGTGATATCGTCAAAGGTCAGCACCGATCCATCGGCGTAGCGCATCCGCTTGACCGCCAGGGTGCGCTGCCCTTCGGCCAGATGGACCAGTACGTCGGCGTCGCGGCTCTCTCCACTGAGGAATTCGCCAAGCTCTGGCGAAACGTCGCCGAGCTCGCTGCCTTCGATGCTGTTCCCGCCCCGCTGCATCAGCGTTTCCGCCGACCGGTTCGTCAGCAAGATGCGGCCCGATCCGTCGAGCGCGATGACGCCGGCGGTCACGCTCGACAGCACCGCCTCGATGAAGGCGCGCCTTGTGTCGAGCTGCTCATTTGCGCTGATCAGCGCCCCGGTCTGCTCCTGGAGCTTTCCGGTCATGCGATTGAAGGCGGTCCCCAGCGTCGCCAGCTCGTCATCGGGATCGCCGATGATCGGAACTCGTGCGGTGAAATCCCCCTCCTCGATCCGGCCTGCGGCATCGACCAGCTCTTCAACCGGACGGAGAAGGCGATCGGCAATCTTCAGCGCGGCGAAAATGGCTCCGGCCGCGACGATGAGAGCCAAGGCGAGCAGTGCAGCGTTGAACTGGAGCTGATTGATCCGACTCCGCTCGAGGAGTTCGCGATAGTCCGTAAGGACGCCGGTGGCGCTTTCGATCTGTTTCCGGAAATCGCTGGTGACTTGTTGTGCCACATAGAGATAGGCGCCGGGGTCATTGGTTAGCGGGGTGATGACGGCGATCCGTCCCTGCGTCACGACCTCAGCTGCTTGCGTGTCGCCTTTGAGTTGGGCCAGTGCTTGGGCGACGCGCGATGGATCGATGAGCCCATCAACGTAATTGACGCCGCTTAACACCACCATCGGCTGATTTGGCGTAACTCTAATAACCGCGGCCTCGTTGAGACCGCGCTGATAGGTTTGGTAGGCAACGAATTGGTCGAAGCGCGGGTTCGCCATGGGCTTGGGACCCATATATTTATAGAAATCGGAAACCATGGTGACTGCCTCGCCACCAACGCGATTGACCTCACTGGTGTAAGTCGACTGTGCCAGCTGGGCCGTATTTTCCAGCATCCCCTTGGCGCGATCCGAGAACCAGAACTCCAATCCCGATTGCAGCAGGAACGACGCGAAAATGGCGATAATGACCGTTGGAACCGCCGCGATCACCGAGAATAGCGCGACCATTCGCGTATGAAGCTGGCCGGTGCCGATCGCTCGCGCGACCGCCCGCGCCCTTGCGATTCTCCGCGACAAGAGCACCATCAACGCGATGGCTGGAATGAGGTTACCAATAAGCAGAACTGCGATCAGCCCGGGAGACAGCATCGTCCCGGGCGCGCCCCCGCGGGTCAGCAGTAAATAGCTAAGCACCAGCATGCCGGCGAACAGCGCGGCGCTGGCGTAGGTGGCCCAATCGTAGATCCGGCCGCTTTCCTTCTCGCGAGCGAGCCAGCGGGGAATCGGGCGTTTCTTCAGGTCAGATTCGAGTGTCTGCACATCCATGCCAGGCAAGGCCTAGCATGGACGCGTTGCATAAAGAACACAGTTTCTAGTCAGGCGGCCGACCGCGCGAGCCAGGGCGAATAGAATTCCTCGAGCATCGCGGTGACGACCTTGGGATCGTCCTGGGTGTTGACCCGGTTACGGAACTCGGCCGAGCCCGCCAGCCCCTTGGTGTACCAGCCGATATGCTTGCGGGCGAGATTGACGCCGGTCTGCACGCCATAGAGCGATTGCATGGCGTCATATTGCTCGAGGATCAGGTCGAGCTGCTCGTCCATCGAGGGGTCGGGCCTGTGACCGTCGGCGGAAAGATCGCTCATTACCTGCCCCAGCAGCCAGGGCTTGCCGTAGGCGCCGCGGCCGATCATCACCCCGTCGGCGCCCGACTGCGCCAAAGCCGTGCGGGCGTCCTCAAGGCTGCAAATGTCGCCATTGACGATCACCGGCAGCGTGGTCGCCTGCTTGACCGAACGGACGAACGCCCAATCGGCCTCGCCCTTGTACATCTGGCAGCGGGTGCGGCCATGAACGGTGATCATCTTGATCCCGAGGTCCTCGGCGATGCGGGCGAGCTCCGGCGCGTTGAGACTGTGATGGTCCCATCCCATCCGCATTTTGAGCGTCACGGGCACCTTCACCGCCTTGACGGTCGCGTCGATGATCGAAGCGGCCAGCGGCAGGTCGCGCATCAATGCCGACCCGGCATCGCCATTGACTACTTTCTTGACCGGGCAGCCCATGTTGATGTCGATGATCGCCGCGCCGCGCTGCTCGTTGAGCTTTGCCGCCTCGGCCATTTCGACAGGTCCGCAGCCGGCAAGCTGGAGCGACACCGGCTCCTCGCTCGGATCCCAGGCCGCCTTCTGGAGCGACTGGCGGGTCTCGCGGATCATTGCCTGGCTGGCGATCATCTCACTGACGGTAAGGCCTGCCCCGTAGCGCTTGACGACCTTGCGGAACGGCAGATCGGTGACGCCCGTCATCGGCGCCAGAATGACGGGCGCGTCGATGGTCACCGGACCGACGTGGATGGGCTTTACCAGGCTCATGGGAGGGCGCGCCTTTACAGGAAGGGCCGGATACGGGCAAGGCGCGGCGCCAATGACTAAGCAAACCGTCACCGCCCTCATCGTTGCCGCCGGCTCCGGAAGCCGGCTCGGCGGAGGAATAGCCAAGCAATTTCGCCCGATCGGAGGCAAGGCCGTGCTGGCCCATGCGGTCGACGCATTGGCGTCACATCCGGCGATTGACGCAGTGCGCGTGGTCATCGGACAAGGTCAGGAAGAAATGGCCGGGCAGGCCCTTGGCCAGCGCGATGTCGGCGAGCTTATCATTGGCGGCGCCGAGCGGTCTGACAGCGTTCGCGCCGGCCTCACCGCGATCGATTGCGACGTCATCCTGGTTCACGACGCCGCCCGTCCCTTTTGCCCGCCACAGGTGATCGACCGGCTACTGGCTGCGCTGGAAAAGCATCAGGGGGCGGTACCGGTCCTGTCGATACCCGACACAATCGCCCGGGCAGGCGAGACGCTCGGCGTTCCACTCGACCGGACCGACGCCGTGCGCGTGCAAACCCCGCAGCTCTTCCGGCTTGCGGATCTCAGCGATGCCTTCGCCCGCTGGACGGGCCCATCGCCAACCGATGAAGCAACCGTCGCGAGGGCCGCCGGGCTGACCATTGCGGCGGTCGAGGGCGATGTTCGGCTCGACAAGCTGACCGGGCCTGCCGATTGGGCCCGGGCCGAAGCTATGCTAGCCGCACGCCTGATCAGCCGCACTGGCTTGGGTTTCGACGTTCATGCCTTTGCCGGCGAAGGGCCGATCATGATGGGCGGGATCGAGATTCCACACGAACGCGGCCTGGCCGGCCACAGCGATGCCGATGTCGTGCTACATTCAATTACCGATGCGTTGCTGGGCGCTGCCGGCCTGGGCGACATCGGCCAGCATTTCCCCCCATCTGAACCCCGGTGGAAGGGTGCTAATAGCGAGATCTTCCTGGCCCATGCCGCGACGCTGATCCGCGAGCAGGGTGGGCTGATCGACTTTGTGGACTGCACGGTGATTTGCGAAGCGCCCAAGCTGCACCCATATCGCGACGTCATGCGGTCACGCATCGCCGAAATATTGCAACTTCCCCAATCCAGCGTGAGCATCAAGGCCACTACCACCGAGCGACTTGGCTTTGCCGGGCGCGGAGAGGGAATCGCGGCCCAGGCGGTGGCGACCATTCGGATGGACCCAAATGATGAGTGATTACCTTCTTCCTGATGACCTGGTCGCCAAGGCGCGGGCAGTGATCGACGCAAACCGCCAGGCAGGCCGACGGGTCGCCGTCGCCGAAAGCTGCACCGGCGGGCTGGTCTGCGCCGCCCTGACCGAAATACCCGGGTCTTCGGACGTGCTCGAAGCCGGCTACGTCACCTATTCCAACCAGGCCAAGATCGCCGAGCTGAATGTCTTTCCGGACGTCGTCGAGACGTTCGGCGCGGTCAGTGTCGCTACAGCCTGGGCGATGGCGCAGGGCGCGCTCGAGGCATCCGGAGCCGACGTCGCGGTCGCGATCACTGGTATCGCCGGACCCGATGGCGGAACCGAGCAGAAGCCGGTTGGAACGGTGGTATTCGCCCGCGCCGAGAGGCGGGCCGGCCCGGACGAAATCGTGGCGGACCAACAATTGTTCGATGCCAAGGAAGGCCGTTCGGGAATTCGCCGTCAGGCGGCGCTTTGCGCGCTCGACCTGCTGATGCCGTAGAGCTGCTCGGCGCGCTTTTCGAACGCGCCCGTCATGCGCCGCAGCGCCCGGTCGAACATCGATCCGGCGAGACTCTCGAAAATCCGCGACTTGAACGCGAAATCGACCGAAAAATGGACGTTGGTGCCGCCCTGCGGCGCGGGTTCGAAGCGCCATTCATTCTTCAGATATTTTAGCGGGCCTTCGATGTAGTCCACGCAGATATGCCCTGGCCGCTCCTTGGTCACACGGCTGGCGAACCGCTCCTTGAACGCATTGAAGCCGACGATCAAGTCGGCGACCATCTCATGCTCGCTGTCGGACCGGATGCGGACCGCGCTGACCCATGGCAGGAACTCGTCATAGCTGCCGACGTCGGCGACGAGGTCGAACAGCTGATCCGGGGTATATGGTAGGTGGCGCGTCTCGCTATGCCGCGGCATCAGGCGATGACGCCCCCTGCCCTCGCCAGCTGGGCGTTGCGGGCATCGCGCATCTTCTGGAAATCGTCGCCGGCGTGATAGCTCGACCGGGTCAGTGGCGATGCCGCGACCAGCAGGAAGCCCTTGGCCCGGGCAATCGAGGCGTAGGCCTTGAACGCGTCGGGCGTAACGAACTCCTCCACCTTGGCATGCTTCGGCGTCGGCTGGAGGTACTGGCCCATCGTCAGGAAATCGATCCCGGCCGAGCGCATGTCGTCCATCACCTGATGGACCTCGAGCCGCTCCTCACCCAGCCCGACCATCAGCCCTGACTTGGTGAAAATCGACGGATCGAGCTTCTTGACCTGCTCTAGCAGACGCAAGGAAGCGTAATAGCGCGCGCCGGGACGGATCGTCGGATAGAGCCTCGGCACGGTCTCGAGATTGTGATTGTAGACGTCAGGCCGCGCCGCGACGATCGCCTCTACCGCTGCTTCATGCTTGTTGCGGAAGTCGGGGGTCAGGATTTCGATCGTCGTATGCGGAGTTTCGCGGCGCAGCGCCTCGATCACCTTGACGAATTGCGACGCGCCGCCGTCGGGCAAGTCGTCGCGATCGACTGAGGTAACGACAATATGCTCAAGGCCGAGCTTGGCCGCGGCGATGGCGACATGCTCCGGCTCCAGCGGGTCGACCTTCATCGGCATGCCGGTCTTGACGTTGCAGAAGGCACAGGCCCGGGTGCAGGTGTCGCCAAGGATCATCACCGTGGCGTGCTTCTTGGTCCAGCATTCGCCGATATTCGGGCAGGCAGCTTCCTCGCACACCGTGGCGAGGTTCAGGGAGCGCATCAGCTTGCGCGTCTCATGATAGCCTTCGCTGACGGGTGCCTTGACCCGGATCCAGTCGGGCTTGCGCTGCTTGGGCGCCTGGGGAGGAACAGGAAGCGGAGCGTTCATGCCGGGCCAGATAGCGATTTGGATCCCGACTTGCCACCCCTGCCCCGTTGCCGGTAGCGAGCGCGGCGATGACTCGCTTTTCCGACATGCTCGACGGCTATCGCCGCTTTCGCACGACCGACTGGCACAATGAGCATGAACGATGGGCCGAACTGGCCGAAGGCCAAAGCCCGAGAGTCATGGTCCTTGCCTGCTCCGACAGCCGAGTCGAGCCGGCCGTGATCTTCGACGCCAATCCGGGCGAGATGTTTGTCGTCCGCAACGTTGCGGCGCTGGCCCCGCCGTTCGAAACGACACCGGGTTTGCATGGCGTTTCCGCCGCGCTGGAATTTGCCGTGACACAATTGGAGGTCGAGGAAGTGGTCGTGATGGGCCACGGCCTGTGCGGCGGCTGCGCAGCGGCACTGACCCGGAAATTCGACCATGCCGCGCCGGGCGAAGGCCACTTCATCGCCGAATGGGTGAGCCAGCTGGACGAAGCGCGCGACCGCGTTACCGCCAGGCATAGCCACCTGGATCGCGACGCATTCCTCGAAATGGAGTGGGAGGGCGTGCGGGTCTCGCTCGCCAATCTCCGCACCTTCCCCTGGGTCGCGGAGCGGGAGGCCGATGGCAGGCTATCGCTGCACGGCTGCCATTTTTCGATAGCGGATGGCAGGCTCTACATACTCGACGAGGCGGAAGAAACCTTCCGCCCCGCCTGAACTTACATTGCTAAATATCTAGCGACGATACTCTTCGCTGACGCCGTCCCCCGGACGGCTAGCAACGAGTATTATAATCGTAGATCGGGTTGCCGTACTGGTCGACGTAATAGCAATAGCCGCGGGTATCGCGATAATATTGCCGTCCCTTGATCACCGCACCGGCGACGCCGCCCAACACCGCGCCAACGACGGCACCGGTTATCGGGTTCACACCGGGAACCACGGCACCAACGACCGCGCCCGTGGCGCCGCCGATCGCCGCGCCAGTCGCGACGCGACGGCCCTGCGAGTCATATTGATAGCCGCCATTGTAGCCATAGGGATCGGTGGCGCAGCCGGAGACTGCGATGCTGCTTGCTATTATGGACGCAAAAACTAGACGCTTCATCACAACATCCTTCCTGAATCTTTTTCGCCGTTCGTGGCATTAAAGCGTTCAGACGCCGGTTTCGTTCCGACCCCGTTGCGGAATGAACGGCAGATAAACAGAACGAAAGACTCGATGGCTGACCGTAACGACTTTGCCGAATCCGAGCTGAACATTGCCTTGCTGATCGACGCCGACAACGCCTCGCCGGACCATATTGACGAGGTGCTTCTGGTGCTGGGAGAGCTTGGCACGATCAATATTCGCCGGGCCTATGGCAACTGGGCCAAGACCAGCCTCAAGGGCTGGGGTGCGTTAACCGGACTGCATTCGATCGTGCCGATGCAGCAGTTCGACGTGGTCAAGGGCAAAAGCTCCACCGACATGCGGATGACGATCGACGCGATGGACCTTCTCTATCGCGGTCACGTCGACGGGTTCGGCATCATGTCATCGGATTCCGACTTCCTGCCGCTCGCCCAGCGGATCCGCGAGGACGGCCTGCCGGTCTACGGTTTCGGAACCGCCAAGACCCCGACCAGCTTCCAGCAGGCCTGTACCCGTTTCTTCGATGTTGCAGCGCTGGCGGCGGCCGAGGCCGAGGCACTGGAGCAGCCGATCGTTGGCGAAGGCCAGCGGCCGATCGATACCGAGCTGCTTCACGTCCTGGGCAACGCCTTCAAAGCCTCGAAGCGGGACGAGGAAGGCTATGCCGCGCTCAGCGAAATGGGCCAGCGAGCCAAGGCCGTGTCGAGCTTTGCGGTCCGCAACTACGGCTTCAACCGGCTGTCGGACCTGATCAAGGCGCTGCCCAATTTCGGCACCAAGGTCGGCGATGACGGCCGGATGATGGTCAAACGGCTGCGCTAGGCGAAGGCAGGGAGGCAATCGATGGCGGAAGGCCGTTTTGGACCGCAGGCGCTGAGCCTGCTTCGAATCGTTGCCGCGCTGCTGTTCCTCATGCACGGCACCGGCAAGCTGTTTGGCTTTCCGGCAATCGGCATGAATCCACCAGTCCTCTCAATGTTCTGGATCGCCGGCGTAATCGAGATCTTCGGCAGCCTGTTGCTGATCGCCGGCCTGTTTTCGCGGCCGGCGGCCTTTCTGCTCTCGGGAGAAATGGCCTACGCATATTGGACCGTGCATGCGCCGGACTCGACCTTCCCCCTTTTGAATCATGGCGAGTCTGCGATCCTGTTCTGCTTCATCTTTCTGGCTGTCGCAGCGGCAGGGCCCGGACCATGGAGCCTCGACGCGAAGCGCAACAGGACCGTCGTCAGAACCGAGGATGCGACCGGCGAACCGCTGCCGGAAGGTTGATCAGAGCAGGTCGAGCGTTACGGTCACCCGATCGCCGGCGGAAATGCCGGCGCGCCGGCAGACATCGATCTTCATCGGCAGGAAATAACCGCCGCTCTTCTGTGGAAAGACCGACGTCCGCCACACGATCTCGCCGATGGTGCATTCGACCTTGACCGAGCGGAATCCGCGCGGATTGAGGAAGGCGTGAGCCCGGATTTCGAGCGATGCATCCTCGGCGATCGTCAGGAAGTGCGAACCGCCCTCCCCGTTCGACCAATATTGCAGGGGCGCGGTGACGGCGATCATGGCTGCTTGCGCCGGAATTCGGCTTCGCTGGCGAAACAGATGGGCATATGACATCCTTTGCAGCAGGACGAAGCTGTATTATATGAGCTATACAGTCAAACGAGGCCTGGAATGTTAAGCCGCATTTTCTGGATTGGGATAGCCGGAGTTGCGCTGATCGCGGGAATGATCCTGCAGGACGGCAACGGAATATTGTCATGGGGCGATGACTCCGATCATGCGCGATCCGTCGCGGAGCGGATCGAGGCGCGCGTCGACCGCACCATCGATCATAGCTTCGACAAGATGACGGTAGTCAGCAGCGACGGCGAGGAAGTCGACGTGCCGGCGGAAACCAAGCGCGCGCTGGCCGACGCGGTCGGCCGGCTGGTCAAGGCCGAAACCGACCTCGCCCTGCTCCGCGTCCGCGACGGGACCGACGAGGAAGTTGCGGCGGCCGATGTCCGGCGGGACCAGGCGCGAGCCGATCTGGAAAGGCTGAAGGATCAAATCAACCGCCAGAAGCAGCTGACTGCGGATGGCCGCGACGAGCTCCGGGACCAGATCCGCGAGGACATTCACGAAACCGTCCGCGCAGCCGTCAAGAACTGATGTTTGACGTTTCCATCGCTCTGCCGGGCCAACCCGGATCGCTGGCACGCTTCGGCGAAATCCTGGGCGCTGCAGGCGTCAGCCTGGAAGGCGGCGGCGTGTTCACCGTCGACGGCGTCGGATACGCCCATTTTTTGGTCGAAGATGGCGAAGCCGCGCGAGTTGCGCTCGAAAATGCCGGGATCGGCATTGCGACGGTGCGGCCGGTATTGATCCGTCGGCTGAAGCAGGAAATTCCGGGCCAACTTGGCGCGATCGCCGGCGCCCTGGCCGATGCCGGAGTCAATATAGAGACCCAGTACAGCGATCATGCCAACCGGCTGATCCTGGTCGTCGACGACATGGCAGCCGCCGAACGCGTGACTGCCGATTGGGTCTCCGCGTAGCGACTTACCTCGTCAGCTTGCGGTAGGTCGTCCGGTGCGGGCGGGTGGCTTCCTCACCCAGGCGACGGACCTTGTCTTCCTCATAGGCCTCGAAATTACCCTCGAACCATTCGACGTGGCTGTCGCCCTCGAACGCCAGAATGTGGGTCGCAAGCCGATCGAGGAAGAAACGGTCGTGGCTGATGACCACGGCGCAGCCGGCGAAATTCTCGATGGCCTCCTCGAGGGCGCTCAACGTCTCGACGTCGAGGTCGTTGGTCGGCTCGTCGAGCAGCAGCACATTGCCGCCGCGCTTAAGCATCTTGGCGATGTTGACGCGGTTGCGCTCGCCGCCTGACAGCTTGCCGACATTCTTCTGCTGGTCCTGGCCCTTGAAGTTGAAGGCGCCGACATAGGCTCGGGTCGACTGGTCGTGGCCGTTGACCTTCATATAGTCGAGGCCGTCCGAGATCTCCTCCCAGACATTATTCTTGTCGTTGAGGTGATCGCGGCTCTGGTCGACATAGCCGAGGTGGACGGTCGGGCCGATATCGACGTTGCCGGAGTCCGGCTGTTCCTGGCCGGTGATCAGCTTGAACAGGGTCGACTTGCCGGCGCCGTTGGGGCCGATCACACCGACGATGCCGCCGGGCGGCAGCGTGAAGGACAGGTCGTCGAACAGCAGCTTGTCGCCATAGGCCTTTGAGATGTTGTTGACCTCGATGACCTTGCCGCCAAGCCGCTCCGGCACCTGGATGAGGATTTCGGCCTTGCCCGGGACATGCTTTTCCTGGGCGGCGACCAGCTGGTCGAACTTGGCGATACGCGCCTTGGACTTGGTTTGGCGGCCCTTGGGGCCCTGCCGGATCCACTCAAGCTCGTCCTTGATCGCCTTCTGGCGACCGGATTCCTCACGATCCTCCTGCTCAAGGCGCTTGGCCTTCTTCTCCAGGTAGGTCGAATAATTTCCCTCGTACGGGAAGTATTTGCCGCGATCGATTTCGAGGATCCAGCTGACCACATTGTCGAGGAAGTAGCGGTCGTGGGTGATCATCAGCACCGCGCCGGCATATTCCTTGAGATGGCTTTCCAGCCACTGGACGCTTTCGGCGTCGAGGTGGTTGGTCGGCTCGTCCAACAGCAGGATCGACGGCTTCTGGATCAGCAGGCGGGTCAGCGCGATGCGGCGCTTCTCGCCGCCAGACAGATTTTCGACCGGCCAGTCCGACGGCGGGCAGCGCAGGGCCTCCATCGCCACTTCAAGCTGGTTGTCGAGCGTCCAGCCGTCGACCGCGTCGATCTTTTCCTGGAGGGTACCCATTTCCTCCATCAGCGCGTCGAAATCGGTGTCGTCCCTGGGGTCGCCCATCTCGGCCGAGATCGCGTTGAAGCGATCGACCATGTCAGCGACATCGCGAGCACCGTCCTTGACGTTTTCAAGCACGTTCTTGGTCGGGTCGAGGTGCGGTTCCTGCGGCAGAAAGCCGACGGTTACATTCTCGCCAGGCCAGGCCTCGCCCTGGAAGTCCTTGTCGATGCCGGCCATGATTTTCATGAGGGTCGACTTGCCGGCGCCGTTGGGGCCGACGATGCCGATCTTGGCGCCGTGATAGAATTGCAGGTTGATGTGGCTGAGCACCGGCTTTTGCGCGCCGGGGAAGGACTTGGTCATGTCCTTCATCACAAATGCATATTGGGCGGCCATTGGGTCGCGACATCCTTCAAATGCGGGAATTTGGCAGGGCAAATAGGGGAAGGACGCCGCGGAATCCAGCCCTACCCGTCGCCCCAGCGCAGGCTGGGGCCCATGTCAAATTTTGCATGGATGCCAGGCTTCGCTGGCATGACGAAAGAGGGAACAGCCTAATCCCTGCCCACCATGTCCTCGACGCCGGCGAAGCGGTAATCGCGAAACTGCTCACGCAGCGTCTTCTTTGAAAGCTTGCCGGTGGCGGTATGCGGCAGCTCATCGACGAATTCGATCGCATCAGGCAGCCACCATTTGGCGACATGGACAGTCAGATGCTCGCGGATTTTGACTGCGCAGACGTCGCTCCCGTCCGTCCTGACGCAAACCAGCAGCGGCCGTTCGTCCCATTTGGGATGGGGAATGCCGATTGCGGCGGCTTCCGCGACGCCCGGGCAGCCAACCGCCGCATTCTCCAGGTCGATCGAGCTGATCCATTCTCCGCCCGACTTGATCACGTCCTTGGACCGGTCGGTGATCTGGACGGTGCCGTCGGGATGGAGCGCCGCGACATCGCCAGTGTCGAACCATTCCCCGTCCTCGGTCGCGTCGGCGTCCGCCTTGAAATAGCGCTTGATCACCCACGGGCCACGGGCCTGCAGCCGGCCCGATGTCTCGCCATCGCGTGGCAAGACATTGCCATCGTCGTCCACCGTGCGCAGCTCGACGTTGAAGGGCACCCGTCCCTGCCGCGAAATATAGTCGACCTTTTGATCGACTGAATATTCGTTCCAACCGAGGGGCCGCGAGCCGCAGGTGCCGATCGGAGAGGTTTCGGTCATGCCCCAGGCGTGGCCAACCTCGATGCCCCGTTCCAGGAACCAGCGGATCATGGCGCGCGGTGCGGCAGACCCACCGATGGTGACCTGTTCCAGGTCACCCAATTCCTCGCCGGTCCGCTCGATATATTCGATCATTGTCAGCCAGATGGTGGGAACGCCGGCGCTGTGGGTAACCTGTTCTTCGCGGAACAGCCGGCACATGCGGTCCGGGCGATAGTCAGCCGACAGGACCAGCTTGCAGCCGACCATCGGCGCCGCCCAGGGCACGCCCCAGGCGTTGGCGTGGAACATCGGCACGATCGGCAGAACCACGGCGCGCTTGGACAGGTTGAAGATGTCGGGCGAAGCCTCGGCCAGCGTGTGGAGCATGGTCGAGCGATGCTCGTAAAGCACCCCCTTGGGATTGCCGGTTGTCCCGCTGGTGTAACAGAGGCCGCAGGGATCGCGTTCGTCGCCTTCGACCCACTCATAATCGCCGTCATGGGGGGCCAGCCATTCGGCGAAGCCCAAGTCGCCGTTCCAGCCCTCGGGCGGATCGTAGCAGATATATTTTTCGATAGTCGTCCAGTGCGGCTTCATCCGCTCGACCACGCCCGACCAGACATGGTCGTAAATCAACACCCGGTCCTCGGCATGGTTGGCGATATATTCGAGCTGTTCGTCGAACAGCCGTGGGTTGATGGTGTGGAGAATCCCACCCATGCCGATCGCGCCGTACCAGCTGGTCAGGTGATGGCTGTGGTTCATTGCCAGCGTGGCAACGCGATCCCCGGGGCCGATGCCAAGCGCTTCGAGCGCCTGGGCCATCCGCCGGGCGTCTCGAGCGATGCTGCGCCAGTTGGTTCGGCTCGTCGTGCCATCGGCCCAAGCGGTAACGATTTCGCCATCGCCATGCTCGCGCTCGGCGTGGTCGACCAGCCGCATGACGCGGAGCGGCCAGTCCTGCATTGCACCCAATGTTTGCACGCCCATTCCCCCGCGCGTCTCAAGCTGTCAGCTTTGCCACGCTCCGGCCCGGATACAAGTGCTTATTTTGGGCGGCTTTTTAGAAAGGAAGCTTGAATCCGGGCGGCAGCGAAAGTCCAGCCGTCATCGACTGCATCTGCTCGCCGGCGGCGGCATCTGCCTTCCCACGGGCATCGTTGATCGCCGCTGCGATCAGGTCTTCCAGCATGGATTTTTCGGCCGGAACCAACAGGCTGTCGTCGATGGCCACGCCGAGAATGCGGCCCTTGGCGGTCGCCTTGATCTTGACCAGGCCCCCGCCCGACACGCCCTCAACTTCGACCTTGTCGAGATTTTCCTGCGCCTGGGCAAGTTGCGCCTGGGCGGCTTCGGCCATTTTCATGATTTCATCGAGGCTGGGCATTAGGCTTCTTTCCGGTCAATCGATTCCAGGGTTGCGTCGGGAAATTCATCAAGCAGCGCGCGGACATTTTGTTCCTCGAGGACGGCTGAGCGCATCCGTTCTTCCGCCATGACTTCCTGCTGCTGAAGCGAGGGCGATCCGCCCTCGTCGGTCAGGCGCACCTGCCAATTCTGGCCAGTCGCGGCCTTGGCTGCGGCAGCCAGCTCTCGCGGGAATTCCGGGCCGAGCGGCTTCAACGGCTTCAACACCAACTCGCCGGGTTCGAAACTGACCAGGCCGACATGATCGCGCAGCTGGACGCCAAGCAATTGCTTGCCTTGCTTCTCTACTGCATCGACCAGCGACGGATAGTCTGTCGGCACGCTGGCCTTCGCTCCGGGCGGTGCCGTAGCGCTTGGCGCCGCTGGAGCGGCAACTGACGTGCCGCCGCCCGACAGCATCGCGGCAAGCGCCGAGGGATCAGGCATGTCGGCGGCATGGATCAAGCGCAGCAGGGCCATGGTCGCCGCCTCATGCGGATCAGGGGCGATGCGGACATCCTCCAATCCCTTGAGCAGCAGCTGCCATAGGCGATGGAGGCTGCCCCAACCAAGGCGCCCGGCCAGCTCGGCGCTATGCTCGCGCTCCTCGGCGGACTGCAGCATATCGGCCTTGGCCCCGGCCTTGGCGCGGGTCACGGCGTGCATCGATTCCATCAGGCCGCGGAGCAGCGAGCCTGGCTCAATGCCCAGCGCATGGGCCTCGTCGAGCTGCTCGAGCGTCGCGGCAAGGTCCCCAGTCAAGAGGGTTTCGAGCAATCGGCGGATACGCCCGCGGTCAGCCTGACCGAGCATGTCGCGCACCTGTTCCGCAGTGACCTTGCCTTCTCCATGCGCAATCGCCTGGTCGAGGATCGACAGGCCGTCCCGGGCGGAGCCTTCAGCGGCGCGGGCGATTGCGTGGAGGGCCTCCGGCTCGACCTCAACATTCTCCGCAGCCGCAACCCAGGCGAAATGCTCGGCCAGTTTCTCGGCCGGGATGCGCCTGAGGTCGAACCGTTGGCAACGCGACAGAACCGTCACCGGAACCTTGCCGACCTCGGTGGTGGCGAACAGGAATTTCACATGTGCCGGCGGTTCCTCAAGCGTCTTGAGGAGCGCGTTGAACGCGCTCTTCGACAGCATGTGAACTTCGTCGATAATGTAGATTTTGTAGCGCGCGGAGACACTGGCGTAGCGCACCGCCTCGATAATCTCCCGAACGTCGTCGACCCCGGTGTGAGAGGCAGCGTCCATCTCGATCACGTCGATATGGCGGCCCTCCGCAATCGCCCGGCACGGCTCGCAAACGCCGCATGGCTCGATGGTCGGCCCGCCGTGCCCGTCCGGGCCGATGCAGTTCAGCGCCTTGGCGACGAGCCGCGCGGTCGACGTTTTGCCGACCCCGCGCACCCCGGTCAGCAGGAATGCGTGGGCAATGCGGCCGCGCTCGATCGCGTTGCCGAGCGTCTTCACCATCGCGTCCTGGCCGATCAGCTCGGCGAAGGTCTGCGGCCGGTATTTGCGGGCGAGCACGCGATAGTGCGCCTCGTCATTTGGCCGCTCGGGCAGTTCGGGAAGGTCTAGGCCAAGGCCCGGCGATTCGTCGTCAGTCATCGAGGATGGTTTAATGATCTCGACCCGGCTTTGCGAGGCGCGAGTATTGCTTGCATCATGTGAGCCATGTCCCCATATGGCGCGCGGAAGTCGGCGGACGGCGCTGTCGCCAACCTGGTCAGATCCGGAAGGAAGCAGCCACAACGATTTCGTGCCGGGTCGTCGGCTTCCACCGCTCCCAAATGCCAAGCCCTTCATCGGCCGTTCACGCGATGGGACCGAGGTAGCCTCATGCCGCTTGTCGCGCCGATCATCGCTCTCCTGATGTCCGCCGCCGCGGCCGACGAACCGCCGATCACCGTGAAGGCCTATCCCTGGGCACCATTCATCAGTCCGATGGGCGAGCCGTTTCGCGGACGGGCGACCGCCGAATCTCCCATCGCGCGATGGTTCGGGCAGGCGGACGCAAACCGGGACGGCGTGCTGACCGCCGACGAAATGCAGGCCGATGCCGACCGCTTCTTCGCCAAGCTCGACGATAATCACGATGGCCAGATCGATCCCCAGGAAATCACCACCTATGAGTGGGAGGTCGCGCCCGACGTCCAGGTGAACACGGACTGGAAGCGGCCCCGGGGCGACACTGCTCCCAAGCCTGAACCGGACCGGGACCACCCGTTCGGCGATGACCGGAAACGAGGAGACCGATACGACGGCTATCGGTTGGACGGCCTTCAGGGGGGCGCCCGTTACGGGCTGCTCAATATCCCTCAGCCAGTGGCCAGTGCCGATGCCGACTTCAACCGGGCAGTCACGCTTGCCGAGTTTCGACAGGCCGCTTCCACCCGGTTCAAGCTGCTCGACAGCGATGGGCAGGGACGCCTCACGCTTGCGGCGCTGGAAGCCCGGTTGCCCACCCGGCCAAAGGGGAAAGGCGAGAAGCACCGCAAGGGCGAGTTTGACAGCCGGGTCGGCCAGCCGCTGCCCAAGGGCGACTAGCGGTCGAGGTTATAGGCTCCGCCGGGCATCTGAACGGTGATGGTCCCGACGTCATCGCTAAGGTTGATCTGACACGCCAGACGCGACGTCGGGCGGACCTGCCAGGCAAGATCGAGAAGGTCGTCCTCTTCCTCGCTGGCAGGCGGCAAGCGGTCGAAGTCCTCCTTCGCCACCACCACATGGCATGTCGAGCAAGCCATCTGCCCCTCGCAGGCACCTTCGAGCGGCTGGCCTTCGCGCTGTGCGAGGTCGAGTAAATTGGTGCCGGACGGTGCCTCGATTTCATGGTCGAGTGTCCCGTCGGCCTTCAGAAACCGGACCTTGATCATGCCGGAAGCCGGGCCTGGGCGTTGGCGGTCTCGTTGATCCGGCGGCAGGCCGAGGCCAGCTCCTCCTCGCCAGTGTAGCGTCCGAAACCGAGGCGGATCGAAGAGCGCGCCTGCTGGTCGCTCAGCCCAATTGCGCGGAGGACGTGGCTGGGACGGCCGGAGCCGCTGGCGCAGGCGGAGCCGAGCGAAAAGGCGATATTGCGCATGTCCGAGATCAATCTCGCGCCGTCCAGGCCGTCGCGGCGAAGGTTGAGATTTCCCCGGTAGCGATGGGCCACACTACCATTAATATTCCAATTCTGTCCGAGTGTTGTCAGCGCAAGCTCATATAATTTCTCAACATGTACCGCATCGGCGTCGCGCCGTTCGGACGCTAGTTGTGCCGCCTCGCCCATCCCGACGCACAAGGCGGGCGACAATGTGCCGGAACGCAGGCCCTGCTCCTGCCCACCGCCATGCAACAGCGGCTCGGGCTCACAGCCGCTCCGCATCCACAAGCCACCAACTCCCTTCGGGCCGTGGATTTTATGGCCCGACACGGCAACCAGGTCCGGTCCATCGGGGATCGCCAACCGGCCAAAGCCCTGCACGGCGTCGCACAGCATCAGTGCGCCGGCCCCGTGGGCAAGCCGCGCAAGTTCGGCGATCGGCTGGATCACGCCGATTTCATTATTGACCAGCATCGCCGCGACCAGCGCCGTATTGTCGTCGATCGCGGCTTCGGCCATGTCGCGATCGATGCGACCGTCCGCGCCAACCTGGAGCCGGACGACCTCAATGCCCTTCCCTTCGAGCCACTCGGCGGTATCGAGCACCGCGGCATGTTCGGTAGCGACGGTGACCAGCTTGCGGCGCTTGGCGGTCTCGAAAACGCCCTTGAGCGCCCAATTGAGCGCCTCGGTCGCGCCGGAGGTGAAAGCGAAGTGCCCGCCGCCGAGGCCCAGCGTCTTTTCAACCTGCCCCCGAGCGACCTCGATCGCCGCTGCCGCCTCACGGCCCCATTTGGAGGGACTGTGCGGGTTGGCGAACTTCTCCTCGATCCACGGCCGCATCCCGGCCGCCACCTCGGGAGCAACGGGCGTGGTCGCCTGGTAATCGAGATAGATCATGCCGCCCGAGCGCGGCTCGCGATCCGCGACCATTCGGCGAGGAAGGCATCGACCTCTGCTTCGGTCGTCATCGGACCGAAGCTGATCCTGAGGAAGCCGCCGGCGATTTCTGGCGCGACGCCCATTGCCGACAGCACGGCGCTTTCCTTCATCTTGCCCGACGAGCAGGCGCTGCCGGCGGAGACGGCGATGCCGGCCAGATCGAACTGAACGAGCAATGCGGCGCTCGATGCGCCGGGCAGCGATATGGCACCGATGGTCGGCAGGCGTGGACTGTCTTCACCGATCACCACTCCGCCGGCGGCCCTTACACCCTCGTCGAGCCGCGAACGAAGGGCGGCAAGCCGCTCCATATCATAGGGCTTTGCCGATAGCGCAGCGGCAAAGGCCAGCGCGCTCGGCGCGTCCTGGGTGCCGCGGCGATAACCCTTTTCCTGCCCGCCGACCGGCTCCAGCGTGCCGAGGTCCCTGACCAGCAGCGCGCCAAAACCCGGCGTCGCGCCCAATTTGTGCGCCGAAAGGGCGATGAAATCGGCGTCAGGAAGCGGATATTTGCTGGCGCTCTGCGCGCAGTCGGCCAGCAACAGCGAGCCGGCCTCCCGGATCATCGGCGCCAATCGCTCAAGCGGCTGCAGGATCCCGGTCTCGTTATTGACCATCTGGATCGCGACAAGTGCCGGTCCTTCCGCAAGGATCGCTTCGAGCGCTGTTTCGTCGATCAGGCCGCCGGCATCGACCGGAACGACCTTCGAGCTTGCCCCCATCGCGTGCGGCACAATGGCATGCTCGGTCGCGCCATGGGCGCGGCCAGGAATGCGCGCGCGCGCCGCGACGATTTCGACCGATTCACTGGCGCCGCTGGTGAAAATGACGTCATGACGCCAGCCCAATACCTCGGCGACGGCCGACCTGGCCTCTTCCAGCGCCGAGCGCGCCTTGCGCCCCTCGGCATGCGGAGAGCTGGGATTGGCCCAGGCGTCATAGCCGCGTTCAAGCGCCGCCCGAGCCTCGGGCAGGACGTTGGTCGTGGCGGCATGATCAAGGAAAATTCGAGTCGCTGAATCGGTCATGTGAAATCTACAGAATCCTGCCGTTGCCAGAGGTTGCGCCAGCCCTATATAGGGTCCGCCGCCGCGGTGCATCCCTTCCGCGGATTTTCAGTCCTAGTAGCAGGCGAAGCGACCACCCATGCCCGAAGTGATTTTCCCCGGACCCGAAGGCCGTCTGGAAGGCCGTTTCAGCCCGGGACCGCGCCCGCGTGCGCCCGTCGCCATGATCCTGCACAGCCACCCGCAGGCCGGCGGGACGATGAACAACAAGATCGTCCAGCTGCTCTACAAGGATTTCGTCCGCCGCGGCTTCGCCACGTTGCGCTTCAACTTCCGCGGTGTCGGCAAGAGCCAGGGAACGTTCGACAATGGCATCGGTGAGCTGAGCGATGCCGCTTCCGCGCTCGACTGGGTCCAGCAGATTCACCCCGAGGCGGAGCAAACCTGGGTCGCAGGTGTCAGCTTCGGCGCCTGGATCGGCATGCAGCTTCTGATGCGACGCCCGGAAATCCGCGGCTTCATCTCGATCGCGCCGCCGGCCAACATGTATGATTTCAGCTTCCTCGCCCCCTGCCCTGCATCGGGCATCATCATCCAGGGCGAGGCCGACGAGGTAGTGACGCCTGGCGCGGTCCAGAAGCTGGTCGACAAGCTTCGTACCCAAAAGCACATCACAATCGCCCACGACACCATCCCGGGCGCCAATCACTTCTTCGCCAATGAAATCGACCTGCTGATGAAGAGCGTGGACGGCTATCTGGACTATCGTTTGGACCCGAGCTGCCCGATCAGGTGAGGCACCATGGTGCGTCATCCCGGGCTTGACCCGGGATCCGCCTTTTCTTCCTTTGGCCAAAGAAGGCAGACCCATGATCGGCATGCGGTACTGTCTGGGGGACAGTACCGGTCCGATCATCAAGGCCGGGGTGACGGGGTTGGTTCCGGAACTAAAGCGTCCAGATCAGCACATTCCCGACGAAAATGATTCCGCAGGCGATCATTAGCAGCCCACGCTGACGTTCCTCTGGCCTCATCGCCAGTTTCACGCCGAAGATCAGCAGCAGGATTGCCGCGATCATGGTGACCGCGAGCGCGGCGGAGGCGACGGTGCTCAACGATTGCCCTTTCATTGCTTCTTAACCCATCCGGCCCATGGTCTACGCCCATGCGCGATGTCCAGCAGCAACAGGCGCGCCTCGAGGAGGCGTTCGAGCGGATCGAAGAGACGATTCTGCCGTGCATCGCCATGATGCTCGACACGCTGCTCGACGCTTCGGCCAATCTATCCGAAATCGACCCGAAGGTGCTGATTGCCGAGCTCCAGACGCTGGCTGCCGAGCTTGAAGAGCTGACCCGGGCGGTCGAGCGCAATTCGCCGGCCCATGTCGAGCCCGGCGAATATCGGATCGCTTCCGCCTAGCTGACCAGGCGAGCGTGAAGCGCGGGGTCGATATTCCCGCCCGACACCAGCGCCACCGTCTCCGGGATGATTTCCACCTTGCCGGATAGCAGAGCCGCCATCGACACCGCGGCGCCCGGCTCGACGACCAGCTCATGCTCCTGCCAGGCCCAACGAACGGCTGCTACCGTTTCCTCCTCGCTGACCGCCACTCCACGGGCATCGCGATCCTTGAGAATGCCCAGGGTAAGCGGCGAAACTCTTAGCGTCTGGATCGCATCGCAGAGGGTCGGCGGCGGGTTTGGGCCTACCGGCACAATTTCTCCCACCTCCAGCGATTTCCGCATGTCGTCCCAACCTTCCGGCTCGACCGTGACGATCGCGGCATCGGGACAGGCAAGGGCAAGTCCCGATGACAGGCCGCCGCCGCCGCAATTCACCAGTATCTGTGCAGGCGATGCACCAAGCTGGTCGATTATCTCCAGTCCTGCCGTCCCCTGGCCGGCAACGATGTGAGGATCGTCAAAGCTCGGCACGACGACCGAGCCTTTCTCCGCCCCCAATCGAGCGGCGATTTCCTCTCGGTTCTCGGTAGCGCGGTCGTAGAAGATGATCTCCGCGCCATGGGACCTTGTGCCTTCGATCTTCTTTGCCGGCGCGTCAGCCGGCATGACAATGATGGCGTGAATGCCAAGGCGTTCGGCGGCAATTGCCACGCCCTGGGCATGGTTGCCGGAGGAAAAAGCGACCACGCCGCGACGGCGCTGCTGCTCGTCAAGCAGCATCAGCCGATTGGTCGCCCCGCGCAGCTTGAACGATCCGCCGGTCTGCAGGCATTCGCATTTGAGCCATATGCGTTGCCCGCGAATCCGTGACTCAATTAATGGCGTTCGCTCGACCGAGCCTGAAATTCGTTCCCTGGCCGCCAGAATATCGTCGCGGGCCACTTGAGGATAATTACCCAAACCCTTCAACTCCTTGCTCTTTCTGCGAACCGTTTCTTGCCGGGGACCAACACGGGACTAGGGCTCCAAAAAAACTTTACATGGGGGACCCCCGCACATATATCGCGCCTCCGCTGCCCCATGGGACTTCCAACCGCAAGGCAGCTTTGTCTCGATCTACCAGTTGGAGGTCCCTTGAGTTGCACAACCATCATAGCGCGCTGGGGCTAGCTACCGCCCTCCGACCGGTTCAGCCGGTCACGCTACTTCGTCCGCATGCCGCCACGCGTGCCGCCCGCTTCTTTGCCGAGAAGTTTCCGGGCAAGTCGCTCTATGCGGTCAAGGCCAACCCCTCGCCTTCCCTCCTGAAGGTGCTGTGGGATGCGGGGGTCACCCATTACGACGTTGCTTCGCTTGGAGAGGTCCGGCTGGTGGCGGAAACGCTGCCAGACGCGACGCTGTGTTTCATGCACCCGGTCAAGGCCGAGGAAGCGATCGCCGAGTCCTACTTCAACTATGGCGTGAAGACCTTCAGCCTCGATACGCTTGAGGAGCTGGAAAAGATCGTCCGTGCCACCAAGGGTGCCACCGATCTCAACCTGCTGGTTCGCCTGCGTGTTTCGTCGGATCACTCCAAGCTCAGCCTCGCCTCGAAATTTGGGGCCGAGCCGCATGAGGTCAAGCCGCTGCTGATGGCAGCCCGCCAGGCGTCCGACGCGCTCGGCCTCTGTTTCCACGTCGGCAGCCAGGCGATGAGCCCGACGGCCTTTGCCGAAGCGATGACGCGTGTCCGCGATGCTATCGTGGAGGCAGCGGTCACGGTTGACATCGTCGATGTCGGCGGGGGCTTCCCCAGCTGGTATCCGGGCATGGAACCCCCGGCCCTCGAAGCCTATTTCGAGGTCATCCACCGCTCGTTCGAAGAGCTGCCGATCAGCTATTCCGCCGAGCTTTGGTGCGAGCCGGGCCGTGCGCTGTGCGCGGAATATGCCAGCGTCCTTGTCCGCGTCGAAAAGCGCCGCGGCAGCGAGCTGTACATCAACGACGGCGCCTATGGCGCGCTGTTCGATGCGGCGCATATCGGCTGGCGCTACCCGGTCAAGCTACTCCGCGAGGAAGATTCGAACGTCAAGGATGCGGCGTTCAGCTTCTACGGGCCGACGTGCGACGATCTCGACCATATGGCGGGGCCGTTCATGCTGCCCGCGGACGTGCAAGCCGGCGATTATATCGAGGTTGGCATGCTCGGCGCCTATGGCTGCGCCATGCGCACCGGCTTCAACGGATTCGGGGTCGAGGACCATGTCGTCGTCACCGATGAACCGATGGCATCGCTCTACACGGACGTACCGGAACGCGAGCGTACTTCGAACGTCATCACGCTGTAGCAACGGCATTATTTATTTAATCGTCATCCCCGCGAAAGCGGGGACCCAGACTTGATTTTTTGCTAGGTTCCCGCTTGCGCGGGAATGACGAACAATTGGAGCATTCCATGACCACCGACACGCTGAACAAGGTCCAGGACGTCGACGCCCTGGCCAACGACACCCGCAAGGCGGAGCTGCTGAAGAGCGAGGTCGAGCATATCGACATCACCAGCTTCGATGCCCGCCCGATCGTCGAGGCCATGGGCAAGATGAGCTTCACCAGCCGCGACCTTGCCCGCGCCGCCGGTATCTACAACCAGATGCTGGCCGATCCCAATTGCTCGGTTTGGCTGGTGATTGCCGGATCGACCTCGGCCGGCGGCTGCATGGACCTTTATGCCGAGCTGGTGAAGAACAATATGGTCGACGCCATCGTCGCCACCGGCGCCAGCATCGTCGACATGGATTTCTTCGAAGCGCTTGGTCACAAACATTATCAGGCGCTCGAAATCCCTGACGACGACACGCTGCGTTCTCTCTACATCGACCGCATCTACGACACTTACATCGACGAAGTGGCCTTGCAGGATTGCGACTATACGATCGGCAAAATCGCCGACAGCCTGGAACCGCGCCCTTATTCGAGCCGCGCCTTCATCCGCGAAATGGGCAAGTGGCTGAGCGAAGGGAACGGCAAGAAGGACAATAGTCTGGTCAAGCTCGCCTATGAGCATGACGTGCCGATCTTCTGTCCGGCGTTCACCGACAGTTCGGCCGGGTTCGGCCTGGTCAAGCACCAGGTCGACGCGATGAAGCGCGGCGGCCACTGGATGACGCTCGACAGCATCGCCGACTTCCGCGAGCTGACCGATATCAAGATTGCGGCCGGGACCACCGGCCTGCTGATGATCGGCGGCGGCGTTCCGAAGAATTTCGCGCAGGACACCGTGGTTTGTGCCGAAATCCTCGGCCACGAAGATGTCGAAGTGCATAAATATGCCGTGCAAATCACCGTCGCCGACGTTCGCGACGGCGCCTGCAGCTCATCGACCCTCCAGGAAGCAGCCAGCTGGGGCAAGGTTTCGACCGCGCTCGAGCAGATGGTCTACGCCGAGGCTACCTCGGTCCTGCCGCTGCTGGCCAGCGACGCCTATCACCGCGGTCATTGGCAGGGCCGAGACAAGCGGCGCTTCGCCAGGCTGTTCGAATAGATCGGTTGCCAACCGAAACGAACTGAAGCACCCTCCTCTGAGAAATCAGGGGAGGGTTTTTCATGAGCTACAGCCCAATTCTTGTGCCGGTGGTGGCGCTGGTTGCCTGGACGTTTGTCGTCATGCTGTGGATGCTGGTCGCGCGGATGCGCGAATTCCGCCGGCTGGGGGTTACCTTCAATAACATTCCGGCGGGCGCGCGCGGCGTCGACATGGAGGGCAAGGCCAACCCATCTGCGCAGTGGAAATCCCACAATTACAATCATTTGATGGAACAACCGACGATCTTCTATGCGATCGCGATCACGCTTGCATTGATGAATTTCGGGGGCGGTATCAACTATTGGCTGGCGTGGGGTTATGTCGGTCTCCGGGTCATTCACAGCCTCATCCAGTGCACGGTGAATACGGTCCGCTACCGGTTGGCGATCTTCACGCTCGCCTCATTCTGCCTGCTCGGCCTTACAGTGCATGCCGGGGCGCGGATCCTCCACGATTGCCTGGGCTGGCACCTCATGCACTAGCGGCTGAAGGCCGAAGCCAGCTCCACATGGGTCGACCAGCGAAACTGGCCGACCGGACGCACCCAGTCGAGCCGGTAGCCGCCCGAGGCAAGGATTTCGGCATCCCTGGCAAAGGTCGCAGGATTGCAACTGACGTAGGCGATGCGCTCGACTGTGGACGCGGCCAGTTCGCGCACCTGCTCCTGCGCCCCGGCGCGGGGCGGATCGAGCACTACCGCGTCAAATGCGGCCAATTCCTTGCCATCACAGGGGCGCCGGTAGAGATCGCGATGTTCGACCGCGATTGGCCTGCCGGCGCGGTTGGCGGCGGATTTCACGGCGAGCACGGCTTCCCTGCCCGCCTCTGCCGCGGTGACTTGCCCACCCAGCGCAAAAGCAAAGGTGCCGAGGCCCGAGAACAAATCGGCCGTTCGCAACGCGGCTTCCGTCGCTTCGCGAACTGCGCTTACCAGGGCGGCCTCTCCGTCGTTCGTGGCCTGCAGAAAGGCACCGACCGGCAATGCCACGCCGATTCCGCCAAGCGTAGCGGTGACCGGTTGCGGCTCGTAGCGCGGCTCCGGCCCCAGGCCCTCGTCAACGCTCAAGCGAGCAAGCCGATTTGCCTCGCAAAAGGCCGCAAGCCCTTCGACTGCCTGGAGACCTTCGACTTCGATACCCTTGAGCATCAGGTCCACGCCCTGATCGGCCAGCGTCAGGTGGATTTCGGCCGAGCGTTTGGCAGGCAAATATCCGGCCAGCAGTTTGCGGAGCGGTCCCAGCAATTCGAACAGGCGAGGATGGAGAATATGGCACTCCATCATGTCGACGATGCGGTTGCTGCCGGCCTCGTTGAAGCCGATCATGACGCGGCCGCCCGACCGCAGCGTGCGCAGTGTTGCCCGGCGCCGGGTGCGCGGCGGCGACAGGTGCGGTGCGCGGATTTCAGCATCCAGGCCATGCTGGGCCAAGGCACCAGCCACGCGCGACACACAATAATCGGCATATGCATCGTCGGTCAGGTGTTGGAGCTGGCAACCGCCGCACTGCGGGAAATGGCTGCATGGCGCGATTTGATGGCCGGGGCCTTCTTCCAGCCTGCCATCGTCATGGATGATGTCACCAGGAACCGCGAACGGGACATGGCGGCCGCTGGCGGTTACTCCATCACCCCTCGCGGCAATGCGGATTATTTCCTCACTCACAGGACGGATGGGATGGCTTCGAGGAGATCGTCGGCAATCATGTGCGGGCCGGCGGCCTCAGCGGCTCTGCCGTGCAACCAAACGCCAGCGCAGGCAGCATCGAAAGCCTCGAGTCCCCGGGCCCGCATCGCCGCGATCATCCCAGCGAGGACGTCGCCCGTGCCGGCCGTGGCCAGCCAGGCCGGTGCCGGGGGCGCGAAGCCCAGGCGTCCGTCCGGCGCGGCAACCAGCGTGTCCGGCCCCTTGTAAACCACAACCGATTGCGAACGGCGGGCTGCTTCCAGCGCACGCTCGGCCTTGCTGCCTTCCAACTTGCCGAACAGCTTGCCGAATTCGCCCTCGTGCGGAGTCAGGATGACGTCATGGCCATGGAGCCGTTCGGGATCGCCGACCAGGCCGATGCCGTCGGCGTCGATGACGATCGGTTTGGGCGCGGTCAGGGCCAGGGTCAGCACCGGCGGCACGTCGCCAAGCCCCGGTCCGACCAGGATGCAACCGATGCGCTCATCCTGCAGATCCGCGCCACCGGACTGGACAACCGAAGAAGGCAGGCCGGAAATGGGCAGCGACGTCGATACCCGCACGTAGCCGGCACCACTTTTCGCGGCTGCCGTCGCGGCCAGGACGATCGCGCCCGGCATTTGCCCCGCAAGGCAATGGACGAGGCCGCGGCTATATTTATGTCCCGCTGGGTCGAGAGATGGCAGGTCTGGGCGTTCGATTTCGAACCAATCCGCGCCAGGATCGATGCCGATGTCGGCGAGCACGGTGCGCCCCATGCGCGACATGGCGGGCATCAACCGGTGCGCGGGCTTCAATGCGCCAAAACTGACGGTCAGGTCGTAATTCCCGATCGCTGACAGCAACGTGCCGTCATCACTGGCGACGCCGCTTGGTAGGTCACAAGCAACCGCCACCAGCGCCTTATCGACTAGCAGCAAAAGTCTTTCCGCAACAACGGGTTCCAGCCCACGGCTTAGCCCGGTTCCGAACAAGCAATCGATGATGATCGGCGCTTCAGTGGCTGCGGCGAACGACTCTACCGGGCCATCCCATTGGCCCCTTGCCCATTTCGCGGCATCGGCCGTCGGCTCGGCCAGCGCGGCGACCCGGACAGTGTAGCCGGCATTTTTAAGGAAGCGGGCTGCAACATAACCGTCGCCGCCATTGTTACCGGGCCCGCATAAGATCAGCGTTTCTCGCGGGCCGGCATAGAGACGGACCGCCTCGGCAAGCGCCCTGCCCGCCTGTTCCATCAACACCGTTTCAGCTATCCCGGCGTCAATCGCTGCCGCTTCGGCGGCGCGCATTTGCTCGGCGGTGAGGATCGGGCGGCTCATCTGGCGCACCTAGCGCAAATCGGTCGCCAAATGCCACCATTCGACCGGGCAAGCGGCGGCAGCCGCGTCGCGGGCGGCCTCATTGCCGAAGAGAGCGAAACAGGTCGCACCGCTGCCCGACATGCGCACAAGATTGGCGCCGGTTCGGTTTTTCAGCCAATCAAGCACGTCGCCAATGGCTGGCACCAGCGAGCGCGCGGGCAATGCAAGGTCGTTGCGCCCACGCCGCCAATCGCCAAGCGGCCCGCGATCGATCCCGTCCCAGGTCGCGAACACATCGCGGGTCGACAGAGCGACACGCGGATTGACCAGCAGCACGGCCTGACCCGAAATCGCCAGATCCTGCACCAGTTCAAGCTTGTCGCCGGATTCCGTCCCGCGCGCGCTCAGACTGAGGAGGCAGGCCGGGACGTCCGAACCGATCTTCGGAGCAACGTCCACGGCGAAGGACGGGTTCAGATTCCACAGCCGCGTCAACAGCCGGAGCGCCGCGGCTGCGTCGGCGGACCCTCCGCCCATGCCCGAGGCGATGGGCAGATTTTTGGTGAGCGTCAGCGCGGCCTTGGGCTCAATATTGGCAGCGTCGGCCAAGGCATGAGCAGCACGAAGCACCAAATTCTGATCATCGGCGGCCAGGCTGTCGGCAAATGGCCCGACAATGTCGAGGCTGAGCTTGTCGCTATCCTCACCGTCGAGCCGGTCGCCGTCAGTGCAGAAAGCAAAGATCGTTTCTAGCGCATGCCGCCCATCGGGCAGCGTGCCGCGCACATGGAGCGCCAGGTTCAGTTTGGCCGGAGCCGGCTCCGACAGCCGCATCAGGGTGCGGCGGTGGCGGGGGTCAGGCCGGTTTCCAGCTTATCTTCAAGCCGGGTCTTGGCCTTGTCCTTGGCGGTGATCAGTGCGGCCTGCCAGGAAAAGCGCGCCTCGATCCGCCGCCCGGATGCGAACAGCGCATCGCCCAGATGCTCGTGAATCTCCGACTGCGACGGATCGCCAGCGGCTGCCCTGGTCAGGGTGCTGATCGCCTCGGGCAAGCGTCCGCGCTTGTAGAGCGCCCAACCGAGCGAATCCGTGATCGACGCATCGTTGGGACGGAGCGCACTGGCCTTGCGGATCATCGCCTCGGCGACGTCCAGGTCTTCTCCCCGTTCAAGCTTCCCATATCCGAGGAAATTGAGCAGCAGCGGGTTCTCCGGCTCAAGCTTCATCGCCACTTCGAGGTCGGCCTTGGCCTCGTTCCAGCGGCCAGCCTGCTCCAGGCTTGCGGCGCGGAACAGGTACAGGGTCCACAAGGAGTCGCTGCCTCCCTTTTTCGACCGGGCAATGGCTTCACCATAGGCGGCGGCGGCCTCAGCGTGGCGATCCATATCGCCCAGCACATTGGCCATCCGCGCATAATCCTGCGGTCCGGCATATGGCGACGCCGCGGCATCCTGTGCCCGCCGCAGAGCGCCGGCTTCATCGCCCTTGTCGCCCAGCAAACGAGTTTCGATGTCCAACGCTTCGCCAGCAAGAAGGTCGTTGGCCGGGATCGTCTGAAGCAATGACAAAGCGGCGTCCTGGCGGTCATCGCCATCTAGCAACAGTGCGAGCAGGATCGTTGCCTCGCTACTATTTGGACTGGCATGCCGTGCGACCTGGGTCAGCGAAATCGGCAGCGCCTTGTTCTGGTCGCGGCCGAGATCGACCGCCAGCGCCATCAGCATTTCGGCAAAGCCTTCCGCTGGCGTCTCGATTGCCGTGCCCAGCGGTTGCCCCTTGGCAATCCGGTTGCGCGCCGCGACCAGGGCCTCGTCATCTCCCTGGAGCATCACCAGTGCCTGGTCCTGCCGTTTCTGGCGAACCAGCGAGTCGGCGAAGGCCAGGCGCAGCCGGGCGTTGCGTCCGCCACCCTCCAGCAAGGCCTTTTGCGCCAGGGGCAAGGCTTCGTCAGTCTTGCCGAGCGCAAACAGCATGGCAGCGCGCTGTTCGTCGGCAATTGGGGTCAGCGGGCTTCCGCTAGGCAGCGATGCCAGCATGGCCGGCCCATCCGATTTGCCGCGCGACGTCAAATCCCACGCCTTGACCAGTGGCGCGAACAGCTCAACCTCTGTCGACGTCGCGCCCTTCTCCAAGCTGGCGACCGCACGCTTGGCCTTGCCGTTGCGCAAATCATCGGCTGCAAGCATCAGCCGCGCATCGATCGGCAACTGGTCGCCGGGTATGCCCTTGGCCAGCGAAACAGCGAGGTCAGCCTGCCCCGACTGGATGGCGGTGGCGATCGCCCGGCGGGCAATGGTCCGATCGGCGGGATCGGCAACTGCCATTGACGCGAACAGCCGCGCCGAGCGCGTCTCGTCGCCGTTCATTTCGGCGGCCCGCGCCTGGACGTAGGTTTCCAGCGGAATTGCCGCATGGGCAGATCCTGCCGCAAGGGCCAGGACGCCTACCGCGACGAAGAAATCACATGTTCGGGTAATTGGGACCTCCACCGCCTTCGGGAGCGACCCAATTAATGTTCTGGGTCGGATCCTTGATATCACATGTTTTGCAATGGACGCAGTTCTGCGCGTTGATCTGAAGCCGCGGTGAACCGCCGTCCTCGACGATCTCGTAAACGCCCGCCGGGCAATAGCGTTGTTCCGGCGCGTCGTAGAGCGCGAGGTTGACCTTGATCGGAACCTCGGCGTCCTTGAGCGTGAGGTGGATCGGCTGGTCCTCCTCATGATTGGTGTTGGAAATGAACACCGATCCCAGCCGGTCGAAGGTCAGCTTCCCGTCCGGCTTGGGATAGTCGATCGGCGAATAATGTTCCTTGCGGCCGATCTGACTGTGGTCGGCATGGAGCTTCAGGGTCCACGGTGTCCTGATCTTCAGCGTGTTGAGCCACATGTCGAAACCGGCGAACAGTGTGCCGATCGTCCCGCCCCACCGCGCTACGGCAGGCTGGGCGTTGCGGACCGTCTTAAGCTCGTCAGCGATCCAGCTGGAGCGGACCGCCGGTTCATAATCGTCGAGGATATCGCTCTGCCGGTCGGCAGAAATGGCCCGAAAGGCGGATTCGGCCGCCAGCATCGCCGACTTCATCGCCGTGTGGCTGCCCTTGATCCGCGGCACGTTGACGAAGCCCGCGGCGCAACCGATCAGCGCTCCGCCGGGAAAGGCAAGCTGCGGGATGGCCTGCCAACCGCCCTCGTTGATTGCCCGGGCACCATAGGAAGCACGCTTGCCACCCTCGATTTCGGCGCTGATCGCCGGATGGGTCTTCCAGCGCTGGAATTCCTCGAACGGCGAGAGATAGGGATTCTTGTAATCGAGCGCGACGACGAAACCGAGAGCCACCTGGCCGTTGGCCTGATGGTAGAGGAACCCCCCGCCCCATGCGTCGTCAAGCGGCCAACCCTGCGTGTGAATGACCCGCCCGGGTTGATGTTTGTCGGCAGGAATATCCCATAATTCCTTGATTCCGATGCCGAAAACCTGCGGCCCGCTTTCCTTGCGCAGGTCAAAGATGCGCGTCAGCTCCTTGGTCAAATGGCCGCGGGCCCCTTCAGCAAGGAAGGTGTAGCGGGCATGAAGCTCCATGCCGGGCTGGTAGTCCGGTTTGTGGGTTCCATCGCGAGCGACCCCCATGTCGCCCGTGGCGACTCCTTTGACCGACCCTTCCTCGTTGAAAAGCACTTCGGCCGCAGCGAAGCCCGGAAATATCTCCACCCCCAGCGCCTCAGCCTGCCCCGCCAGCCAGCGGGTCACATTGCCCAGGCTCGCGGTGAATTTGCCGTGGTTGTGCATCAATGGCGGCATCAGGAACTGAGGCAACGCCCATTTGCGGCTCTTCGTGAGAACCCAATGCTGGTTGTCGGTCACCGGTACGGTGAGCGGACTGTCCCGGTCGCGCCAGTCGGGGAATAGCTCTTCGATCGCCCGCGGGTCGATCACCGCGCCTGACAGGATATGCGCCCCGACCTCGCTGCCCTTTTCGAGCACGCATACTGAAATTTCGCGGCCTTTTTCCTCTGCCAGCTGCTTGAGCCGGATAGCCGCGGCCAGGCCGGCCACCCCTGCCCCGACGATGACCACGTCATATTCCATCGATTCGCGCTGGCTCATTCGCTCTCCTCGCTCTCCCGCTTCGCGCGGCTCGTTTCGCGCCCCTTGTCGCGTCTCACCGTCGTTCCGGCCTTGAAAGCCCTGCGATTCCTTGACCGCGCCGTCAACCTTGGACGACAGTGGGATATGGGTGGGGATCGGCAAGTTATTGCAAGCGATGGCGGGCGGGCAGCCGCCGACAGCCTGATCGGCTGGTGGCTGGACGCGGGCGTCGACGTGGCGGTTGGCGAGGCGCCGCGTGACTGGCTGCGCCGCAACCCAGCGCCGGCTGCGGATATTCCCCCGACGGCCAATGTCACCGAACCGAAGCCGGAAACTCTCGCCGCGCTTCAGGACTGGCTCGCCAGCAGCATCCAGCTGCCACTGGCATCGGCGACCGCGCGGCGAATTATGCCTCACGGGCCCGAAGAGCCCACGATCATGCTGCTAAGCGACGCCCCCGCACTTGAAGATTTGGCAAGCAGCCAGCCGATCGGTGGCGACGCCTGGCAGCTGACCGTCAAGATGCTGGCCGCGATCGGCGTGGGCGCCGAGGATGCTTACAGCGCGTCTCTGTCCTGCATTCATTCGCCTGGAACGCGAATGTCCGAGAAGGATCGCGCCGAATGTGCCGAGATCGCGCGCCAACATATTGCGCTGGCCAAGCCAAAGCGGCTGATCCTGTTGGGTGACGGTCCGTGCAAAGCCTTGCTCGGCGAACCGTTGACCCGGGCGCGCGGGCGCGTTCATCGGATTGAAGGGGTGCGCACGATAGCAACCTTCCACCCGCGCTGGCTGTTGCAACGGCCGTCCGACAAGGCGCTTGCGTGGCGCGACCTGTCATTGCTGATGAGTGAGAGTGATTGATGAAGTTCGGCTGGTTTTTGGTTGGAATGATGACGGCAGGCCCGGCGCTTGCCCAGGACGCCGATCCGCTTGCCCCGCTGGACGTTGGCACGGTCGACCAGGCCACTCAGACAACCGATCAGGGCAAGCCCAAGCCGCCCCCTGCGGCCACGCTCACGCCGGTGATTAAGCCGGTGGTCGTTCCGAAAGACTGGGCCGGCGTGCTGCTGGCAATCGGCAACGGCGAATGGGAGGCGGCCCGCGTCGGCATCGATGCCCTCGGCGATGACCCGCTCAAGCCTTATGCCAAGGCCGAGCTCTTCACCGCCAAAAATTCGCCGAAGGTTGATCTGCCGGTGATTCTGGCGCTTCTCGCCGAGGCGCCCGAGCTGCCGCAGGCCGAGCAGTTGCAGCGGATGGCGATGACCCGTGGCGCGGTCCAGCCGCCGGCGATCATGTGGCCGCGGCCGACCGTAGCGCTTGGCGCCGCGCCTCGCCGTGGCAAGACCAGGCCAGTCGAAGGCGAGCGAGCAGCCGACGAGCTTCGGCTCGCGCTGGAACCGCTCATCAAGGTCGACGACGGAACAACCGCCGAGGCACTTTTCCTGGCCGCCCTTCCCAACCTGTCGTTCGAGGCAAGGGCCGAGGCCGCCCAGCGCGTGGCCTGGATGTATTTTGTGAGCGGTCGCGATGCCGACGCGCGGCGCGCGGCAGATTACGGACGGCCAGGCGCGACCGGCGAATGGGCGGCTCAGGCGGCCTGGATTTCGGGGCTTGCCTCGTGGCGGATGAACGACTGGAACGCGGCTTACGATTCATTTCGCCAGGCTGCGTCGCTGGCCCGCGAGCCCGAATTCAATGCCGCCGCTTATTATTGGACCGCCCGCGCCGCGCAGGCGAGCCGCCGCCCGGCCGAGGTTGCCCCATTGTTGAAGGCCGCTGCCCGGTCGCAGGAAAGCTTCTACGGGCTGATGGCGCGCGAGACGTTGGGGATGGACAAGCGCCTCCCCAAAACCGCGCCGTCGCGAGACGTCGAACGGCTGGAGGCCCTGCCCAATATTCGCCGCGCCACGGAACTGCTGGCGATGGGGCGGCGGGCCCAGGCCGAGGAGCTGCTGCGCCACCAGGCGAAGATCTGCAATCCGGCCGAGCATCGATCGCTGGTGCAGCTTGCCAAGAAGATGGACCTGCCCGGCGCCCAGTTCTGGCTGGCTCATTTCGGCCAGGCCGGCGCCCGGGTCGATGCCGCCGACCGCTATCCGGTTCCGAACTGGACCCCTTACAACGGCTGGCGAGTCGATCCCGCGCTGGCCTACGCCCACATCATTCAGGAATCGAATTTCCGCACTGACGCGGTCAGCCCGGCGGGCGCGGTTGGACTGATGCAGGTGCGGCCCGGGACCGCGGGCGACACGGCGCGAAGCCGCGGTACCAGCGTCAGTGCCGCGAATCTCAAGGACCCGCTGGTCAACATCGATTATGGCCAGGCGTTTATTGAGCTCATTCGCTCCAATGCCGCCACGCGCGGCCAGCTACCCAAAGTGATCGCCGCTTATAATGCGGGCCCGGTCCCGGTCGAGCGTTGGGCCTATTATGACCGCGGCGATCCGTTACTATGGATTGAGAGCATCCCATATTGGGAGACGCGCTTCTACGTGCCCTCGGTGCTCCGCAACATGTGGGTAATCCAGGGATTGGAGGGAGAGCAGACGCCGACCCTGACCTCGCTTGCCCAGCATAAATGGCCCGATTTTCCTAGCCGGCGCCGCTAATCGTTCTTGATATGTTCTATGGATTTGGGCATGGTGCCGCCATGCCGGTCGAGTCCATCAAGGCGCGCGGGGCAACCCGAAATTCAACCCCCACCCGTTTCAATCTCAAGGAGCGGGTCAGCGACGGAGATTGGCTCGACAGCGTGGAAAGTATCGACGGCATCGTGCCCCGCCGCACCACCGTGACGATTGAGAAGCCCAAGTCGATCCTTACCCGAAATAGCTCCCCCGACGTTGGCTTCGATCGGTCGATCAATCCCTATCGCGGATGCGAACATGGCTGCATCTACTGCTTTGCCAGGCCAACCCATGCCTATCATGACCTTTCGCCGGGCGTTGACTTCGAAAGCCGCCTGTTCGCCAAACCCGAAGCCGCAAAACTGCTTCATGCCACCCTTTCGCGTCCGGGCTATGAGGTCGCGCCGATCGCCTTGGGCACGAACACCGATCCCTACCAGCCGATCGAGGAGCATTGGCGGATCACCCGTTCTATTCTCGAGTTGCTGCTGGAAACCAGGCACCCCTTTACCATCACCACCAAGTCGGATCGGGTCCTGCGCGATCTCGACATCATTGCGCCCGCGGCCAGGTTGGGACTGGCGGCGGTGGCGATTTCAGTCACATCGCTCGACCCCAAGGTGCATCGAACTCTCGAGCCGCGAGCCCCGGCGCCGCGCAAACGGCTGGCGGCAATCAAGGCCCTGAGCCAGGCCGGCGTTCCGGCGTTCGCCTCGATCGCTCCTGTAATCCCGCAAATTACCGACCATGAAATCGAAGCGCTGGTCGAAGCGGCCGCGGAGGCTGGGGCAAGTGGCGCGACATTCCTCCCGGTGCGGCTTCCGTTCGAGGTCGCGCCGCTGTTTAGGGCCTGGCTCGACGAACATTATCCCGACCGCGCCGCCAAGGTGATGGCGACCATCCAGTCGATCCGCGGAGGTCGCGACAACGATCCCAACTTCTTCACCCGGATGAAGTGCCAGGGACCCTGGGCCGAGCTGATTCGAACCCGTTTCGAGATCGCCTGCCGCAAACATGACTTGCCGCGGCTCAAGATCCCCCTCCGCCGCGACCTGTTCGAACCGCCGCAGGGCGACCAGCTTCGCTTGTTTTGATGGCCGCGGTTCGAGATTTGATCATGTTATTTCGACCAACGGCGGTGACAATGTTGCATGCCGCCGCTAGCTCTTCGGGCATGGTTCGTTCGTTCGTCGCAGCCGCGCTGCTCGCCGCCGCTTCTCCCATTTCAGCCCAAGTTCATGCTTCGCCGTTGGTCGACCCCAAGGTTGCGTCACTGCGCGACCTGGCGCTGGATCGGGACCAGCATGCCTGGGACATTGTGGAGGGCCTTACGACTGAGGTCGGACCGCGGCTGGCCGGGACGCAAGCCGAGGCGCGCGCCCGCGACTGGGCGGTAACCAGGCTTACCGCAATGGGTTTCGCCAATGTCCGCATCGAGCCGTTCGACATGCCCGTCTGGTCACGCGGATTTGAAAGCGCGGAAATTCTGGCTCCATTCCCGCAAAGAATGGTCGTTGCCGCGCTCGGTAACAGCGGATCGACCGGTCCCGAGGGCGTGACTGGCGAGATTGTCGCGTTCGACAGTGTCGACGCGCTCAAGGCCGCGCCGGATGCGGCCGTCCGCGGCAAGATTGTGTTCGTCGATCACCTGATGCCGGCCAATCAGGATGGGTCCGGCTATGGGCAATTCGGAGCGCCGCGCCGGCAAGGGCCGACCATCGCATCGCAAAAGGGCGCCCAGGCGATCGTCATCCGCTCGATCGGCACCGACCATCACCGCAACCCGCACACCGGCGTGATGACCTTCAGCGATGGAGCCAAACCCATTCCTGCGGGCGCCTTGTCGATCCCCGATGCCGAGCAGTTGGTTAGAATCATCAAGCGAGGCCAGCCGGTCCGAATGCGGCTGGTGCTTCAGAACCAGACCATTCCCGGCCAGTCGGGCAATGTTATCGCCGAGGTACCAGGGCGCGATCCGTCACTGCCGCCGGTGCTGGTTGGCGGTCACCTGGACAGTTGGGACCAGGGCACCGGCGCGATCGACGATGGCGCTGGAGTGGCCATAGCGGCCGCCGCCGCCAAGCGGATCATGGATGCCGGCAGGCCGCTTCGGACGATACGGGTCGTCTGGTTCGGCGCCGAGGAGCCCGGCCTGTTCGGAGGCGAGGCCTATCGCGCCAAATATGGCAAGCAGCCGCACTATGCGCTGATCGAGAGCGACTTTGGCGCCGACAAGATCTGGAAGGTCGACAGCAAGCTGGGCGATGCCCGCAAGGCCGAGGCGGAGGCGATCGGCAAGGCGCTGGCGCCCCTTGGAATAGTCACGGGCAAGTTCGATGAGGCCGACGGCTCGGATATTGGCCCGATGCTGAAGGATGGCCATCCCGGTGTCGGGCTGAGCCAGGATGGAACTCGCTATTTCGACATCCACCACACGCCTGACGACACGCTCGACAAGATTGATCCCGCCCAGCTTAGGCAAAATGTCGCCGCCTGGACGGCGGTGCTGGCGATCCTGTCGGGCGGCATCGAGGAGCCAAAAGCCCGCAAGCGGCGTTAGTGACCCCGGCAAGTCTTTGCCGGGAGGAACATAATGCGCTCGATAATCTTACTGCCCCTGCTCGCGATGGGCCTTACTGCGTGCCAGGTTACCAAGGACGAAGGCAACGACACGGTCACGGCCGAGTTCAACGCCGACGTCGCCGAAAACGGCCTGTCCGATGCCGGCAATATGGCCGAAAATATTGCCAGCGATGTCGGCAATGAGGCCGACAAGATTGGCGACAAGGCCGAGAATGTCTCGGTCGAGGTCGACACCAACAAGGCGAATTAGCCTTTTCGCTACGATAATGCGCTGCTAGGCGCGCAATTCGCCGGCGTCGGGGAGTGGCGCAGCCTGGTAGCGCATCTGCTTTGGGAGCAGAGGGTCGCAGGTTCGAATCCTGTCTCCCCGACCATCGCGGCTCGTCACCATCCTGGGGATGGTGCCGAGTACGCGATCATGCCAGTTTCTTCGACGGTGGGGCCTGTAGCTCAACGGTAGAGCTGGCCGCTCATAACGGCTTGGTTGTAGGTTCGAATCCTGCCGGGCCCACCATTGCGATCAGGCAAGTGGCAATATCAGCGTCAGATCCGATGCCGAAAGCCGAAGGTCGCCCCCAGCCAGGCGTGCGAGGCCGCGAACCAGGCGCAGTGCAAAACCGAGACCCAGGCTTGCTCCCTCGCCCGTTGCTTCGGTCGAATAGGCCGGGTCGAACAGTCGCGATTCGCCAAGATGCAGCGTCGTCGCGGGCCGGCTGACCGCGATCGTAAGCCGACCCCTGCCCTCCTTGGCCTCCACGTGGATGGTTTCGTGCGCGGCGGTGGAATCGATCACCGCCCGAAGGAACCGCTTCAGCAGCCGTTCGGCCAGGTCCCGATCGAGGCTCGAGCGAAGCTGGCTCGTTTGCGGAGAGACCCGCAGCTGCACGCCATTGGCAAGCGCCTGGTTGGCCCATTCCTCGACCAGCGGGGCCATAATTTCAGCCAGTGGCGCGGCATCGACCTTGCCGGGCTGGCGGCCCTGCAGCCGCGCGGCGAAGTCGAGATCCTCGATCGCTGCCAGCAACATCCTTGCCTGGACGACAATCTCCGCCGCGCGTTGGCGATAGTTGCGGTGCGCCGGCCCGAGATATTGGCCGTCGATGATCTCGGCAAAGCCGATGATGGCATTCAACGGGGTCTTGATCTCGTGGATTGTCTCGCGAAGCGCTTCGGCATCGGCGGCCGCGGCAAGCTTCGGGGGCGCCGAGGGCGCATCGACCTGCTGACCCTCGCGGCGAGCGATTCCGCGGTAACCGAGAAAACGGCCGTCGACAGGCGAAAAGGCCGGGATTCCGGACAAGCGCCAGTCACCGTCAAGCGCGGGCGTCGGCAGCGTAATCAGCGTATCTTCAAACGGCAGCCGGTCGGTGAACGCCCGAATAAGCTCTCGCGGGGCGCCTTCCTCGCCCGGCAAGCTCCGACCGATCAAGGCCCCGCGCGGTGCGCCCTCGACCCAGCCGATCTCACCCGCTGCGTCGCACTCCCATCGGAAAAGGCCGGGGGTAAGCGAGTGCTGCGGCAAAGCCGCTGGCGGCCGCGGCAAGTCCTGCGACGCGTCGTCCATCAGTTCCGGCTCGCCAGCCTCGCGCTTGGTCTTCAACCGTTCGATGCGGGCGGCAATGTCGCCAATCGAGGGATGCGGCTCTTCGGCGGCCGGGGCGGCACTCTCCTCAGCAATCGGCTCTGAAGCTTCAGACACGTCTCCCCTGATCGTCCGCATGAAGGACGCGACTTCCTTGCTCGCGGCAGCGGCCACCTCCGCCCAGCCCGCGTCATTGAGCGGAGCAGCGGCGAGCAGCGGCGCGGCCACCTCAAGCCGGTCGCCAGCGAAAATCGCGATCAGGCGGGGCTCGGCGGCGCGGCCGGCAATGCTCCGGGCGGTTGCGGCGCGGATCGGCCGCGCGACCGACCGCATGCCGGTCCTGACCATCGTCAATGCCGCATCCAGAAGAGCGGGATCGATTTCGTAATGTGGGCGGGACAGGAGGTCGACGAGCTGGCGCCAGCGGACAGTCCGGTCGTGCGCATCGGCGACCGGTTGGGTCATCACTGTCCTTAGGCGATCATCAAAACGCACTTCACTTCGCCCCCCGCAGGCTTGGCCGCGCGCAAGCTTTGCGGTTTGGGCCCGCCGACTGACAGGGGGTGGAGATTAACCATCCCAATTTGGCACAAAATAAGGGCGCCGGACCGGCCGGCCCGACGCCCCGATTTCAGGCTTCAAGATAGCCTTGGATCAGCCTTTTTGGGCGACGTAGGCGAGCCACAATTTGGCAAGATCCGCTTGGGCTCCGCCCGCGGAATTGAGCGCAGCCGTCGCTCCGGCCTTGTCGCCCGCCTGGGCCAGCGCCATGCCAAGCCGAAGATTGGCGAGGTCCTTGTCGACTCCGCTCTTGCCGAGCGCGGCGCGCAGCAGGTCGGCCGACTGGCTGTAATCGCCATAGCCATAATAGGCCTCGGCGATCACCATCGCCTTCTTGGCGTCCGGTGCGGCCTTGGCGGCGGTCGCCGATGCGGCCAGCGACGCCTGGTCACCCTGGGCCCGGCCCGACGCCGTGCCGTAGAGCTGGCTGAACATGTCCTTCGACCGATCGATCGCCTTGGCGGCAAAGCCCTGGTCGAGCACGGCCTTGGCTTCGCCCGGGAACCCCTTGGTCACAAGCGTGCTGGCGTAGCGGTAATAGTCATTTTCGCCGGCCAGCGATCCGGTGGCGCGTGCCAGGCGCATCGAGTCCAGCAATGCCGCATCGGCGGCGTGCGTCGACATCTGGTAGATGCGGATCGTGTCACGCCAGTTGCCGGGGTTGGGGTAGGCTGAAACCCACTCACGCGCCAAGGTGGGAGCAGTCGGCAGCTTGGCATTGTACGACAGCGCCACTGCCCGCTTGTACCAGGCTTCCTCGGCCTTCTGGCCGGCAGCAGTCCGCGCCGCAATGGCCTTCTGGATCAAGCCAATTGCCTCGGCCGTGCGGTTTTGGTTGTTGCGCGTTTCAGCCAGGAGGACGAGCGCCTCGACGTTATTCGGATCGCTCTTCAACACCTGGTCGAAGGCAAATCCGGCGGCGTCATAAGCCTTGGCGTTATACTGAAGCTTGCCGAGGTTGAGGAAGACTGGTCCCACTTCGGCCGGCTTCAGGAATCCGCTGTCGACAACCTCCTGGAGGCTGCTTGCCATCGCGGCATTGTCGTTGGCAGCGATCGCCGCCTTCAGCTGCAGCTGCGCGATAATATATTTGTCGTCCTTGGTCTTGGCCTTGGCCTTGGCGGCCGCAGCCTTCGCTGGGATATTGGCCACATCCTTGTTGTTGACTGCCGTTTGGAGCTCGACGATCTCCTTCTTGGCCGCGCCTGAGACCTTTGGCTGGTTGCCGCTATCCTGCTTGGCGGCGTCATCGCTCATCTGGTTGGAGGACGGCGTCGGCGCCGGCGGCGCGGAACCATATTGCGCCTGGGCCGGGGTAGCGATCGCGAAGCCTGCACCTGCGAGCAGCAGCGCCATGGCAGTCGAAGTTAGTTTCATTCCAGTCTCCTGATGCGCCGCTCCTGCTCATCAAGGCAGCGCGAATGTCGTGGGATACCGGGGAAGCCCCATAGCCTTGTCGCCCGGTTGCGAAAAGCGGCAATAGCGATACGGGCATGAACTCCAATTGAACCGCGCTTTTGCGCGCGTGCGCGTTACGCGCGCGCGGGGGTGGCCTTATCCCTGCCTATCCGCTAGCAAGTCGGAGGGGCGCGCCTGCCGGAAACGCGGGCGACTCTCCCGTGTCCAATACCAACAAGAACGACAGGAAATATCTTGGCGACCCAGCCTCCCGCCGACGAACATCAACACGGCGACATTGCCCCCATCTCCATCGTCGAGGAGATGAAGACCAGTTACCTCGATTATGCCATGTCGGTGATCGTCAGCCGCGCGCTGCCTGACGTGCGCGACGGTCTGAAGCCGGTCCACCGCCGCATCCTGCATGCCTGCCAGGAGGCGGGCTATGTCGCCGGGCGGCCCTATCGCAAATCGAGCCGCATCGTCGGTGACGTCATGGGTAAGTATCACCCCCACGGCGACCAGGCGATTTACGATGCGCTGGCCCGCATGGTGCAGAGCTGGTCGCTGCGTGTGCCGCTGATCGACGGCCAGGGTAATTTCGGCTCGATGGACCCCGATCCGCCGGCCGCCATGCGTTACACTGAAGCCCGGCTCGCCAAGGTGGCCAACTTCCTGCTTGGCGACATCGACAAGGACACGGTCGACTTCCAACCCAACTACGACGCCAGCGAGCGCGAGCCGCAGGTGCTGCCCGCGCGCTTCCCAAACCTGTTGGTCAATGGCGCCGGTGGCATTGCGGTCGGCATGGCGACGAACATTCCGCCGCACAATTTGGGCGAGGTGCTTGCCGCGTGCCGCGCCTATATGGACGACCCGACGATCAGCTCCGAAGGGCTGATGGAGCATGTCAAAGGTCCGGACTTCCCGACCGCGCCGCTGATCCTGGGCACTTCGGGCATCCGGGCGGCTTATACGACAGGCCGCGGATCGATCCTGATGCGCAGCAGGGCGCACGTCGAGGAAGGGCGCGGCGATCGCCGCTCGATCGTTTTGACCGCCATCCCTTACCAGGTTGGCAAGTCGGGCCTGGTCGAAAAGATCGCCGAGGCAGCCAAGGACAAGCGGATCGAAGGCGTCTCGGATATTCGCGATGAATCCAACCGCGAGGGCGTCCGGATTGTCATCGACCTCAAGCGCGATGCCACGCCCGAAGTCGTGCTGAACCAGCTGTGGCGCCACACTCCCGCCCAGTCGAGCTTCCCGGCCAATATGCTCGCGATCCGCGGCGGCCGCCCCGAAACGCTCGCGCTCCGCGACATCATCGAAAGCTTCGTCAAATTCCGCGAAGAGGTTATCACCCGCCGCTCAAAGTTCGAGCTGCTGAAGGCACGCGAACGCGCTCATATCCTGCTTGGCCTGGTGGTCGCGGTCACCAATCTCGACGAGGTGGTGAAGCTGATCCGCGGCTCGGCCAGTCCCGCCGAGGCTCGTGAAAAGCTGCTCGAGCGCGATTGGGCCGCGGATCAAATCCGCCAGTACATCGCACTTGTCGAAGCGGTGGAACCGCAGGCCAAGGGCGAATCCTATCGCCTGACGGAGATCCAGGTCCGCGCAATCCTGGAATTGCGCCTGCACCGCCTGACCGCTTTGGGCCGTGACGAAATCGGCGGCGAACTCGAAGGGCTCGCCAAGAATATCGGCGAGCTGTTGGAGATCCTTAGCAATCGCGCCCGCCTGTACGAGGTCATGCGTGAGGAGTTCGACGAGGTCGATGCCGAGTTCGCAACGCCCCGCGTGGCCGAGATCACCGCCGCATTCGACGGGCTTGAGGACGAAGACCTGATCGAGGTCGAGGACATGGTCGTGACGGTGACCATGACCGGCTACATCAAGCGCACTCCCCTCGCCCTGTTCCGCGAGCAGAAGCGCGGCGGCAAGGGCCGCTCGGGCATGTCGACCAAGGATGAAGACATCGTCACGGAGCTGTTCGTCACCTCGACACACAACCCGGTGCTGTTTTTCTCCAACATCGGCCGAGTCTACCGGATGAAGGTATGGCGGCTGCCGGAAGGCGGGCCGACCGCAAAGGGCCGCCCGATGGTCAACCTCCTGCCGCTGGCCGAAGGGGAAACGATCACGACAGTGCTCCCGCTACCCCAGGACGAGGCCGAATGGGGTGGGCTGCACATCATGTTCGCCACTGCGAAGGGGACGGTCCGGCGCAATTCGATGGATGCCTTCACCAACATTCCGACTGCAGGCAAGATTGCGATGAAATTCGGCACCTCCGAGGAGGGCGAAGAGGGCGAAGAGGATAACCTCGACCGAATTATCGGCGTCGAATTGCTGACCGAAGACGATGACGTGCTGCTTGCCACCCGCAACGGCAAGGCGATCCGCTTCAAGTCGACTGACGTGCGCGAATTCCAGAGCCGCGCCTCGATGGGTGTGCGCGGCGTCAGGCTGCAGGGTGACGACCAGGTCATCTCCATGTCGATCCTGCGCCGGGTCGGCACGACCCCGGAGGAACGCGAAGCCTATCTCCGCTGCCCGGCCTGGCGGGAAAAGGACGAGGAATGCACCCTGCCCGCCGATCGCTACGCCGCCTTGGTGGATGGCGAACAGTTTCTGCTGACCGTTACCGAGAACGGCTACGGTAAGCGCTCGTCGACCTATGAATATCGCCGCACCAATCGCGGCGGTCAGGGCATCATCAACATCGTTACGTCCGAACGTAACGGCGGCGTGGTTGCAAGCTTTCCCGTCAAGCCAGGTGAATCTCTGATGCTGGTCACCGACCAGGGGAAGATGATCCGCACGACCGTGGGCGATATCCGGATTGCCGGACGCAACACGCAAGGCGTCACCATCTTCAACGTCAAGGACCAGGAAAAGGTCGTGTCGGTCGCCAAGATCGACGAGAGCGACGAGGAAGAGGTAGAACTGGACGGGGGCGACGAGATTGCGCCGGAAAGTGGCGGCGATACGTCGGAAGACCTCGCCGCTGGTCCGGACGACGGCCAATAGGGGAACGTGGGCGTCGGCGGGCGCGTTGAATTTAGGTGAATTCTAACCGGAGGAAACCCTGATGCCGCTCGCCAACAACGCCCTTGTCCTGGTCACCGATGGCCGCAAGACGCTCTTCTTCCGCAACGAAGGCGACGAAAACCAGATCGACCTCCGCACCGAGGATTTCGATGAGCGGGAGGATCTTAGGGACGGCGAAATGAAAACCGATGCGCCAGGCGCGATCGGCCAGGGTGGCGGTTACAGCGGGCGGGTGGCCTATGAGGAGACCGATTTCCACCAGCAGGAGGAAGACCGTTGGGCCGTGGCTGCGGCCGAGCAGGTCAACCGGCGAGCGCTGCGCAACGATTTCGACCAGCTGGTGATCATCGCACCGCCCAAGACCCTCGGTGTCCTGCGCAAGAAGTTGCACAAGGAAGCCGAGCGGAAACTGCTGTGCGAAATTCCCAAGGAGATGACCCGCCGCCCGATCCCCGACATTGAGGCGCTTCTGGTCGGCGAGACCAAAGCGGAAGCTCCCGCCGACTTTTAGGGGAAAAGGTGGGTCACTTCGGCGTTCGGCGCCTCAGCCGCCAACAGCAGAGTACGGTGGCAGCCGGCGGGATCGCGCTCAAAGCAAAGAAGCGCGCTTGGCGCTTCGGCCGCCAGCTCGCGCATTTGCTCGGACTGGACCATTGCTTCGGGCAGATCCAGCTGGCCGGCGTAAATTCGCTCCAGATCCTCCTGCCGTCCGGCCCTCGCCGCTGAACGGCCGTCCGCGGGTGTCCCCAGCGCTTTCAGGTGAACATAATCGATCCCGACCTCGGCCAGCGCGTTCTTGAGGGGGTTCTTCGAAAAACCGGGCCTGCGCGAATTGGGCACGGCCCTGATATCGATCACTCGCTTGACGCCCGCCTGCTCCAGCGAAGCGAGAAACTCGCCCATCGTTGTCGCTTCATAACCGATGGTGAAGATGTGCATTTCGAAACTCTAGCCGTTCGTGTCGAGCGAAGTCGAGACACGTCCCTCGACTTCGCTCGGGACGAACGGATATGGGGGCGCTCAAATGACTCAAGACGTTCACATCATTGGCGGCGGACTGGCCGGTTCCGAAGCTGCGTGGCAGCTGGCGGCAACGGGGCTGAAGGTCCGCCTCAGCGAAATGCGCGGAGGCGGCGACATGACGCCCGCGCATGAGAGCGACCGGCTGGCCGAAATGGTCTGCTCGAACAGCTTCCGCTCGGACGATGCCGAAAACAATGCCGTGGGCTTGTTGCACCAGGAGATGCGGGCGCTGGGCTCGCTGATCATGATGGCGGCCGACCAGCACCGGGTTCCCGCTGGATCTGCCCTGGCCGTCGATCGCGAAGCCTTCGCCGCGGAAGTAACTTCACGGATTGCCGACCATCCGGGGATCGAAGTCGTGCGGGAACGGGTCGATGCACTACCTGCCTCCGGATCGACGATCATCGCGACCGGCCCCCTGACGGCGCCCGGCCTGGCCGAGGCGATCGCCAAGATCACCGGCAGCGACGCCCTCGCCTTTTTCGATGCCATCGCTCCGATCGTTCACCGCGATAGCATCGACATGGACGTCTGCTGGATGGCGGCGCGGTGGGACAAGGGCGGCAAGGACTATATCAACTGCCCGATGACGAAGGATCAGTATGATGCCTTTGTCGCGGCGCTGAACGAGGGTGAAAAGACCGAGTTCAAGGAGTGGGAGAAGGACACGCCCTATTTCGAGGGCTGCATGCCGATCGAGGTAATGGCGGCGCGCGGGGTCGAAACGCTCCGCTTTGGACCGATGAAGGGCGTCGGCCTCGACGATCCGCGCACCGGTCGCTGGCCGCACGCCGTCGTGCAGCTTCGCCAGGACAATGCGCTCGGCACGCTATGGAACATGGTCGGCTTCCAGACCAAGCTGAAGCATGGCGAGCAGGTGCGCATCTTTCGCACCATTCCCGGGCTGGAGAATGCCGAGTTCGCCCGGCTGGGCGGTATCCACCGCAACAGCTTCATCAGATCGCCCGAATTGCTCGACGAACAGTTGCGCCTGAAGGCCATGCCGAACATCCGCTTCGCCGGTCAGATCACCGGCTGCGAAGGCTATGTCGAAAGCGCCGCGATCGGCCTGCTGGCGGCACGATTTGCCGCGGCGGAGTTGCAGGGCCGGACCCTCCCCACCCCGCCCCCGCAGACCGCGCTGGGTGCGCTGGTAGGTCACATTACCGGCGGCGCCGACGCGGAGACCTATCAGCCGATGAACGTCAACTTCGGGCTGATGCCGCCGATCGAGGGCCCCAAGGCAAAAAAGGCCGACCGCAAGCGGCTGTACACCGACCGGGCCCGCGCCGCGCTGAAGGAATGGTTGAAATCAGTTCCTCCCCAAGATCCGATCTTGGGGAGGGGAACCAAGCGCAGCTTGGTGGAGGGGTAAACGGCTCAAAGCGGTTCGGACAATCTCACGGACCACTGCTTCCAAATCGTTCATCACTTCAGGCACGGCAAAGCGAGCCACGTGTAACCCTTGGCTTCGCAACCAGCTGTCGCGACGACGATCTCGGTCGGCCTCCGAACCCATTTGATGGGCCATTCCGTCAATCTCGATGACCAAGCGCGCAGCCGGACAATAGAAGTCAACAATACAGCGCCCGAATGGATGTTGCCGCCTGAACTTGAGACTTCCCGGTCGCCTGCGTAATTCCCGCCAAAGCAGGACCTCAGGCAACGTCATTTCTCGTCTCAGCGCCCTGGCACGAAGGACAGTTTCGTTTCTCTCGCGTCGTGGCGGCACTTACCCCTCCACCATCTTCGATGGTTCCCCTCCCCAGGCAAGCGGGGGAGGACCGTTAGCTGCAGGCGCAAGCCGGCTTCTTCGGTCGCGATTTGGGCGCGGTCGACGCAAATTCGACGGGATTCAGGATCTGGTCCCTGTCGGCATCGGCCTCCGCGAATTTCTTGATGGATCAAGCGGCCCACTCCTCGAAACTCAATCTGCCATCATGGTCGACATCCAGTTTGCCGAATGACTTGCGCCGAGGCTCCATCAGCTCCGCCATGCTGAGCTTGCCATCCTCATTTGCATCGGCGCGAGCGAAGCGCCTTTGCTCCTTGCCCTTGGCGTCAGCCTCCGGAGCGTCAGGGATTGATAGACTCTCGCCTGACGCCGCCGCCAGGCGTGGTTCCGGCGCCGGAGCTATTCCGGGTGCCTCGGCATGGCCTTGCAGCGCGAAGACGGCGCCAGCGACAAGTAAAAAAACGGCAGCGATGCCGGCGATCCAACGGGTCATTGGCCCTCCAAATTAGGGCGATCCGGCAAGGCAATTTTTATGGCCGGGATTTAGAAATTCAATCCACTTAGGCGACGAATCCAAATCCAAAATGGCGAAGCAATGCCGCAGCGCGCGCGGGCGTGGCCTCGCTTTCGATTGTCATTCCTTGCTTTAGGTCACGCGCGCCAAGGCGGGCGAATGCGGTCAGGGGACGCAATCGTCGAGGAAATCGGTGGCCTTTCAAGTTGCTCAAATCAAATGAAGATTGCGCGAATGCAGCCATGCGCATCCGCCGGATTTGAACCAGGGCATAAACCCGGCCCGCTGCTTCCAGGAACGGATCGCTGGCACCCAGCAACTTCGCCCCGATTGCGAACAGGCGCACACCCCGTTCCTCGACCTTGTTCAAGTCGGGCACTTCATCCAGCAGGGTAGTCCAGCCATCCTCCAGCGCAGCCAGCTCCTTGCCTGTAATGCCCAACGGTAACAGCTCGGCGGCGGCGGCATGCAATCGCGGCTCGGGCGGCGGCGGGCTTCTATCGAGCCGCTCCAACGCCTCGCGCCACCAGGCGAGCCGGATCGCGCCCAGCGCCGGCTGCGTCGACGACGTCACGACTTCGGCGAGCGCATCGTCGATCGCAAATAGGGCATCGAAGGCGGGCCGGAGCTTTGCCGGCCAATAAAGCCGGACGAGATCGCGGTCCGTCAGCTCAACGATAGGAGACAGCCTTGGCAGCCGCTACCACGTCATCCGCCTTGATCAGCGCCAGCTTCTCGAGGTTGGCGGCATAGGGCAGCGGGACGTCGACATTGGTTACCCGCGTCACCGGCGCATCCAGATCGTCGAAGCCCTCTTCCATGCAGATCGCCATAATCTCGCTGGCGATGGAGCAGGTCGGCCAGCCTTCCTCGACCACCACCAGTCGATTGGTCTTGGCGAGCGATGTAAGCACGGTCTGCTTGTCGAGCGGGCGCAGGGTTCGAAGGTCGATCACCTCCGCGCTGATCCCGTCGTGCATCAACTGTTCGGCGGCCTGCAGCGCCACGCCAACGCCGATCGAATAGGTCACCAGCGTGACGTCCTTGCCTGGACGTACGACCTTGGCCTTGCCGATCGGCAGGACATAATCGTCGAGGTCGGGAACGTCGAAGGTCTGGCCATAGAGCAGCTCATTTTCGAGGAACACGACCGGATCCTCGCTGCGGATCGCCGCCTTGAGCAGCCCCTTGGCGTCCGCCGCGCTGTAGGGCGCGATCACGATGAGGCCGGGGACGCTGGCATACCAGGGCCCGTAATTCTGGCTGTGCTGGGCGCCAACCCGGGCGGCGGCACCGTTGGGACCACGAAACACGATCGGGCAACGCATCTGGCCGCCCGACATATAATTGGTCTTGGCCGCCGAATTGATGATGTGGTCGATCGCCTGCATGGCGAAATTGAAGGTCATGAACTCGACGATCGGCTTCAAACCGCCCATCGCCGCGCCGGAACCGAGGCCGGCGAAGCCATATTCGGTGATCGGCGTATCGACCACCCGGCGCGGGCCGAATTCCTCAAGCAACCCCTGGGTGACCTTGTAGGCGCCCTGGTACTGGGCGACTTCCTCGCCCATCACGAAGACGCGGTCGTCGGTCCGCATTTCTTCGGCCATGGCATCGCGAAGCGCCTCGCGGACGGTCATTTCCTTCAGCGGAGTGCCTTCCGGAACGTCGGGCTCGTCATGCGTGGCGGCGACGTCGGCAACCAGGTCGCGCGCGGCGGTTTCCATCTGGTGCGGCGTCGGCGTGACCGACTCCGGCTCGGGAATCGGCGCGGCCTGCGGCTCGGGAGCCGAAGTCCTGGGTTCGTCCGCCTTGGGAGCAGCAATTTCGCCATCGCCGCCCATCAATGCGATGACGGTGCCAACTTTCACGCCGTCGGTGCCTTCGGCGACCAAGATCTTGCTGATCGTTCCCTCGTCGACCGCCTCGAACTCCATGGTCGCCTTGTCGGTCTCGATCTCTGCCAGAATATCGCCGGAGGAGACGTTGTCGCCTTCCTTGACCAGCCATTTGGCGAGCGTTCCCTCTTCCATGGTCGGCGAGAGCGCGGGCATTTTCAGTTCGAGTGCCATCAGTAGCTCTCCACCAGCACGTCGGTGTACAATTCGGCGGGCCCAGGCTCCGGCGCCTCCTCAGCGAACTTCGCAGCTTCGACAACGATATCCTTGATTTCCTTGTCGATTGCCTTGAGCTCCTCTTCCTTGACGCCGAGCTTCTCCAACAGCTTCGCGGCATGGTCGATCGGGTCGCGATGCTCGCGATAGTCCTGCACTTCCTCGCGCGTCCGATACTTGGCCGGATCGGACATGGAGTGGCCGCGATAGCGATAGGTCAGCAGCTCGAGAATGATTGGCCCCTTCCCCGCCTGGGTCCAGGCCATGGCTTCCTCCGCCGCGCCACGTACCGCCAGCACGTCCATCCCATCGACCTGGATGCCTGGAATCCGGAAACTCTCGCCGCGCTTGTAGAAATCCGGTTCCGAAGCCGCCCGCTCGACGGCTGTCCCCATCGCATAGCGATTATTCTCGATCGCATAGATCACCGGCAGGTCCCACAGCTTCGCCATGTTGAAGCTTTCATAGACCTGGCCCTGGTTGGCCGCGCCGTCGCCGAAATAGGCGAGACAGGTTCCGCCATCGTTCGAATATTGATGCTTGAAGGCGAGGCCGGTGCCGAGCGCCACCTGCGCCCCGACGATGCCGTGGCCGCCATAAAAGCCATGCTCGACACTGAACATGTGCATCGAGCCGCCCTTGCCCTTGGAAATGCCCGCTTCGCGCCCGGTCAGCTCGGCCATGATGACCTTGGGGTCGATGCCATAGGCCAGCATATGGCCGTGGTCGCGATAGCCGGTGATGACGCTGTCGCGTCCGACCTTCATCGCCGACTGCAGGCCGACGGCAACCGCTTCCTGGCCGATGTAGAGATGGCAGAAGCCGCCGATCAGGCCGAGCCCGTAAAGCTGGCCGGCACGCTCCTCGAAGCGGCGGATGAGCAGCATCTGCTTGTAAAAGTCGAGCAGCTCCTCTTTCGAGGCCTTGTAAGGCTGCGGCTCTTTCGGGCGCTCCCTGTTGGGCTTGCCGGGCGCTGCGGTTGCGGCAGCGGTTTTGCGGGCGGTTTTCGCCACAGGCCTCTCCAGTCAATCGTCGATTGGCCGCGCTATAGGAGCGGCAGGCCCGAAAGGGCAATCCGTAGTCTCAGCTATTCGTGGATTAGTTGTCGAGCGGAACGACGACTTCGTCGGCCCGGACGAGGCCGAGGTCCTTGCGAACCATTTCATCGGCGAGGTCGGGATCGGCCCGCCGCGGATCGAGCAGCACCGACTTATGCTTGAGCTCGGCCCGCTCTGCCTGGAGCGCCGCCAGCTCGGACTTGCGGACCTCTAGCTGTTGGGCGTAGCCGCGCCAGGCGAACAGGCCGTTAGGCCCGGCAATGGCATGGCCGGCAAAGGTCCCGATGACGAGCAGCGCCAGCGCCGGCATGGCCGCGCGGCGGATCAGTCCGATGCTCCTGGGACGATTGACCGTCATAAAGTTAGAAGAATCAGAAAGACGCCATGAAGGCAAGCGCTTTCATGGCATTGATTCACAGAAATTTTTCCTGTGACTCGTTGGTGTTGCCTTGAGGACTCAGTTTGGCCGGTATGCCTTGATCGCGGCGGCGCCCGCATATCCGGCCGTGTCGCCCAGTTCCTCTTCGATCCTAAGGAGCTGGTTATACTTGGCGGTCCGGTCGGAACGGGCCAAGCTGCCGGTCTTGATCTGGCCGCAGTTCAGCGCAACCGCGAGGTCGGCAATGGTTGAATCCTCGGTCTCCCCGGAACGGTGCGACATCACCGCGGTGTAACCGGCAGATTGAGCGAGGCGGACCGCATTGGCGGTCTCGGTCAGCGTTCCGATCTGGTTGACCTTGACCAGGATCGAATTGGCGATTCCGTCGCGGATACCGTCCGCAAGCCGCGCTTCGTTGGTCACGAACAAATCGTCGCCGACCAGTTGGACCCGGCTGCCTAGCCGTTCGGTCAGCGCCTTCCAGCCCGCCATATCGTCCTCGGCCATGCCGTCTTCGATCGAGGCAATCGGGTAGGCGTCGGCAAGCTCGGCCAAATATGCGGCCATTTCATCCGGAGACAGGCTGCGCCCCTCGCCTTCCATGGCGTAGCTGCCGCCTTTGAAGAATTCGGTCGAGGCGCAGTCGAGCGCGATCAGCACGTCACTGCCGAGCTTGTACCCCGCGGCCCCGGTCGCCTCGCCGATGAAATCCAGTGCCGCCCGGGCCGACGCGATGTCGGGCGCAAACCCGCCCTCGTCGCCAACCGCCGTGCTGAGTCCCTTGGCGTGAAGCGCGGACTTCAGCGCGTGGAAAATCTCGGCACCGCAACGCAGCGCTTCGGAGAAATTGGGAGCGCCGACAGGCATCACCATGAATTCCTGGAAGTCGATCGGATTGTCGGCATGGGCGCCGCCGTTCAGAATGTTCATCATCGGTACGGGAAGCAGCGTCGCCCCGGTTCCGCCGACATAGCGATAAAGCGGCAGGCCGCGCGCTTCCGCGGCGGCTCGCGCGGTCGCCAGGCTGACCCCGAGGATCGCATTGGCGCCGAGGCGGCTCTTGTTCGCCGTGCCGTCCAGGTCGATCATCGCGGCATCGACTTCGGCCTGGTCTTCGGCTTCGTAACCGACGATGGCGTCGGCAATCGGGCCGTTGACCGCCCTGACGGCCTCGCCGACGCCCTTGCCGCCCCAGCGCGATTTGTCTCCATCGCGTTTCTCGACCGCTTCATGAGCGCCCGTGGACGCGCCCGAGGGCACGGCCGCGCGCCCCATCGATCCGTCTTCCAGCGTAACATCGACCTCGACCGTCGGATTGCCCCGGCTATCGAGGATCTGCCGGGCGTGGATGTCGACGATCGCGGTCATCAGGTCACCTTTTTCGATGGAAGTTCGTTGCGGCCCCTATACGGCGCGGGGCAAAGGGTGCAACTTATCGACTGTACCGGAACGATGAGCGGGCGTGCCGGGTTTTGAGGCAAAAGGAGGAGAAGCCATGCCTGACCCGAAAGATGAAACACTACCGGAAGGGACGGATTCGATCGTCGCCGGCGCATCGACCGAAAATGAGGAGGCATTGATCGTGCGGGAACCCACAGCTCGCGACAAGGCGCTCGAAAAGATCAAGAGCGGCACTGGCAAATTGTCGGGCCAGGCCGCTGACAAGGCCCGCGGATTGGTCGGCCAGGGACTGGAGCGAGGCGGCGAAGCGCTTGCCAACGTCTCCAAGCTGGTCGGCGATACCGCCGCAGGATTGGATGAGCGGCTTGGCGAGGAATATGGCGAATATGCGCGCAAGGCCGCCAGCGCTCTCGAAGATGCCGCCAGCAAGGTCAGCGCCAAGGATCCGGACGAGCTGATCGAGGATACTCGGGAATTCGTCCGCAAAAGTCCGGGCGTGGCTCTGGCAGGCGCGGCAATCATCGGCTTCGCCCTGGTACGGCTGGTCAAGTCCGGCCTCGATCAGGGTCGCAAGGACGACGAAGAGTAAGCGATGGCGAGCGGGGGCGACGACGATGAGAGGCCGATCGGTGAGCTGTTCGGACAGCTGATCGACGAGGGCAAGGCCTATGCCAAGGCTGAGCTCGGCCTGGCCAGGGCCAGTGCCGAGGCCAAGGCCGATGCGGCCAAGAAGCCGGCCCTGTACGGAGTGGCGTCATTTCTGTTCCTGATCGCCGGTGTCGTCGTCCTTTGCATGACGCTGGCGCTGGCGCTGGCGACGCTGGTTGGTCCACTGGCCGGCGGCCTCATCGCCTCGCTGATCACGTTCGGGATCGCCTATGGCCTGTTCCTGCTGGCCAGGCATGAAGCCGAGAGGCTCAAGTGAACGATACGCCAGAGATCGTGTCCGCCCGCATCCACGTCGCGAAGACCAGGGCCGCGCTGCTCGACACAATGCGCGAGTTGCAGCAGCGGCTGCAGCCCAAGACGCTGGCCAGCGAAGCGTGGGAAAAGGCCAAGGACAAGGGTGCCGACCTGGCCGAGGACGCTGTCGACGCGGTTGCCAAGCGGCCCGTCGCGGTCGGCGGGGTAATCGCCGCATTGGCCATGTTCATCGCCCGCGAGCCGCTCAAGAAGGCAACAGTCAAATTTTATGACGCCATGACGCCATTGTTTGAACCCAGGTCCAAGTCCGTGGCGTTGAAGGAGAAGCGCGCAGCCAAGCCAGCTCGGGAGCCTGCGAAGCGGCGGACGACGCGAGCGGCGTCCCGGCGGACAGCGCAAAAGAAGACGGAGAAAGCATGATGCCCCGGCAGCAGACCAGTTCCACCTCCCCCAGCGCCCGCGAACGCGCGATCGACGCTTATGACAACGCCCGCGAACGGACTCGCGATCAGGTCGAGGGTTCTCCCCTCCTGGCACTTGGCGGCGGGCTTGCTCTGGGTGCCCTCGTCGGGGCCTTGCTTCCAAGGACCAGGGCCGAGCAACGGCTGATGGGCAAGGCCGGCAGCCGGATCACGACCAGCGCACGGGATGCGTTCGATGCCGCCAAGGAAGCAGGCCGCGAGCGACTGAGCGAACTTAACATCACCAAGGATGCAGGTGCGAGCGCGGTCCAATCGCTGATCGATGGGATCGGCGAGGCTGCCCGGTCCAGCGGCCAGGCGGCGGTCGACGCCGTCCGCTCCAAGGGCTGATTGAACCGGCAGCGGCTTTGGTGCTAGCGGGCGGCGAATGAGCAAGCTCCATCTCGTCTTCGGCGGGCGGGTCAAGGATCCGCAAGGCCTGGAATTCACCGACCTCGAGAAAATCGACCTGGTCGGCCTGTTCGACAGCTATGCCGCGGCGGAAGAGGCGTGGCGCGGGGCTGCCCAGCGCAGCGTCGACGATGCCGAGATGAAATATGTGGTGGTGCACCTCCACCGGCTGCTTGAGCCAGGCATGGAGGGCATTTCGCGGCCGAAGAGCTAGGGCTTCAAGCTTTACGGTACCGCCACAGCAACAAGGGGCGTTGCATGAGCATGCCGGCGATAAAGCCGCCGATATGCGCCGGGGTGGCCAGGAGCACGCCCTCGCTTCCTGCCAGCATTGCCGTCATCCATTGAAGCACGACCCATGTGACGAGCAGCCAGGCCGCATGGATCCAGCGGTTGAGCTTCACGTTCCTGGTGACCTGCTTGGGCTGACCGAAGAACAGTGCGTAGAGGCCGAACAAGGCGCTGATCGCCCCGCTGGCGCCGACTAGCGGAATGGTGCTTCCCGGATCGACGGCAAACTGAGCCGCGGCCGAGACGAGCGCACCGGCCAAATAGGCTAAGACCAAGCCGCCGGCGCCGATCACCCGCTCGACCTGCGTTCCCACGAACACCAGCATCAGCATGTTGATCGCAAGGTGCAGCCAACCGCCGTGGAGCAGTGCCGAGGTCAAGGGCGTCAGTATCGCCGGAATTGCTCCTGGCAAATCCAGCTGTCCGGTCAGCCGCGCCGGGATGAACCCTCCAAACGTCGCCGAATAATCAACGCCGGCAAAAAGGATCGCGGCCGCGGACACCGCCACCGTGATGATGGCGATGATCGTAGTCGCGCTGCGCCATTGCACTAAATGAACTCGATCTTGGCAATCTCGTAGGAACGGTCGCCGGCGGGCGTCGACACGTCGACCTCGTCGCCCTTCTGACGGCCGATCAGCGCGCGGCCCAGCGGTGAATTATAGCTGATCCGCCCCACCCTGGCGTCGGCCTCGGTCTGGCCCACCAGCTGGTATCTCACTTTCTTGTCGTCCTCGTCGAGCAAGGTAACGGTGGCACCGAACACGACCTTGTCACCGGAAAGCGTGCTCGGATCGATCACGAGCGCCCGGCTCAGCCGGTCTTCAATATCGGCGATCATCGCCTCGATCTGGCCCTGCCGTTCCTTGGCGGCGTGATATTCGGCGTTCTCGCTGAGGTCGCCATGGGCGCGCGCCTCCTCGATCGCGTCGATCACTTCAGGCCTCTCCAGCTTCAGCCGCTTCACATCTTCGTTTAGCTGCTGATAGCCTTCGGCCAGCATCGGCACCTTGTCGCTCGCCATTTCAAAACACCTTTGTCTCTTGCCAAAATCCGCCCCGGCGCCGCTCCATCTGGCAGCGCATTGTCGGGCAGGATTTGCGGAAAATCAGTCGTTCGAGGCCGAATAATAGGATTGTAGCGATTTTACTTCAAGCGCGTGACCGCGCAACGCCCCTATCGCTCGTGCCGTTGCAACGCTGGCCGGCGCAGTGGTGAAGTATGGCACCTTGTTCTTCAGGGCCGCCTCGCGGATCGCCTGGCTGTCCTTCAACGATTGCCAACCCTCGGTGGTATTGAACACCAGCTGCACCTGGCCGTCGACGATCTTGTCGACGATGTGCGGCCGCCCTTGCGCGACCTTGTTGACCCGCTCGACCGGCAGGCCCTGCGCTTCGAGATGGGCGGCCGTCCCGCCGGTCGCGATCAGCCTGAACCCCAGGTCGATCATCTTCTGGGCAGCCGGGACGATATGGTCCTTGTCGGTATCCTTGACCGAGATGAACACGGTCCCTTTCTCCGGCAAAATGACTCCGCCCCCAAGCTGAGACTTGGCGAAGGCAATATCGAAATCACTATCGATTCCCATGACTTCACCGGTACTCTTCATTTCCGGTGATAACACGGGATCGGTGCCCGGGAACCGCACGAACGGGAACACGCTCTCCTTGATGGCGATATGCCCGATATCCCGATCGATCGGCTCGAAGCCAGACAGCGGCTCGCCGGCCATGACGCGCGCCGCGATCTTGGCGATCGGGCGGCCGATCGCCTTGGCGACGAACGGCACGGTTCGGCTGGCCCTCGGATTGACCTCAATCAGGTAGATTTCGCCGTTCTTCACTGCATATTGGACGTTCATCAGCCCTTTGACGTTGAGTGCCAGGGCCAGCGCCTCGGTCTGCCGCTCGATCTCGGCGACGACCTCATCCGACAGGCTGTAGGGCGGAATTGAGCAGGCGCTGTCGCCCGAGTGAACGCCGGCTTCCTCGATATGCTGGAGGATACCAGCAACCGCGACCTGCTTGCCGTCGCAGATCGCGTCGACATCGACTTCGATCGCGTCGCGGAGGTACCGGTCGATCAGCACCGGCGAGCGGCCCGATACCTGGACCGCGGTGGCGATATAGTGATCGAGCTGCTCCGGCCCGTCGACCACTTCCATCGCCCGCCCGCCAAGGACATAGCTGGGTCGAAGCAGTACTGGGTAGCCGATCCGTTCAGCGACCGCGATTGCCTCGTCGCGGCTGCGCGCGAGGCCGTTGGCCGGCTGCTTGAGCCCCAGCTTGTCGACCAGCTTGGCAAACCGCTCACGGTCCTCGGCAAGGTCGATGCTGTCTGGCGAAGTACCAAGGATCGGAATGCCGTCGGCCTGCAGCTCGGCGGCGAGCTTGAGCGGCGTTTGTCCGCCTAGCTGGACGATTACCCCTTCGAGGATACCTTTTTCCGCCTCGCGATGGAGGATCTCGAGCACATCCTCGGCCGTCAGCGGCTCGAAATAGAGGCGGTCCGACGTGTCAGGGTCGGTGGAAACCGTCTCAGGATTGCAATTGACCATGATGGTTTCGAAACCGGCATCCTTCAGGGCGAAGGATGCGTGGCAGCAGCAATAGTCGAACTCGATGCCTTGCCCGATGCGGTTCGGACCGCCGCCCAGAATCACCACCTTGCGCCGGTCGCTGATCTCGGCCTCGTCTTCGGGCTCGCCGAGCGTATTTGCCGTCGAAAAGAGCGGCGCCTCATAAGTCGAATAAAGATAGGGCGTCGCGGCATCGAATTCGGCGGCGCAGCTGTCGATCCGCTTGAACACCGGCCGAACGCCGAGCTTCAGCCTGGCCTTGCGTACTTCGGCCTCGGTCACGCCGCCCGTCAGCGCCTTCAGCGCGTCATGAACCACGCCGCCGCCGCCGGCCGCAACCTCGGACATCTGCCGCTCGACATGGGCCGACCGCAGGGCCAGCTGGGCGAGCCGCTTGTCGGAGAAGCCCATCGCCTTGAGCCGCCGCATCCCGGCCGCATCCTGCGGCAATCCCTCGTCGCGCACCTGTTCCTCGGCGCCGACGATTTCCGCCAGCCGCTCGATGAACCAGGGATCGAAACCCGACACTTCATGGATTCGTTGCACGGTAAAGCCGTGCCGCAGCGCTTCGGCCGCGACCAATAGCCGGTCGGGTGTCGGCCGGCGCAACCGGTTCTCGATCTCGGCTTCCGAAGCGGTTTCCAGGTCGCGTACCCGGTCGAGGCCGCTGAGGCCCGTTTCCATCCCGCGCAGCGCCTTTTGCAGGCTCTCGGCGAAGTTCCGGCCGATCGCCATTACCTCGCCGACCGACTTCATCGCGGTCGACAGGTGATCCGACGCGCCCTTGAACTTCTCGAAGGCGAAGCGCGGCACCTTGGTGACGACATAGTCGATCGTCGGCTCGAAGCTGGCCGGGGTGGCACCGCCGGTGATGTCGTTGGCGATCTCGTCGAGCGTGTAGCCGACCGCTAGCTTGGCCGCGACCTTGGCGATCGGAAAGCCGGTCGCCTTCGAAGCCAGCGCCGATGACCGCGACACGCGCGGGTTCATTTCGATCACGATCATCCGCCCGTTTTTCGGATTGATCGCGAACTGGACGTTGGAGCCTCCCGTTTCGACGCCGATTTCCCTCAGCACGGCAATCGAAGCCGAGCGCATCCGCTGATATTCCTTGTCGGTCAGGGTCAGCGCCGGGGCGACTGTAATGCTGTCGCCGGTATGAACGCCCATCGGATCGACATTCTCGATGCTGCAGATGATGATGGCATTGTCCGCGCGGTCGCGGACCACCTCCATCTCATATTCCTTCCAGCCGAGCAGCGACTCCTCGATCAGCACTTCATTGGTCGGGCTGGCGTCGAGGCCGCTTTTGACGATCTCGACGAACTCTTCGCGGTTGTACGCAACGCCGCCACCGGTGCCGCCGAGCGTGAAGCTGGGCCGGATGATCGATGGCAGGCCGGTGACCTCGAGCAGCTTCAGCGCATCGTCGAGGTTGTGGGCAATTCCTGACCGGGCGCTTTCCAGCCCGATCTTGTCCATCGCCACCTTGAACTTTTCGCGGTCCTCGGCCTTGTCGATCGCCTCCGCCTGCGCGCCAATCAGCTTCACGCCATATTTCTGCAGCACGCCCGTGCGGTTCAGGGTCAGGGCGGTGTTGAGCGCGGTCTGGCCGCCCATCGTCGGGAGAAGCGCGTCAGGCCGTTCCTTCTCGATGATCTTTGTGACGATGTCCGGCGTGATCGGCTCGATATAGGTCGCGTCCGCCAGCTCGGGATCGGTCATGATCGTTGCCGGGTTCGAATTGACCACGATCACCCGATAGCCTTCGGCCTTCAGCGCCTTGACCGCCTGGCTCCCCGAATAATCGAACTCCGCCGCCTGGCCGATGACGATCGGGCCGGCACCGATAATGAGGATCGAGCTGATGTCGGTACGCTTGGGCAAGTCAGTCTTTCTTTTCAAACAATTGGAACAAGGGTTTGCGGCTATTCGGCATCGGGATCGGCCTTGGGTTGCCGGACCATCGAGGCTTCCCAGCCGTCATATTCGGCGCCGAACTGATCGGCCAGGTCGCACATCTTCTTCATCTCGCTTTCCGACCAGCTGCGGTCGGTCACCGCGAAATTCTCGGCAATGACCCCTGGCGACGTATTGGTCGAGCTGACGACATAGCCATCGTTGCCGAGCGCTTCCTTCAGCCCGTCGATGTCTCCGTCGTAGAAATAATGGATCACGTGGCGCCCATCGGACAGATCCTCGCCGTTCGACGTAAGCGCCGAAAACACCCCTTCGTTCATCAGCACCTGCCGCTGCCAGTCATTATCGGCCATCAGTTTGCCTCCTCAGGAAAATCGATGCCGTCGATCACCACCAGCTTGAGATGGTTGCGCTGGGCGAATTGATAGGCGCAGTGGCGCTGGGCCGGGCTGGGCGCCTGCCGAAACAGGATCAGCAGCTTCCTGGCCTCATTGTCCTGGATCAGCTCGCCATAGGTAAGGCCGCAGGCAAGGCCGGCGTCATTAAGCTCTGCCACGCTGTGCATTCGCGGTGTTGCACAGGCGGAAAGCGCTAATGCCACGCCGCCGATCAAGAGTACGCCAACTTTCATTTGGCTTTGGCCGGGAAGAGCGATTTGACGTCGAGCTTCGGCACGGTCGGCGCATTGAGCTTGCAGGACTTCTCGGCAGCCTTGACCACCTTCTTGAGCAGGTGGGACACTTCGCCTCGCTGCGACGATTCCGGCGTCAGTCCCGTCTGGACTTCCTGGAATGCCACTGACTGGCAGCCGCGGAATCCGGCGATGATCCGGACATAGTCCTTGGCGCGCTCGACGCTGATGGCGAGATTGCCGCCATTGAATCCGGCCTCGCAGGCCTCGGCGGTGCAGGGTTCATTACCAAGTGTGACCTGCCGGGCGACATACCATTGCCCAAGAGGAAGGCCGAAAATATCCTCGGGCAAGGCTACGCCGGCCTGGCTGGCGGGTACCTCGACAATGTCCTGAGCCCAAGCGGGAAACGCAGACAGGGCTAGCATCGCCGACAAGCAGAATTTGTGCATCACGCCTCCTTCGCCAGCTGCTTCACGAACCGCTCGAACAGGTAGAAACTGTCCTGCGGGCCGGGGCTGGCCTCGGGATGATATTGCACGCTGAACGCGGGGCGGTCTGTCAGTTCAATCCCGCAATTGCTGTCGTCGAACAGGCTAACATGGGTCTCGCGGACATTGTCGGGCAGGCCCGCACGCTCGACCGCGAAGCCATGGTTCATGCTGGTGATCTCGACCTGCCCGTCGGACAGCCGCTTGACCGGATGGTTGGCGCCTCGGTGCCCCTGGAACATCTTGGCGGTCTTGCCGCCAACCGCCAGCGCAAGCATCTGGTGGCCAAGGCAAATGCCGAACAGCGGCTTCTTCGTTGCCAGCATCGACTGGATCACCGGCACCGCATATTCGCCGGTCGCTGCCGGATCGCCCGGACCGTTGGACAGGAAGAAGCCATCGGGCTTGTGGCTCATCACCTCGTCGAACGAGGCGGTCGCCGGAAGCACCGTCACGCGCGCACCGGCTTCGACCAGGTTGCGGAAAATGTTGCGCTTGGCGCCGTAATCGATCGCCACGACATGAGGCTTGGACATGTCGTTATCGCCGAGAGCGTAGCCTTCGCCCAGCTCCCACTTGCCGCCGCTCCACGCCTCGAGCTGGTCGCGACTGACTTCCTTTGCCAGGTCCATGCCTTCGAGGCCGGGCCATTCGGCCGCCATCTGTTGCAAGGCCTCAAGGTCGAAATGGCCGCTGGCGTTATGCGCGATCGCGATGGTCGGCGGCCCTTCGCGGCGGACGAGGCGGGTCAGTGCCCGCGTATCCACGCCACTAATGCCGATCCGGCCGGTAGCGGCCATCCAGGTCGGGAAATCCTGCTGGCTGCGGAAATTGGACGGCGACGTGACTGCCTCACGCACCAGGCAGCCGAGCGCGTGCGCTTCGCCTGCCTCGACGTCTTCTTCATTGGCGCCGACATTGCCGATGTGGGGAAAGGTGAAGGCAATGATCTGCCGAGCGAACGACGGATCGGTCATGATTTCCTGATAGCCGGTCATGGCGGTGTGGAAGCAAAGCTCGCCCACGACCTGCCCTTCGGAGCCGAAGCCCCTGCCCCAGATCGTCCGGCCGTCGGCGAAAACAATGACTCCCGTGGCCCCGTCAGGTTGTGGGGTGCGCGCGGGATGTGCATCGGCCATCGGCGGGAGGAGCCTTCCGTCTAAAAGTTTGCGGCGATTTCGCTAAGCCATGGCCGCTACGCAAGAATGTGCGGTACGTCAACGCTGTGAAACGCCGCGTTTCGCCGTTAGGACTGGTGTTTTCCGATGAAGCGAAACGGATGGGCGGATGATTCGCGACGAGATCAAGGCTGCGCTGATTGGCGCGATGAAGGGCGGCGACAAGGAAGGCACGGCGACGATCCGGCTGATCCAGTCATCAATCAAGAACCGCGACATCGAACTTCGCACCGCTTCGGCCCAGCCCGACGATGATTTGCTGATAACCGAAGTCCTGCAGAAGATGATCAAGCAGCGCCGCGAATCGGTCGAGCTTTACCGCAAGGGCAACCGCGAGGAGCTGGCGGCCAGGGAAGAGGCCGAGATCGAGGTGATCGAGCGCTTCCTTCCCGCGCAGATGGACGACGCGGAGGCAAGCGCCGCGATCCAGGCGATCATCGCCGAGCTAGGCGCATCATCGATGAAGGACATGGGCCGGGTGATGGGCGAGGTGAAGGCGCGTCATGCGAGCTCGATCGAGCCCGCCCGGGCCAGCGCCCTTGTCAGGGCTGCACTCGCCTAAAAAATTTGGGGACACCCGATTGGTGCCCCCAAACTCGCTTAAGCTATGCTGTGACTTTGCTGCCGCTGGCGCTTCCGCCACCGGCAAGACCCATTACGCCTTGCATGGTCAGCTCATAAAGCAGCACGGCCATCGCGGCAGCGGCCGCACCGGCTGCGCCGAGCTGGAGGTTGGCCATCACCGCGCCAAGTTGCGCGCCGATAGCCGGGATAACCGCCATTGCGGTCCCGATCAGCGGCAAGGCGACCACCGCAACGAGCGTCAAGACGAGCCTTTCGCGGGGCATGGTAATTCCCGAAATCAGGCCGAGCACGACCAATATCAGCGCCACATTCATTCCGGCCATGGGCACGAAACCGGCGATTACTGCGACGAGTATGTAGAGTGAGCGGGCGAGCCCGCCGATCTTGGTCAACATGTTGTTCCCCTCCCAAATTGCCCCGCCGCAGCGATCTGACGCCACTGTCTGCCGGAACAGAGGGAGAGTAACCCGATTTCGGCTTATCCACAGGATGGAATTAACGCCCTTGATTCAATCATCTGCGCGCAATGTTAAATTTTCACATAACGCTTGCGACGACAAAACGCCGACTCGGTTGAGCAGCGCTCATCGACCTACTATCGCTAAACAGGTGACGCTTTCCCCCGCCTGGCTGGATGAATTAAGGGCGCGGACGACGCTGTCCGCGGTCATCGGGCCGTCGGTCAAGCTGATCAAGGCAGGGCGCGAATTCAAAGCCTGCTGCCCCTTCCACAATGAAAAGACGCCCAGCTTCACCATCAACGACGAAAAGGGCTTTTATCATTGCTTCGGTTGCGGCGCGCATGGCGACGCCATCCGGTTTTTGACCGACCAGCGTGGCCTGCCCTTCATGGATGCGGTCAAGGAATTGGCCGGCAAGGCGGGGATGGAGGTGCCGGCCCCCGATCCGCGCGAGCGCGAGCGGCAGGAGCGTTCGGCCGGTCTCCACGACGTGATGGAGGCCGCGGCGCGCTGGTTCACCGAGCAGCTGGACGGCGTCGATGGCGCCGCGGCCCGGGACTATCTGAAGCAGCGCGGCATTACCGACGCCACCAAGCGCAAGTTCGGCTTCGGCTTCGCCCCGGACTCTCGCGGCAAGCTCAAGACGGCTCTCAAATCGTTCGGCGAGGATAGGCTGGTCGAGGCAGGCCTGTTGATCGCCGCCGAGGGCAAGCAGCCCTACGACCGGTTCCGCGGGCGGCTCACCTATCCGATCCGCGATGCGCGCGGCCGCTGCATCGCCTTCAGCGCCCGAATCCTGGGGCCCGGCGAGCCAAAATATCTGAACTCGCCCGACACGCCCCTGTTCGACAAGGGCCGTACGCTGTTCAACCTCGACCAGGCGGGCCCCGCCAGCCGGCAGGCCAAGCGCATCGTCATCGTCGAGGGACAGATGGACGCCATCGCGCTCGACCAGGCGGGGATCGGCGAGGTGGTTGCGCCACTGGGAACGGCATTGACCGACGCCCAGCTGGAGCGGCTGTGGCGGCTCGACGCGCAGCCGATCTGCTGCTTCGATGGGGATTCCGCCGGGCAGAAAGCAGCGGTGCGGGCAGCAACGCGCGCGCTCCCACACCTCGGCCCTGAACGGACCCTGAGGTTCGTGGCGCTGCCGGCGGGCCAGGACCCCGACGACCTGGTGAGGTCAGGCGGCAAGGAGGCGATTGATGCGCTTCTCGCCGCCCCCGAGCCGCTGGTCGAGCGGCTGTGGCGGCACGAAGTCGATGCGGCCCCGCTCGACACGCCCGAAGCCCGCGCCGGGCTGAAGCAGCGGCTGATGGAGCATGCCGGGGCAATCGGCGATCCCAACGTTCGCCAGCTCTACCGCGACGAATGGCTGCGCAAGTTCGACGCGCTGGTCAGGCCCCAGAGGCAGGGTCAGGGCCCGCAGCAGGGCCAGGCGCGCTCGCTCTACCCGCGGCGCGAATGGAAGCACCGCTCGCAGGACATCCGGGGGATGTCCGAGTACGGTGCTCGGGGCGGCCGCTTCGCCGCGCCCAACCCGCCGGCCCTGGAAAGCACCCGCAGCGTCCATAAGACCGGAATCGAACCAGCCATTGCGCGCGCGCTGCTCAGCGGGTTCATCCTCTACCCCGAGGCGCTGCACGATCATGTCGAGGAGCTGGCGCACCTCAACCTGGTCGATCGCGGCAGCGCATCCTTACGCGATCAGCTGGTGCAAATCGCCATGTCGGGCCAGCACCTTGATCGCGACGGCATAAAAACCATATTGGGAAGCCAAGCGGCGGGCATTGGTGTCCGGCGCGGTGCGATGCGTTTTTCCTTCACCCAGGCGGGCAGCAACCCGGAGGTCGCGCGAAGCGACTTGGGTTCGGCGTTGGAGGCGATAATCGCATTGAGCGAAATCGAAGTTGCGCTGAGCGAAGCGACGACCAGGCTGAAGCAGGAAATCAGCGAAGTCGGCTATGCCGAGCAGCAGCGGCTGATGAGCGCTCGCAAGAGTTATAACGACAGGCTGGCGTTGCTAGCCAGCAGTGAGTAAGCGGCGGATTAATGGCGAAGAACGAAACCCAAGAAATCGAAACCGAAACCGGCGATGCGCCGCTGATCGACCTCAACGATGCCCAGATCAAGAAATTGATCGCGCGGGCGAAGAAGAAGGGCGTCATCACCTATGATGAGCTCAACGAGGCGCTGCCGCAGGACCAGATGAGCTCCGAGCAGATCGAGGACATCATGTCCGCGATCAGCGAAATGGGCGTCAACATCGTCGAAACGAGCGATTCGGAAGACGAGGACGACAAGGACGAGCCCGAGGAAGAGGTCGATCCGCTCGACGACGGTTCGCCCCGCCCCGCGGTCGCGACCAAGAAGGAAGCGGTCGACCGCACCGACGATCCGGTGCGCATGTACCTGCGCGAGATGGGCGCGGTGGAGCTGCTCAGCCGCGAGGGCGAGATCGCCATCGCCAAGCGCATCGAGGCCGGCCGCGACACGATGATCTGGGGCCTGTGCGAAAGCCCGATCACCTTCAACGCGATCATCGAATGGTCCAATGCCCTCAACGAAGGCACGATGCAGCTGCGCGAGATCCTCGATCTTGAAGCGATGCTCAGCAAGGGCCCGACCGCCGAGCAGATCAACGAGAGCGAGGAAGGCGGCGAAGGCGAAGGCGAGATCAGCGCCGCCGCCGCCGGCCCGGCCTTCAAGGAAGAGGAAGAGCCGGAAGAGCCCGAGGTCCAGACCGGGGACGAAGAAGACGATATGGTCGAGCGGCGCACCCAGCGGCCGGTCGAGGAAGAGGATGAGGACAACACGCTCAGCCTCGCCCAGATGGAAGAGGCGCTGAAGCCCACCGCACTCGAGAAATTCGCCTCGATCACCTCGCTCTACAAGAAATTCTCCAAGATCCAGCACGCCCGCATGGAAGCGCTGGGCAGCGGCCAGATCCTCTCTACGGCCGACGAGAAAAAATATCAGAAGCTTTCGGAACAGCTCACCGCCGAGGTGGAGAGCGTCCAGTTCCACGCCGCCAAGATCGAATATCTCGTCGACCAGCTGTACAGCTATAACCGCCGGCTAATGGCCCTGGGCGGGCAAATGCTTCGGCTGGCCGAGCGCCACCGCGTGCCGCGCAAGGCGTTCCTGGAAAGCTATACCGGCAGCGAGCTTGACGACGGCTGGCTCGATCGCGCGTCGAAGATCGACAAGAAGTTCGCCGCCTTCGCCGCCGCCGAACAGGACAGCGTCGAGCGCATCCGTGGCGAGATTGCCGAAATCTCCCAGTCGACCGGCATGGCGCTCATCGAGTTCCGCCGCATCGTCAACCAGGTCCAGAAGGGCGAGCGCGAGGCGCGCATCGCCAAGAAGGAAATGGTCGAGGCGAACCTGCGCCTGGTGATCTCGATCGCCAAGAAATACACCAACCGCGGCCTGCAGTTCCTGGACCTGATCCAGGAGGGCAACATCGGCCTGATGAAGGCGGTCGACAAATTCGAATATCGCCGCGGCTACAAGTTTTCGACCTATGCCACCTGGTGGATCCGGCAGGCGATCACCCGGTCTATCGCCGACCAGGCGCGGACCATCCGCATCCCGGTGCATATGATCGAAACGATCAACAAGCTCGTCCGCACTTCCCGCCAGTTCCTGCACGAGACCGGCCGCGAACCGACGCCGGAAGAGCTGGCCGAGCGCCTCTCCATGCCGCTGGAGAAGGTCCGCAAGGTGATGAAGATCGCCAAGGAGCCGATCAGTCTTGAAACGCCGATCGGCGACGAGGAGGATTCACACCTCGGCGACTTCATCGAGGACAAGAACGCCGTCATCCCGGTCGACGCCGCGATCCAGGCCAACCTCAAGGAAACCGTCACCCGGGTCCTCGCGTCCCTTACCCCGCGCGAGGAGCGCGTGCTGCGCATGCGCTTCGGCATCGGCATGAACACCGATCATACGCTGGAAGAAGTCGGGCAGCAGTTCAGCGTCACCCGCGAACGTATCCGGCAGATCGAGGCAAAGGCGCTCAGGAAGCTCAAGCATCCGAGCCGGTCGCGGAAGATGAGGTCGTTCCTGGATCAATAGCGCCGTCGCGAGAAGCGTAGCGAAGGCCGTCCGTCATTAAGGAAAGTGAGATCCCAGCTTTCGCTGGGATGACGTTGGTGGGTACTTTGCTCTGCTTTTGGGGAAATGACGAGTGAAGTCGGCAATTTCCTCGACGCCGACTTCCATTTTGAACGTCATCCCAGCGAAAGCTGGGATCTCATTTCTGCTCTGCTAGCTTCGTCAAATGCCTGGCGGCTGGACGTACATCATGACCAATCGGCCACGCGGCGTGCTCTACATCGGAGTAACCTCAACGCTACCTGACCGTGTCTGGCAGCATCGCAATGGCAAAGGCTCGACCTTCTGCCGCCGGTACAAACTGACTCGGCTGGTTTATGCGGAGCAGCATGAGAGCATTCAGGATGCAATCGCACGCGAGAAGGCCGCGCAACTGGACGATTGAGCTGATCGAACAGGTCAATCCGCAGTGGTTGGATTTGTGGGATAAGCTCAACGCGTAGGTTTCAAAGCCAAATGAGACCCCAGCCTTCGCTGGGACGACGAATGGTCGGGAAACTTCTGTCCTACAGCCTATCGTCTGTGCCACTTCCGGGCGACTCGTTCGGCTCATTCAAATCGTAGTTTCACTTGGGCGTCCGGCGTTCGCCGGCCCACCATGGTCACCGTGAACATGTGTGAAGTTTCGCACTTGCAGTCCTAATCGGCCGGCGCGGCCGCACCCGATTGCGGGCGTGCCGCCAAACGCCTATTGCCCCGCACCCCTCCCAAATTCACTTCAACGTCAGCAACATCTTTCTAAAGCCCACCCCTTGAGCGCGACGCATTACAGCAACCGGAACGGCCAGGAAGGGACGTCGCCGCGGCGGCGCGTCGGCTCGTTCCTGCTGGCGGTGGCGATCGAGGTGCTGCTTCTGCTGGCGTTCCTGACGATCGATTTTCACGACAAGCCCAAGCCGCAGTTCCAGGGCGGCGCGATCTCCACGTTCGACCTTTCCGCCGAAAAGGAGGCCAGCGCCAGCAAGGCGCGCGCCAAGGCCCAGCCGCAACGCTCGCGCCCGCGCCCGATTTTCCCGCCAATCAAGCCCAAGCAGGTCATTCCGGAACGTCCGCTCGACCTAATCCCGATGAGCAAGGAGGACCTTGAGGCCTCCGACATCGCCAAGCTGGGTAGCAATGCGCCGGGGGCCGGCCAGCTCGCCCAGGGCAGCGCGCCGGGAGACAGCGCGATGGTCGGAAATGCGCCCAATGGCGAGCCGCTCTACGCCGCCGAATGGTATCGCGAGCCGACCAACCAGGAGCTCGCCGCCTATCTTCCCAAGACCATGCCGGAGGATGGCGGCTGGGGGATGGTCGCCTGCCGCACCGCGCCGCGCTTCCGGGTGGAGGATTGCGTCGAGCTGGGCCAGGGGCCGGCCGGGTCGCACCTTGCCGGAGCAGTGCGCCAGGCGGCGTGGCAGTTCCTGGTCCGCCCGCCTCGGGTCGGCGGCAAGAGCCTGGTCGGCGAATGGGTGCGGATCCGCATAGACTATTCGGTCAGCAAGAGGGCCGAAGGGCGAGAGCTTTACCTGCGTGATTAACCGGTGTTAAGTCCTGGCTTGGCGACTCGGTCGGGGGGCCGGTCGCCAAAACTCCCCCGGAATCCCCAAAACTCCCTCGGACTTCTACGCCTTGTCCTTGCCCATCGGCGCGAGCCAGGTCACGAGGTCCCATTCGTTCCTGATTGCGAGCAGCAGGATCGCGGTGATCGCGACCGCCACTCCATGGACCGCCCAGGCCTCGCCGGCCCAGAAGGCCCATGCGACCTCGGCGACGCCCAGTGACAGGATGGTCGGGAAAACGCCGTAGAACCATACGTCGCTCCAGTGCGGCGGGTCCTCCTGCCAACACAGCTTGCGGATCCCGACGATCGACTGAACGCCGCGATAAAGCCCCCACAGCGCGACGATCGCGGCGATGATCGCATAATATTGCGCGGCGATCCCCGGAGTCAGCGCGGCGGCGCTCAGCACCAGGACGAAACTCACCTGCAGCACCACCGGACCCATGTAGAGCCTGGCGCCCGCCATCATTGTCGACCGCGGCTTGTCCTGCATCAGGGTCACGACGACGAAGATCAGGCCGATCAGCACGGCCGCCGCCGAGCCCGCCAACAGGTAGAATTCGCCCCAATGTTCGAACATCGCACCAGCCTCCCGCTGGCCGGCACCCTATCAAAGCTCGGCATGGGGTCCATAGCCAGCTTTGATTGGCGGGTCCTGCCGTCACGGAGTAAATCCGTGACGTCAATCCGGTCGGGCTTGCGCCCGCCGGTCGGCCGCCATTCATTGCCTCTTCGCGCTGGTTCCAGTTTGCCATGCAAACTGTCTCCTGCGCTCGGCAATTCATGTGGCGAAATTCACCAACCAGACAGCCCTGAATTGGTACCTGGCGCCAACTTTTCCGCATCGCTCAAGCGATACATCCCGGAAATCGGCCATTGGCACGGCCATTGCATATTAGCTGGCATGGTAACCCTGACCGCCAGCAAGAAGGACGAGATGATGACCAAGACGACCCCGCTTCCCCTGCGTAACGACACCATCCTTGGTGTGTGCGAAGCGATCGGCCGCGATTTCGGCTTCAACCCGCTGTGGCTTCGGCTGGCGTTCATCCTGCCGCTGTTCTTTGCGCCCAGCCTGGCGATCGGCGCTTACCTGGCCCTCGGCCTGGTGGTCGGCGCTAGCCATTGGTTCTCGCCCGACGTGCCGGCGGCCGATCAGGTGGTCGACGCCAAGGCGACCGTGATCGAGGAAGACGCCGCGCTGCCGATGGCTGCGTAAATATCCACAGATTTTTCGGGCCCGGACCGCTTCCCCACCCCATCCGGGCCCGAGAATGTCCCGTTTCGAGCCGTTTTTTAACCTGCCTCACCAAAAGATGAAGCGCTCCTAAACCCTGTCTTTACGCAAGCCGGTTAGAAGCTGGCCTCAAGGTTCAACGCCAGGACCGACCGAATATTACAGGAGAGTGTGGGGATGGCGATCAATCAGGCAGTCGACCGGACGGCGATGACCGCTGCCCAGGCGCAGCTGGCGCGGGTCGAGGCCGAGGGTTCGGCCGAGCACTCCTATCGCCTCCACCTGATGGCCATGACCGGCCCCAACCAGGCGCGCGACCTGGCCGATGCCGTCCACCTTTTTTGTTCGCTCTACGGCCGTCATCCCGGCCTGATCGAGCTGGCGCTCAACAATTGCCCAGCCGGCCCGGTCCGCGATTGGCTGAAGGAAGCGTCCGACGCCTATGAGCGCGAGCGACTTTACCTCGTGCGCCTGACCGCGTCGGTCGGCCCTCTGCCTTCGACACCCGGCGCCGCCGAGACTGAAGCGGCATTGGTTGCGGCCCGCCATGCGATCGAGACCCTGGCCGGATCGGAACGGCGCGGCTGCGCGCTCGGCGCCGCCACCGCGCTGATGAGTGACTGGCCGGCGATCCGCGCCTTGCTCGACCGTGCCGCCGACCGCGTCGGCATGCAGATCCCGGTCCTGACCCTTCCCGACCAGCCGTCGATCGTCCGCGTGATCGGCGACGGTACCGACGGCGCCCCCAGCGAGCGTGCGTTGGGCTTTGGCGGCGAGCAATTGCTGCTTCAGAACCGCGGCCTGTTCGACCTGCTCGAAGCAAGGGCGGCCGCCCGCATCGACTAACCGCAATTTCCCGTTTGCCCCGAGCGTGTCGAGGGGCGCGTGTCTCGACTTCGCTCGACACGAACGGAAGTTTGGCCTTAGAGCCGCCCCATGCGTTTCGAAGGCACTTCCAACTATGTCGCGACCGATGACCTCAAGGTCGCGGTCAATGCCGCCGTCAAGTTGCGCCGCCCCTTGCTGGTCAAGGGCGAGCCGGGGACGGGAAAGACGGTGCTGGCACACGAAATCGCCGAAGCGCTCGGCGCCCCTCTGATCGAGTGGCATATCAAGTCGACCACCCGGGCCGTCCAGGGATTGTATGAATATGACGCCGTTGCCCGCTTGCGCGACGGACAGCTCGGCGACGAGCGGGTCCATGACATCAAGAACTACATCAAGCGTGGCAAGCTGTGGGACGCATTCACCTCTCCCCAGCTGCCCGTGTTGCTGATCGACGAGATCGACAAGGCCGATATCGAATTCCCCAACGACCTCCTCCAGGAACTCGATCGGATGGAGTTCCACGTCTACGAAACCAACGAGACTGTGAAGGCGGTCGACCGGCCGGTAGTGGTGATAACGTCGAACAATGAAAAGGAGCTTCCCGACGCCTTCCTGCGCCGCTGCTTCTTCCATTACATCCGCTTTCCCGACCGCGATACGATGAGCGCGATCATCGACGTCCATTTCCCTGGTATCCAGAAGCTGCTGGTCAGCCGCGCGCTCGACATCTTCTATGACATTCGCGAGGTTCCGGGCCTCAAGAAGAAACCGTCGACCAGCGAACTGCTCGACTGGCTAAAACTGCTGCTGCACGAGGACATGCCGCTCGAGGTGCTGCAGAACCAGGATCCGACGAAGGCGATCCCGCCGCTCCACGGTGCGCTGCTCAAGAACGAGCAGGACGTGATGTTGTTCGAGAGGTTGGCTTTCATGGCGAGGCGCAAGGTCTAGGTGCCTGACGAGCCGAAAAGGCGCCGGCTCGCAACCAGGCTGATCCGCCCGGATCGCCGGGCTTCAACCGATTTCCAGTCGCTCGCTACGTCCACATCGCGCGGATCGACCGTATTATTCAAATCCGTGGCCGATGCGCGGGATTCCAGCGACCCCGACCAATATCGCTACGGCCTATACGGCACGCCGACAGTGCGCGAGCTGGCGCTGCAGATCGCCGCCATAGAGGGCGCCGAGCATTGCTTGATTGTACCCAGCGGCCAGGCCGCGATCGCCTTGCCCTATTTCGCATTCTGCAAGTCGGGCGACCATGTGCTGCTGACCCGCAGCGCCTATGGCCCCAACACCGAACTGGCATTCGACACTTTGAAGGACCTGGGCATCGAGGTCGAGCGCTACGACCCTATGATCGGCGCGGGCATTTCGGACCTGATCCGCCGCGAGACCCGATTGATTTGGACCGAAAGCCCGGGCTCGATCACAATGGAGGTACAGGACGTTCCGGCGATCTGCGCGGCCGCCCACGAACGCGGCGTGCTGGTCGCTATCGATAACACCTATGGTGCTGGCGTATTGTTCGACGCCTATGGCGCCGGGGTAGACATCAGCGTCCAGGCGCTAACCAAATATGCCGGCGGCCACAGCGATCTGCTGCTGGGGTCTATCACCACTCGGGACGTCAAGCTGGACCAGCAATTGCGCGCGGCCCAACGGCTGCTTGGCATGGGCGTTTCGCCCGACGATTGCTCGCTGGTGCTTCGGGGCCTCAAGACGCTTGACGTCCGGCTGCAGCGGCTCGGAGATTCGGCGCTGAAAGTCGCGCAATGGCTCAAGGAGCGCGATGAGGTCACCGCCCTGCTCCATCCTGCCTTTCCGGACTGTCCCGGTCATGACATCTGGCAGCGCGATTGGACTGGCTCGGCCAGCATCTTCTCCGTGATTTTCGGAAATTGGACCCGCGAGCAGGTTGTCTGCTTCGTCGATGCGCTGGAGCTGTTCGGCATTGGCTACAGCTGGGGCGGCGCAGGCAGCCTGGTCATGACCTATGGCGATCTCAGGCGCCCAACGCCGGAGACGGGCAAATTGCTTGTCCGCCTCAATGTTGGTTTGGAAGACCCAGAGGATTTGATCGACGATCTTGAGCAGGCGCTGTCACGCGCCTGCCCCTGATCATTCGTCCCTGTAGGCCAGCTCGAAATTGCCCCAGCGGCGGCCCTTGAAATAAAGCGGCACGAAGACGTTCTTCACCGGAATATATTTGTCGCCAAGCTCCATCCGATAGGTCGACAACATCGCCGGCTGCTCGCTTTCACAAGCCTTGCGGGTAATTTCGTCCATGAAGATGCGCTTGTTGCGGCAATTGGCATCGTTCCACACCGGATCCGGCCCCGGAGATTTCGACCGCTCGCTGAGATGGGTCGGCAGATAGCCGTCCAGGTTGGTTATCGCCGATCCGATGATCTTCGGCTCCTTCGACTTGAACTTGTCGAGCAGGGGCCGGACCAGCCTGTCGGCCGTCTCGGCAAAGCCGTTGTTGTACTGCGGCGGGTTTGAGCCCTCGATCAGCTGGTAATTGCGGTCGTGGACTGCCTCCATGCTGATCTCGCCGCGGTCGATCGCCTGTTCGACGGCGGCGTTGATCGCCCGCATCGCTTCCTGGGCGAGCAGGATCATCGGCGTATCGTCGATGTCCGCGCCCGAATTGGCAAGCGTGTCGAGCATATTGTTGGACAGCATTTCCAGGTGGCTGAGGCGCTTCTGGGCCTTGATCAGCTTGCCGCCATTGTCGCGCGCATCGCCGGCGAAATCGCTGAGCCCTGCCTTAACGCGGTCCACGCTGGTCTGAATAAGGCTCGTGGAATGGGCGATGCCCTCGGTCTGGCGATCGACCATGGAGACGATCTCGGTCACTTCCTTGACCGTGTCACTGATGGCGCTGAATCCGGTTTGGGCGGCGCGGCTGCGCTCGACGCCGGTCTTGATCTCTGACGTTACGGCACTGGCCTCGCGGGTCAGCTCACCAATGGTGGATGCGATCTGACTAGTCGCTGCGCGCGTGTCATGGGCCAGTTTCTTCACTTCGGCGGCGACGACGGCAAAGCTGCGGCCGGCATCTCCGGCTCGCGCTGCCTCGATCGTGGCATTGAGCGCCAGCATATTGGTCTTGCGGGCAATCGTCTCGATTGTCGAAGAAACAGTCTGAACCTGGTTCATTGCCGAAGCGAAGCCCGCCATCCGCTCGCCCAGTTGGACGACCAGCTCGGTCAGGCCCTTGAACCCCTGAATAGTTCCGTCGATCGCCTCACGCCCGGCTTCGAGCTTGGCCTTGGCTTGTTCGGAAAGAAGCCGGGCTTCGTCGGTCGAATCCGATACGCGGGCCTGGTCGGCGAGAAGGCGGGTGGTCACTTCCTCGAGCGTGTCGAGCACCTTCAGATGCTCGCCGATCCGCTCGGCCACACCTTCGACGTAACCGGCAACGTCGCTGCACTCGATCGACAGCGAGCCACAGTCGCGAGCGACATTCCGGATCGCATTTTCGGTAATTTCTTCAATGCCGAGCGTGGCCATTTGACCCAGTTCCCCACTAACAATCCGGGCATGGCTTACCGGCCAAGTGCTAAAGCCTAGTTAACTATGCCCGGGCCGGGAGATCGTCATGCCGGGCTTGACCCGGCATCCGCCTTACTTCTTACGGAAGACACAGAAAGGCAGACCCATGATCAGACCGGCACTGTCCCCCTGACAGTGCCGCATGCCGATCATCAAGTCCGGGGTGACGGTTTTCCAGATGTTCATTGGTTTCGTCGAAGCGCTCCGCAAAGGCGGTATTCCTGCCTCTCTGAAGGAGCATCTGCTGCTCCTCGAGGCGATGGACGCGGAGGTGATTTCGGCCGACCCCGAGCAATTCTACTATCTGGCCCGCGCAACCTTCGTTCATGACGAAAGCCAGCTCGACCGCTTCGACCGGGTGTTCGCCGAAGTGTTCAAGGGGCTGATCGCGACCGGCGCCGAAGGGATCGTCGCGGAAATTCCCGAGGAATGGCTGAAGCTCATCGCCGAGGCATATCTGACGCCCGAGCAGATGGAGGCGATCAAGAGTCTCGGCAGCTGGGAAGAGATTATGCAGGTGCTGAAGGACCGGCTGGCCGAGCAACAGGGCCGGCACCAGGGCGGCAGCAAATGGATCGGCACCGGCGGCACATCGCCCTTCGGTCACGGCGGCTATAATCCGGAAGGGGTGCGGATCGGCGGACCGGGGCGGCACGGCCGGGCGATCAAGGTGTGGGAAAAGCGCGAGTTCAGGGACCTGGACGGCACCCAGGATCTTGGCACGCGCAACATCAAGGTGGCTTTGCGGCGCTTGCGGCGTTTCGCCCGGGAAGGCGCAGCCGAGGAACTTGACCTCGACGGGACGATCGACGGCACGGCGCGCCGCGGGTGGCTAGATGTCCATATGCGGCCCGAGCGGCACAATGCGGTCAAGGTTCTGCTGTTCCTGGACATCGGCGGGTCGATGGACGGGCATGTGAGGATTGCCGAGGAGCTGTTCTCGGCATGCAAGAGCGAGTTCAAGCACCTCGAGCATTTCTACTTCCACAATTGCGTCTACGAGGGCGTGTGGAAGGATAACCGCCGCCGACATGTCGAAAAGACGCCGACGCATGACGTCATCCACAAATTCGGCCGGGATCATAAGCTGGTGATCGTCGGCGATGCGTCGATGAGCCCCTATGAGATCACCCATGCGGGCGGGTCGATCGAGCATATGAACGATGAAGCAGGCGCGGTTTGGCTTAAGCGGCTGACCGATGCCTATCCAAGTGCGGCGTGGATCAACCCGACGCCGGAAGCCTATTGGGGCCACTCGGCCTCGACCGCGATTTTGAAGCGGCTGATGGATGAGCGGATGTATTCGCTTACGCTGGACGGTCTCGACGATGCGATGCGCGAGCTAAGCCGCAAGCGCTAATAAAGCAGATAGGATCGGCGCTCCTCAGCCCACGCCTGCTCGTCGGGCACAGTGATCGCATCAAGGTCGCCGGGCTCGGCGTTTGGATCTTCGACCCATTCGCGGAGCAGCGGCGAGCCGTTGATGACGTCGATGGCCAGGACATCGTTAGTATATTCGTAGGCGAAGTCTTTGCCGCGCCAGATCTCATAATCCGGGAAAAGCTTGCGGATCGCCTTGAAGGCCAGCGATTGCAGCCGCCACGGCTTGAACGCCTGGTGATCGTATAGATCACCCTCGGCGTGGATATGCACGCCGCTGCAGAGCTGGCCGACATGCTTGTGAAAGGTTGGCTCGAACGAGATATCGCGCAGGATGCAGCCTTCGAGCCATTGCGGCGCGGTGTCGCGCATGACCTTGATGACTGCCCGAGCGTCGATGTCGGGTGCGCCGAAAAGTTCGAGAGGGCGAGTGGTGCCCCTGCCCTCGCTCAATGTCGCACCTTCGAGCATGACCGTCCCGGCATAGCATCGCGCCATGTTGAGGTTGGCGGCATTGGGGGACGGGTTCACCCAGATGCGGTCGGTCGGCCAGCCGAAGCCCGGTCCCTCGCCGGGGCGATAACCCTCCATCTCGATCACGCGATAGTCGACGTCGAGCTTGAAATGGTCGACGAACCAGCGGCCGAGCTCACCTAGCGTAAGGCCATGGCGCATCGGGATCGGACCGGCGCCAACGAAGCTTTCCCAGCCGGGCCGAAGCGTCAGCCCCTCGACCGGCCTGCCGGCGGGGTTGGGCCGGTCGAGCACCCAAACCGCCTTGCCATGCTCGGCCGCGGCTTCGAGCATGTAGAGCAAGGTGGTGATGAAGGTGTAGATGCGGCAACCGACGTCCTGCAGGTCGATCAGCACGACATCAAAGGTAGACATTGACTGGCCGGTCGGACGGCGAACTTCGCCGTAGAGGCTGAAGACCGGGATTTCGTGGACCGGATCGATGAAATCCGGGCTTTCGACCATATTGTCCTGCTTGTCGCCGCGAAGGCCATGCTGCGGACCAAAGGCGGCCGTGAGGCGGATCCCCGCTTCGGCTAGCGCATCGAGGCTGTGAGTTAGGTGATAGGTGACCGACGCCGGGTGCGCGACCAGCGCGACGCGCTTGCCCTCTATCGGCTTGCGCAGTTCCGGGTCGACCAGAAGCCGTTCAACGCCCAACATCATTCCGCGCTTACTCCATCCAAAAGCAGGGACCGCACCGCCGCGGCGTGAAAATCGGGCTTGCCCGGAGCGAAGGCGGTTGACCAGTAGCTGATGGTGCCGCCGACGTCTTCAATCACCGCCGTGAGGCCGACATGCGCGGGGTTGGGAAATATGGTTCTGATCTCAGCACTGAACTGCAACTGATTATTTTCATGAAATAATTCGGTTTCGACCGATGCATCTGCATTGGCCATGCCCGAACGATAGCCGGCGAAACCATAAGCCGCCCACTGACCCGACGGCGAAAAGTTGAATTCGCGGTAGGCCTGGGCCTCGCCAGACACGAATAGTTCGAAGCAGGTCGTGCGCCAGAGGTTGTCGGCCCGTCCGGGCAAGGCGGGTGGCGGAATGACCAGTTTCGCAAGGTCACCGCGAACCAGGAAGATGGCGACTGCGCCGTCGCTCATGCGCTCAAGCTCCGCGTCGATCGACTGGATCGCGCCGGCAGGGGCATCGGGATGGCGGTAAAGGCTGGGCACGGACAAACCCTAACGTCATTCCCGCGAAATGACCAAAACGCACTTTCCCCCAGAAAGTGCTGGTTTTGGTCATGGAACCTAGTTTTTGCTTTTCACTGGGTCCCCGCTTGCGCGGGGATGACGAAGTTGAATTGCGTAGCTAAGCGAGCATTTCGATGAGCGAATTCAAATCCTCCCTGCTCCGCCTGCTCGACGAGCGCGGCTATATCCACCAGGCTACGGATAGCGCCGGGCTCGACGCATTGGCGTCACGCGAGGTTGTAACCGGCTATATCGGCTTCGACGCAACGGCGCCGAGCCTGCATGTCGGCAGCCTGGTGCAGATCATGATGCTCAGGCGAATGCAGCAGGCCGGGCACAAGCCGATCGTGTTGATGGGCGGAGGGACGACCAAGATCGGCGATCCCAGCGGCAAGGACGAAAGCCGCAAGCTGTTGAGTCACGAGGATATTCAGGCCAACATCGCGTCGATCCGCAAGGTCTTCGAACATTTCTTGACCTTCGGTGACGGTCCGACCGATGCGATCATGGTCGACAATGACGATTGGCTAGGCAAGCTCGCCTACATCGACCTGCTGCGCACCGTCGGCCCGCATTTTACGGTCAACCGCATGCTGACCTTCGATTCGGTTAAGCTCAGGCTCGACCGGGAGCAGCCGCTGACGTTCCTGGAGTTCAATTACATGATCCTCCAGGCCTATGACTTCCGCGAGCTTGCGCTGCGGCATGCCTGCCGCCTGCAGCTCGGCGGGTCGGACCAGTGGGGCAATATCGTCAACGGCGTCGACCTTGCCCGCCGCATGGACGGCACCGAGCTGTTCGGCGTCACAACACCGCTCATCACCACCGCTGACGGCGCCAAGATGGGCAAGACCGCCAGCGGTGCCGTTTGGCTCAATGCCGACCAACTATCCGCTTACGATTATTGGCAATTCTGGCGGGATACTGCAGATGGTGATGTCGGAAAATTCCTCAAGCTCTTTACAGATTTACCTCTCGATCAGATTGCGGAACTCGATAAGCGCCAAGGGCAAGAGCTCAATGAGGTAAAGGAAATCCTGGCGACTGAGGCGACGGCGCTGTTGCATGGCCGGAAGGCGGCAGAAGCAGCAGCCAAGTCGGCACAAGAGGTGTTTTCTGAGGGAGGAATAAGTGCAAGCCTTCCAACTTATACAGTCGACGGCGGATCAATTGGTCTTGTCGATGCCTTGGCATCCTTGGAGCTGTGTGTATCGAAGGGAGAAGCGCGGCGGCTAATTCGACAAGGAGGTGCTCGAGTAAACGGTGAGAAGATATTGGACGAGAAATACGTCATCATCTTAACTGAACCCGTCCGCGTGTCGGCGGGGCGCAAATCTCACGGCGTGCTTTTGCCCAGGCAGTGAAATCCAATGACGAATTCAAACTTGTTTTTTGAGGTTAGACACCAACAAAACAGAATTCAGATTTTTGGCGATTTGAGACTCAACTCATTGCCGCGCCTTATCTCGGCACTACACCAACTTGTTTCCAAGGCGGGATATCCGGACGTTACTCTAGATTTTTCGAGCCTAACGTCCATTACACATTCGGTCATTCCGCCCCTCTCAGCTCACCTCCGGTGGCTTGTCCGAGATAGAAAGGTGGAGTTTGAGTATTGGGCACCGCGACAACAACAACTCAGCACAAGGCTCATCAAGTTGGGTCTGCCGCATTATGTTGAGCACCGGAAGTTCGCGAAGCCTCGGCTCAACTCGTCAGATCCATCTGTCCTACAGTATCTGGATCAAGATGAGCGCGAGGTGGCGGTTGACAAGGTCATCAAATCGGCGCTCCGAAAAACAGATCTTAGCCGGGCCAATATTGCTGCACTAGAGTGGGCCGTTAATGAAATCACCGATAACGTCCTTACGCATTCACAGTCCCACGTGGGCGGGTTTCTGATCTGCCACAAGTTGTCACATCACGACATTCTCGAATTTACGGTTGCAGATGCCGGAATCGGAGTTGCGCGTAGCCTTGGAATTCTGGACGAATGCGAGGCCGTTGAGCGAGCGATCCAAGAGGGCGTTACGCGAAACAAATCGACAAATCAGGGAAACGGACTCTACGGCACTTACCAACTAGCACTGGCCTCATCTGGTATTTTTGCCCTGAACTCGGCGCACGCCAATCTGTATGTAACAAAGGCGGGCGAGATGCATATCCGTGACGAAAGTATTCCATACAAGGGCACATACGTTGTTTGCCAAATCGACTGTGCAAATCCACAGCTTATTGAACATGCACTAACAATTGGGGGGCGTGAGCACTCGCCGGCCTATGACTACATCGAACGCAAACACGAGCAGGCAGGGGGCGTTCTAAGAGTTGAGGCAAAAGACCTGTGTCAAACCTTCGGGAGTCGCCAATCAGGAATTGAAGCACGAAGGTACATCTCAAATCTGCTGCGAGATGATGATGGACTGCGCCTTGAAGTGGATTTTGCCAATGTGTTTGTGATTTCTAGCAGCTTTGCCGACGAAGTTTTCGGAAAGCTGTTCGTAGAGATGGGACCCCTCCGCTATATGCGGCGGATATCGCTTCGCAACGTAGCGCCAGCCATCGAAGGATTGATTGATCGTGCTATTACGCTCCGATCTCAGACAGGCCTCTAGGCGCTACCCGCCCCTAATCAGCTCCACCGCCGCGTCGCGTTCAAACAGATAGAGACACAGTCGCGCGGCCTGGCCGCGGGTCGACGCCAGGCCACCGTCGCGATCGAGAAGCAGGCGGGCGTCGCCCTGGGCGATTGGCGCCAGCTCGGCGACGTCCTCCGGAGTAGCGACCTTGAACAGCTGCTCGCCCGACTGGCGCGTGCCGAGCATCTCGCCGGGCCCGCGCAGCTTCAGATCTTCCTCGGCAATGCGGAAACCGTCATTGGTCTCGCGCATCAGGGCCAGGCGCGACCTGCCGGTTTCGGTCAGATTTTGGCCGCGGAGCAGGATGCATCGGCTGGCCGCCGCCCCGCGCCCGACCCGGCCACGGAGCTGGTGGAGCTGCGCGAGCCCGAAGCGCTCTGCCCCTTCGACGATGATCAAGGAAGCGTTGGGGACATCGACCCCAACCTCGATCACAGTTGTGGCGACCAACACGCCGAGCTCGCCATTGGTGAATGACGCCATGACGTCATCCTTCTCCGCGCCCTTCATCCGGCCATGGACCAGGCCCACCTTGGTCTCGCCGAAGCGAAAGCGGAGCAGCCGAGCGCGCTCTTCGGCTGCAGCGGCGTCGATCGCCTCGCTCTCCTCCACCAAAGGGCAGACCCAATAGGCCTGGCCGCCGGAAGCCAAGTGCCGGCCCAGCCCGTCGACCACGTCGGTCAGCTTCTGGTCGCTGATCACCAATGTCTCCACCGGCGTACGGCCGGGCGGCATCTCGTCGATCCGGCTTACGTCCATTTCGCCATAGTGGGTCAGGGTCAGCGTGCGCGGAATCGGTGTGGCCGTCATTGCCAGCAGGTGTGGAGGATGCTCGGCCTTTTCGCTGAGCAACAGCCGCTGCGAGACGCCGAAGCGATGCTGCTCGTCGATCACGATCAACCCGAGCTTCTTGTAGCCGACATGCTGCTGGAAGATGGCGTGGGTGCCGACGAGAATGTCGATCGAGCCGTCCGCGAGGCCCATCAGCACGGAGTCACGCGCCCGGCCTTTTTCGCGACCAGTAAGGATGGCGATGCGAACGCCAATCGCCTCGCACTGGCGCTGGAGGGTAGCATGGTGCTGGCGGGCGAGGATTTCGGTCGGGGCGAGCATCGCCGCCTGGGCGCCGGCCTCTACCGCTTCCAGCATCGCAAGCAGCGCCACCAGCGTCTTGCCCGAGCCAACGTCACCCTGGAGCAAGCGCAGCATCGGTCGGTCCTGGGCCATGTCGCCGCGGATCTCGCCGATGACCCGCTGCTGGGCGTTGGTAAGCTGGTAAGGCAGCTGCAATTTGTCCGTCAGCCGCCCATCGCCCTGGAGCGGAACGCCCTTCTTGCGCCGAGCGACCTGCCGAAGCAGCATCATCACTAGTTGGTTGGCAAAAATCTCATCGTATGACAGGCGCTTGCGGGCATTTGTTGCGGCAGGATCGGAGTGAATTTCAGCCAGCGCCTTACGCCAGGCCGGCCAATGATCGTGTACCAGCTGCGACGGCTCAATCCATTCTGGAAGCTCGGGCGCGCGCTCCAGCCCGGTCAGCGCCAGCTCGCGCATGCGCTTGTTGGAGATGCCCTCGGTCAGGCCATAGACCGGCTCGCGCAGCGCAACCTCGCTCGCCTTGGCCGGCTCCAGAACTTCCGGATGGACGATCTGCCACTCCTGCCCCCACTGATCGAGCTTGCCGATCACGGTCCGCATCTCGTTGAGCGGCAGCTGTTTCTTGGCCCAGGCCGGATTATTGAAGAACGTCAGCGTAATCATGTTGTCGTTGTCGTCACGGGCGTAGATGCGCAGCGGCGCCTTCCCCGAACCGGCGCGGACTTGCTCAGGCAAGACGTCAAGCACCACGATCCGGCCCAAGAGCGCCTGGCTTGCATGCGGTGCACGAACCCGGTCGATCGTCCCCGTCGGCAAATGATAGGCGAGATCGATGGCGCGGGTGAGGTGGAGGCGGGCCAGAGATTTGGCGATTCCAGGCCCGACGCCCTTCAACGCCTCGACTTCGGCGAATAGTGGATTGAGCAAGTCGGGACGCATCGGCGCGACACTAGCGAGAGCGAGGCCAACTGCCTACATGGACCGTCGAGAACCCGCTGCGAGTCCGCCGCGGGTCGATTTGCGTTGGGAGGAATGCTGGTCATGGACGATGTCATGCGGGCGCTGCAGTACCGCGCCTGGCATCGCGGGACGCGCGAGGCCGACATGATGATCGGCGGGTTCTTCGACGCCTACCATGCATCCTGGGACGCGCACGAACGCGCCCTGTTCGCCGCACTGTTGACCGAGCAGGACGTCGACATCATGGCCTGGGCGATTGGGACGCAGGATGTGCCCGAACGCTACCAGGGGCCGATGATGGATGCCTTCAAGCGCCTCGACTTCATCCGGACAGCCAAATGAGCGAGCCGCTGAATCGCATTTTGAAGGCCGAGGGGCCGCTGACACTGGCCGGGGTCCCGGCGGGCTTCCTGCCCTGGCTAGCGTCGGACCTCGCTCGGGCGGCGCACGGGACCGGCGATGGCGGCCGGGCGGTGATCATCGCGGCCGACGAAGCGGCGATGCGTGCGTTGCAGGACACTGTGCCGGTGTTCGCACCCGAGGTAGAAGTGCTGAGCTTTCCAGCCTGGGACTGCCTGCCCTACGACCGTGCATCCCCCGCCCTTCGAGTGATGGCCGAGCGATTGGCTGCGCTGGAGAAGCTTCAGGGCAAGCGCAAGGGCCCGCAACTGCTGCTGACCACAGCCAATGCGATCACCCAGCGCATCCTTACGCCATTCCGCATCCGCCAGCTGACGCGGATACTGGCAGAGGGCGAGCGTATCGAGCGCGACCGGCTGGTCGAACTGCTAGTCGCCAACGGCTACCAGCGGACCGATGCCGTGCATGACCAAGGGGAGTTCGCGGTGCGCGGCTCGATCGTCGACCTGTTCCCGGCAGGCGAGGAACAGGCGATTCGGCTCGACTTCTTCGGCGACGAAATTGAGACGATGCGGCGGTTTGACCCCGCCGACCAGCGCAGTACGGGAAATGCCGAAGCCTTCACCTTGATGCCGGCGAGTGAGGCATTGCTCGACGAGGCGACAGTCAAGCGGTTCCGGGCGCGTTATCGCGAACAATTCGGCGCCAACGCCACCGGCGACCCGCTCTATCAAGCGATCAGCGACGGGCGGCGGCTGGCGGGGATGGAACATTGGCTGCCGCTGCTCGAGGAGAAGCTTGCAACCCTGTTCGACCATCTCGGCGACAACGACGTCATCGTCCGGGATTCGAACGCCGACGGGGCGCTGGAAGCGCGGCACGAAGCAATCGACGATTATTTCGCCAATCGCGAAAAGGCGATGATCGCCGAGCCGGGCAGTTATCGCCCGCTCGCTCCCTCATCGCTCTATTTATCGAACAAGGAATGGCGCGGGGCCGTGGAGGAGCGGCCGATTCACCAGGTCACCCCCTTCCAGCAACCGGAGGGCGGCAAGGTCATCGACTTCGGGGTCGATGGTCCGCGCGACTTTGGGCCGGAGCGCGCGCAAGGCGCCAATGTCTATGACGCGGTCGCAAAACAGGTCGTCAAACTACGGAACGGCAAGAAGAAAGTCGTTCTTGCGAGCTATACGGTGGGAGCTCGGGAGCGACTTGCCGGATTGCTCGAGGACCATGGCCTTAAGGGCCTGAAGCTGGCCGGCAGCTGGCAGGAAGCGTTGGGAGCCCGGACCGACGCGGCGCTGATCGTCCTGCCGCTCGATCATGGATTTGCCGGACCGGACGTCGCCGTCCTTACCGAGCAGGACATGCTCGGCGACCGGCTGGTGCGGCGCAAGAAACGGCGCAAGAGCGCCGATGCCTTCCTCGCCGAGCTGGCCGCACTTACGCCGGGCGACCTGGTCGTGCACATGGAGCATGGCATCGGCCGCTATGAGGGGCTGACGTCGGTGATGGTCGGCAAGGCGCCGCACGATTGCGTCGCCCTCTCCTACGCCGGCGGCGACCGGCTCTACGTCCCGGTCGAAAATATCGACGTTCTGACCCGTTATGGCGGCGCAGGAGACGGGGCCAATCTCGACCGGCTGGGCGGCGAGGCGTGGCAGCGGCGCAAGGCGCGGATGAAGGAGCGGATCCGCGAGATCGCGGGCGAGCTGATCAAGACCGCGGCGATCCGGGCAACGCGGCCGGGCCAGGTGGCCGAGGCGGATGCGACTTTGCCGGAATTCGTCGACCGTTTCCCATTTGAAGAGACCGACGATCAGGACCGGGCGATCGCCGAGGTGCTGGAGGATCTGGGCAGCGGTAGGCCGATGGACCGGCTGGTCTGCGGAGACGTCGGCTTCGGCAAGACCGAAGTGGCGCTGCGCGCGGCGTTCGTGGCAGCAATGGCCGGCTACCAGGTGGCGCTGATCTGCCCGACCACGCTGCTAGCAAGGCAGCACTACCGCAATTTCGTCGAGCGTTTCCAGGGCTTCCCGGTTGAGATCGGGCGTCTGTCGCGGCTGGTCCCGGCGGCCGAGGCCAAGACGACCAGGGAGAGGCTGGAGCAGGGCAAGGTCGATATCGTCATCGGCACCCACGCGCTGCTGTCGAAATCGATCGGGTTCAAGAAGCTTGGCCTGGTGATTGTCGACGAGGAGCAGCATTTCGGGGTCGCGCACAAGGAAAAGCTCAAGGCGTTGAAAGAAGATGTGCACGTCCTCACGCTGACCGCGACACCGATCCCCCGGACCTTGCAGATGGCGATGTCGGGCCTGCGCGAACTGTCGGTCATCCAGACCCCTCCGGTCGACCGCCTGGCGGTCAGGACTTATGTGGCACCCTGGGACGCCGTGGTGATGCGCGAGGCTCTGCTGCGCGAGCATTATCGCGGCGGCCAGAGCTTCCTGGTCGCGCCGCGGATCGCCGATTTGCCCGAGCTGGAGGAATGGCTGCGCGAAGAGGTCCCCGAAGTGAAGGCGGTCACCGCCCACGGGCAAATGGGCGCGGGCGAGGTCGAGGAGCGGATCAGCGCCTTTTACGACCGGAAATATGACGTGTTGCTGTCGACGAGCATCGTCGAGAGCGGGCTCGATATCCCGTCGGCCAATACGCTGATTGTCCATCGCGCCGACCGATTTGGCCTGGCGCAGCTCTACCAGCTGCGAGGCCGCGTCGGCCGCGCGAAGACCCGGGCTTATGCCTATTTGACGACGCCGCCTGACCGGGCGTTGACCGAAGGCGCTGACAAGAGGCTGCAGGTGCTGGCCAATCTCGACAGCTTGGGTGCCGGCTTCCAGCTGGCCAGCCACGACCTGGACATTCGCGGAGCAGGCAATTTGCTTGGCGACGAGCAGTCGGGACACATCAAGGAGGTCGGCTTCGAGCTGTATCAGTCCATGCTGGAGGATGCGATCCTCGAGCAGAAAGCGGGCGCGACGGAGCGGCGCCGCGAGGAATTCACTCCTCAGATCAGTGTCGAGGCGCCGATCCTTATCCCGGAACATTATGTGCCCGACCTTGACCTTCGCATGGGCCTATACCGCCGGCTAGGCGAGCTTGAGGACCGGCAGGGTGTCGAGGCATTCGCGGCGGAGCTGATCGACCGTTTCGGCAAGCTGCCCGAGGAAACTCAGAACTTGCTGCAAATCGTTGAAACCAAGATCAATTGCAGAAAAGCGATGATCGCCAAGCTGGACGTTGGTGCGAAGGGCGCGGTGATCACTTTCGCCCCATCTGGGTTCCCCGATTTGCCCGGGTTGCTCGATTATGTCGCGAAACTGAAGGGCGCGGCTAGACTAAGACCTGATAGCAAGCTGGTAATCAGCCGCGAATGGCCGACCGGCGAATCCCGGCTGCAGGGCGCGCTGCAAATTTCGCGCGGGCTGATGCGGGTGCTAGCGGTGAGTGAGAAGAAGGAACTGGAGCCGGCCTAAGCGGCCGCGGTGCGGGCTGCCGCGGCGACAAAGCGGGTCAATTCCGCTTCGTCGAGCGGCTGGGCGCCCAAAAAGCCCTGGTAAAGGTCGCAGCCCCATTCCTCCAGCAGGTGGAGCTGGGCGATGTTTTCGACGCCCTCGACGATCACCTTGAGGTTCAACTCCTCGGCAAGACGGATCATCGCCTTGACGACGATCCGGTCGCGGGTGCCGCCGACGATGTGGTTGATCAGGCCGCGGTCGATCTTGATCGTGTCGATTGGGAGCGACGTCAAATAAGCCAGGCTGGAGTAGCCGGTACCGAAATCGTCTATGGCGATGCGAACGCCTGCGGCGCGCAAGCGAGACAGCCTGCCAGCGACTTCGAGGCTGTCGGCCATCAGGCTGCTTTCGACAATTTCGACCGTAACTTGTCCCGGCGTGAGGCCGGCTTGGGCGATCTCGCCAAGCAGCCATTGCTCATAACCCGGACGGTCGAGATCGCGCGGGAGGAGGTTGATTGACAACCTCAGCTCGGCGAGCAGGCCGGTCCAGGCGCCGGCGGTACGCAGCGCCTTACGCTGGATCGCCCGTGAGAGGCGCTCGGCGAGACCGGCGGCTTCGGCACGGGCGAACAGTTCCTCGGGACTTTCGGCACCGCTCCAGCGGGCCAGGGCCTCAACGCCGAGGATTCGGCCGCTGGCCGGCTCGATCTGCGGCTGGAAGCGAAGTTCGATGCGATCGCGGCGGATGGCCTGTTCGAGCGCATGGTCGTGCAATGGCGAAGCGGGCGCCGAAATCTTGCGATCCGACACCCGCTTGCCCCCGAACCCTGGCCATTTGAGCCAATTACGCATTCGGCTGGCTTACCCGTGGCCCGTAGGCCGACCAAGGTGTCTGTCGGGCACGTTCCCATTCGGGACAGTGGCACTTTCCCGCCAATCCTCTATTTTGATCCCTGTGAACGTCGCCCGCCCCTCACCCGCTACGCCCGAGCGCGACCTCGCAGCGCATGGCATTGGGCTTGTTGCCTCCCCCGGCGAAGCGGCCAAATCGGCCGAAACAATGCTCCGCCGCCGATATCGCTGGGCCGATGCGGACAAAGCGGAGACACTGGTCGCGCTGGGCGGCGACGGCTTCATGCTGCAGACGCTGCACGCCATGCTCGAGGACGGCGAGGCACGCCCGGTGTTCGGCATGAACCGGGGGACCTTCGGCTTCTTGATGAACGATTGGCGGTTGGACCGGCTGTTCGAGCGAATCCAGGCCGCCAAGCATATCCGCGTCGCCCCGCTAACAATGGAAGCGACCAATATCCGGGGCGACACCTGGGTCCATCCGGCGATCAACGAAGTGTCGCTTCTGCGCGAAACGCGTCAGTCGGCCAAGATCGAGATCAGCGTCAACGGGCGGGTAGTGATGCCGGAGCTTGTCGCCGATGGCGTGCTGGTGGCAACGCCGGCGGGCTCGACCGCCTATAATCTTTCCGCCCATGGCCCAATCCTGCCGCTGGCGGCGAAGATGCTGGCACTGACCTCGATCAGCCCATTCCGGCCAAGACGCTGGTCGGGCGCGATCCTGCCCGATGATGTCGCGATCAGGCTGAAAGTGCTGGAAGCCGACAAGAGGCCGGTGGCGGCGGTCGCCGACCAATTCGAGGTTCGCGAGGTCTGCACGGTTGATATTACGCTCGACCGGGAGCGGTCCCTGACCCTGCTGTTCGACCCCGAACATGCCCTCGACGAGCGCATTGCCATGGAGCAATTCGCCCACTAACCGGGCATTCACATATTTGGTGCTAAAAGCGCGCCTTAGGCGCTTGCAACCCGCGAACAGCGCGTTATAGGCGGCATCGCTTCGTGTTCCCCGATAGCTCAGCGGTAGAGTAGGTGACTGTTAATCACTTGGTCGTTGGTTCGAATCCAACTCGGGGAGCCATCTTCCAGCATCCAAAAGAACGAAGCGGCCAGGCGTTAGCCCGACCGCTTCGGCGAAGTGCGTTCATGTCCCGGGGGACCACCCCGCAGCTTCATCAACAGCAGCAATCCGGCAACGGCACCATAGCCTTGTTTGGCATGTGTCAGCGCGGGACAGCCTATCCCTCAATCGCGGCCATCAGCGACGCATTGCCGCCGGCCGCGGTGGTATCGATGCAGGTCACTCGCTCAGTCGCGAAACGCGGTACATAGTGCGGGCCGCCGGCCTTGGGCCCGGTCCCCGACAGCCCTTCCCCGCCGAATGGCTGGCTTTCGACCACCGCGCCGATCTGGTTGCGGTTGACATAGAGATTGCCGACGCGGGCATGGGCCTCGACATATTGGCGCGTGGTGTCGATCCGGCTCTGGAGGCCGAGCGTCAGGCCGTATCCGGTGGCGTTGATCTGTTCGATTACCTTGTCGAGCGTACCCGACTTCCAGCGGACGACATGAAGGATCGGGCCGAAATGCTCGCGGTCGAGATCCTTGAGGCCCTTTATCTCGTACATCGACGGAACGACGAAATGCCCACGCATTGCTTCTTCCGGAAGCGGCACTTCAGCCAGCAGGCGGCCCTTGGTCTTCAATTGCGCGAGATGGCTATCCAGTGCAGCCTTGGCCTCGGTGTCGATCACCGGGCCGACGTCGGTGGTAAGATCCTCGGGATTTCCGACGGCCAGCGCCTGCATTGCGCCGGCAATCATCTCCAGCATCGTATCCGCGACGTCGTCCTGCATGAACAGCACCCGCAACGCGGAGCAACGCTGACCGGCGCTCTGGAACGCCGAGGCAACGACATCGCGCGTGACCTGCTCCGGCAGTGCGGAGCTATCGACGATCATCGCATTTTGACCGCCCGTCTCGGCGATCAACGGAACGATCGGGCCGTCACGTGTCGCAAGACTGCGGTTGATCGCGCGGGCGGTATCGGTCGAGCCGGTGAAGGCGACGCCGCCAATTAGCGGGTGGCTTGTCAGTGCCGCGCCGGTCCGGCCGTCGCCGGGCGCCATTTGGACTACCGCCTTGGGGATTCCGGCGGCGTGCATCAGCTCGATCGCGCGGGCACCAATCAATGGGGTCTGCTCTGCCGGCTTGGCGATGGCGGCATTGCCGGCCGCCAGCGCCGCAGCGACCGGGCCGATGAAGATCGCCAGCGGGAAATTCCAGGGCGAAATACAGGCGAACACCCCGCGGCCATGGAGCCGCAGTTCGTTCAATTCGCCAGTCGGGCCGGGAAGCGCGGTGACATTGCCGCACAGGCGCACCGCTTCGCTGGCGTAATAGCGGAGGAAGTCGACTGCTTCACGGACCTCCAGCACTGCATCGGGAAGGGTTTTGCCGGCCTCCCTGATGCAGAGCGAGAAAAGCTCTTCAGAATGCCGTTCGAACAGGTCGGCGGCGCGGTTGAGCAATTTGGCGCGACCGTTGCCGCCAAGCTGATCCCACCCGATCTGCGCGGCAAGCCCGGCGCGGACCATGCGGTCGACATCGCCTTCGCTGGCATAGGTGACTCCGCCCACCACCTGGGAGGTGTCATAAGGCGCATAGATCGGAAACTTTTTGCCGCTTCCGCCGCCGGTTGGAGCTGCCGACCAATGCTTGCTGCCGAGCTTGGCCAGCCTCTTCATCAATGGTTCGCGAACCAGCGGGTCGCTTAGATCGACGCCGGCGCTGTTGACCCGGTCCTTCCCGAAGATGGCATTTGGCAGCGGTATCGCCGCGTTGCGTTTGGGGCTCAGCTTCTCCAGCTCGGAGACGGCATCGCGCACCAGTTCATCGACCGGGATTTCATCATCGGCGATGCGATTGACGAAGCTGGAATTGGCGCCGTTCTCCAGAAGCCGGCGGACCAGGTAGGCCAGCAGCTCCTTGTGGCTTCCGACCGGGGCATAGATGCGGACCGGAGTCGGCTTTTCTCCAATAGCTTGTTCGAGCTTGGCCAGCTCCTCATAGAGCCCCTCGCCCATGCCATGCAGCCGCTGGAATTCGAACTGCGCTGCGCCGGCGAGCGCCTTCACTGCGCCGATGGTGTTGGCATTGTGGGTGGCGAATGCCGGGTAAATGCAATCGCTCGCCGCCAGCAGCCGCTTGGCGCAGGCGAGATAAGATACGTCGGTCGCGACCTTGCGGGTGAAAACAGGGTAGTCGTTGAGGCCGGCGACCTGGGCGACCTTGATCTCGCTGTCCCAATAAGCGCCCTTGACCAGGCGGACCATCAGCTTGCGGCCATGCTTGCGGGCCAGCTCGACCGTCCAGTCGACCAAGGGCACCGCGCGCTTGGAATAGGCCTGAATGGCAAGGCCGAACCCGCCCCAGCCGTTTGCAAACAGCGTATCGTCGGCGGCCAGCGCCTCGATCAAATCCATCGATAGTTCGAGACGGTCGGCTTCCTCGGCGTCGATGGTGAAGTGCACGTCGGCCTTGGCGGCCCTAAGCGCCAGGTCGCGAATGACCGGCAGAATGGCTGCCTTGGCCTCCTCGGCATGGCCCCATTCGTAACGCGGATGGAGCGCGCTGAGCTTAACCGAGATACCCGGAGCCGCGCGGAAGCCGCCCTTGGCAACCTTGGCAATGGTATCGAGCGCGCCTGCATAGGCCCTGGCGTAGCGGGCGGCGTCGTCATGGGTCTTGGCCGCCTCTCCCAGCATGTCGAAGCTGTGGCTCCAACCCCTGGCCTGTTCCGGCGTGGCCCTTTTAAGCGCTTCGTCGATCGTTCGGCCGAACACGAATTGCTTGCCGAGAATCTTCATTGCCTGGCTTACGGCAGTGCGGATCACCGGTTCACCGAGGCGGCCGACAGCACGGCCAAGCGCCGAACGCCAATTTTCCGACTTGTCGTTGGCCTCTTCCAGCACCTTGCCAGTCAGCAAAAGCGAAAAGGTCGCCGCATTGACAAAGGTCGAGCGACTGTCGCCGAGCTTCTCCGCCCAGTCGGGGCCGGACAGCTTGTCGGCGATAAGGTCGTCGGCGGTTTCCGCGTCAGGAATGCGCAACAACGCCTCGGCGAGGCACATCAGTGCAATGCCCTCGTCGGAACCCAGATCATAGGCCTGCAGGAACGCATCCAGCCCAGCCGCCTTATGGCTGCGGACTGCCTTGACGAGAGCGCGGGCAATGGCGCTGGCTTCGCCCTGCTGGCTGGCGCCCAATTTGGCCTGCTGCAGCCGTTCCTGAACCACCTCCTCTTCCATGGGGCGGTACGCAAGGCGAAGCGTGGAGCGATCGATCATCTGGTCTTTCCGGGGAAACGCTGTTGCGCGGCCAGATAGGCGGTATGCCCTCCGCTTTCCAGCGGCCATTTTCGTAACCATTTTCCGGTAGGGCGAACGACATGGGATACGCCCGCCCGTTCGCGCTTGAACCAAGCGCACCAATCGTGCGCGAGGAACGCGCATGCGCCGAGTCCGGCAAGCTGCTCGGGCTCGAGCTGCTGCGCTTCGGATCGGCCCTGGCGGTGCTGTTCTTCCACTATCGCCACTTCGCGCATCTACACGGAATGCCTACTGTCCCGCGGGACAGCGTTCCCTTCTACGGATTGCTGTGGCCGCTTTACGAATATGGCCAGTATGGCGTGCAAATTTTTTGGGGGATCAGCGGCTACATTTTCTTCTGGAAATATGGCCCGGCCATTCATGCCAAGTCGGTCGCGGCGCGCGATTTCTTCTGGCTGCGCGTTTCCAGGCTCTATCCGCTGCACATTGCGACGCTGGGCGCAGTAATCGCGCTCGAAGCGATTCACCGGCACCTAACCGGCCAAAATTTCATCTACCGGACGGATGATGGCGGGCTGTTCGTCCGCCAGCTGTTTCTCGCCACCGATTGGGGGCCGCAGGCGCCCTTCAGCTTCAACGGTCCAATCTGGTCAATTTCAGCTGAAGTCGCGGTCTATGCTGCTTTCTTCCTGATTGTCGGCCGGTTTGCGCCGACGATGCGGCTATGTGCGTCGGTTATTCTGGCGGGATTGGCGCTTCAGCTAGCCGGAGTCGACTGGGTATCGGTCGCTTGCGCCACCTATTTCTTCGCGGGTGGACTAGCTGCGCTCTTCCGACCGAAATCGCCGTGGCCAGCAGCCGCCGCCCTGGCGTCGCTGGTAGGTCTGTGCGCCATGTCAGGCATTCTCGGGGATCGCGACAAATTACCCATGGTCCTGCTGCTGGCCGTGCCCTGCCTGCTGGTACTGACTTCGAGAGATTGGCCGCTGCTCAATCGCTGGCAAAATCCAGTACAAGCGGCCGGCAACCTCACCTACTCAAGCTATTTGCTGCACTTCCCGCTTCAATTGCTGCTGGCGATTGTCGTCGCGGCAAGCGGCGTGGTTCCGCCGCTGGCGAGCTCATGGTTCCTTGCCGCCTATCTTGGTGCAACGCTTGCAGCCGCCGTGCTCAGCTACCGTTGGTTTGAGCTTCCCGTGCAACGCTGGATCCGGCAGCGCACGCTGAAGCTTGCTGCCTGAACCTCAGCCCGCCTGGCCGTGGCAATGCTTATATTTGCGCCCTGATCCACAAGGGCAGAGCGCATTACGGCTCGCGGGGGCAACAATCGTTTCACCGTCGGCCGCTTGCTCTGGCATCGGCGGTCGCGGCGCCTGCAGCGGGGGCATGTTCGACAACAATGCTCCACCGGCATCGAAATCGGCGGTGTCGTCGTCGCCTGACAGCGGATCGATGTGGTGCGTGATGAAATCCGGGAGCACCGAAGCGCCGATCGGCATCATCGGTATGTCAGCCGGCTCCTGGATCTCGACGTATGCGCGCATCAGCGCTCGGGTGACATCCTCGCGGATCGCGACCAGCAGCCGTTCGAACAGCAGGAAGGCTTCCTGCTTATATTCGTCGATCGGTTTCTTCTGGGCATAGCTCCGCAGGTGAATGACCTGCCGGAGGGCATCGAGCGTCGCCAGATGCTCCTTCCAGTGATGGTCGAGGGTCTGGATCAGCAGGTTCTTTTCGACCTGGACCCATTGGTCAGCGGTCAGCGCGCCTTTCTTGGCCGCCATCTTGTCGTCGGCCAGCTGCTGCAGCCTTTCGATGACAATCGTCTGCTCGACAGCTTCCTCCTGAAGCCAGCTGTCGAGCGGCGGGTCGAGGTCAAGCACCTCGCCGACATTCTCCTTGAGGCTGTCGACGTCCCATTGCTCGGGATAAGTACCCTCGGGACAGCTCGCCATGACTAGCCCGACGATCGTTTCGACACGGAAATCTTCGACCACGTCCGAAACATGGTCGGCATCCATGATCTCCGCGCGCTGCTCGTAGATCACCTTGCGCTGATCATTCATGACATCGTCGAATTCGACGACTTGCTTGCGGATGTCGTAGTTGCGCGCTTCGACCTTTTTCTGCGCGGTCTCAATCGCCTTCGAGATCCAGGGGGAAATGATCGCTTCGCCGTCCTCCAGATTTTTGTTCATGAGGCGAGCAAAGGCGGTCTGCGGTCCGAAGATGCGCAGCAAATCGTCGTCGAGGCTCAAGTAAAAGCGTGACAGGCCGGGGTCGCCCTGGCGCCCGGAACGGCCACGGAGCTGGTTGTCGATACGGCGGCTTTCGTGGCGCTCAGTGCCGAGAACGAACAGGCCGCCGGCGTCCAGCACCTGCTGCTTTTCGGCCTCGATTTCCGCGGAAATGCGTTCGATCGCCTTGTCGCGCTCGGGCCCTTCGGGGACTTCCTTAAGCTCGTCCTCGACGCGAAATTCCAGGTTGCCGCCCAATTTAATGTCGGTTCCGCGGCCGGCCATGTTGGTAGCGATGGTGACCATGCCGATCCGGCCGGCCTGTGCGACGATATGCGCTTCGCTTTCGTGGAAGCGGGCATTGAGGACCGAGTGCTGGATCTTTTCCTGCTCCAGGAATTCCGACAGCATTTCGGACTTTTCGATCGATACGGTGCCGACCAGGACCGGCTGACCAGTTTCCTGGCGAATACGGATTTCCTTGGCGATTGCCCCGAACTTGTCGTTGATGTTCTTGTAGAATTCGTCGTCCACGTCGCGGCGCTGAACCGGGACGTTGGTCGGGATCGAAACCACATTCATCCGGTAAATGTCGAAGAACTCCGGCGCCTCGGTCGCCGCCGTGCCGGTCATTCCCGACAGCTTCGGATACATGCGGAAATAATTCTGGAAGGTGATCGAGGCGAGCGTCTGGTTCTCCGGCTCGATCTGTACGCCTTCCTTCGCCTCGACGGCCTGGTGAAGGCCATCGGACCAGCGTCGTCCGTCCATCATGCGACCGGTGAACTCGTCGATGATGACGATCTTCCCGTCCTTCTCGATATAATCGATGTCCCGCTTGAACATCTTGTTGGCCTTGAGGGCCTGGTTAAGGTGATGGACGACCTGCGTGTTGGCGATGTCGTAGAGGTTGGTCCCTTCGATCAGGCCCGCGGCTTCAAGCATCCGCTCGGCCTTTTCGGTGCCGTCTTCGGTCAGGACGATGCTTTTCTGCTTTTCGTCCTTCTCGTAATCGCCCTCGACGAACTGCTTCACGATCGCGTCGACGCCCATGTAGAGCTCCGATTTGTCGTCGGTCGGACCAGAGATGATCAGCGGAGTGCGGGCCTCGTCGATCAGGATCGAATCGACCTCATCGACGATCGCATAATGGAAGGGCCGCTGAACCATCTGCTCGCGCGAAAATTTCATATTGTCGCGCAGGTAGTCGAACCCGAGTTCGTTATTCGTGGCGTAGGTGATGTCCGCAAGATAGGCTTCGCGGCGCTCGGGATCGGTCAGGTTCGGCACAATGACGCCGACCGTCATTCCCAGGAATTTATAGACCTGGCCCATCCACTCGGCGTCGCGCTTGGCCAGATAATCGTTGACCGTGACGACATGGACGCCCTTGCCGGCGAGCGCGTTGAGGTAAACCGAAAGGGTCGCAACCAGCGTCTTGCCTTCGCCAGTCCGCATCTCGGCGATCTCGCCGCGGTGCAGCGCGATGCCACCGATCATCTGCACGTCATAGTGGCGCTGCCCGAGCGTGCGCTTGGCCGCCTCGCGGACGGTTGCAAAGGCTTCGGGCAGCAGATCGTCAAGCTTGGTGCCGTCTGCCAGCCGCTGGCGGAAGAGCTCGGTCTGGCCGCGAAGCTCTTCGTCGGTCATCGCCGCGATGGTCGGCTCGAAGCCGTTGATCGTCTCCACAGTCCTGCCGAGCTTGGCAACGTAACGGTCGTTGGCCGAACCGAAAATTCTCTTGGCCACAGTGGCGAGCATGGGACGAACTATTCCTCAAATGGCCCGGGTCAGAAGGGCAGGAAAAAGGGTCGCCCGCGCGCGGGCGATGGTGCGGCGCGATGTAGGGAGCGCACCCGCCCTAGTCAATTGACCGGCCGTAAGGGGCGGCCTAGCGGGTCCCGATGGACGATTGTACTGGCGGATGCCTCTGCGGGACGGTTCGATTCCGGCTGGCGAGCGAACCCTATGATGCCGGCTGGTGCCACTGCCGCACCTGCCAGCTCAACAGCGGATCGCCTGCGATGGTGTTCGCGACCGTCTCGCTAGCGGATTATCGGTTCGACCAGGGTGAAGCTGCCGTCCGGCGTGTCGCTTCCAGCAGCTTTGGTCACCGGGCATTTTGCGGCGAATGCGGCACTCCCCTGTACACCCACGTCAAGCATCAGCCCGACACGATCGATTTCAGCGTTGCGACGCTGGACGAACCGGGACGCGTGCGTCCCGGCTTCCACATTTTCTGGACGAGCAGGCTCCCCTGGATCGAAATTGACGACCGCCTGCCAAAATATGACCGGTTCAGGCCGGATACGGTTGGCCTCGATGGAACCGAGCCCCCGGCTTAGCCGAGTTCGCCCTCAAGCCATTGCTGAATATGGCTGCGCGGCGCGGCGCCAACCTTTTGAGCGACCGCTTCGCCATTCTTGAACAGCAGCATGGTCGGGATACCGCGAACGCCATATTTGCCCGGCGTGTCAGGATTCTCGTCAATGTTGATTTTTGCCACCGTGACCTTGTCGCCAAGCTCCGCGGCAATTTCCTCGAGCGCGGGAGCGATCATCCGGCAGGGACCACACCATTCCGCCCAGAAATCGACGAGTACGGGCTTGTCGGCACTGAGCACATCCGCCTGGAAGCTCTGGTCGGTAACGGTCTTCGTATTCTGGCCCATTTGGGACTCCTTGGATTGCGATTTGCAACCTATGTGGGGAGAGACTCGGCGAACCTCAACCCGGCAGCCTAATCAGCTGCGGCCCGGCTGTGTAGAGCAATGACGCCTCGATCCGCCGGCCCGGGAAAATAATCTTAAGTGCGTCGACATAGGCGTCCATTTGGGCGCGGTGACCGGACGGAACTGCTTCAATGCCAGCTGGAATGGACCGGCCGGTCTTGAAGTCGATCACGCGCACCAGTTCCGGTCCGATGCAAAGCCGATCGACGGTACCCGCAACGACGCGGCCATCGGCGAGTGTTGCGGCTATTGGCGCTTCAGCCAGCGAGTCCGGGCCGAACAAGTCGGCGAATTGGGGATCGCCCACCAGGGCGCAGGCCGCGTCAACGACTTCATTACGTGCGTCGGGCTCGATCCCAACTCGTTCCAGCCAGCGCAGCGCCAGCGATCGGCGATCGTGGGGCGCGACAGCCGGTAATCGCTCGAACAGCGAATGAAGCAATGTCCCTCGCCGGGCAGCGGCGCGCAGTTCGGGCCCGGGAGGAGGCGCACTGTCGCGATCCTCGGCGATCTGGGATGGCGCCAACGGTCGCGGCGGACGCGCTTCCGGCGGCGCTGGCCGCCGTAACAGCTCGGGTACCGCGATCGGCTCCAACGTCGGTTTTGCGGTCTTGCGAGAAATCAGGGCTTTGGCGTCGCCCTCCCAAACCAGGCTGCTGCCCCATCCCTCGACCTCGACCGGCTCCGCTCCGAGCGACTGCATCGCCCGCGACGCCGCGGAGTGCCAACTGCCTTGCGGCACATCTTTTTTCGATTTGACTCCGGCGATCACCAATCGCTCTGCCGCCCGGGTCAGGCCGACATATGCGAGGCGCCAATGCTCTTCCTGGCCGACACGCTTGGCCTCATCGATCAACGCCCGAAAGACCGGCGCGCATTCTTCCTTGCGCGGGCGGATTACCGGGATGGCGCCGACATTTTCGACCGGCACATCGACAATCGGCGAGGTTCCGCCAACCCGGTCCGGATCATGGGTCGCATCGGCGAGTATGACCAGCGGCGCCTCCAGCCCTTTCGCACCGTGAACGGTCATCACTCGCACCGCATTTGAAGGTGCAGCGGGGTCGCGCTTCACTTCGACTTCGCCCTGGCTGAACCAGGCCATGAAGCGGTCGAGCGAGGCGATCTCTTCCTGTTCGAAAAGCATGGCGCTCGACACCAGTTCCTCGATCGGGTCGCGCGCCGCTTCGCCGAGCCGCTTCAACAGCTTTCGCCGACCATCGAGCGGGCCGGAAAGGACAGTTTCGAGGAATTGCGCAGGCGTGACATAGTCCGCCATCGCCAGCCAGTTCGACAGGATGGCGTGGGCTTCCGCCCAATGAGGCTGTTGATCGCGCCGCGCAGCGAGCTCCGTCCATAATTTGCGGGTTCGGCCATGCGCCAGGCCAAAGAGCTGGTCCTGATTCCAGCCGATCAAGGGTGAAACCAGCAGACTGGCGAGGTTGAGATCGTCCAGCGGCTGGACCGCGAAGCCAACCGCAGCCAGCAGATCCTTGACCGCAAGCGGCTTGTGGAGATGCAGCCGATCGATTCCGGCAACGGGAACGCGCTGGGCGTAAAGTCTAGCTACGATCAGCGATGCCAGCTCCGTCCTGCTGCGGACCAGGATCATGATGTCGCCGGGCGAAAGCGGTCGGCCGGTGGTTGCGAGAATAGGCGCTTCTGCAAGCCAGCGCTGGACTTGGCGGGCAATGGCGTCGGCATAGCGGCGCGTCGGCTCGTCGATCCAGCCTTCTTCGCCTTCCTCGAGATCGTCGTCCTCCACGGCAGGGTCGAAGGCGGGCCAGATTTCAACGCGGCCTGGACGATTGGCATGGTGCGCCCGGTGAATATTGGGCCGCTCGCTGAGTCCCATTTCGGAATGGCCCACTTCACCGATCAATGCGTCGACCAGCTGGAGTATCGGGGGCGACGAACGGAAGCTGGCGTCAATCGACAGGTCGCGAAATTCGCGGGCACGAAACTCGGCCTCATCCGCCGCCGCAGTCACTTCGCCGACCCGCCTGGCAACCGTCAGCCTGAACCGCTCGAATTCCCTTGGGTCAGTCCCCTGAAAGCTGAATATTGCCTGCTTGTAATCGCCGACCATAAACAGGGTTCGCCTGCGCCCTTCGGCTTCCGGGCTACCGGAAAAGAATTCCTCGGCCAGCGCGCCGACGATTTCCCACTGGTCGCGGTTGGTATCCTGCGCCTCGTCAACCAGGATGTGGTCGGTGCGCTGGTCGAGCTTGTAACTGACCCATTCGCCCATCCCCGGCTGCCCAAACAAACGGCGAGTCCAGGCAATCAGGTCGTCGAAATCGGCGACCCCGGCGGCGCGCTTGGCCTGCACATAGGCGCGAGCGAAGGCCTGCCCCGCCCGCAGCCCGGCGGCCTGAATTCTGGCAAGTTCCGCGGCACTCACCAGCGTGCGGAGCGATACCCACCAGTCAGCGAAATCGAGCGCCAACTGGTCATATTGCGGGTCGGCTGCCAATTGCTTCGGCTTCACCGCGCAAGGCTCGCCTTTTGCCGTAACCAAGCCGGACCCAAGCCCCGCGAGAAGCGACGATCGCTGTCCCGGCGAATTTAGGAATGCCGTCAGATTGGCGGCGATCCTGTCGCCAGTGGAGGTCGCCCATAGCCTGTTGGCCGCAATCAAACGCTCGAACAGGTCCAAATCGATTTCGTCATCGCTGAGCCGTTGAGCTACCTCGGCCTCTGCATCGCCGCCGTCGATCCCGATCATTGCCATCAGGCGCGCTTCAATCGTCGAGGGTTCGCTTAGCGCTTCCACGGCTTCGTGGGCGCGGGCACAGGCCATCAAATAATTTTCGGCACCCCCTTCGCCGAGGCGGAGGCTTAGCGCCGAAACATCGTCGAGCAGCCGTCGGTCGCCGCCTGCTTCCGCCTGTTCGAGAAGTGACGCCAACGTCCGGCGAACCAGCTCCTGTTCCGCCCTCCCTTCGATCGGGCGAAAGCCGGGCGTAATTTGAGCTTCCACTGGAAAGGACGCGAGCAGCGACTGCGCAAAGCTATGGATGGTCTGGATGCGCAATCCCCCGCCCGGCGCTTCGAGCACTTCGGCGAACAGGCGGCGGGCGCGGTCGAGGGCCGGCGGACTATTGTCTTCGCCCAGCGCAAGCAAATCGTTGCGCAGCGCTTCGGGCGGGATCCGGACCCACTGCGCCAGTCGCTCGCTGATCCGGTTCGCCATCTCGGCCGCGCCGGCCTTGGTGAAAGTGAGGCAGAGGATCGACGATGGCGCCGTCCCGCGCAGCAACAGGCGCAGAACGCGCGCTGTCAAGACGTGGGTCTTGCCCGTTCCGGCCGAAGCCGACAGTGCAGCATGCACCAGCGGATCCGACGCCGCGGCCTGGGCACCTTCAAGCGGATGAAAAGCCCTAAGTCTGCTCTTCATGCGGCGCTTCCCTTGGCCGTCCGAAGCGCATAGTGACGAAGCCGACTGGCTAACGAGAGGATGGCATGAGCGACGACGACAGGCGCGATGAAGAGCGGCGTGCGAAGCTGGTAAAGGCGGGTGTCGCGGTCGGAATCGGATCGGCGGCGATAGTTGCTGCCTTGCTCTATGCCTCCAAGGTCAAAAAGCCCAAGCGCGGCGGATCGCACGGCGAAGGGTCGGACTGAGCTATTCACGGCCGTACCATTCCTCCAGCCGCATCAGCTGGTCGTAATCCTCATAGGGCGCATAAGCGGGGTTGAGCTTGGCCTCGAAGGGCTCGTCGCCAATTAGCCACCTCGCAACTGCGTCGGCGAAATGGGCATAGGCTCGCGCAACGAACGCTTCGGGACCCTCGTCCTTGTCGGGTGAACGCCGATAGCCAATCCGGCCCTTACTATCCTTGGCCAGCGACCAATATTCATGCGCGCCGGCTTCGCCCTTGATGTCGCCAAAGCCCCCATCGCGGGCAATCAACGACAACAGGCCGAGCTGTAGCGCGAAACCTTCTGCAACTGCTTTTTTTGCCGGTGCCTGACCGGTTTTGTAATCGACGATCGCAAACTTGCCGTCAGCCAGCCTGTCGATCCGGTCGACCCGGCCATGCAGAGTGACGCCCGCAATCTCCGCCTCGCCCTTTTGCTCGGCAAGGATCGGCGACCGTCCTTCGATTCGATCACGCTCGGACTCCGCTGCGACCCATTCGATCGCTTCCATCAATCGCGGCGACCAGAGCGCGCGAAGCATGGGATGAATTGCTTCGTCGCCGATCATTGCTTCTGCGCGAGCCTTGAGCTTGGCGGGGTCGCACTTGTCCTGATCGAACCAGGCTTCCAGCACTTCATGAACGGCGGTGCCCTTCCAGGCAGCGCTATGCTCGGCATCGACCGGATCGAGCCGGGGCAGTTTGAGTATGGCCTTGGCATAGAAGGCAAAGGGATCTGCCTTGAGCCGATCGAGATCGGTTACGGCAATCCGCTTTGGCCGGACCTCGATTGGCGGCTGTGGCGCGGGACGCGGCGCGGGTTCGATGACCGCGCTGGCATCCAGCGCCAACGCAAGCCGTTCCAACCGCTGGTCGCGGGTCATTCCGCCCGTCATCGCCTGCAGTCGCAACCACAATCGTGAAGCGATGGTCGGCGAGCGGCCATCGCGCCGGGCCCTGGTCAGCAAAACCTTGGGCGCGCCTAGTGCACTCGCGAAATCATGGGCCGCGAGACCAGTGCGGAACTCGACGCCGGCCAAGCCCAGCGTGCGTCGAATTTGCGGCGCGAGCCAGGGATCGGGGCTGGGAACTGACGGCCATGACCCCTCGTTCATCCCGCCCAGGATCATCAAATTTGCTTTTTGCAACCGCGCTTCGAGCAGACCCCAGATGAAGATGCGCGGATGGCCGCCATAGGGACGCCGAACCGGCAGCTTGTCCATCATGTTGCGCAAGAGCGGAATTACGTCATCGGGCGAGATGGTCAGCAGCGACGCATCTTCCGAAAGTTCGACCTCTGACAACAACTCGGCCGCCAAGCGTCCATCGGGCCCACGCCACGCGGCATCACTCGCCAGTGGCTCGACTGCCGCTCGAAGCAGGGACGCGAACTGGGAGAGTGTCGCCCCCAGCGGCGCATCGAGATGTGCGACCTTCCCGCGAAGCTGGTTCCAGGTCCGACTGGCACCCTCCTCGCTAAAATACTCATCGAGACCGTCGAGACCGGGCCGTGGGCGAGGTCCCCTTAGCCCGAGGTCCAGCGCCCGGACCTCGTCGAGCCAATCCCGCCTTCTCTCTCCCTCCCCGCCGACCAGCGGATGCTTGAGCAGTGCTAGCAATGGCACCGGCGCAAGGCGCTCGGCGACCGCCGCGGCAATCGCCAACAGCAAGGTACCGGCCGCCGTGTGGGAGAGCGGCCGGCCGGCGCTGTCGTCAGCCTCGATACCCCACCGCGCCAGATGAGCGGAGACGCGCGCGGCAAGGCCGCGATCCGGCGTCACCAGAGCGGCGGTTGCGCCAGGTTCGTCAATTGCCTCGCGCAAGGCAATCGCAATAGCCTGGGCTTCACTGGCTGGATCAGGCAGTTCGGCAATGCGGATACCCGTCAGCCGCCTTTCAGCGGTCGCAAGCTGCGTCCATTTCTCGCTAAATCTGGGTGCGACCAATGCAGCCGCAACGGCATGCGAACGTGCCGCCGGCGAAGTCGCGCGCCCGCCTCCTTGCCATGGCTTCACCTCGTCTCGTGCTACGCCAATGCGGTCGAGAAGCCGTTTCAAATGAAATTGCGGATGGCTCTCCTCGCCGCGGCCATCCTCACCGGGACCAAGCGCTTCCCATTCCTTCTTGGGCATCAGCCGATCATCCGCCAAAGCCGGAAGCGCGACCGCACCATTTTCCAACCGGGCAACACGGCCGACCAGTGCCGCAATCGCCGGTGCGGAGGTTGTGATGCCCGCTGCAATTGTGAAACCGTCAGGGGACCTTGCCGCCCATCTCTCGGCCAATGCGTGAAGCAGCCGGCTCCTCCGCTCGGCAAGGTCGATCACGCCGCGGTCGGCAAGCATCGCGGGCCAACGATCCAATATCGCCCGGAACCGCTCGATCGACCTGAGCCAGTGTTCCGCCAGGTCGGGCGTTTCGCTGACGGCATCTACCAGGCGAGTTGCCGGAATCTCTTCAATCGCCAGCGCATCCATCGTTCGCGCCAGTTCGTCAGCCAGGCGCACTGCTTCGGCCGCGCTTTCACCCGCCGCGCGAAGCAGGCGAGCAAGCAGCAATTGCCGTTCGAGCGGATCAATCGCCGGCGGAATGTCGTCGGCCAGTTCAAGCGGATCGAGTGCGCCGCCAATCCTCTCGCCAAGATCGGGATCGCCGATCGCAATCAGGCGCGGCAGGACCAATCCGCCGCCGCTGGCGCGAACAAATGCCTCCGTGACGGTTCGAACTGCACGATTGTTCGGCAACAGGATACGGCCCTTGGCCAGCGATTGCGGCTCACGGCCAAGCGCATTGATCAGCCCGATAGCGAGCGCGTCCGCAAAGCTGCGATGAGCCGGGATCGAATAGACGAGCGGGTCGGACGGATGCCGGCGCTGGAACAGCCGGCCTTCAGCCATCTTGCAGGGCACGCTCCGTGGACTTGATCGCAGCGGGGTTGCCAACATCGAACCACAGCCCCTGGTGAACCGCGCCGAAGCAACGACCCTCCGCGATTGCCCGATCCCACAAAATGTTGGTCGAGAATGGCCCGGCGGGCGCGCCTTTGAGCAGGCGCTTCGAGACCATTTGAATTCCGGTAAAAACGAATGGAGCGACCTTGCCCTTGGCGCGCCGCGTCAGCCGCCCGTCGGCCGCCATGTGAAAATCGCCCGGTCCGCGATGATTGCCGGCCCGCGCCTGCGGAACCACCAGCAGCAGCGCGTCCATATCCCGATCGCGCCACAGAGAAGCGAGCAGGTGAAGAGTATCGGCCGGGCCGTCGACCCAATAATTGTCGCTGTTGACCACCAGGAACGGATCGGCGCCGATCATCGACTCGGCTTGGACCATCCCCCCACCGGTCTCGAGCAGCTGTTTGCGCTCGTCGCTGATTTTGACGTCCATGTCGCCGGCTCGGGCCTTCAAATGGGCTTCCAACGCGTCGGGCAGGTAGTGGACGTTGACCACGACCTTGTGGATGCCCGCGGCGCGCAGCCGATCGAGCGCATGGTCGATCAACGCCTTACCTGCGACCTCGACCAGCGGCTTGGGTCGGGTAGCCGTCAGCGGACGCATACGCTTGCCGAGGCCGGCAGCCATGACCATCGCGGTGTCGGGAACCGCAGCCTCTATTTCAGGGCGGAGGGCCAGGGCGCGCGCTTTGCGATTCACGCCGCTGCCTGCCAGACATCGGCGCGGAAGGATGCCGGGATCTGTGCATCGAACCAGGCTTTGACCGGTTCAAGGCCCGGCTGTGCCAGGTCGCGCTCCAACAAGCCCCACATGCGAGGCTGAAACTGCCTGTAGCGATCTTTGCCGTCCCGCTTCCACAGCCGGCAGAAGACCCCAAGGATGCGCGTATTGCGCTGAGCGGCGAGCGTCCAATAGGCCCGCTCGAACGCATCGCCGACGCCGGTTTTCTGCTGATAACGGTCGATCATCGCACGCTCCAACGCGGGCGAAACGTCGCGCCGCGCGTCTTCAAGGACCGACACCAGATCATAAGCCGGGTGACCGGCCAAGGCATCCTGGAAATCAAGCAAGCCGAACCGTCCAATGCCACCTCTCCCGTCGAGCAACATGACATTCTCGGCATGATAGTCGCGCAGGACGGTTACGGGACCAAGACCATCAGCAGCAACGGGTTGCAGCACGGTGCGCCACGCCTCATCCCATTGGTCTACGTCGATCGACTCAAGTCCAACTGCTGGCGCATACCAATCGGGAAACAGGCGAAGTTCTGTCAGCCATTCCTTCAGCCCGTGCGGCGGCAGCCCGGCCATCGGCGGATGGTCGTGCAGATGGACAAGGACATCGACCGCCGTTTCATAAAGGTCGCGCTCGACCGCTGGATCGGCATCGAGAGTCTCGCGCATCCGGGCATCACCGAAATCGTCGAGCAGCAGCAGCCCCTGATCAAGGTCGGCGGCAAGGATCCTCGGCGCCGCCAGGCCGACACCCCCCAGCCAGTTGGCGATCGCCACGAACGGCCGCGGATCCTCGTGCGGTGGCGGAGCATCCATCAACACCGCCCGGCGGTCGCCGGCCAGGACGCGGAAGTATCGGCGGAAGCTGGCGTCGCCGGCCAGCGGCAGGATCTGTGCTTCGCTCCAACCATGGCGGGCGAGAAATTCAGGTGCAGAATCAGGCGGGATCATCGGAGAGGCCATCGCCCTTCCCATGCCTCCGGGACCTCGGCTGTCAAGGCGCGTGCGCCGTCTTCCAGCGCTTCGAGGGACAGGGCGAGCGCCCGAGGCCATGTCCCGTGACCGGCGTGCTCGGGCCATTCGATCAACAACGCCCCTTCGGCACCGACATCGTCGAGACCGAGTTCCTCCAGGTCCGACGGGTCATCAATCCGGTAAAGATCGACGTGCCAGACGGGAGGATCCAGTTCTTCATAAGGCTGGACGATCGCGAAGCTTGGGCTTGGCACTTCGCCGCGATAGCCGAGTCCCGCCAGCAAGCCGCGAACCATCGTCGTTTTCCCCGCGGACAGCGGACCCGACAGCGTCACGACGTCGCCAGGCCGCAACGCGGTCGCCAGCTTGCGCCCGAAGGCGAGCATGGCCTTTTCGTCCTTGATCCTCATTGTGGCGCACGGGGAATAGTGAGGGTCACGCTGGTCCCCTTCCCAAGCGCCGATTCCAGTTCGATGGTCCCGCCGTGCGCTTCGATGAATTGGCGCGTCAGCGGGAGCCCGAGACCCAGTGCGGCATCGCCGCGAGTGGCGCCCGAGCGATGGAAGCGAGCAAATGCCTGGGCCTGGTCTTCCTTGGCAATGCCCGGGCCGTCGTCGACAATGGTGACGACCGCCTGGTCGTCGTCGCCGCTGGCCTTCAGCCAGACGTGGCCGCCATCCTGGGTGTAAGCGACAGCGTTCCGGAGGATGTGTTCAATCGACTCCCGCAGGCGCCGGGCATCGCCGATCACGCTGCCGGCACTGGGATCCAGAGTAACTTCCAGCTTCTGGCCCTTTTCACCGACGCGTGAACACAGAGCTTCGCTGGCGGCGCGGCACATTCCGGCAATATCGACCCGCTCGCGCTCCAGCACGACGCCCTGGGTGTCGCCCTGAGTCAGGTCGAGCACGTCGTTGATCAGTTTCGACAGTCGTTCGACGGATTCGAGGATCGCTCCGACATAGTCGGATGCCGCCGATGGCAGCTTGCCCGCATAGCCCGCCGCCAGCATCTCGGCGAAGCCGCCGATCGAGGTCAGCGGGGTGCGAAGTTCGTAACTCATGTTGGCGACGAAATCGGTTTTGACCCGGTCGGCTTCCTCCAAGGCAGTGGCGCGCTCGCGCAGCGCAGCCTCAATCCGGCTTGAGTCCGTGACGTCGATCATCGTGAACAGCGCATTGCCGTCGGGCAACGGCACCGCCGCGAAATCAAGGTGGCGACCGTCGGTCAACGAGACGCGGCCCGTCCCCGATTGACGGCCGCTGGTGGTCGAGCGGACCAGCTCACGCACCTGGGCCGCGGCAGTTGGATTGACCAGCCGCTTGGCCATCGCCGGGACGAGCTCATCGACACGTGGGTGTTCTGCCAGCCAGCTCTCGTCGAGGTCCCACAACTCACTGAACCGCCGGTTCCACAGGTAGAGCCGGCCGTCGGAAGCGAACACGCTGATCACTTCGAACAGATTGTCGAACGTCGCGGCGCGCACCCGAAGCAGCGTGTCGCGCGCGGTAGCCAATCGGACCTGTTCGGTGCGGTCTTCGAAGATCAGACGCAGTCCGCCGTCGGGCAGCGGCTGGGCAAGCAGTCGCAAATGGTCGCCATTCGCGAGGATCCAATCCTCCTCGATGGTTTCTTCCGCCGAAGTGAACCAGTCCCGCCTCTCCGCCTTCCACGCCGGAAAATCGCGCACTTCGGGCAGCCGGCCATTTTCGCGCATCCGATCCAGCACGCGGTCAAACTCGGGGCGTTCCAGCAGCCATTCCGGCTCTAGCTGAGCCATGATCGCGAATGGCTGGTTGAAAAAGGCTAGATGGCGCTCGCCATCGAACTGGGCTGCTCCAGCGGCCATTCGGTCGGCCAGCTCGCGCTGCGATTCCTGGTGCCGCGCCAGCTCGATGCGTGCGTCTTCCAAATCCTGAATGTCGACCGCGAAGCCGGCGACGGCGCCGGTTGCCAGCGGTACGTCGACAATCCGCAGCATCCGCCGCTCCTGACCGATCGTTGCTGGCAAAGTGCGTGAATAGGGCCGGCCCGTTTCAAGCGCCTGCTGGGCTCCAGACCGCGCGCCTTCCGGCCCGACCGCATCGATCAGCTCGCTTCCGCGCTCGATCACGTCGGCGGCATCCTGTCCCTGGACCGCGGCGACAAAGGCGGCGTTGACCAGGCCGAGCGTCAGGTCCGGGCCGCGATACCACATCGGGAAGGGCGCGCTCTCGATCAAATGGGTCAGCGCGTCGAGCGCCCCTTCAGTCTGATGTAGGCGTCGGATCAGCTTCATGCGGTCGGCTTCGGCGTCGCTGATGTCGAACAGCCAGACCAGAATGGAACCGGGCTTTGCCGGCGCCGGAGCAAGCGCCGCCCGAAGTTCGACCACCTTGTTCCGTCCGGCAAGGCGAAGCTGTCGTTGTAGCGGCGCTCCACCCAACCGCACGTCGTCGAGCGCGGTAACGAATGCATCGAAGTCTTCACGGTCGAACCCACGCCCATCGGCCGACAGATGCTCAAGCCGATCTGGTGTGGATGTCAGGCCCAGCTCGCGCGCAAGCTTGGAGTCCGCCTCGACATTGCCGTCGCCATCGATCAGCAGAGCTCGCGCCGGCGCCGCGTCGAGCAATGATCGCATGCCACGCGCCGCGCCGAGCACTGCTTGCGCGCGCCTCAGCCGCCGAGCGGAAAGGATCGCCAGCGCAGCAGCGAACGCGACCCACAGGGCGGCGATGACAATGATTGCCGCCGCTGCTTCCGCACCGACGATCATCCGACACTTCCCCCGAACATCATTGGAACGTCATAAGGCGCGTCCCGCCAAAGAAAAAGGGCGGGACACCATTGGTGCCCCGCCCCGTTTGAGTTGCCACTAATCGGCTTAGAGCTTGGCCTTGGCGCTGACGAACAGGCGACGGCCATAATAGTCGTAGTAGCTGCCCAGCAGCGGCACCTGGGCGAACGCCGCGATTGGGGCGCCGACGGTCGAGACCAGCGGCGGCTTCTTGTCGAAAATGTTCGACACGCCGACAAGGAAGGTAAAGCCCTTCGCTGCTTCAATCTCGGCCGACAGGCTGTGATAGGCCACCCGCGGCAGCTTGTAGACCGGACAGTAAGGTCCACCGCGGAGTGCATAGGCCGCGTCAGTGCCCAGACAGTTGCCCGCGGTAAGTGCCGTTCCACCGACATCTTCGAGGTTGTCGATGTCATTGGTCGCGGCGATGACCTGCAAGCCATAGGTGATGGTGAACGGTGCCTTCGCCCAGGTCAGGTTAATGTCGGTGACCCACTTGGGATCGCCGGCCTCGCCGTTGAAGTTGCCTTCAGTGCCCTGGAAGAGGACGAACTTGTCCGACAGCTGGTAGGTCGTCTGACCCAGCAGCGACAGCGTTCCCATGCTGCCCATGTCCTGACGGAACCGAAGCGTGAAATCGAGGCTCTTGTTGTGCTGAGTATCGATATTCAGGAACGGATCGTTCAGCGACACGATGTCAAAGCTGGCGTTCTGGCCCTGGTCGTCGCGGACGAACAGGTCGCACAACGGATCGTCCGGGAAGCTGTCGGACGTATAGCAGCCGTTGAGAATGTTGGCTGACCCAAGTTGGGTGACCTCATCCTTCACCTTGATGTCGATGTAGTCGACAGTCAGGCTGAATTTGCCGCCGTTCCAGAACCAGCCCTGAGGCGTGAAGATGGCGCTAACCGTCCAAGCCTTCGAGGTTTCCGGGTCAAGCAATCCGATGCCGCCGGTCGAGAAACTCTCGAAAGAGCCGCCGCCCGTGTGATTGATCGGAACGCCCGCAGCTGCGCAATTATCCCGTATTTCCTGGCTTTCCGACAGTTCCCAACGAACGCAAGGATCGGCGGACTGGGCGATGAAGCCAGATTCGTTTGCCAGGAACTGCTCGAACAAGGCAGGCGAACGGAATGACGTGCCATAGGTGCCGCGCAGGCGGAGCCAGTCGGTCGTCTGCCAATTGGCGGCCAGCTTGTAAGTCCAGTTACCCTTGTCCGAGTCCTCGGCTCCGTCGAATTCGCAGACGCCTGGCGCCGTGCAAACCGGTCCGGTGCGCTTGGCATAGGTATTGGTCACCCGGGCGGCTGCGCTCAAGGTCAGCGACTTACCGATCGAAGAATTCTCGAACACTGGAACTTCGACTTCGCCAAAGGCTTCCTTGGTGTTCTGGTAGCCCTTGGTGATGCCGGAGCTGGTGCTGGCCCACAGGTTGCCGGTCTGCGTTGCCTCGCCGGGGACATCGTTGATCGAATCCTTCCGGGCGTGCAAGCCGATTGCAACCTTTACTGGGCCAGCCGGCAGTTCGAAGACATCGCCGCCGACGGTAACTTCGCCGCTAAACTGCTTGTAAAGCGTGTTGCCCTTGTCGACTCCGAACAGGAAGGCCCGCTCCTCGGCGGTAAAGTCGCCCATGAGAACGCGCGGATCCGTGTAGTTGATGTCGATGCAGTCCGCCCCGCGAATAGCGGTTTGCGTCCCCTCGCAGAGGTCGGTCCGCCATTCCGCTACGCCGAATTCAATCGAGTCGCGGAAGATGATGTCGCGCTTATAGTCTCCGTCCGATCGGCTATATTGAAGATGGAAGTCCGCGAAGCCATTCGGCAGGACATTGTCCAAATTGGCGCGAAGGCCGACAACGCCGCGGAAATATTTGACGTCAGTGCTGGAACTGGCCGGAGCCTTGATCACCGGTTGCAGCAATCCCGGGAAGGTGAAGCCGGAGTTCAAGGGATCGCCGGCGGCAAACGGATCGCACTGTTCACCTTCGGCGTAATAACCACCCGCGCAGAAATAATATGGAAGGCCGACGACTGAATCACCCGCAAACTGGTAGAAAAACAGTTGGCGAGAACCGTCGGTCTTCGTCTTGCGTTGGTTATAAAGGCCTTCGACATAAAGGTCGACGCGATCGCTCAGCTCGTAGCCAAGTTCGCCGAACAACGTAAAGCGACGCGTGTCGGGAATGACCGAGTCACCATCGACCTGGCTATCGTAGTTTCTGGCCATTGCCAGGCCGGTGGCGTTGTAGGCGCCAACTGGGAAGAAGCCCGCAGGCGCTTGCAGATCAGCGAACGAAACCGGTGCGGCCAGCGGATTCAGAAATTCGTCGAGGCGCGAACCCGGATAGTTGAACTGAATGCTCGTAATCCTTCTACGCGTAGATCCCGGCGCCACCGGTCCGCATGGAGGATTCACTGTATTGGGATTGATTGGAACCGCTGGCCCGCACAAATTAGGCGCACCGAAAAAGTCCGTCAGGAAAATCTGGGCGTTTGGAAAAGCTCCGCAATAGGGCTCCCCGGTACGCGGATCGATTGGATCCGAGCGATTGCCAGTTGCCTCGTTAGTTACGAATTCCTCTTCGCAGCCGAGGAAGGAACGGTCACCCCGCTCCAATTCCTTGTGATGGTACCAGTTGGCGCCGAGCATGATGTTGCCGCGGTCGCCCAGCGGAAGGCCGTAGGTTGCAGATAGGCTGTACTGCTCTCCGCCACCATGTGTCGGTGCGGAAACGAAACCACGAACCTCGAACCCGCGTAGATCCTTCTTGGTGATCACGTTGACCACGCCGGCCACCGCGTCCGAACCGTAAATCGACGAGGCGCCGGTCTTCAGGATGTCGATGGTCTGGATAGCATCGACCGGGATGACGTTAAGGTCGAACGCCGAAACGCCGCCGCGAACGCCCGCGGGGCCGGCTCGGCGTCCGTTGAGCAGGACCAGGGTGCGGTTGGCGCCAAGGCCGCGCAACGAAATCGTTTGCACGCCTTCGCCGCCATTGACCACGAAGTTGGATGAAATGGTCGAGGTAATCTGGGTCGAACCGGCTGCCAGCGGGGAGCTCTGCAGCACTTCGTTCAATCCCAGCTTGCCCTCGCGGTTCTCCATCGACGGATCGATGATCGTTACGGGGTCCGGGCTGTTGCGCTCGTCGCGGCGCAGGCGCGAACCGGTGACGACAATCGTCCCCTCGCTCGCCTGGGTGCTGTCGGCGGCGGGCTGCTCAGCAGCAGTCGCGGCATCGCCAGAGTTGGCGTTGGGGTCGGCCTGTTCGGTCGCTTCCGGTGCCGGAGTATCCTGGGCCAGCGCCGCCCCAGGCGCAAAAGCCGCTGCCAATGCAAATAGCGAAGCGGTCGCCGCCAGGCGACCCGAATTGATCGAGCGCATTCCCTGTTTCCCCAAAATACCAATCCCAAGGCTGAGATTAGCGATTGGAACGCGCTCGTCGATGCTATCAGCGGTTAACTTTCGACTTTCGGATGCGCCTGTAACCTTTCAGCAACAGACGCTGAGCCGACACAACAGCTTAAGTTAACAGCCTTGTTAATAACGATAATGATCAGGCTTGAACGGGCCTTCCGGGGTCACTCCTATGTAGGCCGCCTGCTTGTCGCTGAGCTTGGTCAGCTTGACGCCCAGCTTGTCGAGATGGAGCGCCGCGACCTTCTCATCGAGGTGCTTGGGCAGGACATAGACGTCGTTCTGATAGGCGTCGGACTTGGTCCAAAGCTCGATTTGGGCAAGCACCTGGTTGGTGAAGCTGCTGCTCATCACGAAGCTCGGATGGCCGGTCGCGTTGCCGAGGTTCACCAGGCGGCCCTTGCTCAGAACGATCAGGCGCTTGCCGTCGGGGAAGGTGACTTCGTCGACCTGCGGCTTGATCTCATCCCACTTCATATTGGCCAGCGCGCCGATCTGGATCTCGCTGTCGAAGTGGCCGATGTTGCAGACGATCGCCATGTCCTTCATCTCGCGCATATGGTCGAGCGTGATGACGTCCATGTTGCCGGTGGCGGTGACGAAGATGTCGGCGCGCTTCACCGCCTCTTCCATCGTCACGACTTCATAACCCTCCATCGCCGCTTGCAGCGCGCAGATCGGGTCGACCTCGGTCACCAGCACGCGGGCACCGCCGTTGCGCAGCGACGCTGCAGAGCCCTTGCCGACATCACCAAAGCCGGCGACGGTCGCGACCTTCCCGGCCAGCATGACGTCGGTGGCGCGGCGAATGGCGTCGACCAGGCTTTCCTTGCAGCCGTAGAGGTTATCGAACTTCGACTTTGTGACGCTGTCGTTGACGTTGATGGCCGGGAACGGGAGCTTGCCCTGCTTGGCAAGGTCATACAGCCGGTGAACGCCGGTAGTGGTCTCTTCGCTGACGCCCTTGATCGTCTCGACCGTCTTGGTGAGGTAGCCCGGACGCTCGGCAAGGAAGCGCTTCAAGGTCGCGGCGAAGATTTCCTCTTCCTCATTCTGCGGCGTGAACAGGGTTTCGCCGGCTTCGACCCGCGCGCCCCATAGCGCGAACATGGTGGCGTCGCCGCCATCATCTAGGATCATGTTGCAGGTCTGATCCTGCCCCCAGTCGAATATGCGGGCGGCATAGTCCCAATACTCCTCGAGCGTCTCGCCCTTGATAGCGAACACCGGCACGCCTGACGCGGCGATGGCAGCGGCAGCATGGTCCTGGGTCGAGAAGATATTGCAGGAGGCCCACCGGACCTCGGCCCCGAGCGCGGTGAGCGTCTCGATAAGCACGGCGGTCTGGATCGTCATGTGCAGCGACCCGGTGATCCGCGCGCCTTTCAACGGCTTCGACGCGCCATATTCGCGGCGCAGTGCCATCAGGCCCGGCATTTCTGTCTCGGCGATCTCGATTTCCTTGCGGCCGAATTTGGCGAGAGAAATGTCCTTGACGATATAGTCGCGGGTCAGGGTATCGGCGGTGGCCACGTTAAAATCTCCGGTAAAGCTGCTCAGGCGCCATCGACGGCGCGGTCGGCGTGCCGTTAGCGAGGTGGCGGCTGCTTGGCAATCAGCGGGCGAGTTGTCGACATTTGAGATTGCGTTAAAGAACGGAAATGACTGAACGATCTTCCGCTGTGCAAGTTAAACCCGGTAGCTATGAAGAGGCCCTAGCCAATGGCTTTCGGCTACTAGATCTCGATCCTTCAGCAGCATTGAAGCAGGCGGAAACACTGGTTCGCGTCAAACGCGATCCGAAGACTTTCCGGCTTGCCGCGGCGGCGTATCGTAGACTGGACATGCGGGTCGACGCCGAGGCCGCCGAATTGAGCGCGATCGAGGCCAGCATTCCCGAACCTTCAATGAAGGAAATTGCAGCTGCACTTGGGGAAGGCGAAGTGGTTAAGGCTCGGCAGCTGGCTGCAGCCATAATCGACCGTGACCCAAACGACCTCCTCGCCAAGACTTTCGCGGCAGAAGCCTGCATCAATCTTTGGGACCTGGAACAGGCCGAGCAACTTCTACGATCGGTCCTGTCGCGCGCGCCAGCGTTTCTCCGAGCATCGATGCTGCTGACGACATGCCTTAATAAGCAAGTTCGGCTGCGCGAGGCGATCACCGTGATTGAAGAAGTTGCCGAGCGCAAGCCGCGCAATGTTCCGGCGCTCACTCACCTTTCTCAGTTGCTTGTTGAAGTCGGTGACAACGACAAAGCCGCGCTGGTCCACGAGCGACTGGTCGCACTGGAACCACGCAATGCCGAACGATGGGCAACGCTGGGACATCATTACCGGATCGTTGGGCGCCGCGACGACTCAATTCGGGCCCTTCGACACGCTCTCGGGTTAGATCCGTCCAACGCTTTCGCCTGGTGGAACCTCGCTAACTTCCACCCGGACGAGCTCAAGCCTGTTGACGAAGAGTCTCTCGATTTGGCGCTGACGGCGAAGGCCGGGCGGCCGGAAGAGGGCACTCTGCGTATCTCACTTGGGCTATTGGCGGACCGGCGAGGCGAACATGCGACAGCCTTTGAACATTTCGCGGCCGGCAAAAGCGTCCGACTGTCCAATCATCCCTATGATCCACAGCCCATCTCAACTTCTATCGACAGCGTGATCGAAACGTTCACTTCCGAATTCTACGGGCAGAGGCATTTGCCGAACGCATCCAATAACTCCGCGATTTTCGTCATCGGCATGCCGCGGTCCGGCACGACGATGGTAGAGCGAATTCTGGGTCGGCATTCGGCAATCGAAGGCGCAGGCGAGCTGAGGATTATGGTGAAGCTGGCCGAAGCGGTGCGACATCGAGCGGATAATGATCCCGAACACTACGCCGCATTGTTGGAAAGCATGTCGAAGACTCAATTTTCGTGGGTCGGCGAGCGATATTTGCAAGCTTCCGCGGACTGCCGCCGATCGAACAAGCCATTCTTCATCGATAAGAACAACCTAAACTGGTTGCACATTGGCCTGATCCTGCTGGCGCTGCCCAATGCCAAGATCATCGATCTCCGCCGAAATGCGCTGGACTGCTGTTGGGCGAACTTCAAAATGCTGTTTTCAGGGGGCTTCCCGGCGACCAACGATCTTCGTCACGTCGGCATTATTTACCGCGACTATGTCCGGCTGTTCGACGCCATGAAGATAGCGGCGCCCGGTCGCATCCTGTCCGTACGTTATGAGGAGGTGGTCGACGACATCGAAGGGCAGACGCAGCGAATGTTGGAGTTCCTCGGCCTGGAGTATGAGCCCGAATGCATCGACTTCCACTTGGCCACGGGGGCCGTCGCGACTCCCAGCAGCGAGCAGGTTCGCAAGCCGCTCAACCGCAAGGGAATTGGTTCGGCCGAGCGATATCGCCAGTGGCTCGGGCCGCTAATCGAGGAATTGGGCCCGCTCGCCGACGACCGCGGCTAGGCGCGCAGCGTCAGGCTGCGCCGGCTCCGCTGTCGAGCAGCCGCGGATCTATTCCTTCCGCCTTGAAGGTCGCTTCCCACCGCTCGGCCATCGGCGTTTCGAACAATATTTCCTTGCGCCCGTCGGCGGTGAACCAGCCGGGCCTGGTCATTTCCTCGTCGAGCTGGCCCTCACCCCATCCGGCATAGCCCAGCGCGATCAGATAACGGCTTGGCCCTTTTCCATCGGCAATCGCCTTCAGCACGTCGATGGTTCCGGTCAGTGCGCCAAGGCCGACGACCTGGATCGTGTCCTGCCCGCCCCAATCGTCGCTATGCAGGACAAAACCCCTGCCTGGCTCGACCGGACCGCCGTGAAGCACCGGCCCATCGGGCGCCTTGCCCGGGTCGAGACCCAATTGTTCGAGCAGGCCACGCACGCCAATTCCCGCGCGTTGGTGACCGATGCCGATACCGACCGCGCCATTCTCGTCATGGACGCACATGGCAATCACTGCACGCTCGAAGCGCGGGTCGCCGATACCAGGCATCGCCAGCAACAGCTTCCCGGACAGGAACCGCGGAGTATCCATCAGCCTGAAAATGCGCCTCAGACCGGATGGCCGCAAGTCTTGTGACCGTCATGCGCCGCGCCTATCTCGCGGCCTGACCATTCAAAGGAGATTGACCGATGCCCATCCAAGTTGGCGACCGAATTCCCGACGTCCAGTTGACGCTTGCAACGCCGGAGGGACCGGTGCCGGTCAAGAGCGGCGACTACTTCGCCGGGAAGCGGGTTGCGCTGTTCGCCGTCCCCGGCGCCTACACCCCGACCTGCTCCGCGCGCCACCTGCCCTCCTATGTCGAGAAAGCGGCGGAGCTGAAGGGCAAGGGCGTCGACGAGATTGTCGCCACCAGCGTCAATGACGCCTTCGTGATGGGCGCATGGAACCGCGAGCAGGGTAGCGAGGACATCACCATGCTGGCCGACGGCAATGGCGAATTCGCCGACGCGCTCGGCTTGACCATGGATGCCTCCAAATTCGGCATGGGCAAGCGCAGCCAGCGCTATTCGGCAATCGTCAACGATGGCGTGGTCGAGCAACTCAACGTCGAAGCTCCGGGCGAATATTCGGCCTCAAGTGCGGAGACAATGCTCGGCCAGCTCTGACGCTTCGTCGCATTTCTGTTCATTCCTGCCTTCCGAACGCAACGCCGCCATTGGCTGTGCGTTGCAGGGGAAGGGCTAGAGAAGGAGGCGAAAATGCCAGCAAGAAAAAGAGACTCCAAAGGCCGGTTCAAGGACGCGTCGTTTTTCACCGCCGCCAGGGATAACCCCGGCGCATCCGCGGCGCTGGCGGCCGGTATCGCCGGCGCCGCAGCGGCAGGTGCATTCCTGTGGTCCAGGCGCGAACAAGTGCGCGAGGCCCTGAGCAGCGGCATGGACCGGTTGAGCGAACTCAAGGCCGAGCGGTTCGACAGCGCCAAATCCCAGGAGGAGATCGCCGAGGAGGCACTGACGCTCAAGGAAACCGGAAAGAAATCCAAGGGTCCCCGCGGCCCGGTGGCCCAACAGGACATCAAGGCCGGTTTGGCGTCGGTCGAATAGTCGAAGGGGAGCGGTGGTACCGCTCCCCTCCCACTAAATTACCAACCGCACTGCTTGCCGGCGTTCTGCTTTTCCAGCCACGCCTGCAGCGGCGCGAAATATTCCAGCATCGGCTTGGCCGACATGTCGCGCGAGCCGGTGAACGCCTGAAGCGCGTCCGGCCATGGCTTGCTTAGGCCCATGCTGAGCATCGCGTTCAGCCGCTCGCCAACCTGCTTGTTGCCGTAGAAGCTGCAACGATGCAGCGGGCCCTTCCATCCCGACATGTCGCAGGCCGCCTTGTAGAATTGGAACTGAAGGATGCGCGCCAGGAAGTAGCGGGCGTAAGGCGTGTTGCCGGGAATGTGGAACTTGGCGCCCGGATCGAAATCGCTTTCGCTGCGCGCAACCGGCGGCGTGATACCCTGATACTGGCGCTTAAGATCGACCCAAGCCTGGTTGTAGTTGGCCGGGGTGATCGAACCGTCGAACACGCCCCACCGCCATTTATCGACCAGCAGTCCGAACGGCAGGAAGGCAACCTTGTCCATCGCCTGGCGGAGCAGCAACCCGGTGTCTTTGTCGGCCGACGGGACTTTCGATCGATCGAGAAGGCCGATCTGCACCAGATATTCGGGCGTGATCGACAGGGCGATGAAGTCGCCGATCGCCTCGTGGAAGCCGTCATTGGCCCCGTTCAGATAGAGATAGGGCTGCTGGTTATAGGCCCGCTGATAATAGTTGTGGCCCAGTTCGTGGTGAATGGTGACGAAGTCGTCGGCATTGACCTTGGTGCACATCTTGATGCGCAGATCGTTCTTGTTGTCGAGGTCCCAAGCCGAGGCGTGGCAGATCACGTCACGGTCGCGCGGACGGGTAATCTGGCTGCGCTGCCAGAATGACTCAGGCAGCGGTGCGAAACCGAGCGAGGAGTAGAAACCCTCGCCGATCTTGACCATCGCCACCGGGTCCTTCTTCTTGGCCTCAAGCAGCGCGCCGATGTCATAGCCGACGTCGCCCGAGCCCTTGGGCGCGACAACGTCGTAGATATTGCCCCATTCCTGGGCCCACATATTGCCGAGCAGGTCGGCGCGGATCGGGCCGCTCGCCGGCTGGATGGCATTGCCATATTTCTGATTGAGCTTGGTCCGGGTGTAGCAGTGGAGCTGGTCGTAGAGCGGCTTGGTCTCGGCCCACAGCCGATCGTACATCGCCGAAAATTCTTCCGGCGTCATGTCATACTGCGACCGCCACATGGCGCCGGAGTCGGCATAGCCGAGATCCTTGGCGCCGGCGTTGGCCAGCTCGACCAGCCGCTGATAATCCTGCCGCATCGGGCGGCCGACATTTTCGTGCCAGCTTTGCCATATCTCGGCGAGCTCCGCCGGATTGCGCAGCGTGCCCATCAACGCCTCGGCATCGTCGCCGGTAATAACCTTGCCGTTATGACGGGCGCGCCCCTTGCCGTAAGTCGATTGAAGCTTGGTCGCGAGCGTGTTCAGTTCGGCCGCTGCGCCCGGAGTTCGCGGCGCTGCCAGCACCAGTGCTCCGCGCAGGATGTTGAGCTTCCGCCCGGTGTCGAAATCCAGCCCCGGCACCTGCGCATATTTCGCCGCCTCGGTGGCGTATTTGACACCCTTTTCAGTGCCGATCGTTCCGAAATAGGCGGCCAGCGCGTCGGTATCGTCGTTGATGTAGGTGGCGTTGACCCAGGCCGCTCGTCCACCGATCACGCTAAGCTCGAACAGCTCCTTCTCGACCGCCGCGATGAAGGCGCGAGCGCCATCCGGGGTCATCGGATATTCGGTCTGGGCCGGTGACAAGGCAGCTTCGGGCGACGGCGCAGGCGCGGCGGCTGCAACCGGAGCGGCGGAAGTGGAAGCGCAGGCGGCCAGCGCCAGTGCGGCAAGCGATACGGATGCGGCAAATTTCATCATGAGGCGTCCTCGTCCCTGGAATATTCTTATGTTGTCGCGTGGAGTTAGGGTTGGAACCTGCCTGCCCCCTTCGTCAAGGGCTCTTTGCCGGCGTCAAGCGGACAGAAAGCGCGCGATCGCTTCGCCGAACTCGGGCTTGGTAATGCTGGTCATATGCGTCCCCGGCGTTTCGCGGAAGGTCGCATGGGGCAGCACATTGGCCAGCTCTTCCGCCGAGCCATTGTCGTCGTCCTCGTCGCCGCACACCACCAGGGTGGGCATGGTGAAGGCCTGCAGCCAGTCGATGAAGGCATCCTCGAAACTGTCGAGCAAGTGAGCGGCCGCGACCCGATCGACTTTCTGGCTCTTCATGAACTGGATCGACAGCCAGTGCGGATCGCCGCGCTGGACGCTGTCGAACTTGTCGATCGCCTCGACGAAGAAATTCTTGCGGCGCTCCCAGTTGCGGAGGCCTTCAAGACCGGCGCCCCCGAGGATCGCCCGGCGCGGCCGCATCCCCTCGCCGACCGCCTCGACTATGGTCCGTGACCCAAGCGAAAAGCCGCCAAGATCGAAATCGGTAAGCCCGAGCCGCGCCACCAGTTCGCGCAAATCGCGGGCCAGGATGCCCTTTGGATAATGCTCCGCTCCGTGGGGCTTGGCGCTGAGCCCATGCGCGCGATGATCGGGCATGATCACCCGGAAACCCTCCGCCGCGATACGACCCGCGGTTCCGAACTTGATCCAGTTCATCCCGGCGTCGGAATAGAGGCCATGGAGCAGGATCACCGGCCTGCCCTGCCCCAACTCGCGCCAAGCCAGCTCGACGCCGTCGGACGCGGTCCAATGATGGATGGTGACTTCAGTCATGCCGCCTCAAAAGTCACGAACGTCGCACCCACTGCGCGCGTACCCGCGAGAAACTTCACAAATGTTCACGGTGACCATGGGTTGCTGGAAATGCTCCCGAAGCCTGAAATAAGCCGTATCTGACATATTCCGGGCGCATGTCAGCCGAAGTCCTATTTTGCAATGTCCACTATGGGTGGAAAGCAGCCAGCGGTGCTTCAGCCATTGATGGAGCTCGGCAATCCTACTCGATCGCTGGCAGCGGCGAGCATCTGTTGAAACCGGGGATCATCACGTAGCGGGTCGAGGTTGCGGTCCGCTAACGCCAGGCTGATCAAGTTTCTGCCTGCCTTCGCAAACGCGGGCTCGAGCAGATCGAGCGCAGCCTCCTTGTCCTGAAAGAATGCGATCAGCGGCCACGCCAGATTGTATCGCATGTAGAGATTGTCAGGATCGAGCAGCATTGCGCGGTCGACATACTCGCGGGCGCGATCCAACTGGCCGAGCGCTGCGTAGCTTAGAGCGACAAATGCCAGCGCGGCGCCATTATCGGGATCGCGCACCAGCACCTGTTCGATCAATGGGACCATTTTTTCCGCGCTCGCGCGCACGAGTTGATGGTCGCCCCGAGCAAGATAGGCAGCAGTCAACATTCCCAAGCTATGGAAATCGGAGTCGGCCAGCTCCGTGGCTTTCCTCAACAGGCCTATCGCCTCATCAAGCTTGCCCCGCCGGTAGAAGATGCGGGCAGCCTCCTTATTCGCTTCCCAGCAATCGGGGTTGAGGCGGAGCGCCGTTTCGATTTCCGCATCCGCCTCATCATGCTGTCCGCGGAGTGCCAAATGCCAGGCCCGCGGCAGGTGCGCCTCGGCAATGGATGGATCAAGTGAGAGCGCTCGTTCGGCCGCTACCAGGCCATCGTCCATCCCCTCATTGCCGCTGTAAGCGTAGAAAAGATTGGCCTGCGCGAGGCCCATCAGCGCTAGTGCCTGAGGGTAATCCGGATCGATCTCGAGGGCTCGTTTGGTCAGGCGAATAACACGATCCTCGCGGCGTCGATCCCCGAAGTCGCCCGTGATCCAATATTTCCGCGCCATCAAATAGAGGTTGTACGCGTCGACGTTCAAGGTTCCGCGCTGCTCGATCGCGGTTCTTTCTTCAGGCAAGAGCTTCAGTCTGAGCGCGGCAACAATCGCTTTTGAAATCTCGTCTTGAATCGCGAAAATGTCGGTCAGATCGCGATCGTAACGCTCGGCCCAAACGTGGCTTCCGCTCTTCCCGTCGATCAGCTGGGCCGTAATCCTGACTCGCCCCGCAGCCTTGCGAACGCTGCCCTCCAGCACGTGGCTGACGCCAAGCTTGCGCGCGATCTCACAGACGTCGACGGCCTGTCCCTTGAAGGTGAATGCCGTATTGCGCGCAATTACGGTCAGTGCGGAAATCTTGGAAAGATCGGTCGTGATATCCTCGGATATCCCGTCGCTGAAATACTCCTGTTCCGCATCGCCGCTCATGTTTGCGAACGGCAGGACGCACACGCTGCGTTCGCCTTGGGAGGGCCCCGCGGCGAAATCGTCCGGCCGAACACTGCTTCCCGCCAGTTCGGTCACACTCGCCAGGACTTTTCGCCAGCCCGCACTTTCTGTTTCGCCCTTCCACTTGCTCAAATCCGCGCATTGAACCTGATTGAACGGCATTGGAGGGGTGGTTTGGTCGAGCGTTGCCTGGATGAGTGTGCCCAAACTTCGAGCGGCGTCGGCCTCGGCACGCACCCATTGCGACGTCGCGGACCTGGCCGACCAGAGCACGACAACAGCCTTGGCGTCCTTGAGCCGTTCCTCAATCACCTGGGCATAGGGGCGGTGGGCAGGCAACTCGTCGTCACGCCAAACAGTATACCCGTCGGCTCGAAGAGATTCTGCAACTCGCTCGGCTAGAAGCTCGTCGGGCCGCGCATAAGAGACAAAAACGTCAGCCATTGGCCCCCTTCTCGCGCTGACTATCAGGAGTCCGGCGACAAGTCATCGCGAGCCGTCGATCCAATTCGCGGCGGTGGCCGATATGGGTGGAAAGCGGTCATTGATTTAGTTCACTTGACGTCAGTGGCTATTAATCGTCGTCGAACTGACGCAAATCTGGCCGTAAGGACTCGATGGAGATCGCAGCCGCCATCACAAGCGTGGTCGAGCGGTCGCCGCAGGGAGCCGGACTTTGTTCGGTGGGCCATCGCAAGTATCGTCGTGGGCGCCAGCTGACGAAGGAGTGGAATCGATGGAGGGCGGATTCCCATCCGATTGGTTGTCCGACCTTTCTATTGTCGTGATTGGGATCGGCACCCTTGCCGTGATGCTCATTGCGGCGGGGGCAGGTCACCAAATACGCAAGATTCAGGAACGGCGCTCTCCGAAGAAAGTGCGCGAGTCCGGGGAGTCGGTCGCGCAGGAGGGATACCTGCTCGCGAGCATGCTCGGCTTGCTTGGTCTGCTTCTGGCCTTCAGTTTCGGCATGGTGTTGAACCGGTACGAAGCGCGGCGTGAGCTAGTGACCAGCGAAGCTAATGCAATTGGCACGGCATACCTGCGTGCCCAGTTGCTCGATGAGCCGCATCGTTCGCGTCTCAGCCAGCTGTTAGTAGCCTACACTAGCAACCGCATCGACCTGGCGAATGCAGGTGGCGACAGCCGCGCGCTTCTCGCAAGGAACGACCAACTCCTCACCGATATCTGGGCCGCCGTCCGCGCTTCGCGCGAATCCGCGCTCGCCCACGGCGTCACAACTGCGCTGTTGATGTCCTACAATGAAGTGATTGATCTCGACACCGAACGCAAAGTCGCCTGGGACCTGCGTGTGCCGGTCGAGGTCGGTGCCCTGTTGATCGTCTATATTGCGGTGATGGCGGCGGTCGTTGGCCACCAAGTGGATGGCCCGCGCGGCAGAAGGGCAGCAATTGTCTTTTTCATTGCTGCTGCGCTTTCGATCACTGTCATGACGGACCTCAACCGGCCGATGTCGGGACACGCTCGGGAGTCACAAAAGGCAATGCTGATGCTCCTGCAATCGCTGCGCGCGCAACCGCCGCAGATGTTCGATCGGTTCAACGCTGGTCCGAAAGGGCCGTCGGGCCAGGAGGCAGGCCTGTAAGGCGTGTTTCGCTCCTCAACAATGGCTTTAGGGGCGCTCGTAATAATGACCGCAATGGGTGGAAGGCGGCCACTGGTGGCCGGTCGCCTTATCCCGGGAATTCACCGGTTGCAGTAACCCATTTGTCGACCAGCTTTTGATATTCTTCGGTGCGATATTCTGGCAGGCCTTCGGTATTGATCCACCCGCGATGCATGCTCTCCGCGCCGAAATGATGCTTGGGCTTGAACGGTGACGGATCGTCGAATGCGGCGACGGTCAGGTCCATCTTGTCGGCGTCCTGCCTGAACAGGAAACCGAGCGAAGCGCCGCAGGTCGCGCAGAATGGGCGCGTCGCAATCGGCGAGCTGTCGTACCAGTCCGGCTCGCCGTCCCAGCGAATCTCGTCCAGCTGGGCATTGACGAACGCGATCGAGATGGAGCCGGTTGCCTTCTGGCACATGCGGCAATGGCAGAGATAAGCCTCGGTGGGTTCGACGCTGGCTTCGAACCTCACCTTCCCGCAGGCACAGCCGCCGGTCATGGATCGCATGGAAAGTTTCCTCCGTCATTGCGAGCGTAGCGAAGCAATCCAACGCCGCAACTGGATTGCCGCGTCCCCCGGACCAAGTCCGGGGTCCTCGCAATGACGATCAGGCCGCCTTCTGCAAATGGCGGCGGCCGAGCAGTTCGGCGATCTGCACCGCGTTCAGCGCGGCACCCTTGCGCAGGTTGTCGCTGACCACCCACATCGATAGGCCATATTCGACCGTCGGATCGTCGCGCACCCGGCTGACGTAGGTGGCATATTCGCCGACGCATTCCACCGGCGTGACGTAACCGCCGTCCTCGCGCTTATCGACCAGCATCACGCCCGGCGCCTCGCGCAGGATCGCCTGTGCCTGCTCGGCGCTCAGCTCCTCCTCGAACTCGACATTGATCGCCTCGGAATGGCCGACGAACACCGGAACCCGGACGCAGGTCGCTGTGACCTTGATCGATGGGTCGAGGATCTTCTTGGTCTCGACCACCATCTTCCATTCTTCCTTGGTCGAACCATCGTCGAGGAAGCTGTCGATGTGGGGGATGACGTTGAAGGCGATCTGCTTGGTGAATTTCATCGGCGAATTGGCATCGCCGACGAAAATGTTGCGGCTCTGCTCGAACAGCTCGTCCATTCCCGCCTTCCCGGCGCCCGAAACCGACTGGTAAGTGGCGACCACCACCCGCTTGATCCGCGCAACGTCATGCAGCGGCTTCAAGGCCACGACCATCTGCGCGGTCGAGCAATTGGGATTGGCGATGATGTTCTTGGCGCGATAGCCGGCGATCGCTTCCGGGTTCACTTCCGGCACGATCAGCGGCACGTCCGGATCCATCCGGTAGAGCGAGCTATTGTCGATGACGGTGCAGCCGGCCTCGGCCGCACGGGGCGCGTGCAGCCTGGACACTTCGGAGCCCGCGGCGAACAGGGCGATGTCAAAGCTTCCGAAATCGAAATGATCGATGTTCTGAACCTTGAGCTCCTTACCGCTGTCGCCGAAATCGATGATGTCGCCGGTCGATCGCGGACTTGCGACGGCTGCCACTTCGGCCAGCGGGAATTGCCGCTCCGCGAGGATGTTGAGGATCTCGCGTCCGACATTGCCGGTCGCTCCAACCACTGCAACCCGATAGCCCGATGACATTAATCAAATTCCTTCTGGGCGAAACGGCCCCTCTTGGCGAAACGACCCCTCTTGGCGAAACGACAACGGCCGGACCCTCCATGTGAGAAGGCCCGGCCGATAATCAAGCGCTTTGATGGCGCTTCGAAAGCTTAGCCTTCCTTGGTCTCCGTGCCCTTGGCAGGGCGCGTATCGCGGCGCTCGGCAATACGTGCCGACTTGCCGCGGCGGCCGCGGAGATAATAGAGCTTGGCGCGGCGCACGGCACCGCGGCGCACGACCTCGATCGAATCGATGATCGGCGAATAGAGCGGGAAGACGCGCTCGACGCCCTCGCCGAACGAAATCTTGCGGACGGTGAAGTTCGAATTCACGCCCTTGTTGGCGCGGGCGATGCACACGCCCTCGTACATCTGGACGCGGCTGCGGTCGCCTTCGACGACCTTCACACCGACGCGCAGCGTATCGCCGGGACGGAATTCGGGGATGTTCTTGCCCTCGCTGAGCGCGGCAACCGTCTCCGCCTCGAGCATCTGAATCAGGTTCATTGCTTTAACAGCCTTATTCTTCTCGCTGCGCGCCAGAGGGCGGTGCCTCCCGAGCACCCCCATGGCGCTCGATCAGGTCCGGCCGCCGTAGCCGTGTATCGTCGATCGCGCGCTGCTTTCGCCACGCCGCGATCTTCGCATGATCCCCCGATCGCAACACTTCGGGGATCGTGCGCCCTTCCCAATCAACGGGGCGGGTATAGTGCGGATATTCCAGGAGCCCTTCTTCGAAGCTCTCCTCCTCTCCGCTGGAGGCCGCGCCCATTATCCCGGGAAGCAGCCGAACGCAAGCGTCTAGCAGCACCATCGCGCCAACCTCGCCGCCCGAAAGGACATAGTCGCCGATCGACACCGGTTCGACCTTGCGCGCTTCGAAGATGCGTTCGTCAAATCCTTCGAACCGGCCGCACAGGACGATCGCGCCCTCTCCGCCCGCCAGCTCACGCACCTTTGCCTGCGTTAGAGGCGCGCCGCGCGGGGTCATCGCCAGCATCGGCCGAGGCTTAGGGTCTTCGGCGGCAACCGCATCCAGCGCGGCGGCCAATACATCGACCCGCAGCACCATGCCCGCTCCGCCGCCGGCCGGCGTGTCGTCGACCGTGCGATGCCTGTCGATGGCGTGATCGCGGATGTTGCGCGCCTCGAGGCTCCACAGCCCCTCCGCCAGCCCCCGGCCGGCCAGGCTGGTGCCGAGCGGCCCGGGGAACATCTCCGGGTAGAGTGTCAGCACGGTGGCACGGAACGTCATGGCGCTTGGGTCCTAGCCCAGCGGGAACTTGTGCGGAAGGCTCGGCATTGGGTCCCGATGGACGACAAACCTCTCGACTGCCTGGTCATCGGTGGCGGCCCGGCCGGGCTGACCGCGGCGATCTATCTCGCCCGCTTCCATCTGAACGCACTGGTCGTGGACGGCGGCAAGGGCCGCGCGGCGACCATCCCCTGCACCCGCAATCATGCCGGCTATCCTGACGGAATCTCGGGTGCCGAGCTGATCGAGCTGATGAAGGAACAGGCCCAAAAATATGGCGCGAAGATTGTCGATGGAACGGTGACGAGGCTCGAACATGTGGATCCGCTGTTCGAGGCCGAATGGGGCTCGGGGAAGGTCAGGTCGCGCTCGGTATTGCTCGCCACGGGAGTGACCAATCGCCGCCCGCCGATGGACGAGGACCTGCATGACGAAGCGCTGACGCGTGGACAAATCCGCTACTGCCCCATCTGCGACGGCTACGAGGTGACCGACAAGAAGGTCGGCGTGCTCGGCAGCGGTCACCATGGCGTTGCCGAAGCAGTGTTCCTGCGCGGCTATACCGCCGATGTAACACTGATCGCGCCGCACAAGGCGCTCGACGTGTCCGATGTCGATCGACTGGCGCTGGAAAAAGCCGGGATCGAGACTGTCGACGGACCCGCGGAGGCAGTGGCGATCGGCAAGGATTGCATCACGGTCGACACCGCGGATGGCCATTTCACCTTCGACAGCATTTATCCCGCGCTGGGCAGCGACGTTCACGGCCAATTGGCGAAAATGGTCGGCGCGCGGATGGGCGACGACGGCTGCGTCGGCGTCGACAGCCATATGCGGACCAGCGTCGAGGGCGTTTATGCGGCGGGTGACCTGGTGATCGGCCTCGACCAGATCAGCAGCGCCATGGGCCAGGGCGGCATTGCGGCAACCGCCATCCGCAACGATCTGGCGAAAGAGCAGCCGTTGCTCAGATAATTGTCATTGCGAGGAGCCGAAGGTGACGCGGCAATCCAAGCTGGATTGCTTCGCTCCGCTCGCAATGACGGTTAGGCCAGGAATTCCGGGTCGAGGACGATTTTCTCGCCCTCTAGCCGTGCAATCGGATCGCGGAACGGGATTAGCGAGCGCTTGTTGTTGGGCCGCTCGACCTCCAGCAAGTCGCCAGCGCCGAAATTCTCGACTGCGACGACGGTACCGACCGATTGGCCGGTTTCATCGACGCACGGGAGACCGACCAGGTCGGCATGATAATATTCGCCCTCTTCGAGCGGGGGCAGCAGGTCGCGGTCGATTTCGACCAGTGAGCCGCGCAACGCTTCGGCGGCGGTACGGTCGGAAATGCCCTCGAATCGGGCGATGGCGGTCTTGCCGCCGTCCTTGATGTCCTTGAGCGCCAGCTCGCGCCCGCCGACATGGAAGCGCTGATGGCGAGCGAGGCTGTCGACGCTGTCCGCGAACAGCTTGAGCCTCAGCTCGCCCTTCACCCCATGAGCCCCGGCGACCGCAGCCAGCGCCACGCGGCGGGTCATAGTTCCTCCCCACGCCATCGTGGGGAGGGGAACCAGCGAAGCTGGTGGAGGGGTGGCTGGCGCGACGTCCCTACCCCACCACCACCCTGCGGGTGGTTCCCCTCCCCGAGCTTGCTCGGGGAGGAATTCATTTACTCGGCCTTCTGCTCGGCCTCGTCAGCCGCACCCTCGGCCGGGTCCTGCGCGCTTTCACCGGTGACGGCGTCGGCTTCGTCGCCGGCATCGCTGTTCGGGGTCGCTTCATTGGCCTCGTCAGCGGCCGGAGCTTCTTCCGTTGCTTCGGCAGCAGGAGCCTCTTCAGCAGCAGCTTCTTCAGCGGCCGGAACTTCGGCCTCAACCGCCGGAGTTTCCTCGGCAACTTCCTCGGCGACGGCTTCCGCCTCGACAGTCGGCTCTTCGGTCGCGGCCTCAACCTCGGCGGCGATCATCGCTTCGGCAGTTTCCGCAGCTGACGCTTCCTGATCGGAAGCTGCTTCGGAAACTTCCTGCTTCTCCTCGACGGCCTCTTCAACCGGAGCGGCAGCGGCGGCGTTCTTCGCCTCTTCGGCCTCAACCAGCTTGTTCGCCTTTTCCTCGGCGCGCTCCTTGGCCTTTTCGCCCGGCTCCGCCTTCTGCGGATTGTTGCGCGGGGCACGCTCACGGATGCCGGCGGCATCGAGGAAGCGCATCACGCGGTCAGACGGCTGCGCGCCGACCGACAGCCAATGCGAAATACGCTCGACGTCGAGCTTCACGCGCTCCGGCGAATCCTTCGCCAGCAGCGGGTTGTAGGTACCGACCTTCTCGATGAAGCGGCCGTCACGCGCATTGCGGCTGTCGGCCACGACAACGCGATAGTAAGGGCGCTTCTTGGAGCCACCACGGGCCAGGCGAATTGCAACTGCCATATCTTTAGTCCTTCTAGTAAACTACTGTTATTTCTTTGAAAACTTATCGAAACCGGGCGGGAGGTTGAACGGAGAACTGCCGCCGGGAAGACCGGGCAGCCCGCCGGGGAGCTCGCCGCCGGGAGCAATCCCGGCCAGCGCCTTTTCCATTCCCCCACCGGAAAACATGGACGCGAGCTTGCCGAAGCCGCCGAGCTTCTTCAGCCGCTTCATCGCGTTGGACATCTCAAGGTGCATCTTGAGCAGCTTGTTGACCTCCTGGACGGTGGTCCCGCTGCCCTTGGCGATCCGAATCTTCCGCTTGGCGTTGATGATGTCGGGCCGCGACCGCTCCTTGGCGGTCATCGAGCTCATCATCGCTTCGAGCCGAACCAGCGCCTTGTCGTCGATGTTCGCCGCGCCCTTCATGCCCTTCATTCCGGGGAGCATGTTGGCCAGCGCGCCGAGCCCGCCCATCCGCTTCATCTGCTGGATCTGCATGGCAAGGTCGTCGAGGTCGAACTTGCCCTTTTCCATCTTGCGGGCGAGCGCCTCGGCATCCTCGATCTTGACCGTCTCGGCGGCCCGTTCGACGAGGCTGACGACGTCGCCCATGCCGAGGATCCGGCCGGCAACGCGGTTGGGGTGAAAGGCTTCGAGTGCGTCAATCGCTTCGCCCGTGCCGGCAAACTTGATCGGCTTCCCCGTCACCGCGCGCATCGACAGCGCCGCGCCGCCACGGGCGTCGCCGTCCATCCGGGTCAGGATCACGCCGCTGAGGTCGACTTCGCCGGCAAAACCCTTGGCGACATTGACCGCGTCCTGGCCGGTCAGGCTGTCGACCACCAGCAGGGTCTCGACCGGGTTGGAGGCGGTCGCAACCGCCTTCATCTCGGCCATCAGCTGGTCATCGACGTGAAGGCGGCCCGCCGTGTCGAGCAGCAATATGTCGTAGCCCTGGAGTTTCGCCGACTGCAGCGCGCGCTCGGTGATCTGCACCGGGGTCTGGCCGACGACGATCGGCAGCGTGTCGACATTGGCCTGGCGGCCGAGAATGGCCAGCTGCTCTTGCGCGGCCGGGCGGGCAACGTCGAGCGAGGCCATCAGCACCCGCTTCCGCTCACGCTCGGACAGCCGCTTGGCCAGCTTGGCAGTGGTCGTCGTCTTGCCCGAGCCCTGCAGGCCGACCATCATGATTACGGCCGGTGGATTGACGTCGAGGTGGAGCTCGGCAGTCTCCGATCCAAGCATCTCGACCAGCGCATCGTTGACGATCTTGACGACCATCTGGCCGGGCGTGACCGACCGGATCACCTCCTGGCCGACCGCGCGTTCGGTCACCTTGTCGACGAAATCGCGAGCGACCGGCAGGGCGACATCGGCTTCGAGCAGCGCGACGCGCACCTCGCGCATCGCCGAGCGAACGTCGTCCTCCGACAGCGCTCCGCGGCCGCGGAGCTTGTCGAATACGCCGGACAGGCGATCGCTCAGGCTATCGAACATCCAAAACTCCTCAAATCGAGAAGTCACAAAGCAAACAACGCCGGCGGGCGAAACCTCGCCGGCCAGCGTGTCCCGAGGGACTCCATCGATGTCATGTCCGTTAAGACGGGGCGGCCCCTACGGTAGGGACCCGCAAAGGTCAAGGTTGGTTGGGTCCGTCTTTCAGGATTCGTCCCGATATCTCACTGCCATGGCCGCTGTTAGCCGAGCTGCGGAGAAACCTATGGCAAACCGCACCGCAGCACCCGCGCTAATAGCCCTTTTGACCTGTGCCGTTTCGGCGGCGATCGGCCAAGGGCTTCCATCGTTTCCGGGCACAAACTCGCTGATGAAAGGCGTCCCGAACATGTCTTCGATCAGCCCGGGCAATGCGGCGGGAGTGCTTGGATATTGCGTACAGAACAAGGTTCTGAGCGGCGGCACTGCCAATTCGGCCCTGGGCGGCCTGATGAAGAAGCCCGGGATCACGTCGTCGAGCGGCTATTCCGCCGGCAAGGCCGGCAACATCATTACCGGCCAGGGCCAGAAATTTTCGCTGAACCAGGTTCCGAGCCAGGTGAAATCGCAGGCCTGTAACGCTGTGCTGAAGCAAGCGCCGAAGCTGCTCTAGAAAGTTTCGCCGCGCTCGATCGCTTCCCGCTCCTCGGGTGTTGAGACCCGGCCGAGCGCCTGGTTGCGTCCGGGGAAGCGACCGAAACGCCTGATCTGGTCGCGGTGGGCAAGCGCATATTTGTAATTGAGCGCATCGCGGCCCTGGAACTCTGCCACCGCCCGCTCCTGGTCCTCGATGCTCTCGCTGTGCTGCAGCGGCATCAGGAAGAAAGTCGGCAACGGCCTGGACAGCCTGTCGACCCAGCCCTTGTCGAGCGCCTCCTTGCACAGCTCCAGCGCCAGGCTGTCCGCTTCGAACGCCCTGGCCTTGCCCCGGAACATGTTGCGGCTGAACTGGTCGAGCAGGATAATCGCCGCGACCATCGTTTCCGGCGTGTCGCGCCAGCCCGCTGCCTTGGATCGGAGCACTTCATCGCGAACCTTGCCGAACCGCTCGGCAATGTGCCGGTCGACGCTCGCATCCTTCTTGAAATGTTGCTCCTCGGTCAGCTCGTCGCACCAGAAATGGATGACGGCTTGGGCGAGGTCGACAGGGGAAGTGGTCATCGCCTTTCCTTCGTCATTCCCGCGAAAGCGGGAACCTAGCAAAAACAAAGAAACTGGGTTCCCGCTTTCGCGGGAAAGACGACTAAGGCTTGGGCTTTCTCGGTCCGCCGGGACGGCCGCCGCCGGGACGACCACCGCCCGGTTTGCCACCCGGACCACCCGGCCCTCTCCGCCCAGGTCCCTGGCGGAAATCGCGGCGGTCGGCCGGTGTACGGCGGTCGCGCTCCGGCACCCGGTCCATCGGCCGCGATTGCTGGATCGCCTGCTTGGGCCCGACCGCATAGCCTTCCTTCAAAAGCTGGGTGAAAGCCGCGCGGACGCTCTGTGCAATCGAATCCTGTACCGCTTTGGGCAGGTCGGCAAAGGTAGTGTTGCGGTGCACGCTCTGCAGGTCGCGCAGCATGTTGTTTGGGACGCCGGCCGACGCGGCCTTCATCGCTTCCAGCGCATCGATCACCGCGGACAGCAGGACGGATTGCATGACATCGGATGCGGCTCGTTGCATTCAGATTCTCCTCGGTTCGTCATTGCGAGGAGCGCAGCGACGAAGCAATCCAGAAATAAGCGCAAAGCTGGATTGCTTCGCTCCGCTCGCAATGACGCTGCGAGGTGGACACTCTGACTACTCGTCCCTAATTCGGCGCGCGTGACGCGGCAATTCCACAAGATGCACGGGCTTGGAAACGACTTTGTCGTGATCGATGCGCGTGAACAGCCGGTGACGATGACTCCCGCGCTGGCCAAGGCGCTGGCCGACCGTCACCTCGGCATCGGCTGCGACCAGTTGATCCTGCTGGAACCCAGCACCACCGCCGATGTGAAGATGCGCATCTGGAATCATGACGGCGGCGAAGTGGAAAGCTGCGGCAATGCATCGCGCTGCGTAGTCGCCCTGACCGGCGCCAAGAGCCTGGAGACCGGCGGCGGCAAGGTAGAGGGTGGGACATTCGGAGCCGAAGTCGAGGTCAGCCTGCCCCCGCCCCACTTCGCGTGGGACGAGGTTCCGCTCACCTATCCGATGGACACCGCCCGGCTGCCGCTGGCCTGGGGGCCGCTCGAACATCCGATGGCGCTAAGCGTCGGCAATCCGCACCTGGTATTTTTCGTCGACGATGAGCGGACGATAGAACTCACCAGCCTTGGCCCGTCAATCGAGCATGACCCAGCCTTTCCCGAGCGGATCAACGTCAATGTCGCCAGCGTGCGTGACGGCGACATTCACCTCCGCACGTGGGAGCGCGGCTCGGGGCTGACCCTGGCGTGCGGCACCGGTGCCTGCGCCACCGCAGTCGCGGCGATCGCGCAGAAGAAAACCAATTCGCCGGTCAAGGTGCATATGCGAGGCGGTGTGCTGACCGTGACCTGGGCGCCGGGCGATCCGATCCGCATGCGCGGAACGGCAACGCATGTTTTCACCGGCGAAATCGACCTGGCGGCCTTCGCCTGATGACGGGGCGGACGATCACCCTCGGTTGCCGGCTCAATTTCGCCGAGAGCGAGGCGATGCGTGGCTTTGCCGGCGACGATGCGATCATCGTCAACAGCTGCGCGGTGACCAATGAAGCGGTCCGGCAGACGCGCCAGGCGATCCGCCGCGCCCATCGCGACGCGCCCGAGAAGCGCATCATCGTCACCGGCTGCGCCGCCCAGCTCGATCCGGCAAGCTTCGCGGCAATGCCCGAAGTGAGCCGGGTCGTGGGGAATGCCGAGAAGTATAAGGCGGAGTCTTTCCTATTCCCGTTCGTGTCGAGCGAAGTCGAGACACGCCCCTCGACGTCGCTCGGGGCGAACGGCGAGGGTAAGATTCTGATGACTGACGTCATGACTGCACCGGCGCCGCCGGTCGCGGCTGGCTTCCTGGCGCGGGTACGGAGTTTCGTCGCAGTCCAGACCGGCTGCGACCATCGCTGCACCTTCTGTTCGATATGGCAGGCTCGTGGGGCGAGCCGGTCGCTTCCGTACGAGGCAGTGCGCGATGCCGTGACACGGGAGCTCGAGGCTGGCGCGATGGAAATCGTCCTGACCGGCGTCGACATCACCAGCTATGCAGGGGGACTTGGTCCGCTTTGCCAGAGGCTTCTGACCGATTTGCCGAAACTGAAGCGCCTGCGCCTGTCGTCGCTCGACAGCATCGAGATTGACGATGCGCTGATGGAGCTGGTGGCGGGCGAACCCCGGCTCCTCCCCCATTTTCATCTGTCGCTGCAAGCTGGCGACGATCTGATCCTCAAGCGGATGAAGCGACGTCACAGCCGCGCGCAGGCGGTGGCAACGGTCGAGCGGCTAAAGTCGGCTCGGGGCGATGTCACCATCGGCGCCGACTTGATTGCCGGCTTCCCGACCGAGAGCGAGGAAGCCGCTCTGAACTCGCTGAAGCTGCTCGACGATTGCGACATCGTCGCCGCTCATGTCTTCCCTTTTTCGCCCCGCCCGGACACGCCGGCGGCGAGAATGCCGCAGCTGGAGCGCGAACTGGTCAAGGCACGTGCGGCTCGGCTACGGCAGGCGGCGGAAGAGCGCCGCCTGCGCTGGCTGGTTGGCCTGGCCGGCGCTCGGCAGACGGTGCTGATCGAGAATAGCGAGAAGGGTCATAGCGACGGCTTCGCGCCGGTCCGCATCGCCGGATCGAAGCGCGGCGACCTTGGCACAGCCCGGATCGTTGGCCGCGATCACGACATTTTAATCGGGATTTTTGAATGAGTTGGCTCGAACGCCTGACAGGCGGTTTCAAGAAAACGGCGGACCGCCTGGGCGAGAATATTTCGGGCCTGGTCAAAGAACAGGCGCTCGACACGGCGACTCTCGACGATATCGAGGAGGCGCTGATCGCGTCCGACCTGGGCCCCGAGGCGTCGAAGCGGATCCGGGAAGGCATTGCCGCGCGTCGGTATGAGCAGCTGGACGAGCGCGGGCTTCGCACGATCCTGGCCGAGGAGATTGAGAAGATATTGGCGCCGGTGGCCAAGCCGCTCGAAATCTGGGGATTTCCTCGCCCGCACGTCATCCTGGTGATCGGCGTCAATGGCAGCGGCAAGACCACCACGATCGGCAAGCTCGGCCACCTGCTGAAGGAACAGGATTATGGCGTGCTGCTGGCAGCCGGCGACACATTCCGTGCCGCGGCGATCGAACAGCTCAAAATCTGGGGCGACCGGATCAATGCGCCGGTCATCTCCGGCAAGGAGGGCGGCGACGCGGCCGGGATCGTCTTCGACGGCGTCAAGCAAGCCACCGCGACCGGCATCGACGCACTGATCGTCGACACTGCCGGGCGGCTGCAGAACAAGGCGCATCTGATGGAAGAACTGTCCAAGGTCCGCCGCGTGCTGGGCCGCTTGAATCCGGAAGCGCCGCATGACGTGATCCTGGTGCTCGACGCGACCACCGGCCAGAACGCCCTGAACCAGATCGAGGTATTTGCGCGCGATGCCGGGGTGACCGGCCTTGTCATGACCAAGCTGGATGGTACTGCGCGCGGCGGCGTGCTGGTCGCGGCGGCTGAGAAATTTGGAATGCCGATCCATGCGATCGGGGTTGGTGAAGGAGTGGATGATTTGCGGCCATTCGATCCGCGCGCGGTGGCGCGCGCCATTGCGGGGCTACCGGCATGAGCGAAGTTCAACCTCGCGAGCCCGCCGGAGTCGCCCGGCTGGCGATCGATATCGGCCCGCTGCTGGTATTCTTCCTTGTCAATTTCTTTGCGCCGGTCGCCGGCCCGCTCAAGATCTTCGTGGCTACCGGCGCATTCATGGCGGCGATGGTCGCGGCGCTGTGCTTTGCCGCCATTCGATATCGTTACGTCTCGCCCCTGCTGCTGTTTTCGGCGGTGATGGTGGTGGTGCTCGGCGGCCTCACCATCTGGCTGCACAATGAGACATTCATCAAGATCAAGCCGACCATCTATTACGCCCTGGTCGCCGGCCTGCTCGCCTTCGGGCTGGCGACGAAGCGGCCGCTTTTGAAGCTGGTGCTCGGGAGCACCTATCCCGGGCTCGATGAGGAAGGCTGGCGCAAGCTGACCCGCAACTGGGCGATCTTCTTTGCATTGATGGCGGTGGTCAACGAAGCGGTGTGGCGCAACTCGACCACCGACTTCTGGATCGCGTTCAAGCTGTGGGGAGCAATTCCCGCAACCCTGCTCTTTGCCGTTGCCAACGTCCCCATGTTGATGCGCCACGGACTTGCCGCCGAGGACCAGGCCAAGCCAGCGGAACCGGGACCGATCGAATGAGCGAAGCGATCATCCGCATCGAGGGACTCAAAAAGGCCTATGCCAATGGCGTCGTGGCGCTGAAGGGCGTCGACCTCGATATCCGGCGCGGCGAGATACTCGCCCTGCTCGGGCCGAACGGCGCCGGCAAGACGACGCTGATCAACATCGTCTGCGGAATCGTCACGGCGACCGGCGGCGAAGTGCGGGTCGAGGGCCAGAATTGGCTGCAGGACTTCCGGCGCGTCCGAACCCGTATCGGCCTGGTGCCCCAGGAACTGACCACCGATGCGTTTGAAAGCGTTTGGGCCACGGTCAGCTTCTCTCGCGGCCTGTTCGGCAAGCCTCGGGACGACGGGAAAATCGAAGAGATCCTCAAGCGGCTCACCCTGTGGGACAAGCGCAAGTCGGAGATGCGCGAACTGTCCGGAGGAATGAAGCGCCGGGTGATGATCGCCAAGGCGCTGGCCCATGAACCCGACATATTGTTCCTCGACGAGCCGACCGCGGGCGTCGACGTCGAGCTGAGGCGTGACATGTGGGAATTGGTGCGCAAGCTTCGCGCCGACGGCACCACGATCATCCTTACGACCCACTATATCGAAGAGGCCGAGGAAATGGCCGACCGGGTCGGCGTGATCCGCAAGGGCGAACTGGTCGCGCTGGGCGACAAGAAAGCGCTGATGGCGCAGATGGGCCAGCGGACGCTCAAGATCACGCTCGACGATGAGCTAAAGGAAATCCCCGAAGGCCTCGCCGAATGGGGCCTGGCGCTCGAGGATGAGGGCCATGCGCTCTGTTATCGGTTCGACAGCCATGCCGACCACACGGGCATTCCCGGGCTGATGCGGCGACTGGACGAGCTCCACATCGGCTACAAGGACCTCGCCACGCACCAGTCGAGCCTCGAGGATATCTTCGTCAGCCTGGTCCATGAGGAAAAAGCGGCATGAATGTCCACGGCGTCAAGGCGATCTATCGCTTCGAAATGGCGCGCTGGGGCCGCACCCTGTGGCAGAGCCTCGTCACGCCGGTCATCACCACCGCGCTCTATTTTCTGGTGTTCGGCTCGGCGATCGGCAGCCGGATGAGCGACATGGCCGGAATTCCGTTCGGCAGCTTCATCGTACCCGGCCTCATCCTGCTGTCGGTGCTGACCCAGGCGCTGATGAACGCCAGCTTCGGCATTTTCTTCCCCAAGTTCACCGGCACCATCTACGAGATTTTGTCGGCTCCGCTGTCGCCGCTGGAAACCGTGACGGCTTACGTCGGCGCCGCGGCGACCAAGGCGGTGATCCTGGCGATCGTCACGCTCGCCACCGCCACTTTGTTTGTCGACGTATGGGTCGCCCATCCGCTGCTGATGCTGCTGTTCCTGGTCGCGATCGCGGTCGGATTCTGCCTGTTGGGTTTCGCGATCGGCATTTGGGCCAAGAATTTCGAGCAATTACAGGTAATTCCGCTGCTCGTGGTGACTCCCCTCACCTTCCTCGGCGGGGTCTTCTATTCGATCGGATCGATTGCCGAGCCATGGCGCACGGTCACGCTTTTGAACCCCGTACTTTATCTCGTGGCGGGCTATCGCTGGACCTTCTTCGGGGTCAGCGACGTGCCGCTATGGGCAAGCGTCGCGATGATGGCGGCGGTGATCCTCGTCCCGCTCGCGGCGATCATCTGGATCTTCAAGTCAGGTTATCGGCTGAAATCCTAGCGTTCTGATCTGCCCGGGATGTGCCCTGGCCGTCGAGGTTCTCCGCGACGAAATCCCAGCTGATAATGTGTTCGAGCACTGATTTCACATAGCGCGGCCGTTCGTTTCGGTAATCGATGTAGTAGGCGTGCTCCCACACATCGACGGTCAGAAGCGGGGTCATTCCATGGGCAACCGGGGTGTCCGCATCGTGGAGCGAGGTCACCTCCAGCTTGCCGTTGTTGAGCACCAGCCAGCCCCAACCGCTGGCGAAATGGTTGACGCTTTCTGCCGCAAGCTTGTCGAGCAAGGCCTGCTCGCCGCCGAAATCGGCGGCAATCATGTCGCGCAGCTTGCCCGACGGGCGGGTTGAGCCGGCCGGCGCCAGGCACTGCCAGAAGAAGCTGTGATTCCAGATCTGGGCGGAGTTGTTGAACAACTTCTTGTCGTGGCGCTCATGGGCGGCGCGGATCACCTCGACCAGCGATGCGCCTTCAAGGTCAGTGTCGCCGAGCAGCTCATTGACCTTGGTGACATAGGCCCGGTGGTGCTTGCCATGGTGATAGTCGAGCGTTTCGGCGGACATATGAGGCGCGAGGACCTGTGTGTCGAACGGCAGGTCAGGAAGGGTGAAAGCCATGATCGTCTCCCGGCAGACTCAAAGAGGAAGCCCCATCTCCCAACGCGGCTCAGCGCATCCTGCTCCCCAATCTGCCGTCAATATCTTGCCCCCTGGCCCTACACGGTCGTAACAGCAGCACATTGAAGCGGCGCAATCCGCCAACCCGAGGGGGAAATGATGGGGAAGATTCTCGAAAATCTGAACACGGTGCTGCTGATCGGCCTGGTACTCGCGATCGGCTTGATGATGGGCTTCCATGCCGATGCGATCACGGAATCCGTCGTGCTGCGCTGGCTGCACGTCTTCTTCGGCATCACCTGGATCGGCCTGCTCTATTATTTCAATTTCGTGCAGATCCCGACCATGCCCTCCATCCCCGCCGAGCTGAAGCCGGGCGTGTCCAAATATATCGCGCCCAAGGCACTGTTCTATTTCCGCTGGGCGGCGGCGATGACCATGCTGATCGGCCTGCTGTTGGCCTGGTCGAACGGCTATCTGGTCGAAGCCTTGACCTTCAAGCCCGGCTTCCAGTTGATCGGAACCGGCATGTGGCTGGGTCTGATCATGGGCTTCAACGTGTGGGGCGTGATCTGGCCGAACCAGAAGAAGGCCCTGGGCCTGGTTGAAGCGGACGATGCGACCAAGGCCAAGTCGGCGCGCGTTGCAATGCTGGCCAGCCGCACGAACACCTTGCTGTCGATCCCGATGCTTTACGCGATGGCCAGCTTCCAGTCGCTGCCGCGCTAAGCTTACGCGAACCAGTCCGCCGGCTAGGGCTGGCGGACCTGGTAGCGCGCCAACTCGATTGCCGGTTGCCGCCAATTGGGCTCGAGCGCCCTGGCGTGCTGGAGATCGTCATAGGCGGCCCGCAGATTGCCGCGCTCCTCATGGATCAGCCCACGAACGAAATAGGCAACCGCGGGACGGCGGGTCTTCAGGTCGATTGCCTTTTCGATCATCGGCATGGCTTCGGCGCTATGCCCATATTGGACAAGCATGACGGCCTTGTTGAGCCAGGCGTCAGGTTCCGCCGGATCTAGCGCCAGCGCACGGTCGAAATCGGCCGTCGCTTGGGGAACCGCCGCCTGGCGGAAATAGATAATCCCGCGATTGACATAGGTCGCCACCCGATCCTCCCGGGTCAGCGGCTCGTCGGCCAAAGCGCGGTTGCATGACTCAAGCGCGTCGCGGCCCAGGTTTTTCGCCTCCGCGGCAAGATAGCAGCTTCGGGCCATATTGCCGCCGACAACCAGGATGGACGCAGGAGCGGACGCGGCACTGCCCGCGAACAACAGCGCAATGGCGAGAGATAGTCTCATCATAGGACCTCCCGACTCCGTGAATCGGACACCCGCGACGACCTATAGCATGATTCAAGCCTAAGCGGGTGAGGATAGCGCCAGCTGGTGCCGCTTCATCGCATGCCGCAACTGGTCGTAGCTGAGCCCGAGAGCCGCCGCTGTCGACCGCTGGTTGTAGCGATGGCGGGCCAAGGCCTCTTCCAGCAGCGCTTTCTCATAAGCGTTAACCGCGCCGCGAAGATCGTCGGTGGTGGGCGCCGGCATCGCTGCCACGGACTCCGGCGGAGCCGCGGCGGGTTGTGCCGAATAGGCCGCAACCTCGACCGCGCCCGCCGGGTCGGGACTGAGCACCCAGGGCGATGCGAACGGATCGAACTGGATGGCGTCGATCTGCCGTTCCGGGTCTTCGGCCCGATAGACCGCCCGCTCGATCGCGTTGCGCAGTTCGCGAACGTTGCCGGGCCAGCCATAGGCTTCCATCTCGGCTACCGCCCGGTCCGAAAAGCCCGGCCAATTGGACCAGTCGAGCTCGACGGCCATGCGGCGGCCGAAATGTTCGGCAAGCAATGGAATGTCGCCCTTGCGGGCGCGGAGCGGCGGCAGCGTCACCACCTCGAACGACAGCCGGTCGAGCAAGTCGGCGCGGAACCGTCCCTGGTCGACCAGCTTCGGCAAATGCTCGTTGGTCGCCGCCACGATGCGGACGTCTACGGATATTGGCTTGGACGCGCCGATCCGGGTAATCTCGCCATATTCGACCGCGCGCAGCAGCCGGTCCTGAGCCGGTGACGACAAGGTCGCCAGCTCGTCCAGGAACAGCGTTCCGCCGTCCGCTTCCTCGAACCGCCCATGCCGGGTTTTTGCGGCGCCGGTAAAGCTCCCCGCTTCATGCCCAAACAACTCCGCCTCGATCAGATTTTCGGGCAAGGCGGCGCAGTTCATCGTCACCAGCGGGCCAGCCCAGCGCGAAGAAAGATGGTGCAGGCGCTCCGCAATCAGCTCCTTGCCCGTCCCGCGCTCCCCGATTACGAGGACGGGTCGATTGAGCGGCGCGGCACGGCTTGCCCGCTCGACCGCGTCGAGGAAGGCCAGGCTTTGACCGACGAACTGATTGGCCCGTTCCATGCGCCAACATGTGGTGGTAAATCCCACCATGTGGCAAGATGTTTCGCGCAATTTTCTGCCAATTTCTATCCATTTTGGCAGAATTTTAGGTGAACTTTAGTTTTGGCACATTGCCTGCATAGCGAATTTCGACAGGGCTTGTCGTTGGAGTGACTTGATGGGCATTTTTTCCCGGACACGGGATATCTTCGCAGCCAATTTTACCGAGCTGCTCGATCGGGCCGAGGATCCGGCGCGCATGATCCGCATGATCATCCTCGAAATGGAAGAGACTTTGGTCGAGGTTCGCGCTTCGGCGGCGCGGTGCATTGCCGACCGCAAGGAGATGGATCGCGCGCTGCTCCGGCTCAACCAGCTTCAGGCAAGCTGGACCGAGAAAGCCGAGCTGGCACTTTCGAAGGATCGGGAGGATTTGGCCAAGCAGGCGCTGATCGAGCGGCAGAAGGCGGCCGACATGGCGGAGGGCCTGGAGCTTGAGCTCAAGTCGATCGAAGACACGCTGAAGGGCTACGAGGCCGACATCGCCAAGTTGCAGGGCAAGCTGCGCGAAGCCCGTGCTCGCCAGAATGCCATCGCTACCCGGATCGAAAGCGCCGTGACACGCGCACGGGCAAGTGAAGTCCTGCATGGCAACCGGACCGAAGATGCATTTTCGCGCTTCGATCAGCTGGAACGGCGCGCGGATTTCGCCGAGGGCCGGGCCGATGCACTGGGAATGACCGGGCCGAAGAGCCTGGAAGAGGAAATTGCCGAGCTTCGCGCGACCGACAAGGTGGATGCCGAATTGGAAGCGATGAAGGCGGCCATGAAGGCCAAGGGGGCGTAAGTGGAAGAAATTATTCCGGTAATTGCAATTGTCACCCTGTTCATTGGACTACCCTGGCTGGTCTTCCACTACATCACCAAATGGAAGACGGCGGCGACTCTGACCGGTTCGGACGAAAAGCTGCTGGACGAGCTGCATGACGCCGCGCGGCGGCTTGACGACCGGCTGAACACGATCGAGCGGATTATGACCGCTGAAAACCCGAGCTGGCGTCAGAATGTCCTGCCGGAAGCCGACCGCCAACGCCTGTTGACCGACGAGGATTCAGTACGATGAGCACGCAGCCTCCGAGCCGCACCAAATTCTATCTCGACAAGCGCGGTGGCAAGTTCATGGGCGTCTGTTCGGGAATTGCCGACTATACCGGGCTCGATATCACCCTCGTCCGGATTATGTTCGTCAGCGCGGTGTTCATGAGTGGCGGAAGCGTCCTGCCACTCTACTTCATCGCCGGCTTCATCGCGGACGACAAGCCGAGCGAGCTGGTGCTTGAGGATAACGAGCATCAGCAATTCTGGCAGGGCGTCAGGCAGTCCCCGCGGCGCAGTGCCCGCGACATCCGCAGCCGGATGCGCGACATCGACCGCCGCCTGGCCGACATTGAAAGCTATGTAACGACCGAAAACCGCAGCCTTGCCCACGAAATCGAACAGCTGCGCTGATCAATTACTCTACTGGGGAACATCATGGATCCTGAGACTGTGCTTTGGTTCGACCGGGCCACCGAGCTGTTGCCCTATCTGATTGCAATTCTGGGGATCAGTATCGGCGGGTGGGTCATGAACACCTGGCTGCGCATCAAACATGGCTATCCGCTAGACGGAGCCTGGGGCCAGGCGATCCATCCGCATACCGACAAGGAATCGCGGGAACGGATCAAGCTGCTCACCTCCGAGAACGCTCAGCTGCGGGCCGAGCTTGGATCGGTCAAGGATCGGCTTGAGACGATCGAGCGGATCGTTACCGACCAGCCGCTTCGGCTCGCCAAGGAAATCGACCAGCTGGCAATCGACAAGGGAGGTCACGCATGATGGGTCCCGGCGAAGTGATGATTGCCCTGATCGTCATCGGCTTGCCGACGATCATGCTGTTCTACGGATTTCACCGGTTCTTCCGGTTTCGTGAAAAGCAGCTTGAAGTCGATGCCATGCTGACCGCCGAAAAGGCCGCGCAATATGCGGCATCGAACGCGGAGCTTGAAGCGCGGGTCAGAGTGCTTGAAAAGATCGTCACGGACGGCGGAATCGAAACCGCCGCGCAAATCGAGGCGCTGCGCACGCCGCGCCTCGGCAATGGAGACAAGGTCCAGTGAATCCTTTTGAAATGGTCGCGGTCATCGTGGTCGCGGTGATGATCGCTTCGGTACTGCGCGCCAAATATGGCCATCGCCATCGGGGCGACGGCTCGGCGATCTCGGCGGAAGACAAGGCGGAAACCCTCCGGCTTCGAGACGAGGTCAAGCAGCTCAAGGAACGAATTAACGTGCTTGAGCGGATCGCGGTCGAGAAGGAAGACACGCTGACTCGCCAGATTGACGAGTTGCGCGACCGCTGAGGCTAGCGAAGGCGGGTACCACCGCCTAAGTGGCCAACAATGACCGCCCTCCCTGCCCTGTCCGATCTTGCCGGCGAATATGAGTTTCTCGACAGTGAGGACCGCTACCGGCTGCTGATCGAGCTAGGCCGCAAGCTGGAGCCGATGCCCGACGCGCTCAAGACCGATGCAACCAAGGTGCGCGGCTGTTCCTCGTCCACCTGGGTTTATCCAACCCGCCTGCCCGACGGCCGGCTTCACTTCCTTGCAGACAGCAATGCCGCCATTACCAAGGGCGTCGTGGCGCTGATCCTCTCGGCTGTACAGGACAGGCAGCCCGACGAAGTCGCCGCAATGGACGTCAGGGCGCTGCTGGAGCCGTTCAACCTCACCCGCGAATTGTCGTCCAATCGCACGCAGGGCGTTCCCAATATGATCGCACTGGTGCGCGAGACCGCCGCCCGGCTGGCTGCGGCATGAGCGAGACGCCGGAAAGCGACGCTGCCAAGCGCGAAGCGTTCGACCCCAAACGCTTTTTCGAGATTGTCCGCACCCTGGGCCATGGCCGGGCACTTGCGCTCGAGTATCGCAATTCCGCGGACAACTGGATCGAGCTCGCCTTGCCGTGGCGCGAGGAGCTGGTGGGGATTCCGGACCAGGGCATATTGGCGTCGGGTGCAATCGTCAGCCTTCTCGACACGTGCGGCGGCGCGTCGGTGTGGATGGCGCTCGGCCATTTCCAGCCGCTCGTCACGATCGACCTGCGCCTCGATTACCTCCGCCCCTCCCTGAAGGGAGAAACGGTGATCGCGCGCTGCGAATGCTACAAGCTGACCCGGCAGGTCGCCTTCATCCGCGGCACTGCCCATGGCGGCGATCCGGGCCGGCCGATCGCCCAGGCCACCGGAACCTTCATGCTGAACCCTTAAAGCTTGGTCCCGGACTTCCGAGAGCGGTGCTCGGCCGTCAAGCCGGACGGCCTGTGCGCCGCTCTTCAGCTTTGCGAAGGACTTCATAGGCCGCCTGAACCGCATGGAACCGCTTGGCCGCTTCCTTGTCGCCCTTGTGCCGATCGGGATGATGTTCCTTGGCGAGCCGGCGATAGCTGGCCTTGACCGCTTTGAAGTCGGCGTCGGCCTCCAGTTCGAGCATATCCAGCGCGCGCATTTCATCGCGGGTGCGGGTGCCATCGCCGGGACCGGCCCATTGATAGTGGGCGCTCTTGCGATAGGCGTTGGCGCCGCTTTCTTCCTCGGCCGCACGCTTGGCGGCTTCCTCGGCGGAAAGGCCGGCGAAGTAATTCCAATTCTTGTTGTATTCGGCCGCATGCGCCTCGCAGAACATCCAGCGCTCTGGGCTGTTAGGCGCCTTGGGCGCGGGCCGGTCGCCCGGCTCGTTGCAGCCCTCGCGATCGCACAGGCGCACCCGGGTCGCGGCACGACTTTTGGCGCCATAGGGGCGCCAGCGGGGAAATCCCCAGTCGTCGGATCGGGTCGGCTTGGCCATCACTTCCTTCACTAGACACAGTCTGCCGTCATTGCGAGCGGAGCGAGGCAATCCAGGGAAACGTGGATTGCCACGTCGCCTTCGGCTCCTCGCAATGACGAAAAAGCAATTTGCCAGGGGACCTGTAAGCCGGGTTCTGTATCTCCGCTTGCGCGGAGATGGCGACCATTCCTCTAGGACGAAGGTTACCCTTCGCCTCCAGCGACCAACCCGGGCGACGAGCCGGAACAGGCCCATGTGCCGCCCCTATTCGGTCTTGCACCCGGTGGGGTTTACCGTGCCGCCACTGTTGCCAGTGACGCGGTGCGCTCTTGCCGCACCCTTTCGCCCTTACCCGCCCGAAGGCAGGCGGTATGCTTTCTGTGGCACTTTCCCTGATCCCGACCGAAGCCGGAACCGCCGGGCGTTACCCGGCACCGTTATTCCGTGGAGCCCGGACTTTCCTCGCCCCCGCATCAAGTGCGGGGCCGCGGCCGCCCGATCCCCTGGCGGCGCGCGATATGGGCTATTGCGGCCGTGGCAGCAAGAGCGCGAGCAACTTGGCGGCATGCCCCGTCGACGATCCTGTCCAACAGGTCGCAATCAGATCGATCAGCGCGAAAAGACGGCGCCGTGAGGGCTCCCTTCCCCGGTCCAGCCCGTCGGCCAGGTTCGCTTCGCGAAGCTGAAACCCACCTGGCCATCGATATCGCGGAACGTTTCGTCGATTGTCAGCGCGCCCGTCGTCCCGTCGAGCTTCAGCAGGTACATCCGGTCGCCGGATTTGCCTGACGTTACAACCAGCCGCTTCGCTTTTGCGTCCCACCCGGTCCAGTGCGGATCATATTTGTCGTTGATCACCAACCGGGACACCTCGCGCGCTTTTGCACCATCGGAAATGTCGAGCACGATGTAACCGTGGATACTCGGCACGCTCTGCACCAGGTAATGGCCAACAATGGTCGGCACGCCGCAGAAGTCGCCGGGGAATTTGTGGACCATCCTGGCCGACGGCGACGGCCCGTCCATGCCGGTCACGCGCTGGATGCCGCAAGACAGCGTCTGGACGTAGGCCGCGCCGTCCGGGCCGATCCGGGCCTCTTCGGGCGCGATATGGCCATTGAGCGTTGGGCCGGGGTCGAGCCGGTAAGTGCCTAGCAACTTGAGGTCCGACAGACGGAACAGCTGGTAGCTGTTGCTGCTCAACAGATAATCATCGCCCATTGGCGAGTTTGTAACGATCACCCGGTCGATCTTCGGCAGGACGGCCAGGCTATAGGGTAGCAGGCCTTCGTCCGCGAGGGCTGGGTCGGCATTGCTGACCGACCGCACCACCTTGCCGCTATCGTCAATCTCGACCAGCCCGCCGGTCTTGCCGCTCATCGTCATATGGTCGCCGTGAGCGGCGAACTGGAAGGACGCCAGCACGTGGCCATTGGGCAGTCGCAGGAAGCTGTGCGGCATGCTGAACCTGTCCATATTTTCGAACGACGCCGCGATCCTGGGCTCCAGCGGTTTGCGGAGGTCGAAGATGAACGTGCGGTTCGCACCATGGTCATTGGCAAACAGCATGCCGCTTGCGGGCATTTCATATTCGGTGTGGTGGATGCGCACGCTCTTCTGATCGGTGGCAAGGCCGGTGAGCAATTTGCCATAGGTCGGCGACACCGGGTCCGCGTCGATAACGATCAGGAAGTCATTTGCTTGCTTGGCCTGATCCCCCGTCCATACGAATAGATAATGGCCGGAATTGCGGGCAGTTTGCGCCGGTGCGGCGGCCATAGCCAGCAAGGTCGCGGTTATTCCGATCAGTCCGCGCAGCATCGCCCCTGTCTCCCCCCGGTTGGTGCCCACTCCCTGGATTACGCGAAACAAGCCTATTGCGGCCGAGGCAGCAAGAGTGCGAGCAACTTGGCGCGGCATTCGCCGTCGACGATCCCGTCGATGAGATCGGGCCGGAAGCGCCGCTGAAAGGCGATCACCGCCTTTTGCGTATCGGTCACGTCATAGCCGAACCGCTCCAGCGCCAGCAGGAAGCCGGCATCGGTCCAGTACGGGTCCATCAGGTCGCGTGTCGGGCTGGGCAACGCCAGCCGGCGCTTGGCCAGCGCTGCCCAGGGGAACAGCTCTCCGGGGTCTTCCTTCCGGGCAGGCGCGATATCGCTGTGGCCGACAACATTGCCGCGGCCGATACCGTGCCGTTCCTTGATATCCGCCACCAGCGGGATGACCGATGCGATCTGCTCGTCGGGAAACGGGCGGTAACCAAATTCATGGCCGGGATTGACGATCTCGATCCCGACGCTCGCGCTGTTGACGTCGGTAATCCCGCGCCAATAGCTTTTGCCGGCGTGCCAGGCGCGCTTTTCCTCATCGACCAGCTGGAACACCTCGCCTTCCTCGCTGACCAGATAGTGGGCGGATACCCGCGCATCCGGTGAGGTCAGGCGGTTCAATGCCCCTTCGGCGTCGGGCATGCCGGTGTAATGAAGGACAATCATCGAAACCGGCAGTCCGCGCTCATCGAAGTTGGGCGAAGGGCGGCGCGTCACGTCCATTGCCGCATGGCACATGGGATTGGGTGCGGGGTCAAGCCCCTAGACCTTGATCGTTTCAGCTACGGCTGAAACGTGAATCAAGGTCTCGATTAAATTGTTGACTGATTCACGCCTCGATCGACCGACTTCGGCCCGGTCGAGGCGATCAGGCAACCGCAATTCCCCGCGGTTCCTCCTGGTCGACCATACGATAGAGCCCGCGCGAATCCGGGTCGGCCCAGAAGCGCCTGGTCTGCCCGATGACCGTCTCCCCGGCGCCGAGCATCAGGGAGCCGTCGGGCGCGATCGCATCGGCGATGCGGTCGAACACCTGGGCCCGGCGGTCGCCGTTCAGGTAGAGCAGGACGTTGCGGCACAGGACGATGTCGAACTTGCCGGGATGCGGTGGCGGTTCGAGCAAATTATGCACCTGGAAGCGAACCATCCGGCGTAGCGGCTCGACCGCGCGCCAGCCATTGCCGGTTTCCTCGAACCAGCGGATCATCTGGGTAATGCCAAGGCCTCGCTGCACCTCGAACTGGCTGTAGGTCCCTTCGCGGGCACGGCGGACGACGCATTCGCTGACGTCGCTGCCGAGGATGTCGATCGTCCAGCCAGCCCATTTCACCGGATCTTCCGCAAACAGCATCGCCAGCGAATATGCTTCCTGCCCTGTCGAACAGCCGGCCGACCAGATCGACAGCCGCTTGGTCTGTTGGCGGCGCTGGGCCAGCTTGGGCAGCGTAGACTTGGTCAGCAGATCGAACGGAGAGCGATCGCGGAAGAAGTAGGTTTCGTTGTTGAGCAGCGCTTCGACGACCTGAGTGGCCAGGCTTGGTTCCCGGCCCATCACCAGGATCGTGATCAGCTCGTCCAGCGTCGGAATGCCGCGTTCGCGAAGCAGCGCGGCAAGCGCTGTTTCGATCCGCCAGCGGCGGCTCATCGTCAATTGCTGTCCGGTACGGGCCTCGAGCAGGCCGGCGAGGATTCGGCTCGAACTATCGCTTACTTGCACGAGGCCTCCTCGCTCCGCACGCCAACTCGCCGCGCCAGCTTTTCGGGCGGAAGCACGGCACAGGCCAGGCCGGCCTCGGCAACGGCGCGCGGCATACCCCAGATTGCCGAGCTGGCTTCATCCTGCGCCATGACGGCACCGCCGGCTTCGACCAGCCGCCTGGCACCCTCAGCCCCATCACGGCCCATTCCGGTAAGCACGACGCCGAGGGCGGCCGGACCGAGGATCGCGCCGGCCGAGGCCAGCATCGGGTCGACCGACGGCAAGCAGCCGCTGGCGACCTTGGTCTTGAGCAGTCGCGCGACCAACCGACCGTTGACTTCGTCCACCAGCAAATGAGCTTCGCCTGGCGCAACCACGATCCGGTCGGGAAGCAGCTTCGTTCCGTCTTCGGCGACCACCGCTTCCCGCCCGGCCACGGCCGACAATTGGCGGGCGAACACGGTCATGAAAGCCGGCGGCAAATGTTGGGTTACCAGGATCGGCACACCGATCCGCTTGGGCAGCGCATCGAAAAAGGTAGCAAGCGCATGAATGCCGCCGGTCGACGCTCCGATCGCCAGCAATCGAAGCGGCGTATCGCTTTGAACCGGCATTGGCCGATGCGGGATGGTAACCGGCCTCGCCGGGATCGAACTGCGGTCGGCATAGCCAAGCTCTCGAAGCTTCCCGAGCAGTACTTCCGAGAAGCGCCCATTGAACCGGCCGGTGCCAGGCTTTGGCAGCGTGTCGGCGGCACCCAGCGCCAGGGCCGCGACCGTTTCCTCGGCGCCTTCCTCGGCAAGGGACGAGACGATCAGCACCTTGGCGCCCTTGGCCGCCTCAAGGATATGCGGAATCGACTTCAGCCCGCCAGCACCAGGCATTTCCAGGTCGAGCAGGATGGTATCGACCATTACCTGGCCGAGCGCTTCAACGGCGTCCTCGCCAGTGCCGGCAATCGCCGCGATTTCGAAATTGCCGTCGGCGTCGATCATCCGGCTGAGCACCGCGCGGGCGACCATCGAATCGTCGACGATCATCACCCGGATCGGCCGGCGCAGTTGCCGGCCGGCCCCAGCCCGATCGCTGGCCCGGGAAGTGGCGAGCGCCCCGCTCATCGGATTCTCAGGCTACGCCGACGAGTTGCAGCTTGATGTGCAGCGTTTCGCGGTCGAACGGCTTCATCACATATTCGTCCGCGCCCGCTTCAAGTGCCGCGCGGATATGAGCCATGTCGTTTTCCGTCGTGCAAAACACGACCTTCGGCTGGTCCGCATGTCCGCGCTGCCGAAGGAGCTTCAAAAACTCCATTCCGCTCATTACCGGCATGTTCCAATCGAGCAGCACGACGTCGGGCATTTTTGCTTCGCAGCGGTCCAGCGCCTCGCGCCCATCACCGGCTTCGTCAACCTGGAACTCAAGCGTTTCCAGGATATGCCGCGCAACCTTGCGGATGACCTTGCTGTCGTCGACGATGAGGCAGGTTTTCATAATATCAATTCCGTCAAATGTTAGCGCAGTTACTAAGCGATAAGGGTAACGAACCTCTTAAGCCGCGCGGGCCTCCGAGACTGGGCCGGCGATGATGGCGGCAATGTCGACGAGCAGAAGCGGGCCCTCTTCGGTTTCGACCATCCCCTTGGATACTCGCTCCCAACCTTCTCCCATGGCGGCGCGGATCGGGGCCGCTTCGGACAGGGCCTCGACGACATCCTCCACCGCATCGACCGTCAGGGCATAGTGATGGCCGTCGAGCTCAACCACCGCGGCCTCATGAAGGTCGCCATTGTTAAGGTCGGTCGTGCCGAGCTGGAGCGAACGCTGGCAATCAATCACGGTCAAGACGCGGCTACGAAGCGCCGACAGGCCGGCGAGATGATCCGGCGCGCGAGGCACCGGGATCAGCGCCTCCAGCTCGACCACGCTCTCCACTGCCACCGCGGGCAGTGCAACGCGGCTACCGGCAATCGACACGATTAGCAGCAACTCGTTCATCAACGCCTCCCTGCGCTCGCGCTCGATGCCTTGAGCGCCATCAGCAGGCCGGCCCGATCGTAGCGATAGATACTGTCCTCGCCGTTGGCGGCGTCCGGATCGGCCGCCAGGCGCAAGATCCGTCCGCCCTGGCCGGGTTCGACGTCCTTGCCTTGCGAGACGATGGTTACGTCGGCTGCCAGTTCATCCTGCTCGCCGATCACCAGATAGCCAGCGGCCTCGACGATCGGGCGCAACATATTCTGCATCCAGGCGTCGTTTTCCGGTAGCCGGCAGACCAGCTGCGCGTGCGGCCGAACCGCAGCGCCGAGATGCTCGGCAAATAGCCAGTGGGCGTCGATCAATTCGGCAGGTTCGCCATCGATCAGGGTGACGCCGCTGACCGCTCCCGGCACGTCGGCGGGAATCACGTCCCGGTCGATCGCCATCAGGTCGATTACCTCGCGGAAGGCGTAGCCAAGCTCATGGCTACCGTCATTCAGACGGAAAACGCGGATCTTGCCGTTGATTTCCTCCGCATTGGCAACACCGGCCAATGGCAGGATTGCTTCGCCGAGCTGGACCCGCAATTGCCCGGCGGTAGTGCGGATCGCATCCGGCTCGACCTCCTCGATCCGGTCGACCACGCCCAGCCTCAGCGCGCGGCGTGCGCCATCGAGGCCGCGGAACAGCAGCACTGGTACTTCACTGGAATTGATTGCGACCGGCGCATCGACACCTCGGCCGGCCCGCTCAATCGCCTCGAGCTTGACTCCGCCGACCTGCGCAATGCCGGCAGGATCGAACAACAGAATCGGGCTTCCGTCGTCGGCCAGAGTGGTACCGGCATAGAGTCCGGTCGCCATCACCGCCGGAGCGGCCGGCTTCACCACCAGTTCCTCATGGTCGTGGATCTTGTCGACGGCCAGCGCGTAGACATCGCCGCCGGCCGGACGGAGCACGACCAGGGTGCGGTCCTCGTCGGCCATCGTGTTGGGCAGGCCAAGTACATTGGCCAGCGCGACCTCGGGGACGCGGCGACCGCGGATCGTTGCGACCCCCGCGCCGCCAATCTGCTCCAGCGTCACGCTGCTGCCGTTGGCACGGACAATTTCCTCGATAGCCGAACGCGGAATTGCAAAATGCTGCGACCCGATCGACACCGTAAGCGCCGGGATGATGGTCAGGGTCAGCGGCACTCGGAGGATCATCCGCGTGCCCTTACCGGGAGTGGAATCCACTTCGACCAGCCCGCCGATCCGCTCGACGTTGGATCGAACCACGTCCATGCCGACGCCTCGCCCGGAAATGGCGGTCACCGACTGAGCGGTCGACAGTCCGGCCTCGAAGATCAGCGCCAACTGCTCGCCGCGAGACATTTTCTGGGCCGCTTCGCGCTCGATCACGCCGTTGGCAACGGCCTTCTCGACCAGCTTCGCGCCGTCGATGCCTTTGCCGTCGTCCGCAATTTCGATCAGGATCTGATTGCCGGACTGGCGCGCCGACACGGACAGTAAACCGATTTCGCGCTTGCCGGCTTTGATCCGGTCAGCCGGCGCCTCGATGCCGTGGTCGACGGCATTGCGGATAATGTGGGTCAGCGGATCGCGGATCATTTCGATCATCTCGCGATCCAGCTCGACGTCGCCGCCGTCGATATCGACAAGCACTTGCTTGCCGAGCTCCGCCGAAAGGTCGCGGACCATCCGCGGCAGCGCGACGAACAGATTTTCGATTCGCTGCATGCGCGTGCGGGTGATCGCATCGCGCATCTCGGCAATGATGCCCGACAGCCGTTCGAAGGCGCCGTCGACCGCAACTTCGGTCGGTGCCTCACGCAGGCGGCGAGCTAGCTCGTTGCGGGCCAGCACCATGTCACTGACGCCTGACATCACCCGGTCGAGCAACTCAACGGAAAGGCGGATCGTGCGGGGCGCGGCCCCGGCCTTGCCCGTCGCATCCGTCATCACCGTTGCGCTGGCCTGCACCGCAGGGCCTTCTGCACCGGGAGCCAAGGCTTCGATCAACTGGGTGTCGTCGCCAGCCGGCACACCTTCGCCGGCATCGATCGAGGCAATCATCTCACCAATGCGGTCGATCACCGCCAGCACGGCGCTGACCAGTGCGGAATCCGGAGTCCGGCGCCCGGCGCGGCAGTCGGCGAGCGCGTCCTCGGCGGCATGGCTCAGTGCCTCCAGGCGCGGAAAATCGAAGAAGCCGCAGTTGCCCTTCACGGTATGGACGAAGCGGAAAATGCTATCGAGGCGGGTGCGATCGTCGGGATTGGCTTCCCAGGCGACGATTTCGCCGCCCAGCGCTTCAAGCATTTCCCGGCACTCGGCCACGAAATCGGCAATTAGGTCATCCATCGGCGGCGGGGCCCCACGCAAAATAGTTGCTTGAGTCCTCTATGCCGCCAAGGAGTTAACGCCCCGTTAGCCCTGTCCTGAGTTTATCGAAGGGCCTGAACCATCAGATGTTGGGCAGGGTGACGCCGATCAACAGCACCTGGTCGGCCGGATCGCTGAGCTGGATCGTGCCGCCGGCTTCCGCCGCCAAGCTGTGCGCCAGCCATGCGCCCGCCGCGCGCGGTTCGACTTCTCCGCCCGATTGGCCGGTCGCGATGGTCTCTCGCAGCTTGGGGTCGAGCAAGATCCGCTGGCCTTCTGCGCGGATCACCATTTCCAGCTTTCCGTCGCGGCGTTCCGCGCCAACATCCAGCCGGCCGCCACGAACCAGCGCGTCCCCAGCGATCATCGCCAGGTTCAACAGCAGCTTGATCGCTCCCTTGGGCAGCTTGTCGTCGGCCACCATCCAGCCGAGCTCCGTCTTTCCCTCGGAGCCGTACAATCCCTCCAGCGCCGTCCTGGCCTCCCGCGTGTCGATTTCGTCGCCGAATCCGCCACCCGCCCCGAATGCCAGGCGAAAGAATTTGAGCTTGTTGGCGCTTGCACGGGCGCTTTCCGCCAACAATTCGAGGCACTTTTCGCGCATTTCCGGGTCTTGCTCGTCGGCGAGCAGCTCGATCCCGTTGTTCAGCGCACCGACCGGCGACATCAGGTCATGGCACAGGCGGGAACACAACAGGCTGGCAAGTTCGATCGCGTTCATGGGACGCTGATGCGCGAGAGTTTAACCTGAAGCAAGTGTCCCCCGGCCCCATTGAAACTCGACGGTCAAATCACCATTTCCTGGCTACATGTCCGGGGGGGATATCAGCATCGCAATAGCGCTCGACGCCAGCCATGCCGGCTGGCGGCTCGACAGGGCATTGGCCGCACAGGTTCCAAGCCTCTCGCGTGAGCGATTGAAGGTGCTGACCAAGGCCGGCGCGCTGACCCGCGACGGCAAGGCGGTGCGCGACCCCGCGACCAAGGTGAAAGGCGATGAGCGCTACACCTTGGCGGTGCCAGCCCCTGAACCGGCCCACAACGAGCCGCAGGAAATCGCGCTTCCGATCGTCTTCGAGGACGAGCATTTGCTGGTGGTCGACAAGCCGGCCGGGCTGGTAGTCCATCCGGCGGCGGGGAATCGTGACGGGACACTGGTCAACGCCCTGCTACATCATTGCGGCGGATCCCTGAGCGGAATCGGCGGAGTCGCCCGGCCAGGCATCGTGCATCGCATCGACAAGGACACCTCGGGCCTGCTGGTCGTCGCCAAGCATGACAAGGCCCATGAAGGGCTGGCCAAGCAGTTCGCGGCCCATTCGATCGACCGCCGCTACCTGGCCATTGTGTCAGGTATTCCGCGTCAAGCCGAGGGAACGGTCGATGCGCCGCTGGCGCGGTCGCCGCAGAACAGGAAGAAGATAGCAATTGTTCAGGAAGGTCGTGGAAAACGGGCTATAACCCACTGGAAACGGCTAAAACTTCTCGACGATGCTGCATTGGTCGAATGCCGGCTGGAAACCGGACGGACCCACCAGGTGCGGGTGCATATGGCCTCGATCGGCCATCCGCTGGTCGGAGATCCCGTCTATGGTCGCGGAAAAACCGGTCACAGAAAGTTGCTTAATCAATTGGACTTCAAGCGCCAGGCACTGCACGCCGCTCACCTGGGCTTCGTCCACCCCGTCACAAAGGGTCGTTTGTCGTTTGACAGTGCCCTTCCGTCGGACATGCAGGAACTGTTCAACAGACTTGGTGTATAAGGATAATACAGCTAAGGGGCGTGCCCCCTTGCTGAGGGAGTGAACGAAACGATGGCTAATGGTGCTTCCACGCGTGTTGTGTCGATCCCCGCTTCTGGCGGGGAGGCCGGCCTCAACCGTTACCTCAGCGAGATCAAGAAATTCCCGATTCTCGCCCCGGAAGAAGAATACATGCTGGCCAAGCGGTGGACCGAACATGGTGACACCGACGCCGCCGCGCGCCTGGTCAATTCGCACCTGCGCCTCGTCGCCAAGATCGCGATGGGCTACCGCGGCTATGGCCTTCCGGTCAGCGAACTGATCAGCGAAGGCAATATCGGCCTGATGCAGGGCGTGAAGAAGTTCGAGCCGGACCGGGGCTTCCGCCTCGCCACATACGCAATGTGGTGGATCCGCGCCTCGATCCAGGAATTCATCCTGCGCTCGTGGAGCCTGGTAAAAATGGGCACCACCGCGGCGCAGAAGAAGCTGTTCTTCAACCTGCGCCGGATGAAGAACCAGATCGACGCTTTCGAGGAAGGCGACCTCAAGCCGGAGGCGGTCACCAAGATCGCCACCGACCTCGGCGTGACCGAGGAAGAGGTCATCAGCATGAACCGCCGGATGGGGATGGGTGGCGACACCAGCCTCAACGCGCCGCTGCGCGATACCGATGGCGAGGGTCAGTGGCAGGACTTCCTGGTCGACAATGGGCCGCTTCAGGACGAGGTGATCGCCGACGACGAGGAGCGGCGTGTCCGCCACGACCTGCTGGTCGAGGCGATGGACAGCCTCAACGACCGCGAGAAGCACATCCTGACCGAGCGCCGGCTGATCGACGAGCCAAAGACGCTGGAAGACCTGTCGCAGGTCTATGGCGTCAGCCGGGAACGCATCAGGCAGATCGAGGTGCGGGCGTTCGAAAAGCTCCAGGCGGCATTGATCCGCCTGGCCGGCGAGCAAAGGTTGCTTCCGGCCGCTTAACAAGTCGTCATTGCGACCCCGGATCCAGTCCGGGGGAAGCAATCCAGCGACGTTCTGGATTGCTTCGTCGCGTCTGCTCCTCGCAATGACGGCTGCGCTTCGTTGCACCCTCTTGCCTTCCTGACCAAAGAGTCCGACGCTGTGCGTTTGGAGAGCGCTGGCCGCTCGACATGCGACTCGCGCCCCCGTCAACTCGGAGGAAGGGAGAGTCGCATGCCTGGAGAAACCAAGGGCACGAGGGTTATCGCGCTGGTCGGTCCGGCCGGCGCGGGTAAGACTAGCCTGGCGGAGGCCTTACTTTTCGCCAGCAAGACTACCGACCGGCAGGGTTCCGTCGCCAACAAATCGAGCATCGGCGACAGCTGTGAGGAAGCCCGCTCGCGCGGCGGTTCGACCGAAACCAACCTCTACAATTTCACCTACCTCGGCGACAAATATGCGATCATCGACGCGCCCGGCTCGATCGGTTTCGCAGCCGACGGCAATCGCGGCGTAGCCATCGCCGACGTCGCAATCGTCGTGGTCGATCCGGATCCGGCCCGCGCCGCGCTTGCCGCGCCGGCCCTCAGGATGCTCGACGAGCTCGGCATCCCCCACCTCCTCTTCGTCAATCGCATCGACCAGGCGCATGGCCGCATCCGCGACCTGTTGACCGCGCTTCAGCCGATGAGCGTGTCGCCTCTGATCGCCCGCCAGATTCCGATCCGCGACGGCGAAAAGGTCACCGGCTTCGTCGATGTCGCATTGGAGCGCGCCTATCATTATTCGCCGGGAAAGGAGGACGAGCCGATCGCCCTTCCCGACGAGCTGGCAGAGCGCGAGGCCCAGGCCCGCACCCAGCTCCTCGAACAGCTCGCCGACCATGACGACAATCTGCTCGAGCAATTGCTGCTGGACCAGGTACCTGAGCCCGGTACGATCTTCGCGGACCTCCGCCGCGAGACGAGCGACAACCTCGGCGTGTCGGTGCTGTTCGGCTCCGCCCAAAACGGCTGGGGAGTTGGGCGCCTGCTCAAGGCGCTGCGCCACGAAGCACCGGGACCGGAATCAACCGCGGCCCGGTTGGGAGTCGATTCCCCTGCCCTATACGCCTTCAAGATCTACCATGGCGGCTCGGTCGGACGGCTCGCACTGACCCGGGCTGTCGGCGGTGCGGTTCATGAAAATAGCGATTTCAAGAGCAGCAGCGGCGAGCATGGCCGGCTTGGGGCGCTATTCGCGGTCCAGGGCGACAAGACCAGCAAGATCGCCGAAGCCGCCAACGGCGACGTCGTCGCCGTGGCCAAGGCGGATGCGGTCAAGTCCGGCGACTGGCTCGGTGCCGGAAAGCTGCCGCCCCCGGTCGAAACCGACCTGCCTTCGCGCAACTGCGCGCTGGCGATCGAACCTGCCGACCGAAAGGACGACGTCAAACTGTCGGGTGCTCTCGCGCGTATCCTTGAGGAGGATCCCAGCCTGACTTTGGAGCAGGATGAAGCGAGCCATGAGATGCGGCTGCGCGGCGTCAACGACGAGCATTTGAAGACGGCGCTGGCCAAGCTCAAGCGGCGCTACGGCGTTGAGGTCAAGCACCATGCTCCATCGATCGGCTATCGGGAATCGATCCGCCGGCCGGTTACGCAACGCGGCCGCCATAAGAAACAGTCAGGCGGTCACGGCCAATATGGGGATGTCATTATCGAGATCCGGCCGTTGCAGCGCGGCGAAGGCTTCCAGTTCGACGAGAAGATCCATGGCGGGGCGATCCCCAAGCAATGGATCCCGGCCGTCGAGCAGGGGGTCAAGGACGCGATGCAGAAAGGCCCGCTCGGATTCCCGGTGGTCGATGTCGCGGTGACCTTGACCGACGGCAGCTACCATAGCGTCGATTCAAGCGAACTCGCGTTCCGCCTGGCGGGGCGCGTTGCGATGCAGGAAGCGCTTGGCGGCGCCGTTCCTCACCTGCTCGAGCCGGTGCAGAAGCTGGTGCTGGTTACGCCCGCTTCGGCGACGAGCCGCGTCTCGTCGGCGGTCGCAGGGCGCCGCGGTCAGATGCTCGGCATGGGACCGCGCGACGGCTGGGCCGGCTGGGACCGGATCGAGGCGCTGATCCCCGAAGCCGAACTAGGCGGGCTCGAAGCGGAGCTGAGGTCGATGAGCCAGGGCCTCGCGAGTTATGAGGCCGAGTTCGACCATCTGGCTGAGCTAAGCGGGCATTTGGCGGAAAAGGTAGTCCAGCAGCACGAGGCCGAGCCGGCCTAGGCCAGGCTTTCAACGGTCAATATCGGCCGCCAGCTTCCCAGCCCGTGGCCCGACGCAAAACCGTCGGGCACGGGCTCGCCGGCGTGGATGCCGTGGCTGACATAGATCGCATCGATCCCGTAGCTCGCCGCCCCCAGCATGTCGGTCGGCAGGCCGTCGCCAATTGCCAGCATGGCTGATTTGGGTGGGTTGCCAGCGAGCGAGCGAGCATGGTCGTAAATCGCCGGATATGGCTTTCCATACCATAAAACCGTGCCGCCCAATTGCTCGTAGATGTCGGCCAGGGCACCGGCGCAGGCTTCGCGCCGGCCGCAATGGATCACGATGCGATCTGGATTGAGGCAATGCATGACAACGCCCGCCCCTGCCCACGCCTCCAGCCGCGGCCGATAGTCGGCGGGTTCATCGCCCCAATCGTTGAGGCCGGTGCAAGCAAGCTCGGTGAAATCATCGGCCGCAAGGACGACTCCGCCCCGGACGAGGTCCAACCGGTCGTCGTCTGTACCTAGAAATCCGACGGCACGCGGGGGATCGGTCAACTCGGCAATGCCCGCCTCGCCGCTGCTTGTGATGGCGTCGTAGGCGCCGCGCGGCAGGCCCAAAGCGTCGAGATGAGCCTGCACGGTGTCGGCAGGGCGCGGCGCGTTGGTGACCAGGATGATTCGGCGGCCTTCGGATTTCCATTTCAGCAGCCGTTGCGCGACGCCGGGCAGGATCCGGGCGCCGTCGTGGACCACGCCCCAGATATCGCACAGGATTGCGCGGTAGCGTTGATCCAAACCATCGAGGTCGTTCATTCGGTGCCGATGGCCCGCCGACTGCTGCGTTGGCAAGCCTTGACGCCGCACGGGTCAGCGGCTTGGGTGACGCCGCCATCTGAGGAGCGCTGCGTCTTGGCCAAGAATCTTACCCGCTACATATTGTTCGCACTGGTCCTCGGAATCGTTGCCGGTTGGGCAACAAACACGGCGATCGACGACGGGTCTGCCCAATCGGCGGCCCAACTCAAGGAAATCGCCGACTATCTTTCGATCGTTACCGCGCTGTTCCTCCGCTTGATCAAAATGATCATTGCGCCCTTGGTTTTCTCGACCCTCGTCGCCGGCATCGCCCATATGGGCGACATCGCCGCCCTCGGCCGTGTCGGCCTAAGGTCACTGATATGGTTCATCGGCGCCAGCCTGGTCTCGCTCACGCTCGGCCTCATTCTGGTGAACCTGCTTCAGCCTGGTATCGGCCTCAACCTGCCAATTCCGCCGGTGACGGCTTCCAGCGGGGTCGAGACGGCGGCATTCAATCTCAAGGATTTCATCACCCACCTTATCCCTGCCTCGATTTTTGACGCGATGGCGACCAACGAAATCCTGCCGATCGTCATTTTCTCGATCTTCTTTGGGGTGGCGCTGACTGCCGTCGGCGACAAGGGCAAGCCAATTGTCCGCGGCGTCGAAGCGCTGGTGAGCGTAATGCTGCAGGTCACCAACTACGTCATGCGGTTCGCGCCCTTCGCGGTCTTCACCGCGGTGGCCAGTGCGATCGCCGAAAAAGGGCCAGAGATCCTCTATACCTTCGGCAAATTCGTCGGCAGCTTTTATCTCGGCCTGGCACTCCTTTGGCTGCTGCTGATTGCGGCCTGCTTTGTCATCGTCGGTCCGCGCACCCGCCACCTGCTGCGCTACATTCGCGATCCGATCGTGCTCGCATTTTCGACCGCTTCGAGCGAGGCCGCCTATCCGCGCACGCTCGAAGCACTCGACCGCTTCGGAGTCCCGCCGCGGATTGCCAGCTTCGTCCTGCCATTGGGCTATTCGTTCAATCTCGACGGGTCGATGATGTACATGACCTTCGCGACGATTTTCATCGCCCAGGCTTATGGCATCGACCTCAGCATCGGACAGGAAATCACCATGCTGCTGGTGCTGATGATCACGTCGAAGGGCATGGCCGGCGTTCCGCGCGCCAGCCTGGTGGTCATCGCCGCGACCATGGCGATGTTCAGCATTCCCGAAGCGGGCCTGCTGCTGATCCTGGCGGTCGACCATTTCCTCGACATGGGCCGATCGGCAACCAATGTGGTCGGCAATGCGATTGCCTCAAGCGTGGTGGCGCGCTGGGAAGGCCATCTCAATCCGGAAGAGCCGGCCGACATCGAGCCGGCACATGCGCCATCGCACGTCGCACGGGACAAGCCGATCGACGATCATTTCTAGTGCCGATCAGCCGAACGGCCGGTCGATACTCGGCGGGGGCGTGGTAAACCATTTCGGCCCCGCCTCGGTCATGTGGAAGCAATCCTCGAGCCGTACCCCAAACTTGCCAGGCAAGTAGATGCCCGGCTCGTTGGAGAAGCACATGCCAGGTGCCAGCGGAGTCGTCTCTCCGTGCACCAAATTGACCGGTTCATGGCCTTCCATGCCGATCCCATGGCCGGTCCGGTGCGAAGTTCCGGGTAGCTTGTAGCCCGGACCATATCCCCAGCTTTCATAGGCATGGCGGACCGCATCATCGACGCTGCCGGCCGGCGCGCCGATCCTGGCCGCCGCCATCGCAATATCCTGCCCGCGACGCATCTGCTCCCAAACCTTGCGGACTTCGGGAGACGGATCGCCCAGAATAAAGGTGCGGGAAATGTCCGATTGATAGCCGTGCACCGAGCAGCCGACGTCCATCAGCACGACCTCGCCGCGCGTGACGACGTGCGGCTTCTTGCTGCCGTGGGGATAGGCTGCAGCTTCGCCAAGCAGGACCAGTCCGCCGTCATAGCTTCCGCCCAGCTTCTTGTGGGCGGCTGCGATCATCGCGTCGATCTCGGCCGCGGTCATGCCTTCTTTCGTGCGCTCGCCGGCATAGCGCAGCGAGGCGGCGGTAATGTCGGCTGCCGTCTGCATCAGGGCGATCTCGGCCGGCGACTTGATCATGCGCTGAGCACGAACCACCCAATTGGCGCTGACAATTGACGCCGCGCTTCCAATTTGCTCGCGCAGGCGATCGAGAATGAAAAAGCGATTGGTCTCTTCGAAACCGATCGGTCCATTGCTGGCGTGCTGCTTGATGAAGTCGCCGACAAGCTTCAGCGGCTCCTCGTCCTCGTTCCAGGTACGGATCTCAACCGGGACCTGCAGCATTTCCTGGATGCTGGGTCTTTCGAAGAATGGCGTGACGACGATCGGGTCGCCCTTGACTGGTATGACAGTCGCGGTCAGCCGCTCCGAGCGCCACCATTGAATGCCGGTATAATAGTCGAGACTCGGACCAGCCTCGACGACGACCGCACCCAAGCCAAACTCAGCCATCAGTTTCTGAGCCCGCCGAAGTCGTTGCAACCGCTCGGCCGGCCCGATCGGAGGCGGTATCGGAATGGACGGCAAGTCCGCTGCGCCCTGAACCGCCGCCCAGGCCGCCGAACCGCGGCCTATGAGCGCACTTGCGGCAATGGCCGTCCCACCACCGAGCAGAGCGCGCCTTGAAAAGTCCATCGTCATCCGTTCCTCCCCGCCAGGGCCGCAAGTTCTTTTATCAATTTCGCGGCGACTACCGCGGTCATGCCGTTGATATCGCGGTCTGGATTATATTCGACCAGGTCTGCGCCGACGATCGGCTGTTCGACCCGGTGAAGCACCGAAATAACGTCGCGGACGCTGAGACCACCGGGCTCATGATGTGAGACACCCGGTGCAAATGCCGGATCGAGCGCATCCATATCGATGCTGATGTAAAGCGGCCCTTCCGGAATCGGCACCTGGGCCACGGCGAAGTCGCGCATTTCCATCACCTCGACGCCGAAACGCTGAACCTGCTCTCGGCAATGGCGATTCATCGTGCGGATTCCGACTTGGACCAAGCGCTTGGCCAAGCCCTTTTCCATGATCCGCGCAAAGGGCGATGCGTGGCTCAGCGGATCGCCCTCATAATCGTCGTAGAGGTCGGGATGAGCGTCGAAGTGCAGGATGTTAACCTGACCGATCGCTTCCGCCAGGCCTGCGACAATGGGATAGCTGACCATATGATCGCCGCCTAAAAAGATCGGGACAGTGCCGCCGATCTTCGCCTCGCGTGCGGCAGTCTGGATCAATTCCAAATCCAGCTTGTCCTCGTTGAGCGGCAAGTCGCCCATGTCATCGACCATGATGTCGATACCAAGCTCCAGGCCGGATTCGGAGGCGCTGTTGGCGTGCTCGGAAGCAAGGGCAGCGCGAATAACCGCGGGCGCCCTTGCTGGCCCCCGCTGGAAAGAGGAATGACTGTCCGTCGGCAGGCCGACCAGCCGGATCTTCGGGCGCGCATCGGGCATCTTCGAAAGTGAATGTTGCATGGCACGTCGCAATAGGCCAGCAGCGCCGTCCGATGTTTGACACCGCCTTCAACGACCATAAGAAGCGGCCCGGATCGCGAGAGATGACCGCAATGCTCGCGGGGCTGATGGCGCTCAACGCCTTTGCCATCGACGCGATGATCCCGGCGCTGCCGGACATCGGCCGTTCGCTCAATGTGGCGCAAGAGAATGACCGCCAGTTGGTGGTGATTGCCTATTTCATCGGTTTTGCCTCGACCCAGCTATTCTGGGGCCCGCTGGCCGACCGGTTCGGGCGCAAGCCGATCCTTGCCGCCGGAATCATCCTCTATGGCGTGTTCGCGACGCTATGTGCCTTTGCCGGCAGCTTCCCGCTGCTGATTGCCGGTCGCGTAGCGATGGGTGCCTCGGCCGCGGTCACGCGCGTGCTCGTTGTGGCAATGGTCCGGGATCTGTTCGAAGCCGAAGCCATGGCCCGGGTGATGAGCCTGGTGTTCATGGTATTCATGCTGGTGCCGGTGCTGGCGCCCAACATCGGCCAGGCAATTCTGCTGGTCGCTTCATGGCGGGCAATCTTCCTGGTGCTCGCGGCCTATGCGCTCACCATGCTGACCTGGACATCGCTCAGGCTGCCCGAGACGCTGCATCCTGAATACCGCCGGTCCTTGAAGTTTGGCGATATGGCCAGAGCGATCGGCCAAACCGTGCGCGAGCGGCAGTCGCGCGGTTACACCCTGGCGCTGACCGTCACCTTTTCGGCACTGATCGCCTACATCTCGTCGATTCAGCAGATTATTTTCGACGTGTTCAAGACGCCGCATTTGATCGGGCTGGTATTCGCGGCAATCGCTGCGCCGATGGCGCTGGCGTCCTGGTTCAACAGCCGGATCGTCGAACGGTTCGGGCTGCGCCGAGTGGGCCACACCGCCTCGCTTTGCCTGGCGATCGTTACCATTGCCCATGCGACGCTGGCGCTTAGCGGCGGCGAGACGTTGGGCAGCTTCATTGTCTTGCAGGGGCTGACAATGGCCTGCTTCTCGCTCACCTCCTCCAACCTTGGGACGCTGGCGATGGAGCATATGGCGCCGATCGCCGGCACCGCTTCTTCGGTCCAGGGCGTCACCGGCACGCTTGGAGCGGCGATCCTCGGCTTTCTGATCGGACGCAGTTTCGACGGGACGGCAACACCATTCATCGTCGGCACGGCGATCTGCACCAGCCTTGGCTTCCTGCTGATCGTGCTGACCGAGCCGAAGCGGCTGTTCGCCCCGATCGAGGCCGATCCCGACGAGCAGGAGGCAGCCAGGGAATCGACAGCGCTGCCCGAGGACCTTTGCTAGCGGATAGAAAAAGGGCGGAGTTATTCCCCTCCGCCCTTCAATCATCCGGCATTTAAAGGCCTAGGCTTCGACCAAGGCGGGTCGAAATAGCGCCCCGCGGCAATCGGCCAAGAACAGCTCCCGGCTGCTCTCTTTCGATTACTCCGCTCCCACCTCGTCGTCATCTCCGTCCGGACCGACCATCAACGCCTCGCCGACTTCCTCGGTGCGCCCACGGATCGCATTCTCTATCCGCTGGGCGACGTCGGGATTGTCCTTGAGATATTGCTTGGCGTTCTCGCGGCCCTGGCCGATCCGGGTCGAGTCATAGCTGAACCAGGCGCCCGACTTCTCGACCAGACCGGCCTTGACGCCGAGATCGAGAATTTCGCCGACCTTGCTGACGCCCTCGCCATACATGATGTCGAATTCAACCTGCTTGAACGGTGGCGCGACCTTGTTCTTGACGACCTTCACGCGGGTCGTGTTGCCGACGATATCGTCGCGGTCCTTGATCTGGCCGGTGCGGCGGATGTCGAGCCGGACCGAGGCATAGAACTTCAGCGCATTGCCGCCTGTGGTGGTTTCCGGATTGCCGTACATTACGCCGATCTTCATCCGCACCTGGTTGATGAAAATAACCGTGCAGCGCGAGCGGCTGATCGATCCGGTCAGCTTGCGAAGCGCCTGCGACATGAGGCGAGCCTGGAGGCCGACATGGCTGTCGCCCATCTCGCCTTCGATTTCGGCCCTGGGCACCAGCGCGGCGACCGAGTCGACCACCAGCACGTCGATCGCGTTGGAACGGACCAGCGTGTCGACGATCTCCAACGCCTGCTCGCCGGTATCCGGCTGCGACACGATCAGCTCGTCAATGTCGACGCCCAGCTTTTTGGCATAGGCCGGGTCAAGCGCATGCTCGGCATCGACGAAGGCCGCGGTGCCGCCGGCTTTCTGCGCCTCGGCAATTGCATGCAGCGCCAGCGTGGTCTTGCCCGAGCTCTCCGGGCCGTAAATCTCGATCACCCGGCCACGCGGAAGACCACCGACACCCAGCGCTATGTCGAGCCCGAGCGAGCCGGTTGAGACCGTCTCGATCTCCATCTTCTCGCGGCTGCCGAGCTTCATTGCCGAGCCCTTGCCGAACGCGCGATCGATCTGCGCGAGCGCGGCTTCCAATGCCTTTTGACGATCCGTGTTCACGCTATCCCCATCCAAGCCGACGACTTTAAGCTGCGCTGCCATGGCCCTTGTCCCTTCGTCAATCGGAAGCTCATCGCCCCCTTGAAGGAACTATTCGTATCCTATCTGTTCCATAAGAACAAGAGTAGAACATTCATCGGTTCAACTATTGGTCGGCGCCGGCCAGAACTGCCTCAATAATTGGCGTAACCCTATCGATTGTATAGGGTTTCTCGATAGTCGGAACGTTGGCGAATTCGGCTGGAGGCGGATCGACATGGCCGCCCGTGGCCAACACGAATGGGGTGCCCCGTCCGCGCAGCGCCGCCGCAACCGGCCAGACGCTCTCACCCTTCAAATTAACGTCAAGGATAGCGAGATCGAAATCGCCCTTTTCAACTTCCTTCAGCGCCGTTCTGACGCTGTCGCAGTTGCCGCTCACCCGATGGCCAAGCGACTGGATGAAATCTTCGAGCATCATCGCAATCAGCGGCTCGTCTTCGACGATCAGGATGGAACGGGGCTCCGTCATGTACATGGAAATAGCAGCCACGCCGCCGGATGAAAGGACTAATTGCCCACCAGGGCCTTGCGGACTGCCTCGGCCAGTTCCTGGACCGAGAAGGGCTTGGGCAGGAAAGCGACATTGGCGATGTCGATCGATTTCCTGAGCTGCTCTTCGGCATAGCCGGACATGAACAGGATCGGCAGCTGGGGCCGGGTCTTGCGTGCCTCGCGCACCATGGTCGGGCCGTCCATCAATGGCATCACCACATCGGAGATGAGCAAGGCGATTTCATCGCCGCGCTCGATAATCTCCAATGCTTCCTCGCCATTGTTGGCGGTCAGGACCTTGTATCCATGCCGGGTCAGCGCACGCTCGGCCACGGTACGGACCATCGCTTCGTCCTCGACCAGCAATATGGTGCCCGTGCCCCAGAGCTCGCCCTCGCCTTCCTTCTTGGCGGACCGCGTGCCGGCCTCCTTGTCCTCTTCGACATGGTGGACCGGCAAATAGATGGTGAAGCGCGTACCCTCTCCGACCTTGGAATCGGCAAAGATGTAGCCGCCCGACTGCTTGACGATGCCATAGACGGTAGAGAGGCCAAGGCCGGTTCCCTTGCCGACTTCCTTGGTGGTGAAGAAGGGCTCGAACACCTTGCTCAAAATCGATGCGGGAATGCCGGTTCCGGTGTCCGCGATCGATACCGCCGAATAATCGGCCACCGGGAGTATTTCGCTGCCCAGATCGGCCACCTGGTCGGCGCGAACGGCATAGGTTTGGATGGTCAGCGCGCCGCCGCCTTTGGACGTCATCGCATCGCGGGCATTGACGGCCAGATTGACGATGACCTGCTCAAGCTGTCCGGGGTCGGCACGGACCGGGCCAAGGTCGCGGCCATGCTTGACCACCAGCTGGACGGTTTCACCGAGCAGCCGCTTCAACAGGTGCGACACTTCGCTGATGACATCAGGAAGCTGCAGCAGCTGCGGCCGAAGGGTCTGCTGGCGGGAAAAGGCCAGCAGTTGGCGGGTCAGGCCGGCAGCCCGGTTGGAGTTCGATTTTATCTGCTGGATGTCGTCGTAATCGGTGTCGCCCGGCGTGTGCCGCATCAGCATCAGGTCACAATGGCCGATGATCGCGGTCAGGATATTGTTGAAGTCATGGGCCACGCCGCCGGCCAGCTGCCCGACTGCCTGCATCTTGGTCGCCTGGGCGATCTGCCGCTTGAGCTTGGCTTCCTCGCTATTGTCCTTGAGCAGGAGGAGCACCGCGGCATCGCCAAGGCCGCGCAGGCCGGCGACAGTCATCGCCACCGGCTCGGCCGGCTGGACCGCGAGCCGCACCGCTAGGTCCTGCGACATCGACGGACCGCGGGCGTTGCGACGGACCGCGTCGGCCACCGCCGCCTTGTCTTCCTTGACCACCAAATCACCGGGGTAGGACGGCATCTCGGCATTGCCGATGCCACCGGCCACGCGAAAGGCGTTGTTCATGGTCAGAAAGCGGCCGTCGCGATCGACCAGCGCCAGCCCGATCGGCAGCATTTCCAGCAATATCTGGACGTTGGACGAGCTGGCAAGGCTTGGCCCCTCCTCCCAGTCGAACATCAGCAATGTCGCCGCGCCCTTGTCAGCGCCAGGCTCGAGCGGGATGCTGACCATGCGAAGCGGCCGGCCGTCGGAGCCCTCGGTCAGCAACCGGATGGCGCCCTCGGTCGAGGTCTCGATCAAGTCGGCGAACAGCGGCGCCTTGTCCTTGGCCGGCACCGCCGTCAGCGCACGATCGCTAAACAGGCCATTGGCGGCCAACAGCCGGCCCTTGGCGTCGATCAGCGCAGCCATGACCCCCGCCGCGGCCAGGCGCTCACCGGTTGCACCCGATACTCGCTTGGCCGCAACCGCAAGCACGTCGGTCGGCGCTGCTCCGACAAATCGCCAAAGGAGCAGGTCGCCGTCAACGCCGGCACGATTCACGCTGACGGTCACCGGACCGCCGGTCAGCGGCACGTCCGCTGTCGTGGCTTCGCCATCTTGCAATGCGGCTTCGGTGAGCTCGGACAGCAGTTTGGCCCCCTGCTTGCCCTTGCCAAGTTCGATCGGCGACTTTTGCCCGAAGCGCGCCTTATAGGCCGGGTTGACCGACCTCAACGCACCTTCCGCGCCGGTCAGCGCCGTCGGATCGCTTGCCAGGCTCAGCGCCGACCCGACCAGTGCCAGGTCCGGTAAAATCACGGGCGGCGTTTCGACCCGCTTCGCCCCGCGACGGTCGAAAATGAACGCAGCGACCAGCATGGCGACAAAGCCAGCCAGGAACAGCGCGCCGTAGAATTGCTGCCCGATCAGGAAAAAGAGCAGCGCCCCGCTGGCCGCGGCTGCGGCAACCAGCGCCGGCACAAGCCAGCGCAGGTTGCCTTTCAGAGGCTCGGCTTCAGCAAGGTCGAACTGTTCGTATAACAAGGCTCACCATATGCGGACGCGCTGTTCCGGGGTCAGATACAGTTTCTGCCCCGGCTGCACGCCGAACGCGGGATACCATGGATCGAAGTTCCGCACGATCCATGAGCGCTGCATCGACGGCGCATGCGGATCGGTCAGCAACCGGGAGCGGAGGTTGGCTTCGCGATAGTTGCGCCGCCAGACCTGGGCCCACCCTAAATAGAAGCGCTGGTCGCCGGTAAAGCCGTCGATCACGGGCGCTTCCTTGCCGCCCAGCGTCAGCTGGTATGCGTCGTAGGCGGAAAGGATGCCGGCCAGGTCGCCGATGTTCTCGCCGAGCGTGAATTCACCTTTCACATGCGCGCCGGGGAACACTTCATATGCGTCATATTCCTTGACCAGATTCTGGCTGAGTGCCTTGAAATTCTTGACGTCTTGGGGCGTCCACCAGTCCGTGAGATTACCGTGGGCGTCATATTTCGAGCCCTGGTCGTCGAAATGGTGGCTCATTTCATGGCCGATCACCGCGCCGATGCCGCCATAATTGATCGCCGGATCGGCGTTCGGGTCGAAGAAAGGCGGCTGGAGGATCGCCGCCGGGAAGGTGATCGCGACCAGCTGGAAATTGGCCTGGGCGTTGACCGTCATCGGATCGAGCCCCCATTCCCAGCGCATCACCGGCTTGCCAAGCTTGCCGATGTTCCAGTCGTGCGCCCACTGATTGGCTCTCCATGCATTGCCGAACAGATCGTCGCGGCGGACGTCGAAGGTATAGTCATGCCATTGGTCGGGGTAGCCGATGCGCGGGGTAAAGGCGGCCAGCTTGGCCTTGGCCTTGACCTTGGTCTCGGGCGCCATCCAGCTGAGATTGTCGATCCGGCGGCCCATCGCCGCGACGATATTGCCGACCAGCTGCTGCATCGCGGCCTTGGATTCCGGCGGGAACCACTTCGTCACATAGACCTTCGACACTTCGTCGGTGAGGATGTTGGTGGTGAAATCGACCGCACGTTTCCAGCGCGGCTGATTCTCCGGGGTGCCGTTGAGCTTGGTGCCGTAGAAGGCGAAGCTTTCGTCGGTAATCGCCTTCGGCAGGACGTCCGAATAAGTATCCAGCGACTGGACGATCATCTGGTCCTTGAGCACCTGGAGCGGCGCTTTCGCCGACAAGGCGGCAATCGCCTTGAATGCGCTCGGTTCGGCGACCAGCAGCTCGTTGGCGTTGATGCCACGGCTCGAAAGATAGCTCGCCCAATCGAAGCCAGGCGCCAGCTTCTTGAGCTCGGCCCGAGTCATCCGGTTGTAGGTCTTGGTAGCGTCGCCGACGTCCTCGCGCGTCCAGGAGGCTTGGGCGATTTTGGTTTCGAAAGCCATCACCGCCTTGGCTCGCGCGGCGGCATTCTGCTCGCCGGCCAAGGTCAGCATCTTCGTCAAATGGTCGACATAGGCGGCGCGCAGCGAAACCAGGTTAGGCTCATTGACCAGGTACATGTCGCGGTCGGGCATGCCGAGACCGGCCTGGCCGAGGCCGGTAATATAAGCCTCGCTGTTACGGTCGTCCTGAGCGACTCCGCCGGCGAACAGGCCGGTCACGCCGTTGCGGGCGGCGCGCGCCTGAAGCGCCGCATAGCCGCTGCGGTCCTTGAGCGCGCGAATTTCGGCAAGCCAGGGATTGATCGGGGCAAGACCTTTCGATTCCACCGCTGCCTCATCGAGAAAGCTCGAATATGCGACGCCGACCCGGCTACCGCTATCGTCCTTGGCAGCGTCGAGCAGGTCGCGGACGCGCTGCTGGCTCTTGTCCTGCAGGGCCGTAAACATGCCGTAGTTCGACTTGTCCGACGGGATGGTCGTATTCTTGGCCCAGGTGCCGTTGGCGAATTGATAGAAATCGTCACCAGCTGCGACCGCGCGGTTCATCCCCGCCTCGTCGAACCCAAAAGCACCAATCTCCGCCTTGGGCGCGGGCGGCGCTTCAGGGGCAGTTGGGACGGCGGGCGCCGCATCGGATACTGGTGGTGCGGGTGGTGGCGACGCCGTCGTGCATCCGGCGAGAGCCGTGCTGGCGGCCAAAAGAAAATGCCAACGATTCATCTTATTTCCTCCCCGGATCAGACCCTTAGCGCGAATCAAGTCACTAGCGCGCGTAACGCTGCCGCCACTTGCGGGCGATCCACCAGCGCCATCCGACGAGCGACACGAAATATCCTATGAGCGCCAGTACCAGGCCGATCAAAAACAGACCGCTGACCAAAGCGGGGGCAGCATCCGACAGAAGCCAGGACATCCATTGAGCAACGCTCTTGCCCCTCAGCGCATAAAAGGCCGCAAGGTCGGTTTGAAATCCGATGCGGCTGCCAACTTCCATCGCAGCCCCGAGGAAAAAAGGGGTCGTAAGCGGATTGGACAGGAAGGTCATTCCTGCCGCGACCGGGATATTGGCCCGCATCGGGATCGCCAGCAACGCCGCGCCCACTATCTGCAACCCCGGAACCATCAGGAAAATGCCGACGAACACCCCGGCGAACACCGCCCGCGGCACCGAACGACGGGTGAAGCGCCATAGCTCGCTGTGCCGGATGCGACTGCCGAACGGCTTCAGCCACGGGCTTTTCAGCACTTCCTCGCGCGATGGCGCATGACGGTGGATCATGCGCTGCCAGAAATTGGGGCTACTAGCCATGGTTCCTCAACAGCCTGCCCTGCTCGCGCTTCCAGTCGCGTTCCTTGATCGTTTCGCGCTTGTCGTGCGCCTTCTTGCCCCGCGCCAGCGCCAGCTCGACCTTCGCGCGGCCGCGCGAATTGAAATAGAGCGACAGCGGCACCAGCGTCAGCCCCTGGCGGGTAATGGCGCCCTGCAATTTGTCGATCTCCTTGGTGCGCAACAGCAGTTTCCGCTGTCGCCGCGGCTCGTGATTCATCCAGCTGCCTGCGCCATATTGTGGAATATGGCTGTTGATGAGGAACACTTCCTCACCCTCGACCAGTGCATAGCTCTCAGCGATCGACCCCTCGCCGGTGCGGAGCGCCTTTACTTCAGTGCCCCTCAGTTCGATGCCGGCCTCGAACCGCTCCTCGACGAAATAGTCGAAACGCGCGCGCCGGTTCTCGGCGACGACTTTGGCTTTATCAAATTCCTGGATGGCGGCGGGCTTGGACATCGTGATTCTGCGGACCGCCTACGCGGTGATTGGGTCTTAAGCGAGTCCGGCGTGTGCCAGCGCGTCATCGACCGCCTTTTTCGAAGCCGCGGACGGTTCCGTCATCGGCGCGCGAAGTTCGGCCGAAAAGCCATTCCTGACCCGCGACAAGGCATATTTGACCGGCCCCGGCGACGCGTCGGTGAACAATGCGACGTGGAGCGGGTACAGCCGATCCTGAAGCTCCAGCGCTTCATCCCAGCGCCCCTCTCGCGTTGCTTCCTGAAAGCGCGAGCAAAGTTTCGGCGCGACATTGGCGGTGACCGAAATGCACCCCACCCCGCCCATGGCATTGAATGCGAGCGCGGTCTCGTCATTCCCGCTGACCTGGATGAACTCCCTGCCGCACGCTCGGCGCTGGTCGGAGACCCGGCCCAGATTGCCGGTGGCGTCCTTCACCCCGACGACATTGGGCAGACGCGACAGCCTGCCCATCGTTTCGACCGATATGTCCGTAATCGTCCGCCCCGGAACATTGTAGAGGACAATCGGGATATCGAGATCCGCGACGGCAGCGAGATGGCCGTAGATCCCCTCCTGATTGGGCCGGTTATAATAAGGAGGGACATGCAATGCGGCGTCCGCACCGGCATCCTTGGCTGCTTTGGTCAGCTCGATCGCATGGGCCGTATTGTTGGAGCCGCAGCCGGCAATTACCGGCACCCGGCCGCGCGCGACCTCGACCGTGATTTCGATCACCCGCCGATGTTCCGTGTCGGTGAGGGTCGCGCCTTCCCCGGTCGTGCCACACGGCACCAGGGCATTGGACCCTTCGTCGATTTGCCATTCGACCAGGTCTCGGAATGCCGCTTCATTGACTCGGCCTGCCGCAAACGGAGTCACCAGCGCTGGTATAGACCCGAAAAACATGAAACTTTTCCTTCGCATAGGCAGGATCGCGAATGATGGCGATGCGTTTGTTCAGCGGCTGATAAGGACTTGGGGGTGATAATGTCCAGCATGAGGACATTGGGGATTATCGGGACATTTTTTCTATCGACCATGGCGGCCGCCTCGATGCAGCAGGCGCCGGCACCAGTAGCGGCGACAGCCGCCACGCAGCTCAATGGCCAGGGTTCGGTTTACGACATCAACTACGCGATCGCGGACTGGCGCCGGTTGCGGGCCAGCGAGGGCTATAGCTTCGGCGACTACGCGCGCTTCGTAAGCGCCAATCCAGGCTGGCCAGGCGAAAGTGGGATCCGACGCAGCGCTGAAAAGGCGATGCGGCCAGGCGAGAATGCCAACACGGTGCTCGCTTTCTATCGGTCGACCGAGCCACAAAGCGGCAGTGGGTGGGCAAGGCTGGCGGAGGCCAACCTGGCCCTCGGTCGGACGACCGAAGCGCTGGCTGCCGCAAAAGCCGCCTGGGTATCGAGCGACCTCAGCCAATATGACGAACAGTCCCTGTTCGCGAAATTCGGCAGTCAGTTCACCGCGACTGACCATGACAGGCGCGTCGACGCGCTGCTGTTCGACAAGAAATATAGCGACGCATACCGAATGATGGCCTGGTCCAGCCCTAGCCGCAGGGCGGCGTTTCAGGCGCGGATTGCGATGCAGTCCCGAATGGGCGACGCGGAGCAGCGCTACCAGGCGGCAATCGGTCAGGTGACGAGCGACGCCGGGTTGATGATGGACCGGGCTCGCTACCTGCGCGACAGCGGTTACACCCAGGCGGCGCGCGATCTGTTCGCAAGGGCGCACAATTTCACCGCCAAGCCGGCCAATCCGGAACGGTTCCTCGACATGATGTCGATCCTGACCCGAGAGGCGGCCGGCGACCGTCAATGGCAGACGGCCTACAATATCGGCAGCCAGGTCGATGACCTGTTCGCCCCCGGCGTTGACATCAGCCTGAAGAGCTATGGAATTCGGGACGAATATACCACGATCGTGTGGACCGCCGGGACGGTCGCGCTGGAACGGATGAACCGTGGCCGCGACGCGATTGCCCTGTTCGACAAATATGCCGCCGCCGGCCGTTCTTTGCAGGTCAAATCCAAGGGCTGGTACTGGGCCGGAAGAGCTGCCTTCCAAAGCGGCGATCCGATGCGTGGCCGGGCCTATTTCGAGCGCGCGGCTGCGACGCCGGAGCTATTCTACGGCCAGTTGGCGCTCGAACGGTTGGGACGGATCGTGCCGCAACCGGCGGGAACGCCGTCGCTGCTAGTGACTGACGTCCAGCGCCAGGCCTTCGCGCAAAAGAGATTGGTGCGGGCGGTGAAGCTGCTCGGCCAGCAGGGCCAATGGAGCGATCAGACCCTGTTTATCCGCGCTTTGTCGGAGAATCTGGATGGCGATGCCGAGCGGCTGATGGCGGTCGACCTGGCAACTCAGGTGTGGCGCCCGGACCTGGCGGTTTGGACCGCGCGCTCGGCCCGCAACGCCGGCAACGCCTTTTATTACAAGGCGACTTACCCGACCCATCCGGCCAATGTGCCGTCGGGAAGGATGTGGTCGCTGGTCCATGGCATCACCCGGCAGGAATCCAGCTTCGACCGCGCGGCGGTCAGCGGCGCCAATGCCCGCGGCATGATGCAGCTGATGCCCGGCACGGCGCGCGAGCAGGCCGGGAAGATGGGCCTTAGCTACGACTATGGCCGGCTGACAGCCGATCCGGCCTATAACGTCATGCTGGGCAGCGCCTACTTCCAGCGGCTGGTCAACACCTGGGACGGCAACTATCCCCTGGCGGTAGCGAGCTATAACGCCGGGGCGGGCAATGTCCGCAAGTGGGTCAACGCCTATGGCGATCCGCGCGGCAACGTCGACATTGTCAGCTGGATCGAGAAAATCCCATTCGAGGAGACCCGGGGTTATGTGCAACGGGTGCTGGAGAACAGCGTGGTCTATGACCGGCTCAATCCGTCGCTGCCGGCGCCGCAGCCCGTGCATATTTCGGCCTATCTCGGCAAATCCTCGCGACCGGGCTAAGGCTCGGCATCCGTCATTGCGAGCCGTTGAAGACGGCGTGGCAATCCAGAACGCTTGGCTGGATTGCTTCGCGATGCTCGCAATGACAAAGGCGCTGAGGTGAACGACCGCCCTCCCCGCTTCATCACGCCGCAGGGTTTCGCGCGGCTGCGCGCGGAATATGAAGAGTTGTTCGCGGTCGAGCGGCCAAAGATCGTCGAGACGGTTTCATGGGCGGCCTCATTGGGCGACCGGTCGGAAAATGCCGACTATCTCTACGGCAAGAAGAGGTTGCGCGAGATCGACCGGCGGCTGTCCTATCTCGCCAAGGTGATGAAGGCCGCCAAGGTGGTCGATCCAGCCACTCAGGAGCAGCGCGACACCGTCCGGTTTGGCGCGATCGTCGAGCTGGCCGACGAGGATGATAATCGTCGGGTAGTAACCCTGGTCGGCGAGGACGAGGCCGACGCCACATCCGGACTCATCAGTTGGGCGGCCCCGATCGCCCGGGCGCTGGTCGGCGCGAAAGTTGGCGACGAACGAATTGTCCGCCTTCCGGCCGGCGAGAAAAGCTATGAAGTGATCAATATTCGCTATCCGTCACAGACTTAGGTCGTGCGGCGGATGGCGAGGCCGGGGTGCTAGGCGCTGTTGGTTTCCGATGCCTTCGGAGTGCGGAATGGGACGATCGTCTCTCCCATCGCCGGCGGTTCAGCCGGCATTGTCTTTTCCATCTGGTCCGCGACCGCCGTCAACGCCGCGATACAGCCCGCCATGTCGTCATTGGCATCGATCGGGGTCCATGGCGCCCACCGGGTATTGGTGTGCGCGAAGAAATCCTGCAGGACTTCGTTGGCCCGCTCACGATTGGTCGGGCCGATGATCGGCTGAAAATCGCGCAGGTGGCGGAGCCAGGGGTCTTCCTGACGGGCGCGCAGGGAAGCGGCCTGCTTCTCCGGCGTCACATGGAAGAACAGCTTGGCGATCATTGTGCCGTGGTCGCGCTGCTGCGCTTCGAACTCGTTGATTTCATCCAGCGCGCGGGCCCAGCGCTTGTCGTCCATATTGCCCAACATGCGCTGCTCAAGCACCAGCCGATACCAGCTGCGATAGAAGATGGTCGTGTTGCCCGCGGCCGGTAGGCGGCTCCAGAAGGGCGCGAGCCAGTGGCGCTCGTCGTCCATGTCGTCGCTGCCGGCCACCTTGACCACGCGCACGTAGGTCGGGTCGAGCGAACCGACCAGACGCTTCAGCACTGCGCGCTTGCCAGAGCCCATCCAGCCTTCGAACAGGATGATCGCGCGCTTGCGATGAACGATTTGCGACAGCTGCAGGCGCGCCAAGCGATGGCCAAGCGCCTCGAGCGCTTCGGCAACGTCCCCGGAGAACGGCACCCCCCGTTCAAATTCCGTTAAATCAATCGGCACGCGGGAGGCCTAACCCAAAGGTCGCAAGGCCGCAATTGGGCGAGGCCGATTGTCCGACAATGGGGCGGTTGGCCCGTGGCGCGAACGCCGCGAACTGTTCCTAGGCCTTGGGAACTCCGTCGGCGATAATGCGGATCGACAGCTCTTTTAACTGCTTGTCCATCACCGGAGCCGGTGCGTTCATCATCAAATCCTCGGCCTTCTGGTTCATCGGGAAGACGATGACCTCGCGGATGTTGGGCTCGTCGGCCAGCAACATGACGATCCGATCGATGCCCGGCGCCGAGCCGCCGTGCGGCGGAGCACCAAATTTGAACGCGCCGATCATGCCCGGGAAGTTCGTATCGACCTCCTTGCGGCTGTATCCCGCGATTTCGAACGCCTTGTACATGATGTCGGGGCGGTGGTTGCGGATCGCGCCGCTGCTGAGCTCCACACCGTTGCAGACGATGTCATATTGCCAGGCGAGGATGTCGAGCGGGTCCTTCGTCTCCAGCGCTTCCATTCCGCCCTGCGGCATCGAGAAGGGATTGTGGCTGAAGTCGATCTTTTTTTGCTCGTCGTTGAACTCGAACATCGGAAAGTCGACGATCCAGCAGAAGCGGAATGATCCCTGCTCGATCAGCTCGAGCTGCTCGGCAACGCGGGTGCGAGCAAGGCCGGCGAGCTTGGCGGCTTCCTCTTCCTTGCCGGCGGCGAAGAAAATGCCGTCGTCGGGGCCAAGGCCCATCGCCGTTGCAATCTTGTCCATGCCTTCGGTGCCATGATTCTTGGCGATCGGGCCGCCCCACTCGCCGCCCTTGCGGGTGGCGTATCCAAGGCCGGCGAAGCCTTCTCCGCGAGCCCATTCGTTCATGTCGTCGAAGAATTTGCGGCTTTTTTCCGCCGTTCCCGGCGCCGGGACAGCGCGGACGGACATGCCCTTTTCGACAAGTCCGGCGAACAGGCCGAAGCCCGAACCCTTAAAATGGTCGCCGACATCGCTGATCAGCAGGGGATTGCGGAGGTCAGGCTTGTCCGAACCATATTTGAGCAACGCTTCCTTGTAGGGGATGCGCGGATACTCGCCAGCGGGTGTCACGAACTTGTTTTCGCCGAACTCCGAGAAGACGCCCGACAGCACCGGCTCGATCGCTGCGAACACGTCGTCCTGGGTCACGAAGCTCATTTCGAAATCGAGCTGGTAAAATTCGCCTGGGCTCCGGTCCGCGCGAGCATCCTCGTCGCGGAAACAGGGCGCAATCTGGAAATAGCGGTCGAAGCCGGCGACCATCAGCAGCTGCTTGAACATCTGCGGCGCCTGCGGAAGCGCATAGAATTTGCCAGGATGGACGCGGCTCGGCACCAGATAGTCGCGTGCACCTTCGGGCGACGAGGCGGTCAGGATCGGCGTCTGGAACTCCGTGAAGCCCTGGTCGATCATCCGGCGGCGGATCGAGGCTATGACTTTCGATCGCAGCATGATGTTGGCGTGGAGCCGTTCGCGGCGGAGATCGAGATAGCGATATTTGAGGCGGATATCCTCGGGATATTCCTGCTCGCCTGCCACCGGCATCGGAAGTTCGTTGGCAGAGGACTGGACGGCGACTTCCTTGGCAACGACCTCGATGTCGCCCGTCGCAAGTTTCGGATTGACCGCGCCGCCTTCGCGATCGACCACTTCGCCGGTGATCGTCACGACCGACTCAAGCTTCAGGTGATCCAGCAGTTTGAGTGCTTCGCTGCCTGCCGCGCAGACCACCTGGGTCAGGCCATAATGGTCGCGCAGATCGACGAACAGCACGCCGCCATGGTCGCGCTTACGGTGAATCCAGCCGGACAGGCGGACAGTCGAACCGACGTCGCCTTTCCGGAGGTCGGCACAGCTATGGGTACGGTAGGCGTGCATGAATTGCTCTTCTTCATTTCGTCATTCCCGCGAAAGCGGGAATCCCGCTGCCTCTCTCTTGCCATTCAAGGAAGAAGCGGGGCCCCCGCTTTCGCGGGGGTGACGCTGTTGGGATTTCGAGGTGGCGCTTCATATCCAAACAGGACTTTGTCAAGGCGCGAGCATGTCGCTATGGCGCGCGACAGATGAAGATTCACCCGCTTATCACCACCACCAAAGAGCTTTCCGCCCTCGTCTCCCGAATGTCGACCCAGGACTTCGTCACGGTCGACACCGAATTCATGCGCGAAAATACCTATTGGCCGGACCTTTGCCTGATTCAGGTCGCGACGACGGAAGAAGCCGCTGCGATCGACCCAAAGGCGGATGGCATCGACCTGACGCCGCTGCTCGATCTCCTGGTCGACAATCATGACGTGCTGAAGGTTTTTCATGCCGGCGGGCAGGATCTGGAAATCATCCATAATCTCACCCGCAAGGTGCCCAATCCGCTGTTCGACACGCAGATTGCAGCGATGGCCCTCGGCTATGGCGAGCAAGTCGGTTACTCAAATCTCGTTGAAAGCGTGCTTGGCCACACGCTCGACAAAGGAGCCCGCTTTACCGATTGGTCGCGGCGTCCCCTGGACAAGCGGCAGATCGATTATGCCATCGCCGATGTGACTCACCTGGCGGAAATATTCCCACGGCTGGTCAAGAAGCTGATCAAAACCGGCCGGGGCGCCTGGCTCGACGAAGAGATGGAGCGGCTGGCCGACCCGTCGAGCTTCGCATTCGAAGCGGAGGACGCCTGGAAGCGTCTGAAGCTGCCAAGCCGCAATCCGGCCGTGCTCGGCAGGCTTAGGGCCTTGGCTGGCTGGCGCGAGACTGAAGCACGCTCGAAAAACCTGCCGCGCGGCCGAATCGTCAAGGACGATACGCTCAACGAACTGGCCAGCCATCCGCCCAAGACCCAAGACGATCTTGGCAAGGTCCGCGGGCTGTCCTCGGGCTGGCGGGCGAACGATATCGGCGCCCGCCTGATGTCGGCGATTGCCACCGCCAAGCCGCTGGAGGGCGACGAACTGCCCCAACGGGAACCGAGTCGCCCTGGCCTGACCAAGGATGCGGCGCTGGTCAGCGATCTGTTAAAGCTGCTGCTCAAGATCCGCGCCAAGGAAGCTGGGGTAGCCGCGAAGCTGATCGCCCGGTCCGACGAATTGGAAGCATTGGCCGCTGGAGTCCGCAACAACCTCAACATCCTCGATGGCTGGCGGTTTGAGGAATTCGGCCGGGATGCCGTAGACCTGGTCGAGGGGCGGCTGGCATTCGCGACTGAGAATGGCAAGCTCAAGCTGAGCCGGATTCCGGTTGATTCGGGAACTCTCGAGACGGTTTAGCGCTTGATTAGCCAGACAAACCGGAGGGACCGATGCGACTTTGGATTGCGAGCATTGCACTTCTCACGTTGAGCGCTTGCATGGTTGCCCAATCGGATGGGACTGCCCCGGGCCCCCTCCGCGGAACATGCCGCCCCGCTGCACTGGATCAGTTTACCGGCCAGCCGGCATCGCAGGAACTTGGCGCGCGCATCCTCGCTGCTTCGGGAGCTCGGCTAATTCGCTGGGTGCCGAAGGGAAGCGTGATCACCATGGAGTTCAGCGCCGAGCGCGTGACCGTGCTCCTTGATGAAAACAACAAGGTCGTGCGGGCCAACTGCGGCTAGGTGAACCTTACGTCGGCGACCCGGCCAAGTGCACGCGCCAACAAGTGCAGCCGCCGATCGACCGAATCCGCATAAAGCTCGTGATGCTTCCTTGGGATCGAGAGAACGACCCGCCCCGGCTCAAGCCCGATGCTGGTTTTCCGAAGCAACGCCTCGGTGCCGCCGCTTAGCCGTTGCGCCAGCCGGATCGCCCGACCCCAGGCGCTGACCCGGGCGTCCTCGCCGGGCCGCAGCAGCGTAAGTATTTCCGGGCTGAAACCGCTGTCGCCGCTGAAGGCGCTGCATAAGGCCCTTCCAAGTACCGCACGGCCGTTGGCATCGATTCCAACCCAATTGCCATGAATGGCGAGATCGACCGCCCTCTCGGCGCGATAATCCGGATGCGCGTTCCAGGCGATGTCGCCGAGCAGACAGGCCGCGAGACGATATCGCTTCAATTCCCTGCTTTCGTCGGGAAACAGCGGGTCCATCCATTGGTCGAGCGCGGCACCATGATCGCCGAACCGTCCCAGACGGTCGCCAATCTCCAGCGCCGCGGCCAATAACGGGTCCTCATCGCGTGTTGGCTGGTCGAGATCGCCGTAAAGCAGCCCTTCGCGCAGACCGAAGGCTGACACGATCGCGCGCCGCGGGCCGAGCGTTTCGATCATCGCCTCAAGGATCGTCACCGCGGCGGGAAGTGTCGGCAGGCGGGCCAGGGAAATGCCCGTCAAACGCTTCAGCTCTTCGACATCCAGGGTTGCCAGGATCGCCCTCAAATCGGCGAGTCGCGCGGGGTTTATCCGATAGTGATGGACAATCGGCAGCGGGTGGCCCTGCGTTTTCATATCGAGCAGGGCAAGCGCGCGAAACGAACCGCCTACCAGGTAAAGTCCGCTATTCTTGGCCGCATCCTTGAGCCGGCTCTTCTTGATACCGGCCTTGATCGCGGATGAAATATCCTCGCGCCGCGGATCGGCACCAACCCGCAGCACGCCTAGTGGCAATGAAATTCCGGCACCCGCTGCTCCGCGCGCAACCCCGATCAGTTCGAGGCTGCCGCCGCCCAGGTCAGCCACCACGCCCTTTGCGTCGGGGACGGCCGAAATCACGCCAAGCCCGGACAGGGCAGCCTCTTCGGGACCAGACAGCAGCCGGGGCCTTAGCCCAAGTTCGGCAACCTGCTTCAGAAAGGCCTTGCCGTTCTTGGCGTCGCGGACTGCGGCCGTGGCAACCGTGTGTAGCTTTTTCAGCCGCATTTCGCGCGCCAGCTGCCGGAAACGGGCGAGCGCTTCCAATGTTTTCGCGACGCCCTCTTCCTCAAGACGGCCATCGCGCGCGACGCCGCGGCCAAGCGCCGCCATGATCTTCTCGTTGAACAAAGTCGACGGCACTCGGGCGGCGCCGCCATAAGCGACGAAGCGCACGCTGTTGGATCCGATGTCGATGATCCCGACCGGGCCGAACCGCTTGACCATTAGGCCGACGGGAGAGCCGATTAGCCCCGTTGCGTCAACCGCAACTTGGGCACCGCCTTGCCAGCCAGCGCCTGGCCGCGACCCGACAGCGAGGGATTAGTCATGAAGTAACGATGTAGGTTGAAGTGCCGCTTGCCCGGCTTCAGCCGGGTATAGCTGCCATCCGCATTCAGGACCCAGCTCTGCTCGTTGTCGATCAGATTTGCGATCATTACCTGGTCGAGCACCTGGGCATGTACCGTCAGATTCTCTATCGGCATCATATATTCGACCCGCCGGTCGAAATTGCGCGGCATCCAGTCGGCCGAGCTGATGTAAACCTTGGCATTGCGGTGAGGCAGCCGGTCCCCGTTGGCGAACACGAAGATGCGGCTGTGTTCAAGGAAGCGGCCAATGATCGATTTCACCCGGATATTGGACGACAGGCCGGGCACTCCGGGACGGAGGCAACAGACGCCGCGCACGATCAATTCGATCGAAACGCCCGCCTCGCTGGCCTCGTAGAGCTTTTCGATAATCTGGCCGTCGACCAGGCTGTTCATCTTTGCCCAGATCGCTGACGGCTTCCCATTCCGGGCATTGGCGATTTCCGTGTCGATCAACGAGACGATCTTCTCGCGCAACCCGATTGGCGAGAGCGTCAACAGCTCGAGCCCTTTTGGGCGAACATAGCCTGTCGTGAGATTGAACAGCTTGGCCGCGTCGCGGGCCGCCCTGCGCGATGCAGTGAAATAGCTGAGATCGGTGTAAATCTTGGCGGTGGTCGGATGATAATTGCCAGTCCCGAAATGGCAGTAGGTCCGCATGATGCTGCCTTCGCGGCGGATCACCATCGACATCTTGGCGTGGGTCTTCCATTCGACGAACCCATAGATGACCTGCACGCCGGCGCGCTCCAACCGGCTGGCCCAAAGCAGATTTTGTTCCTCATCGAAGCGGGCCTTCAACTCGACCACGGCGGTAACTGATTTGCCGGCCTCGGCGGCGACCACCAGCGCGTCGATGATCGCCGACTGCTTGCCGGCGCGGTAGAGCGTCTGCTTGATCGCCACGACATCCGGGTCCTCGGCGGCCTGGCGGAGGAAGGCGACCACCACCTCAAAGCTTTCATAGGGGTGATGGACCACGAAGTCCTTGGCCCTAATGGCGGCGAAGCAGTCGCCGTCATGTTCCTTGATCCGCTCGGGGAAGCGGGGCGTGTATGGCGGGAATTTGAGATCGGGCCGGTCGACCTCGACCAATTGGCCGAGATCGGCAATGCCGATCAGCCCGGCGCTTTCGGCAACCAGCGCGGAGTCCGCGCCAAGGCCCTCACGTACCATCGATTCCAGGTCGGGCGGCGTGTCTGCCGCGAACTCAAGGCGGATGACCCGGCCTCGACGGCGGCGTTTGATCGCGCTGCGAAAGTAGCGGACCAGATCCTCGGCCTCTTCCTGCACCTCGATATCGCTGTCGCGGATCAACCGGAACGCACCCGCTGCCACCTTCTCGAAACCAGGGAAGATCTGGTCGAAATGGGCGGCGATTGCCGTCTCGATGGCGATGAAGTTGAGCTTGCCGCCCGGTAGGCGGATAAATCGCGGCAGCGTCGACGGGATCATCAGCAGCTCGACCACCGGCTCGGCCGCCTTGCCGCGCCTCAAGTCGAACACCAGGCTGAAGCCGCCGTTGGGAATGAATGGAAACGGGTGCGACGGGTCGATCGCCTGCGGGGTCAGCACCGGCAGAATCTGCTCGCGGAAGTGGTCAGCGAGCCATTCCTTCGCCGCCGGCTCAAGTTCCTCCTCGCCGACCACTGACAGGCCCTCATCGGCCAGCGCCTCATGCAGCAAGATCCACTCCGCCTGCTGGGCGACAACAAGCGAATCGGCCTCTGCGGCAATCGCATCGAGCTGCTGCGTTGCAGTCATCCCATCGGCGCTCAGATCTTCGACACCCTGAAGCTGATGCCCCTTCAGCCCGGCGACGCGCACCATGAAGAATTCGTCAAGGTTGGTGCCCGAAATCGACAGGAAACGCAGCCGTTCCAGCAAGGGATGCGCTGGGTTGGTGGCTTCCTCGAGCACGCGCCGGTTGAACCCCAACCAGCTCAGTTCTCGGTTGAACAGGCGCGGGCCCGTTTTCACCATTTTGGGCTGGACGTTCATGCTGCGCCCCGCGCATCGATGATGCCGCCGTCACTGAGGGCGCGCCTTATGGTCGGCAGACTCAGCCTTGCTCGTTCGGCGATGGCGAAACGGTCGATCGTTTCCACTACTCGCTCGGCCATGAAATAGCTCCGTTCGACCCGCTCGCCGATAAACCTCAGCGCATCGTCCGGAACGTGCAGCCCGCGATCCGCGAACAGCAGGCGGATGATGGATCGAAACAGCCCATCGTCCGGCTGCTCGATGCGGGCAATCGGGGTAATCGCCAGTCGGGTTCGAAGATCGGGCAAAGCTACCTCCCAAACCGGAGGTACATCGTCCACAATCATGACAATTGGGCGACCATCGTCCTGCGCTGTATTCCAGGCGTGGAACAGCGCTTCCTCGTCATGGCCCTGGGCGTCGTCGAACAGGCGACCGCCGACCCGGGCAACGAAGGCGCGGGCGAGCAAGGAACGGCCCGATCGTCGCGGGCCGGTCAGCATGGTCGCCTTGACCGGCCACAGGCTCCAGCTGCGGAAATGTTCGAATGCGGCCGCGTTGGCCTCGGAAAGTATGAAGCGGCTGGAGTCCTTGGCTTGCGGCCAGTCGAGCGGCAGCGCGATCTGGTCCGCCGGCTGCTTCATTGGGTTGGGCTTACCCCCGGCGCGGCTCCCCTGGTCACATAGAGGACGCCGCCACGGTTGGTGACCGACCAGCCGCGCGAGTAAAGCGCCGACCCCAAGGCGTTGATGTCGCCGCGATAATTGACCGACAGATTCGCGTTGCCGTTGGGCAATGGCGCCTGGGTTACCCAAATGACACCGGCAAGTCCGCGGATTTGTGCCACCGATTGTGCGACAGCGGCTGCTTCACCGCGCTCGATCACCAGAACCTGGATAACGGTCGGTGCGATCTCTGCCGCTACCGGCGCCTCCTCCTCTTCCTTGGGCGGTGGAGGTGGCTGGATAATAAGGTCGGGATCGCCGCGAACGATACCCGCGGCCAGCGCCTGGGTGAAGAGATCGTCCATGCGCTGGACACCTTCGTTCATCATCCGCGGCAGATCGTCGCTGTTCCGCGCAGTCAGCTCGAAACTGCCCAGCGTTCGCCCGTCGGGTCCGAACCGGCCGACGAATAGCGCCTTGCTTGGCCCGCCGGGATAAAGCCGGTCGAGCCTAACCTCGGCCACCAGGATATTGGCCGCGCCATAAAGGTCGAGGATGTTGCGCCACCAACCGCGGCCCGGCCGCCGGGTCTGGGCCGCGTTGACCAGCAGGGGGTCGACGCCAAGCCCGCTGACCCGCACATAATCGATCGCGCTTTGAGAAGTACGGAACTGGGCCCAGGCGCGTTGCCAAGGGTTACGCAACTCAACGCTGGTTGCCGTACCGCCCGAGATCAGCACGGGGATCAGCAGCATCGGCGCCGAGCGGCGCACTTCGCCGGCGAGGCCGAGCAATTCGCCGGCGCGCTGCCGATCGAACAGCAAGCCTAACGTCGCGATGTAACGGTTGGGGCCAATCTGTTCATTCTCGACAACGATCGAGCTGACCAGATTATCAAGCGTCGAATCCGAAAGATTCGGAGCTTCACCGGCCGGGCGCTTGTTCATCTTGGCCCAAAGCGCCTTGAAGCCCTCTCTCTGGGCGATGCGCCAGCCGGAATAGCGGGCCGAATCCGCGTCCTTGCCGCCAACGTCGACCTTGATCCCGGTGATTTCCAGCGTTCCGGAGCTGTCGATCGGCAGAATTCCCCGCTCGCCGCTCTCCATTTGCGCGACCAAGACCCCGCCCATTCCGGCAAGGGCAAGCAGTGTGGCGGCAATGAGGACAGCAGGCCGACGAAGAAGCATCTGCGCGCTTTTGGCGACAATGGCGTGGAATTCCAAGCGCGATATGGCCCGACCTTGATCGTTTCAGGCTTTTCAGCCTGAAGCGTGAATCAAGGTCACGACCATGTCCGAGAGCACGATTCACGTATGAAATGGAAGCGGCCCTCGCTTCCATTTCATACAATCAGGCTCTAGTCGCACCGCCATGTCGTCGAACTCCAAGCCGCTGACCTATGCCGATGCCGGCGTGTCGATCGCTGCCGGCAATGCGCTGGTGAAGGCAATTGCACCGCTGGCCAAAGCCACCGCCCGCCCAGGCGCCAACGCCGAGCTGGGTGGATTCGGAGGCTTTTTCGACCTTAAAGCCGCGGGCTATGAAGATCCGCTGCTGGTCGCGGCCAATGACGGTGTCGGCACCAAGCTCAAGCTCGCGATCGATACCGGCAAGCATGACGGCGTCGGCATCGACCTGGTGGCGATGTGCGTCAATGACCTGATCGTCCAGGGTGCCGAGCCTCTCTTCTTCCTCGACTATTATGCTACCGGCAAGCTCGACAATGAGGTGGCCGCCGCGGTGGTCGCATCGATCGCCGCGGGCTGCCGTCAGGCCGGTTGCGCGCTGATCGGCGGCGAGACGGCAGAGATGCCGGGAATGTATTCGGAAGGCGATTATGACCTTGCCGGCTTCTGCGTCGGGGCGGTCGACCGCTCCAAGGCGCTGACCGGCACTCGGATCGCCCAAGGCGATGTCATCCTGGGTCTCGCCAGTTCAGGCGTGCACAGTAACGGCTTCTCGCTTGTCCGCCGGCTGATCGAGGTCAACGACTGGAAGCTCGACCGCCCTGCCCTGTTCGAGCAGGATCGGCTGCTGGGCGAAATCCTGCTCGAGCCGACGCGAATCTATGTGAAGAGCCTGCTGCCGCTGGTGCGCGAGGGGAAGATCGGCGCCCTTGCGCACATCACCGGTGGCGGTTTGCTGGAGAATATCCCGCGCGTGTTGCCCGAAGGCGCCCACGCGATGGTCGATGCCGACAGTTGGCCCCTTCCCCTCCTGTTCGCCTTCCTCCAGGCCGGCGGAGCGATCGAACCGGACGAGCTGGCGCGGACATTCAATTGCGGGATCGGAATGGTTGCGATCGTTGCGCCGGACGATGCGGCGGAAGTAACCCAAAGGCTGGAAGCAGCGGGCGAGATCGTCCATTGCATCGGCCGGATCGAGCCCGGCGATACGGGCTGCACGGTCCATGGCGGCGCCGGGACCTGGAGCGCGCTGGCTGACTGGTCGGCCAGCCATCATGGCTGAGCGGTCGCGTGTCGCCGTACTGATATCGGGCCGCGGCTCAAACATGGCCGCGCTTATCTATGCCTCGCGCGCCGAGGATTGCCCCTACGAGGTCGCGATGGTGACCGGCGACAAGCCTGATGCAGACGGCTTTGAAATTGCGCGTGCCGAGGGCGTGGCGACCGAGGCATTGAATGCCAGGGAGCTTGGCGCCTCCTATTGGACCCGACTGCAACAGCTGCTGGAGGCTGCGAGCATCGACCTGGTCGCCCTCGCCGGCTTCATGCGGATCATTCCCGAGGAATTCGTCGCAAAATGGGATGGCCGTATGGTCAACATCCACCCCTCGCTTCTGCCCAGGCACAAAGGCCTGAAAAGCCATGAGGCCTGCCTTGCCGCCGGAGATAAATTCAGTGGCGCGACCGTTCATCTGGTCAGCCCGGACGTCGACGGTGGCGAGATCCTTGGCCAGGTCGAGGTTGCCGTTCTTTCGAACGACACGCCGGATTCGCTCGCCGAGCGGGTGCTGATTGCCGAGCACCAGCTCTATCCGGATACCGTCATTCGCTATCTCAACCGAACGCGCGATTTCGACTGGATCACCAACAAGGTCGGCGAGCTTGCGCTGGCTTTGCCCGAAACCGGTTTCCAGACGAGCCATGGCTCGCCCGGCTGGAAGGTCGGCAGCAAGAGCAGCAGCAAATTCTTCGGAATCATGTGGAACCGACACCATGGCGAGGAAAATGTCGGCGTGCTGGTCAAGTGCAGCGGCCAGGACGAGATGGCCCAGCTGATCGAGGCCGAGCCCGAGCTATATTTCCGTCCCGCCTATTACGGCCCGTCCGACTGGATCGGGATCAAGCTGGACCGTCCACGAGTCGACTGGGATCATGTCGCCGGCTGGCTGCAGCGCAGCTGGGCCGCCATGGCCCCGCCGCGCCTCACCAAGCTGCTGCGCGTCGCGAACGAATTTTGATCGACGTCGATTCTGCCGGCGAGTAGCTTCTCCGCCGCAAAAGGGGGAGCGAGCCGATGATCGCCTTGATGATGCTGGCCGAAGCCGCCGTCGCCGCACCGGTCGCCATGCCGGCCTTTCTATCCGGCTGCTGGGAACAGCGGACGGAAGCCGGGCAATGGACCGAAGAGTGCTGGACCGACACTCGCGGCGGCGTGATGATCGGCTCCGGCCGGACCGGCACGGGCGACAGTGTCGGCCATTGGGAATGGATGCGGATCGAGCGCGGCACGGACGGATCGATAACCTTCTATGGCTCGCCAAAGGGCGCTCCGGCAGTCGGCTTCAAGGCGACCGAGGCGGACGCCAAATCGGTAACCTTCATCAACGCGTCTCACGATTATCCGCAACGACTTCGCTATGTCGCGACCGACACCGGTCTCGATGCGGAAGTTTCGCTGGCGGATGGCAGCAAGCCCGAACGGTGGAGCTACAAGCGTACGGCGGGCGCGGCCGGCAATTGAGCCCAAGTCTCGCAGCTGCGACTAAACTTTCGAAACCTAACCGAATTTAAACCACATTAGTGCATTGCCGTCCGAGGACTGAGGCACGAGTGGGAACGATCGGAAAATTTTTGAGACCGGGGGCCAGTTCGGCCCAGGACGATTCGCGTCCCCAATCGTCGCGCGCCGAAGGCCTCATCCAGGAGTTTGAGAACAGCGAAAAAGGCTGGTTCTGGGAAACCGGGCGTGACGGAACGCTTTCCTACATTAGCGACAATGTCGCCCGCGCCCTGGGGCGGGAACCGGAAGACCTGCTGAATCGGCCCTTCTCCGACCTCACCTTCTCGGAGACCGCTGACGGCGCCGGAACGTCGGAGCGGACGCTCGGCTTCTACCTGTCGTCGCACGTGGCTTTCCAGGACCTGATCGTCCGGGCCAAGACAAAGAACGAGATTTGGTGGTCGATCTCGGGCCGGCCGGTCCACGATGAGGCTGGCCGTTTCTTCGGGTTCAGGGGCTATGCTTCCGACCTTACGAAAATGCGCCAGTCGGAGGTCGAACTCGACCGCCTGGCCCGGCAGGATTCGCTGACCGGCCTTGCCAACCGCGAAGCCCTCCGGCGCGCGTTGGACGACGCGCTGGTTGGAGCAGTGCGGAGAAAGCACCGCTGCTCGGTGTTCCTGCTCGACCTGGATCGCTTCAAGGCAGTCAACGATACGCTTGGTCACCCGGCCGGAGACACGCTCTTGCGGTTGGTCGCCCTGCGACTGACTGACGAAGTCGGCAAGGCCGGGCAAGTCGGCCGTCTTGGCGGCGACGAATTCCAGGTGGTGCTGCCAGCCATGTCGTCGAACGATGAGCTGTCGAAGGTCGCCCAGGGCATTATCGACAGCCTGTCGCGCCCCTACACGATCAACGGCACGCTGGTTTCGATCGGCGCTTCGGTCGGGATCGTCACTTCGGACTATGACGATCGGACTTCCGACGATCTGATGCGCGACGCCGATCTTGCGCTGTACGCGGCAAAGGCAGCCGGCAAGGGATGCTTCCGCTTCTTCGCGCCGGAAATGCACGAAGCAGCGCGCGAGCGTCAGCTGATGGAGTCCGACCTGCGGGTCGCTCTCGAAAAGGGTCAGCTCAGGGTCGTCTACCAGCCCCAGGTCGATGCTTCGAGCGAGGAGGTAACCGGCTTCGAAGCACTGATCCGCTGGGACCATCCAGAGCATGGCCCGGTCAGCCCGGCAGTATTCATTCCCCTGGCCGAAGAGATTCGGTTGATCGACGAGATCGGCGAATGGGTGCTTCGGACTGCCTGCGCAGAAGCGGCGAACTGGCCGCCGCATATCTCGGTCGCGGTAAACCTGTCGCCGATCCAGTTCAAATCGCCGGCGCTTACCTCGACCGTGCGCATGGTGCTTGGCGACACTGGCCTTCCCGCCAAACGGCTGGAACTTGAGATTACCGAGGGTGTGTTCCTCAGCAATGACGATCACGTCCACGACATGATCCGAGCCCTCAAGGATATTGGGATCAAGCTGGCGCTCGACGACTTCGGTACCGGCTATTCAAGCCTCAGCTACCTGCAGCGCGTTCCGTTCGACAAGATCAAGATCGATCGGTCCTTCGTCAACGGCGCATCCGACCCGGAAAGCCGCAACGCCGCGCTCATCCGGGCGATGGTGGGCCTGGCATCCGACCTCAAGATGCGGACCATTGCCGAAGGGGTCGAAACGCCAGAGGAACTGCAGCTGGTGCGCGACCTCGGCTGCCCACTGGTCCAGGGCTACATCTTCGGCAAGCCCATGCCTGCCGAGGAAGCCCTGGAGCTGGCCAAGAAAGGCGCGGCAACCCTGCCTGCACAGTTGCCGCCGCGCGAACCGCGTATCCGGATTATCAGGGCAACACTGCTCCATCACCTGGGGCAGGTAAAAGGCGCCCGCCTCAGGAATATCTCGTCGGGCGGGGCGCTGGTCGAATGCCGCGAAGAAATGACGGTTGGGGCGGAAATCCAGCTCGATTTCGCCGCCGGCGGATTGATCGACGCGGAGATTCGCTGGGTGAAGGGCACGCAATTCGGGGTCCAGTTCAGGGAGAAGTTCGACCTCAGGCTGCTCCAACCCGCCAAACCGGCGCCCACTGGATCAACTGTCATGAAGCCCGATTACCTCACGTCTGGCGATGCATCGGAAACTGGCTGAGGCGATTAAGTTCACGGCGGCTACAAAGCTGAGGCAAGGGCCGCTAAGCAGTCGACAAACTCCCCAAACCGGGTTTGCACGACGATGAGTGAAGCTGAAGTCAAGAAAAAATCACGGCTGCGCTGGGTGACATTGGGCGAGGCGATTGCCATTGCCGCCCTCGTTGTCTCCGGCCTTGGGCTGTGGCGCGAATATACCAAGCCCGATGAGAAGCCGCTGGTGGTTGAAAAGCAGGCGTCGATCCCGCTGAGGCTCGGCGGTCATGTGGCTGACGAGGGCCGCGTACTCGAAATCACACCGGTCGAGGGCAGCCATGCGCTCCAGTCGTTGGCGATTGCGGTTGGTGCGTCCAAGATCGAGCTTGGCGGCGACGGCGAGCTGGGCGCCAAGGCATTGGAAGATGCGCTCGGCAAATCAGCCGAGGAAGGCGATGGCATGCATCGCGTCCGCGTACGGATCGACGCCAAATATGTCGAAGCCGGCGCGGACAAGTCCGCCACCGGCTCCTACGTGATCAGCTACAATTGGGACGGCGGCGGCCTGTTGGGCGGCCGCTCGCTCCGGCTGGCCGGTCTCAGCCGTTAGCCGCCAATCGCCGGACTTCAGCTGTCCCCCGGACAGCTTAGCCGACGATTTCGTTGGGCTGGAAGAAGAAGGCAATCTCGATCGCCGCATTCTCGTCGCTGTCCGACCCATGGACCGAATTGGCCTCGATCGATTCGGCATAGAGCTTGCGTATGGTGCCTTCGGCCGCGTCAGCCGGATTGGTTGCGCCCATCACGTCACGGTTGCGCTTGACCGCATCCTCGCCCTCGAGAACCTGGACCACCACCGGGCCCGAGGTCATGAACGTGCAGAGGTCGTTGTAGAATGGCCGCTCCTTGTGGACCGCGTAGAAGCCCCCGGCCTGGTCGCGGGTCATGTGGATCCGCTTCGAAGCGACCACACGCAGGCCCGCTTCCTCGAGCAGCTTGGTGACCGCGCCGGTCAGGTTGCGACGGGTAGCGTCGGGCTTGATGATCGAAAAGGTGCGGGTAACCGCCATCGTGAAGGCTCCAGGATTGTCAGGGGTTGGAATTGGCCGCGCCCTAGAGCCTGATCGTTAAAAATGGAAGTGCCGCCGCTTCCATTTTCACCGTGAATCAGGCTCCAGACCTTAGTGCGGTCTAGATTCACGTTTCAGGCTGAGCCTGAAACGATCAAGACCGTGCGGGCTCAGGGGACGAGGGCAAGGCTCAGGCCTTCTTGACCCACTTTCCGTCTTCATTTGACCAGTAGTTGCGCTCGATACCCTCGCGGCCCGCAAGAAGCTTCCAGGCCAGCCGGGCACCTTCCAGCGTTGCTTCGTCGAACAGATAGAAGGCGCGGTCGTAACCCAGCGCCGCCTCACGCCATTCGCCGTCGGCGATCAACATGTTGCGGGCAAGATTGGGCGCGTCGGTTCCAGTCGACAGCAGGATCGGCTGGGCCGCATCGTCCGAACCGCCCGCCAAACCATGCGGCAAGAAGCTGGCTGCGCCTTGGTCCCATAGCTGACGGTCGAGCCGGGCAAGCAGCCCTTCGTCCCCGGCGACTACGAGCAGGCGTTGCTGTTCGCCGACGAGCTTGGCTGCGATTGCGGCAATCACGCTGTCGGGCTGCGCCGCGCCGAGTTGGTAGAAGTCGACGCGCACCGCTTCTGATCAGCCCTCGGCCGTATCGGCGATATACTGGTCGAGCAACCGCACTCCATAGCCAGTCGCGCCCTTGCCATAGGTTGGCTTGTCCTTGTCCGACCACGCCATGCCGGCGATGTCGAGGTGCGCCCAGGCGACGCCATCATCAACGTAGCGCTGCAGGAATTGCGCCGCAGTGATCGACCCCGCCTCACGCGGGCCGACATTCTTCATGTCGGCAATCTGGCTGTCGATCAGCCGGTCATAAGCCTCCGCCAGGGGCTGGCGCCACAGCTTGTCGCCGCTGGCGTCCGCCGCCTTGATGAGCGCCGCTGCGAGAATCTCGTTGTTGGCAAAGATGCCGGCATATTCATGGCCAAGCGTGATCACCATTGCGCCAGTCAGGGTCGCGAGATCGACGATTGTCTTCGGCTTCAGATTTCTCTGCGTCCAGGTCATCGCATCGCACAGCACCAGCCGGCCCTCGGCGTCGGTGTTGATTACCTCGACCGTCTGGCCGGACATGGTGGTGACCACGTCGCCCGGCCGCTGGGCGTTTCCGTCGGGCATGTTCTCGACCAGGCCGCAGACGCCGACGACATTGGCTTTCGCCTTCCGCCCGGCGAGCGCCTTCATCGCGCCGACCACGGCACCGGCACCGCCCATGTCCCACTTCATCGCTTCCATGTTGGCGGCCGGCTTGATCGAGATGCCGCCGGTATCGAAGGTCACGCCCTTACCGATGAAGGCTACCGGGGCATCGCCCTGCTTGCCGCCATTCCACTTCAGCACCAGCAGCCTGGGCTCGCGCACCGAGCCCTGGGATACGCCCAGCAGCGCGCCCATGCCGAGTTTTGCCATCTGCTCGCCGCCGAGCACCTGCACCTCGAGGCCGAGGCCTTCGATGCTCTTCTGCACCCGCTCAACGAAAGTTTCCGGGTAAATGATGTTGGGCGGCTCGGTAACCAGTTCGCGCGTCAGCGACACGCCCTCGACCACGGCGGCGTAGCGGCTGGCATAGCGCTTTTCGGCATCTGCTCCCGCTCCGACGATCGTGACCGATGTCAGGGTCGGCTTCTGCTTGTCCTTGAGCTTGGTCCGGTAGCGGTCGTAGCGCCAGCTGCGCAGCGCTGCGCCGAGCGCGACCCGGGCAGCTGCATCGGCGTCATAGTTGAGCCCGCTAAGATCGATCACCGCGCTGGTTTCGCCAGAGGTAAGCAGGCGTGCCACTGCGCCGCCGCCCAGCTTCTCCGGCCCCTCGCCCAAGGTTGCGTCGTCACCGGTGCCAACTACGAGCAGCCGGCCGCCCTTATCGCCCTCGACAAAATGTTCGACCATCGCGCCGGACTCGCCCTCGAAGCGGTTGCGCTTCAACGCACCTTCAACGGCGCTCTTGGCGTCGCCAATGCTGTCGAGGCCGGGTCGCGTCGATCCGGCGGCAGGAAGCACCAGTGCAAAATCGCCGCTCGGGCGAGTGTCGGAGAAGCGGATTTCCATGAAATTCCTCAGCGTAATGCGTTCAAAGTTGGCCGCTCCTTAAGACCTCCATTGCGTCATGGCAAAGGGGCGGCCCGTCGGCTCCCGTCGCAAGGCGGATTGCCGCCCTTGGAACAAGGTGCAATAGGCACTGGTTCCATCTTCTTCGGACCTTGCGGGGCGTGTTGGCAGTGCGATCGATTGGCCTGTGTTTGACGGCACTGCCCCTGTTCATGGCCTTGCCCAACGCCGCGCTGGCCCAGAGCGCGCCGGCGGCGGCCGAGCCGGCGGCCGAGCAAGTAATCGATTTTAGCTCGGACCAGGTAACCTACGACACCAGCGGCGACATCGTCACTGCCGAGGGGCAAGTGCGCATGTCTCGCGACGGCAACTACCTCGCCGCGGACCGGGTCAGCTGGGACCGCAACAGCGGCCGGGTCGTCGCCGAGGGCAACGTCGTCGCAATCAATCCGCAGGGCGACAAATTCATCGGCGACCGGGTGGACCTCAGCGAATCGCTCAAGGACGGCACGATCGAGAATTTGCTGATCGTGCTCGAAAGCGGCGGCCGGATCGCCGCCGTGCGCGGTACGAGGAGCGGAAACCAGACAGAGCTGGTCAATGCAGTCTATTCAGCCTGTCCGGCCACCACTGCCGCCGGCTGCCCGGCGAACCCCAGCTGGAAAATTACCGCTGCACGGATCAGCCGGGACAGCACGACAGGCCGGATCCGCTTTGCAAGCGGCCGGCTGACTATCCTCGGCCTGACCCTGCCGTTGTTGCCGGTATTCAGCATCGGTGACGGCTCGCGGGAGGGCGCGTTCAGCGGGACGCTGGTGCCGGGCATCCGGATCGACAGCAATAACGGCCTTGAAGTGAACCTGCCCTATTACTGGCGGCTTGACCGCAACCGCGATCTCACGGTCACGCCGCATCTCTACACCGGCTCGGCGCCGGCGCTGGAAGGCCGGTGGCGGCACCTCACGTCCACCGGCGCCTATCAAGTCGGCGCGTTCCTCACCTATGGCAACATTCCGGAAGCGGACGCAGTCGACCCCACGCCTGCGGACGGCCATGGGCTCCGGGGCTATTTCGAGGCCAATGGCCGTTTCCAGCTCGACCCCCACTGGACATTGACCAGCTCGCTGCGGGGCGCGACGGACAAGACCATCACCCGCCAGTATGACATCAGCCGGGACGACCGCCTGCGCAACTTCGTCAGTGCCGAGCGAATCGACCTCGACAGCTATGTCTCGATCGAAGGCTGGGCGTTCCAGGGTCTGAGAAGTACCGACGTCCAGAAAAGGATTCCGATCGCGTTGCCGGCGATCGATGCCCGCTTCCGGCTCGAAGATCCGGTGCTGGGCGGACAGGTTGAGTTGCAGGCGAACAGCCTGGCGATCCTGCGCGTCGATGGCCAGGACACGCAGCGAGCCTTCGCCAGCGCCCGCTGGGACCTGAAGAAGCTGACCCAGATGGGCCAGGAGCTGACCTTCACCGCCTATGCCCGGGCGGACGCCTATCACACCGACGATTCCGCCGAGACAACGGTCGACATCTATCGCGGCCAAGAGGGCTGGCAGTTTCGCGGAATCGCGGCGCTCGCCGCTGATCTTAAATGGCCGTTGGTGGGCTCCCTTTGGGGCGGCACTCAGACGCTGACGCCGAGGCTCCAGCTGGTCCTCACGCCCGCCCTCGACAATCTCAAGATACCCAATGAAGACGCCAGGGCGGTCGACCTGGAGGATAGCAACCTTTTCGCCCTCAACCGTTTCCCGGGATACGACCGGTGGGAGGACGGGTCGCGCGTAACCTACGGCTTCGAATGGGCGCTCGATCGTCCCAAATGGTCAATCTATACCGTGATCGGCCAGAGCTATCGCCTCACTCGCGAGCCGGGCATATTTCCTAACGGGACCGGCCTTTCCGATAGATTTTCTGACATCGTCGGCCGAACCCGAATCCGTTTTGGCCGGCTGGTCGACATCACCAACCGTTTCCGGATCGACAAGGATAATCTGGCCCTTCGCCGGAGCGAGGTCGATCTTACGGTGGGTACCGACCTGACCTATATCCAGGCCGGCTATCTGAGACTCAACCGAGACATATCGCCGACCGTCGAGGATCTCCGCGACAAGGAAGAGCTGAGGCTCGCTGGCCGCTGGCAATTCCACCCCTATTGGTCAGTGTTTGGATCGACCGTGCTCGATCTGACGAGCAAGGACGAAGACCCGATCAGCCTGGCCGATGGATTCGATCCAGTCCGGCATCGCGTTGGAATAACATATGAAGATGAGTGCCTTGAGCTTGGCGTGGCGTGGAAGCGCGACTATGAGCGCATCGGGGAGTTCCGCAAGGGCAGCACTTTTTCGATAAATTTCGCATTGAAGGGCATCGGCCGCTAAGCTTCGGTTCAGCCCGCAGCGATAAAGGCAACTCCCTATAGCGTTGGCTACAAAGGAATTTTAGGGGTGGTAGTGAAGCATTTGGATCGTTCGACCTGGTTGACGCGGATCGCTCCGTTGGCGATCGGCCTCACCGTTGCGGCAGCAGCGCTGGCGCAGGGCACCGGACAGCAGCCGACGGTGGATTCGACCGCAACCTTGAAGCTGCCGGAAAATCCGCAACTGTTCGGTTCCGCCATGCCGTCGGTGGTCAAAGCGACTGCCATCGTCAACGGTGAGGTCATCACCCAGACCGACATCGACCAGCGACTCGCCTTCCTGTCGATCGCCAACAATACGCCAATCCCGCAAGACCAGATCGATCGGCTGCGCCAGCAGATCCTCAGCAATCTCATCGACGAGACCCTTCAAATCCAGGCAGCGAAGGCGGAGGAGATCGAAATCTCCGATGCGGACATCGACAAGACCATCGCGCGGGTTGCCAACACTGCGAAGCAAACGCCGGACCAGATGGCGAATTATCTGAAAGCGCGCGGCTCCTCGATCCGCTCGTTGCGCCGCCAGATCCAGGGCGAAATCGCCTGGCGCCGGCTGCAATCGAAGAAGATTGAAAGCAGCGTCAGCGTCGGCGACGAAGAGGTCCAGGCGGTCATCAAGAAGCTCGAAGCGTCGAAGGGCGCCGAAGAGTATCGCGTGGGCGAGATCTTCCTCGCCGCGAACAGCAGCAACGACGCCGAAGTCCAGGGCAATATGGCCAAGATCTTCAACGCCCTGCAGCAAGGGGCTTCGTTTGTCGGCTACGCCCGTCAATTCTCGCAGTCGTCGTCGGCGGCCGTTGGCGGCGATCTTGGCTGGGTCCGGCCCGAGCAGTTGCCCGACCAGCTTGCGAATGCCGTCCGCCAGATGCGGCCGGGGACGCTCTCCGCCCCGATCAAGGTTCAGGGTGGCTATTCGATCGTCGCTGTCCAGGATGTCCGAAAGATACTGACCGCCGATCCGCGCAACGCCGTCCTCAGTTTGAAGCAGCTCACTGTCGCCTTTCCCAAGGGATCGACCCGGGCGTCAGCGGAGCCGATCCTTGGGCGCTTCGCAGCGGCGGTGCAGAATATCGGCGGGTGCGGCGGCGCTGAGCGCATTGCCGGCGAATTCAACGGAGAAGTCGTCCAGTCGGACGATGTAAAGATGCGCGACCTGCCGCCGCAGCTGCAGGAAATGATGTTGCAGATGCAGGTCGGCCAAGCCACCCGTCCATTCGGCTCGATCGAAGAAGGCGTCCGGGTGCTCGTGCTATGCGGCCGGGACGAGGTCGACCCCAGCATGCCCAGTTTCGATCAGGTCTTCGCCCAGATCAACGAGGAGCGGATCAACCTGCGCTCGCGGCGTTATCTGCGCGACCTGCGGCGTGACGCGGTGATCGACTTCCGTTAAGGCGGCCCCATGGCCAGCAGCTATCGTCCACTGGCGGTTTCGCTTGGCGATCCCGCCGGTATCGGCCCCGAGGTTGTCGGCAAATGCTGGGACCATCGAGCCCGGTTTGACCTGCCGCCGTTCGTCGCAATCGGCGATCCGCGCAGCCTTGCCGCTGTATGGGACGGCCCCATCGCCACGATTGACGATCCCCGCGAGGCGGACGCCGCGTTTGATGTCGGTCTGCCGATCCTGCCGATCGCGTCGGTCGCGGCTGACATTCCCGGCCACCCGAGCGTCGCGGGCGCCCATTGCTCGCTCGATGCACTTGAGCTTGCCGTCGGACTGGCCCGCTCGGGGTCGGCCTCGGCAGTGGTGACCGGGCCGGTATCGAAGCATCAGCTTTATGCCATCGGATTCACTCATCCTGGCCAGACCGAATTTGTTGCCGAACGCTGTGGCGTCTCTCCTACCAACGTGGCGATGATGCTGGCCGGTCCGACGCTGCGCACCGTGCCGGTTACGACCCACATCCCCCTGGCCGAAGTGATCGGCGCGCTGTCGCCCGCACTGATCGAAGCTCGCGGCCGCGCCGCGCTGCGCGGATTGCAGCGCAGCTTCGGCATTGCCGATCCACGGCTGGCAGTTGCGGGCATCAATCCTCACGCCGGCGAAGGCGGATCGCTCGGGCGCGAGGAAATTGAATTGATCATGCCAGCGATCGAGGCCCTGCGCGCCGAAGGCTGGAGGGTAACCGGTCCCCACCCCGCCGACACCATGTTCCACGCTGCCGCCCGGGCGAACTATGACGTGGCGTTGTGCATGTATCACGACCAGGCATTGATCCCGTTGAAGGCCCTCCACTTCGAGGAAGGGGTCAACATCACGCTTGGGCTTCCGATCGTCCGCACGGCGCCCGACCATGGCACGGCATTCGACATCGCAGGCCAGGATCAGGCTGACCCGCGTGCGATGGCCGCGGCGATCCGATTGGCGGCCGAAAGCGCTGTTCACCGCGCGGCAGTGGCTGCTTAATTGGCAGGGCCGGAACCCCTGCGCGAGGTCATCGCCCGCCATGGGCTGCAAGCTGCCAAGTCCCTCGGCCAGAATTTCATCCTTGACCGTCAGCTGTTGGCGAGGATTGCGGCGATCCCCGGGCCGTTGGACAATGCATCGGTCTATGAGGTGGGGCCAGGCCCTGGGGGCCTGACACGAGCTCTGTTGGAAACGGGGGCCAAGGTTGTCGCGGTCGAGCGCGACCGGCGCTGCCTGCCCGCGCTGGCCGAGCTGGAGGCGGAGTTTGCCGAGCGCCTTCACGTCATTTCCGGCGATGCGCTGGAAATCGACGAGCGAGCCGAGGCCGGCGACGGGGCGCATATCGTCGCCAACCTGCCCTACAATGTCGGAACCGCGTTGCTGCTCCGATGGCTTGCAGGCCCCTGGCCGCCTTGGTGGTCGTCGCTGACCTTGATGTTCCAGCGCGAAGTAGCGGAGCGGATCGTCGCCAAACCTGGAAGCGAGCATTACGGCCGCCTGTCAGTGGCCGCGCAATGGCGCGCGACCCCTCGCATCGCAATGGCTGTTCACCGCTCGGCGTTTGTGCCGTCGCCCAAGGTGGCCTCGGCGGTCGTGCATGTTGTTCCTGCTGAAGAACCGGACGGAGTCGATGCAGGCCTGTTGGAGCGGCTCACGGCAGCGGCGTTCGGCCAGCGGCGCAAGATGCTTCGGTCAAGCCTGAAGGCCATGCCTGACGCGCTCGACGCCCTGGCGGCTCTCGGAATCGATCCCGCGCGCCGGGCTGAAACGGTCAGCGTCGCGGAATTTGTCGCCCTCGCGAGGGCGCTCAGTTCTTCTTAGGGACTTCCGGCGCCTTGGCCGCGGCCAGCGCCGGCCCCTTGGCGATCGCCGTGGAAAGCACCGCTACCTGCGGGCAGCCGGCCGTTCCGCACAGCTTCTGCAACTTGGCGAGATTGTCCCTGGCGCGCGGAAGAGCACCCAGCTCGACCATCGCTTCGCCCTGGACCGCCAATGCATCGCGATCGGTCGGCTCAAGCGCCAGTGCCTTGTTGGTAAGGCGGATTGCCTGCCCGAACAGTTTTTCCTTGATCGCGACCCGAGCCATGACCGTGAACGCCGCGCGGTTCTTCGGATCGACCGCAAGCGCCGTTTCCAACGCGTCGTCGGCCTCGACATATTTGCCCTGGGCCAGCAGCGTTTCGCCTTGCTTCATGAGGGCCAGCGATTGGGGAGCGATTTGGTCGTCTGGACGCTGGCCGACCACAGCGACCGGCAGGGCCGAAGCGGCAAGACCAAGGCAAAGGACAAACGGAGTGAGGCGCATCAAAATCTCCAACCAATCGCGCTCGCCTATCATGATCGAACGAAACGCGCGACGAAAAAGCCGTCGGTGGAGTCATGCGCGGGGGTCAGGAGCCGTCCCGGCCCGTCGGCACGCCCACCAACGAATGACACATCCTGCACCATGCAAGATGAATGGCGGCCTAAGAAGCTCCGCGCCTGGTCGGCGCCTTCGGCACGGATGATCGAGCATGTGGCGTAGATCAACGCTCCTCCAGGCCGAACCAGGGGTGCAGCGAGGTCGAGCAGGTGCGCCTGCAGTCGGGCAAGGCGGTCGAGCCTGCCCTGCGTCAGGCGCCAGCGCCCTTCCGGGCTGCGCCGCCAGGTACCCGACCCGCTGCAGGGTGCGTCGACCAGCACTACATCGCATTGACCTTCGAGATCGGCCAGTTGTGCTGCTTCACGCCCGCCGTCGAGCAGGCGGGTGGCGATCGCTGCGCCCGCCCGATCCGCGCGCGGCCGGAGCTGCGACAGCCGAGCGCGATTGGTGTCCGAGGCAATGATTTCCGCGCCGGGAGCGGCCGCTGCCAGCGCCAACGCCTTGCCCCCTGCCCCTGCGCACAGGTCCAGGATGCGCATTCCGCTTTCCGGCCGGCATGCCAAGGCGATCAACTGACTGCCTTCGTCCTGCACTTCGATCAGCCCATCGAGGAATGCCGGATGATCGTCGACCTTGCTGTCAGACGCGAGGCGGAGGCCCCAAGGACTAAGCGGCGTCGGCACGGCGCCGTCAAATTGGCCGAGCAGGTCGTCGCGGCCGATCTTCGCGATGTTGACCCGAAGATCGAGCGGAGCACGTTCCAGCAACGCCGGCCATTCCGCCGCGCCGACATGTTCCGAGAGCATAGGGCGAATCCATTGCGGAACATCGGAAGCATCAGCCGGCGCTTCGGCTGGCTGGCGTGCTGCCGGCCCGTGCGGCGAACCGTCGAACAGGTCGAGCAACTGCGCATCGTCGTCGGCCAGTCCGATCATCGCCGCCCGGCCGCTGTCGGGCCGATCGCCGCTGCGACGGATGGCGCGAAAGGCGAGCTCGCGCACCGCGCGACGATCTTTCGACCCGGCGTAGCGACGGGTCTTGAAGTAGCGTTGGATGATCGTGTCCGCCGGCGGCCCGTCATCGCGGGCCGAAGCGATCACCTCTTCGAGGATCTCGATCGCCGCCTGGACTCGCGCAGCCGGCGTCATCGCCTACCGTGTGGGGTAGTTGGGGGCTTCACGCGTAATTGCGACGTCATGGACATGGCTCTCGCTGAGGCCCGCATTGGTGATTCGAACGAATTTGGCGCGCTGCTGAAGTTCCTTGATGGTGGTCGAGCCGGTGTAGCCCATCGCCGCCTTTACCCCGCCGACCATCTGATGGATGACGTCGCGGACGGGCCCCTTGTAGGGCACCTGGCCCTCGATGCCTTCCGGCACCAGCTTCAGCTGGTCCTTGATGTCTTGCTGGAAATAGCGGTCGGCCGATCCGCGCGCCATTGCACCCACCGAGCCCATGCCTCGATACGCCTTGTAGGCCCGGCCCTGGTAAAGGAAGGTTTCGCCGGGCGCTTCCTCGGTCCCGGCAAGCAGCGAGCCGACCATGACGGTCGAAGCGCCGGCTGCCAATGCCTTGGCGATATCTCCCGAGGTACGGATGCCCCCATCGGCGATGACATGGACGCCACGATCGGCCGCGGCCTTTGATGCGGCCATGATCGCCGAAAGCTGCGGCACGCCCACGCCAGCGACAATCCGCGTGGTGCAAATTGAGCCCGGCCCGATACCGACCTTGATCGCGTCGGCGCCTGCGTCGGCGAGCGCTTTCGCCGCTTCGGCGGTGGCGACGTTGCCGGCGACGACCTGGACGCTGTTCGACAGGCTCTTCACCCGCTCGACTGCCGCACCGACTTCGCGATTGTGACCGTGGGCAGTATCGATGACGATGCAATCCACGCCGGCGTCAATCAGCGCTTCCGAGCGCTCGAACCCCTTGTCGCCAACGGTGGTTGCCGCGGCGACGCGCAGGCGGCCCTGAGCATCCTTGGTGGCCAACGGCGAAGCGACCGCCTTCTCAATGTCCTTGACCGTAATCAGTCCGACGCAATGATCCTGGTCGTCGACCACAAGCAGCTTCTCGATCCGCCGCTGATGCAGGATGCGGCGGGCGACATCCTGGCTCGTGCCAAGGCCAACCGTCGCCAGATTATTGTGGGTCATCAGTTCGCTGACCGGCTGCTTCGGGTTTTCGGCGAAGCGAACGTCGCGGTTGGTCAGGATTCCGGCCAGCTTGCCCGATTTCTCGACCACCGGAATGCCGCTGATGCGGTTGGCCTTCATCAGCTCCAGCGCCTCGGCCAGCGTTTGTTCGGGTGTCATGGTGATCGGATTGACGACCATGCCGCTTTCGAACCGCTTCACGGCGCGGACCGCGGCGACCTGTCCGTCTATCTCCAGGTTCCGATGCAGCACGCCAATTCCGCCCAAATGAGCCATGGCGATGGCCATGTCGGCCTCGGTCACCGTGTCCATCGCCGATGACAGGATGGGGATGTTGAGAGGGATTTCGCGGGTCAGGAAACTGCGGGTGTCGGCAGCGCTGGGCAGGACGCCGGATTCGAGCGGCTGCAGCAGCACATCGTCGAAGGTCAGTCCAAGCGGGATTTCGTCGTGGAGAAGGTCGGCCATATCGGCCCATGCCAGCATCTCGGCGATTCGCCAAGGGTGTCAGGCGCGCCCGGCTCTCCTGAGCAGCCGCTCCGCGGACTGAACATGCATCTGTTCGATCATTCCGCCTTCGAAGCGCTGTGCCCCGCCGGTCGATGCCGCCACGAGCCGCTCGGCGCGGGCAATTTCCTCTTCAGTCGGGGCGAAGGCCGCATGACATGGCGCAATCTGGCTGGGGTGGATCAGCGACTTGCCGTCGAAACCCAGCCGCCGGCTCTCCAATGCCTCCGATGCAAAGCCGTCGAGATCGTCGAGCTGGTTGTAGACACCGTCGAATACCGCAATCTCCTGAGCCCTGGCGGCTAGCACAACATGCTGAAGTGCCATCTGCAATGGCTGCCTTCCGGCTCCGGGCGGCAGGCGGAGGCTGGCCGAGAGGTCGTTCGTCCCAACGATCAGGCCCGCTGCTTCGTGACCGATGGCGGCAGCCGCAAGGACGCCCCTGGCCGTTTCGATCATTGCCAGCACCGGCAGGCCGGTCTGATTACGGACGAAGCCCAGTTGATCCTTGGTCTCAACCCGCGGCACTACGACCGCGTTGGGCTTGTCATGCATCACTGCGACGACGTCCGGCCCATGCCATTCGGTGTGGGAGCCGTTGACCCGGATTGCGACCGGCATCGGCCAAGGTTCCTTGAGGGCAGCGACCGCCGCTTCGCGTGCGGAAACCTTGTTTTCCGGCTTCACCGCATCCTCAAGGTCAAGGATTACGAGGTCGGCGTCGCTTTCCCGCGCATGGGCGATCGCCCGCGGATTGCTGGCCGGAAGAAACAGCAGGGCCCTTTTGTCGAACAGGTCGAGCGTCATGCCGATTTTCCTTCACCTAGCCCCAAAGCCGTTCCATCATGGCCGTGAAAAAGGGGTGAGGACATGTTGGAATATTTCCTGATCGCAGCAGTGGCACTGGTGGTGCTCGTCATCATGATGAGCGTCAAGATTGTCAGCCAAGGGTATCGATACACGATTGAGCGGTTCGGCCGCTTCGTTCGTGTTGCCGAGCCGGGCCTGAACCTGGTGACGCCATTCGTCTATCGCGTCGGCCACAAGATCAACATGATGGAGCAAGTGCTCGACATTCCGGGCCAGGAAATCATCACCAAGGACAATGCGATGGTAGCGGTCGACGGCGTGGTGTTCTTCCAGGTGCTGGATGCGGCTAAGGCGGCCTATGAGGTCAGCGACCTTTACCTGGCTATCATGGCGCTTTCGACCACCAACCTGAGGACGGTGATGGGATCGATGGATCTCGACGAAACCCTGTCGAAGCGCGACGAGATAAACGCCAGGCTGCTGTCGGTGGTCGACCAGGCGACCGAGTCCTGGGGCGTCAAGATCACGCGCGTCGAGCTGAAGGACATTCGCCCGCCGTCGGACATTGTCAACGCGATGACCCGGCAGATGAAGGCCGAGCGCGAGAAGCGCGCGGCGATCCTGGAATCAGAAGGGCTCCGAGCGTCGGAAATCCTTCGCGCCGAGGGCGAGAAGCAGGCCAAGATCCTGCAGGCGGAAGGTCTCAAGGAAGCCGCGTTTCGCGAGGCCGAAGCGCGCGAGCGGTCGGCGCAGGCCGAGGCCGCCGCCACTAAATCGGTCAGCGACGCGATCGAGGGCGGCAGCGCCCAGGCGATCAACTATTTCATCGCCCAGAAATATGTTGAGGCGATCGGCCTGTTCGCAACCTCGCCCAACGCCAAGACCATATTGTTCCCGGTCGAGGCGACCCAGCTGATGGGCACGCTGGGCGGGATCGGCGAGCTGGCCAAGGAAGTACTTGGCAAGGAAGCGCCCAAGGCTCCGCTGATCAAATCCGGAGTGCCGAAGGTCGACCAATGATCGACGGGCTGGAACCAGGCTGGCTTTGGGCGATTGGCGGCGTCCTGCTGCTGATCGCCGAGATTATCGCTCCCGGCTTCTTCCTGGTGTTCGTCGGCGCGGCGGCGATCGCCACCGGCATATTCACGCTATTGTTCGATCTCGGCACCGCGCCGCAGCTCGCCCTGTTCGCGATCTACGCGGTACTGGCGGTGATGATCGGCAAGCGCTGGTACGGTGAGCCGCATGGCGGCGACCAGCGTCATGCGATCAACCAACCGGCCAAGCGGTTGGTCGGAAAAACCGTGACCGCGGTGACCGAGATCGACGACCATGGCGGCCGCGTCAAAGTCGGCGATGGCGAGTGGAACGCTCGCGGTGGGCCAGCAGCAGCGGGCGACCGGCTGACCGTTACCGACGTTGAGGGCAATTGCCTGATTGTCGAACCGGTCAAGGCCCTGCCCTCAATGTGATTTATTGGAGAGCGATCAAGTGAACGATCTTAGCTTTTCGCGCCGCCAGGCGCTCGCCACCCTGTCTGCCGGGGTGGCGGCCGTTGCACTTACCGGAACGCGCGCCTTCGCCCAGGCTCCTGCCGGCGAATCCCAGGCCGTGGCGTTGCTCGACACGATCGGCGAAAATCTGGTCGCCCTGTCGCCGGAGGGCGCGACCAGCCTTGGTATCGACACCGGTCTTCGGGCGTCGCTTCGGTCCAAACTGGCCGATCGCAGCCAAGTCGGGCGGGATCGGCTGGCGGCCGTGTTGCGCGCCGACCTGGCGCGGGCCGAAGCGATCGACACCGCCCCCCTCTCCCACTCGACACGGACCAGCGTCGAAGTGGTCCGCTCTGCCTATCGCACCGCGATCGACGGCTTTTCGCAACCCTATGGCGATGTCGCCGTCGGCGGCTGGCGCAACACGCCCTATGTGGTGATCCAGAATGTCGGTGCCTATCTCGACGTCCCGCGCTTTCTCGACGCCGACCATCCGGTCAATAATGCCGCCGACGCCGAGGCCTATCTGGCCCGACTTGAGAGTTTTGCGACGCAGCTCGACGGAGAGCTGGCGCGGCTGAAGGCGGCGGAAGGCAAAGGCCTGATCGCTCCCGGCTTCCTGATCGACAAGGCCGTCAACCAGATGACGATGAGCGTAAAGGGCGCTCGCGAGGGCGGCGGCCTGGTCGAAAGCCTGGTTCGCCGGACCAAGGATATTCCCGGCAATTGGGGCGAGCGCGCCCGGGCGATCTCCCAGCAGAAGATCGCCCCAGCACTCGAACGGCAGCTGGCCGCGCTTCAGGCACAGCGCCCGAAGGCGACGATGGATGCCGGCCTTTGGGCTCGCCCTCATGGCCCGGAATTCTATCAATGGGCCCTTCGCGCCTCGACCACGACAAGGATGACTCCCGACGAGATCCACCAGATGGGCCTCGACCAGGTCGCCGAACTTCACGGCCGGATGGACGGGATCCTGAAGAGCCTTGGCTATACCCAAGGCACGGTCGGGGCGCGGATGACGGCATTGTCCGACGACCCGCGCTACAAGTTCGCCGAAGGCGATCCCGGCCGCGCCGAAATAATGGCTTTCATCCAGGACCGGATAAAGATCATCCGCGCCCAGCTCCCCCGTGCCTTCCGCACGCTGGTTCGCGGCAACCTGGAGGTGAAGCGCTTGCCGCCCGAGGAAGAGCCTGGCGCGCCCGGAGCCTATGGCGGAGCCGGCTCGATTGACGGCACCATCCCGGGCAAATTCTGGATCAACCTGCGGACCACCGACCTGCATCGCAAATATGATCTGCCCGACCTCGCCCACCATGAAGCGATCCCGGGCCACGTCTGGCAGGGCGAATATTCGAACCAGCTCCCGCTGATCCGCGCCCAGCTCGCGTTCAACGCCTATAGCGAAGGCTGGGCGCTCTACGCCGAGCAGCTTGCCGACGAACTTGGCGTCTATGACGATTTCGTCGTTGGGCGGCTGGGCTATCTGCAGAGCCTGGCATTCCGAGCGATCCGGCTGGTGGTCGACACCGGCCTCCACCACAAGCGTTGGACCCGCGAACAGGCCGTGCGTTACTTCGTCGAAACCAACGGCTCCAAGCCCGAGGAAGTGGCGAGCGAGGTCGACCGCTATTGCAGCTGGGCCGGCCAGGCGTGCGGCTACAAAATCGGGCATACCGAGATCGTCCGGCAGCGCGGCCGTGCCCAGAAGGCGCTCGGGTCGCGCTACGATCTGCGCGACTTCGACGATGCGGTGGTCAAAGGCGGTAATGTGCCGATGGACGTGCTGGCCAAGAACGTCGACGAATATATCGCGACGGCGAAGCGCTAGGGCATCGCCGCCAGGTCCGGTTCGACCCAGTTACGCCGAGCCTCGACGCTCATCAGCCGCTCCTTCGACCAAAAGCGGAGCGGCCAGTCGCGACGGCCCATCGGCGACATCAACAACTCGTTGACCAGGTCGTGCACGGGGCGGGCAACGTCTGCCTCGCTCAGGAACAGGCGAATGCCGCGCAAATAGGCGTGGGTGATGGTGTCGTGATAGCCTTCGCTATCGCTGTTCACGCCGCCGACGCTTTCATTGTAGCGAGAGATGATCCCGCGCAGCTCGGTATCGAGGTCGATCTCGGGATGCTTCAGGACAAGGTAGGTCGTCGCGGCAAGATGGGCCTCATGGGTCCATTCCTCGCGCGGCAGGGTGCGGGCAAGCAGGCCCTCGCCGATATGGGCGACGGCTTCGTCGGACAAAAAATGGCGTACTGGAAATTCGGTCATTGATCGGACTTTCTTGGAAGAAGGAGCCCGATCGAATGACCGGGCAATCAGGCGGCCGCCGTCACTTGCGGCCCCGATTGTCGCACGCCCTCATCCACATGCTCGGCAAACTCGGCGAAATTCTCGATGAACAGATCGACGAGCTTGGCCGCTGTGCGGTCATAGTCGGCCTTGTCGGCCCAGGTCGACCGCGGGTCGAGGATCGAAGTGTCCACGCCCGGAACCGCGACCGGCACGTCGAAGCCGAAATTCGGATCCTTGCGGAACTCGACATTCTTCAGGCTGCCGTCGAGCGCGGCATTGAGCAGCGCCCGCGTTTCCTTGATCGGCATCCGCTTGCCGGTGCCATATTTGCCGCCGGTCCAGCCGGTGTTGACCAGCCAGCAATCGACACCGCCCTTGGCGATGCGGTCCTTGAGCAAATTGCCATAGACCGAAGGATGACGCGGCATGAACGGCGCGCCGAAGCAGGTCGAGAAGGTCGCTTCCGGCTCTGTCACGCCGATTTCCGTACCGGCGACCTTGGCGGTGTAACCGCTGAGGAAGTGATACATTGCCTGGTCCGGCGTCAGTCTTGCGATCGGCGGCAGCACACCAAACGCATCCGCCGTCAGCATGACGATGTTCTTCGGGACCGGCCCCATATTCTTTTCCGACGAGTTTGGAATAAACTCGATCGGATAGGCGCCGCGGCTGTTTTCGGCGAGGCTGCTGTCGTCGAGATCGAGGGTACGGTTGACCTCATCCATCACGACATTCTCAAGCACCGTGCCGAAGCGCTTGGTGGTGGCGTAAATCTCGGGCTCGCTCTCGGCCGAGAGGCGGATCATCTTGGCGTAGCAGCCACCTTCGAAATTGAAGACCGCGGTGTCCGACCAGCCATGCTCGTCATCGCCGATCAGGGTGCGATTGGGATCTGCCGACAGGGTCGTTTTGCCAGTGCCGCTGAGGCCGAAGAAGATGGCGGTGTCGCCATCCTTGCCGATATTGGCCGAGCAATGCATCGGCATCGTGCCTTCGACAGGCAGCAGATAGTTCAGCAGGCCGAACACCGACTTCTTCATCTCGCCGCCATATTCGGTGCCGCCGATCAGGATCAGCTTCTCGCTCAAATTGACCGCGATGACGGTCTCGCTGCGACAGCCGTGGCGCGCCGGATCGGCACGAAAGCTCGGCAGGTCGATGATCGTGAATTCCGGCACGAAGCCGGCCAGTTCGGCGGTCTCCGGCCGCACCAGCATCGTGCGGATGAACAGGTTGTGCCAGGCATATTCGTTGACGACGCGAACGTTGACGCGATGCTCGGGCTGCGAGCCGCCGAACAGGTCGGCGACAAACAGCGTCTCGCGCGTCTTGAGATGCGCCAGGAAATCGGCCTTGAGCCAAGCGAAGGCTTCAGGGCTCATCGGCTTGTTCGATTTGCCCCACCAAACCGTATTTTCGGTCTCGGCATCGCGGACGGTAAACTTGTCCTGCGCAGAGCGACCGGTGTGCTTGCCGGTCTTGACGACGATCGGGCCATCCTTGGCAAGCTTGCCTTCGCCACGCGCCACCGCCTGCTCGACCAGCGGAGCGGTCGTCAGGTTCCAGTGGATGGTCGCCGCAGAATCAATTCCCTGGGCTTCCAGCCGGTGCGCGGGGATGCGCTCGCTCACTCCGATTCTCCCTTAAATATCAAGGGCGACGCCCGGCCCTGGACGTCGCCGCCTCGCGATGCGTCGGGCCTATACATATCACAGGGGTCCGGGTCAAAGCGACGTCGGGCGCTTGTTTCGCCCAGCAGCCATGGCTATCGCTCACGTGCCGGAGCCTAAGGAGAGGGAATGAGCCCTGTGATCGCGCTCGTCGATGACGATCGCAACATCCTGACATCGGTGTCGATCGCGCTCCAGGCGGAAGGCTTCCTGACTCGCGTCTATACTGACGGCCAGACGGCGCTCCGGGCCTTTGCCGACAATCCGCCCGACCTTGGTGTATTCGACATCAAGATGCCGCAAATGGACGGGATGGAACTGCTCCGCCGAGTGCGCGAAATGGGCGGCGAGACGGGCGGCATGCCGGTCATTTTCCTGACATCCAAGGACGATGAGCTTGACGAGGCGCTCGGCCTTGCGATGGGCGCCGACGATTATATCGCCAAGCCTTTCTCGCAGCGGCTGCTGATCGCCCGAATTCGAGCGCTGCTGCGACGGCAGGATCTTGCCCGGGGAGCCAGTTCCGTCGATGAACCCGGCGCCGAGGAGCCGCCGTTGATCGAGCGCGGGCGGCTGGTCATGGATCCGGCCCGGCACAAGGTGCGCTGGGACGGGAATGACGTCACGCTGACAGTGACGGAGTTCCTCATTCTGGAAGCGCTGGCCCAGCGCCCCGGCGTGGTGAAGTCGCGCAACCAGCTGCTCGATGTCGCGTACCAGGACGACGTCTATGTCGATGACCGGACCATCGACAGCCACATCAAGCGCATCCGCCGCAAGTTCCGCAGTGCTGACCCCCAATTCGATGTGATCGAGACCCTCTATGGCGTCGGATATCGTTTCGGAGAAGAGTGAAGAGGGCGACCTCGTCCTGACCTGGTCAGGACGGTGGACCCTCGCTCACCGCATCCTGGCGGTGAACGTACTGACTCTGGCTCTCGTCGGTCTCTCGATCGTGTACCTCGACAGCTATCGCAACCGGCTGGAAAAAGAGCGCGTCCACAAGGTCGAGGCCGAAGCCGCACTGGCGGCGGCAGCGCTGCCGAATGTCGTGCCGGCCCGGCGCCAGGAACTGCTGGGCGACCTGGGGCGCAAGAGCGAGGTCCGAATGAGGCTTTACGGGCCGGACGGAGCGCTTCAGCTGGACAGCTGGCGGGAAACCGGGCCGACTTACCGGCTGCGCGATCCGACGACGCAGAAATGGACCAAGGATGTCGCCCGCGCGCTCGACCGGGGGTTCAATGCGCTGGTCGGCGAGGAAAGCCTGGAGGATTTCGTCGAGCCAGCGCATGATCACGCGCAAGCCTGGTCGGAGATCGCGGCTTCGCGCCGGTCCGGCGAGACCGAGATTGAAATCCGCCAGGCGCCGGAACTGACTCCGGTGTTTTCCGCGGCTACGCCAGTGGCGGGCGGATCGACGCTACTGGCCACCGACAATGACCGCGACTTCACCCGCCGCGTCCGCAAGCAACGCGCTTCGTTGCTGATCGCGCTTGGCTGCATCGCCGGCCTGTCGATCCTGCTGTCGCTGTTTCTGGCGCGAACGATCGTCCGGCCTCTGCGCCGCATCGCCATGGCCGCGCATCTCGTGCGCCTGGGCCGGGCACGTGAAGTGAAAGTGCCGCGGCTGCCATCGCGCACCGACGAGATCGGCCTATTGGCCCGCTCGATAAGCGACATGAGCCAGTCGCTGCGGCACCGGATCGACAACATCGAAGCCTTCGCCGCGGACGTGACGCACGAACTCAAAAATCCCCTCGCTTCGCTGCGCTCGGCGGTTGATGGGCTGGAGCGGATTGACGACCCTGGCCTCAAGAAACAGCTGATCGACGTCATTCGCCAGGATGTGGTCCGGCTTGACCGGCTGATCAGCGACGTTGGCGAAGCAGCTCGCACGGACGCCGAACTGGCCCGGGCCCGGTTCGAGCCCGTCGATCTAGGAGCGCTGATCGAACAGCTGGTTTCGGCTTGGGAGACCCGGCGGGAAACCGGTAATGTGAGGATCGCGTTCGCGCGGCCCCGGCGAGCCAGTGCAATCGTGATGGGCGAGCCAGGCCGCCTGGCTCGGGCGATCGATAATATCATCGATAACGCCATCAGCTTTTCGCCGCCCGATGGTCTGGTAGAGGTCGCCGCAACCCATGTCGGCGATGAAATTCGTATCCGGATCGACGATGAGGGCCCCGGCGTTCCCACGGAACTGCGTGAAGCGATCTTCAACCGCTTCCATTCGGTGAGGCCGGATGCTGAAAGCTTCGGCCGCCACTCCGGGCTGGGGCTCGCGATTGCCCGCGCGATCGTCGAAGGGCATGATGGCGAGATTGCCGTGGCCGATCGGGACGATGCACCGTCGGGCGCTCGCTTCACCATCATCCTGAAGGCGGCCGATCGGGCATGACCTCGCGCCTCAGTTCGGAGAATCTGCACGCCTCCTGTGTCGCCCTGGATGGGCGCGCGGTGCTGATCTCCGGTCCGTCGGGTTCGGGCAAGTCCGACCTCGCGCTACGCCTGCTTGATCGCGGCTTCATCCTGGTCAGCGACGATCGGACCATCATTCGCAAGGACGGCGGCAAGCTGATTGCCTCCGTGCCCGACGCGATCAAGGGCAAGCTGGAAGTGCGGGGAATCGGTATCGTCGACGTGGATCAGCTGCAGGATGCGCCGATCGCCCTGGTGGTCGAATTGACCACTGAAATTCCGCGGCTCCCCGATGACAGCCGAGAACGGCAGATTCTCGGCATTGGCGTCCCGCTGATCAGCGTGGATGCAACGACTGCATCGGCACCATCGAAAGTAGCATTGGCACTCGACCGGCTCGGCCTTAGATTCTGAGCCGTGCCAGCCAATCCCTCCCTGCCCCGACTTCTCCTGGTCACCGGCATGTCCGGCGCCGGCAAGTCGACGGTCCTCGACGCGCTTGAAGACATGGGCTGGGACTGCGTCGACAATTTGCCGACCGCGCTGCTCGACCAGTTCGTTCACGGCGAGCGGGAGGCGCGCCAGCCGCTGCCGGTAGCCGTAGGGATGGACGTCCGCAGCCGCGGCTTCGATCCGTTCGACCTTCCTGCGCTGCTTCGCTCGATCAAGGACGTTAAGCCCGAGATTCTCTACCTGGATTGCGCTGGCGCCGAGCTGGTCCGGCGGTACGACGAGACCCGCCGGCGTCACCCGCTGGCGCCCGACCGGCCGCCCGAGGATGGGATCGCCCGGGAACGCGACCTCACCGCTCCGCTTCGCCAGATGGCCGATGCCGTGATCGACACCACCGATCTTAGCCCGGCCGAACTTCGCGAGGAATTGCTTCGCCGCTACGGCGGCGATGTCGACCAGCCGGTCCTTACTGTCGCCTCCTTCGGCTTTGCCCGGGGAATTTCTCGCAGCGCCGACCTTGTGTTCGACATGCGCTTCGTCGCCAATCCCCATTGGATCGACGAACTCAGGCCGCTTACCGGCAAGGACCAGGCGGTGCGCGACTATGTCGCTGAGGACCCGGCCTGGCCCGAAACCATCGATCGGATCGAGGCTCTGTTAATCGGGCTCATTCCCCGCTATTGGGCCGCCGGCAAAAGCTATCTGACGGTGGCATTCGGCTGCACGGGAGGGCGTCACCGGTCGGTGGCAGCGGCAGTCGAGATGGCGGAACGGTTGCGCGGCGCGGGATTTTCACCGAATGTCCGCCACCGCGACCTCCTGTCGCAACCGAGCGATACTATTGAAGGTTCACCCGCGAGTTCAGGGGCGCGGGAAAGTGCTGAAGCGGGTGAGTGAATGATCGGATTAGTATTGGTGACCCACGGTCGGTTAGCGGCCGAGTTCATCACTGCCATGGAACATGTTGTCGGCCCCCAACAGGCGGTCGAGGGCATTTGCATCGACGCCGAAGACGATATGGAAATGCGCCGCAAGGAGATTTCCGATGCGATTCAGCGCTGCGACCAGGGCGAAGGTGTCATCATCCTGACCGACCTGTTCGGCGGGACTCCGTCCAACCTCGCCATCAGCCTGATGAAAAGCGAGAATGTAGAGGTTATTGCCGGCGTCAACTTGCCAATGCTGATCCGGCTGGAGGGCGCCCGAAAAGCAATGTCGGTGCGTGCCGCGGTGGCGGCAGCTCGCGAAGCCGGTCGCAAATATATTTCGGTCGCGTCCGAAATCCTTGGCGAGGCCGCCGCTTGAGTTCGATCTCAAAGACGATCGAAATTACCAACAAGCGCGGGCTTCATGCCCGGGCCAGTGCCAAGTTCGTCAACGTCGCGTCCCAGCTTACGGCCAAGGTGGAAGTCGAAAAGGATGGCAGCCGCGTGGTCGGCACCTCGATCATGGGACTGATGATGCTTGGCGCGGCGATGGGCGACAGCATCACCATTTATTGCGAAGGCGAAGGCGCTGAGGCAGCATTGGCCGAGCTTGCGGAACTGGTCGAAACCAGATTCGGCGAAGAGTGACGTCGATCGTCATTGCGAGCAAAGTAATCCAGCCACTCCTGCTCTGCCGTTCTGGATTGCTTCGTCACTCCGTTCCTCGCAATGACGAATTGTAATGCCTCGCCAGATCACTTCCTTTTCCAACGAGACGGTGAAGCGCCTGCGCGCGCTGCGCGACAAAAAGGCGCGCAAGGCTGACGGGCTGTTCCTGGCCGAAGGCTTGAGGATCCTGGCCGAAGCGCGCGACAGCGGCCGGCTGCCCGAGATCGTCGCTTATGCGCCGGCGGGCGGGGTGCATCCGCTCGCCGCCGAGATCATTGCCGCCGCCGAAGCCGAAGGTGCCGATGTAATCGAGACCACGGCGGACATCCTCGCCAAGATGAGCGGCAAGGACAATCCGCAGGCGATTCTCGGCGCTTATCGTCAGCCCGACACGTCACTGGCGTCGATCGATCGCACAGCATCGCCGTTGTGGATCGTCGCGCAGGCGCTGCGCGATCCGGGCAACATCGGCACGATCCTCCGCACCGGCGACGCAACCGCGGCCGGCGGATTGATCCTGCTCGACGACAGCGCCGATCCTTATTCGGTCGAAGCCGTGCGGGCATCGATGGGCGCGATCTTCACCCAGGCCGTCGTCACCGCGCGCTGGGATGAATTCTTGGCGTGGCTAAGGTCCGGTCCCGGCCAGCTGGTCGGAACCAGCCTCAATACCGACAGCGATTACCTGGCGGCAGAATATCAGCAGCCCTGTTTCCTCCTGATCGGCAATGAAAGTCAGGGATTGCCGGCGTCCTACGAAGCCGAATGCGACCTGCTGGTGAAGATGCCGATGCTGGGCAAGGCCGACAGCCTGAACGCAGCAATTGCGGCGGCCGTGATGGCCTTTCATGTTAGAGCAAGCTGGCGACGCTGATAATGTCGGCCTCAGGGAGGTCAGTTCCAATGAAATTAATCGCCGCATTCCCTCTTCTCGCGCTCGCCCTCGCCGGTTGCGAGCCCTACGGTTACGGGCAGGGCCCGCAGCCCTATCCGCAAGGGCCGCAGGGCTATCCGGAGCCCTACCCCGGCTATCCCCAGCCCGGTTATCCGCAAGGCGGGCCTCCGATGCCGCCGGGCGGACCGGTCTATCCGGGACAGGGCCAGCCGGTCCCCGCACCCGGCTATCCGAACCCTAATTATCCGACCGGTGAGACGAGCTATCGAGCGGTCGGTACGGAGCCATTCTGGGACCTGGAGATCGGCCGCGAACTGATCTTCACCGACCGCGGCAACAATGTCAGCGTCAACGATCCGACACCAACGGCCGTCAACGGCGTCGCCGGCGAAACCTACCGGACACAGCGCCTCGAGGTGAATATCGTCCATCGTCAGTGCAATGACGGGATGAGCGACCGCAGCTACCCCGACACGGTCGACGTCCGGGTCGACGGCAGGCAGCGCTACCGCGGTTGCGGCGCACCGATCGCCTATTTCGACCAGACCAACGAGACCGGACAGCCGAATAGCCCGGCGCAATCATATTACCCACCACAGCAAGGCTATCCGCCACAGCAAGGATACCCCCCGCAACAGGGTTACCCGCCGCAGCAGGGCTATCCCGCCCCCGGCGCCCCCGGCGCAATGATGCTGGGCGGGACCAATTGGCGGGTGACGGCGATCAATGGCCGGCCGACGCCGCCGCAGAGCTTTTACATGAACTTCATGCCCGACAACCGGATCGGCGCGAAGTTTGGCTGCAACACGTTAAGTGCCAGCTTCAGCCAACAGGGCGCCACGCTGACGACCGGCCCGACCATGGCAACCCGCATGGCTTGCCCGGACATGAGCTTCGAAAGCCAGGGCACCAGGGTGCTGGGCAAGCCGATTACCGTGTCAGGGTTCGGCAATCATTTGACGCTGACCAGCGCCAACGGGACGATCGATTTGGTCAGGGCTCACTAAGCCCGACCAAAAGCGAATCTTCACAAATGTTCGCGGTCGCGGCGGATCCAAAAGTCACAAGAGTCGCACCGGCTAGCGTGCGTACGCGCTTGCCCGTACGCACGTGAAGCGAATCCTACGGTTCAATGAGCCGCGGCACGCCAAGCAAATCAATTCCTACATTGGAAGCGAAATCAGGCCGCGTCCTCATTGTCGGCCGCCTTCGGTCCGGCGAGCTTGGTCATGGGGCGCGGCGCGGTCTCGACCATCGGTGGTTCCGGCAACTCCTTGGCGCTGCCGGCACCGAGCGCCTCGAACCGTCGGGCCTGGGTGAATACCTGGCTTTCGAAGCTTCCGACCATCTGGTTGTAGGCGGTGTTCGCGGTGGCAAGGTTCTTGCCCACCCGCTCCATATGCTGCGCCATGGTTGCCAGGCGCGAATGAAGCTCCTTGCCCAAGTCGGCAATTTCCTCGGCCGCTTCGGTCAGCTTCTCCTGCCGCCAGACGCTGGCGACGGTGCGGGCGATGGCCACAAGGTTGGTCGGCGTCGCCAGCAATACCTTGCGCTCGAACGCCCATTCCCACAGCAAATGATCCTGTTCGAGTGCCGCGGTCAGGAAATGTTCGCCGGGGACGAACATCACGACATAGTCGGCCGCATCGCCAAACTGGCTCCAATAGCTTTTCGATCCGAGTTGCTGGACGTGAGTTTTCATGGCGTTGAGGTGCTGCGTGAGGTGCACCGCGCGACGCTCGTCATCGACCTCTTCCGAGGCATCGAGAAAGGCGTTCAGGGAGCATTTGGCGTCGATCACCAGCTTCCGCCCGCCCGGCAGGTTGACGATCGCGTCGGGACGCAGCCGCCCGTCGTCCGTATCGACGCTTACCTCAGTGGCGAAATCGGCATGTTCGACAAGGCCGGCTTGCTCCAAAACATTTTGTAGCGTCTTTTCGCCCCACCTGCCGCGCGCCTTGGGCGAGGAACGCAGCGCATTGACCAGGTTGCGGGTCTCGTCGCGAACCTGGCCCTGCCCCGCACGGACCAGTTCGACGGCTTCACGCAGCCCGGCATAATGGTCGACCCGCTCCTTCTCGACCTTGGCCAGCCCCTCCTCATAGCGTTTCAATGTGGCTTCGACCGGCTGAAGCAGGTTCTGCAGCTTGGCCTGGGTCGCCTTGTCGGCCTCGGTGAAGCGCTCGCCGGCCTTGGCAAGGAAATCCTTGTGCGCCTTTTCCAGCAGCTGATCGCCAACTTCGCGGAACTGCGCGATCAGCGCGTCGCGATTGGCGGCAAGGTCCTTCATCCGCTGGTCGAAATGCTCGGCCTCGGCGCGCAGACGGGCCAGCTCGGCATTCATCGGGCCGATCTCGGCCAAGGCCTTATCCCGCTCGGCAACTACACCATCAAGTTGCATTCGGAGCGATTCGGCGGTTGCCCTGCCCTGCTCGCCGCCGCGCGACCCAAGCAACCAGCCGATCACACCGCCAAGCGCGAGCGCGACGATCGCGACGATGATCAGGCTGGCGTCCATCGGCCCCTCCAACACGCGGAACAAAAAAGGAACTTACAAGGGTTGGACGGCTTCCTCAAGGCCAACGGCATCACTTTTCGATCTTGAACGGCGCCGGCGCCATATCGGCGAAACATCGGTCATCGACCACGGTTGGATCCGCCGTTTCAAGGAAGCGAAGAACTTGAGGGTCGTAGCAGGTGTCAAAGCCACTCAATCCGTCGACGATATGGCCGGCCCAGGGAATGACGATCTGGCGCGATCGGGAGAAGCCCTTCGCCGTTTCGCTTGCCCAGCTGGACGGCGTAACGGGGTCACGGCCGCCAGAAAGGAACAGGACCGGCACCGACGAGCGGATGGGGTCGAAGAACCCTTTGTCGACATGCGCGCGCGGCCAATTGGCGCACGCGGCCTGCTGTCTTTCCAGCCGGTAATATCCGAACATGGTGCGTCGCCCGATTTTCATCGCTTCCTGCTGATCGAACCAGGGCAGGCTCTCCGAGCAGGTGATGGTGAGGTAGACGCCGTCATAATAATTGAAGCCGGCCCGCGCATTGTTCGACACCAATATGGTTGTGCCCCCAAGCGCCAACCGATGGATGATGGACGGAAGCTCGCGCGCTCCGCCGGGCGAATGGAGCTTGGTCCGCAGCCGCTCCATCGCCACCGCCGGGGTAACGCGCCGACCGTCGCGCAGCTTGCGAACCGCGATGCTTAGGTCCGACGGGATGTTCGGATAGGCTGCGCTGCAGGCGCTGTCCGCCCGGCAGTCGGCGATCATATGGTCGAGGGCCTTTTGCGCCGCTTCGGCATGGTGGCGAGGCGGCATGGCGGAAGGCGGGACCGCCGACAGCAGCACCGCGCTTCGTACCCGATCGCCATGAACTGCCACATAGCGGAGAGCGAGCGTCGTTCCATAGGATAGTGCGGAAAGGTCGACCTGCTGATAGCCAAGCGCAGTCCGGACTGCGTCGAGGTCGGCGACAGCATCGTCTGTCGTATAGCGCGTCAGGTCGGCGACCTTGCTCAACCTTTCCCGGCACGATCGAACGGCCGCATCGGGGAACATCGGTTTAAGCGCGCGATCCGCCTCGTCGAATTCCGGGCAATCGAGCGGGTTGGATTCGCCGGTTCCCCGCTGATCGAACAGAACGACATCGCGGGTCGCGGCATAGGGTGCGCCATCGGTCAGGTAAAAACCGACATTCTTGGTGACTGCCAGGCCCGGCCCGCCCTCGAGGTCGAACAAGGCCTGCGGTTGCGGAGCCGGTTTTGCCGCAGGAATGACGATGACATTAAGCCCGATTTGGCGCCCGTTTGGCTTGGCGCGATCCTCCGGCACCGTGACCGTCCCGCATCGCGCCTTCGCCAACTCCGCCGTCGGGCAGGGCTTTGTCGTAAATGTAGGGCTGGCCGCCGCCAGCATCAGGGCAATCGCGCTGAGCATAAATATCCCCCACCGTCGCGCTGCAACTTAGCTACAATGCAATTGCCCGCAATGGGTGGGCCCGGGATGCAAGCGCCGAAATGGCGGCGTGCCAGCCCGGCACAACCTCAAGGAAGCCAGTGGCGCCGCTCGAACCCGATCGGGCATATTGAGGCCGGCGCATTCCGCATGCGTTTCGTGAGAGTATCGGCCCTCGGCGTACTTTCCCCACGCCGGGGGCCTTGTCAGCCCAGGGATTTAGCCCGCATCCCGTTCGGCGTCGTAACGCAACCTTTTCAGCTCCAGCCGCGCCTCCTCGACCGCCAGGCCGATCAGGCTGACCGCATCGCCAACATCGCCGCCTTGCCGCAGCGCCACGGCGGCAAGCGATATGGCCGTCAGGCTTTGCCCCAGCTGCTCGACTGTCGCGATACGGTCGGCGTGGTGCCGTCGAGTCTCGGTCGGCGCCGCCCGAGTCCGGGTGCGATCGTGCCTCGCCCGCGAGATCCCGGGCTGGTCCTCGTGGTGAACGATCATTCCACCGATCGAACTATTGAGCGGGCGAGCATTCATGCGCAGATTCCTGCCGGCACAATGACAAGCCAGCCCAAAATGTTCCGCCCAGATAAGCTGATTGTGCCCGCCGCCGATGTCCGGATCGGGGACATTTCGAACCGCGATGTTGCTTCGGCCCGCCGCCCTTGCAATCAGGGAGCAATGCCGTCGACAATGGGGTTTCGCCGGATGGTCCGTCGGTGGCAATTGGTACATGCTTAGGCTGGCACGCCCACGTGCGCTTGACCTTAACCCTGGGAAAGGGAAACGTTCGTGCCTAACTGCGTTAAGGGTGTGATGTCAGGTACCTATCGTACGATCTTCGCAAGGCCCCTTGCGCTTGCCGCCGTGCCGATCGCGATGCTCGGCTCCGCATCCGCTGGATCCGCGGCGGTCGAATTGCCGTCAGATCCGATGCGTTTCTTCGAAGGACGCACCGAAAGCACCAGTACCGTCAAGCTGTTCATGCATCGGCCCTTCAGCTCCCGGTCGATGGGCCAGGGCGAGATTGCCAACGGCGTGCTGAACCTTGTCCAGCGAGTGGAGGAGGATGGCAAGACGCCTTTCGACCGTCGGTGGAAGATGCGTCAGGTGGGCCCGGGCCACTTTACCGGCTCCATGAACGAAGCGGTCGGGCCGGTCACGGTCGAGGAAGTGGGCGATCAATATCGCTTCCGCTTCAAGCTGAAGGGCAGTCTTTCAGTGGAGCAGTGGCTGACGCCCCTCCCCGGTGGAAAAGTTGCCCGAAGCAAGACGACCATCCGCAAGCTGGGAATGACGGTCGGACGCTCCGATGGGACTGTTCGCAAGCTTTAGGGGTTGCGGTCGGCGACCCGGCCCATCGCCTCGGCGTGGGCCTCCGGCGGCTCCATCGGCGCCGGCTCCATGCTTTCCTCGAAAGTGAAGCGCGCTCCATCGGACAGCGCCTTGTGCACCGGGCATTTGCCGGCGATTTCAACCAGCCGCTCGCGCTGTTCGGCGTCCAGGTCGCCGTCGAAGGCGATGCGGACATCGAACCGGTCGCGAGGGGTCTGATCGAGTTCGCGGGTGTGGCCGACGGACGATCGGATCCGTTTCAGCGCCCATTGCTTCTGTTCGGCATAGAGGCGCACCGTCATGGTCATGCACGCAGCCAATGCGCTGCCCAGCAGCTGAAACGGCGACGGCCCGCTGTCGAGGCCGCCGAAATCGACGGGCTCGTCGGCGAACAGCTGATGCTTGCCGGTCTTGATCAACAGCTGGAACTTGCCCCGCCCGGTCTCGACCGCCTCGACGTCGGCCGGCAGGACAGCGTCCGGCGCTGGCTCGATATAGGCGTCGCCCCAGGCGGCGATCAGATTTGCCGCGCGCGCGGCATCCCCCTTGCCCGTCAGCAGATGGTCGGCCTTGTCGAGTGAAATGAAGCTCTTGGGGTGGCGTGCAGTGGTATAGATTTTGGTCGCATGATCGATCGACACGGTATTGTCAGTCGGGGCGTGAAGCACGAGCAGCGGCCGGTGCAACGAGGCGATCCGCCGCCCTTGTTCCTGGTCGCGCAGATTCTCGACAAACTCCCTGCTGATCCGGAACGGCCGGTCGGCCAGGCGAACCTCGGCGATGCCGTCGCGCTCGATCGCCGCAAGGTCGTCTGGCGCGAACTGCGACAGCGCGTGGGCGACGTCGAACGGCGCGTTGATCGTGGCCACGGCCCGGACCGTGGCGCAATTGCCGGCGGCGGCCAGTACCGCCGCGCCCCCCAGGCTGTGCCCGATCAACAGGCTGACCGGCCAGCCTCGCTCAGCCATGGCCGAGCAGGCGGCGACAATGTCCCCAACGTTGGACGAGAAGCTGGTCTCGTGGAATTCCCCGTCGCTTTCGCCAAGGCCAGCGAAGTCGAAGCGGAGGACGCCGATTCCCTGCCCCGACAGGGTACGGGCAATGCGGACCGCCGCGAGATTATCCTTACCGCAAGTGAAGCAGTGGGCGAATAGCGCCCAGCCGCGCACGCGGCCCGATGGGGATTCCAGCTTGCCGGAAAGCCGGCGGCCTTCGGCCCCACGAAACTCGAGCGAGTCGATCATTTCAGCCCGTCATTGCGAGGAACGAAGAGACGAAGCAATCCATTGGGGGGTGCATGGATTGCCGCGCCCGGCTATGCCGTGCTCGCAATGACGGGAGAATTCTATTGTCCATCCGCAAGATGATCGCGCTTCACCCGGCATCCAAGGACCATGTGAACCAGCCGCTCGGCGATGCGGTCCATCATTTGATGTACTGCGCGAAGATGTGCCTGAGCTGTGCCGACGCCTGCATGGCCGAGGCGATGGACATGACCCAATGTGTCCGGCTGTGCCTCGATTGCTCGGACATCTGCGAGGCGACCGCACGCCTGGGCCTCAGGCGAACCGGCAACGACCAGCCGATCCTGCGCGAGCTTCTCCAGCTGTGCGCGCGAATGTGCGAGCAATGCGCCGCCGAGTGCGAGCAGCACGACCATGAGCATTGCAAGCTGTGCGCGCAAATCTGCCGCGAATGCGCCAGCGACTGCGCCAATGCGGCGGCGAGCCTGGCCTAAATAATTTCCGTCATTGCGAGCGTAGCGAAGCAATCCAGCGTCGCAACTGGATTGCCGCGTCCCCCGGACCAAGTCCGGGGTCCTCGCAATGACGAAGACGGCCGACTAGAAATCCGATTTGCCGAAGCGCGGGACGCCCTGGTTGATGCCGGGCGGATCGAGCACCGACACGTCCAGTTCCAGTGGCTCGCCGATCCAGTGGGCCAGCGTCGTATGGTCGACAAGGTCGTCGTTGGTCAGCGGATGGACCAGCGCGCGCAGGCCCGATGCTTCGATCGCGGCGATGACGCTGTCGCGCGACGATCCAAGGAAGTGCACCTCATATTGAGGGATCGGGTGCGGGCCAACGCCGCGGTCGGTCATCTGGCCGGTGAACAGGATTTCGGGGCGGGCGGTGAATTGATCGCGCAGGGCACTCGCGGCCGATCGTTCCCCGTCGGAGTAATAAATATGGGCGTGATAGGGCGCGTCGCCCATCAAGCGGCGCGCAATCCGCGCTCTTTCCGCGCCTTGGCCAGCTTTTTCAGGACCATGTCGCGCTTCAGCTTCGACAGATGGTCGATGAAGAGAATACCCTCGAGATGGTCCATTTCATGCTGCAGGCAGACGGCCAGTAGCCCGTCGAGGTCCTTCTCGTGGCTCTTGCCATGCTCGTCGAGCCAGCGGGCGCGGATCCGGTCCGGCCGCATCACCTCGGCATATTGGTCGGGCACCGACAGGCAACCCTCGGTGTAGGGCACTTCCTGATCCGAGTGAGAGATGATCTCGGGATTGATGAACACACGTGGCTCGCGGATCGGCTTGCTCTCCGGATCGTCCTCATCCTCCGGCTCCTGCAAGTCCATCACGAGAAGCCGCTTGGGAACGCCGACCTGCACCGCGGCAAGGCCGATGCCCGGCGCGGCGTACATGGTTTCGAACATGTCGGCGATTAGCGCGCGCAGCTCATCGTCCACCTTTTCGACCGGCGTCGAAATCTGGCGGAGCATCGGATCGGGCGTCTCAAAGATGGGCAAAAGGGCCATGGCGGCGATTTAGTCTTTCAAGTGAAGGGGTTCAAGCAACGGGTCGCCGCGCGCGCAAGGCCTGGGCGAGCGTCCCCTCGTCAAGATAGTCGAGCTCGCCGCCAACCGGAAGACCGTGGGCCAACTGCGTGAGACGAATAGGAAATTTCTCCAGCCGCTCAGCCAGGTAGTGGGCCGTGGTCTGGCCCTCCAGCGTCGCGTTCATGGCGAGGACGACCTCGTCGATCCCGCCGGCGGAAACGCGCTGGACCAACCTGTCGATCGACAAATCCTCGGGCCGCACCCCTTCCAGCGCCGACAGCCGGCCGCCTAGCACATGGTAACGGCCGGGAAACAGCCGCGAACGGTCCAGCGCCCACAGGTCAGCGACTTCCTCGACCACGCACAGCAGGCGGTCGTCGCGCTTCGCGTCTCGGCAGATGCTGCACGGATCGCTGGTGTCGACATTGCCGCAGGTCGAACAGGTCGACAGCGTATCGGCGACGGCTCGGAGGGCGGCCAGCAGCGGCTCAAGCGAGGCCTCGCGCTTCTTCATCAGGTGCAGCACCGCCCGCCGCGCGGAGCGCGGGCCAAGGCCGGGGAGCCTGGCAAGCGCCTGCGTGAGCGCCTCTATTTGGTGGCTAGCCATGACTGGATTGCTTCGCTTCGCTCGCAATGACGACAGAGATACCGTCATTGCGAGGAACGCAGTGACGAAGCAATCCATGTAGGAATTTTCCCTCTGCTCGGCCATAGGGCGCCGATGCGGATCATCTTCATGGGCAGCCCGGACTTTGCGGTACCGACGCTCGAGGCGCTGGTCGACGCCGGCCATGAGGTGGTCGCGGCCTATACCCAGCCGCCTCGCCCCGCCGGCCGCGGCAAGGGCGAGCGAGAGACCCCGGTGCAGCAACGCGCCGAAGAGCTGGGCATCGAGGTTCGCTATCCGAAGTCGCTCAGAGGTGAAGCGGAGCAGCAGGCCTTCGCCGAGCTGGAGGCCGACGTCGCGGTGGTCGCCGCCTATGGCCTGATCCTTCCGCAAGCGATCCTGGATGCCCCGATGCTGGGATGTTTGAACGTCCATGGCTCGCTGCTGCCGCGCTGGCGCGGCGCCGCGCCGGTACAGCGGGCGATCATGGCCGGCGATGAGGCGACCGGCATCACCATCATGCAGATGGAGGCGGGCCTCGATACTGGCCCGATGCTGTTCAAGCGCGCGGTTGAAATCGATGACAAGAATGCTGCACAACTCACGGAAGAGTTAGCGAAATTGGGCGCGGCGATGATGGTCGAGGTGCTCGCCGACCTGCCCAATTACGATCCGATCGAGCAGCCCAAGGATGGGGTCACCTATGCCGGCAAGATCAGCAAGGCCGAGGCGCGGATCGACTGGTCACGGCCAGCGGCCGAGCTGGTCCGCCTCGTCCGTGGCCTGGCGCCCTTCCCAGGCGCCTGGTTCGAAGCCAATGGCGAGCGGATCAAGATCCTGGCCGCGGAAGTTGAACCTTCAGCTTGTCATCCCCGCGAAAGCGGGGACCCAGCGGACCAAATAGAAGATCTGGGTTCCCGCTTTCGCGGGAATGACGGACAGGTATTGGACGATGGCTTGCTAATCCAGTGCGGCAATGGCGCCCTTAGGCCGACGCTCCTGCAGCGCGCCGGTAAGGGCGCGATGAGCGGCAACGAGCTGCTTCGAGGCTTTGCAATCGCAAAGGGCACGATGCTTCAATGACCCGCTGGCGCCTGACGATCGAATATGACGGCGGGCCGTTCATGGGCTGGCAGCGGCAGGACCATGGCCCGTCGGTGCAGGAGGCGCTGGAGCAGGCGGCGTTCCGGATGACCGGGGAGCTGGCCACGATCCATGCCGCAGGGCGCACTGACGCGGGCGTGCATGCGCTGGCGATGGCGGCCCACGTCGACGTTATGAAGACGCTGACTGAACATCGGTTGCGCGAGGGGATCAACGCATTGGTCAGGCCCGCCCCGGTCAGCGTGACGGCGGTCGAGCCGGTTGCCGACGACTGGCATGCGCGATTCAGCTGCGTCGGCCGGCGATACCTCTATCGGATCCTGAACCGCCGCGCCCCTCCCGCGCTGGACAAAGGCAAGGTGTGGCATGTGCCGATCGCATTGGATGCGGAGGCGATGGCCGAGGGCGCGGCGCACCTTGTCGGGCGCCATGATTTCACCACCTTCCGATCGGTCCATTGCCAGTCGCAAAGTCCGTTGAAGACGCTCGACAGCCTGACGGTCAGCCAAGTCGGCGAGGAAATCCATATCCGCGCCGCCGCCCGGAGCTTCCTCCATCACCAGGTGAGATCGATGGTCGGCTGCCTGGCCCTGGTCGGGCGCGGTCGGTGGACGCCGGGGGATGTGAAGACCGCGCTGGAGGCGAAGGACCGGCAGGCGCTCGGCCTCAACGCGCCGCCGGAAGGGCTGTATTTCGTCGAGGCGGTGTATCCCTGATTCCACCGTCATCCCAGCGAAGGCTGGGATCCACGTCATTCAAAACAAGCGTTGCGGAGCGACATGGGCCCCAGCCTCCGCTGGGGTGACGGTTCGAGCTAAACAAGCATCTCCCTCGCCATCGGCTGGTTGAGGAAGCCGGTCGGGCTGGCGCTGAGGCCATAGGCGCCGGCGCAGAAGATGGCGACCAGGTCGCCGACCTCCGCCCGGGGCAATATCGCCTCGTCGGCCAGGAGGTCGAGCGGGGTGCACAGGCAGCCCGTAATGGTCACTTCTTCCTCGGCCTCAGCGCCCATTCGACTGGCGATGGCGACAGGGTAGTTGCGGCGCAGCAGCTGGCCGAAATTGCCCGAGGCCGCGAGCTGGTGCTGGAGCCCCCCGTCGGTCACCAGGAAGGTCTTTCCGCGGCTCTCCTTCTTGTCGACGATGCGGGTCAGATAGACCCCCGCCTCGCCAACCAGCCATCGGCCCAGCTCAATTGCAAACTTAGTGTCGCGAAGAATTTTAGGTCGTTCCGTCAGAGTCTTGGCAAGCGATTCTCCCACCGCTTCGACGTCAAGCGGCTCGTCCTTGGAGAAATAGGGAATGCCGAAACCACCGCCGAGATTGACGTGCGGAGGCACTTGGCCGGCCTCCTCGCAAATCGAGGCCGCCAGCGCGACCGTTTCGCGCTGCAGCTCGATCAGCGCATCGGCCTGAAGCGCCTGGCTGCCGGCAAATATGTGCAGGCCCTGCCAATTGGCGCCTGCCTCGACGATGCGACGGACCAGTGCCGGGACGCGGTCATGGTCGATTCCGAACTGGCTCGGGATGCCGCCCATCTTCTGCCCCGAGCCCTTGAGCCCGAACGGCGGATTGACCCGCACCGCCAGCTTGGCCTCCAGCTCCTCGCGCTTGCAGATCGCCAAAGCCCGCTCCGCTTCGCCTTCGCTTTCGAGGTTGATGGTAATTCCCGCGCGGATCGCGGTCTCAATTTCAGGCGAGCGCTTGCCCGGCCCGGCAAAGCTGATCGGCAGGCCGAGATGCGCGACCTTGCCGAGCTCACCCGACGAAGCCACGTCGAAGCCGTCGACCAGATTTGCCATGGCTTCGAGTAGCGGCGCGTAAGGATTTGCTTTGACGGCATAATGCAGCCCCAACTCCGGAAACGCCGTCCGCAACCGCCGGACCTGCAGGGCGATCCGCTCGCTGTCATAGACGAACAACGGCGTGCCACCCGCATGTTCGACCAACGTCTCGACATCATGGCCCCCGATCAACAGCCGGCCTTCGCCGTCATTCTCGAAACCAGGCGGGATCGGTCCCAGCGCCTTCATGCGAGCTCAGCCTTCAAGGCAGCGCGGTCCAGCTTGCCGTTCGGCCCGACAGGCAATTCCAGCTTCCACATGACCCGCTGCGGCAACATGTGCGCGGGAAGCTCGCGCCGGAACCAGGTCAGCAGCCTCTGCTCTGCGTCCTGACCCTTGGCCACCGCGACAAGCAGGATGGCCTGCCCCAGCCGCGCATCAGGCACGCCGAATGCCGCTGCCTCGCTTACCGCGCCGCTGGCGAGAGCTGCTTCCTCGATTTCGGTCGGACTGATGCGATTGCCCGCCACCTTTATCATTGCATCGTCGCGGCCGCGGAAGCGCAGCAACCCATCCTCGCCCTTCGCTACCGTATCGCCCGACCAGACGGCGATGCCGCCAAGCCTGCTGAAGCCGGGCGCCGGCTTGAACCGTTCGGCGGTGCGCGTCGCGTCGTGCCAATAGCCTTGCGCGACGAGCGGCCCGGCATGGACCAGCTCGCCTTCCTCGCCAGCTGGCGCTTCGCTTCCGTCGGGGCGAACGACCATCAGCTCGGCGAAAGGAATGGCCGAGCCGACGCTGTCGGGATTCGCGTCGACCAGCGAAGGATCGAGGCTCGATGAGCGGAAGGCTTCGGTGAGACCGTACATCAGGTGCAGTTTCGCTTCAGGGAAGAGTGCGCGCAAGCGGCGGACCACGCGCTCCGGCAGATGACCCCCGCTATTGGTCAGCGTTCGCAAGCTTCGGCCGGCATCGCCCCAATCCTGTTCGGCCAGTTGCAGCCACAAGGGTGGGACGCCGGCCAGGACGGTGACGTCATGACGTCCGACCGCCCGAACCACGTCGCGCGGCAGGAGATAGTCGAAGGCGATCGCGCAGCCACCCGCCGCCCAGGTCGAGAGCAGCTGACTCTGGCCATAGTCGAACGCCAGAGGCAGCACGCACAGCGTCCGGTCGCTTGGCGAAAGCCCAAGGTAGCGAGCCACGCTGACCGCACCCAGCCAAAGATTGGTGTGGCTCAGCATCACGCCCTTGGGCCGGCCGGTCGAGCCGCTTGTGTACAGCAGCGCGACGAGATCGTTCGGATCGCACGACGATGGCGGCAATGCCTCCGCGCCATCGGCCCAATCCTCCAGAGCGATGGCATTCGCACACGCCAGTTCGCCGGTCCCGAGACTATCCAGCCGGCCTCGATTGCCAATCAGCAGCTTCGTCCCGCTGTCGGCGAGAATATGCGCGGCCTGGGCGTGCTTCAGGACAGGATTGATCGGCACATGGACCAGCCCGGCGCGCGCCGCCGCCAACGGCATCAGGCAGGCCATGCGGGTCTTGCCCATCCAGGTTGCGATGCGGTCCCCAGGCTCCAGACCCTTAGACATCAATGCGAAAGCCATACGCCCGACGGCAGCATCCAGCCCGGCGAATGTCAGCGGCTCATCACCCGCCACCAGGGCAACCGCGTCCGGCGCGCCGCGCAGCGCCAGATGGTCGAGCGGATAGGGTGTCGGACTAAGTGTCGTCATTGCGAGCGTAGCGAAGCAATCCAGATGTTGGATTGCTGGATTGCTTCGTCGCTGCGCTCCTCGCAATGACGAATTGCATTGAGCCTGCAGTTTCCTTAGGCCCCGGCATATCGACCATGGGGGACCGCAATTGGCGTTGGACGATCGCAATCAAGTCGATGAAACGGTGCGATCGCTGTTGGTCGACGTGCTCAGCCTGGCCAAATCGCGGGTCGCCAAATTCGATGACGAGACCGAGCTGTTCGGCGCCCTTCCGGAGTTCGATTCAATGGCGGTCGCGACGCTGCTCACCGAAATGGAGGAGCGGCTCGGAATCCTGATCGAGGATGAGGATGTCGAGGCAGAAGATCTAATGACCTTTGGAAGATTGGTGGGTCTCGCCGAGCGGCTCTCGCTAAGCTGACCTGTAACATCATTGTCATTGTTCTTGCGGGGGCAATCCCTCGGCTCTAGGTCCGTCGCCAACGCTCAACAGGGGTAAGAGCCATTCGCCAAATTGCCGCACTGCCTTATCGAAACGTCGGCCGCGGGCTCCGCGCGCCGGTCCAGGTGCTGCTGGTGACGTCGCGCGAATCAGGCAGGTGGGTGATTCCCAAGGGCAATTTCGCAAACACGGTATCGCCTCACTCCGCCGCCGCACAGGAGGCGGAGGAAGAGGCCGGGGTTCGTGGCGCGGTCTGCCCGACTCCGCTTGGCACCTATCGCTACCGCAAGCGCAAGGGCAGCGGCGCGGCGCTGATGGCCGACGTCGAGGTGTTTCCCCTGTCTGTGAGCGAGGAACTTTCCGACTGGAAAGAGAAGAAGCAACGCAAGCGGCGCTGGTTCAGCCTGAGCGATGCCGCAAACGCGGTCGAGGAACCCGATCTTCGCGACCTCATCCGTTCCTTTAACAGCAGTGAATTCAACCAGGTGGCGCGCCGGACTTCGGTCCTCAGCGTCGTCGCCGAGAAATCGAAAGTGGGCCCGATGTTTGCCTGGTTCCAACGGCTGCTACCAAAAACCGGCGGCTTCTTTGAATTGTTCGAAGCGCATGCCGTGGCCATCACCGGCGCTGGCGACGCGATCGGCCGCCTGATCCAGGGCGGGCCGGCCATGCACGAAAATGCGCGTGAGATTTACGAGCGCGAACATGACGCCGACGAGATCATCCGCGAGGTGCTGAAGACGGTTCGGCAAACCTTCCTCACCCCGTTCGATCGAAGCTCGATCACCGCGCTGATCGGGGCGATGGACGATTCGATCGACGAAATGCAGGCGGCGGCTTCCGCCATCGAACTTTATGAAGTGACTGAGTTCGGCCAGGAAATGAAGGACATGGCCGCAATCATCGTCGACTCGGCAAGGCTTGTCGCGGAGGCGATGCCGCTGCTGCGCAACGTCGGCGACAATGGCACCCGCCTCCACGAACTGACCGAACGGCTGGTCCGGATGGAGGGCCATGCCGACGAAATTCACTCGCTCGGGCTGAAAGCCGCGTTCCAGACCCACCGCGACGGGAATGCGATCGAGTTCATCGTCAAGCGCGAACTGTTCAAGCACCTCGAGCGGATCGTCGACGCATTCGAGGACGTGGCAAACGTCATCGACAGCATCGTCATCGAACATAGCTAAGCGGGCCGCCTCTGATGCATGAACTGGCGATGCCGCTGCTGATCGGACTAATCGTCCTGGCGCTGGCGTTCGATTATTTGAACGGCCTTCACGACGCGGCCAATTCGATCGCCACCGTGGTTGCGACCAAGCTTCTGGGGCCGGTACAAGCGGTGGCCTTTGCCGCCTTCTTCAACTTCGCGGCCTATTTCCTTACCTTGTGGTTCCCGGCCCTGCACAAGGTCGCTGACACGATCGGCAAGGGTCTGATCGACAAGGACATGGTCACGCCGGCCGTGGTCTTCGCCGCGCTGATCGGGGCCATGTTCTGGAACGTGGTGACCTGGCTGAAGGGCATCCCCTCGTCATCGAGCCATGCGCTGGTCGGCGGAATTGTCGGCGCGGGCGTGGCGGCGGCAGGTACCGGCACCATCCAATGGTCCGGCCTCAACAAGACCCTGCTGTTCATTCCGCTGGCGCCGCTGCTCGGTATGCTGGTGGCGATGCTGATCATGCTGTTGACCAGCTGGGCCGCGCTGCGCGCATCCAACCGTGGGGCTGAGGGGACGTTTCGGGCGCTGCACCTGGCGTCGGCCGCAGCTTACTCGGTCGGGCACGGCCTCAACGATGCGCAGAAGACGATGGGCATCATCACCGTGCTGCTCTATTCGACGGGCTATCTCAGCGGTGAATTCCACGTACCGCATTGGGTCGCGATCAGCTGCTACATCGCGATCGGCCTCGGGACCATGACCGGCGGCTGGCGGATCATCGAGACGATGGGCAGCCGGATTACCAAATTGTCGCAGCATCAGGGCTTCGCCGCCTCAACCGGCGGATCGGTGATGTTGTTCGGAGCGAGCTGGTTCGGAATCCCGGTGTCGACCACTCACACCATCACCGGCGCGGTGATCGGCGCCGGCGTGGCCAAGCGGGCGTCGGCTGTCCGCTGGGGAGTAGCGCAGAATGTCGTGATGGCCTGGCTGATCACCATCCCGGCCTCGGCGGCCGTGGCGGCGCTGTTTTTCTGGATTACAACGCTGTTCGACTAAAGCGCTGAGCAGACAGTAAAATTTCGTCTTTCCCGCGAAAGCGGGAACCTAAATCTATTGATTCCGCTGGGTCCCCGCTTTCGCGGGGATGACGAGGAGGTTGTGCACGATGCCGCAGCCTATTCAGCGGCTTGCAGGGCTCCAAACTCTTCGGCGGCGAGGAACTTCTCGGCGTCGAGCGCAGCCATGCAGCCGGTCCCGGCGGCGGTCACCGCCTGTCGGTAGATCTTGTCCATCACGTCGCCGCAGGCGAAGACTCCGGGGACGGACGTGCGGGTCGTTCCGGTCTCGACCTCGATATAGCCGTCGCTGTCGAGCTTGAGCTTGCCGGCAAATAACTCGGTTGCCGGCTTGTGGCCGATGGCGACGAATGCCCCATCGACATCGATCCGGCTGATCGAGCCGCTCTTCACGTTGCGGATGTCGAGCCCGACCAGCGCTTCCGGCATGCCGCCGGCGACGAACTCGGCGACTTCGCTGTCCCAGATGATCTTGATGTTGGGATGGGCGAACAGCCGGTCCTGGAGGATTTTCTCGGCGCGAAGCGAATCGCGGCGGTGGATCAAGGTCACGTCATGGCTGTGGTTGGTGAGGTAAAGTGCTTCCTCGACCGCGGTGTTGCCGCCGCCGATCACCGCCACCTTCTTGCCGCGGTAGAAAAAGCCGTCGCAGGTCGCGCAGGCCGAAGCGCCTTTCCCCTTCATATGCTCTTCCGACGGCAGGCCGAGCCATTTGGCCTGGGCACCGGTAGCAATGACCAGCGCATCGGCGTGATATTCCCCGCCGCTGTCGCCTTTGAGAACGAACGGGCGGCGCGACAAATCGACCTCGGAGATGTGATCCCAGACGACCTTGGTGCCGACATGCTCGGCCTGGGCCTGCATTTCGTCCATCAGCCAGGGTCCCTGGATAACGCTGCGAAAGCCCGGATAATTTTCGACGTCGGTCGTGGTGGTCAGCTGGCCGCCCGGCTGGATGCCCTGGACGACGATCGGATTGAGGCCGGCGCGCGCGGCATAAATGGCGGCGGTGTAGCCGGCAGGACCGGAGCCGAGGACGATCAGGCGACTGGAAACGATATTGCTCATCGCCGTCAATTAGGGTGCGACTCGCGCTCCCGCAATGGTTTGAAAATCAGAGCAGGAAGGTCGGAGTTGGGTCGACCACGGACGGGATCATCCGGGTGATCGGGCAGCCCTGCGGCTTGACCTTTGCCTGCTGCTGGTTCGCAACCTGCTGCCGCTGCTGTTGCACCTGCTGAGGCGGGTCGCCTTTCTGGCAGGTCTGGCGTTTGACCGGTTCGCCCGCCATCGCCGGGACGGCGCCGAAGGCCGTTACCAACAATGCTCCGATGATGAGCTTCCCCTGCATGGAGCCGAGGTAGCGCCTCTGTCGATGAACGCCAAATGAATCGGCATGAGGCGCGGAGCCGAAGCCTGGCTTCGGCGAACAGTCGACGAATGCCGGCCAGCGCGCGCAGCAGCGACTGACGTCACGAATTCACTTCGTGACGGCCCCCTGTCCCGCATGCCGATCATCAAGTCCGGGATGACAGCTTAGACCAACCTGCTCTGCTTGACCGCGGCCGCCACAAAGCCGGCGAACAGCGGGTGCGGGTTGAACGGGCGGCTCTTCAGTTCGGGATGGAACTGCACGCCGATGAACCAGGGATGGTTGGGCCGCTCGACTATTTCGGGCAGCTCGCCATCGGGCGACATGCCGGAAAAGATCAGGCCGCCCTTTTCCAGCGCATCACGATAATGGACGTTGACCTCATAACGGTGGCGGTGGCGCTCGCTGATTTCGGTCGTGCCATATTGCTCGGCCACCTTGCTGTTGTGGCCCAGCTTGGCGGCATAGGCCCCCAGCCGCATGGTCCCGCCCAGGTCGGTCTCCGCATTGCGCTTCTGGAGGCCTTCGGGGCTCATCCACTCGGTTATGAGGCCTACGACCGGCTCGTTGGTCTCGCCAAATTCGGTGGTCGAGGCATCCGAAATTCCGGCGGTATTACGGGCGCCCTCGATGCAAGCCATCTGCATGCCCAGGCAGATGCCGAAGAAGGGCACCTCGCGCTCGCGGGCGAATTGGACAGAAGCGATCTTGCCCTCGCTGCCGCGCTCGCCGAACCCGCCGGGAACCAGGATGCCGTGCAGCGGCTCGAGCTTGGCGGCGAGGTCGGCATCTTCGCCCTCGAACATCTCGGCATCGAGCCACTGAATGTTGACCTTGACCCGGTTGGCAATGCCACCGTGGACCAGCGCCTCGCGCAGGCTCTTGTAGGCGTCCGGCAGGCCGACATATTTTCCGACAACGCCGATCGTCACCTCGCCCTCCGGATGGTCTACCCGGTCCATGATGTCGTCCCACCGCGCCATTTCCGGATCCGGCGCGTCGGTAATCCCGAACACCTTCAGCACTTCGGCATCGAGGCCTTCGGCATGATATTGCAGCGGCACGTCGTAGATCGAACGGGCGTCCAGCGCCTGGATCACCGCTTCCTGGGGAACGTTGCAGAACAGGGCGATCTTGGCGCGGTCGCTCTCGGGGATCGGCCGGTCGGCGCGGCACAGGAGGACGTCGGGCTGGATGCCGTAGCTCGTCAATTCGCGGACGCTGTGCTGGGTCGGCTTGGTCTTCAGCTCTCCCGCCGCCGCGATATAGGGGACCAGCGTAGTGTGGACGAAGCAGCTTTGGCCACGCCCAAGGTCGTTCTTCAGCTGGCGGATCGCCTCGACGAACGGCAGGCTTTCGATATCGCCGACAGTTCCGCCGATCTCGCAGATGACGAAATCGAGGCCCTCGATGTCGGCCTGGGCGAATTCCTTGATGGCGTTGGTGACGTGCGGAACGACCTGGACGGTCGCCCCGAGATAGTCGCCGCGCCGCTCCCGAGCGATGATGTCCCGGTAGATGCGGCCCGACGTGATGTTGTCCGACTGATGCGCCGAAACGCCGGTGAAGCGCTCATAATGTCCAAGGTCGAGGTCGGTCTCCGCCCCGTCGTCGGTCACATAGACTTCGCCATGCTGATAGGGCGACATCGTACCGGGATCGACGTTCAGATAGGGGTCGAATTTCCTGATGCGCACGGAATAGCCGCGCGCCTGCAACAACGCCCCGAGGGACGCTGCGAGAAGACCTTTGCCAAGCGAGGAAACCACGCCGCCGGTGATAAAGACATACCGCGCCATGGGAGTCGGGCCTTACGGGCGCTTTGCCATTCGTGGCAAGCGCCCGAGTCAAATAAAGTTGAAAAAGCGCTACTGAGCGAGCGGGACGGCAGGCGTAGTCTCGTTGCCGGCCGGGGGCGCCGTGGGAGCAATCGGAGCCTGCTGCACCGGCTGCTGCTTCACCAGGCTGGTGTCGACGGCGGTCGATTCGCGGCTGACGCCGGCAATCGCAGCCAGCACGATGGAGATGGTGATGAACAGGCCGCCCAGGATCGCCGTGGCGCGGGTCAGGAAATCCGCCGCCCCGCGGGCGGTCATGAGGCCGGCCGAGGAACTGCTGACACCAAGGCCGCCGCCTTCCGAACGCTGCATGAGAATGACTGCGACAAGCGCCGCCGCGACCAGGGTCTGGACGACCAGCAGGAAGGTGAACATTGAAAAGGCCTAACCGAAAAAAGGAAATTCGGACCGCCAGATAGCGGCGGATCCTGGATTGTTCAACGCGCTGCTTCGACGATCGGCAGGAAGTCGCTTGTCTTGAGGCTCGCCCCGCCGACCAGCGCTCCATCAACGTCATCGACGCCGAAGATTTCGGCGGCGTTCGTGGCCTTGACCGATCCCCCATAGAGAATCCGCACGCCTTCCCCTGCTTCTCCATAGGCGGCCTTCAGCCGTTCCCGCAGCGCGGCATGCATTTCGCCGATGTCCGCGATCGACGGCACCTTGCCGGTACCGATTGCCCAGATCGGCTCATAGGCCACGGCCAGACGGTCCGGGACGCCGGCCGAAGCAACGTCACCGCGAGGCAGGGAAGAATCGAGCTGGGACGACACCGTCGAGACGGCATCGCCCGCTTCGCGGACTGCATCGCTTTCGCCGACGCACAGGATCACCGACAGCCCGGCGAGCAGCGCCGATTCTGCCTTGGCTTTAACGTCGGCGTCGCTTTCGCCCTGCGCCTCGCGCCGCTCGCTATGGCCGACGATGGTCAAGCTGGCGCCGGCATCGATCAGCATGGCCGCCGACACACAGCCGGTATGCGCGCCCTTGTCCGACTGGTGCACATCCTGGCCGCCGATTGCAAAGCCTGGCGCTGCCCGCACGGCGCGCTCGATCAGGGTTGCCGGAAGGCACAGCGCGACATCGGCGCCGGCCGTCTCCGCGGCAATCGAAACGGCGGAAATTTCGCCGAGATCAGCCGCGAGGCCATGCATCTTCCAATTTCCCGCGACCAGCTTTCGCCGTGCCATAAATCTCCCCTTCAGCCCGCTTGCCGTTGTTAGATGCGGCCCCTAAAGCGGCGCGAACCTTTTTCAAAGCCAAGAGATCCCATGCTTTCATTCTTCCGCCGCCTGTCCAAATCCGCGGTCGGTACCGGACTGATGGTCCTGATCCTGCTGATGATCCTGGCCGGCTTTGCGATGCAGGACATCCGCAGCGTCTTTTCCGGCAATTTCGGGATGAGCAAGGGGACGCTGGTCAAGATCGGTGGCGAGCCGGTCAGCGAGCGCGACCTGGATAGTGCGATGAAGCGTGCACTCGCCGACGCACGGCAGCAAAATCCGGAAGCGAGCTATGCGACGCTCGCCAAGCAATTCGACCAAATTCTCGAGGCACTGGTCAACGAGCACGCGCTGATCGCTTTTGGCGAAGATCATGGTTTCGTCATGTCCAAGCGACTGGTCGACGGCGAAATCGCCGCCCTGCCGCAGACCAAGGGGCTCGACGGCAAATTCAATGAGCAGGCCTACAATGCCTTTCTGGCGCAGGAACAGCTCACCGATGCCGACGTCCGCCGCCTGATTCAGGTGGCGATAACCCAGCGGCTGATTCTGGCGCCCGCCGCAGTCGAGGCCAAAGTCCCGGTAGGGGTTGCCCGGCCCTATGCGGCAATGCTGCTCGAGCAGCGCGAGGGCCAGATGTCGGTGGTGCCGGCCGATATTTTCCGCGGAGGCCTCAACCCGTCCGATGGAGATCTTCAGTCCTTCTACACCCAGAATCGTCCGCGCTACATGGTTGCGGAGCAGCGAATCTTGCGGCTGGCCACGATCAGCCCCGAAACGGTAGCTGGAGCTGCCCCGAGCGAGGCCGAGATCGCCGCCTATTACAAGGCCAACCAGGCGAATTATGCCGGCAGCGAAACCCGCGTGTTGAGCCAGGCCGTGGTCCAGGACAAGCAGCAGGCCGACGGCATCGCGGCGCGGGCGAAGGCCGGTGGCAGCTTCGCCGCCGCCGCCGCCCCGGCAGGATTATCCGCTGCCGATGTGGCTGTCGGCCCGCAGACCCGCGCCCAATTCTCGACCCTTGGCGGAGCGGCAATCGCCAATTCCGCCTTCGCCGCCGCCAAGGGCGCGATTGTCGGACCGGTCCGGTCGGACCTCGGCTGGCACGTGATCAAGATCGAAGACATTCGCAATGCGACCGGCAAGAGCCTGGCCCAGGCGCATGATGAGATCGCCGCGCTGCTCGCGACGAGCAAGCGCAAGGAGTCATTGACCGACGCGGTGACCAAGGTCGAGGACAGGATCGACGATGGGGCCAGCTTCGCCGAGGCGGTTGGCGCTGCGAAGCTGCCGGTCGTTACCACTCCTGCGATCAATGCCGGCGGGGCTGCGCGCGGCGACGCCGCCTACAAATTCCCGGCGGAGCTTCAACCCGCGCTAAAGGCCGGCTTTGCGATGGCGGTCGACGACGACCCGGAAGTTGTCACGCTGGCAAATGACGGCGGCTATGTGATTGTCGCGGTCGACCGGGTCATCGAAGCCGCGCCTGCCCCGCTGGCGGAAATAAAGGATCAGGTCCGCGCCGACTGGATCCGCCGCAAGGCGATGGACCGGGCCCAGGCGGTCGCTTCCCAGATCGCGGCCAAGGTAGCGCGCGGCGAACCGATGGAAAAAGCTATCGCCGAAGCCGGTGTGGCACTTCCCCCGGTCGAGCCGGTTGTAGCGCGGCGCATCCAGATCTCGGAAGCCAATGCCGATGCCGCCGCGCCGCTCAAAATGCTGTTTTCCCTGACCCAGGGAAAAAGCCGCATGGTTGCCGACCCGCGCGACCGTGGCTTCTTCATTGTCAAAACCAACAAGATTGTGCCCGGCAACGCCTTTTCCGCGCCTGGCCTGATCGTCAGAACTCAGCGCGAGTTCGAGGGCGCGGTCTCCGATGAGCTCGGCCAGCAGCTGCTGGCGGCGATGAAGATCGAGCAAGGGGTCAAGCGCAACGATGAGGCGATCGCGGCCGCCAAGCAGCGCTATTCCGGCGCCGAACAATGAGCTGAGGCGGCCAGTGACCGCTCCGCGGATCCTGGTGGTCGATAACTTCGACAGCTTCACTTACATGCTGGTCGACTATCTTGCCGCTCTTGGCGCCGAGGTGGCGGTCAAGCGCAACGACGCGTTGACAGTTGCCGAAGCGATTGGTTCTGGCGCTGACGGCATCCTGATCTCGCCTGGCCCCGGCAAGCCCGAAGACGCCGGAATATCAGTTTCACTGGCCAAGGCGTGCATCGAACGGCGGAGATCGCTGCTTGGCGTCTGCCTTGGCCACCAGGCGATTGCGGTTGCCTGCGGCTCTGCCGTCGGGCGGACCCATCCGGTCCATGGCAAGATCGCCCAGGTGCGCCACGACGGCAGCGGACTTTTTGCCGGAATCCCCTCGCCCTTCGCCGCCACCCGCTATCATTCGCTGGCGGTAACCGATCCAAGACCTCCGCTTTTGCCCAATGCCTGGAGCGACGATGGGACGGTAATGGCGATGCGGCATGCCGACGCGCCGGTTCACGGCATTCAATTCCACCCCGAAAGCGTTGCCTCGGAACAGGGTCGGCCATTGCTCAACGCATTCCTAACCGCCTGCTTCGTTACTGCTTGACGCCGGACTTTTTGTTGCCTACACGTTCTCTGTTCGTTCCGCACGGAGGGGTCCGATGCTCACCGCCAAGCAGCACGAGTTGCTGAACTTCATTCACCAGCGGCTGTCCGCAACCGGCGTTTCGCCAAGTTTCGACGAGATGCGCGAGGCGTTGGACCTGAAATCCAAGTCAGGCGTGCACCGGCTCATCTCGGCGCTTGAGGAACGGCAGTTCATCCGCCGCCTGCCCAATCGAGCCCGGGCGCTGGAGGTGGTGAAGATGCCCGAGGTCGCGGCCCCTGCGCCAGTTGCTCAGGCCCGGCCGGTCGTGCCCACTGCGGCCAACGACACGATCGAAATTCCGCTGCACGGCCGGATCGCCGCCGGTACGCCGATCGAGGCATTGCAAGGCAATGAGGGCTTCGCTGTCCCTGCTGCCTTGCTTGGGCCGGGCGAGCATTATGCGCTGGAGGTGTCGGGCGACTCCATGGTCGACGAAGGAATTCTCGACGGGGACTTCGCCCTCATTCGCAAGGTCGACAGCGCCCGTGACGGAGAGATCGTCGTCGCGCTTATCGACAATGAGGAAGCGACGCTCAAAACCTATCGTCGCGAAGGCCAGATGATCCGCCTCGATCCCGCCAATCGTTCCTATGAACCGCAGCGCTATGACGAAAGCAGGGTGACCATTCAGGGACGCCTGTCCGGCCTGATCCGGCGCTACTGAGTTTGACTTACCAACCCCTCCGTTCGTCCTGAGCGGAAGCCCGAAGGGCTGTAGTCGAAGGGCGCGCATGGGGATGACGGAGTTCTGGGTCTATCTCTCGCTCAGGACGAACGGTTAGGAATGGACATGCCCTCACCCCGCATCGACTATGTCGAACTCCCCAGCGTCACGGCGCATGAGCTGACGCGCGGCTTTTACGCCAAGGCGTTCGGCTGGAAGTTCACCGACTATGGTCCCGACTATGCCGCGACAAGCAGCGGCGATGTCGACCTGGGATTGAACGGACAGCCGTCGGAGGCGCTGGCAGCGCCGCTCCCGGTGATCCGGGTTGACGATCTCGAAGCGGCATTCGACGCGGTGATGAAGTCGGGCGGGATCATCGCCAAGGCGATCTTTTCCTTCCCCGGCGGCCGGCGATTCCATTTCATCGACCCATCCGGCAGCGAATTGGCTGTGTGGCAAGAGGCCTGATCAACTCCTCCAAGGATGACGCGCGACCCTTTCGGCAACCGTGGAAACGCGCGGGCTGCCGTCGAGAAAAACTACGACGCCACCATTCTTCTCCAGAGATTGGCGGTCGAGCTTGAGCCAGCGCGGTGAGCATCCTCGCGGCAAGCGGCGATCGGCAACGACGATGTCGGCATCCGCGCAAGCCTTGGTAAGCTCCGCCCAGTCGATCCGGTCGCGGCCGCGGGTTGCGAGCAAGCGCCAAACCGTACCGTGCCGCACAATGTCGGCGACGCATGCATCGCGGCTGCAGCGGGCGAAACCCTGTTCCTCAAGGGAAAGCGGGTCGCCGTCATAGGCCGACGCCTCGCTCATCAGGTCACGGACAAAATCGCCGGTCCGGCTGCGGAGCAGGACGGGCACTCCATCGTCGCGGATCAAGGCCAGGTGCCGGCCATCGCCGGTAATCAATATGTCCGGAACCGGCGCCATGGCAGCGCCGAGCGCGCCCATCGCAAACGGCAAAAGGCCCCATCTCCGGACGGGACCGCTCCATAGGGTCAGCCATAGCCCGCCTCCAATCATCAAGGCGAACGCCCAGCTCGGCATGGTTGGCAGCATCGCGACCGCCCCCTCGGCCTCGCCCACCCGATGAGCCAGGACCAGCATGGCATCGATCGACCATCCGGTGGCCGTCCAAATGGGCGCGCTTAGGCCAAGCGGGTCCAGGATCAGCGCCAGCGCTTCCAAAGGCATGACGACGAAGGTGGTGAGCGGGATTGCGATGAGATTGGCCGCCACGCCGTAGAGGCCTGCGCGATGGAAATGATGAAGCGCGAACGGGATTAGCGCGAGCTCGACCACCAGCCCGGTCAGCAACAGGCCGACGGCGCCGCGCAATATCCTCGAGAACCGGCTTTCATCGCGCGGCCCAAACATTTTCCGAACCGGTTCCCAATGATGCAGCGCAATGATCGAAGTGACGGCGGCGAAGCTCATCTGGAAGCTCGCGCCGGCCAGCGCCTCGGGCCGGATCAGCAGCACCGCCAACGCCCCGACCGCGACCAGCCTCAGGCTGATCGCATCGCGGCCCAGCGCGATTCCGCCGAGTACCAGCAGCGCCGCGATGCACGCCCTTACGGTTGGCACCTGCATCCCGGTCAGCAGCGTGTAGCCCAGGCCCGCCAGCGCTCCCGCTCCCGCTGCGACCAGCACGAGGTTGAAGCGCAGCGCCAACCGCTCGCTGAGCGCCAGCAGTTTGAGCGTCAGCAACATTGCCGCGCTGATCACTGCGGCAATGTGCAGGCCGCTGACAGAGAGGAGATGGGCAAGGCCGGAGCGGCGCATCGCTTCGGCATCTTCGTCACCGACCGCGGACTGGTCTCCGGTCGCCAGCGCGGTGGCGATGCCGCCGGCCCTGTCCCGCAATTGCCCGCGGATATGGCGGCCGAGCCGTTCGCGCAGCGCGTCGAGGCCACCGCCTGGAGAGGGCTCGATAACCTCCACCGGGCCAATTGCGCGGCCGACCGCGCCGATACCCTGAAACCAGAGGTCGCGCGCGAAATCATGGCTGCCCGGCAACGCCATCGGCGGCGGAGGCTGCAGCCGCGCCCTGACACGGATCCTGGCGCCAATGCCTAGGCCGATCGCGACATCCTCGTCAGGAACCGAAATGCGTACCAACCGCGGCAGCCCCTGCGTGGCGGTAACAAGGGTAAGGCGAACGTCGCCCTTGGCGGCACGCATTTCATATCTGTCGACCCTCGCTTCGAACGCCGCGACCCGGGGCCGATCGAGCCGAGGCGCTGCGACATGCTCGCTTCGCCACCAGATCAGGGTGCAGCCGGCGGCGAACGCCAATCCGCCGAACTGCAAGGCCCCGCCAATGCGCCTGGTGCCGATCGCAGCCCCCACCGCGGCCAGGCCGAGGCCGAGCAAAATCGCCGCGCTCCAGCCGCTCCTGTCCGGAATCCATAGCCAGGCGGCGATCCCGGCGCCGAACGCGGCCGTGAACCACGGTGGCACCTGCGCCCGCTCATGCTCGAGAAAGGCTTCAACCGCCGCGAAAACTGCCGAAAATGCCGCAGGCAAAAAGCGTCGATGCGCCGGTTCCAGCGGCGCGTCCTCTGTGATAGGGGCGCTCGTCCAGTCCATTCGGCCCCAGCAGACAAGAGGAAAGATCGGTTGAGCGCAAGCGGCAAAATCGCCCAAGTGGGACAGCCTGTCGTAACCCGCTTTGCGCCCTCGCCCACCGGCTATTTGCACATCGGCGGCGCCCGCACCGCGCTATTCAATTGGCTGTTCGCCCGCCACCACGGCGGCAAATATCTGCTTCGGATCGAGGATACCGACAAGGTTCGCTCGACGAAGGAAGCGATCGACGCGATCCTGGACGGGCTCGACTGGCTGGGAATCGATGGAGACGGCGAACCCTATTTCCAGTCGCAGTTCGAACAGCGCCACGCCGAGGTCGCGCACCAGCTGCTCGATATGGGTGCCGCCTATCGTTGCTACATGACGCAGGACGAGCTGGCGGCGGCGCGCGAGAAGGCCCAGGCCGAGCGCAAGCCCTTCAAGATCAGCAGCCCGTGGCGGGATCGCACCGATTGGCCGGAGGGCGACCCCTATGTCATCCGCATCAAGGCCCCCCAGGATGGCGAGACGGTCATCGACGACCTGGTCCAGGGTCGCGTTACCGTGGCCAATGCCGAGATCGACGATTTCATCCTGCTGCGATCGGATGGAACCCCGACCTATATGCTTGCCGTGGTCGTCGACGATTTCGACATGGGTGTGACTCACGTCATTCGCGGCGACGACCATTTGAACAACGCGTTTCGCCAGCTGGCGATCATCAAGGCGATGGGCTGGCCCGTGCCGACCTACGCCCATGTTCCGCTGATCCACGGTTTTGACGGCGCCAAATTGTCGAAGCGGCATGGCGCGCTTGGCGTCGATGCCTATCGCGACGAGCTCGGCATCCTTCCGGAGGCGCTGTTCAATTACCTCCTCCGCCTTGGCTGGGGTCATGGCGATCACGAGATCATCAGCCGCGACCAGGCAATCGAGTGGTTCGACGTCGACCATGTCGGCAAAAGTCCGTCGCGGTTCGACCTCAAGAAACTCGAAAATCTCAACGGTCATTACCTCCGCGAGGCCGACGACACGCGCCTTGCGACCCTTGCTTCGCGCAAACTCGGGCTGAGCTACGAGGAACTTCAGCTGCTCGTCCGCGCTATGCCGGAGTTGAAAGCCCGCGCGCATAATCTGAACGAACTCGCCGACGGCGCGGAATTCCTCTTCGCGCAGCGGCCGCTCGCGATGGACGAAAAGGCCGCGGCCCTCCTCAATGACGAAGGCCGCGCCCATCTCGCACTTGCACACGCGGCGCTTGCTGCAACGCCGCAATGGGAGCACGATCCGCTGGATGCTGCAGTGCGGGAGGTTGCGGAACGCAACTCACTTAAGCTAGGCAAACTCGCCCAGCCGCTAAGGGCGGCATTGACGGGCAAGACAACCTCGCCGGGGATTTTCGACGTCCTTGTCCTGCTTGGCAAAGACGAGAGCCTCGGGCGCATTGCCGACCAAATGCCAAAGCCGAATTAAAGCCGGAGCCGACCTCATGACCGCAAAGACCGTCACACTCACCACCGAAGGCGGCGATTTTCCTTATCCCCTTCTGGAAGGATCAGTCGGCCCTGACGTGATCGATATCCGCAAGCTTTACGGCCAGATCGACAAATTCACTTACGACCCCGGCTTCACCTCGACCGCAAGCTGCCAAAGCGCGATCACCTACATCGACGGCGACCAGGGCATCCTGCTCCATCGCGGCTATCCGATCGACCAGCTTGCCGAGCATTCGAGCTTCATGGAGGTTGCCTATCTGCTGCTCCACGGCGACCTGCCGAAGAAGAAAGAGCTGGAAGAGTTCGACTATACCATCAGCCGCCACACCATGCTGCACGAGCAGCTGGCGACATTCTATCGCGGGTTTCGCCGAGACGCCCACCCGATGGCGATCATGTGCGGCGTGGTCGGGGCGCTCAGCGCCTTCTATCACGACAGCACCGACATCACCGATCCGCAGCAGCGGCTGATCGCCTCCCATCGGCTGATCGCCAAGATGCCGACGATCGCCGCGATGGCGTTCAAATATTCGATCGGCCAGCCGTTCCTCTATCCGGACAACAGCCTCAGCTACACCGGCAACTTCCTTCGCATGACGTTTGGCGTCCCGGCGGAATCCTATGAGGTCAACCCGATCATCGAAAAGGCGATGGACCGGATTTTCATCCTCCACGCCGATCATGAGCAAAATGCATCTACCTCGACCGTCCGCCTTGCCGGATCGTCGGGCGCAAACCCGTTCGCCTGCATCGCCGCCGGCATCGCTTGCCTGTGGGGCCCGGCCCATGGCGGCGCCAACGAAGCGGCACTGAACATGTTGCGTGAAATCGGGGACGTGAAGCGGATCAAGGAATATGTCGCCCGCGCCAAGGACAAGAATGATCCGTTCCGGCTGATGGGCTTCGGCCACCGCGTCTACAAGAATTACGATCCGCGGGCGAAGGTGATGCAGCAGACCGCCGAGGCGGTGTTGAAGGAATTGAAGCTCTCGGATCCGGTGCTGGACGTCGCCCAGGAGCTGGAGCAGATCGCGCTCCACGACGATTATTTCATCGAGAAAAAGCTCTACCCCAACGTCGATTTCTATTCGGGCATCATCCTCAACGCGATCGGTTTCCCGACCGAGATGTTCACCGCCCTGTTCGCCCTCGCCCGCACCGTCGGCTGGGTGGCTCAATGGAACGAGATGATTTCCGACCCCGAGCAAAAGATCGGCCGCCCGCGCCAGCTATATGTCGGCGCGACGCAGCGCGATTACATCCCGGCGTCGAAGCGCTAGGCGCTAGGCCGAAGGCAGCAGCAATGTGAAGCGCGCCCCTTCGCCGGGCTCGCTTTGCAGTTCGATATCGCCGCCCATCGAGCGCGCAAGCCTGCGGGAGATGGCGAGACCGAGGCCAATTCCGCCCTTACTGTCATCGGCCCGTTCATAACGCTCGAATATCCGTTCCTGGTCTGCTTCCGCGATTCCAGGGCCTTCGTCGGCAACCGTGACCGCGGCCTGCGCGCCCCGTTGCTCCAGGATAACCGCAACCGTGCCGCTGGCAGGAGAGTGGCGGACCGCATTGGCCAGCAAATTGACCAGTATCTGCACCACGCCCCGGCTCTCGCCGGCGGCAGGCAAGGGGCCGTCCGCGCCGACCAGTTCTACCTTGACCGATCGTTTTTCGGCGGCTTCCTCGACCAGCTGCACCGCCTCGGCGGCAGTACTTGCCAAATCGACCTCGGCATCCCCCTTGGCTGCCTCCTGCTCGCTCATCGTGCGAATAACCGACAGCAGGTGCCGCCCCGCCGCGGCGATGTCGCCGGCGTAGGCGGCATAATCGCTCCTCAACGGACCCTCGCTGCGATCGACGATTCGCTCGGCGGCGGCGATGATCCGGTCGAGAGGCGAGCGCAGCGCCTCATCCAGCGCAGGATCGAGCACTGCGAAGGGGGATGAATCCATCTCCGCCGGCCGGTCGATTTCGATTTCATATCCGTCAAAGCGGTCTCCGGCGGTCCGCAAGGCCAGGCCTTTCAGTGTCACCAGCGATTCCCGGTCCTGCCCGCGCAACTGGGCACTCTGCCCGGAGAAGTCGGCGCGGCTGACGAGCGCCATCAACAGCGGCATTGCGCCATCGCCATTGTCGACCAGCAGGAAATGACGAGTGAGCGGCTGGCCAATCGCATCGGCAGGGGCGACTCCGATCATCAGCGCCAGTTCTTCGTCGATCCGCTTGATCTTGAGCTCGCCGTCGGTGGTGAAGCTCAACGGCCGGGCGACCCTTTCCTCTACGTCGAGCGACTCGTTAGTGACCAGCGTGAGACGCGGCGGCGCTGCAGGCCGGGCCTTCCACCCTTCGATCGTCAGGCTGGCGCCCTCGGCATCGGGCACTGCCCTAACCCATAGGTCCAGGTCGCGATCGCTCGATGCGGCAACTACCGAGCGCGCCAATGGCACGCCAAGCTTGATTGCGGAGCGTGCAACCGCTGCAACCTGTGGCAGTGCCAGTGGCGCACCGAGCGACGAGCCAGCTTCCTCCTGAAGCCTCAGCAGCGCGGAATCGGCCTCCGTCAGGCGTCCTTCGCGATCGACGCGGCCGGTGACCGGTCCGAGGTCGAAGGGAGCGCTAGCCATTGCCCGGCTCCAGGGCGTCGCGCGCCGCACGGTAGTGGGGGTCAAGCCGCAGCCAGCGACGGCAACGCTCGACGGCCGCATCGTCAATTGAATCGTAGCGGTCGATAAATCGTTCCGCGGCGCTTGCGCCGGCCATTGGCTCGAAAGCCGCCAGCATCTGGGCGGCGGCGGTGCGGTCGCATCCGGCCAGGCGGGCAAGCATCATCGCATCGCCGCCAGTGAAGAAATTCCATGCGTCCAGCTGGTCGATACCGGCGCGGCGCGCCAACAAGCCGACCAGCAGCGATGCGTCGCCATCCTCGGCAACCCTACGGACCAGGACATCGTCGGCGCGGTTCTGCGCGTCGAGTACCCGGGCCAGTGCGGCGACGGCAGCTTCAAGCCGCCGGCCTTCGTCGTGCCGAGAAAGCAGGCCATGGGACGCCGAGCCTAGTGCCTCATCGGCGTCTTCAGTCAGCGCGTCCCGAAGACCTGCGGCAACGGCGTGGACCAGTGCCACGGCATCCTCGGCATCGAGATCGTCGAACTCGACGCTCATCCGGCCGAACCGGTCACGGCGGCGGCCGCGAGCCAAGGCAAGCGCCATCGCGGCCTCCGCGACTGGCGCGCTATCGTCGCTGACCAGCGATGCGACCGTCGGGTGGCGGGGATCCGCGCGAGCCGACAATTGCTGCTCATCGGCCCGGCGCAGGAGCAAGGCGACCAGCCCCTGCCGTTCCATCAGCCCGGCCGCGCGGAGGCGCCGGTAAAGCCCCTCCCGACCCCTGTCGGCCTGCGCAGCCAGCATTGCCGGAAGGCCGGCAACGAGCTCATCAACAATATCTCCAACCAGCCCGCGAAGCATCGCCGCGATCAGCGCCCGCTCCTCGTCAGTCAGCCGCGAGCCTTCGTCCAGGAAGAAATCAGCCATTGCGACGCCCAGCCGGTCGCGCCCCACGCGCGGGCGCGCAGGATCGACCGGGCGGTCGGCTGCCGATGCAGCGAGCGGCCATTCCACGGGCATCATCCAGTTTTTATAGAACGGATCGGGTTAACGCGCGGTCAATTATGAGGTGCTGATTCCACCGAGTGCCGGAAATGCTGAACGATGAAGAAACTGGCCGTGGCGTAGAGGGCGACACTGGCAAGATATAGGTTCCACCAACCGCCGACCGCGAACGGAATTGCCAGCCAGATCGCGTTGCGGCGCGCAAAATGCCATTCGATGCCGGGAAGCTGGCGCCCGATGCGCTCGATCCGCCCGGCCTCGCCGAATGCGGTGGCGGCCAGCGCCGCCATCATTGCGCCCCAACCCGAACCATGCCGAGCTTCGAACCAGCCCAGCGCCAGCAACGCCAATCCGCCCGCGGGCCACAACAGCCGGCGGGACAGCATTGCCGGACTGAGCGGCTGCAGCCTAAGCATTGCGAGACGTTGGGCCACCAGGTCGAACGGGGTCGACAGGATCAACAGGGCGAGTGCCGCCAAATGCCAGCCCCTGCTGAAGCAGAAAGCGCCGGCGATGGCCATTATCAGCGCCGCCATGACCAGCCAGCCGGGTCGCACTCCGGTCTCCATCAGCTTTTCGGTCGCCATTTCCTCGACGACGGGCAGGAAATAGCGGGCGACCGCGTCCTCCCGCGCGGTGCGCGAAGCGACCAGCAAACGCCGCTCGAAGCCCGCCATCACCGCTTCGTCGTTGGCAAGGAAAGGCCCCCGCCCCTCTCCCGGAGTGGATGGGATCAGCCGCGCTCCGGCCTGCACCGCACGCCGAAGCAAGGTTGATTGCAGGTCCCAGTCGCCAAGCATCGCTGCCGTCGCGCCGAGCATGTTGGAATCGACCTTGGCGAGGCCCGCCCAGCGATTGTGGCCGTCGATCCGCTCAAAAGCTTCATGTGCCTCGTCATCGGGCACGGTGATGATCGCGCCATCGCCTTCCTCCAGCAGCAACTGAAGGTCTCCCATGTCGGGCGCCAGGCCGTCGGCCAGCAGGATCAGCTGGCTGCCTGCCTCGAAACGGCTGGCGGCTTCATTGCCGTCGCTGACCGGGACCACGGAGATTCCCTCTCCGCGAAGCCGCTCGAATGCCTCGTTCAGCGCCGGCGGCACCCGCTCGACCAGCACGGTCAACGGCGCCGCCCCGGCGATGGCGAGGCAGCGCGCCTGATATTCGATCAACGTCCGACCGGCGAGCGGAAGCAGGGCGCGCAAACCGCCCGCATCGTCTTCCTGATAGGCACCGATCAAGGCGCCAAGCGCCATAGATTACCCCGCGATCCGGTAATTCCCCCCTGAGGGCATCGACCATAGGGCAGCGAGTGTCCCAATTTCTAGCCTCGACTGTGCCCATTTGTCGCTTTCGCCTGACAACAAAGGTGGTAAACTCCCCGATCATGAGCACCAACCCGTACCGCGCCCAGGGCAATCGCTATCCCGAAGACCGGGATGACCCAACTCCGGTGATCGAAGGCGAAGGGGCTGGTTCGGAACCAAGTTTCAGCCGAGCGGATTGGGCCGAGATCCGCGACGTCCATGACGTTGCCAGCGAAGGCGGGCGATTGGTCCTTGGCTGGGGCCTCGGCATCCTTGCATTGCTTTGGACCGGCTACACTGCCTGGTCGGCGGGCCGGGTTCTTGCCGCTGAACCTCTGACCAGTCCGGCAATCGCGCAATGGGTCGCGATCCTGGCCGGCCCTCTGGCGCTGATGGGGTTGGTCTGGCTGATGTTCGGCCGCACGCGGCGCAAGGAAGCGGAGAAATTCACGCGCTCGGTAATCGCGATGCGCAAGGAAGCGCGCTCGCTGCAGGATATTTTGGCGGCGCTGTCGCACCAGATTGCCGAGAATCATCGCACGCTCGGGGTCATGGCCGGCGACTTGATGGGCCTCGGTGACCAGGCTGCCACCCGGTTGGGGGCGATCACCGCCGACTTGAATCGCGGATCGCAGACGTTGGCCGAACATGGCGCGGCGCTGGATCGGGCGGCGGAATCGGCACGTACCGATATCGGCGTACTTCTGACCGACCTGCCGCAGGCCGAGGAAACTACCCGGCGAATGGCTGATACGCTGCGCCAGGCTGGCCAGGCCGCGATCGAACAGGCCGGCGGGTTTGAATCCCAGGTCTCGAGCCTTTCCGCGCACGCACAGCAGGCCGATTCCATCGTTCGCGAAGCGTCCGAACGGTTGCTTGCAAGCCTCGCCAACATAGAAAGTGCCGGTGCGGTCGCCACGCAGCGAGTAACAGAAGTCCGCACCGAAACCAGCGCCACTGTCGACGCGTTGCTTGCTCGATCCGCTGAAGCCTTGACCGAAATTCGTACGGGCATCGATGCCCAGGCCGCTGCCATTTCCGCCCTTGTCGCCCAGAGCCAGGCGAGCATCGGCCGCGCCGGCATGGACGCATCGGAACTTCTTGGCGAACGGCTGACCCATGCCGGCTCCGCGCTCGACGGCCTGAGTTCCCGCATTGCCGAGCAGGAGCGCGCTTCGCAGCGGCTGATAGCCGATCTCGACAGCGGAATGGCTGCCCTTGACGAGCGGTTCCTGGACCTTGCTCGTTCAGGCGACGAGCGCGCGAGCCATGTGCAGACCGCATTGGGCCGCCTGCGGGGCGAGCTTGAAGCCCTCTCGTCGGCGACGGCGGGCCACGACAACAGCCTCGATGGGCTGGCCGACCGATCCGAGCGGCTGCGCGAAGGTCTCGATCGGCTTGGCGCGGTGTTGTCGGGAGAGATGATCGCGACCCTCGGGGAAGCCGAAGCAGGTGCGGCTCGGATGCTGGCGTCGGCAGAAGCTGCGCGGCCCCATGTCGAGCAAATGCGCGATGCCTCGATCGAAGCGCAGAGCCGGATCGAATCGAGTGCATCGATCGTCGAGCATCAGCAGGACCGCTTGGCCACGCTGATGACCTCGGTTGACCTTGGCGTCCGCCAGGCGGAGGAGCGGCTCGCCGAGCTTGGCGCCGCCATTGCATCCGCCAGCGACGAAGCCAATCGCCTGTCGAGCGAGACCGGACCGGCGCTGGTCGAGGCCCTGGTGCGGGTCAAGGAAACCGCTGCCCATGCCGCCGATCGAGCCCGCGAAGCGATCGCCAAGGTTATTCCGGAGTGCGCCGGCGAACTCAGCGAGCAGACCCGCATCGCATTGGAAAAGGCGGTTCGCGACAGCGTCGAGTCCAAGCTGGCCGAACTCGACCAGGTTGCCGGGCGGGCGGTGGAAACGGCGCGCGAAGCTTCGGACCGGCTGACCGCGCAAATGTTGTCGATCGGACAAAGCGCCGCCGCGCTCGAAGCGCATATCGAGCGCAACCGGGAAGCCCAGATGAAGGACAGCGGCGAAGACTTCGCCCGCCGCGTCTCGCTGCTGATCGACTCCATGCATTCGGCGTCGATCGATGTGCAGAAAATCCTCAGCGACGAAGTCGATGACAAGGCCTGGAACCACTATCTGAAGGGCAATCGCGGGGTGTTCACCCGCCGCGCGGTCCGGCTGTTGGATGGAGCGGAAAGCCGCGGCATCGCGGCCCATTATGAGTCCGATCCCGAGTTCCAGAACGCGGTCAATCATTATGTCCACGATTTCGAAGCGATGCTCAGGCGCGTGCTGGCCGAGCGCGATGGCGGGATGATCGCGGTGACATTGATGTCGAGCGATATGGGCAAGCTCTACGCAGCGCTGGCGCAGGCGGTGGAGAAGCGCCGCTAAGTCTCTACGTCAATTGTAGAAGTCGAGATCGTCGGTGGTGATCCAGCCGAACTTGTAGTTGGCGACATAAAGCGCCGTCAGCAGGCAAGCGACCAGCGCCGCCCTAAGCAGATGGCGCGGCAGGTCGAACCTGTGTGGTGCGCTATCCGCCTGGCCCGGCACTCGTTCGGCGCCGACTTCCTCGTGGGTCCGCACCCCGAATGGCAACAGCAGGAAAGCGGAAAAGCAGAACACGAGGAAATAAATCGCCAGGACCGAGGTCCATTTCATTGGGCAACCTCGACCAGCATCACTTCCACCACCGGCTTTTTTCCGGTCCAAAGCGTGGCGCAGCGGCGCACCGCCAACCGTACAGCCTCGCGCAGTTTCTCCACGTCTCGCGTCGGTTCGTAAGCGCGCTCCGCGGCGTCGGTCGCGTCGGCAAGGAAATCGTCGCGATCCTCTTCGATCGGAACGCCGAACGGCCGCACCAGCACCCTGCCGGCCAACCGACCTTCCCCGTCGACCGGCACCGCGACGGTGATCAGGCCGTTGATTGCAATCTTGCGGCGCTCATTGATGGTCGATCCATCGGCGGGAAGAATTACATCCCCGTCGAGCACCAGCCGCCCGATCCGTTCCTCGCCAATCTTCTCCGGGCCATCAGGCGCAAGGCGAATGAGATCGCCGTTGCGTTGCACCACGGCGTGCGGAATGCCCTGTGCCAGGCCGAAGCGCGCCTGCTCCCGCATGTGGCGAATCTCACCGTGGACCGGAACCAGGATTTGCGGCCGGATCCACCGGTACATGGCCTCGAGCTCGGGCCGGCCCGGATGTCCGGAAACGTGGACATGTGCCTGGCGGTCGGTGACGATCAGCGTCCCGATATCGCTAAGCGCGTTCATGATCCGGCCGATGGCGATTTCGTTGCCGGGAATCTGCTTCGAAGAGAAGATTACCGTGTCGCCTTCGACAAGTTTCAGCTCATGCTGGCCGAATGCGATCCGGGCCAGCGCGGCACGGGCTTCGCCCTGCCCCCCCGTAGCGATGATCAGCAGTTCCTGCTTGGGCAGCATCATCGCTTCATCGAACCGAACCGGCTCGGGGAAGTCGCGTAGATAACCGGTCGCCTTGGCGACCTTGAGAATGCGGTCGAGGCTTCGTCCGGCAACGCACACCCGGCGGCCCGTTTCCAGCGCAACCCTGCCGATCGTTTCCAGCCGGGCTGCATTGGATGCGAAGGTGGTAACCAGCACCCGCCCCTTGGCCTTCATTACGGCTTCGAGCAGCCCGGCATGAACACCGGATTCGCTACCCGATGCCTTGTCCTGAAAAACGTTGGTTGAATCGCACACCAGCGCGAGCACGCCGGCATCGCCGATCCCGGCCATCGTCTCGGCCGAGCTGGGCAAGCCGAGCACGGGCGTTTCGTCAATTTTCCAGTCGCCGGTGTGGAAAATATTGCCGAACGGGGTTTCGATCATCAGGCCGTTGCCTTCGGGGATCGAATGGGCAAGCGGCACATAGGTCACCCGGAACGGATCGAGGTCGATGGTTCCGCCGCGCTCGATGATGCGCAAAGCGACCTGCCCGGTCAGGCCTTCCTCTTCCAGCTTGCCGGCGATCAGCCCCGCCGTGAACGGCGTCGCATAGAGTGGAACTTTCAAATCGGCGGCGAGGTAGGGCAGCGCACCGATATGATCCTCGTGGCCGTGGGTCAGGACGATCCCGACCAAATCGTCCATCCGCTGTTCGATGAATTCCAGGTCGGGCAGGATCAGATCGACGCCCGGATAATCGGTATCGGCGAAGGTCAGCCCAAGGTCCGCCATCAGCCATTTGCCGCGGCAGCCGTAGAGATTGACGTTCATGCCGATCTCGCCCGACCCGCCCAGGGCCAGGAACAGCAGCTCTTCTCCCGGTGTCATTTGCCGGCCCGCAGAGCCAGCAACGCCAGTCCCTGAACGGTGAGGTCGGGCTCGATCACGTCAAATACATCCGTATGCTTGTCGAACAGGATGGCGAGGCCGCCGGTCGCAATTACGGTCACCGGCCGCCCAATCTCGGCCTTCATCCGCGCAACCAGGCCCTCGATCATTGCCACATATCCCCAATAAACGCCGATAAGCATCTGCGTTTCCGTGGTTCGCCCGATGACAGTCTCTTCTTCCGGCGCGGAAATCGCGATGCGCGGCAGCCTCGCCGCCGCTCCGACCAGCGCATCGAGGCTGAGGTTGATGCCCGGCGCAATGATCCCGCCCTTATAGGCTCCCGAAAAATCGACTGCATCGAAGGTGGTCGCCGTGCCAAAATCGATGACGATCAAGTCGCCCTTGTGCTTTGTATGCGCGGCGATGGTATTGAGCGCCCGGTCGGCGCCCACGCTTTGCGGCTCATCGACGTCGAGCGCGATGGGCCATTCTGCCTTGCCCTGTCCGGCAATCAGTGGTTCGACCTTGAAATATTTGGTCGCCAGCACCTGCAGATTGTGCAGCGCGCGCGGCACGACCGTGCCGATGATCACCTGGCTGACATCGCCGTGGCCATAGCCTTCCAGTTCGAGCAGCTGGTGGAGCCAGACCGCATATTCGTCGGCGGTCCGGCGCGGATCCGTGGCGATCCGCCAACGCGTCCTGATCTCCTCCCCGTCGACCAGGGCGAAGACGCAATTTGTATTACCGGCATCGATCGCGAGCAGCATGGGCGCCTCCCTAGCCTTCCTTGCCTGACATGGCGAGCGTCACGCCAGCGTGACATCGCCGGCGCGGACGATGTCGATCATCCCGTCGCGCTTCAGCCGCATTGCCCCATCCGGTTCGATCCCGTCGAAGGTTCCCGCGACACTTTCGCCTGAACCGCTATGCACTTCCAGCGGCGTTCCGACCGGATGAGCACGGGCCAACCAGGCCTGGGCGAATTGCACCGGGTCCGACGCGCGCCAGGCGGCCAGCAATTGGGCGAATTTGCCGGCAAGGAGCGGCGCGAATGACTGCGGCGCTATAACCGCGCCCAGGTCGGCGGTCTTGCGGCCCTCGATCCTTGGCGCCTTGGCCAGGTTTGCGCCGAACCCGACGACGATCCGGTCGCCCGAGCGCTCGAGCAGTATCCCGGCAAGCTTGGCATCGCCAAGCATCAGATCGTTGGGCCATTTGAGCGAGGCCGGCACAGCAGGAGCCGCGATGTCGACCGCCTCAATCAGCGCCAGTCCCGCTACCAGCGCCAACGAAGGCGCCGGTGGATCGGCCGCCCGCAGCTGGACCAGGGTCGAACCGGTGAAATTGCCCTCGATCGATTGCCAGGCGCGGCCCTGACGTCCCTTGCCGGCGTCCTGTCGCAGCGCAACCAGCCAATCACCCTCGATCGCCTGGGTGTCGCCCAGCAATGCACTATTGGTTGAGCCGAGCCTTTCGACGATGCGGATTCGGCTCAGAACAGGCTTCCCGCGGCGTTGTTGGTCAGCGTCGCGATCGGATCGATCAAGGCATAGCCGAGCGGCGAGACGATCAGCGCCGCGAGCAGGATCAGCACGCCTTCGACGTTGGCCCGCCCCTTGGCGTAAGGCGGCCCGCTGGGTGCATCGAAATACATCACCTTGACGATGCGCAGGTAATAATAAGCGCCGATCACCGTACCGAGGATGCCGAACACCGCCAGCATGTTGAAGCCCTCAGCCACCGCCGCCTGGAACACCAGCAGCTTCGGCCAGAAGCCGAAGAAGGGCGGGAGGCCAGCGAGACTCCACATGAAGGTCGCCATCGCTGCGGCAAGTCCCGGGCGGGTCTGGGCCAGCCCCGACAGGCTGTCGATCGATTCGAGATATTCGCCATCTTCTCCCCGCATGCGCTGCACGCAGAGGAAGGCGCCAAGCGTCATCACGACATAGATGGCCATATAGAACAGCACCGCGCTGGCACCGGCAGTGCCGCCCGCGACCAGGCCGATCAGCGCGAAGCCGACATTGTTGATCGACGAATAGGCCAGCAGCCGCTTGATGTTGGTCTGGCCATATGCGGCGACCGCACCGAGCATGATCGAAGCCAAAGCCGCGAAAATCATGATCTGCCGCCAGGCGTCGATCGCCGGTCCCAGCGCATCGAGGCAGACGCGGACCCCAAGTAGCACCGCCGCGACCTTGGGCGCCGACGCGAAGAAGGCAGTGACCGGCGTGGGGGCACCCTCGTAGACGTCTGGCGTCCACATGTGGAACGGCACCGCGCTGATCTTGAACGCCAAGCCGGCAAGCAGGAACACCAGGCCGAACAACAGGCCGATCGATTGGGTGCCTTCCCGGGCAAACGCCGCGGCGACACCTTCGAACTGGGCGGTGCCGGTAAAGCCGTAGAGCAGCGAAATCCCGTACAGCATGATGCCCGAGGCAAGCGCGCCGAGGACAAAATATTTGAGGCCCGCTTCGGCCGACCGCTCGTCGGTGCGGCGATAGGACGCCAGCACATAAGCGGCGAGGCTGTTCAGTTCGACGCCGACGTAAAGGGTCACAAGGCTGGTCGCCGAAACCATAACCGACATGCCAACCGCGGCCATCAGCACCAGCACCGGATATTCGGCGCCATGCTCGAAATCGCGCTCGAACCAGCTGTGCGCCATGACGATCGCCACCGCCGCGCAAAGGTAGATGATCAGCTTGCCGAGTGCGCCAAAGCCGTCGGCCGCCAATTGCCCGCCGAACAGCATGCCGGCGCTTTGTGGCGGACCGATCAGCGACACGCAGGCTACGAGCAAAAGCGCAACCGAAGCCCAGCTGGTCAACGCGCTGCCGCGACGGCCGACAAAGGCAGCGACCATCATCAGCGCGATCGAGCCGATCGTCAGGATGAGTTCGGGAAGGATCGGTGCGAGGTTCATCAATGCGCTTCCGCATGGGCTGGGGTGGCGGCGGGCTTGCCGGCAGTGAGATGCGCGTCACCCGGCGGGGCGGCGCGCTCGACCCGCTCGATCAGCCGGCCGACATCGGCACGGATCGGCCGCAGGAAGCTTTCCGGATAGACGCCCATCCAGAACACCGCTGCCGCGATTGGGCCCAGCAGCCACAGCTCACGCATGTTGAGGTCGGTCATCGCGGCCGCGTCTGCATGAACCAGCTTGCCGAAGCAGATGCGCCAGTAAAGATAGAGCATGTAGCAGGCGCCGAGGATGATGCCGGTCGTGGCGACGATGCCCGCCCAGCTCGACACGGCGTAGGTTCCGACCAGGGACAGGAATTCGCCGACGAAGCCGCTGGTGCCGGGAAGTCCGACGCTGGCCATGGTGAAGATCATGAACAGCAGCGCATATTTCGGCATATTGTCGCTAAGGCCGCCGTAGCGCGCGATCTCGCGGGTATGCAGCCGATCGTAGATTACGCCGACGCACAGGAACAATGCGCCCGACACCAGGCCGTGGCTCAGCATCACCAGCATCGCGCCTTCGATGCCCTGGCGATTGAAGGTGAACAGGCCGAAGGTGACGAACGCCATGTGCGCGACCGACGAATAGGCGATCAGCTTCTTCATGTCGGTCTGGGCCAGCGCGATCAGCGAGGTCACGACCACGGCGATGCCGGAAAGCGCATAGACGAACGGGATGAAGGCATTCGACGCTTCCGGGAACATCGGCAGCGAAAAGCGGATAAAGCCGTATCCGCCCATCTTCAGCAGCACGCCGGCTAGGATTACCGACCCGGCGGTTGGCGCCTGGACGTGGGCGTCGGGAAGCCAGGTGTGGACCGGCCACATCGGCATCTTGACCGCGAATGAGGCAAAGAAGGCCAGCCACAGCCACCATTGCAGGCTGGGGTCGAAATCATAGGCCATCAGCGCCGGGATCGAGGTGGTGCCGGACTTCAGGATCATCACCAGCATGGCGATCAGCATCAGCACCGATCCGGCCAGCGTGTAGAGGAAGAATTTGTAGCTCGCCTTGATCCGCTCGACGCCGCCCCAAATGCCGATGATCAGGTACATCGGGATCAGACCGGCTTCGAAGAAGATGTAGAACAGCAGCAAATCCTGCGCGGTGAACACGCCAATCATCAGCGACTGCATGATCAGGAACGATGCCATATATTCCGGCACCCGCTTGTCGATCGCCTTCCAACTCGCACCGATGCAGATCGGCATCAGGAACAGGGTCAGCTCGATCAGCACCAGCGCGATGCCGTCGATCCCCATCGCCCATGCGACTCCGCCGCCGATCGGATGAAATTCGGTGAATTGCCACTGCGGGCCATCGGCGTTGAACGCGGTCCATAGCCAGACGCCTAGGCCCAGGCTGACGAGCGTGGTGATCAGCGCATTCCAGCGGGCTCCATTGGCCGACTGGAACAGGGCGAGGACGCCGGCGACGAGCGGCAGCAGGACCAGGATGGAAAGGATGGGAAGATTGGCCAGCACCTAGCGGTCTCCCCACAACCGTTCGTGCCGAGCGAAGTCGAGGCACGTTGGTGCTCTGGTCCCTCGGCTACGCTCGGGACGAACGGAACTTAATTGGATGCCCAACGCGCTCATTTCACCCACCAGAAGACCCAGGTCGCGGCGCCGATCAGGCCGAGCAGCATCACCAGGGCGTAGCTATAGACATATCCGTTCTGCAGCCGCGCGGTGATGCGGTTGCCGACGCCGACCGCATAGGCGGCGCCGTGCGGGCCGAACCGGTCGATAATCTGCTCGTCGCCGCCCTTCCAGAACAGGCGGCCCAGCCACATCGCCGGACGGACGAAAATGACGTCGTAGAGCTCGTCGAAATACCATTTGTGCATCAGGAAGCGGTGCAGGTGCGGGAACATGGCGACGAATGCCGCCGGCGCTTCCGGTTTCACGATGTAATTGCGATAGGCGATGGCGAGCCCGATCAGCATTACCGTGAACGGCGACCATTTCACCCAGTCCGGAACCTCGTGCATCGCATGGGCCAGATGTTCGCTGAAGGCGACGCTGCCGCGCCAGAACTCCGGTCCGCCTTCGGGCTGGATGAAGCTGTGGTTGAACAGGAAACCGGCGAATATCGCGCCCACTGACAACAGTACCAGCGGCAGCAGGATGACCCACGGGCTCTCGTGCGGGTGATAGCCGGCCGTGCCCTCGACCTTGGCGCAGCCATGGTCGGCGGCGCTATCATGATCCGACGCGATTTCGCCCGCGTCTTCATGAACATGATGAACCGCATGCTGGATGTGCTCGCTACCCGCCCAGCGCGGCTTGCCATAGAAAGTCAGGAAGATCAGGCGCCAGCTGTAGAAGCTGGTCAGAAGCGCCGCGAACACGCCGAGGAAATAGGCGACATGGCCGTGCACCGTGCCGCTGGCAAAGGCGCTCTCGATGATCGCGTCCTTCGAATGATATCCAGCGAAGCCAATCCCGAACAGGCCGACGCCGGTGATCGCCAGCGTGCCGGCAATCATCGTCCAGAAGGTGATCGGGATCTCCTTACGGAGCGCGCCGTAATAACGCATGTCCTGCTCATGGTGCATGGCATGGATCACCGAGCCCGCGCCGAGGAACAGCAGCGCCTTGAAGAAAGCGTGGGTGAACAGGTGGAACATGGCCGCGCCATAGGCGCCGACGCCGGCCGCGAAGAACATGTAACCGAGCTGCGAGCAGGTCGAATAGGCGATCACCCGCTTGATGTCGTTCTGGACCGTTCCGACGGTGGCGGCGAAGATCGCCGTGGCGGCGCCGACATAGGTGACGACGGTCATCGCGGTGCCGCTGGTCTCGAACATCGGCGACAGGCGGCAGACCATGAACACGCCGGCGGTGACCATCGTCGCGGCGTGGATCAGCGCACTTACCGGTGTCGGACCCTCCATCGCGTCGGGCAGCCAGGTGTGCAGGCCAAGCTGGGCCGACTTGCCGCAGGCGCCGACGAACAGCAACAGGCACAGCAGGGTCATGGTGTCGACCCGCATGCCGGCAAATCCGATGGTCGATCCGGCCATTCCGGGAGCTGCCGCGAGGATCGCCGGGATCGACACGGTGCCGAACACCAGGAAGGTGCCGAAGATGCCGAGCGAGAAGCCGAAATCGCCGACGCGGTTGACCACGAACGCCTTCAGCGCCGCAGCGTTGGCGGAGGGCTTGTGATACCAGAATCCGATGAGCAGGTAGGAAGCGAGGCCGACACCTTCCCATCCGAAGAACATCTGAACCAGGCTGTCGGCGGTAACCAGCATCAGCATGGCGAAGCTGAACAGCGAGAGATAGGCGAAGAAGCGAGGCTGGCCCGGGTCTTCTTCCATATAGCCCCAGCTGTAGAGGTGGACGAGGCTCGACACCGTCGTCACCACCACCAGCATTACCGCGGTCAGCGTATCGACGCGCAGCGCCCAATCGACGTTCATCGCGCCGCTTTCGATGAACTTCAGCACCGGTACGACGATCGGTTCGCCCGATCCTGCGACATAGCTCAGGAAAATCGGCCAGCTCAGCACCGCGCCGATCATCAGCGCGCCGGTGGTGACGATCTTTGACGCGGTCTTGCCGATCGCGCGGCCGCCTAGGCCCGCGACGATCGCGGCAAGGAGCGGCAGGAAGACAATGAAGAGTACTGGGTGCATCAGCCGCGCATCCGGTTGACATCGTCGACCGCGATCGAACCGCGGCGACGGAAGAAAATGACGAGGATCGCCAAACCGATTGCGGCCTCGGCCGCGGCTACGGTCAACACGAACATGGCGAATACCTGGCCGGTCAAATCGCCGAGGAAAGCACTGAAGGCGACCAGGTTGATATTGACTGCCAGCAGGATGAGCTCGATCGCCATCAGCATCAGGATGATGTTGCGGCGATTGAGGAAGATGCCGAGCACGCCAAGCGTGAACAGGATCGCCGCGACGGCGAGATAATGGGTCAGGCCGATCATGCCGGATTGCCTTCGTGGCTATTCGTCACCCCAGCGAAGGCTGGGGCCCATGTTGGACCGCACTGCCCAGCTTCCAAGACATGGATGCCAGCCTTCGCCGGCACGACGGCCGTGAGGCTCATAGCTTGACGCCCTTTCCGACAGCTGGCTGTTCCAGCTTGATCGCTTCGTCGGGTCGCCTGTCGACCTGCTTCCACACCTTCTGGCCGCGCACGTCGCCGCGGCTGCGATGGGTCAGCACGATCGCGCCGATCATCGCCACCAGCAGGATGAGGCCGGCGATTTCGAACGGGAACAGGAAGCGGCTGTAAAGCAGCTCGCCGATCGCCTCGATATTGGGCTGCGTCCCGGCCGCAGGCTGGATATTGCCGGTTACCGGGCCCGCCTTCCACGCCGACACGGCGACGATCATCTCGGCCAGCAGCACCAGTGCCACCAGCAATCCGAACGGCAGGTTCTTGGTGAAGCCGGACCGCAGCTGCGCGAAGTCGATATTGAGCATCATGACGATGAACAGGAACAGCACCGCAACCGCCCCGACGTAGACGATCACCAGCAACATGGCGATGAATTCGGCCCCCAGGATCAGCATCAGGCCGGCCGCATTGAAAAAGGCCATGATCAGCCACAGCACGCTGTGAACCGGGTTGCGCGCGAAGATCACCAGCACCGCCGAAGCGATGGTCAGCGTAGCGAACAGGTAAAAGGCGAAGATTGCGATCATGACGGCTCCCTCAAGCCGTCACCCCAGCGAAGGCTGGGGCCCAGGTCGACGCATGCCACTGCGCTCGATGCGCAACCGCAATGACATGGATGCCAGCCTTCGCTGGCACGACGATGGAAGGTCACGGATGGTCCCTGTTTGAACAAGTGCGCCCGCCCCTATCTATACGCCGCATCGGCGGCAAGGTTGGCGGCAATCGCCTGTTCCCAGCGGTCGCCATTCTCGAGCAGTTTGACCTTGTCGTAGAGCAATTCCTCGCGAGTTTCGGTGGCGAACTCCAGGTTCGGCCCTTCGACAATCGCATCGACCGGGCAGGCCTCGGCGCACAGGCCGCAATAGATGCACTTCACCATGTCGATGTCGTAGCGGGTGGTGCGGCGGCTGCCGTCCTCGCGCGGCTCGGCTTCGATGGTGATCGCCTGCGCCGGGCAGATCGCCTCGCACAGCTTGCAGGCGATGCAGCGCTCTTCGCCGTTCGGGTAGCGGCGCAGCGCATGCTCGCCGCGGAAGCGGGGCGAAGTCGGCGTCTTCTCGTAGGGATAGTTGATCGTCGCCTTGGGCTTGAAGAAATACTTCAAGGTCAGGGCATGCGCCCTGACGAATTCCCATAGCGTGAAAGCCTTGATGGTCCGCGCGATCATGCCGCTACTCCGTACCTGGTCCACATCAGCCAGCCGCTGATCAGCGCGACGAACAGAAGCGACAGGGGCAGGAAGATCTTCCAGCCGAGCCGCATCAGCTGGTCATAGCGGTACCTCGGCACCGTCGCCTTCACCCAGCCGAACACGAAGAAGAAGAAGCACATCTTCAGGATGAGCCACAGCCATCCGGTCGAAATGTCGGTGAAGGGGAAATGATAGAGCGGCGCCCAGTCGATCGGCGGCAGGAACCCGCCCCAGAACAGGATGGCGTTGAGTGCGCACATCAGGATGACGTTGGCATATTCGCCGAGCCAGAACAGCGCGAAGGCCATCGACGAATATTCGGTCTGGTGACCGGCGACGAGCTCGCTCTCCGCCTCGACCAGGTCGAACGGTGTGCGGAAGGTTTCTGCCATTGCGCTGATCAGGAACACCACCGCCATCGGGAACAGCAGCGGGTTGAACCCGAAGCCATTGAGGATCCCGAGGACATTGCCCTTCTGCGCCATGACAATGTCGGTCAGGTTGAAGGTGCCGGCGTAAAGTACGACGCAGATCAGCACGAAGCCGATCGACACTTCATAGCTCACCATCTGCGCGGCAGCGCGAAGCGCCGAGAAGAAGGGATATTTGCTGTTGGACGCCCAGCCGGCGATGATCACGCCGTAAACGCCGAGGCTGCTCGCGGCGAGGATGTAGAGCAGGCCGACATTGATGTCGGTCAGCACCACGCCAACGTCGAACGGCACCACCGCCCAGACGATCAGCGCGACGGTGAAGGTGATGATCGGCGCGATCAGGAACAGGCCCTTGTTGGCGCTCGACGGGATGATCGTCTCTTTCAGGAAGACCTTGAGGCCATCGGCAAAGCTTTGCAGCAGGCCCCACGGTCCGACCACGTTCGGCCCGCGGCGAAGCGCGATCGCCGCCCAGATCTTGCGCTCGGCATAGATGATCATCGCCACCGCCAGCATCAGCGGCAGGGCGATAAGCAAAATCAGGATCAGGTTGGCGATCAGCCAGCCGCCATCAGGCCCTAGCCAAGTGCCCTGGAACCACGCGGTCATTCCGCCGCCTCCGCATATTCATGGCCATGGACCAGCTCTTCCGAGCAACGGCGCATGGTCGGGCTGGCGCGGCAGATCGCGTTGGTCAGGTAGAAATCCTTGATCGGATAGCCGACCGGCCCGCTTGCCTTGGCGGCGAGCTTCGGCGGCGCCCACTTGAAGTCGATCACGCCTTCCTGGCCCAGTTCGGGCACTTGGGCGATCATCGCCGCGCGAAGCTGGTCGAACCGGTCGAACGGCAACGGCTTGCCGATGAGGTCGCTGAGCGCGCGCAGGATCGTCCAATCCTCGCGTGCATCGCCCGGCGCGAAGGCGGCGCGCTCGCTCCGCTGCACGCGGCCCTCAATGTTGACGTAGGTGCCATGCTTTTCAGCATAGGTTGCGCCCGGCAGGACGAGGTCGGCATTAGCGGCGCCCTTGTCGCCGTGGTGGCCGATGTAGACCTTGAACGCCCCCTTGAACGCATCGGCTGCGACCTCGTCCGCGCCGAGCAGAATCACCAGCTCCGGCTTCGCCTTTTCGATGTCGGCGATGCCGCCCTTCTGCGCATAGCCGAGCAGCAGGCTGGCCATCCGCGCCGCGGCGATGTGCAGCACATTGAAGCCGTTCCAGCCGTCCTTGATGAACGGTTTGGATGCCGCCAGCGCGGCGCCCAGCGCGCCTGCACCAAGCGCACCCGGACCGACGATCATCACCGGCCTGCTTGCGCCCTTGATCGCGTCGGCCGCCGCCTTGGGCAGCTTGCCGATCAGCGACAGGTCATCGCCCAGCCATTCGACCTTGTAGGTCAGGTCGACTTCCGGCCCGATCGCAAACACCTTGGCCCCGCGACGTATCGCCTTGCGAATGCGCGTGTTGACCAACGGCGCTTCCCACCGGACGTTCGATCCGACCAGCAGCACCAAATCGGCATTCTCGATCTCGGCGATCGGGGTGTTGAACCGCACCGCGGCGAGGCTGGTCACGTCATAGTCGAGCCCGGTCTGTCGCCCTTCCAGCAGGGTTGAGCCCGCGCCCGCCAGCAGCGCCTTGGCGGCATACATGGTTTCGGCGTCGAGCAGGTCGCCGGCAATCGCCGCGACCTTTTTCCCGGCCTTTTTGAACTGCTTGGCGAAGGTATCGAGCGCGTCGCCCCAGCTGGCTTCCTTGAGCTTGCCCTTGGCGTCGCGCACCCACGGACGGTCGAGCCGGTTGCGAACCAGTGCGTCGACATGGTGGCGCGTCTTGTCGTGCGCCCATTCCTCATTCACCGCATCGTTGATGCGCGGCAGGATGCGCATCACCTGGCGCTGACGGACGTCCATGCGGATGTTGGTGCCGAGCGCGTCCATCACGTCGATGCCGGGTACCTTGCGCAGCTCCCACGGCCGCGCCTCAAAGCTGTATGGCTTCGACAGCAAGGCGCCGACCGGGCAGAGGTCGACCAGATTGCCCGCCAGCTCCGACGTGAACGCCTTTTCGAGGTAGGTTGTGATCTGCGCGTCCTCGCCCCGGAATACCATGCCGATTTCCGGCGTGCCGGCCACTTCTTCGGCGAAGCGGGCGCAGCGGGTGCACTGGATGCAGCGAGTCATCGATGTCTTGACGATCGGCCCGAAATATTTGTCGTCGACCGCCCGCTTATTCTCTTCGTAGCGCGAATGGCCGCGGCCATAGGCCATCGCCTGGTCCTGCAGGTCGCATTCGCCGCCCTGGTCGCAGATCGGGCAGTCGAGCGGGTGGTTGATGAGCAGGAACTCCATCACCCCTTCCCGCGCCTTCTTGACCATTGGCGTGTCGGTCTTGATCGTTTGGCCATCCGCGGCGGGCAGCGCGCAGCTCGCCTGCGGCTTGGGCGGCCCAGGGGCAACCTCGACCAGGCACATGCGGCAATTACCGGCGATGCTCAGCCGCTCGTGGTAGCAGAAGCGCGGGATCTCCTTGCCGGCAAGCTCGCACGCCTGCAGCACGGTCGCGCCCTGCGGAACTTCAATCTCTACGCCGTCGACGGTGACTTTAGGCATTCGCAATTCCATTGTTCGTCATTGCGAGCGCAGCGAAGCAATCCAGACTGGCGCCACTGGATCGCCACGTCGCTCCGCTCCTCGCGATGACGATAAAGAAGTGGATCACTCCGCCGCCTCCCGCTCGGCGCCATGACGCTCGGCAATGCGGCGCTCGAGCTCGGGGCGATAATGGCGGATCAGGCCCTGGATCGGCCAGGCGGCCGCGTCACCAAGCGCGCAGATGGTGTGACCTTCGACCTGCTTGGTGACGTCGTACAGCTTATCGATGTCGCCGACCTGGGCATCGCCTTCGCGCAGGCGCTCCATCGTCCGCCACATCCAGCCGGTGCCCTCGCGGCAGGGTGTGCACTGGCCGCAGCTTTCATGCTTGTAGAAATAGCTGATGCGGCTGATCGCGCGGACGATGTCGGTCGACTTGTCCATGACGATGACCGCCGCGGTGCCGAGACCGGAGCCGAGTTCCTTGAGCCCGTCGAAATCCATCGGCGCATCCATGATCTGCTCGGCCGGCACCAGCGGCACCGACGATCCGCCCGGGATCACGGCAAGGAGGTTATCCCACCCGCCGCGGATGCCGCCGGCATGCTTGTCGATCAGCTCGCGAAACGGGATCGACATGGCTTCCTCGACCACGCACGGGCAGTTCACATGGCCCGAAATCTGGAACAGCTTGGTGCCTTCATTCTTCTCGCGCCCGAAGCTGGCGAACCAGGCAGCGCCGCGCCGGAGGATCGTGGGCACGACCGCGATGCTCTCGACATTGTTGACCGTGGTCGGGCAGCCGTAGAGGCCGGCGCCGGCCGGGAACGGCGGCTTCAGGCGCGGCAGGCCCTTCTTGCCTTCAAGGCTCTCCAGCATCGCCGTTTCTTCGCCGCAGATGTAGGCGCCGGCGCCACGGTGGACGAAGACGTCGAAGTCGAAGCCCGATCCGGCGGCATTCTTGCCGAGCAGGCCGGCGTCATAGGCTTCGGCGACTGCCTTCCGGAGCGCCTCGGTCTCGACGATGAATTCGCCCCGCACATAGATATAGGCCGCTCGGCAACGCATGGCGAAACCGGCAATCAGGGCGCCTTCGACCAGCTTGTGCGGGTCGTGGCGCAGGATTTCGCGGTCCTTGCAGCTGCCGGGCTCGGACTCGTCGGCATTGATCACCAGGAAGTTGGGGCGCCCGGCGGTCGGCTCCTTGGGCATGAAGCTCCACTTCATGCCGGTCGGGAAGCCGGCGCCACCACGGCCGCGCAGGCCCGACGCCTTGACCACGTCGATGATCGCGTCCTGCCCGACCTTCATCAGGTCTGCGGTCTTGTCCCAATCGCCGCGTGCCTGGCTCGACTTCAGGTCCGCACCCTGGAAGCCATAGAGGTTAGTGAAAATCCGGTCCTTGTCGGTCAGGGAGGTGATGCCGCTCATGCCTTGGGGCCTTCCAGCAGCTTCATCCCGCCGTAGACGACCAATCCGGCAAGCGCGACGCCGACCAGCAAGCCAAGAATGACGCCGATGATCTTGATGGCGATGAGGATGATGACGATCGCCACGACGGCTTTGATGATATCCTTCATCGCGCCGCTCCTTGGCCCGTCATTGCGAGGAGCGCAGCGACGCGGCAATCCAGCCTGGATTGCTTCGCTTCGCTCGCAATGACGAATAATAGGGTGCCCATCACCACTGGCCCCGATAGTCGTAGTTGCGCTCGGCCATCTTCTTGAGCGTGGTCGGGCCGCCTTCCGGGCAGCTCGTCTTGCGGTCGACCTGGGGACCGATCTTGGGTTGCTTGCCCGAAGCCAGTGCGTCGAGGATCGCCTTCATGCTGTCCTCGGTCAGGTCCTCGTAATTGTCGTCGTTGATCTGGACCATGGGCGCGTTGGCGCAGGCGCCAAGGCACTCGACCTCGGTCAGCGTGAACATCCCGTCGTCCGTCGTGTGACCCTTCTTCAGCCCGCGCTTGTAGCAGGCCGAGAGCACGTCGTCCGAACCGCGCAGCATGCAGGGCGTCGTGCCGCACACCTGGACATGGAATTTACCGACCGGGGCCAGGTTGAACATGGTGTAGAAGCTGGCGACCTCCATCACGCGAACCGGCGGCATGTCGAGTTCGCGCGCGACGAACTCGATCACCGGGATCGGCAGCCAGCCTTGCGTTCCGGTCATCGCGCCGACCTGTCGCTGGGCGAGGTCGAGGAACGGTATAGAGGCCGATGCCTGCCGCCCCGCCGGATAGCGGGTGACGATATCGGCCGCGGCCTTGGCATTGGCGCTGGTCCAGGCGAAGCCGTCCCACTCGGCGCGAAGCTCAGGCGTATCGGGGGCGAAGTTACGTTCGGCCATTAGCGGTCGACCTCCCCGAAGACGACGTCGATGGCGCTCAGCACCGCGGTGGTGTCGGCGAGCATATGGCCCTTCATCATGAAATCCATCGCCTGGAGGTGCGAGAAGCCGGTCGGCCTGATCTTGCAGCGATAGGGTTTGTTGGTGCCGTCCGCGACCAAGTAGACGCCGAACTCGCCCTTGGGGCTTTCGGTCGCGACGTAAACCTCTCCGGCAGGGACGTGATAGCCCTCGGTGTAGAGCTTGAAGTGATGGATCAGCGCTTCCATCGACTGCTTCATCTCGCCGCGCTTGGGCGGAAAGACCTTGCGGTCCATCGTCCCGATCGGGCCTTCCGGCATTTCCTTGAGGCACTGGCGCATGATCTTCGCCGACTGCCGCACTTCCTCGACCCGAACCATGAAGCGATCGTAGCAGTCGCCCCGGGTGCCGACCGGAATGTCGAACTCCATCCGGTCATAGACTTCATAGGGCTGCGACTTGCGCAGGTCCCACGGGATGCCGGCGGCGCGGATCATCGGGCCTGAGAAGCCCCAGGCCAGCGAATCTTCCTTGCTGACGGTGCCGATGTCGACATTGCGCTGCTTGAAGATGCGATTGTCGGCGACGAGGCTGATCGCGTCCTCGAACAGATACATGCGGGTGTCGAGCCACTTGCCCATATCCGCCAGCACGCTCTCTGGAATGTCCTGGTGGACTCCGCCGACGCGGAAGTAATTGGCATGCATCCGCGCGCCCGATACCCGCTCGTAGAATTGCAGCGTGTCTTCGCGCACTTCGAACAGCCACAGGTTCGGAGTCATCGCGCCGACGTCCATGATGTGGCTGCCAAGGTTCAGCATATGGTTGGAGATGCGGGTCAGCTCCGCCATCAGCACCCGGATGTACTGGGCACGAAGCGGAACTTCGAGGCCCATCAGCTTTTCGACCGCCAGTACGTAGCTGTGCTCCATGCACATCGGCGAGCAGTAATCGAGCCGGTCGAAATAGGGCAGCGCCTGGGCGTAGGTGCGGTATTCGATCAGCTTCTCGGTGCCGCGGTGGAGCAGGCCGATGTGCGGATCGACCCGTTCGACGATTTCCCCATCCAGCTCCATGATGAGGCGCAAGACGCCGTGCGCGGCCGGATGCTGCGGCCCGAAATTGATCGTGTAATTGCTGATCGTCTCGTCGCCGGCGGTCGGCTTGGGACCAGCCTGCTGGTTCGGCGCGCCAACCATGATGTCGAGGGTTTCGCTCATGACTTCTTCGCCCTCGGCTTGGCTGGCGCCTTCTTCTTCGCAGCCGGCTTCTTTGCTTCAGCCTTCGGCGGCGCGCTGGGCGCCGGAGCCGGGCTCGGCGCACCTGGCGCTTGCCCAACCGTCTTTTCGTCGCCAGGCAGGCGATATTCAGGCCCTTCCCACGGCATCAGGAAGTCGAAGTTGCGGAAGTCCTGCGGCAACTGGACCGGCTCGTAAACCACCCGCTTCTCGGCTTCGGAATAGCGCAGTTCGACATAGCCGGTCTGCGGGAAGTCCTTCCGCAGCGGATAGCCCTCGAACCCGTAATCGGTGAGGATCCGGCGAAGGTCCGCATTGCCCGCGAAACCAACACCGTAAAGATCGAACACTTCGCGCTCGAGCCAGCCGGCTACCGGCCACAGCGAAGTAACGCTGGGTACCGGCGTATCCTCGTCGGTCGTGACCTTGATGCGGATGCGGTGGTTCTCGGTTACCGACAGCAGGTGATAATTGACTTCGAACCGCTCGGGCCGCTCGGGATAGTCCACGCCGGCAATTTCCATCAGCTGCTGGTAACCGAACTTGTCGCGAGCGACGCGGCAGGCTTCGACCAGCGCGTCACGCTTCACCGTGATCGTCAGCTCGTCGACATGGTCGCGCGAGGCAATGAATGCATCGCCGATCGCCGAGCGATAGGCGTCAGTGAAGCCCGCGCGGGCCTGGATCACGGGGGCAGGCATCTTCACCGGTCGATGGTCCCCTCACGGCGGATTTTCCGCTGCAGCTGCATGATGCCGTAGAGCAATGCTTCGGCGGTCGGGGGGCAGCCGGGAACATAGATGTCGACCGGCACGATCCGGTCGCATCCGCGCACCACCGAGTAACTGTAGTGATAATAGCCGCCGCCATTGGCGCAGCTGCCCATCGAGATGACGTAGCGCGGTTCCGACATCTGGTCGTAAACCTTGCGCAGGGCGGTCGCCATCTTGTTGCACAGCGTTCCGGCGACGATCATCACGTCCGACTGGCGCGGGGAAGCGCGCGGCGCGGCGCCGAACCGCTCCAGGTCGTAACGCGGCATGTTGACGTGAATCATCTCGACCGCGCAGCAGGCCAGGCCGAAAGTCATCCACCACAGCGAGCCGGTACGGGCCCAGGTGAACAGATCCTCGGTCGTGGTGACCAGGAAGCCCTTCTCGTCCAGCTCCCTGCGCATCTCGAGGAACTTCTTTTCCTCGACGCTGCCCGGAACCAGCCCGGCGGCGCGGGCAACTTCCTCTTCGGTGATATTCGGGTTGCGCCCGGGGCTCAGCATCACTCCCATTCGAGCGCTCCCTTCTTCCACGCATAGGCAAGGCCGAGGCCCAGTTCGACGAGGAAGATCATCATTGCGATCCAGCTGGTCCAGCCAGTGCCCATCAGGCTGACCGCCCAGGGGTAGAGAAAGGCCGCTTCCAGATCGAACACGATGAACAGGATCGCGACCAGGTAGAAGCGGACATCGAACTGCGCGCGGCTGTCGTCGAAAGCGGGAAAGCCGCACTCATATTCGCTAAGTTTTTCGGCGTCCGGCTTGTGCGTTCCGGTCAGCCGGCTGACCAGCATCGGCAGCACGACGAACGCCGTCGACAGCGCCAGCGCGACGGCGAGAAACAAAAGGATCGGCAGATATCCGGCAGCGACGCTGGCCAAGGGAGGACTCCGCAAGGGGACTAGGTTGGGCGCGCTTTAGGACGCCGTCTTGCGTCGGGCAAGGCGTGGAAATGTGAGAATGATTCGCAATTATCGGGGCTTGCAGTCCTTGCTGAGCGGGATCGAGAGGATTGGGGCGCCCTTGGTCCGAATTTCGCCCTTTAGGGCCAATTCCCAGCCACTGTCCGGAACGACCAGCAATCGCTTGCCGTCGAACGCAAGCTGGGTCGGGTCCGGTAGCTTAAGGTTTTCGACCAATTCGCCATATTCGATTCCGCCAGGGCGCATCCTGATGGTCAGGAGGCTGCCCGGCGCCGCCCCGTTGTAAATGCCAAAATAAGTATCGCCGCAGCGCGCCAGCCCATCGACTCCGCGCAGCGGCTTGCCATCCTGGCGCAAAAGCAGGGTGCGCTTGAAGTCGGACAGGCCGGTCATGGCAATGCCCTGGCTGTAATCGGCGACAAGCAGCTGCTTGCCGCTCGCGTCGAGCGCGGTCCCCTGGGCGCTCTTGCCCACTCCCGGCAGGACAACCGCCATCAGCGCCCGGTCATTCGACACAAGCCGGTAAACCATTCCGTTCTGGCTATCGCTAACGAACACCTGCCCGTTCGATGCCGACACATCGCCGGGATGGAACTGGCCCACGAACGGCGAAATGCGGGTGCGCAATTTGCCGCGCTTGTCGAGGGCTATCAGCGCGCCGCGATCGCAGGCCTTGATGAAGGATACGCCCGGCGGACAATCCGCCGCGACCCACAGCCGTTTGCGCTGCTTGTCCCAGGCGATGGCGAATGGATGCAGGCTTTCGGGCAGCGTAGCGATTGTCTTGCAGCTTTTCCCGCATTGCAGGATCTGCCGGTCGATCAGGCTCGATAGCCAGATGTTCCTTCCGTCGCTGGCGACGCCCTCAATCAACCGGTGAACCGGATCGACGGTAAACAGCGTCTGCGGTTGCATGACCGCCGCCGCCGCCGCCAGGATCAACGCAGCGACCCTGCCAGCAATTTGTGCAGCTTGCTGTGAAGCTCGCCGCTCGCGGCCAGATATTCCCGGCGCTCGATCATCCGGTCCTGCCCGCGATAGTCGCTGACGAAACCGCCCGCTTCCCGGACCAGCAGCAGGCCCGCCGCTGTATCCCAAATGTCGAGGTCGTCTTCCCAAAAGCCGTCAAAGCGCCCGGCCGCGACCCAGGCCAGGTCGAGCGCGGCCGAACCCAGCCGGCGAATGCCGCTGACTTCGGGTCCGATCGCACCGAAGATCCGCGACCAGCGGGCGATATCGCCGCGGCCGAAATGGGGGATGCCGGTGCCGATCAACGCCTCGTCGAGATTGCGCCGCGCCGACACCCTCAAGCGCCGTTCGTTCAGCCAGGCGCCACGGCCCTTTTCGGCCCAGAACGTCTCATCGGTCAGCGGCTGATAGACCAGCCCGTGACTGATCCCGGTCTTGCCTCCGGGTAGCGGTTCCTCAACCGCGATCGAAATGGAAAAATGTGGCACGCCGTGCAGAAAGTTGGTCGTTCCATCCAGCGGGTCGACGATCCAGCGCGGCTTGTTGGGGTCGCCGGCAATTTCGCCGGTTTCCTCGCTGACGATGCCCCAGTCGGGCCGCGCATTGCGGAGGTCGTCGAGGATGGTCTGTTCGGCCCGCTTGTCGGCCATCGACACGAAGTCGGCCGGACCCTTCTTCGATACCTGCAGCTGCTCGACTTCATTATAGTCCCGACGCAGCCGCGGCGCCGCCTTGCGGGCGGCGCGGGTCATCACGGTGATCAGGCCGCTGTGTGAAACCATCAGTCGGCGCGCCGCACATAGGTTTGCTCATAAACGTCGACCACGATCTTCGTGCCCGCACCGATGTGTGGCGGGACCATGACGCGCACACCATTGTCGAGCATGGCGGGCTTGTAGCTGGAGCTTGCGGTCTGGCCCTTCACGACGGCATCGGCCTCGACGATGGTCGCTTCGACCGTATCGGGCAGCTGGACGGAAATCGGACGTTCGTCATGAAGCTCCATGACCACGTCCATGCCATCCTGAAGAAAGGCTGCAGCGTCACCCAGCAAATCGCGGGCCAAGTTGATCTGCTCGTAATTGTCCTTGTCCATGAAGGTCAGCATGTCGCCGTCGGCGAACAGGAACTGAAAATCCTTGGTGTCCAGCCGGACGCGCTCGACCGTCTCGGCCGAGCGAAAGCGGACATTGGTCTTGCGGCCGTCGATGAGGTTCTTCATCTCGACCTGCATATAGGCCCCACCCTTGCCCGGCTGGGTGTGCTGGATCTTCACGGCGCGCCAGATGCCGCCTTCATATTCAATGATGTTGCCGGGACGAATGTCGACGCCGCTGATCTTCATGGTGATCGCCTATATGCCAGAGAGATGAAAAAGAGCCGGGGAAGTCGCCCTCCCGAATATGCGGGCGCCCCCTAGCGTTTCGCGGGCTTCCCGGCAAGCAGCGGATAGGGATTGATCGCTGCCCCCTGCCACCAACGTTCGCCTGGATTCATCCGCAAGATCGCGAAATGGAGATGCGGGCCGTCGGGACTGGCATTGCCGGTGTGCCCAACCCGTCCGATCGGCTGGGCGCGAGCAATGCGCTGCCCTTCGGCGATGCCCGGCGCATAGCCTTGCAGGTGAGCGTAATAATAGATCCAGCGTCCGTCATCGGACCGGATATAGGCGCTAATCCCGCCGCCACCGTTGGAGAAGTAGAGCTTTTCAACCCTGCCCGGCGCCGCCGCAACCACGGGGCTTCCTTCCGCCGCCATGATGTCGATTGCGTCATGTGTGCGCTGTCCGCCGGCCCGCGCCTGGGTGTAGGTATCGACCAGCTGGCCCGGTTCTACGCCGACGACCGGGATTACCAGCCCGGCCGGACCGACCACGACGCCTTCGGCAACGGTTACGGGAGGCGCGCCTTTTCCGTCGACGACCTGCTTTTCTCCGGCGACCATGATTTCGCCCTGCCCGGCGCCATAGCCGATATTGTAGGCGAAGATCGTCGCCGCCGTGACCAGCACCGCGATCACCACAATCCAGCCGATGCGGGTGACGGCGGTGCGGTAGCTCACGCCTGGAACACCGCCCTGACGCCGGGCTTCACCATCCGCGACAACCTCAGCACGTCCCAATTTGTCATGCGGATGCAGCCGTGGCTTTCGGTCCGGCCAATGGTCCGCGGCTCGGGCGTTCCGTGAATGCCGTAATGCTCTTTCGTAAGGTCGAGCCAGGCAACGCCGACCAGCCCGTTCGGCCCGGCTGGAAGCATTTTCTCGTCCTTGCTGTCATCGACATCCCAGAACAGGTCGGGCTGGTAGTGGAATGGGGGCATGAAGGAGAAGGTCGGCACCTTCCATGTACCCAGCGGTAGCGGGTCGTGCTGCGATCCCGTCGTCACCGGGAATTGGGCAACCAGCCGGTCTCTGTCGTCCATTACCTTGAGCTGTCCCTCGCTCTTATCGACAATGATATAACTGCCCTGCGGGACATTTGCCTCGACATTCAGCTTCACGAACCAGCTGCGATATTCGTCCTTGAGCGGCGAACCCTCGTAACTCGTACTGGTCGGAATAACGTTAGGCAGCCGCAGCGCCTGGCCGACGCCGATCAGCGCCGTCGGACCATTCAATGCGACAATCGTGTCGGGCGTGGTGTGGTAGCGCTCGGCAACTTCCTCCAGCATGTTGCGGTATGACGCGAATTTGAGCTTGGCCTGTCCCTCCGGCTTCTTCGGATAGGGATAGACGTAGTCGCCGCTAATATCGGTCGGGGTAAGCTTCACGCTGATGGTCGACGGACGGTTCTGCTCGAGCAATGCGCGGCGCGTCGCCGCGTCCAACCTTCCCGTCGGCCGCAAGTCGCGCGATTGCTGGAAACCGCGGACCGCCGCCTTGAACGACATGCCCTCCTTGCCGTCGATCACTCCGGTCGAGAAACCGGCGGCGCCGAGCAGCACCTGGGCGTGGAATATCGTCCCGTCGATCGGGCTGCCCGGAGTGCCGGGCGCAACCCAGGGCTTGGCTGGTTTGGATGGTTGGGCGCCTGCGCCAACGGTCAACAGGGCAGCGGCCAGGCCGATGCCTACGCATTTCACGGGGGTTTTCACGCAACTCTCCTGAATTTTTGATCGATTTGCAGGAGAAACGATGATCGGCGCCGGAATATCCCATGGTTGCGCCCTTGCGTTCGCTCGCCGATGATGCGGCGCAGGAGGGGCATGCTCAAACGTCTCGCAACATTCGCGATCCTCGCCGCGCTCGGCGCTGCTCCGGCATTTGCGAAGCTTGATCTTTCCAGGGCCGACATCTCGCGCTTGCCGAACGGGCTTACCGTGATGATCCTTGAGGATCACACATTCCCGGTGGTGAGCGTGCAGGCCCTCTACATGAGCGGCGGTCGCGACGAGGTGGCGGGCAAGACCGGCCTCGCCCATTTCCTCGAGCATCTGGCGTTCCGCGCCAGCAAATATTTCCCCAATGGCGCCGCGACCGAGGCAATCTACGACGGCGGCGGCGAGTGGCACGGCTATACCTGGATCGACCAGACGACCTACTTCGCGACCATGCCAAGGGACGGGCTTGACCTGCTGTTGCGCATCGAGGCCGACCGGATGGCCAGGGTTACCATCGACCCCGCCGCAATCGCCGCGGAAAAAGGCGCCGTCATTACCGAGATGCACGGCTACGAAAACGACCCCGCCTCAGTCCTGCTCGATGTGGTGACGGCGACTGCATTCCAGGCGCACCCTTACCGCAACAACACCATCGGTTATGAAAGCGATGTTGAGGCCCTGACGCTGGACGACGCCCGGGCTTTCTATGATCAGCATTATGTCCCGGCGAACGCGGTCCTTGCCATTGCCGGCGACGTCGATCCCACAGCCGCCAAGGCGCTGGTCGCGCGCTATTTCCAGGCGATTCCCGCTCGCTCGGCGCCAACGCATCGATCGACCGCCGAACCTCAGCAGCTAGGAGAGCGGCAGACACTGCTGTCCGGGCCGGTCAGCCGGCAATATTTTACCATCGCCTATCCTGCCCCGGCCGCGTCTAATGCCGATGTGCCGCCTTTCCTGCTGCTGCAGCAGCTCGTGGGCGGCGGCTCGGGTCTCAACTTCCGCCAGAATGACTGGGGCACGGCGGCAGAGGCCGGCTCGCTTCTCCATGGCGTCGCCGGCGACCTGGCGACCTGGTTCACCCCCAGCGCCGATCGCTATATTTTCACGATCCGGGGATCGCTCGATCCAGGCACGGATCGTGCCTCGATACTCGCCGAAATTGCCCGACGCCTCGAATCCTTGCGCCAACGTCCACCATCGCCCGAGCAACTGGCGGAGGCGAAACGGAACGTTCTTCGCCAACTCGAAGCCGATGTGGAAACAACCGAGGATGCCGCCCACCAACTGGCCTTCATGGCCGGGATCGGTGCCTATGACATGCTCGTCCACCTTGCTGACCGCGTGCAGGCGGTCAGCGCTGAAGACATTCGGCGCGTCGCCACCGCCTATCTCGATCCAATGCTGCGCACTGTCGGCTGGTATGTGCCGGGGAAGGCGACGCACCAGGATGACCTTGGCGCAAGCGCGGCGGCTGCGCCAACGCCGCAGCAAGCTGGCTCAGGGACGGATGAAATTGCGGCCTCGCCGCCCGCAGTGCGCGAACTTCACAGCGGCCTGCCCGTCGTCTTCCTGCCCAACCCACGGACCGACGGACTGACCGTGAAGCTGCTGATGACGGCACCGGTCGAGGGGGAGAGCTCGCCGGCGGAACTGCCCGGCTTGGGCCTCATCGAACGGAGCGGAAGCCGGGATCAATTCGCGGATCTGATCGCAAAGGTTCGGACCGCCGCCAATCTGCCGGTCGCGGCGGCCGAGGTGGGCGGCAACGACCCCGACGAGATGCTCGAAGGGATGATCGCTTCGGCCATGCGCCTCCAGCGGCCAGCGACAGCCTTGCCCCTGATGCTTGCGGTGAGCGGCTCCGTCGAGCCCGCCCTGGTGACCCCGGAGCCTGAGCGCGCGTTGGGCGGCCTGGCGCCCGCGAAGATGCCGCGCCCGATCCCATTCACGCCCCAGGGCCGGGCGGCAGAATCGGTGATGACGACCGACCTACCCTTCGCTCAGGGGGCCGTCGGCTATGTGGTGCCTGCCCCACCCCCGGCGAGCCGGGAGGGCCTGGCCTGGCGGATGCTGCTTTACGTGCTGGCCCATGATTATTCCGGCCGCCTGGGCCGGTCGGCGATCGCCGACAAAGGCCTTACCTACTTCATCGACGGCAGCTACCGGACCAACGGCCGGAGCAGCTGGATCTGTATCAAGAGCGGGGTCGACAGCGACAAGGCCGATGCGTTCGTCGAGGAGCTCCGTCGGCAACTTGCGTTCCTGGCCAGCCAACCGCCGACCGATGCGGAAATCGATGCCGCCCGCCGCCATATTCTCGGCCGTGACATCAGCGCCGCGCAAAGCAATGACGAGCTTGCTGACCGGTTGGTCCGCCAATTCGTCGAAAGCGGTGCAATTCGCTCTCACTCACAACTCGAAGCCGCACTGGGAACCGTGACCCGTCGCGACATATTGAGTGCAATCGACGCATTTCGGCGCGGTACCCTGCTGCGGGTCGACGCGAAACGCTAGACCGCGAATAGCTCGGCGAATTTGGCGACTTCGCCGGCCGGATCATCCCTCCCCCACACTGCGTTGCAGACCGCGATGAAGTCGGCGCCCGCAGCCACCAACGGCGCGGCATTGCCGGGCGTGATGCCGCCGATCGCGACGCAGGGAATTTCGAACAGCGACGCCCACCAGCTCAGCATCGCCGGGTCGGGCCGGTGCTCGCTGGGCTTGGTCATGGTGTCGTAGAAGGCGCCGAACGCGACATAATCGGCCCCTGCTTCGCCGGCCTCCATCGCCAGGTGACGGCTGGCGTGGCAGGTGACGCCGATTTGCTTGCTGGGCCCAAGGATTGCTCGCGCCTCGCGCGGGTCACCGTCGCCTTGGCCGAGGTGAACTCCATCAGCCGCGAGCCGCTTTGCCAGGCTGACACTGTCGTTGACGATGAAGGCGACATCGGCGTCAGCGCAGATCCGCTGGAGCGGTTCGGCCAGCCGGGCGAGCTCGTGCTGGTCGACGCCCTTTACGCGTAGCTGGAACGCCGCCACCGGCCCACCCGCCAGCGCCGCCTTCAGCCGGTCAGGGAAGCTGCCGCCGATATCCTGCGGACTAATCAGGTAGAGTTGGCAGGGATCGGTCCGCACCGGCGGAACAAAGGCGCTGAGATCGGCGTCATCCTCATTCATGCCGCGCTCATTAGCGAACCGGGAGAGATCGTCCAATGAAACTGCTAGTTGCTTTAGCCACCCTTTCACTTGCCTCTTGCGCCACTATTCCGTCAGCCGAGGCGGGCCCGACCGCGGGCATCGGACAGATTGCCTACACCAACGGAATTCGCGTCCGGCCGCTCCAGGTCGTCGAGGACAGCCGCTGTCCTTCCAACGTCCAGTGCGTGTGGGCGGGAAGGCTGATTGTGCGCAGCGACATAATCGGCGGCTCATGGCATCGCGTCATGGATTTGGAATTGGGCAAGGGCCAGCCGGTCGCCGACGGAACGCTGACGCTGGTCTCGGCCGTCCCGGCAAAGGTTGCGGGGGCCGAACCCGACCCCCGCTCCTATCGCTTCACCTTCCGGTTTGACGGGGGGCTTTAGGCCACCGACGCCGAGTAAATCTCATCGATCGCAATGCCGAGCGTGCGGTCGAATTCCTCATCGCTTTGCTGAGCCCGGAGGTCCGACAGCAAAGCGCGGCTGAAGCTGGCGATCATGCCCGGGTTCCGGCCGAGCTCGACGCAGGCATCGTGGCGGCTGAACCCGCCCGACAGCGCCACCACGCGCAGCACCTTGGGATGGTCGACCAGCGGCTGGAACAGGCCGGCCTCGACCGGCAGCGACAGCTTGAGCATCACCTTCTGACCTTCGGGAACTGCGTCGAGGTTCTTCAAAATCTCGGTTAGCAGGATGCGATCGGCGGCGGCGCGCTCGGGGCTCTTGATGTTCACCTCCGGCTCGATGATCGGCACCATGCCGTGCGCCAGCACTTGGCGGGCGACATCGAATTGCTGCGCGACCACCGCCGCAATGCCCTCGGCGTTGGCAAGATTGATGACCGAACGTTCCTTGGTCCCGAATACGCCAAGGCCCTTCGCCTTGGTCAGCAGCGCATCGAGCTCGGGCATCGACTTCATCAACTGGACGCCGTCGGCTTCGTCCTCAAGGCCCTTGTCGATCTTGATGAACGGCACGACGCCCTGGTCGATCAGCGCCTGCGGAGTCGGCTTGCCGTCGACCGTTCCATCCATCGTCCGCTCGAACAGGATCGCGCCGATCACCTTGCCGCTGCCGAATGAGGGCGCGGTGATGATCCGGCTCCGCATGTCGTGGATCAGGCCGAACATTTCCTCGTCGCTGCCCCACGCGCCTTCCTCGATGCCATAGCCCTTGAGCGCCTTGGGGGTTGACCCGCCCGACTGGTCAAGCGCGGCGATGAAGCCGTTCCCCTTGGCAATTTTGTCGCTCATTTCCGTCGTCGTCATGCTGATCGTTCCTATGCTCGTTCGAGGGCGGCCACGCCTGGCAGCGTGCGGCCCTCCATCCATTCCAGAAAAGCTCCCCCGGCGGTCGAGACGAAGCTGAAATCGCCCGCCACGCCGGCATGATTCAAGGCCGCAACCGTGTCGCCGCCGCCAGCGACCGATACCAGGCTACCGTCCTGGGTCAGCGCAGCCGCGGTCTTGGCAAGTGCCACCGTCGCCTCGTCGAACGGCGGCGTTTCGAACGCGCCAAGCGGTCCGTTCCACACAAGCGTGCGGCAGGTCTTGAGCGCATCGGCCAGCGCCTCGACTGCCGCCGGGCCAACGTCGAGAATCATTTCGTCGGCGGCCACTTCATGGACATTGCATGTGCGCAGGCTCGAAGGATTGGGCGCAAACTCCTTTGCCACGACCACGTCATAGGGCAGATGGATGGTGCAGCCGGCTACGTCCGCCCGCTCGAAAATGCTTTCCGCCTCACTGATCAGGTCTTTCTCGGCCAGCGACTTGCCGACATCGACTCCGCGCGCGGCAAGGAAGGTGTTGGCCATGCCGCCGCCGATGATCAAATGATCGACCTTGCTGACAAGGTGCCCGAGGACGGCGAGCTTGGTCGAAACCTTGGCGCCGCCGACCACCGCCGCGACCGGCCGCTCGGGATTACCGAGAGCGCGTTCCAGCGCGGTCAGCTCTGCCTGCATCGCGCGCCCGGCATAGCTCGGCAGGTAATGGGTGATGCCTTCGGTCGAGGCATGGGCGCGGTGCGCGGTCGAAAAACTGTCGTCGACGTAGAAATCGCCTAGCGCCGCCATCCCCTTGGCCAACTCCGGATCATTCTCTTCCTCGCCGTCGTGGAAGCGCGTGTTTTCCAGCACGCCGATATTGCCGGGCAACATGGTCGAAACTGCCCGCTGTGCCTCCGGTCCGGCGCAATCCTCGATGAACCGAACCGACCTTCCGGAAAGCCGGTGAATCGGCAGCACCAGCTGGGCGGTCGACATGTCGGGCCGTGTTTCGCCCTTGGGCCGGCCGAAGTGCGACAGCAGCAGCACGATCGCGCCGCGATCGCTAAGCTCCAGCACCGTCGGCAGCATTGCCCGAAGCCGCGTGTCGTCGGTCACCTTGGCGCCATCCATCGGCACGTTGAGGTCGACCCGGACCAGCACCTTCTTGCCGGTCAGCTGATCCGGCAGATCGTCGAGCGTTTTGAAACCCTTGCTCATCAATAAACTTCCGTTCGTACCGAGCGAAGTCGAGGTGCGCTGGCACGACCGCCTCACCCCGTCCCTCGACTGCGCTCGGGACGAACGGAGGTGGTGCGTGGCCTAAATCAACTTGGCGATCGCGCCGGCTGTGTCGACCATGCGGTTGGAGAAGCCCCACTCATTGTCGTACCAGCTGACGACGCGGACCAGCTTGCCTTCGAGAACCGCGGTTTCCAGGCTATCAACGGTCGAGCTGGCCGGGTCGCCGTTGAGATCGATCGAAACCAGGGGCTCGTCGGTGTAGGCGAGAATGCCCTTCAGCGGACCGCTCTCCGACGCGGCCTTGAGCGCGGCGTTGATCTCTTCCTTGGTCGTATCGCGGCCGGGCGTGAAGGTCAGGTCGATCAGGCTGACGTTGGGCGTCGGCACGCGCACCGCCGAACCGTCGAGCTTGCCCTTGAGCTCGGGCAGAACCTCACCGACTGCGCGCGCGGCGCCAGTCGTGGTCGGGATGATCGACATGGCGGCGGCACGGGCGCGGCGCATGTCCGGATGGATTTGGTCGAGGATTTTCTGGTCGTTGGTGTAGGCGTGGATCGTGGTCATGAGGCCGCGCTCGATCCCCACCAAATCGTTCAAAACCTTGGCGACCGGCGCCAGGCAGTTGGTGGTGCAGCTGGCGTTGGACACGATCGTGTGCGCTGCCGTCAGCTTGTCGTGGTTTACGCCATAGACGACGGTCAGGTCGGCACCCTTGGCCGGGGCCGAAATCAGCACCCGCTTGGCGCCTGCGTCGAGATGCTTTTGTCCGCCCTCGCGGTCGGTGAAGAAGCCGGTGCATTCGAGAGCGACTTCGACGCCCAGTTCCTTATGCGGCAGCTTGGCCGGGTCCCGCTCGGCGGTCACCTTGATCCGCTTGCCGTTGACGACCATCGCATCGCCGTCCGAACTGACCTCGCCCGGGAACGCCCCGTGGACGCTGTCGCGCTTGAACAGCATCGCGTTGGACTTGGCGTCGGCCAGGTCATTGATCGCGACCAGCTCGAGGCCGTGGTCGTCGCGCTCCAGAATGGCGCGAGCGACGAGGCGGCCGATGCGGCCGAAACCATTGATGGCGACTTTTGTCATGCAATCTCCCTAACTTTGATGTGGTCGAGCACGCGGCCCGTGATCTTGGGCACGGTCAGCCCGAAAAATTCATAGAGATCGACGGCCGGGGCGGACGCGCCGAACCTGTCGATACCGATACGAAGGCCATGGAGGCCGGTGTAGCGCTCCCAGCCGAATGTCGTCCCGGCCTCGATCGACACGCGAAGAATTTCGCGGTTGGAAACGTCGGGAAGAAGGTCCTCGCGATAGCTGGCCGGCTGCGCGTCGAACGCTTCGGTGCAGGGCATGGAGACGACGTCGGCGCCGATCCCCTCGCCTTCCAGCTTCGCCGCCACGCCCAGCGCGATTTCGACCTCGGACCCGGTGGCGATCAGGATCACCTTGCGGTCCGCTTCGGCAGCTTTCAGCCGATAGCCGCCCTTGGCGCAAAGATTCTCACCCATCCGCTTGGTCCGGACAGGCGACAGGTTTTGCCGCGACAAGGCAAGCAGGCTCGGCCCATCATTATCGAGCGCGGCATGCCAGCATTCGGCGGTTTCGACCGCGTCAGCCGGCCGGTAGACGTGAAGGCCAGGCATGGCGCGGAGCGACTGCAAATGCTCGATCGGCTGGTGGGTCGGGCCGTCCTCGCCAAGGCCGATCGAGTCATGGGTCATGACGTGGATCACCTTGGCACCCGACAGCGCGCCGAGCCGGATTGCCGGACGGCTATAGTCGGAGAAGACCAGGAAGGTGCCTCCATAGGGCGTGACTCCGCCGTGCTGCGCCATGCCATTCATCGCGGCGGCCATGCCGAATTCGCGGATTCCGTAATAGATATAGCGCCCGCCATAATTGGATGCGTCGAGCGTCTGCATCGCCTTGGTCTTGGTATTGTTCGAACCGGTGAGGTCGGCCGAACCGCCGATCGTTGCCGGAATCGCATCATTGATTGCCTCAAGCGCCATTTCCGACGCCTTGCGCGTCGCGACCTTGGGCGGATCGGCCAGCAGCTTGTCGAGATATGATGCCAGCCAGCCATTATCGACCTTGCCGGCCATACGATCGTTGAATTCCTGCGCCTTGCCGCTGTCCTTCAGGCGCTGAAGCCATTCGGCCCGATCCTTGCCGCCCCGCGCGCCGGCTTCGCGCCAGGCCTTTGCGACGTCGTCGGGAACTTCGAACGGCGGGTTATCCCAGCCAAGCTCCTTGCGAGCCGCGGCTACTTCGTCGGCACCAAGCGGCGAGCCATGGGTCGCGGCAGTGCCCTGCTTGTTGGGCGCGCCATAGCCGATGATCGTCTTGCAGCGGATCAGCGACGGCCGCAGGTCAGCCACCGCCTGGTCGATGGCCTTGGACACTTTTGCCGAGTCGAGCCCGTCGCATTCCAGCGTGTGCCAGCCCATCGCATCGTAGCGAGCCAGGACATCCTCGTTGCGGCTGAGCTCGGTCGAACCGTCAATCGTGATCTTGTTGTCGTCCCACAGGACGATAAGCCGGCCAAGCTTCAGATGCCCGGCCAGGCCTGCCGCTTCATGATTGATGCCTTCCATCAGGCACCCGTCGCCGGCGATGACGAAGGTGCGGTGATCGACCAGATCGTCGCCATAGACGGCGTTCAGATGCCGCTCGGCGATCGCCATGCCGACCGACGCGGCAAGTCCCTGGCCCAGGGGACCCGTGGTGGTTTCGATTCCGGCCAGCTCGAAGCTTTCCGGATGGCCGGCGCACGGGCTGTGCAGCTGGCGGAAGTGTCGGATGTCCTCGATCGTCGGGCGCGCATAGCCGGTCAGGTGCAGCAGCGCGTAGATCAGCATCGACCCATGTCCCGCCGACAGGACGAACCGGTCGCGGTCCGGCCAATGCGGATCGGCCGGGTCATACTTCAGATGGCGTGTGAAGAGTGCGGTGGCGGCGTCGGCCATGCCCATCGGCATGCCCGGATGGCCGCTGTTGGCGGCCTCAACCGCATCCATCGCCAGGGCACGAATGGCGTTGGCGAGTCGGCGTTGCGTCGGCATGAAATCTCCCATGGGTCGGCCGGGGCGGGGGATTCGGCTGGCCGATGGCTTCGTGCCTATTGTCGCGACATGGCGTGACGTCAACCTTAGCAGGTTCTTGCAGAGCCTCTGCAATCTGCTACGCCTTCTCAACCATGAGCAATACGCCCTTGGAAGAAGCCATGGATCGGGCCGAGCGAGCATTGCTCCGCATCGAACGCGCGGTCGAGCGTGGAACGATGGGTGACGGCAAGGACCAGGCGCTTCGGGCCCAGGTTGCCGATGCGCTGGCCGAGCTCGACATCATCATTCGCGAGGCGGGTCACTGATGGCTGAGGTCGAGCTGACCATCGCCGGTCGCCCCTACAAGGTCGCATGCCGTAACGGCGAGGAGGAAACGCTGCGGCGCGCCGGCGCGATGGTCGACCAGAAAAGCCGGGAAGCGCTGGCCGGGCTCGGCACCTTGTCCGAATCGCGCCAGCTGCTGTTTGCGGCGCTGTTGCTGGCCGACCAGATCGTCGACGGGAAGGAGTTCGAGCTTCCCAAGGGACCCGATGAAGCGTTGATCGATCGGACCAGCCGCCTCGCCGATCGGCTCGAATCGCTTGCCGACAGCCTTGAGCGAAGCGACGCCAACGCCTAAGTAGGTAGGCGACGGGTCTGCCCGGTACGAGCCTTGAGTTATCCCTGAGGCGATGTAATCCGAACGGGAGCTGTCCCTGTTTGGGCCCTGGCCCAATGCACACGGCGCCCACCTGACGTTGTGGCGTCAGAGGATTTCCGGCAAACGGCCCATGGTGGTCCCGTCACATCCTTCTCTAGCGGCCGACAAGGTCACCTTGCGCAGGGAGGCGCGCGAGCAGCGCCGGACCTTCATCGAGTCGCTCGGCCGCGACGATCGCGGCGCGCTCGAGCTCAAACTTGCTGATGCCTTGAAGCCATTGATTGCCCAGTCGCGCGTGATCGGCGGCTATTGCCCGCTGCCAAGCGAAATCAGCCCGCTCCCGGCGATGGAGGCGGCCGCCCACAGCGGATCAGTCGTCGCCTATCCGGCCTTTGCCGACCATCAGAGCAATTTCCGCTTTCTTGCCGGCGATCCGACCGAATCCGGTCCCTGGGCCTGTTTCCAGCCGCCGCTCGATGCACCGGAGGTCTTTCCCGACCTGGTGCTGGTTCCGCTTGTCGCGATCGACCGGCACGGCACCAGGCTGGGACAGGGCAAAGGCCATTATGATCGGGTCCTGGGCAAATTGCGGGAGCATGGCGCCCTGCTGATCGGCGTCGGCTGGAGCGTGCAGAAGCTGGATGAGGAGATACCCGCCGATCATTGGGACGTGACGCTTGACGGTTTCGCGTCACCTGATGGGCTGGAGATGTATCGGTGAAGGCCGAGCCAAGCTGGCGCAAACCGGCCGGAATCTTCGCCATTCTCGCGCTGATCGCGGTGTGGGGGGTGCTGGTAGCGTCGCTTGCCGGAACCGTCGGCCGCTGGCCGGTCCTGGTACAGACGATCTTCTACCTGGTTGCGGGAATCGCATGGATTTTGCCGCTAAAGCCGCTTCTTCGGTGGATGGAAACGGGAAAATTCCGCGCCTGACGGCCTTTCAGTCCCTGAAACGAACCGTTCGTCGAAGGTTCATTGATTTTAGTGTATTGGGTCACCAATTCACCGCTTCCCGACGATGCAAATGAGCTTACCCTTCCGGCCCCAGGCAATTCTGGCGGCACGCCCTTGGCAGACCCATCCGCGTGAAACCATCGCGGTCGGGCTGCTCGGCGCCGCCTTGCTGGCGCTCGCCGGGGTCAGCGGAGCAACGCCCGTTCTCCCATCCTTTGGATCGACGGAAACGGAAGCTCAGCCGGCGGTTCCGCTGGCCAAGCCGCTGCCCAACCAGATCCGCGACCTCGCGCCGGCGACCGCGCTGCAGGTCAATGCCACCATTCCGCTAGCGACTGGGCCGAATCCGGCCGCGACGCCGTTCGCCTTTGGCAATTCCTCGGCGGAGACGCGTGCCAGGGCATTGGAGTGCCTGACCAGCGCCATTTATTACGAGGCAGCGCAGGAGCCGACTGACGGCCAGCGGGGCGTGGCGCAGGTCATTCTAAATCGCGTCCGCCATCCGGCCTTCCCCAACAGCGTCTGCGGCGTCGTTTATGAAGGCTCCACCCGCGCCACCGGCTGCCAATTCACCTTCACTTGCGATGGTTCGATGGCGCGCGCGCCGTTGCCGGACCTGTGGAATCGCGCCCGCAAGGTGGCGGATGAGGCGTTGAAGGGCGCGGTGTACGCGCCGGTCGGCCTCGCCACCCATTACCATGCCAACTATGTCGTCCCCTACTGGGCCTCGAGCCTGGTCAAGACCAGCGTCCAGGGAGCACACATCTTCTATCGCTGGCCCGGCGGTTGGGGCCGTCCCGCCGCGTTCAACGATCGTTGGACTGCGGTCGAAGGCAATCCGTCGGCATTGCGCCTCGCCGCGCTAAGCGCGCCGCACAGCCTCACCCCGTTGACGGCCTCCGCAACCACTGTCGAGAAGCTCGAGGCGGCTGCCGCCAAGCTGATCGAGGGCAAGGACGGCCGCGTCCGGCTGTTGTTCACGCCCGAAGCCCGCGAAGCGGTCGAGAAGGTCAAGCATGTCGACTATGTCCAGCGGGTCGCCGCTTCGGACAATCTGAAGTTTGCGCTCGACGGCGGTACGCACGCGGCAGAACGTCCGTTTGGGCGGTCAACGGAGGGGACGGGAAGCGCGGTGGCCAGCTCGACCACGTCATCGACGCAGCCTCAACTGGCGGAATCGGGCGGTTCGTAAAAGAATGAATGGCGCGAGTGACGGGGCTCGAACCCGCGACCTCCGGCGTGACAGGCCGGCGCTCTAACCAACTGAGCTACACCCGCGCTTTGGGCTGAGGCGGCGCAACTAGGAGAGCCGCCCCACCCTGTCAACAAGCTCAGCTTTCTTTTTCTTCCTCTTCGCCGACATGGGTCAGGGTCCCGTCCTCGAACAGGAAACCGGCGATGTCCGGAGTGCCCGCGGCGGCGAACACGGTCTTGAAAATAATCAGCAGCGGGACGGCCAGCAGCGCCCCCGTCGTGCCCCATACCCAGGCCCAGAATGACAGCGAAACAAGGATCAGCAGCGGATTGATTGTCAGCCGATGCCCGATCACCAGCGGCGTGAACACATTGGCTTCGATCATATGAAGCGAAATGAAAATCAGCGGCGGGAGCATCGCTGCCCAGGGATCGACGAAGGTCATCAGGCCGCCAAGCGCAAGCAACGCCGCGGCCGCGATGGGACCCAGGTAAGGGATATAATTGAGCACCGCGACAATGCCGCCCCACATGACGGGCGAATCCATGCCCAGTGCCCACAGGATGGCCGCGGTCAGCGCGCCGAGGCAGACGTTGATGACGGTGATCGTGCCGATGTAGGTCGAGGTCGCGTCAACCGTCTGCTGGATGACCCGGGCGGTCGTCAAAGCACCCTCGAAGCTGCCGCGGCTGACGATCGTGCGCTTGCGCATGCCGGTCCAGCCGGCGAGGAAGAAATAGATCACCAGCAGCGCGAAGAACAGCTGGACCGCGGCATGCGGCGCCGACGCGGTGATGATGCCCAGCAGCGAATTGGGCGTCTCGACCCGCACCGTGCGGGCCTCGCTGGCCTCTAACGAAATTCGAGCTGCCGTCTTGTCGATGAATTTCTCGAGGTTCGAATAAAGGTCGAGCAACGGCGCCAGAGCATCGGTCACCCGGTTGATCCGCTGCGGGATCAGCGCGACCCAGTCGATCGCCGGATAGATGATTGCCGCCATCGCGAAGATGGCGATCGCCAGGAACACCAGAACGCACAGCAGCGATGCCAGCTTCGACGGGACGCCGCGCCGCTCGAACCATTCCAGCATTGGCACCAAGGCAATTGCGACGACCAGCGCCGCGGTCACCGGCAGGAAGAATTCGGCGCCTGCGCGAAGGGCGAATGGCAGGGCGAGGATAAGGCCGACACCGGCCATCAGCGTCAGTGAAGCCAGCAGCCGGACGCGCTTTACCTGCAACGCCTCCATATCGGTCGAGGGCGAATCGGCGGGTGTGTCTGGGCGCACGTCCATCGCCCCATCTTAATCAACATTAAGTTGGCCGCCAGATGGCGCGGATGCTGGGATTTTTGGACTAGGCCGGAGCCACATGCTCGCCAGTCTCCCAGACTGGCTGCGCCTGTTGCTGGTGCCCCCGGTCCGACTCGAACGGACACTCCTTGCGGAACTCGATTTTGAGTCGAGCGCGTCTACCAATTCCGCCACGGGGGCACGCGGCGACGCTGCTAGCCGAGCCTTTTGCCGATGGCAATTAGTTGCGCGGCGCCTGCCGCCGATAGCTCAGGGCCTCCGCGACATGGATGCGTCCGACTGTCTCCAACCCGGCCAGGTCGGCGATGGTGCGGGCGACGCGAAGCACGCGATGGTAGCCGCGCGCGCTCAGCCGCATGGCTGCCGCCGCGTCGGCCAGCAGCTTGCGACCGGGCTCATCGGGCGTTGCGATCGAATCGAGCAGCTCGCCGTCGGCTTCGGCGTTGGTCCTCACTCCATTGCCGTTGAACCGGCGCGATTGCACGGACCTGGCGTTGGCGACGCGCCTGGCCACCGCATCGCTGCCCTCAGCGGGCGGCGGCAGGGTCAGGTCAGCGGCACTAACTCCCTGCACCTCGACGTGGAGGTCGATCCGGTCAAGCAGAGGTCCTGAAACCTTGGCCTGATAGTCGGCCGCGCAGCGCGGGGCGCGGGCGCAGGCGAGGGCCGGGTCACCGAGATGCCCGCAGCGACAGGGATTCATCGCCGCCACCATCTGCACGCGCGCCGGAAAGGTGACGTGCATGTTGGCCCGCGCCACGCTGACGGTCCCGGTCTCCAGCGGCTGCCTCAGCGAATCGAGCACGGTCCGCTGGAATTCGGGGAGCTCGTCGAGGAACAACACTCCCAAATGAGCCAGGCTGATTTCGCCGGGGCGGACCTTGAGCCCGCCGCCGACCAGCGCCGGCATCGAGGCACTGTGGTGCGGAGAACGGAACGGGCGGCGCCGGCGGAGGCGGCCGCCCTCCAGCTCACCGGCGACACTGGCGACCATCGACACTTCCAGCGCTTCGGACGGTTCAAGCGGGGGCAATATCCCCGGCAGGCAAGCGGCAAGCAGTGACTTTCCCGCACCTGGCGGACCGCTCATCAACAGATTGTGTCCGCCGGCCGCGGCGATCTCCAAGGCCCGTTTCGCGACCTCCTGTCCCTTGACCTGCTTCAGGTCGGGACCTCCGACCGCCGGCTCGGCCTCGCCCGGTTCCGGCGGGCGGAGGAGCTGCGTCCCCTTGAGATGGGATAGCAAGGCCAGCAGGTCCGGCGCGGCGAGCACCTCGACACTGCCGGCCCAGGCGGCCTCGGCGCCTTGGATTGCCGGGCAAATCAGTCCCATCCCCTGCCCGCTTGCATGCAGCGCGGCCAGCAGCACGCCGGGCGAGGCCGCGATGCGTCCGTCAAGGCCAAGCTCCCCGACTGCGACATAGTGCGATAGGCTTTCGGCATCCGTCGCTCCGATCGCCGCCAGCAGGCCGAGGGCGATCGGCAGGTCGAAGTGCGACCCTTCCTTCGGCAGGTCGGCCGGCGACAGGTTGACGGTGATCCGCTTGGGCGGAAGCGCAAGGCCGATCGCGCTCAATGCGGCACGAACCCGCTCCCGGCTCTCTCGCACCGCATTGTCCGGCAGGCCGACAATGACGAAGGCGGGAAGTCCCGCCGAAAGCTGGACCTGGACTTCGACAGCTCTTGCTTCGAGCCCAAGGTAGGCGACGGTGGCCACGGTCGCGACCATCAGCGGCCGCCTTCCGCGCTACGCACACAAGGATGACGCAAACTTACTCCTAGCTCGGCCAAAGCAGATTAGGGTCCGGATTCACCACCGGCAAGAGCCGTGACCTGGCTCCTGCCGGATGCAGGGCGAGGAGAAGCGCGAAGAGCGGGGCCGTTGCCTTCCCGGTCAAGCGCTTCGACGAAGCAATGCGTCGGCAGGGCCATGCCCATTGGGTGGGACGCAAAAGCACCCTGGAACACTCGCTTGATTGCCGGATAGCACCAACTATCCGGCTGCACGCGCTCACTCCCAGATCGCTTTTTCGTCTCCATCACGGCCATGTCGGTGGCGAATTCGGACCCTCAACCGCATCCGAAATGATAGGCAAGCGCCCTTGTCTCGTCTCAATTTCTGCCCACATCGAACGTATGATCAGTCGCGACCAATGGCGGAGCTTTATCGACCACCCGGTGGTCGAATGGAGCATTTTCGCCCTCGGTATCCTGCTGATGATCGCCGCAATTCCGGTCGGCGCCCTGCCCGGCCCCGGCGGAATCTTCGTATTCGCGGCGGGATTGGCACTCGTCCTCAAGACCAGCATGTGGGCCAAGCGCCGTTACGTCGACTTCAAGCGCAAGCAGCCCAAGATCGGCCGGTGGGCTGACTGGGGATTGCAGCGAAAGAGTGCCAAGCGGCGAGCGGCGATCCGCGAGGAGCGCAAGGAAATGGGCTATTCCCTGCCCAAGGGCGATGACGAAGCCCCCAATCGGCGTTGACTTCTCACGCCCTCGCGACTATCGGCGCCCTCAACAACGGCCGCTTCGGCGGCCCTTTTCATTCGATATTTGAAGGCATGAGCGATGAAGCGCACTTTCCAGCCGAGCAATCTGGTCCGCAAGCGGCGGCACGGGTTCCGCAGCCGCATGGCGACGGTCGGCGGACGCAAGGTGCTGAACGCGCGCCGCGCACGCGGCCGCAAGAAGCTCAGCGCCTAGTCACCCTTCGGAAGCGCTCGGATTTCCTCGCCGCCAACAGCGGCAAGCGCGCTCCCATGCCCGGCTTCGTCCTGCTCGTCCGCCCGCGGGGCGACGGCGATCCAACGATGCGCATCGGCATCACCGTCACCAAGAAGATCGGCAATGCGGTCGTCCGCAACCGGATGAAGCGCCGCTTGCGCGCGCTTGCCCGCGAATCCCTGCCAGGCCTTGGAATTGCCGGCGCCGACCATGTGCTGATCGGGCGGCAAGGCGGGATTGAGCGCGATTATGCCAGCCTTACGGCTGAGCTGAAGCGCGCTTTGAAGAAACTTTCCCAATGATCGTCTTTGCGAGGAGCGTTGCGACGAAGCAATCCAGTCATGCGCCGCTGGATTGCTTCGCTTTGCTCGCAATGACGAGATGATAACCAAAGGCCTGATCCTGCTCACCCGGGCGTGGCAAAAGGGGCCCAGCCGCGTGCTCCCTCCCAGCTGCCGTTTCCAGCCAAGTTGTTCGGCCTATGCAATCACCGCCTTGCAACGCTATGGCGCGCTCAAAGGAAGCTGGCTCGCCCTAAAGCGCATCTTCCGTTGCCATCCCTGGGGTGGGCAGGGCTTCGACCCGGTCCCCTGAATTCAAGGACAATATTACGTGAACGACAATCGCAACATGCTCCTCGCGATCGTGCTGAGCGCCATCGTGCTGCTCGGCTGGGGGCTATTGTCCGAGAAATTCCTCCCGACCCCCGCGCCGCAGGCCCAGCAGGTCGACGATGGCAAGATGAAGCCGGTTCCGCAGCCATCGGCTACTCCAGCCGCTCCGGCAGTCCAGACGCCGCAGGCGATCCGCGAGCGAGCGATTGTGCTGACAGAGACGCCGCGCGTGAGGATCGAAACGCCGAGCCTGCAGGGCTCGATCAATTTGAAGGGCGCGCGGTTCGATGACCTCGACCTGGTCGCGCAGCGTGAGACCATCGCCAAGGATTCCCCACCCGTTCGCCTGCTGTCGCCGGCTGGCGCGAAGGACAGCTATTTCACGCAGTTCGGCTGGACTGGGGAAGGCGTCGCGGCGCCGGATGCCAACAGCCTCTGGACCGCGAGCGCTATGACGCTCTCGCCCGGCAAGCCGGTGACGCTGAGCTGGACCAACCCGACCGGCCAGCGGTTCGAACAGACTATCTCTGTCGACGACGGCTATTTGTTCACGGTCAAGCAGAGGGTCGTGAACGGTGGCAGTGCTCCCGTCGCGGTCCGCATCTACGGCCTCGCCAGCAGGGCGGAGAAGAGCAAGGATCCATCGACATGGACCAATCATGTCGGCCCAATCAGCTATCTGGGCGACAAGGCCGAATATGACGTCAAATGGGAAACGCTGGACGAAGACAAGTCAGGCGTCACCCTCGATAGCCGTGGCGGTTGGCTAGGCTTTACCGACAAATATTGGCTGACCGCCCTTGCCCCGGCCAATGGCGCACCAATTGAGGCCAGCTTCAAGCGGACGCCGTCGGGCGCCTACCAGGCCGACTATGCCGGAGCGCCTTTCGTGGTCGCACCAGGCCAGGCGGTGAGCAGCGAGACCCGCCTGTTCGCCGGCGCAAAGGAATATACCTATCTTCAGCGCTACGAAGCGGCTGGCATTCCTTCGCTCAACCGGGCGATCGACTGGGGCTGGTTCCGCTTCTTCATGATCCCGATCTTCAAATTGCTGCTGTGGCTGTTCCACACGATCGGAAATTTCGGGTTCGCAATCATCGCGCTGACCTTCATCGTCCGGGGCTTGATGTTCCCGATTGCCGACAAGCAGTTCCGGTCGATGGCCGGGATGCGCAAGATCCAGCCGAAGATGAAGGCGCTGCAGGAGCGCTACAAGGACGACAAGCCGCGCCTGCAGCAGGAGATGCTGAAGCTGTATCAGGAAGAGAAGATCAATCCGGCCGCGGGCTGCCTGCCGATCCTCCTCCAGATCCCGGTGTTCTACGCGCTCTACAAGGTGCTGATGGTCAGCGTCGAAATGCGCCACCAGCCGTTCACGCTATGGATCAAGGACTTAAGCTCGCCTGACCCGGCACATATTTTGAACCTGTTCGGCCTGCTCAACTTCACGCCGCCGTCTTTCCTCGCAATCGGTCCGCTGGCCGTGTTGCTCGGCATTACCATGTGGCTCCAGTTCAAGCTCAACCCGCAGCAGATGGACCCGACGCAGCAGCAAATCTTCTCGATCATGCCGTGGGTGCTGATGTTCGTGATGGCGCCGTTCGCGGCCGGCCTGCTCGTCTACTGGGTCACTTCCAATATCCTGACGATCGCGCAGCAGGCGTGGCTCTACAAGCGCTACGACATGCACCTCTCCGACACGCATCCGGTGAAAACGTGACGTTCACCTCCCCGCCGTTCGTCCCGAGCGAAGTCGAGGGACGTGTCTCGACTGCGCTCGACACGAACGGGGGTGGACAATGACTGAAGAGTCAGCCGAGCGTGCGCGCAAGCTGTTCGCCGGGCCGATCGAGTTTCTGAAATCGGCCCCGCAGCTTCAGCACCTGCCGGCCCCGACCGTTCCGGAGATAGCCTTTGCCGGCCGCTCCAATGTCGGCAAGAGCTCGCTGATCAATGCGGTCACCAACCGCAACAAGCTGGCCCGCGCGTCGAACACGCCCGGACGGACTCAGGAGCTCAATTATTTCGATGTCGGGAAGCCGCTGGTTTTCCGGCTGGTCGACATGCCGGGCTATGGCTTTGCAGAAGCGCCGAAAGACATGGTCAAGCGCTGGCGCTTCCTGATCAACGACTACCTTCGCGGACGGCAGGTGCTGAAGCGCACTTTGGTCCTGGTCGACGCGCGCCATGGCCTCAAGGACGTCGACCGCGACGTCATGAAGATGCTCGACAATGCCGCGGTCAGCTACCACCTGGTCCTGACCAAGGCCGACAAGGTCAAGCCGACCGAGCTCGCCAAAACCGTCGAGGCGATCCAGGCGGAGGCGGCAAAGCACCCGGCCGCCCATCCCCTCATCCTGCCGACGTCCAGCGAAACCGGCGACGGCATTGCCGAGTTAAGGACGGCGATCATGGAAGCGGTTACGTCGTAGGGCATGCCGTCATCCCGGGCTTGACCCGGGATCTGCCTTTTCTTCAGACGGCACCAGAATGAAGGCAGACCCCGGATCAAGTCCGGGGTGACGTAGGAAGGGACCCGAGTGAAGCTGATCATCGGCAATCGCGCTTACTCGAGCTGGTCGATGCGCGGCTGGCTGGCGCTGAAGCATGCCGGCCTCGAGTTTGAAGAGCTGGTCGTTCCGATGTTCGACGAAATGTGGGAACAGCGCCGCGAGGGCGATGAGTTCGCCCCGTCATTGGGCAAGGTGCCGATCTTGTGGGATGGCGACAACGTCATTTGGGACAGCCTCGCGATCATCGAATATTGCGCCGACAAGGTCGGGCGCGACCGCTTTTGGCCGGAGGCTGAAGCGGCGCGCGGCATGGCCCGCTCGATGGCCGCCGAGATGCACAGCGGCTTTTCCGCCCTTCGCCGCGAGCTGCCATTCAATGTCCGCCGCAATTTTGGCTCGGTCGAGCTGTCCAGCGAGGTGGAAGCGGACATCAACCGCATCCTCAACCTGTGGGCGCAGGCCCGCGCCCGCTTCGGCGGCACCTGTGAATATCTGTTCTGCAACTGGAGCGCTGTCGACATCATGTTCGCGCCCGTGGTGACGCGTTTCGTCACCTATGGCGTGCGCGTACCGCCGTTCGCCGCCGCCTATATGGAAGCGGTCCTGCATCGCGCCGACGTAGTCGAATGGATCGAGCTGGCCCAGGACGAGCCTTGGGTGATCGAAGCCTATGAAGGGGCTACGGCCTAGGCCCGCTTGGGATATTCGGTGCCGTCGCGACGGCGAAACGTCCCGTCGGCCGTCCAGATCATGTCGATGTCCGAATAACCGCCGCTGGTACGCTCGCCTGCGCTGATGGCGATGAAGGTGCACGGCTCGTTCGACCGGTTGACCAGATTATGGCCGTTCCTGCTGCCCTTGGGCCAGGCAAGAATGTCACCAGGCCCGACCTCCGTCTCGCCATCATCCTCTACCAGCACTGCCTTGCCGGCGAGCATGACGACCATCTCGTCCTCGGTTTCATGCCAGTGACGCTGGCTCGACCAGGCACCAGGATCGAGCGTCACATGGCTGGCGCCAAGCTCGGTCAGGCCGGCAAGCGGCGCGATGCGCTTCCACCATCGACCCTGTACTTCACGATGATAGGGGTCGGGGTATCCGGTGGCGTTGGACGGAGCGATTGGTTCAAGATCGACTTTCGGCATGGCGATTGCCTTGCTACGCGACAGGAATGACATCGTCCATCGACCCCGTCGACCTTGCGAGGGCGTTGATCGCCTGCCCCAGCATCACGCCCGCGCGCGGCGAGGTGTTTGACGTACTGGCGGCTGCGCTGACCGCCAATGGCTTTGAGGTTCACCGTTGGGTGATGGGCGAAGCTCCTGATGGGCCGACCGAGAATATGGTCGCGATTCGCGGATCGGGGGCGCCCCATTTCGGTTTCGCGGGCCACCTCGACGTCGTCCCGCCCGGTGACGGCTGGGATAGCGATCCGTTCGATCCGATAGTCGAAAATGGCGTCATGACCGGGCGCGGCGCCAACGACATGAAGAGCGCCATCGCCGCATTCGCATCCGCCGCGGCCGCGATGCCGCAGGACAAGGGTACGCTTTCCTTACTGATCACCGGCGACGAGGAAGGCTATGCCACCTACGGTACGCCGCGGATCATCGACTGGCTTAACGAGCGCGACATCCGCCCCGACATGATCCTGATCGGCGAGCCGACTTCGGTCGACCGGCTGGGCGACACGATCAAGATCGGCCGGCGGGGTTCGGTCAATATGTGGATCGACGTTCCCGGCACGCAGGGCCATGTCGCCTATCCCCACCGGGCCGATAACCCGATTCCCAAGCTGGCCAGGGTGGTCGATGCGCTCGAAGCGCTTCACCTCGACAATGGCACCGACGCATTTCCGCCTTCCAACCTCGAATTGACCGCCGTTTCGACCCCGACCCAGGCCAGCAACGTCATTCCCGCATCCGCGACCGCCCAGCTCAACATCCGCTTCAACAATCTCCAGCGTGGCGCCGACTTGGTGAGGATGGTCGAAGACATCGCCGAGCGTGAGGCGCCAGGTTCGACCGTCCGCGCACGAATTTCGGGTGAAGCGTTTCTGACTCCACCGGGAGACCTCTACGACGTGGTCGTATCGGCCATCCGCGACGAAATGGGCATCGAGCCCGAATTGTCGACCAGCGGGGGAACGTCGGACGGCCGCTTCCTCATCCAGCTCTGCCCGGTGGTCGATTTCGGCCTGCCCAATGCCAGCATGCACAAAGTCGGCGAACATGCGCGGGTCGAGGACATCCACGCACTCAGCCGGATCTACCGGCGAATATTGGAAAAGGTTTTCGGCGCATTGTGAGACCTTGATTCACGCTCCAGCAGGGCTGGAACGATCAAGATCTAGGCGACGCTGCGCGAGCCGCGATCGGCATTGCGGGTCCAGCTCAGATATTCTTCCTCGAACATCGGCTGGGCGAATACGAAGCCCTGAACCGTCTCGCAGCCCATCGCGCGCAATATATCGGCCTGGGCGACATTTTCGACCGCTTCGGCAACCACCTCGCCGCCGACTCCCTTGACCAGCTGGATCACGGCCTGGACTACCACGCGCGCCTTCTCGCTATTCTCGATATCGACGATCAGCGACGGATCGAGTTTGACGCGGTCCAGCGGCATGGTGCGAAGCCGGGCGATGTTGGAATAGCCGGTACCGAAATCGTCGATGGCGATCGACGCCCCATCGCGGCGGAGCGCGGCAATTTCCGCGAGTACCGTCTCCGAACATTCCATCGCGGCCGATTCGGTGAATTCCAGCTCGACCAGGGACAGCGGCACGCCCGAATCGCTGAACGTGGCCCTCAACCGCTGGAAGAAGTCCGCTCGATCGAGTTGGCGCGGGCTGACGTTGAAAGCGAGCCTGCGCTTAATGCCCTGAGCGTGCCATTCGGCCAGCATCGAGGCGACCTCGGCGATCACCCAGTCGCCGATGTCGGCAATGATCCCGGTTTGCTCGGCGATCGGAATGAACGTCGCGGGCGACCGCATCCCTTCGCGCGGATGATTCCAGCGCAGCAGCGCTTCGGCGCCGCTGACCTCGCCGGTAACGAAGCTCAGCTGCGGCTGCAGCGCCAACAGGAATTCGCCGCGCTGCACCGCTTCGCTCAACGCTGCTTCTGTATCGATCTTCAGCTGATGTTCGGCTGCCAGCTCCTCGCTGAACAGGCAATAACGGCCGCCGCCGTTATTCTTGGCGCGGTACATGGCAATGTCGGCAGCGCGCATCAGGCTCTCGATCCCGGTGCCGTGATCGGGGCTTATGGCCACGCCAACCGAGGCGCCGATATCGACGCTGTGCCCGTGGAGTTCGAATGGCTCGGAAATGGCCAGGGCAATCCGCCGTGCAACGCGCTCGGCGTCGGCGGCTTCCTCAATCTCCGGGAAGAAGATCGTGAACTCGTCCCCCGCCAGACGCGCCAGAAGCGGCCGCTGACCCGACCCTTCGGCAAGCTCGGCAGTAACAACCACGCGCAGCCGGTTGGCAACCATGATCAGCAACTGGTCGCCGCGGGCGTGGCCAAGACTGTCATTGACGTTTTTGAACCGGTCGAGATCGACGAACAGCATTGCAGCCTTGGTTTCGTCGAGCCGGGCGGCAAGCATTTTGTCGGCCTCCGCACGAAAATGCAGGCGGTTGGGCAAGGACGTTACCGGGTCGTACATTCCCAGCGCATGGGCATTTTCGATCGAAGCTCGAACCTCGGCGAACAGGCTGTCGACGGCAGTGGCGAGCTTGGGCATGCACTCGCGAACGCTCTTGGGCGTTGGGCTGGTCAGGTCGCCCTGTTCCACGGCGAGCAGCCGGTCGCCGAGCGCGTTTAGGGCGCGAGCGCTCTCGCTGTTGGGGCGTTCCGAGGCGATGTAGCTGATCAACAGGCAGAAAACGCCGGCGCCGATGGAAGCGAGAACCTGCTCGTTAAACCGGGTGATGTAGAGGAAGGCCATTAGCGAAAATAGGAACGAGGCAATGCCCGCCGCGCCCGACAACAGGGCGTTGCTGATTTTCTGCGCAGTACCGTCCGTAACCGTCGAAATCTGCCTGCCCCTTGCCTCCCGCGTGCGCGCCGCGGGAATCTTCAAGAAAACAGGGCTAAACAGATGAGGTTAAAAAAGGGTGGAGTTCAGAAGGTTTTTCGCAAAATTATATAGAGGCTTCCGCCGCCGCCGTGACGAGGGTGAGCGGCCCTGACCGCGGCGATGTGCGAAGCATGCCGCGAAGCCGCCAGCCAATCGTATACCGCGGCTCTGATCCGGCCTCGCGCCAACGGGGGTTCGCCCTGCCGCTGATGGCCGGTGATTAACAGTATGACTCGATTTCCCGAGGCAATGGCGCGTTCGATGCCCTGGTCGATCGCTTGCCATGCGCCGTCGAGACTGTGGCCATGAAGATCGATCGTCCGGTCGGGCTGTACGCGTCCGGACCCAATTCGCCGGTCCCAGCTGCCATCCAACGTCGCGTTTTGAAGTGACCTCGGACGGCTCGGTGCAGGCTCGACTGGTCTGGCCGCGGGAATTCTGCCCTTTGGCTTCGGCTGGCTAACGACTGGCGTGGGCAACGGCAGCTTGGGTCGATCGATCGATTCGCGGGAAAGCGGACGAATGGTCGCTGTGACCTTGGCCCACAGTTCGGCCTCGTCAGGGGACAGTTTGCGCATGAGCCACCGTCCCCTTTGGCAGCAAGATCAACGCCTGACCCTTGGCTGACATGCCGCCCGCCGTCTGGCGTGCGGCGTCGCCCGCACCCCAAAAGGTGTCGAACCGGTTGGCACCCTTGATCGCCCCTCCAGTATCCTGCGCGACCCACAGTCCGGAAGCTTCGCGCCGATCGAGAGTCAGGAACACCGGGGCACCGAGCGGGACGAATTTCGGGTCCGCCGCGACCGAGGATCGCGCGGTGACCGGCACGTTCAGCGCACCCAATGGACCGGGCCCGGTCAATTCCTTGAAGAAAATATAGCTGAGGTTCTCACGCATTAGCGCTTTGCCGCCATCGGGCTGGCTGCGCATCCAGGCGACGATGGCGTCCATATTGGCCCCGCCGGGCGGCAAGATTCCGCGATCTCTGAGCAGCCGTCCGATGGCGATATATTCGCGACCGTTCTGGTCGGCATAGCCGATCCGCATGACCTGTCCGTCCGGCAGCTTGACCCGGCCAGATCCCTGAATCTGCAGGAAAAACAGCTCGACTGGATCAGCTGCCCAGGCAAGCTCGAGGCCACGGTTGGCAAGTGCGCCATCCTCAATTTCGGCCCGGGCAAAGTAGAGGGCGCATGTCCCGGTCTCGTCGATTCGCCCGCGCCCGGCCGTACCGTCCGGCTTGGTGCAGCGAATGAGATCGTCGGGTTTGGCGTAAATCGGAACGGCATAGCCATCGGCCTGCGTGCGCGATCCCAGGATTTCCGGCTCATAATAGCCGGTGGCGAACGCCTCGCCGGCCCCCACTCTTACCCATTCGAACCGGTCTCGGAAAAAAGCGGCGGCGTTGGCGGATGGCAGGCTTGAGGCTTCGCTGCACAGCGGCTGCCAATCCGCGGCAGTGGTCAGGCCGCTTTGGTCCTGGCGCTTCATCAGCGCCGGGCAGCTCAATCGAAATGCAGCCAGCGCGCGCTCCGCTTCGACTCCGTTGAGGGGCGCCGGCGAGCCGAGCGCAACTCCGGCGTCACGGGCCGTTGCAGGAGGTGGCGGAGCGGGTGGTGGCGGCGGCGGTGTCGGCACCGGCACGGGGGCTGGTGCCGGTGGTGGAACCGTTGGCGGGGTGGGCGTGCGCGGAGCGCAGGCTGCAACCACAAGCGTCAGGGCAAGCGCGGCGCGCCGCGCGAACGCCCTCACTCTTCCTCGTCGGTTTCGACCAGCAGCCAGTTTGGATCGCGCGAACTAATATCGCGGCGGAAGGTCCAGCGATCTCGAGTCTGAATCGCATCCGACAGGGACCCGGCGACGACCTCGCCCGCGGCGTTGCGGGTGACGGCGGCGATATCCGCCTCAAACCTGACGGTGACCAGCGCCACGTTCCGATCGATCTCGGCTCCGGCAATCAACGTTTGGTCGATCGCGACCAGCCGGTTGTCGAGTGCCAGTCCATCCTTGGTTCGCTGCTCGACCGCTCCCGCGAAAGTTTCGAAAACGTGAGCATCGACATAGGGCTTCATCGCTTCGACATCGCCCTTCCAGAAGGCTTCGAGGATCATACGATATGCCGCCTTGCTTCCCTCCAGGAAGCGAGCGACGTCGAAGGTCGAGTCCGCTGCCAGCAGGGCGCGCACGCCTGGCCCAGCGGTCGGCAGGTAAGCCAGATCGTCGGGCTCGCTGGCCACGGTGGCCGTCGCCGCCCGCGGCGCGGCCCGCGGTTCCATCCTGGCATCGGCTTCCGGATCGGCCGGCTTCAGGATCGGCTGCTCATGCCCGGTGCGCTCGCCCAGCACGCTGTACAGCCTGAGGCCGATGAACAAAGCGACGAGTGCGAGGATAACAATTGCGGTCAATGACGATTCCGTTCGAACGTGAATTTCAGGCCCAACATAATCCCGACAACGCACATATTCAAAGGGCGCTCCATCACATGGCCTCGCCATTGCACCACAAAGGCGCGACTGCTAGTCGCTCGCCCGTGTTTGGCGGGCCCAACCGGACCTAGCCTACCCTTTCAACCGTTACGATTCTTCCAAGGAAATTTCATGGCCGACCAGGACCCCATCAACCCCGCGCCCGAAGGCAATGGCCAAGGCGCGGACGACCAGCCCCAGGTTGCGACGATTCACCAGTATATCAAGGATTTATCGGCAGAAAGCCCCTCGTCGCCACAGGCTTTCCAATGGCAGACCCAGCCCTCCCTCGACGTTCAGTTCGGGATCGCCGGCAACAAGGTCGCCGAAGAGGTTCATGAAGTGGTGTTGAAGATCGAGGTCAATGCCAAATCCGAGAGTGGAACGCATTTCATTGTCGACTTGAGCTACGGCGGTCTGTTCGGTTTTCGAAACATTCCCGAGGAAGCGTTGACCCCCTTCCTGGTGGTCGAGGCGCCGCGCCTTATGTTCCCGTTCGCGCGGCAGATCATCGCCGAGGCGGTCCAGAATCTGGGCTTCCCGCCGGTGCTGCTCGATCCGATCGATTTCGCCAGCGCCTACATGGCCCAGGCCGAAGCGCAGCAGCAGGTTGAGGGTCAGCCGGGCGGCGATGGCGAGCCGCCGGTCGGCCACGCCTGATTCGTCAGCCGGCCAAGCCCATGAACCTAGTCAAGGCGACAGGCACGATCGGCGGCCTGACGCTGGTCAGCCGCGTCGCGGGATTTGCCCGCGAAATGCTGATGAGTCGGGTCATGGGCGCCAGTTGGCAGGCGGACGCCTTCTTTGTCGCATTCCGCCTTCCCAACACCTTTCGCCGGCTCTTCGGTGAGGGTGCGTTCTCGGCTGGCTTCGTCCCGCTCTATGCCCAGCGACTGCAGGGCGAGAATGGCGAGGCCGAAGCGAAGAATTTCTCCGAGGAAGTGCTGGCCGTATTCGCACCGACCCTGGTCCTTTTCACCGTTGTGTTCGAAATCATCATGGGGCCGTTCGTTTTCCTGATCTCAGGATATGAAGGCGAAAAGCTTTCGCTCGCTACCCTGCTGACCAGCATCACCTTCCCCTATCTCATCCTGATCAGCCTCGTTTCGCTCTTCTCGGGGATCCTCAACAGCCTCGCCCGCTTTACGGCCGCGGCCTTCGCACCGGCCCTTCTCAACCTCGCCATGTTGTCGGCACTGATTTTCGTGCCGGTAGGCGGCACCGTTTCGGCCACGGCGCTTGCCATCGCAGTGACGGTTGGCGGCGTGCTCCAGCTCGGCCTGCTTATCGCCGCGTGCAAGCGCGCCGGCATCGTCCTGAAGCTGCGGCGACCCAAGATGACCCCGGGGGTGCGGCAATTCGTCCGCGTCGTCATCCCCGCGACGCTGGGCGCGGGCGTCTATCAGATCAGCGCCTTCATCGACACTTTCTTCCTGGCACGGATCGGCACCGGCTCGCTCAGCTATTTCAACTATGCCGATCGTCTCAATCAGCTGCCACTCGGCGTGATCGGGGCCGCGCTCGGCACCGCCATCCTGCCGCAGGTCAGCAAGCATGTCGGCGCGAATGAGCCCGGCAAGGCCGCCAAGGTCCAGGGCCAGGCAGCAGAGCTGGCGATGCTGCTGTGCCTGCCCGCCGCGCTGGCGCTGGCGGTCAGCGCCGGCCCGCTGGCGTCCGCGCTGTTTCAGGGGGGTCGCTTCACGGCCGAGGATGCGCGCCTCACCGCGCTCACCTTGTCGATCATCGTCCTTGGCCTGCCCGCCTATGTGCTGGTCAAGGTGCTGACGCCCGGCTTCTACGCTCGTCAGGACACGGCCACGCCGGTCAAGATTGCGTGCATCGTGCTGGTTGCGACAGTCGTGCTCAACTTTGCACTGATCCCGCCGTTCGGCATCGCCGGCCTCGCCGCGGCGATCGCCATCTGCTCCTGGCTCAATTGCGTGATGCTCTACGTCGTGCTGCATCGGCGAGGCCATTTCCGGATCGAAGGCTGGCTGGCCTCCCGGATCGCCCGGCAGCTATTGGCCGGAGTGCTGATGGCGGCGGCGCTTTATGCCATCAAGCTTGCCATCCCCAACTGGTTCTCGGGATCGACCGGCCATCGAATGGTAGGGGTGCTGGCCTTGGTCGGCGGCGGGATGGCGGTCTACTTCCCCGCCGTCTGGATGCTAGGCGGTACCGACAAGGAAGAGTTGCGGGCACTGTTCCGCCGAAGGAGGCCCTATACCGATGCCGGCTAATGTTGGCCCTGATCATATGCGCGTCGTCTCGGGCATTCAGCCGACCGGCGATCTGCACCTCGGCAATCTGCTCGGTGCGATCCTGCGCTGGGTGAGGATGCAGGATGAAGCCGAGTGCCTGTTTTTCCTCGCCGACCTGCACGCGCTGACGGTCGACATCGAGCCTGCCCTGCTGCGCGCCAACGTGCGGGAGATGGCAGCTGCCCTGATCGCCAGCGGAATCGATCCCGACAAGTCGATCGTATTTGCGCACAGCGCGGTCCCTGCCCATGCCGAGCTGTGCTGGATTCTTAATTGTACGGCTCGAATGGGCTGGCTGAATCGCATGACACAGTGGAAGGACAAGGCCGGCAAGAACCGCGAAGGCTCGAGCGTAGGCTTGTTCGACTATCCGGTCCTCCAGGCGGCTGACGTGCTGATCTATCAGGCAACCCATGTTCCCGTCGGCGAAGACCAGAAGCAGCACATCGAGCTGGCCCGCGACATCGCACTCAAGTTCAATAATGACTTTGACATCGAGCTGTTCATTCCGCCGGAACCGTTCATCGGCGGCGGCACCGCGGCACGGGTGATGAGCCTTCGCGACGGCACGGCGAAAATGTCCAAGTCCGATCCGTCGGAGCAAAGCCGGATCCACCTGACCGACAGTGACGATGTGATTGCGCAGAAAATCCGCAAGGCCAAAACCGACCCCGACCCGCTGCCCGACGATCCGACGCTCCTCGAGGGACGCCCGGAAGCGAAAAACCTGGTCGGGATCCTGGCGGCAATGACCGGCGAGACGCCGGAGACGGTGCTGCAGCGTTTTGCCGGCCAGGGGTTCGGCGCGTTCAAGCCAGTTCTAGCCGATGCGACGATCGCCCTGGTTGGTCCGTTGCGCGACCGGCTGATCGAGCTTCGCCGCGACGAGACGGCGCTTGACGCGATCCTTGCCGCGGGTGCCGAGAAGGCGGCGGCGCTGGCTGCGCCGACTCTGGCCGAAGCTTATCGGGCGGTAGGCCTCAGAGGATAACGCCCAGAGTCTGCAAGGCGACTGTCTCGCTTCATCGCCTATTCAGAACGTTTCATGCTATGTTCTCGCTCTCAACGGAATCTCCGACTCGGGGTGTGACATGATGCGTATCAAGAAACTGGCCGCCGCAATCCTACTCGGTTCATCGGCGCTCGGCCTTTCGGCCTGCGCCACTGGCCTGCAAACGCAGGTGTCCCGCTTCCAGGCCATGCCTGCGCCACAGGGGCAGAGCTTCTGGCTCATGCCAGCCGATCCGGCCAATGAGGGCGGCCTCGAATTCTCGGGTTACGCCGAACAGGTTGCGCAGCATCTTCAGGCCTTGGGCTACACCCGCGCTCCGAGCCTTGGCCAAGCTACCATGGTCGCGCTCGTCGGCTACGGGGTCAGCGACCCGCAGACGGAAATCACGAGCTACCCATCATTCTACGGTCCGGGATACGGCTGGGGCTCGCCATTCTACTATGGCCGCCACAGCTATTACTGGGGCTGGAACGACCCATATTGGTGGGGTCCAAGCTCCTATAACGATGTCCGCACCTACACTTATTATATCACCGAAATGAACCTCAACATTCGGCGGAAGGTGGACAATATCTCGCTGTTCGAGGGCAAGGCCATGGCCCGGTCCCGCAACAGCACGTTCAGCAAGACGGTACCAAGCCTGGTCGAGGCGATGTTCACCGGCTTCCCCGGCAATTCGGGCGAGACGATCAAGATCACCATTCCGCCGGAAGGCAAGCAGTCCGCGACGAGCTCTTACTGAATGGTGGGCATAAAGTAGGGCCCGCCTGGTTTCCCAGGCGGACCCTCGACCAGTTGGGGACTGGACCTCTTTCCCTCAGGCATCCGCGATAACGCAGTTACCGCCGGCGCCCTATTGCCCCAGATCAGCCCTCCAACTGGCGCGTCAGCAGCCGGATGTCGGCATCAAGCTCCGAGTCCGCGGCGCGCAACCGCTCAATCTGTTTGACCGCGTGGATCACCGTCGTGTGGTCGCGCCCGCCAAACCGGCGGCCGATATCCGGCAGTGACTTGGGCGTCAGTTGTTTCGACAGATACATCGCCACCTGGCGCGGTCGTGCAACCTCCCGGGCCCGCCGAGCCGAGGTCATCTCTGCCTTGCGGATGCGGTAATGTTCGGCGACCTGCGTCTGGATTTCGTCGATCGAGATACGGCGCTGGTTGGCCCGCAGCACATTGGCCAGCACTTCCTCGACAAAGGCGACGTCGATCGCCCGGCCGGTCATCATCGCATAGGCGGCGATTCGATTGAGCGCGCCCTCAAGTTCGCGGATCGAACTGGTGATCCGGCGGGCCAGAAATTCGACCACACCGCGCGGCATCTCGACGCCTGGCAGGGCCGCCAGCTTGGCATCGATGATGTTGAGCCGGAGCTCATAATCGGCCGGATTAATGTCGGCGACCAGGCCCCAGCTGAGGCGCGACAGGATGCGCGGCGCGATCCCGTCGAGGTCCTGCGGCGCGCGGTCGGAAGTGATCACAAGCCGCCGGTTGGCGGTGATGATCTCGTTCATGGTGTGGAAGAATTCCTCTTGGGTGGAATCCTTGCCAGCGATGAACTGAACGTCGTCAATCAGCAACAGGTCGGCGGAGCGCAGCCGGCTCTTGAAGCCGATCGTGTCGTTTTCCTTGAGCGCCCGAATGAACTCGACCATGAATTTCTCGGCCGACATCGATACCACGCGGCCTGTCGGGCGATGATCGAGGAAGGCCTGGCCGATGGCGTGCAGCAAATGGGTTTTGCCGCGGCCCGTACCACCATGGATAAACAGCGGATTGAATGCGACGCTGTCCGCCGTTGCCAGGGTCCGGGCTGCGGTCGCGGCAACCTCGTTGGCCTTGCCGACCACGAAGGTGTCGAAACGATAACGCGGATCGAAATTGGGAGCGGAAGGGTCACGCTCACGGGCGCTCGCCGGCGCCACCGGAATTTCCTCAAGGATCAGCAGAGGTGCCGGCTTGGGACCGTCAGCCGAAGCAACGATCCTGACGTCCCGGACGATCGGCAGCACGCTGCGCCAGGCCAATGACAACCGCTCGCCGAAATGGCTTTGCACCCAGTCGGCCATGAACTGACTTGGCATGACGATTTCGAGTTCGCCGGATTCGCCATCGAACACGCCCAGCTCGGCCGGCTTCAACCAGCCATCGAACGTACGAGTGCCACAGTCGCGACGAAGGCCGGTCCGGATCGTTTCCCAGGCAGCTTCGAGTGGCGCAGGTACCGTGGCGGCATCGGAGACACACAAATTTTCCCGACTGCCCTGCACTGGCTCGCGCCTCCCAAACTCTAACTTTGCTGGACATGAGAGGCCGTCGCGCGCGAATGTGATTCGCGACACCGAAAGCTTTCCCAAATCCTAGCCCCCCGGAGCGGATTCGCCGCCGGAAAGTTCGTTTTGAGAGTCTGGAGCGCGCGATTCAAGAGCGGATTTTTCATCAATGTGAAATAAACTGGCTTGACAGAGAGAAGTGGCCAAAATGGCCAATAAATGGCTGATTTCAGCCAATGTCGCTCAAAAGGGGAAAATCGCGATCGCGCGAATCGCCGGAATCCCTAGACTTTTTTCTGTCGCCGAAATGAAACAGGCCGCCGGTAAATCCGACGGCCCGTCCCGAAACCTAACGTAAATCAAAAATTAACCGAGCGAAGCGACCCGCTTGGTCAGCCGCGAGAACTTCCGCGACGCGGTATTTTTGTGAATCACGCCCCGCGCGACTCCGCGAGCCATTTCAGGCTGGGCAGCCTTCAGCGCCGCAGCGGCATCGTCCTTCTTGCCCGACGCGATCGCCGACTCGACGGCCTTGATGAAGGTCCGGATGCGGCTGACGCGGGCGCCGTTGATCGCCGCACGGTTGGCGTTGCGGCGGATGCGCTTCTTGGCTTGCGGCGTGTTCGCCATCGAAAAGTCCTTATATTTCCAAAATAAAAGCGGCGCGCGCCCATGGGGCCGCACCGGCGTGGCGCTCCCCCTAGCGTCAGGCCCGCGAATCGTCAACCGCCTGTGCTAGCGCTGGCAGCTCGGACAAAAGAAGCTCGACCGGCCGCCCTGGACGATTCGCTTCACGATCCCCGCACAGCCCCGGCACGGCGCACCCTCCCGGTCGTAGACGTCGAACTGTTTCGAGAAATAGCCAAGTTCGCCATCGGGCGCGGCAAAGTCCTTGAGCGTCGAGCCGCCGGCCCGGATAGCGTCGTAAAGCACCTCGGGAATCGCCTCGGCGAGGGCGTCGAGCTTCGGCCCGCTGATCCTGCCGGCCGCCCTGCGCGGGTCGATCCGCGCCCGGTACAGCGCCTCGCATGCGTAGATATTGCCAAGTCCGGCAACGATCCGCTGGTCAAGAAGGAGCAGCTTCACAGCCGCGCTTCGCCCGCTGAACCGTTCCTTCAGCCATTTGCCGGTGATGCTTCCGTCAAGCGGCTCGGGTCCCAGCGCCTTGAACGCCGGCCACTCGGCCAGTTCGTCAGTCGGCATCAGGTCGACGGAGCCGAACCGGCGCGGATCACGCAGGTGGAGCCGCCTCCCCTCATCAGTCTCGATCAGCAAATGGTCATGCTTGCCAAGTTCTTGCGGGTCGATCCGCCAGGCACCCGACATGCCGAGGTGAAACACCATCGTGTCACCTCGGTCGGTGTTGACCAGTCCATATTTAGCGCGGCGGCCGAGCGACGTGACCCGCGCGCCCGTCAGTCGCTGTCCCAGATCCTTTGGAAACGCCCGCCGCAGATCCGCGCGCCTTGTTTCCAGGCGCCTTATGCGCCTGCCTTTCAGCACATGCTCCAGTCCGCGAACGGTTGTTTCGACCTCAGGCAACTCAGGCATGTGTTGGCGTATGGCGAAGCGGCGGCAACCTCGCTAGAGCCCGCAGCCATGGATAAGGTCAATTTCGGCGACCAGCTGGTCACTCCCGAGGAAAAGACCCGGCGGGTCGGCGGCGTCTTTTCGTCAGTCGCGGGTAGCTATGACCTGATGAACGACCTGATGTCGGGCGGCATGCACCGGCTGTGGAAGAACCGTTTCGTCGCCAAGGTGAAGCCGCGGCCGGGCGAGCAAATCCTCGACATGGCCGGCGGCACCGGCGACATCGCCTTCCGCATGGCCGCCAATGGCGCGCGGGTCATGGTCAGCGACATCAATGCGGACATGCTGGAGGTCGGCAAGAAGCGCGCCGAGACCCGCGGCATCCACGGCCTTAGCTGGCAGGTCGAAAATGCCGAGAGGCTGAGCTTCGCAGACGGCAGTTTCGACGCCTACACGATAGCCTTTGGAATCAGGAACGTGACCGACATTCCCGCCGCCCTTCGGGAGGCGCACCGCGTGCTAAGGCGCGGCGGCCGCCTTTACGTGCTCGAATTTTCGACCAGCGAATGGCCGGGCTTCGGCGAACTCTACGAACGCTACTCCGAGCATGTCATCCCGCGCATCGGCAAAGCCGTCGCCAAGGACGAAGACAGCTATCGCTATCTGGTCGAATCGATCCGCCGCTTTCCGCGCATGGAACAGTTCAGGGCGATGATCGGCGAGGCCGGGTTCAAGTCGACCAGTGTCGAGCCGATCCTCGGCGGCCTCGTCGCCATTTGGGGCGGCTGGAAAATTTGACCGCTGCCGTCACTCATCTGTGGCGCCTGCTCAAATGGGGCAGGACGCTGGCGCGGCATGGCGCGCTGCAGGGGATCGAACGCGATCCGCTGACCCCACCCAACGTCCGCCGCCTGTGCCGCGTCGCCCGCCTTGGTACGGCAATGCCACCGGTGCCCGACTATGCGGCGGCGCTGCAGGAGATCGGTCCGGCAGCGATCAAGCTTGGCCAGGCGCTTTCGACGCGCCCGGATCTGGTCGGCGAGGCCGCAGCGGAAAACCTGCTCCAGCTGCAGGATGACCTGCCGCCCGAGCCTTTCCCGGCCATCAAGGCCGCGATCGAGCGCGCTCTCGAAGCTCCACTCGATACCTTGTTCAGCGAATTTGATGAGGAGGCGGTCGGCGCTGCCTCGATCGCCCAGGTCCACCGCGCCGTCACCACCGAAGGACGGGAGGTCGCGGTCAAGGTGCTTCGCCCCGGCATCGAGGAGGAGCTAGCCAGGGCGATCGAAACCTATGAATGGGCCGCCGCCCATGTCGAGCTTTTGGGCGGCGAGGCCGAGCGCCTCCGCCCGCGCCTGGTCATTGCCCATTTCAAGCAGTGGACCCGCCGCGAGCTCGACCTGCAGCGTGAGGCGGCGTCAGCCTCGGAGCTGCGCGACAATATGGTTGCCGAGCCCGGCTTCCACGTTCCGGAAATCGACTGGCGGCGTACGGCGAGGCGCGTGCTGACGCTCGAATGGCTCGACGGCATCAAGCTCAGCAAGCGCGATGAACTGATCGCGGCCGGCCACGACACCAAGGCGCTTGCGACCACCCTGGTCCGTGCCTTCCTGCGCCAGGCGGTAGTCGATGGCTATTTTCACGCCGACCTCCACCAGGGCAATTTGTTCGCGCTGCCGGACGGCCGTGTCGCCGCGATCGATTTCGGCATCATGGGCCGCATCGACCGCCAGGCGCGGCTCTGGCTGGCCGAAATTCTCTACGGGCTCATCACCGGCAACTATGACCGGGTCGCCGAAATTCATTTCGAGGCGCAATATGTGCCTCCGCATCACAGCGTCGCCGAGTTCGCGACGGCACTGCGCGCGGTCGGCGAGCCGATCCGCGGCCTGCCGGTCAAGGACATCAGCGTCGGCCGCATGCTCGAGGGCCTGTTCTCGATCACCCGCGATTTCGACATGCAGACCCAGCCGCACCTGCTGCTGCTGCAGAAAACGATGGTGATGGAGGAAGGCGTCGCGACCACGCTGGACCCTGATATCAACATGTGGGAAGCGGCCGAACCGTTCCTCAAGGATTGGCTTCGAACCGAGCTTGGCCCAGAGGCCTATTATGCCGACCGGATCGTCGATACCGTCCGCGCCTTCAAGCTGATCCCAGACCTCATTCGCCGGATCGATGCAGCATATCCGCCGGCTGGCGCGGCACCACCACCGCCACCGTTGGCCGATGTTACGGTGATCGAGGGAAAGAGCTGGATGGCGCCTCTCGCGATCGCGCTGGGCTCGGCCGCCATCGCCGCCGCGCTGACCTATTGGCTGGTCGGCTGAGCCATGCTGAAGGGGGTGTTCCAGACTCGATTTGAAGGCTGGTCGAGGGGTCCGGCACTGGCGCTGATCGCGACACTGCTTGTGCTGCTGGCAGCCAGTAACTGGTCGGCCTCAACCAGTCCCGCACCCAAGGTCCGCACTTCCGAGGCGCAGCACAGCGACCTCCAGCTGTACCGCGACATCATCACCCGTGTTCGGGGCGGCGAGAATTATTACCGGGCCACCGCCGCTGAGCTGCGCAAGGGCAATTATCCGCTCAAACCTTTCTTCACTTTCCGCCTGCCAACCCACGCGACAATCTATGCCGCGCTTGGCGAACAGGTGATGGTGGTACTCTTCTGGCTGCTGTCGGCGGCGCTGATGATCGCCTGGTGGATCAGGCTCCGGGCCTGCCTCCCCAAGCTGCTCCTTGCCGCAAGCCTGATCCTCATCGCCGGCGGGCTCGGCGGGTTGCTCCAGCCGCAGACCGGCCTGTTCCACGAAAGCTGGGCGGCGCTGCTGCTGGCGCTGATGATCGCTGTCTACCGGCCGGAGCGAATCTGGCCGGCGGTGCTGGCCGGCGCAGCGGCCCTGATGATCCGCGAGCTTGCCCTCCCCATGATTCTCGCCATGGCCGGCCTCGCGCTGATCGAGAAACGATGGAAGGAGGCCGCCACCTGGGCGGCGGTAATCCTTCTGTTCGCAATCTACATCGCCCTGCACGCTCAATGGGTCGCTCAAGTTGTCGTTCCAGATGACCCGGCCTCGCCTGGCTGGTCGGGCCTGTTGGGCCTGCAGTTCGCGCTGAAAAGCATTGCCAGGGTAACCATGGGAATCCGCCTGCCGGTCGCGATCGCCTCGATCCTGCTTTTCTTGTCGCTGTTCGGGTGGGCCTCGGTCCGCGCGGGATGGGCGCTCAGGACCGCGATCCTGCTCGCCGGCTACGGCACGATGGTTGCGCTGTTCGCTCGAACCGACACATTCTACTGGGCACTGATTGCCGCGCCTTTGTCGTTTGTCGGCCTGGTGTTCGTTCCCAAGGCATTCGCCGACCTTGCGAAGGCGGTACGCCGCCAATCGCACCAAGGAGCTTCCGCATGAGCCGATTTGCCCTTTGCCTTGCCGCGGTTGTGGCCATTTCCCTACCTTCCGTCGGCCAATCCCAGGCCCCATCCGCCACAGCGACAGCACAGGGGACCCATGGCCAGCTGGTCCAGCTATTCGCCGACTGGCGCACATTCACCCATCCCAAGATCGCCAAGGGCCGGCCCGACTACAGCGCCGCCGCGACGGCCGCCCGTTACGCCCGCTTGCCTGAATTCCGCCAGCGTCTCGCGGCGATCGACCGCACCGGCTGGACCGCGTCGCAGAACGGCGATTACCGGCTGGTCGAAGCGGAAATGAACGGCCTCGATTTCTTTCACCGCGTGCTGATGCCATGGGCGCGCGACCCCGGCTTCTACCAAACCATCTTCGCCGAGATGAGCGATGTACCGGCCCACGAGGGTCCCTCGGCCGAGCCCAATATCGACCTCCACAATTTCACTTACCCGCTATCCCGCGCCGACGATGCGAAGCTCACCGAGTTGATCGGGGCAGTCCCGGCGATGCTCGCTGACGCGCGGATCAATTTGGCCGGCAGTCAGGCGCACGATCTCTGGGCCTACGGCGACCGTGCCTTCAACGAGCAAGGCGAGGTCCTGGCCCAGCTTGAGGCCGGTACATTGGTGATGAACGATCTTGGAGGGCATCGTCCCGCCAGCCTGGCAGGATCCAGTCCCGCATTGCGTAAGGCGGTGCACGATGCCCGCATGGCGACTGAACAATTCGCCGCATGGATCAGGGCCGAAGCCCCTCGCCGCACCGGCGCGTCGGGCGTCGGCAAGGACAATTATGATTGGTACCTCAGCCATGTCCTCCTTAGCCCTTACGACTTCGACGCACAGAAGGCCCTTCTTCAACGCGAACTGGACCGCTCGCTGACGTCGCTTCGGCTAGAGGAAGTGCGCAACCGTGCCGCCCCGCCGATCGTCGAGATCAGTGACCCGGCCGCCTATCGCGCGATGGCGGAGCAGCGCCAAGCAAAGCTTTACGCCCTGCTGACCGGCGCCGGCTTCATCGCTGACAGGCCTTTTTACCGAGACGCACTCAATGGCCAGACGGGCAGCTATACGCCACCGGAGCAGCGCAACTTCTTCACCCATGTGACGGCGCTGGATCCGTTGCCGCTCTCGAGCCACCAATATCATTGGATTGAACTCGCCCGCCTGCGCCACGAACCGCACTCAAGCCCGGTCCGGCAAACGCCGCCCTTATTCAACATTTATGCCGACCGGTCCGAGGGTTTCGCGACGGCGATGGAAGAAATGGTGATGCAGGCCGGCCTATATGATGATGAGCCGCATGGCCGTGAGCTGGTTTGGATCATGCTCGCAAATCGTGCCGCCCGCGGCCTCGCGTCGCTGCGCGTGCAGGCCAATGAGATCGGGCTGGCCGATGCAGGCAAGTTCCACGCCGAATGGACACCGCGTTACTGGTCCGACGCGACTAGCCGCCTGGTTGGGTTCGAGCAGCTGCTCTACCTCCGGCAGCCCGGCTACGGCCCGAGTTACATTGTCGGCAAGATGGAGCTCGACCATCTGCTGGCGCTGGCCTCGCACCGTGCCGAGGTCGCGCACCGCCCGTTCGTCTTCCGCGATGCCTTTGGCGCGATTCTCGCTTCGGGTATCGTCCCGCCATCGATTATCGAGGATGAAGCGGCCGACCTTGCGAAATAGCTAGGCGGAGCGCCATATCGGTCCCCATGAGCCGTATCCTCCTCATCGTCGGCGGCGGCATCGCCGCTTACAAAGCGGCCGAGATGATCCGCCTGCTACGCAAGGAGGGGCATGAGGTCACGCCCGTGCTGACCGAGGGCGGCTCCCACTTCGTGACGCCGATGAGCCTTGCCGCGCTCGCCGAAAGCCCGGTCTACACCTCGCTGTGGGATTTGAAGGATGAGGCCGAAATGGGCCATATCCAGCTGTCCCGCGCGGCCGATCTCGTCCTGGTCGCTCCGGCCACCGCCGATCTCATCGCCCGGATGGCGGCGGGCGAAGCAAACGACCTGGCGACGACGCTGCTCCTGGCAACCGACAAGCCGGTGGTAGTCGCCCCGGCAATGAACGTCCGTATGTGGCAGCATGCCGCGACCAGGCGGAACGTCGAGCAGCTGAAGGCCGATGGAATCACCGTGCTGGAACCCGACGAAGGGCCGATGGCCTGCGGCGAGTTTGGTCCCGGCCGGCTGCCCGAACCAATCGACATCTATCGGCGGATCCAGCCGATGTTGGACAAGGCAGTGTCGATCGACGTTGCCGATGCGGGCTTGCTCGCCGGCAAGCACGTCCTTGTCACGGCCGGCCCGACCCATGAGCCGATCGACCCCGTGCGGGTCATTGCCAACCGCTCATCGGGCAAACAGGGCTTCGCGATCGCCGCCGCCGCCGCCCAGGCCGGCGCTCGGGTCACCCTGATCGCCGGGCCGGTCGCACTTCCAACGCCCGGTGGTGTGTGCCGGATCGACGTCGAAACCGCCCGGCAGATGGCCGACGCGGTGGAGGCAGCCCTCCCCGCCGACGCCGCCATCCTGGTTGCCGCGGTCGCCGACTGGAAGGTCGAAGCCGCTACCTCGAAGCTCAAGAAATCGGATGGGCCCCCACAGCTGCGTTTCGCGCCCAATCCCGACATACTCGCGATACTCGGAGCCCATCCCGAACGACCCACCCTGCTGATCGGATTTGCAGCCGAGACGGACGATTTGGTCGCCAATGCCGGATCGAAGCTTCGATCGAAGCAGGCCGATTGGATCGTTGCCAATGACGTTTCTGGCGACGTGATGGGATCGCACCGCAATCACGTTCATCTCGTGGCCGCGGATGGCGCTGAGGATTGGGGGCCGATGGACAAGACCGAGGTCGCTGCGCGGCTGATCGACCGGATCGCCAGAAAGCTAGGCTAAACAGCGTTCGACGTAGGCCACTCGCCTGTGATACGCCGGGCGAAGTCGATGAAGGAGGCCTGTCATGCTTCATTTGGGATTGGCGTTACTTGCGGCGGTGAGCGGCGATGTGTCGGCGGTAGGATCGGAAGTATCCGTCGCCGGTGGCGATTGGTCCAATATCCCGTGGGTCAAGCGATCGAGCACCCTGAGAATTTCCGACGATCTCATCGATAAGATCGAGGCCGCGGCATTTGGCGAATGCGCCAAACCCGGCCAGTCCAAGACGCGCCTGAACATGAATATCCCGTTCCTGGTGCGTTTCATGGCCGATGGCAATGTGGGTGAAGTTGTCGTCAAGCGGCTCAACTGCCCCACGATCGAGCAGGCCGCCGGCGGTGCGGTGCTGCAAATGGCTCGTGCCGGAGAATATCGGCCGACGGGCGAGAATGCCGCAGGCTGGTACCGGGGCGAGATTACAATCTCGGTGCATTGACGCCGCACCCAGCACTGATATCCAGCCCCGCAGCTATCCCTGCGGCGAACGAGGCTGGTCAATGTTGCGAATCTCTATTGCCCGCCTCCCTCATGGCGACGGCCTTCCCTTGCCCAGCTATGCCACCCACGGTGCGGCGGGCATGGACGTGGTCGCCGCTGAAGACCTGGACCTGATGCCTGGACAGCGCCATGCCGTTGCCACCGGCTTCAAGGTCGCAATTCCCGACGGCTATGAAATCCAGGTTCGCCCGCGCTCGGGCCTTGCGCTCAAGCATGGGATCACCGTTCCCAACACGCCGGGCACGATCGACAGCGATTATCGCGGCGAACTCAAAGTCATCATGATCAACCACGGAAGCGAGCCGTTCCCGATCCGCCGCGGGGAGCGTATCGCCCAGCTCGTGCCGGCCGCCGTCACGCACGCCGAATGGGATGAGGTCGACGAACTGTGCGAAACCGCGCGCGGCGCGGGCGGATTCGGCTCGACCGGCGGTCATGGCTCTCTCTGACGAGGAACTGGACCGCTACGCGCGGCACATCGTCCTTCCACAGGTCGGCGGCGCGGGCCAGCTTAAGCTAACAGCGGCACGGATCGCCATTGCTGGTGCCGGCGGTATCGGGGCAGGTGCGATTCCGTCCCTGACTGGCGCCGGTATCGGCCATATCACCCTCATCGACGATGACCGGGTCGAACTGTCGAACCTGCAGCGCCAGCCGCTCTACACCAGCGATCAGGTCGGCCAGCGCAAGGTCGATCTCGCTGCTAGGTTTATCGGTAAGCGCAATCCACATGTCGAATGCCGCACGGTCGCCGATCGGATCGAGGCCGACAATGTCGACGCCATCCTGTCAGGCCATGATCTGATCATTGACGGCACCGACAATTTCGCCACTCGCCTGACGGTCAGCGACGCCGCCGTTCGCCTTGGCATTCCGCTGCTCTCCGCGGCGGCGCAGCAATTCCAGGGGCAGGTTGGATTGTTCCGTGGCCAGCCTTGCTATCGCTGTTTCGTCGGCGACGCGTTCGATGCCGACGATTGCGATAGTTGCGCCGAGCTTGGAGTGCTTGGCGCGCTGACCGGCATCGTCGGGAATTTCGCCGCTTTGATCGCAATCCGCGCGATTGTCGGCATCGCGCCCGACCCGGCGGGCACGCTGCACCTGTTCGACGGCCTCTCCTTGACGTGGAAGTCCATGAAGCTTCCAAGAGACCCGGGTTGCAGGACATGCGGAGAGGGGCATGAGGCGCGTACATGATGTCGATGCGAAGGATCACCAGATCCTGGCGCTGCTAGAGGCCGACGGACGGCGCTCCAACTCGGACATCGCCAAGCTGACGGGCCTGTCGGCACCGACCGTGGCCGAACGGATTGCCCGGCTTCGCGACATTGGTGTGATCCAGGGATTCACGGTCAAGATCGACGCAGCCAAGGTCGGCCTTCCCGTATCGGCCGTAATCGAATTTCAACCCCGGTCGAACCGGGATATGGCCGCAATCAACTCGGTCATAAATAATCCCGCCGTCCGGACCTGCTATCGGGTTACGGGATCGTCGTTGCTGGTATTGATCGTCAGAGTATCGTCAAGCGGGGCGCTGCAGGACCTGCTCGATCAGATCATGCCCTTCGGTGAGACGAAGACTTCGGTCATCCTGCTTATCGATATTGAAGACCGCCCGCTGTTCTCCGACGCGTTGCCGCCGATTCCTTAGTTTCTTCGAATAAAGCGGGGCTCGTACCTTCGATTTCGCCCGCAAAACATGTTCCACGGCAGTGAAGCTGCATGGAACCCGCCCTCACTTTGCGCGACATTTATCAACTAAGTCGTTGGGAGGGCGCGATGAATTACCGCTTGTTGACCCCAATTTATTGCATTGGACTGGCGATTGCCGGACCAGCGGTTGCAACTCCTTCGAACCCGACCGCGGCGGTCAACGAACTGCTCGATGCCGATCGGCAATTTTCCTCCGCCGCTGCTGGCATCAACATCGTCGACGGGATTGCCGCCATGCTTGCGCCGGACGCCATCTCACCGACGCCAGCTGGAACCTTTGCCAGGGGCAAGGACGCAATTGTCGCTTTGCTCCGGGCCAACCCGAACAATGCGACTGCGACCGCCGAATGGGCGCCGGTCCGAGGCGGAATTTCGGCGGATGGCCAGCAGGGTTTCACCTACGGCTTCCAGATCATCCACGACGCCGGAAAACCCGATCGCCGCGCCAAATATCTCGCATATTGGGTCAGGCGGCCTGAAGGCTGGCGAGTGTTCGGCTATAAACGCGCGGGAAGCCCGCCGGGAAGCGTTTCGACCGCGGTTCGTGCACCTGCCCTGCCGCCGGTCATGATTCCATCGAGGCCGAGCGCAGCGCTCCAGAAGAAATATGCCGAAGATCTCGCCGGCCGCGAATCCGCCTTTTCGGCGCGCGCCGGCGCGGTGGGATTGCGGCATGCCTTCATCGAGTTCGGCTCGTCCGATGCGATGAACTTCGGCGGCGGATCCGATTTCACCTTCGGCAACGTCAATATCGGCAACGGCTTTCCGCCCGATACCTCGTCGGATTTGACTTGGGCGGCGGACGAAGCGGTGAAGACATCCTCCACCGGGGACCTCGGCATAACCTTCGGCTTCATTCACCAGGCCGGCCAGCCGGGAGCCTTCCCCTTCTTCACCGTGTGGCGGCGCGCCCGGACCAGTGATCGCTGGCTCTATGTCGCGGAATAGCCGCTATTTCTTCTTCCGCCCCCTGGCCCCGCGGGTATTCTTGCTCGCGGGGCCCTTCGCTGCCTTGGCATTGATCAGCGCAACCGCTTCGTCGAGCGTTACCGCGGATGGCTCCGCGCTCTTTGGGAGCGTGGCATGGATTACGCCATCGCTGACGTACGGGCCATAGCGGCCGGCCATCACTCTTATCTCCTTGCCCGAATCCGGGTGAGGTCCGAGGACCGCGATGGGCTCACGCGATCCCCCTCTTTCACCCTTGGCCGCCGCGGCCTCGGCCAGCTTGACCACTGCCGCGTTCATGCCGGTGTCGAACACCTCGGCGGTCGAGCCCAACCTGGCATATTTGCCGTCATGGGCAAGGTAGGGGCCGTAGCGGCCGATAGAGGCCGTGATCGGGGTGCCGGTTTCGGGATGCGGCCCGATTTCGCGCGGCAGCGATAGCAGCTTTTCCGCCATCTCCAGCGTCAATCCGTCCTGTGGCACGTCTTTCGGCAGTGACGCCCGCGCCCCGTCGCGCTCCAGATAGGGCCCGAACCGCCCGCTTTTCAGAACGATGCCATTGCCGATCTCGGCCGGACCTTCGCTGGCCGCTTCCTCGCCCTGCCCAAATCGGCGCGTATATTTGCACTCTGGATAGTTGGAGCAGGCAACGAACGCGCCGTAGCGGCCGCCGCGCAGCGAAAGTTGGCCAGTGCCGCACAAGGGGCAAAGGCGCGGATCGCTGCCGTCACCCTTATCGGGGAACAGCCAGGGCGACAGGAAATCGTCCAGCGCCGCGGTGACGTCCGACGGCTTCTGGTCCATCACCTCGCCCGCCTTAGGCTTGAAGTCGCGCCAGAAGTCGTCGAGCAGCTTCAGCCAATCGAGCCTTCCGCCCGAAACATCGTCCAGCTCCTCTTCCAGCTCGGCGGTATAATCGAAACTGACGTAACGCTCGAAAAACCGCTCCAGGAATGCCGTCACCAGCCGCCCGCTCTCCTCGGGAATGAAGCGCGCCTTGTCGAGCCGGACATATTCGCGGTCCTTCAGGGTCTGCAACGTCGCGGCATAGGTCGACGGCCTGCCGATGCCGAGCTCCTCCAGCCGCTTGACCAGACTCGCTTCGGAATAGCGCGGCGGCGGCTGGGTAAAGTGTTGCGTCGCCTCCACCCCGGTCTTGACCGGCGCATCGCCCGAGCGGAGCTGCGGCATGCGCGCGCCTTCTTCATCGGCGACGTCGTCGCGGCCTTCGTCGTACAGCGCCATGAACCCTGGGAAGATGGTCACCTGGCCCGTTGCGCGCAGCGTCGCACGACCCGCTCCATCGGTCAGTTCCGCCGTCGTCCGCTCAATCCGCGCCGAGGCCATCTGGCTGGCCAGCGCGCGGTTGAAGATCAGGCTGTAAAGCCGTGCATGGTCGCCCGAGGCGGCGCGATCCTTGGTGAAGTCGGTCGGCCGGATTGCCTCATGCGCTTCCTGTGCATTCTTGGCCTTGCTCGAATATTGTCGCGGCTTGTCGGGCAAATATCCCGCATCGTAACGGTCGGCGACAGCCTTCCTCGCCGCGCTGATCGCTTCGCCGGCCATCTGCACGCCGTCGGTGCGCATATAGGTGATCAGGCCATCCTCGTAGAGCGACTGGGCGACGCGCATCGTCTGGCTGGCCGAAAAGCCGAGCTTGCGCGCAGCCTCCTGCTGCAGTGTTGAGGTGGTGAACGGGGGTGGCGGATTTTTCGTCAGCGGCTTGGTCTCGACCGAGGCGACAGTGAACCGCCCATCTTCGACCACCTTCTTCGCCGCATCGGCCGAGCCCTTGTCGCCGATCGTCAGCCGGTCGACCTTCTGGCCGTCGAGCGCCACTAGCCGCGCTGTGAAGGGCGTTCCATCTGCCTCAAAACTTGCTGAAACCTGCCAATATTCCTGTGACCTGAACAGCTCGATCTCGCGCTCGCGGTCGACAATCAGGCGGAGCGCGACCGACTGTACCCGTCCAGCCGATTTGGCGCCGGGCAGCTTGCGCCACAGGATCGGCGACAGCGTGAACCCGACCAGATAATCCAACGCGCGCCGCGCCTTGTAGGCGTTGATCAGATCCTCATCGAGCTCGCGTGGGCGGCCCATCGCCTCGGTCACCGCGCTCTTGGTAATGGCGTTGAAGGTCACCCGGTCGACCTTTGCAGGCAACGCCTTTTTCTTCCGCAGCACCTCCTGGACGTGCCAGCTGATCGCTTCGCCCTCGCGATCGGGGTCGGTGGCGAGGATCAGTGCATCGGCGTCCTTGGCCGCATCGGCGATGGCCTTCAACTGCTTGGCCTTGTCGGGATAGGCCTCCCAATCCATCGCGAAATTATCGTCGGGCCGGACGGACCCGTCCTTCGCCGGCAGGTCGCGGACATGGCCATAGCTGGCCAGCACCTTGTGGCCTGGCCCCAGATATTTCTCGATGGTTTTCGCCTTGGCTGGCGATTCGACGACAACAAGCTTCAAACGCTGCACCCCTTTACGTACGTACGCGCGATTGTCGGGCCGAAGATTCTAGCCCGTCAAGCTCACCTTGTTGCCGGCATGCCGATCAAGCCGCCCGGCCAGGTCAAGCTCGAGCAACACAAGCTGTACCGCGCCAGGTTCGCCTCCCGACAGGCGGAGGATCTCGTCGACCGGCACCGGCGAGGGGCCAAGCAGTTCTTCGACACGCGAGCGGAAGTCGAGCTCCAAATCCTCCTGAGCAAGAGGCTGCGGCTCATAGGAACGCGATGGGCTGGCGACCTTGCCGTTCAAGTTGCTGATCGCCTCGATCACGTCCGCTGCAGTCTGGATCAGGGTTGCTCCATCGCGGATCAGCTGGTTGCAGCCCTGAGCCCGTGGATCGAGCGGCGATCCCGGCACCGCCATGACCTCCCGCCCGGCCTCGGCCGCCAGCCGGGCCGTGATCAGCGAACCCGACTGCGGCGCGGCCTCGACCACTACCGTCCCCGCCGCCAGCCCGGCAATGATCCGGTTGCGATAGGGGAAATGGCGCGCCCTCGGCTCGGTGCCTGGCGGCATTTCCGCGATCAGCAGGCCGCGTTCGCCTATGTCCTTCTGCCGAGCTTCATTTTCGGGCGGATAGGCGATGTCGATCCCCCCGGCGATCACCGCGATCGTCCCGCTGACGATCGATCCGTCATGGGCGGCGCTGTCGATTCCGCGCGCCAGTCCGGATACGACACTTATGCCCTCCTCGCCCAAGTCATGCGCCAGCCCTCGCGCAAACCGGCAAGCTGCGGCGCTGGCGTTACGCGCACCGACGATCGCCACCATCGGCCGGTCAAGGAGCGCTAAATTGCCCTTTGCGGTGAGTAATGGCGGCGCACCGCCCGTTTCCGCCAGGCTGCGCGGATAAGGGGCGTGGCCCAGCGCCAGATAATGCGCGCCGGCTCTCTCAACCGCTTCGATCTCGCGTTGCGCGGCGTCTTTTGAACAGATTGCCGGCACCTGTCCGTCGCCTCGCCGCGCCAGATTCGGGATCGCGGCCAATGCGGCTTCGGCGCTGCCGAACCGCAACAGCAACTGGCGATGGGCGTTAGGCCCGATCCCGCTCGTCCGGATCAGCCGCAGCCGGTCGATGAGGTCGTCCGGCGCGCTCAACCTGTCTTGCCCACGCGCGGCTCCTCGCCCCTCGCGAGGCGACGGATATTTTCTCGATGTTGCCAGATCACCAGCAACGCGAAGCCGAGCAGCATGGGAAACAACGCTTGTACTTGAAGGATGGCTGCCGTGACCGGCGCGCTTGCCGCCGCAGCCATGCCCGCGATCGAGCTGATGCGGATGATCAACAGCAATCCGGCCCACAGCAAGACATAGACGAGCGCCGCCTGCCAGAAGAGCGGCAAGAGGATGCCCAGCAAGGTGGCAACGCCCTTCCCGCCCTTGAACTTGAGCCAGGCCGGATAAAGGTGGCCGATCAGTGCACCGGCAGCTGCATAATTGACCGCATCGGGCCATAGCTGTTGGGCAATCAGTACCGCCGCAGCGCCCTTGGCCAGGTCGAGCAAAAGTGTCGCCGCTGCAAGACCCTTCGATCCGGTCCGCAGCACATTGGTCGCGCCGATATTGCCTGAACCGATGTCACGGATATCACCCTTCCCGGTCCAGCGCGTCAGCAACAGGCCGAACGGGATCGAGCCCAGCAGATAGCCGGTGATGAGCGCCAGGATCGTCGTCGCCGCCATGGCCCATCGGTAGCAGATCATCTGCTGCCCGCAACGTTGCACGAGCGCGGGCAAGTCCCTAGCTCTGCCGGCCATGGAACCCACCGCCCCCATCCTGTTCTTCGATTCCGGCGTCGGCGGCCTTTCCGTGCTTGGCCCGGCGCGGCAACTGCTGCCCAACGCGCCGATCGTCTATGCCGCCGACAGCGCCGGCTTTCCCTATGGCAAGCGGACCGAAGCCGAGCTTGCCATTCGCGTGCCCGCCTTGCTGGGCCGGCTGGTCGAGCGATTTCGTCCGCGCCTGGCGGTGATTGCCTGCAATACCGCGTCGACCATCGCGCTCGACCACGCCCGAGCCGCGCTCGACATTCCTGTGGTCGGTACCGTCCCGGCAATCAAACCGGCCGCCGAATTGTCGAGGAGCCGGGTGATCGGCGTGCTCGGTACCGAGGCGACGGTGCGCCAGCCCTATGTCGACGATCTCGCGGAGAGGTTTGCCTCGGATTGCATCGTCATCCGCCACGGAAGTCCCGAACTGGTCGAGCTCGCCGAGGCAAAGCTTGCCGGCGAGCCCGTCGCCATCCAGGCCGTGCATGACGCGGTTGCGCCGATGGTGTTGCAGCCGGACGGCGAGCGGATGGACGTGATGGTGCTGGCATGCACGCACTTCCCGTTGTTGGCGGACGAAATCGCCGCCGCCTTCCCCGCCATCGCCCAGGTCGACGGCGGTCCCGGCATTGCCCGTCGCATCGCCTATTTGACGCAAGGGCAGGATTGGCCGGGCGAGCCCTATGCCGGAATCGCGGTTTTTACAGGCGGTCCGCCAACCGAACTTGCGCCTGCCCTCGCCCGCTTCGGCCTGACCGACATCCAGTCACTCTAGCCGTCTTGTTGCGAGTCGTTCTCAATGGCCTTCCCCGCCTGAGGGCGATAATGGGCGCGAGAGCGTAAGGAACCCCAGCTTGGACTACGAAAGCATCTTCAAGGCGGCGATCGATCGCCTCCATGACGAAGGCCGGTACCGCGTCTTCATCGATATACTGCGCACCAAGGGATCGTTCCCCAACGCGCACTGCTTCCACGGACACAATGGCCCCAAGCCGATCACCGTGTGGTGCTCCAACGATTATCTCGGCATGGGCCAACATCCGACCGTGGTCGAGGCGATGGAGGAGGCGCTGCACAGCGTCGGCGCCGGATCCGGCGGGACCCGCAACATCGGCGGCAACACCCATTACCATGTCGAGCTGGAGGCCGAGCTGGCCTCGCTCCATGGCAAGGAAGCGGCGCTCCTGTTCACCTCGGGCTATGTCTCCAACGAGGCCGCACTGTCGACGCTCGGCAAGTTGCTCCCAGGCTGCATCATCTTCTCGGATGAGCTCAACCACGCCTCGATGATCGCCGGCATCCGCACCTCGGGATGCGAAAAGCGGGTGTTCCGTCACAACGACCTCGATCATCTCGAGCAGCTTCTTGACGAAGCGCCTGCCGATGCACCCAAGCTGATCGCGTTCGAAAGCGTCTACTCGATGGACGGCGACATCGCGCCGATCGCAGAAATTTGCGACCTCGCCGACAAATATGGCGCCATCACCTATCTCGACGAGGTCCATGCGGTTGGCATGTATGGCCAACATGGCGGCGGCATCTCGGAGCGCGATGGAGTCGCCGACCGGGTCACCTTGATCGAAGGCACTCTGGGAAAGGCATTTGGCGTGATGGGCGGCTATGTCACCGCCGACCGCAATATCATCGACTGCATCCGCAGCTACGCGCCGGGCTTTATCTTCACGACCTCGCTGTCGCCGGTGCTGGTCGCCGGGGCGCTGGCCTCGGTTCGCCACCTCAAGGCCTCTCAGGAGGAGCGCGCGGGCCAGCAGGCGGGCGCGGCAATGCTCAAAGCCAAATTCCGCGATGCCGGCCTGCCCGTCATGGACAGCGTCACCCATATCGTTCCGCTGCTGGTCGGCTGCCCGGTAGAGGCCAAGCGGATCAGCGACATCTTGCTCGCCGAATACGGTCTTTACGTCCAGCCGATCAATTTCCCGACCGTTCCCCGCGGCACCGAGCGGCTGCGCTTCACCCCAGGCCCTATCCACACGGAAGCGATGATGGATGAGCTGACCGAAGCCTTGGTCGAGATCTGGGGCCGGCTGGAATTGCAGGCCGTCAAGGCGGCTTGAAACCCGCGATGGCCGACGCATCGCCTGATTTTCGTCACGAGACGCCCGACGACCTCCAGGCCGCGCTCGATCGCGATCCGGCCCTGCATGCCCGCTGGGACGGCTTGACCGCACTCGCCCGCAACGAGTGGATCTGCTGGATGACGTCGCCGAAGAAGCAGGAAACGCGCGACGACCATTTTGCCCGGTTGAAGGAAGACATATTGGCCGGCAAGCGACGCCCCTGCTGCTGGCCGGGTTGCCCGCACCGCAGCGCCAAGGCGCAAAAATGGTTCAAGGGCTAGCTACTCGGCCTTCCTGAGATAAGGGCTCGGGTCGACGTTTCGATAGCCTGGCGTGGTCGCCGCGAAATGTCGTAGCCAGTAATTATGACCTGAACCATAGACGACCAATATGCGGTCGCCCGGTTTCGCGACCGTCATCAGCTTGCCGAAAATCTTGGCGTTGCGCATGTACCAATAGGCATTGAGCTCTGCCCCCGGTTGTTTGTCGGTGTCGCCATATTCGAGCACGCGATAATACCAGCGTTGGTCCCGCTCGGTTTGGGCCGGCTGGTTAAGGTTGAGCAGGACGTGGGCGATCGACCCTTCCGCTTGCCATTTTTCCAACTGCGAGGTCACCGCCTTGCCCTGTTCCAGCAGGCCGTCGAGCGCCGCCTCCTTGCCGTTGGCCTTGGCCCAGGCAACTACCTTGTCGAAAGGAAAATAGTCCGGCTCGACCGGCTCGGTTTCATCGGGCTGCTCGTCGATCGCATAGACTGTCGCCATGTTGAGTTGGCGCGCCAGCCGGTATGCGATCTGATAACGTTCGTCGCGATTGGTGTTCAGATCCGCGGGGGCCAATTCGGCAAAGCGGTGGTCAATCAAAGCCGGGGACTTGGCGATCCGTTCAACCGCGATCTTGGTCGGATGGAACTGGGCCAATGCCGTCGCCAGCTCCTCCAATTCCTTCTGCCGTTGCGGCTTCAGCACGTCGTCGGCCTTGACGTTGTTGAGGTCGAGGCCGGGATTGCCGAAGTGGTAGCTGCCGACGACCATAACCTCGATCGGCGCCGCCGCATTAGGCTCGGCAGCCATCGCCGGCGCCGCAAGCGCGGTCGGCAACGCCACGCCGAAAGCTAGTCTGCGAACCATTTTCTGCATCCGCCCCTCCATCTGTATTAATACACTAATACAGATGGAGGGCGCCCTGCAAGCGTTCAAAAATGGTCAGCTCTTGTGATGCTTGCTGCTTGGTTTGGGCGGCGTATCGCGCGGCACGTCCGGTTCGGGACTGCCCTCGCCCTGCACAATCGGCTCTCCTCTAAGCTCGCGATAAACGCTTCCCGTCATGGGGTCGAAGAACAGCGCCTGAGTATTTGCGCGGCTACGCTGGGTCGTTCCGAACGTGTCGATCGACTTGGAAAAGTCGACCTTCTTCTTGACCTCGTCGACCGGCATGCCGGCCTTGGCGTAAGGTGCGATCTGGGTGCGGAGGTCGGTCAGCGCGGCGATCAGCCGGTCTAGGTAGGCGGTGTCGCTCTGCGGCAGCCCGTGCCCGGGGATCAGTGTCGTGAAGCCCAACGCCTTGATCTTGCCGATCGTCTCGATCCAGTCGCCCGAATAGCTGCCGAAACCGAACGGGATCGGCGACACGACGATGTCGCCGGTCGCGACGATCTTCTGCTTGGGCAGCCAGGCGATTGCGTCGCCCTCTGTGTTGGCACGGCCGAGATAGAGGATCTGGACCGGCATGTCCGGATCGTCGATCAGCAGCTGCCGTTCGAACGTCTCGGTCGGCGGGACGATATAGCTGCCGCTGAAATCGCCGGCGAATGCGTCAAACTGGACCAGCGCCTTCCTGATCCGCTCCTTCCGGTCCGGCGCTGTGTCGGGCGCCTCAAGCAGCTTTTGCAACTGCTCCTTGTTCTTGGCGATCAGCATGTTCATCGCCCCGTCCCACTTGGGACCGGGCGCATAGCCGATGTCGAAGGCTTCCGGCCCCAGCATCCCTGCCTCGGTCTGGCGCGTCGCGATGATCCTGACCTTGGGATAGGCGTCGCGGATCGACGAGATGCCCTGCGGATGATCGTTGTGCCAATGGGTGATCATCACCGCCTTGATCGGCTTGGGCGACAGCGATCTGGCATAACGGACAACCGCCCGCCCGTTTCCGGCATTAAGCCCGCTGTCGACCAGTACGAAGCCGTCGCGCTGCTCGATCAACACGACGTTGCCGATCGCCGGTCCATAATAATCGTCGGGCGTGCTCAGCAAATGAATCCTGGGGGTGATTTCATGGGCCGTGAACGGCGCCACGTCGACCGTCTGGGCCGAAACCGGTGCCCCGGCCAGCATGAGTGCCGCGGCTGAAGCGATTGATCGCATATCTGCCTCCCTGTTGCCGGCAGCAGGCGCGCAATTGCCGCAAGGTTCGACAAGGACTCGACCGGCATGCCCAAGCGGTCGACGCTTCGACGAAGGGTGGCGAATCTCGGCGGCATGTCCTAGGTCATGGCGATGCGCATCGCCCTTGCCGCCGACCATGCCGGTTACCTTTTGAAAGACGAGCTCGCCGAATGGCTGCGGGAGGCCGGCCATGAGGTCGCCAACCTCGGCACCGACGGCCCCGAAAGCGTCGATTATCCTAAGTTCGGCGAATTGCTGGCCAATGAGGTTGCAGCCGGCCGCTCCGAGCGCGGAATCGCCATTTGCGGCTCGGGCGTCGGCATTTCGATCGCGGTCAACCGCAACCCGGCCTGCCGCTGCGCACGGGTCGACGAACCGCTGTCGGCGGCCCTGTCGCGCGAGCATAATGACGCCAACGTCATTGCCTTCGGCGCCCGGTTGATCGGCAGCGACATGGCCAAGGACATCGTCCTCGCCTTTCTGAACACGCAATTCGCCGGCGGGCGCCACCAGCGGCGCGTCGACCAGCTCTCCCACCTCCTCCAGGATAGCGACTGATGGCTACCGTTGCCGACCTCACTCACGTCCAGCCTTTGGGCTTTTTCACCGAGCGCCTGGCCGATGCCGATCCCAAGGTCGCCGCGGCGATCAAGGCGGAGCTGGAGCGCGAGCAAAACCAGATCGAGCTAATCGCATCCGAGAACATCGTCAGCCGCGCCGTGCTGGAGGCTCAGGGATCGGTCCTCACCAATAAATATGCCGAGGGCTATCCCGGCCGCCGCTACTATCAAGGCTGCGGGCCATCGGATTCGGTCGAAAGCCTTGCGATCGAGCGGGCCAAGCAGCTGTTCAATTGTGGCTTTGCCAACGTCCAGCCGCATAGCGGCGCGCAGGCCAACGGCGCGGTGATGATGGCGCTCTTACAGCCCGGCGACACCATCATGGGCATGAGCCTTGCGGCCGGCGGGCATCTTACTCATGGGGCGCCCCCGGCCCAGTCCGGCAAATGGTTCAATGCCGTCCAATATGGCGTCCGGCCCGACGACCATTTGGTCGATTTCGAGGAAGTGGAGCGGCTTGCCAAGGAGCATAAGCCCAAGCTGATCATCGCCGGCGGCTCAGCCTATCCGCGGCATCTGGACTTTGCCCGCTTCCGGGCGATTTGCGATGAAGTCGGCGCCTATCTGTTCGTCGACATGGCCCACTTCGCCGGGCTGGTTGCTGCGGGCGAGCATCCGACCCCGTTCGGCCATGCCCATGTCGTGACGACCACTACCCACAAGACGCTGCGCGGTCCGCGCGGCGGCATGGTGCTGACCGATGACGAGGCGATCGCCAAGAAGGTCAATTCGGCGGTTTTCCCCGGTCTGCAGGGCGGTCCACTGATGCATGTCATCGCTGCCAAGGCCGTCGCCTTCGGCGAGGCGCTGGAGCCGGGCTTCAAAACCTATGCCAAGGCGGTGATCAAAAACGCCCAGACACTCGCCAATCGCCTGAAGGAGCGCGGGGCCGACCTGGTTGCCGGCGGCACCGACACTCACCTTGCGCTCGTCGACCTTCGCCCGCTCGGGGTTACCGGCGCCGATGCCGACCAGAGCCTCGAACATGCCGGTATCACCTGCAACAAGAATGGCGTTCCGTTCGATCCGCTGCCACCAGTCAAGACCAGCGGCATCCGCGTCGGTTCGCCTGCCGGCACTACCCGCGGCTTTGGTGAGGACGAGTTCAGCGACATTGCCGATATGGTCGCCGACGTTCTCGACGGCCTTCAGAAAAATGGCGCCGACAATAATGGCGCAGTCGAACAGGCCGTGGGCGAGCGGGTTCGCGCACTCTGTGCCCGCTTCCCAATCTACGAGAGCTAAGCGTTGCGCTGCCCATTTTGCGCCCATGAAGACAGCCAGGTAAAGGACAGCCGCCCGTCCGAAGACGGCGCGGCGATCCGGCGGCGGCGGCAATGCGAAGGCTGCGGCGCCCGCTTCACTACCTTCGAGCGGGTCCATTTGAAGGACCTTATCGTGGTCAAGAAAGACGGCAAGCGCGAGCCGTTCGATCGGGCCAAGCTGGAGCGGGCGATCGGCCATGCCTGCCGCAAGCGCGAAATCGACGCCACCAAGATCGACCAGCTGGTAAGCGGCGTTCAGCGGCAAATGGAAACGCTTGGTGATGAAGTGACGTCGACGCGAATCGGTGAGGCAGTGATGGCTGGGCTGAAAGCGCTCGACCATGTCGCCTACATAAGATTTGCGAGCATTTACAAAGACTTTAGCGATCCAGGCGACTTTGCCGAGATTGCCGAGCGGGTCGAAAAGGAAGCCATTCCACCGCCCGGCCACAACAAGCTGCTATGAGCGCGCCGCCGCCGGTAATCGTCCTCGTCCGGCCCCAGCTTGGCCAGAATATCGGCAAGGCGGCACGGGCCATGCTCAACTTCGGCCTGACTGAGCTGCGCCTCGTCGCGCCTCGCGATGGCTGGCCCAATCCCGACGCCGGTCCTGCCGCCAGTGGTGCCGATGCGCTGCTGGATTCCGCTGCGGTTTTCGAAACCACTGTCGAAGCTATCGCCGACTGCAGCCTGGTCTTCGCCTCGACAGTCCGCCGCCGCGACCTGGTCATGCCGGTGATCGACCCCGAAGCGATGGCGCGGGAGATTCATTCGACCGAGGGCCGCACTGCGATTCTATTCGGTCCCGAACGGTCGGGGCTCGAGACCGAGGATGTTGCCCTCGCGAACGCCATCGTCACCGTTCCAATAAATCCGGAGTTCGGAAGCCTTAACCTCGCCCAGGCGGTCATCCTGCTAGCCTATGAATGGTCGCGCGGCACGTCCCTCAACCAGCCCACGGCCAAGGAGCTGGAACCGCCTGCCGCCATGACCGAGCTCGAAGGATTGATCGGCCAGCTCGAGAGCTCCCTGGACCAGGTCGGCTATTTCTTCCCGCCCGACCGTGTCGAGGCGACCAAGCTGACCCTGCGCACGATTTTGACCAAGCCGCGCTGGTCGACCCGTGAAATCCAGGCGCTTCGGGGCGTCGTGCGGGCGCTCGCCGAAAATCGCCGGCGCGGTTAGCCGCGCGTCTGGTCAAATACGTCGAGCTCATGGGCGATCGACGTCTCGATCAGATCCTCATAGAGCCGGGCTACCAGCAGGCGATCGATACCCAATTCCGCCGCCGCCGCGTCAACCTTGGCCAGCACATCGGCCTTGCGCCACTCGTCGCGGACCGCCGACCGGTCCGGCTTGATCCGTGCCGCCGCGTCCATGTAGCCAAAACGCCTGTGCAGCAGCGCCACCACCTGCCTGTCGACATCGTCGACCCCGGCGCGGACTTCGGTCATGGTGAGGCAGTTGGCGGGATCGAGAATATCGGTCATGGGCGCACCCCATGCCAAAAGCGCCAGCGCCTTGCAAAGCTTGACCTTTCGGGCCTGCCCCGCTAGGCGCGCGGCTCGCAATTGACCCTGCATGTCCGGTGAAGCGGTGGTCGCGGTAGGCATTTCGGCCTGTCGGTGCGGTTCCGGACGATTTTGAAACGCGAATTGGAGTGTAATCATGTCGAAGCGCAGCAGCGCCAAGTATAAGCTCGACCGCCGGATGGGCGAGAACGTCTTTGGTCGCCCGAAGAGCCCGGTCAACCGCCGCGAATATGGTCCCGGCCAGCACGGCCAGCGTCGCAAGAGCAAGGTGTCGGATTTCGGCATCCAGCTTCGCGCCAAGCAGAAGCTCAAGGGCTATTACGGCGACGTCACCGAGAAGCAGTTCAAGCAGACCTTCCAGCAAGCCAGCCGGATGAAGGGCGACGCCTCGCAGAACCTGATCGGCCTGCTCGAGCGTCGACTGGATATGATCGTCTATCGCGCGAAGTTCGCGCCGACCATCTGGGCCGCGCGTCAGCTGGTCAGCCACGGCCACATCCGCGTCGATGGCGTGAAGTGCAACATCGCCTCACGCCGCGTCGACGTCGGCAGCGAAATCACGCTTGGGCCGAAAGCGCAGGAAATGGCGCTGGTGATGGAGGCGCAGAGCCTCGCCGAGCGCGACGTGCCCGATTATGTCGTCATCGACGGTACCGCCAAGGCGACCTTCACCCGCGTCCCGACGCTTGACGAAGTGCCCTATCCGGTCCGCATGGAGCCGAACCTGGTGGTCGAATTCTATTCGCGCTGATCTTAACGGACAGCTCGATCGACAAAGGGCGGCCCGCCTTGGGCCGCCCTTTTCTTTTGCCTAATTGCCGATTGTACGGCCGAGCAACTCGCCGATCTTGGTCAGCATTTCTACTCGCGCATTGCTGTCGACCAGTTGGTGGTCGAGCTCGGGATAGCGCAGCAATTCGACCGGGGACCCGCTTGATTTCAAGGCAGATTCCATTTGCAGGCTGTGCTGCACCCCGACGTTGATATCCAGATCGCCGTGCACCAGTAGTACCGGCGCCTTCAGCGCGGACGCGTTACGCAGCGGCGATCCGCGGCGGACATGGTCGCCTGATCCGACGAACTCCTTGACCAGGTTCGAGTTGGTGTAGCCCTCCGACTCCGACTTGAGCAGTGCAAGGTCCGTAACCGGCGCGATCGCCACAATCGCCTTGTATAGCGTCGGATCTACCGCGGCCGATTGCAGGGCGGCATAACCGCCATAAGACCAGCCGACGATCGCCAGCCGATTTTTGTCGGCAATGCCTTCGGTAACCAGATGACGCACGGCATCGTTCACGTCGCCGATCGCAGTCTCCCAATTCTTGAACGCATTTACATTCTTGTACTGGTCGCCGAAACCTTCGGAGCCGCGGTAGTTCGGTTGGATGACGGCATAGCCTCGCGCGGCAAGGAACTGCGGCAGCCAGTCGAATCCCCACTCGTCACGTGCACTGGGGCCGCCATGCGGGAGGACAACCGCCGGCAGATTCTTGCCGGAGCTGCTCGCGGGAATCGTCAAATAGGCCTGAATGGAAGCGCCGTCGCGCGCCTTGTATCGGATCGATTTGACCGGGCTTAGCGTGCGATCGACCAGCTTTGGCCTGACGTCCGCGATCGGGCTCATTTCCTTGGTCGTTCGATCGAGGAAATAATAAGTGCCCGGCAGCACGTCCGAACCGGCGAAGACCAACAGGGAATTACCGTCCTCACTGGCGTCGACGAAATCGATCAAGGGCTGATTCGGCAACGCTCGGCCAAGCTTGGCGGTCAGACCGCCGAATTCGGGATCGAAATAGGCCGCATGGCGATCTTCCTCGGCATAGGTGTAGCCGATCACCTTCTGACCTCGACCGATCCTGGTCACATTGTCGATATCCACCAGGTCGTTCTTCGCGACCAGTTCGACATCGTTTGAGCCGTTCAATGCCATCCGATAGAGCGCCTGGCGCCCATTCAGCTTGCGCAGGAAATAGAGCTTGTCGGTCTGAGCCTCGATCGCAAGCGGCAGGATGCTTGCTTCGTTGTCGTCCTCATAAATGCCGAGCGGCTGCCAGTCCGAGCTTCCCCTGGGTCGATAAGTCAGCCTCGTCTTGCCCGTCAGCTGGCCAGCAGCCGACTCAACCTGGAATCGTAGCCGCACCTGCCCGCGACCGTCGGTCATGTAGCCGTTGATTCCCGGAAGAGGCCGCTCGATCGTCTCCGATTTCACGGATTTGAGATCGATGCGGTCGACCGCCAGTCCCCGTTGCTTGCGCGAAATCCGCGTGTCCGTCTTGCCCTCTTCGGGCACATAGTCGCGCGCCATCAGGATCGCGCCGCCAGAACCCGGGAGCCAGTCGATGATCGAACCGTCAACCTGGCGGAGGCCGGAATCATAGAAGCTCTTGCGCTGCCCGAGCTGCTGCAGGTTCTTGCCATCAACGTCGACACGAACCAGCCGGCTGTACCCGATCAATCCATAGGCCGAATCGGCGACGATCCCGCCATAGTTGCAGACCAGAACCGTCTCACTGCCGAACTTGCACCAGCGCAGCGAATTCCCCGCGCCTGTCGACGAAACGGGCGTGCTGGCGCTCCCCGTCACCAGGTCGAAAACCTTGGCGGCGGTAGTCCCTCCGGACCCCGCAACCAGGATGACGACCTTTTTCCCGCTGGGTGACATTGCGACTTGGGATGCGGCTTCGCGCGTTCCAAATGCCGCGGCATCTTCGGCCAATGGCTTCACTGCCGCAGTCGCACAAACTGGTACGCCGGCCAACAGGCCGGCGACAATCAACTTCCTAAAACTCACGCGTTACCTCCCCCTAGTACTGGCCAATAATGCCGCCGGACTCGCAAGATGCAAGCCCGGCTTGGCGCATTTCGAATGCACTGGTATCGCGCCGCGCAATGACCCAGCCTCCCCTTCCCGAATGGGCGCCTCATGCCGCGGTGTGGATCGGATTCCCCAGCGCCGCCGACCTGTGGGAAAATGACCTTGCGCCGGCCCAGGCCGAAGTCGCCGCCTTCGCAGCCGCGGTCCATGCCGACGGCAGGGGAGAACAGGTGTGGCTGGTCGCGGCCGACGAAGCCGCAGCCTCCGAAGCCCGCCGCCTGGCCCCATTCGCCAAGGTGATTGTCGAGCCGTTCGGAGATATCTGGCTGCGCGATACCGCGGCGATTGTCCTCGGCTCCGGCGCCGATCGCCGCGCCGTCGATTTCGACTTCAATGGCTGGGGCGGCAAATATGACCTGCATGGCGACGATACCATCGGCCAGCGCCTCGCCGCCGAAGCGTCAATGCCCTGCACGCGGTGCGACTGGATCCTTGAGGGCGGTGCGATCGACGGCGACGGATCCGGCACCTTCCTGACCACCGAGCAATGCCTGCTCAATCCCAATCGCAATCCCGATCTGGACAGGGACGGGATTGAGGAGCGGCTGAAGCGCGACCTTGGCGGAAGCCGGATCGTCTGGCTCGGTGACGGCCTCGTCAATGACCATACCGACGGCCATGTCGATAACCTCGCCCGTTTTGTCGGACCCAACCGGGTCGCCGTGCCGGAAGCGACGCTGGACGATCCCAATGCCGCCGCCTTCGCTGATGCCGCCGAAGCACTGCTGGATGCCGACTTCGAAGTAGTCGCCATCCCTTCGCCTGGCCTGGTCGAGCTTGACGGTGAAATCATCCCGGCCAGCTACATGAACTTTTACATCGGCAATGCCGCGGTGGTCGTGCCGCTCTACGGCGCGGCAAATGACCAGGCCGCGGTCGACGCGATCCAGGCGCTGTTTCCGGGGCGCGTTGCAATCGGGCTTCGGGCCGACCACATCCTGACCGGCGGTGGCAGCTTCCACTGTATTTCCCAGCAGGTACCCGAATGACCAAGATCACCGTCGCCGCGCTTCAACTCGCCTTTGGCGAGGACACGGTCGCCAACATTAGGAATGTCGCCGAGCTGGTGCGTGAAGCCCATTCGAAAGGCGCCGAGGTGGTCTTGCCGCCGGAGCTGTTCGAAGGCCCCTATTTCTGCCGCGTCGAGGATGAAACGCTGTTCGCCGATGCACGGGCGACTGCGGAGCACCCTTCGGTGCTGGCAATGCAGGAATTGGCGCGGGAGCTGAAGCTGTGGATCCCGACCAGCTTCTTCGAAGCCGACGGGCCGCATCATTATAATTCGCTGGCGATGATCGGCCCGGACGGCAAGGTTGCCGGAATTTATCGAAAGAGCCACATCCCGGATGGCCCGGGCTATGAGGAAAAATTCTATTTCCGCCCAGGTAATACCGGCTTCAAGGTGTGGAACGGACCGCATCATTCAACGATCGGCGTCGGTGTCTGCTGGGACCAATGGTATCCGGAGACGGCGCGATCGATGATGTTGATGGGCGCGGAAATCCTTTTCTACCCGACCGCGATCGGCACCGAACCGCACGACCCCGACCTCGACACTTCCAGGCTATGGCGCCGGGCGATGGTCGGCCATGCGGTTAGCAACGTTGTGCCGGTGGTTGCGGCCAACCGCATCGGCACCGAGCATGGCCAGCGCTTCTATGGCCACAGTTTCATTTGCGACGAGCGCGGCGACATGCTGGCTGAATTTGGTGCCGACGAAACCGGTGTGCTGGTGGCGACCCTCGATCTGGCCGCCGCCAAAAAGCATCGCGCCGCATTCGGGTTTTTCCGAGACCGCAGGCCCGAACTTTACGGGCGTCTAACCCAGGACGTCTAAAGATCCAGCCGGAAGTAAATGCTGTCGCATAGTTCGCTGCCGACCTGCCAAGTGCCTTGAGCGCGGCCGGTTTCGATAAATCCCGACTGTTCCAGAAGGCGGATCGATGCCGCATTGCGAGGATCGACATCGGCAGTCAGATGGCTCGATCCCCGCGCCCTGCGTCGCTCCACGAACGCATTGAGAGCTTCCAACGCATAGCCACGCCCCCAGTGATCGGGGTCCAGCAGGAAGCCGACTTCCGGAAGCTTCCATGCACCAAGCTTGCCGATCAATTGCCCGTCGACCGTCACAATGAAATCGTCGCTGACCACCGGGTCCGCATCGACCATCGATGCCATCCAACGCTCGGACTCGGCGAGCTCGGCGTGCGGCGGAGTCGACCAGTATCGCATTGCCCGCGGATTGCTCATGATCGCATGCATCGCATCGACGTCATCCATGGTCGCTCGGCGAAGCAGCAGCCGCTGCGTCCGGATTTCATCGCTGGCCTCTGGCATTGAGCTAGCCTAGGCGGTCCCAGGTGAGCGACGCAACGCACCTTTATGCCATCGCCCTCGGTTCCAACCGGCGCCATGTCCGCCACGGGCGACCCGCCGGCGTTGTCGAGGCGGCGATCGCCCGGCTCGATGCCGAATATGAGCTGTTCGATGCCTCGCCGATCGTTTTGAACAAGGCGGTCGGCGGCGCCGGGCGTGACTTTGCCAATGCGGTCGCGCTGGTCGAAAGTCCGCTCGCGCCTAGGATGATGCTGTCGGGCTTGAAGGCCCTGGAACGCCGCTTCGGGCGTAGGATGGGCAAGCGCTGGGGACCTCGGGTGCTCGACCTCGACCTGGTTGCGTGGGACGGTCCGCCGTTTCGCTCGCGATGCCTCACAATTCCGCACCCGCGCCTTCGCGAACGGGATTTCGTGGTCGGACCTATGGCAGCAATCGCGCCCGGTTGGCGGGTGATCGGCGGATTGACGCCCCGCCACCTCGCGTCTCGCCTTGGCAAGCGGCGGCGGGTTGGCTAGGGCCATCGCGAAAATTGGGGTGTCCGCGAGACATCACCAGTTTTCCAATGCTGTGAGGGCCGTTAGCTCAGTCGGTAGAGCAACTGACTTTTAATCAGTAGGTCGCTGGTTCGAATCCAGCACGGCTCACCAGTCAGAAAAGCCCGCTATCCAGGGGACGGCGGGCTTTTCTGACTCATGGAGCGAAGCGAATTGGCCGCTGGATCGGAGCGTCTTAAGACCCAGCGCCAGCTGCCTGCACCACCGCCTGGCCGGTCATCGGTGCCCGGGCATCCCAGCCATAGACATCCTTGCCATAAGCGATCTTACCCGTATCGGGCAGCGCCGTCAGATATGTGACGTATATCGGCACACCCTGCGGGAAGGGTACGGTCAACTCGGCCGACGTATCTTCAGGCCTCGCCGGCCGACCCATCATCCAGCTTCCGAAATCAGCAGCTCGTTCCAAACGAATGCAGCCATTGCTGAGCGTTCGCACCGCCTCTTTGAAATATTCCTTATGCGGCGTGTCGTGGAGATAGATGCCGAGCCCGTTTTCGAACGGGAATTTCATCTTGCCCATGGAATTTGCGCCTGTCGGCTTCTGACGAAGCAAGGCGTGAGCCGTGCCGGCGGATACCGCCTTCCAGTCAACTGTCGCCGGGTCGACGATTACCGGGTTGCTCGACCAGCTATCGACCACCTCATATTTGTTACCCTTGAGCGCGTTGGGTCCTAGCTTTGCCACGGCCGGTGCGATGTTGAGGCGCACAAGATGATCGGGAACGTGCCAGTAAGGGTTGTAAATCGCGTAATACATGACGCCCGCAAGCATCGGTGTCCGGAGGCTCGCACCGCTCTTTGGATCGACTTCGTTTTTGCCGACGACGACTTTCATCGAATCCACCGGGGCGCCATTTTCGTACATCCACAGCCGGGCGGATGCGATGTCGACCAAAATGAATTTGTTTGATGGCGGCTTGAACCGCGCGCGCGACAGGTTGAGCGCAAGACGGGCCGACTGGCCACCGTTCGGAAGCTTGGCTTCTTCGACTGCAGCCTTGCGGAGCTGCGCATAGACCGGGTTGAGGTTCCATACCTCATCCATGTGCGCTGCGAGCGACGGAGCCCGGGCGGCGGTAGCGAGGATCGTTTCCCCGCTAGGCGCCTTTGGGCGCACCCAATTGTCACCATAGGTCATGCCGGGAACTTGCGTGTAGAGCGACTGGACATAGTCGATCAGCGCCTGCGACATGAGGCGGTCGGCACTGGTGGCAGCTGCCGGAGTGCCTGTTTGCGCGGCGGTGATCGCACCCTCAATCTGAGTCGCGAGATCCGGACCGCGCGTGAATCCGTCGATCGGCGCATCGCGCAGCAATTGGATCAGCGCGACTTGCGCCTCCCGGTTCGACATCCACAGTAGCGCGTCCTTGCGCGCCGAATAGAAGCGATCGATCGGCGTGAAATTGCGCGCGAAGATAGGGGTGACCACTGGCGCCGATACCGGCTTCGGCGGCTTCTTGGCATAGGCCGGGCTCGAGCCAAGCACCGCGGCAAGAAGGACTAGCTTGCAGGTCTGCGAAATCACGACATTTCCCCGATGTTGGCCTGTGCCCTGTGCAACGACTTGGCGAACCTATGCTGCATCATTCTCGCCGACCCATCAATCTTTTCAAATGGTTCCGTAGCACGAGCAGCTCATTACTCTGCCCTATATTAACCCAAGCTGCTTGTCCCTGTTCAACCGAATTCGCACGTTAGAGTGCGATCCGGGCTACTCCTCAGTTAGTTGTGGCAGGTAGGCCACAGGTCCGATCCGAAAACCGATCTCACGCCATTTTGCTGCAACCTTTCCAAGGGGGCCGGGTTTGGCGACTTGGACACCGGCTCAAAATAAAGGGGGTTCGAAATGAAAAAATATCTACTCGCGGCGGTCTGCGTGGCCGCAGTCGCAACACCGGCCCAGGCACGCGACGGCCAGCTCTATCTCGGCATAGAAGGCGGCGCCCTATGGTCTCCGGACAAGGATGCCGACATCTTCGCCGACTACACTACCACTCAGCCCGCACAAACGCCGCCGATTCTGGCGCCCGCCCCGGTCGACACGCTTTTCGAGAATGCGCTCCACCTCGATTACAAGACGGGTATCGATCTGGATGGCATCGTCGGGTACGATTTCGGCATGTTCCGGCTTGAGGGCGAGCTTGGCTGGAAGAAGGCACCGCTCAAAGACCTCAATGTCGACGACAGTTTCGTTGCCAGCCTGAACACGGCGTTGAACCGGCCATCCGCTCCACCGGATACCGGTGCGCCGGGATTGGCGCCGCTGGTTAGCGGCGATTTCGATCTGAATGGCAAGACCACTGTCTTCTCGGCCATGCTCAACGGCCTGGTCGACTTCGGTGACGAGGATGGCTTCTCCTTCTACGCCGGCCTCGGCGCCGGCTGGGCAAAGGTCAAGGTCAACACCGATTTCGTCGATGACAGCGACGGGTCATTCGCGTGGCAGCTGATTGCGGGCATCCGCTACGCAATCAGCCCGAACATCGATATTGGCCTTAAGTATCGCTACTTCCGGACCGGCAATGTTCATCTGGTGAACGAAAGCGTCCTTGCCCTTGATGGCAACCCGGACACGTTCGATGTCGGTGTTACCGCGCCGCTACTGGTGGACCGCACGACGGACGCAGTTTTGTCGACCGACTTTGACAATAAGTTCCGGTCGCACAGCCTGCTGGCCAGCCTGATCTTCAACTTCGGCCATGCAGAGCCGCCGCCCCCGCCTCCGCCGCCGCCGCCGCCACCGCCTCCGCCGCCCCCGGCGACGCAGACGTGCCCGGATGGTTCGGTGATCCTGGCGACGGACGCCTGTCCGCCACCGCCTCCGCCGCCACCTCCGCCGCCGCCTCCGCCGGAGCCGGAACGCGGCTGAGCCGAACGGCGCATGAAAAAGGCCCGGGCGAGCATGTCTCGTCCGGGCCCTTTTTCTTAGTTGATGCGGCTAGCTAGATTGCGCCGACTGCCGCCAGCCGAACGGGCTCGCGCATGCTCGTGCCTGGAAGCACGAACCGTACCTTCTTTGACGTGAAGTCGATCGAGACCCGGTCGAATGCCCGCATCGCGTTCATGCCCAGTAGGAGCGCCGGCTCATCCTTGAGGTCGAGCTGGCGAAAAATGTGTGCATCGGCAAAGGCGATCGGCAGGTCGTCGAGGTGAACATCGCCAAGCTCCAGCGCCTTGACCATCGCCAAACGCGCCGGAAGCTTCTCGCCAGTCACCGATTCAATCGTCGTTGGCACCGGCGAGGTCCACATATTGCTCCGCATCAATCTGCGCTGGAGTGCGGGATTGCCGATCGTCACCTGTGATCCGGTGTCGATGATGACCGTCACCTTCTGCCCATCGATCTTGGCATGGGTAAAGATCAGACGGCCGCTTCGGGCGCGCGCCCGCACAACAATCGTATCACCGTCCATCTTTTCGACCGGCCGATTGGCCGGTGTGATGGACATGGTTTGAGCCTTGAAATCGAACATCACCCGCTGAGAGCGCAGGCTGTCGATACCGAGCATCCCGTCAGCGCCGATGTTGGCCGCTTCAAGCGCCGGCGCGTCGACCACGGAGATCAGGCTATTGCTGACCTGCAGGCGGGGGATAAAAACCGTTTCAACGGGATTCACGCCAATCACACTGTGAAGCGTCGCCGCCTTGCCGCTTTCCAGTTTTAGCCGCTGGGCCAGCTGACGCGAAATCACGGTCCGCTCCGCACCTGTATCGACCAGGAAGCGGTAAGGGCCGTTGCCCCCGACCGAAACGTCGACCGTCATGCGGTCGATCTTGTCCCTGGTCAGCGCCACCTCGTCGGTGATAGTCGTGCTATCGATGGCCTGGGCCGGTGCGTTGTCGATATCGAGCCGGGTTGGTTCAGCGACGGCTGCGGTGCCGCCCACAATCAGTGCTGCGGCCAGCCAATGCGAAATCATCATGAGCGATGCTCCAGAGCCCTTTATCGGGGGAGATCCTTATCAGGGCATGGTCCTGGCAAAAATGTACGCCTCGCCGAGATGAGCCGCAAGCTGCGCCCGACCAGCGCTATCGGAACATCTGCGAACGACATGACGCCGTAACGATTTGGACGGCGACCGACTCAGTCCGTGGCGTGTGGGAAACGCCAGTGCCAGGCACCGCCGTAACCCTGATCTTCGTCGGTGAACTTCGTGAGTCCCGGGCGGCGGAAGGCCGGCGTGACCCGCGCGCGCGGAGCCGGGACATGGCGAAGCAACTGCTCGGGATCGAGCCTTTGCGTGAAACTGACACCTGCCTGACGCCCTTTAACCCAGGCGATCGTCCCGGCCACGCTGAGATCGCCCTTGCGGAACAGCAGGGACGCACCTTCCACAGGCAGCTTCTCGCCCTCCACCAAGGCGCCTTCCGAGCTGAGATTGCGCAGCTTGACCGGCAAGGATGTGCCCGACAGCTCGAGGCTGGCCGACATCAACACATTTGACCGCCGATTCTTGCGATTTTGGCTGGCGCTGCTCTGGTCCATGGGGGCAATGCTAGGTCGAAGCGGTAAAACTTCGTTTAACACGGGAGGAAATGACTAACTTGACCAAGCCAGTCGTCATGATCCTTCTGATTTCGATTTTTGCCGTGGCCGCTGTCGCCGGCGGACCCGCCGACAGGTTCGAAGTGGGATTGTTGCAGAGCCTGGCCGAAGCTCGCGCCGAATGGCCCCGACTGACGGCCCTGGTCGCCGGCCTCACAAATCTTGGTGGAGCCTATGTCACATTGAGCGTGACCGCCGCGGCATCGCTGTGGTTGTTGTTCCGGCGGCAGCCCGCCGTCGCGCTGTTGCTGGTCGCAACCGTCCTTGTCGAGCGCACATTGGTAGAATTCATGAAGGACTGGATCGGCCGCCCGCGTCCCCATTTCGGCGTCGATTGGCTACCCTCCAGTCTCGCCTTTCCCAGTGGCCACTCCGCCAACAGCCTGACCGCCTTTTTGGCAGCGGCGCTGATTGTCGCCGCCCCCGCCCGCCGCGGACCATGGGTCATGGGCGCGTTGCTGCTGGCGCTCGTCGTAGGCCTGTCGCGGATTTATCTTGGCGTGCATTGGCCCAGCGACGTCATCGGCGGCTGGGCATTTGGCCTGCTGGCTGTCGGTCTCGCGCTGCAGGCCGGACGGCGTCTAGGCCTGCTCGAACCGCAGCATCAGATTGTTGGACGGCATCGGCCTGCGCTCCCTGAGGATAAAACCGCGTAGCGCCGCTTCGGCCGCGAAATCCTCTACCAATCGCAGGCCCCATTCGGGATTGCGCGCCTTGAGATCCAGGTCGAAGGCGAGGTTTGAAGGTGCCGCCTCGATCCCTGCTTCCAGCCACGGACCATAAAGGATCAGCGGCGCGCCGCTTGCCAACAGTCGTTCGGCACCATCGAGCAAACCCAGCGAGCACGGCCATGGACTGATGTGAACCATGTTGACGCACAGGATCGCATCGGCGCTGTCGATGGGCCAGTCGATGGTAACGTCCAACGCAATCGGTGGAAGCAGGTTGCCCGGGCCTTCCGCCTGCCATGCGGCAATTGACGCCAGCGCTTCCGGATCCGGGTCGCTGGGTTGCCAGGTCAGGTTTGGAAAGCGTTGTGCGAAGGCCAGGGCATGTTCGCCCGTGCCGCTGGCGATCTCCAGCACCAGTCCGCTTGCCGGCAACCATTCCGCGAGCACGTCGCCGATCGGACCCACATTGCGCCCGGCGGCCGGCGCCTTGCGCTTCAGGCCCTTGCCCAGATCGCTAACATTGTAAGGCGGGAAGCTGGGCCTGGTCATCAACCGCCGCCGAAGTGCGCTCCCAGGCCAGTCGAGGAGCCGTCCGGCGCCGGGTTATTATAGGTTAGGACTGGCTTCCTTGCCGCCAGCGTCTCGTCGAGGCGGCGGCGCGGGGCATGGATCGGTGCGGCCTTCAGTGCTGGATCCCCAGCCTTGGCGCGCTCCGCGATCGAGCGCAGCGCGGCGATGAACTGGTCGAGATTGGCCTTGGACTCGGTTTCCGTCGGCTCGACCAGCATCGCGCCATGAACAACCAGCGGAAAATACATCGTCATTGGATGGAAGCCTTCGTCGATCAGCGCCTTGGCGACGTCGATCGTCGAGAAGCCCTCGGCGAAGCCCTTATCGCTGAAAATTGCCTCATGCATGCAGGGGCCTGAGAAGGCGAACGGGGCGTCGAGCACATCTTCCAGGCTGCGGAGGAGGTAATTGGCGTTGAGGACGCTATCCCCCGCGACCTGGGCGAGACCATCGGCGCCATGGCTCAAAATATAGGTCAAAGCCCGGGTGAACATGCCCATCTGGCCGTGGAAGGCGACCATACGGCCGAAGCTGTCGCTCCCTTGCTCGTGGGCAGTCTCCTCCTCGACCATCTTGTAGCTGCGGTCCGACTTCTGGACGAATGGCAACGGGGCAAACGGCGCCAGCGCCTCCGACAATACCACTGGCCCGGATCCCGGTCCGCCCCCGCCATGGGGGGTCGAGAAGGTCTTGTGAAGGTTGATGTGCATCGCGTCGACGCCGAGATCCCCGGGCTTCGCCTTGCCGACGATCGCGTTGAAGTTGGCGCCATCGCAATAGACGAAGGCCCCGGCGGCATGCACGGCGTCGCTGATCTCCTTCATCTGCGGCTCGAACAGGCCGCAGGTGTTGGGATTGGTGATCATCACCGCGGCGACGTCCGGACCCAGGCGAGCCTTGAGCGCCTCCAGATCGACCCGCCCGGCCTTGGTCGCAGGTATATTCTCGACCCGGTAGCCGCAAAAAGCAGCCGTGGCGGGGTTGGTGCCATGAGCGCTTTCCGGGACCAGCACGACCTGCCGCGGATCGCCGCGCGCTTCCAGGGCGGCGCGAATGCAAAGCAGCCCGCATAACTCGCCGTGTGCGCCGGCCTTCGGGCTCATCGCTACGCCCTGCATGCCGGTGAGCTCAATCAGCCAAAAGGCGAGCCGGTCGATCACTTCCAGCGCGCCCTGGACCGTCTCCTGCGGCTGAAGCGGATGAATGTCGGAAAAGCCGGGCAGGCGCGCCATCTTTTCGTTGAGGCGCGGATTATGTTTCATCGTGCACGATCCGAGCGGAAACAGACCGAGGTCGATCGCGTAGTTCTGCCGCGAGAGCCGGGTGTAGTGCCGTACCGTCTCGGGTTCGCTGAGGCCGGGCAAATCGACGCCGTTGCGTTCCAGGCCGCCGAGACGCGTGGCAACGGCCTTGGCGGGCTCCAAATCGATGCCGGTCTGATCGCGCCGGCCGATTTCGAACAGCAAAGGCTCTTCAAGCATCAGCGCGCGGTTACCGGTCACGGTCGGCGCGGCGACTGGCTCGCCTGTTGCCGGCGCGGACGGGCGCCAGCCCGACGGATTTGGGCTCGCCGGCTTGGCCGCGGTTTCGGTCTCGGCGGTCACTTGCACAGCTCCTTCAACGCCGCTTCCAGCGCATCAATATCCTTTTCGCTGGCGGTTTCGGTCACCGCCACCACCAGCCCGTTCTTGAGCGCATCGACGCCCGGATAGAGCCGCCCGAGCGACACACCGCCGAGCACTCCCTTTTGGACCATGGCGTGAACTGCCGGGCGGGCCTCGACCGGCAGCTCCAGCGTAAATTCATTGAAGAAATTGTCGTTGACCAGCCGCACGCCGGCGATTTTCGACAATCGCTCCGCCGCCTCACACGCGCGCGCGTGATTCATCTTAGCGAGGCCGGCGAGGCCCGTTTCGCCCAGCAGGGTCATATGGATTGAAAAGGCCAGCGCGCACAAACCTGAGTTGGTGCAGATGTTCGAGGTCGCCTTTTCGCGGCGGATATGTTGCTCGCGGGTCGACAAGGTCAGCACGAAACCGCGTTTGCCCTCGGCATCGACCGTCTCGCCGGCCAGCCGGCCCGGCATCTGCCGGACATATTTCTCGCGGGTGGCGAACAGGCCGACGTAGGGTCCGCCGAATTGCAGGCCCACACCGATCGACTGGCCTTCGCCGACGACGATGTCCGCCCCCATCTCCCCCGGCGCCTTGATCAAGCCCAGCGCGACCGGCTCGGTCACAACCGCGATCAGCAGTGCGCCCTTGGCCTGCGCCGCCTCGGCGATCGGGGTCAGGTCGGTGATCCGGCCAAGGATGTCGGGATATTGAACGACGACGCAGCTGGTTTCGGCGTCGATGCTGGCGATCAGCCGCTTGGCATCGGTCGCCGCATCGAGGCTCGGCAATTCGGTATCCAGCGTATCGCCGGTGAATTTGGCCATCGTGTTGCAGACGCTGACATAGTGCGGGTGCAGCCCCGACGAGATGATCGCCTTCGATTTGCGCGTGATCCGCCGCGCCATGCCGATCGCTTCCCAGCAGGCGGTCGAGCCGTCGTACATCGAGGCGTTGGCAACCTCGCAGCCCAGCAGCCGTGCAACCTGGGTCTGGAATTCGAACAGCACCTGCAGCGTGCCCTGCGCAATTTCCGGCTGATAAGGCGTGTAGGCGGTCAGGAACTCGCCGCGCTGGATCAAATGATCGACGCTCGCCGGAACATGATGTTTGTAGGCGCCGCATCCGAGGAAGAATGGCACGTCGCCCGCAACCATATTCTTGCGAGCCATCGCAGCGAGGTCGCGCTCGACCGCCATTTCGCTGGCGTGCGGCGGCAGGCCCGCGATGGAATCCTTAAGCAGCAGCCCCTCCGGCACGTCGCGAAACAAATCGTCGACCGAGCCGGCGCCGATCGTGGCGAGCATGGCGGAGCGATCGGTCTCGGAAAGGGGAAGATACCTCACCGCATCCCTCCCTTCGTCATCCCCGCGAGGGTCCCATCGAAGTAGTACTTCGATGGGTGCCCGAAAGCGGGGACCCAGTTTTCTTGCTTGGCTAGGTTCCCGCGTGCGCGGGAATGACGAGTATTTTTCACTTGGGCTTCCTCATGATGAAGCGAAGGCGGACATAGTCGGCCATGTCGGAACCAACCCGCTCGGCGACGGCGTCGGCGATCGATTGGCGTTCTTCGTGCGGAACGCCGGCCCGGTCGAGCCAGCCGGCGCGGAAAGTGATGACCCAGGCGGCGACACCATGTTCCAGTGGGGTCGGCCGCTCGATCAAGCGGGCGTCGATGTCCTTGAACCCTGCCTGCTCGTAAACGGCGGTGAAATCCTCGACCGACGGATACCAGTTGGCGGCATAGGTCGGCGGGCCGAACCCGCGCGCGACCAGCTCATCGTCGAGTGCCTCGCGCAGCCGGGCGAGATTGCCGTCGCCCCCCATTTCGCCCGCGAAACGTCCGCCGGGCTTAAGCGCGAACCAGATCGCGCGCGCCGCCCGCTCCTTGTCGAGCACCCAGTGCAAGGTTGCATTGGAAAAAACGGCGTCGAACGCCTCGCCGAACTTCAGCTGCGCCGCGTCCATCAGCCGCGCATCGAGCCCTTTCGCCCGCGCCGCACCGATCATGGAAAGACTGTTGTCGATACCGACGACGTCGGCGCCCATTTCCTTGATCTTGAGGGTCAGCGTGCCGTCGCCGCAGCCGACGTCGAGGATATGCTCTCCCGGCTGCGGATCGAGCAGCTCCAGCGCCGCCTGCCCCAATGCCGGCACGAAGCCACCAATGCGGGCATAGTCCGCCGCATCCCATTGCGAGGTCGAGGCGGGAGTGCCCTCCACGTTTGGATCCGGAGTCAGAGCGTCGTCAGCCATTCGCGATAATCCGCTTCGCTCATCAGCCCCTCAAGCTCGGAGGCATCGGCAAGCTTCAGCTTGAAGAACCAGCCTGCGCCTTCCGGATCGCGGTTGATAAGCGCCGGATCGTCGGCCAGCGCACTATTTCCCTCGACTACCTCTCCGCCAACCGGGGCATAGACATCGCTAGCAGCCTTGACCGATTCCACCACTGCCGCGTCATCGCCCTTGTTGAGGCTGCGGCCCGCGTCTGGAACCTCGGCGAAGACGATGTCGCCCAGAGCTTCCTGGGCGTGATCCGAGATTCCGACCGTCGCCACGTCGCCGTCGACGCGGATCCATTCATGCTCCTTGGTGAAATAGAGGCTCATGCGGCTGCTCCCTGTTTGCGATGATAGCGATGGGGGACGAAAGGCATTGGCGCGACGGCGGCCTGGAACAGCTTGCCGCGCTGCTCTAGCGTCAGCGTGCTTCCGGGCTCGGCCAACGGGGTGGCAACGTAACCCATGGCGATCGGCCGGCCGAGCGACGGGGAATGCCCACCCGACGTGACCTTGCCGACTTCGCTACCTTCAGAGTCGAGGATCAGCGCGCCTTCACGGACCGGCTGTTTGCCCTCAACCAGCAAGCCCACCCTTTTCTGCGCCGCGCCATTCTCCAACTCGGCCATGATCCGGAGAGCCCCGGCAAACCCACCTTCGGCCTTGCGGCGCTTGTTGATGGCAAAGTTAAGGTCGGCCATCACCGGCGTCGTCTCGCCGCTCAGATCATGACCGTAGAGCGGCAGTCCCGCTTCGAGCCGCAGTGAGTCGCGCGCTCCCAACCCGATCGGCTTGACCCGCTCGTCGGCCGCCAGGGTGTCGGCCAATGACTCGACGTCGCGGCCCGAAACCGAAATCTCAAACCCGTCTTCGCCGGTATAGCCCGAGCGGCTGATCCAAAGCGGTTTTCCGTCCCAATGGTAGAGCCCCGCCTGCATGAAACTGAGTTCGCCGACGCCGGGGACGATGCTCTCCAGCACCGCGACCGCCTCCGGCCCCTGCAGTGCAAGCAGCGCCTGCTCTTTCATGTGATCCATGGCGATCGTCCGCGGCAATCGCTTCTGGAACTGCTCGATATCGCCATGCTTGGTCGCGCCGTTGACCACCAGGTAGAATTGGTCGCCGCGCCTCGTGGCCATCAGATCGTCGATTATCCCGCCGTCCTCGGCGAGCAGCATCGAATATTTGAGCCGCCCATCTTTTAGCGCAATGAGGTCGCCCGGCAGAAGCGCTTCCAGCGCATGATCGACGTTCGGTCCATGGAACAGCAATTGCCCCATATGGCTGACATCGAACAGGCCGGCGTGGCTTCGCACCCACAAATGCTCGGCCATGATGCCGTCATACTGGACCGGCATTTCATAGCCGGCGAAGGGCACCATTCGTCCGCCCCGGGCGCGGTGCCACGCATCCAGCGGCAGCCTGTCCAATTGTTCGCTAGTCTCAATCACGCCGCAGGTCCTCGAAAGCCGTCGCGTGGGATAACCCACACGCTGTTGATTCGAGCCCCCTTCTGTCGCGGCACCTGAGAGCTTTGCCCCTTCGGTGGCCCCGGACTGTGATCCGGGGCTCTTTCCAGACTGTCATTGGCGCGCGCGGTCCCTGGTGCCTGAGAGATTCCGGGGGCGGTTGCTCCTTCGGCGGCCACTGAAATATTCAGGGGCGCTCTCCCGTGCGCGCCTTCCGCGACCAAGGCCACGGATGACGGAGCCGCTGTGGCCGCGCCACGCGATTGAGTCAATCAGGGTCGGAGCGCTAGCGCGTCGCGTTGTAGCGCAGTTGATCCTGGGTCAGCTGGAAGCCGATCAGATGCTCGAACGTCGCCCGGGCGACCGCGTCGCGGATCGTCGGGTCGGACAGCGGATCGATCGCCGCGTTGGGATCGCTCGCCTTGCGCTTGCGCGTGAGTTCCTGGCGAACGTCCTCGGGCAGGGTCGCAACCGAACGGGACACCTGGATCGTCGCCTGGCCCGCAGTCTGGGCGCGAATGCTTCCGGCGGCGAAATTGAGGCCAATGTTGCCAATCTTCTTTGCCACGATTTGCGACCCGCCCTGCATTGCGACAGTGAAATAAGGCAGGACCACGGTCCGCGCCTCAGCAGCGTCGCGGCGGGTGGCGACGACATCAAAGGTAACCGTCGACACGACGTTGGCGCCGCTGTCATCGCACGTCGAGCGAACATTGGTCATTGCCGCCGACACGTCGAGCGCGGCCGCGTCGGTTCGATTCGACGGGTTGAACAGGGTGATGTCGCCGGTCGCGGCGGGAATGCCGACCTGCGGGCAAACCGAGCGCGTAACATAAATGCCCGTCTCGGTAATTTCGCCTTCTTTCGAGCAGGCCGCGGCCAGAAAAACCAGGGCAAGGGCAGTAAGGCGACGCTTCACGATATGGCTTCCTTCAATCATACGCTCGGTGGCGCCCGTCATAGGAACCGCCTTGGCTTGCTGCAAGCGACCGCTTACATGCGCGGCGATGAGCTTGCCCAAGCCTGAACTACAACTGCTTATCGCGGCACCGCGCGGCTTTTGCGCCGGTGTCGACCGTGCCATCAAGATCGTCGAACTGGCGATCGAGCGGTTCGGCCCTCCGGTCTATGTTCGCCACGAAATCGTTCACAATCGTTTCGTCGTCGACCGGCTGCGGGGCCTTGGCGCGGTTTTCGTCCAGGAACTCGACGAAGTGCCCGACGGCCGCCCGGTGGTATTTTCGGCCCATGGCGTTCCGAAGGTCGTCCCGGCCGCCGCACAGGCCCGCGGCCTCGACTATCTCGATGCCACCTGTCCTTTGGTCAGCAAGGTCCATCGCCAGGCCGAACGCCTGATCGAAGCGGGCCGCCACATATTGTTTATCGGCCATGACGGCCACCCGGAAGTCATCGGCACGTTTGGCCAAGTCCCGCCGGGCACTATGACGCTGATCGAGTCGATCGAGGATGTCGCCCTTCTGGAGCCCGCCGATCCGGGCAACCTCTCCTTCCTGACCCAGACGACACTTTCGGTCGACGACACCGCGCAAATCGTCGAGGCCTTGCAGGTCCGCTTTCCGGCCATACTCGCGCCTCGGAGCGAGGATATTTGCTATGCCACATCCAACCGGCAGGCCGCGGTCAAGACGATTGCCTCGCACTGCGAACGAATGCTGGTGATCGGCGCGCCCAATAGCAGCAATTCGCTCAGGCTGGCCGAAGTCGCCGAGCGCAGCGGTGCGCCGGCCCGTCTCATCCAGCGCGCGGCGGACATCGACTGGGACTGGCTCGGCACGCCGCGGATCGTTGGCCTCACGGCCGGGGCTTCGGCTCCCGAAATATTGGTCCGCGAGGTCGTCGAGGCATTGGCCGAACGATTTGAGGTGACCGAGGAGATCGGCGAGCACGAGCCCGAGCGGATGACCTTCAAGCTTCCCCGCGAGCTTGTCGCCTGATGCTGGAGCTGCCCGACGTCGAAATTTTTACCGATGGCGCGTGCAAGGGCAATCCAGGCCCGGGCGGCTGGGGCGCGATCCTGCGTTCCAACGGCAAGGAGCGCGAGCTTTCTGGCGGCGAGGCGCCAACCACCAACAACCGCATGGAGCTGATGGCGGCGATCGAGGCGCTGAACGCGCTCAAGAAACCTTGCCGGGTCCAGCTATGGACCGACAGCAATTATGTCCGCGACGGCATTACCAAATGGATTCATGGATGGCGGCGCAACGGGTGGAGGACTGCCGACAAGAAGCCGGTCAAGAATGCCGAGCTATGGCAAGCACTGCTCGAAGCGTCCGAACCCCACCGCATCGAATGGCATTGGGTAAAGGCCCATGACGGCCACCCCGAAAATGAGCGCGCCGACGCCTTGGCTTGCGCCGAGGCCGAAGCCAGGCGTTAATCTGATTCCATCTCGTCATTCCCGCGCAAGCGGGAACCTAGCGAATCAAAAGACCTGGGTCCCCGCTCGCGCGGGGAAGACAATTGCTAGTTGCGCAGCCCGCGCGGCTCGAACTCGGCCGGATCGATCGCGCTCAATTCGCCCGGCATCGATTCGCCCATGATCAGGGCCGCGCATAGCAGGGATGCGGCAGGCGCGGTCTGGATGCCCATGCCGCCCTGCCCGACACACCAGAAGAATCCTGCTTTGACCGGGTCGAACCCGAACTTCATGCCGCGATCGGGCGCAAACGTCCTGAGGCCTGCCCATTTGCGCTCGACCGCCTCGACCGGCCAATCGACCGCTTGCTCGAATCGGTCGATCGCGGTGGCAACGTCCAGTTCCTCCGGCGCCGCGTCGCCCGGCTCGACCGGCGTCTCGTCAAGCGGGCAAACCCACACGCTATTGTCGCCCTCGCCCTTGAAATAGAAACTGTCGTGGCTGTCGGTGACGAACGGAATGTCGCGCAAACCCTTACGTCCGACCCGAAGTTGCACCACCGTGCGCTGTAGCGGCTCAAGCCCCAGCGTATCGACACCGGCACGTCGGGCGACCTCATCGCCCCAGGCGCCAGCCGCGTTGACGGCAACCCCAGCTTCGATCGAGCCTTGGTTCGTCTCGACCCGCCATCCCTCCGCCGACCCTTTTGCAGACAGCAACGCGACGTCCGTACGGACCTGGCCGCCTAGCCGCTTCACGGCGCGAAGGCAGCTATCGTGAAAAGCCGCGACTTCGATGTCGGCGCAGCTCGCCTCATACCAGGCGCCGGTCCATTGCTCGCGCAATCCCGGAATTAGCCGATCGATTTCGGCCCGGCTCAAGTGAACCGGCCGATGCTCGCCGGCGAGATTGTCAATATCCTCAAAACGCTCGCCACAGGGACCCGTCAGGTGGACCGCCCCTCTGGGGCGCAGCAACGGCGCGTCGCTGCCAGGCCAATTTGCATCGAACATTGGTTTGGAGGCCAGGCTCAGCTGGCGCTCGGGAGTTTCACCGCCGAGACTCGCCTGCCAAAACGCAGCCGAACGGCCGGTGGCATGGCGCCCGCACAGATCTTCTGCCTCGATAATCAACACGCTGACGTGGCTCGCAAGGCGCGCGCCAAGGCTGGCTCCGGCGATGCCGCCACCGACAATCAGTACGTCAACTCTCTCCATCGGACCGTTTGGTTACGGTTTGGAAAGGCGTGGCGTCTAGAGGTGCCATCATGATGAATGGCGGATTCACCCTGGCCCTGCTCGGAATATTGGCGGCAATGCTCGTCTGGATCGCGGTGGTCGATATCAAGACCTACACGATTTCCGATCGACTTAACGTTGCCATTGCCTTGCTCGCGCCCGTCTATTGGTGGGCGTCCGGCGTCGACCTTTGGCCTGACGCCTCCCTGCGGGTGGCGATGGCGGTAATCGTCTTCCTGCTCTTCGCCGGCGCCTTTTACCTCAACGTGATGGGCGGCGGGGACGTGAAGCTGGCCGGGGCGCTGGCCCTGTGGTTTGCGCCCTACGATACGGTGAAGCTGCTGGTGATCATGTCGATGGCGGGCGGGCTGCTTACCCTGGTCGTTCTCGGCCTGCATCGCATTCGCAAAAAGACCGGCCGTCCGGAGGTCCCGTACGGTGTCGCCATCGCGGTGGGCGGAATGTGGTTACTAGCCCAACGCTTTCTTAACCAATTTGCCGGATTGTCGCTGGGCAACTGAGTGACCCTCACTGGGGAGGCGTAATCGCCATGGACGTCAAGAAAGTCGCGCTGCTCGTCGGAGCGCTGGTCATCGCGGTGGTTACCGCCATCATGGCCAAGAACATGTTCGCCGGTGCGGGGGCCGATCAGGCCAACGCAGCTCCTGTGGTCCCGGCTGGCCCGAAAGTGCTGGTCGCCCGCAAGGCGCTGCCGGTCGGCACCATCATCGATGCCGAAAGCCTGACCTTCCAGGCCTGGCCCAAGGAACTGGTGCAGAACGCTTACTACACCGAGGGTGCGCCCGAGGCCGATGTGCAGAAGCTGCTCGGCACGGTTGTCCGCAACCCGATCACCGCTGGCCAGCCACTGACCAAGGGTGCGCTCGTCGGCCCGAACGATCGCGGCTTCCTTGCCGCGGCGCTTGGCCCGGGCATGCGCGCCATCACCGTTCCGGTGTCGAACACCACGGGCGTTGCCGGCTTCATCTTCCCGGGTGACCGGGTCGACATGATGCTGACCCAGGATGTCGCCGGTGGTGGCGATGGCCCGCCGCTCAAGGTGTCGGAGACCGTCATTCGCAACCTGCGCGTGCTGGCCACCGATCAGCGGACCGACAGCAAGGACGAAGAAGGCAAGACCATCGTCAAGACCTTCAATACCGTCACGCTGGAAGTTACGCCGCGCATCGCCGAAAAGATTGCAGTTGCCCAGTCGCTGGGTTCGCTGAGCCTGTCCCTGCGCTCGATCGCCGACAACACCGCCGAACTTGAGCGGGCTGTTGCCTCGGGTGAGGTCAAGGTTCCGGCCGGCACCAATCCGGTTGAAGAACGTCAGATGCTGCTGGCTGTCGCCAATCGGCCGGCCGACAACAACACGACCTTCGTTACCGGCGGTGACGTGTCGCGCTTCCAGCGCCGCAGCATCCCCGCCAAGCCGTCGGATAGCTCTGGCAATGCAACCAACAATTCCGCCAACGCCTCGGGCGGCGCTGTAGCTGGCACGTCCGTGCCGGTCGGCCCGGTCGTTCGTGTCGCTCGCGGCAATAGTGTCACCGTCGTTCCGGTGGGAGCTCGCTAAAATGACCAGTATCTCCGTCCGTCGCCAGGCGCGCCTGGGCACCGCCCTTGCCGCACTGGCCCTGAGCCTCGGCTCAGTCGTCGTCGCCACGCCCGCCGCTGCAAAGCCGGCCGCTGCCGGGACCTATCGTCCCACCACGCAGGTCCAGCTGTCGGTCGGTGAAGGCCAGATGATCCGCCTGCCGCGCAAGGTTGCGGACGTTTGGACCTCCAACCCTGGCGTTGCCGACGTCTATGTCAGCAACCCGAACCAGATCAATCTGTTCGGCAAGGAGTTCGGCGAGGCTACCGTCATCGCCACTGCGGCCGACGGATCGGTGGTCTACGGCACCAACGTCCGGGTCAGTTCGAACCTTCCTTCGATCCGCGAAGTGCTCAGGGCAGCAATGCCGGACTCGAATATCCAAGTTCAAACGGTCGGCCAGCGGGCCATCCTGAGCGGTACCGTCGCGTCGCCTGAAGACGCAGCCTTTGCAATCGACCTGGCCACCAGCGAGCTTAATCCTGGCGTCGACATGTCGAAAGAAGGCGCGATGTGCAAAATCTGCGTGGTAAACCGGCTCAAGACCGCGACGCCGCTGCAGGTCACGCTCAAGGTTCGCATTGCCGAGGTCAGCCGCAGCCTGATCAGGTCGATCGGCGTCAACATCCTGACCCGCGACGCGACCAGCGGCTTCCAGTTCGGACTGGGCCAGGGCAACCCCGGCACGTTCGGATCGCCAGCTTCGCCGGACGGCAGCACCGCTGCCATTCCGAAGTCGTTCAATGTGATCCCGGGCGGTACTTCGCTTGGCTTCGCCGGCAAGTTGCTCGGCCTCGACATCCTGTCGACGCTGGACCTTGCCGAGAATGACGGCCTGGTCACGATCCTTGCCGAACCGAACCTGACGGCACTGTCAGGCGAAACCGCCAGCTTCCTTGCCGGCGGCGAGTTCCCGGTGCCGATCTCGCAGGCCCTTGGCTCGGTGACGATCGAATATAAGCAATATGGCGTCGGGCTTGCGTTCACTCCGATCGTGCTCGCCGACGGCCGCATTTCGATGCGCGTCCGTCCGGAAGTCAGCGAATTGTCGAACGAGGGCTCGATCCGTCTTAACGGGTTTGACGTCCCGGCGCTGACCACCCGCCGTGCCGAAACGACGGTGGAGCTTGGATCTGGCCAAAGCTTCATGATCGCCGGCCTGCTTCGCAACGCCAATACCAACAATGTCGACAAGGCGCCGTTCCTCGGCGACCTGCCGATCCTTGGCGCGCTGTTCCGCTCGACCAAATATCGCCGCGCGGAAACCGAGCTGGTGATCGTTGTCACGCCGTATTTGGTCCGGCCGGTGTCGAACCAGCTGGCCGCGCCGACCAATGGCTATCGCGCGCCAACGGCGATGCAGCAGGTATTTGAAGGCCAGAGCTACACTGGCGTGTCGGGCCCCGCCCCGGCTCAGGCTGCTCCGGCGCCCGCCGTTACCGGCGCCGCCGCGACAACTGCCGCGCCGGCAACCCCCGGGTTCAAGCTGTGACCGCGCAAAGGAAGGATCAGACGATGTACCGTCATTTCACTCTTCTGGCTCTCGCCGCCGCGGTTGCTGGGTGCACTCATGACCAGCCGACCGAGGCCTTGCGGGGCGTAGAACCGGTCAATGTTCCGGTCGTGACCCGGGCGGACTATGCGTTCGATCTCGCTGCTCCGGGTGGATCGCTGCCGTCGTCGGAAGCGGGTCGCCTGGACGGCTGGTTCCGGTCGCTGCAGCTGGGCTACGGGGACTCGATCTACGTCGATGGCCTGGATGCCTATGAAGCGAAGTCCGACGTCGCCCGCATCGCCGGTCAATTTGGCATGATGGTCAGCAATGGCGCCCCGGTCACGGCCGGTGCGATCCAGCCAGGGACCGTCCGCGTGGTCGTGACCCGCGCACGGGCAAACGTTCCGAACTGCCCGAACTGGTCGGCGCCATCGCAGCCCAATCTACAGAATAACAGCATGTCCGGTTTGGGCTGCTCGGTGAACGCCAACCTGGCCGCAATGGTCGCCAACCCCGAGGACCTGGTCCACGGGCGCGAGGGCAGCACCGTGGTTGATAGTGTGACCGCGACCAAGGCGGTCAACACCTATCGCACGGCGAAGCCGACCGGCACGACGGGCTTGCAGGATCTCAATACGAAGAAGGGCAACTAGTGATGAACGCTCCGTTCCAAGCGCGTGCGGGTCTGCGTGACCCCTTCACCGCCTTCGTCTGCGATGATGCGACGGCCGACATGCTGCGTCCGGTTGCGGTCGAGCATGGCTGGTCGCCGGAAAAGGTCCACAAGGGTGGCCTGCGCAACGCGGTCCAGTCGCTGTCGGTTTCGGCCAGCCCGACGATCCTGTTCGTCGACCTGTCTGAATCAGCCGACCCGCTGAACGACATCAACGCGCTTGCCGAGGTTTGCGAGCCGGGCACGGTGGTGATCGCCTCCGGGCAGGTCAACGATGTCCGCCTGTACCGCGACCTCGTCGCCAGCGGCATCCACGACTATCTGCTGAAGCCGTTCACGGTCGACCAGCTGCGCGATACCTTCGCTCATGCCCAGTCGATCCTGTCGGGTCCGCGCGGCGAGGCGCAGGCCGACAAGCCGCATGTCCTGACCGCCGTGATCGGCGTTCGTGGCGGCGTTGGCGCGTCGACCCTGGCTACCAGCCTGGCCTGGCTGATGGGCGAGAAGTCGCACCGCTCAACCGCTTTGCTGGATCTCGATGTCCATTTCGGCACCGGTGCGCTGGCGCTCGACCTTGAGCCCGGACGCGGTCTCACCGACGCGATCGAAAATCCGAGCCGCATCGATGGCTTGTTCATCGAGCGCGCCATGATCCGCGCCAACGAACGGCTCTCGGTCTTGTCGGCCGAGGCTCCGCTTCACCAGCCGCTGATCACGGATGGCACCGCCTTCTTCCAGCTCCAGGAGGAGATGAAGAACGCGTTCGAATCGACCGTTCTCGATCTTCCGCGGCAGATGCTGATCCAGTATCCGCACATGGTCCATGACGCCCATGTTGCGCTGGTTGTCAGCGAACTGACCCTGGCGGCGACGCGCGACACGATCCGGGTGCTTGCCTGGATCAAGTCGAATGCGCCCCAGACCAAGGTGATCGTTGCCGCCAATCGCGTGCCTTCGGGCGGCGCGCTGGAAATCAGCAAGAAGGATTTCGAGCAGTCGATCGAGCGCGATGTCGATATCGTCTTCCCGGAAGACCGCAAGGTCGCGGCCCAGGCCGCCAAGCTGGGCAAGCCGATGGCCGAGATTGCGACCGGCAAGATGGCCGCGCCGTTCACCCAGCTGGCGAACATGGTGCTCAGCCATGCCAGCGAGGAAGGCGCGACGTCGGAAGCCAAGGCGGCTGCCGGCGGCAAGTCGCTGGTCGACAATCTGAAGTCGATGCTGGCCAAGCCGAAAGACAAGGCCGCGTAACGAGTAGCGCGACCGCGGGAGGGCCCTGCCCTCCCCGTTCGCAACAATGGGCAGGACGAACGGACGGATCATGATCTACATCATCATCGTGGCGGTCGGCGTGTTGGGCGTGCTCCTGCTTGCAAATCAGGCAATGAGCGGGCCCAATCCGCGCAGGTCGCTTAAGCGCCGGGTCGAACTGATCAAGGAGCGTCACGGCGAAGGCGGCGTGCTGGCGGCTAACGCGCAGGCGCAGATCCGCAAGCTGATGGCTGCCCGTGCCAGCCGGGTAGACAGCTGGGCTTCGACTTTGATCCCCAAGCCCGCCCTGATGCGCCAGCGGCTCGACCGCACCGGCAAGAACATCACGCTCGGCAAGTATATGATGGCGTCACTCGGCATTGTGGCGTTCATCGCCGCGTTGCTGATGATCCAGGGCATGCCCTTCTTCCTGGCGTTCTTCGTCGGCCTGTTCGCCGGCGCGGCCATCCCGCATTTTGTGGTCGGTTTCCTGATCAAGCGCCGGGTCAACCAGTTCAATTCGAACTTCCCCGACGCAATCGAACTGATGGTCCGCGGCCTTCGTTCGGGTCTGCCGATCACCGAGACCCTCGGCATCGTCGCCGGCGAAATCGGCGGTCCGGTCGGAATCGAATTCCGCTCCGTCTCCGACAAGATGAAGATCGGTCGGACGATGGAAGCTGCACTGCAGGAGACGTCGGATCGTCTTGGAACCGCCGAGTTCCAGTTCTTCGTCATCACACTGGCGATCCAGCGCGAGACGGGCGGCAACCTGGCGGAAACTCTGTCCAACCTGGCCGACGTGCTGCGCAAGCGCGGGCAGATGAAGCTCAAGATCAAGGCGATGAGTTCGGAATCGAAAGCGTCTGCCTACATCGTCGGTTCGCTGCCGTTCATCGTCTTCACGATGGTGTACATGGTGAACCAACACTACATGAGCGGCTTCTTCACTGACCAGCGACTGATGGTCGCAGGCCTTGGCGGGCTGTGCTGGATGAGCATTGGCGTGTTCATCATGGCCAAGATGGTCAGCTTCGAGATTTAGCGGAAACCATAGCGATGGAAACTTCCACCGGACCTACTCTACTCGGCGTCGACGTCATCTGGGTGGCGACCGTGCTCAGCGCGGTGGCGACGCTCGCGGTGATCGTTGCGCTCTATGCGGCGACCACCGTCCGCGATCCAATGGCTCGCCGGGTGAAGGCGCTCAACGAGCGCCGTGAGCAATTGAAGGCCGGCATCGTCGCCTCGACCAACAAGCGCAAGAAGCTGACCAACAAGAATGTCGCGGCCGATCGCGTGCGCGGCATCCTCAGCAGCTTCAAGATGCTGCAGGACGACCAGATCAAGAAGACCCAGATCCGCCTGATGCAGGCCGGCATCCGGACCAAGGATCTGGCCTTCTTCATCATCTTCGCCCGCTTCGTCCTGCCGGTCGTGCTCGGCATCGGCGCGGTCGTACTGATCTACGGCGTCGACTTCTTCCCCGGCTGGTCGTGGTTCAAGAAATACGCCTTCGTCGCCGGCACGCTGGTCGGCAGCTACAAGGCGCCGGACGTCTGGCTGACCAACAAGGTCAAGAAGCGCAGTGACGCCATTCGCAAGGGCCTGCCCGACGCGCTCGACCTGCTCGTGATCTGCGCCGAAGCCGGCCTCACCGTCGACGCCGCGTTCAACCGCGTCGCCAAGGAATTGGGCAAGGCCTATCCGGAGCTGGGCGACGAATTCGGCCTGACCGCGATTGAGCTGGGATTCCTCGCCGAGCGCCGCCAGGCATTTGAGAATTTCGCCATGCGCGTCGACCTCGACGCCGTTCGCGGCGTGGTCACGACCATGATCCAGACCGAGAAATACGGTACGCCGCTCGCCTCCGCGCTGCGCGTGCTGTCGGCCGAGTTCCGTAACGAGCGCATGATGCGCGCCGAGGAAAAGGCGGCTCGCCTCCCGGCGATCATGACCATTCCGCTGATCCTTTTCATTCTGCCGACCCTGTTCATCGTCATCCTGGGTCCGGCGGCCTGCTCGATCAGCGACAATCTGTTCAAGTAACGGCTAGGTTCGGGGGTGGGGTAAACCGCCGTCGCTCTCTCTCGAGGGAGCGGCGGCGGTCCTCGTTTCGGGAACGGAAAGGTGGGAACGGCAGTTGATGCCCGGCAACTCAAGTTTCAGGGGATCGAAATGCTGCAATTCTCCACCGACCAGTGGATCATCGTCCTGCTGGTATTCCTGCTTGGCCTGTTCATCGGCGGCTTCATCTTTTCCGGAGGCGGCCGGAAGTGGAAGCACCGCTACAATAATGAGGTCGATCGCCGCGCCGAGCTGGAGCGAACCCACGCCGAACGCGAAAAGGAATGGCGGGAGAGGGACAGCCTGCGCGCCGCGGCGCTGAAAGGCGATCGCAATGCTGACGGCGTGGTCGACGAACGCGACGCTTAGCTGCCGTCATCGCGAGGAGCGCAGCGACGCGGCGATCCAGCCTGGATTGCTTCCCCCGGCGTGGGCCGGGGTCGCAATGACGACTTATCCCTCGATCTTGCTGAAATCAGCCACGGTGTGAACCGCGTCGCGGAAACGCGCGAGCAGGTTTAGCCGCCGCGCGCGGATCGCCGGATCGGCGTCATTGACCGTCACCTTGTCGAAGAAGGCGTCGATCGGCCCGCGCAGGTTCGCCAGGGCGGTCATCGCGCCGGTGAAGTCCTCATTCTCGACCGCCTCGACTGCATGCGGCCCGGCATTGTCCAGCGCGTCCCTAAGCGCAGCCTCTTCAGTCAAGACATCAGCGTCGCCCGCCGCGGTTTGCTCCCACTTTTCTTTCTTCAGGATATTTGCCGCGCGCTTGTAGCCGGCCAGCAGATTAGCGCCCTCGGGCGTTTCGACGAAGCCCTGCAGCGCTTTCACCCGCGCCAGCAGCCTTACCAGATCGTCCTCGCCGCCTAGAGCAAACACCGCATCGATCAAATCGTGGCGAACCCCGGCGTCGCGCTGCTGTACCTTCAGCCGGTCTGCAAAGAACGCCATCAACTCCTCGACATCGGCCTCGGCGTCGGTGAGGCCAAACGCCTCGCGCAGGCTCATGCGCGTCTCGTTCGCCAAAATGGTTTGGATTACCGCCAATGCCGCGCGGCGAAGCGCAAACGGGTCCTTTGACCCGGTCGGCTTGATCCCTTTCGAGAAGAACTGCGCCAGCGTATCGATCCGGTCGGCCAGCGCAACACAGGCAGGAATGCAGCCATCGGCTACCTGCTGATATTGCTGCTTGAGTGCAGAGACCAGGCCGGGCTTTTCCCCGGCGCGCTCAGCATAGTGGCCGCCCATAACGCCTTGCAGCTCAGGAAACTCGCCGACCATTCCGCTGGCTAAATCAGCCTTTGCCAACAGCCCCGCGCGATAGGCAGTCTCGGGATCGCGATCGGGAAACCAGCGCTTGCAAATGGCTTCTGAAAGCGCGGCAATCCTTTCGGCCTTGGCCTTCAGGCTTCCCATGCCTTCATAGAACAGCATCTGGTCTATCTTCGGCAGAAGGTCCTCCAGCGAAACCTTGAGATCCTGTTCCCAGAAGAAGCGAGCATCGGCCAGCCGCGCCGCGAGAACGCGCTCGTTGCCGGCGACGATTGCCTCACACCCATCCTTGGCATCGATGTTGGCGACGCAGACGAAGCGCGGTGCCAGCTTCCCCGCTCCGCTACTCGCCATGCCCCCGGCATGGCTGCGTTGCTCGCCATCGCGCATCACGAAATATTTCTGGTTGATGCGCGCGGTGAGCTGGATCACTTCCTCCGGCACATCGAGGTAGGCCGGATCGAACGAACCCAGCAGTGCCTTGGGCAGCTCCGTCAGGCCGGCGTTCTCAATCACCAGGCCTTCATCTTCGACCAAGGTCAGCTTGGCCGACTTCGCCAGCTCGGCGGCTCCGTCGCGGATGGTCGCCTCGCGCTCCTCCTGATCGACCACCACATGGCAGGCCCGCAATTTTTCGACATAGTCGTGCGCACCGCCGATGGTGATCGGGCCGGGATGATGGAATCGATGACCCAAAGTGGTCGCTCCGCATTCCACCCCGTCGACCTCGACCGGGACGATATCCTCGCCCAGCAACGCGACGATCGAATGCAGCGGCCGGACCCAACGGAGCGAAGAAGTTGTGTTAGATTTCGCGCCCCAACGCATTGATTTCGGCCAGGGAAATTCGCGCACGATCGCGGCGATCGCTTCCGCCAGCACATCGCTGGCCGCCCTCCCCGGCCGGTCGATCACGGCGAACCAGGTGCCGTCGCGATCCTCAAGCTGGTCCTGGGCAAGGCCGGTCTTGCGCAGGAAACCCTCGAGCGCCTGGGGCGGCGCCGACGTCCGCGGGCCTTTCAATTCTTCGCTCACCGCTTCGGTCGTCTCGGGGAGGCCTTTGGCGATCAATGCTAACCGCCGCGGGGTCGAGTAAGTCGTGATCCCCGAGTGGGTGAGCCCGGCGTCGGCCAGCTTCTCCGCGAACAGCCGCGCCAGGTCGTTGCGCGCCTTGGCCTGCATCCGCGCCGGGATTTCCTCGGACAGCAGTTCCAGGAGAAAATCCGCGCTCACGCTTCATACCCCATATGGGTCATCCACGCCCCGCAGGCGCCCTTGGCCAGGTCGCGGACCCGCCCGATATAGGCCTGCCGCTCGGCGACCGAGATGACGCCCCGCGCCTGCAGCGTGTTGAAGATATGGCTGGCCTTGATCGCCTGCTCATAGGCGGCAATCGGCACCCCGGCTTTCAGGCTATTCTCGCTTTCCGCGGCCGCCTGCTTGAACAGGTCGAACAGCCGGTCGGTGTCGGCTACCTCGAAATGCCACTTCGACATTTCGCGCTCATTTTCCAGGAACACGTCGCCATAGGTGACGCCGTCATTATTGAACGCCAGGTCGAACACATTGTCCTTGCCCTGGATGTACATAGCCAACCGCTCGAGCCCGTAGGTCAGCTCGCCCGACACCGGCTTGCAGTCGAACCCGCCGACCTGCTGGAAATAAGTGAACTGGGTTACTTCCATCCCGTCGCACCACACTTCCCAGCCGAGCCCCCAGGCGCCGAGCGTCGGGCTTTCCCAATCGTCCTCGACGAAGCGGATGTCATGCTTCAACGGGTCGATCCCGATCGCATCCAGCGAACCGAGATAAAGCTCCTGCAGATTCTCCGGGCTAGGCTTCAGCATCACCTGATACTGGTAATATGCCCCCAGCCGGTTCGGATTTTCGCCGTAGCGGCCGTCGGTCGGGCGCCGGCACGGCTGGACATAGGCGCATTTCCAAGGGGCAGGCCCAAGCGCCCGAAGCACCGTTGCCGGATGAAAGGTGCCGGCCCCCATTTCCAGGTCATAGGGTTGCAGGATGACGCAGCCCCGCTCGGCCCAATAATGGTGCAGGGTCAGGATCAGGTCCTGGAAACTCAGGCTCACGCGTTGGATTTCCCGTAACGATACGAATTCGTCGGGCTTTGGCCGATGAAATGGGCGGCGGCAAGTGGACGTTAAGCTATGGGCTGCTTACCTAGGCCGCAAAGATCGAGGGAGTTGGCACCGATATGAGCCTGTTAAAGCGTTTTGTCCGCAAGCTGGCCGCGTTTGGCGCCATTGCCGCCACTGCCTGCGCTGCCCCGGCGGCGGAGCCCAAGGCCGCCAGCCCGGCCTTGTGGAAAGTGGCCGACAGCGACACCACAATCTATCTGTTCGGCACCATCCATCTGCTGCCCAAGGGCACGGTGTGGCGAAGCCCGGCATTCGACAAGGTCGCTGCCGGATCGGACACGCTGATCGTCGAGACCGTGGTTGATGAAAAGGATCCGGCGGCTACCATGGGCGAACTGTTCAAGCTCGCCATTTCTCCCGGCCTTCCGCCGCTGTCCGCGCGCATCCCGGCTGACAGAAAGGCGGCGCTCGACGACGCGATCGCCAAGTCGGGTATTCCAGTGCAGGCGCTCGACAAGATGGAAACCTGGGCCGCGGCATTCCTGCTGCTTGGCGTCCAGTTCAAGGATCTGGGCCTCGATCCCAGTTCCGGAGTGGAATCGGTCCTGCGCAAGCAGTTCGAAGACGGCGGCAAGCCGATCGACCAGCTTGAAACCAATGCCGAGCAGCTCGGCTTCTTCGACAAGCTGTCCGAGAAAGCGCAGCGCGAATTCCTGATCGGTGTGCTCGACGATGCCGGCGAGATGAAGGACCAGTTCGGCGGAATGCTGGCGGCGTGGAGCAAGGGCGACGTCAAGGCGATCGCCGACAGCTTCAATGCCGAGCTCAGCGATGCGGCGGAGCTCAAGGATGCGCTGCTCGTCCGCCGCAATGCCAATTGGGCTCAATGGGTGCAGAGCCGGCTGGACAAGCCTGGCACGGTCCTGGTCGCGGTCGGCGCCGGCCACCTTGCCGGCGATCAGTCGGTGGTGAGCATGCTCCAGAAAGATGGCGTCAAAGTCACACGCGTCCAATAATCCCGCGCCTCAGGCTCTTTTCGTCGCAAACTAGGTGAAATCCTCGCTGGGTTCGTTGACCATTAATCATTATTGGCCAATTGTTTAGACCTCAATCGGCGGGGGGTCGCCAATGGAACGGACTCGATTTGGCGCCAGGCGTATCGCGCCCATCAAAACGGCAGCGACGGTCCTTGCGGGCATGCTCGCTATGCTGCCGACATCGACTGCCGGCGCGCTTCAGGCGGCGCCAATGCCCCAAATCCGCGCGGCCAGCGTGGTCCATGCGACGCCGGCACTTTGGGTAATCCGCGACGCCGACACGACCATCTACCTGTTCGGCACATTCCATTCGCTCGACAACCGCACCGCCTGGTTCGGCGACAAGGTCCGGACCGCGTTCGACGCCTCGGAAGAGCTGGTGCTGGAGACTGTTGTACCAGCCGACCCGCGCGCTCTTCAGGAGACCGCAAGGCCCGAGGTGACCGAAGTGACCGCCGACGGCAAGCGCCGGATGAAGCCATTCATGGCCCAGACCCAGGCCGCCATCGGCACCGGTCGGAGCATCGGCATGTCGGTCGAAAATGGGGCGGACGCGGTCCTTCGCCGGGTAGCCGAGGGCGCCGGCAAGCCGGTCGGAGGGCTTGAAAAGTTCGAGGACCAGCTCAAGGCGCTGGCCAATATCCCGGTTCCGCCGCCAGGCGCGGCTGCCGCGTCGACCACGCCGGCCGTGACCGTCACTCTCAACGATTTGCTCGGCGCCTGGACCAGGGGCGATACCGGCGCATTTTCCGACATGTTGGCCGGCTTCGCGGCGAAGTCGCCGACCGCCTATCGGATGCTGATCGCCGACCGTAACGCCCGCTGGGGCCAGTGGATTTCCGACCGGCTGCAACAGCCTGGGACGGTGTTCATCGCCGTCGGATCGGGTCATCTCGCCGGCAAGGACAGCGTCCAGTCGTGGCTTGCCGCGCGCGGCATTACGGCAGCGCGCGTCAGCTAGGACGCCCAAACTTGCCAAACGGGGCCCTCGCCCCTATAGGCGCGCGCTTGCCCACCCATGGTCATCCCTGGAGGCGTGGCGGGGCAGTTTAACGAAGGAAAATGCGAAATGAGCGAACAGCTGACGCTGCCCGCCGAAGCGCGCGATCGGGCTGGCAAGGGAGCCTCCCGTGCACTGCGCCGCGAAGGCCGGGTCCCCGCCGTGGTTTACGGCGACAAGAAGGAAGCCCTCTCGATCCACGTCGAGGAAAAGCTCCTGACGAAGATGCTCCACACCGGGCACTTCATGAATTCGGTCGTCATGATCGAGCTGGACGGCAAACCCAACCGGACCCTGCCGAAGGCGGTGGATTTCCACCCGGTCAGCAGCCGCCCGATCCATGTCGATTTCCTGCGCATCGGCGAACACAGCAAGGTCACCGTGGCGATCCCGGTCCGCTTCGACAATGAAGAAGCTTCGCCGGGCCTCAAGCGTGGCGGCGTGCTCAACATCGTCCAGCACGAGCTGGAGCTGGTGTGCGACGCGGCCCACATTCCGGAAGAGATCCACATCCCGCTCGATGGCCTCGACATCGGCGATTCAATCCACATCAGCGACGTCAAGCTGCCTCAGGGCACCAAGGCCGCGATCGACGACCGCGACTTCACCGTCGCGACGATCGTCGCTCCGTCGGCGATGAAGGCCGAAGAGGAAGAGACCGCCGCTGAGGGCGAAGTCCCGACCGTTGGTGAGGATGAGGCTGAAGGCGAAGGCGAAGCCCCCGCCGAGGGTGGCGACGAAGCCTAAGCTTCCCGCACAAGCCAATCGAACAAGAACGCCCATCCCGCCCCGCGGGGTGGGCGTTTTTCTTTGCGCGAATGCTAAAGCCGGATTTCCGGTGCCGATAGGCGAACGACGTCCCGATCGGCTTCGCTTAGATATGGATTCCAGACATCGATGATCAGGATCGCGCGGGGCCGGTCGCTGTCGTTCCAGGCCTCATGCTCGATAGTGTCGTCGAACGCCCAAGCCTCTCCCTCGACCCATTGGCGTATCTCGCCGCCGACGCGAAAGCCGCAGCCATCCGGGACTACCAGGGGCAAGTGAACGACCGACCTGATATTTGTCGTTCCCGTATGCGGCGGAATTCGCGTCTTCGGCGCCAGGATGGAAAACATGACGGCGGGGCCCTTGCCGGGAATATCGAGCAGCGGCAGGCCTGCCAGAATCTCGGCCGTCCTCGGGCAGCGAGAGCAATTGGCCTCTTCCCGCATGCCGCTAGTCCACAATGAATAGGCGCTCCATCGTGGCGATTTGTTGAGCTCTACCCACTGGTTCAGCGGCTTGGTCGGATCATATTGGATATAGGGTTCGAAACCCGGCGCATCCTCTCGCCACAGGTCGAGCAACTCGTCCCGGATCGCCTCAACGCCAGCCTCCAGCCGGTCGAACCATGGAAACAGGTCGCGGTCGAAGAACTCAGGGGCCGGCAGGAACGGAAAATGCGGCCCGGTTGGAGCGGGGGCATAGACTTGGCGAAGCCCGCAAATCTGGTCGAGATAGGCTTTGGCGCCCGACCCGCTGACGTTGGCGAGCCCGTCGATCGCGCCCAACCGCTCGCGGCGCTGACGGGCATCATCGGCGACCAGCGCGCGGCCGCGCGCCAGCGCCTGGTCGAACTCCGGCGGCAAGCCTCCGGTCGCCGGCAGGGCCTGCAAGACGGCGCGGTAGCTGCGGACGGCAAGATCGCTCTGTCCAAGGGCTTCGTACAATTGCCCTTTCTTGAGAAGCGCGGGCAAATAATAGGGATCGCACTCAAGCCCTTTGTCCAATGCGCCGAGCGCGTCCTTCGGCCGTCCGGCCTTCTCCAGCGCGGTTCCAAGGTTCAGCCAAAGCGGCGGAGCGCCGGGATCGGAGGTCACGGCCCGTTCGAATGCGGCGACCGCATCGCCGTGTCGTCCGCCATTCATCAGGATCAAGCCCATCATATTGAGGGCTGAAGGATTTCCCGGCGATTGAATTAGCGCCCGGTTCAGCTGCTCGATTGCTCCGGCCGGATTGCCGTCAATATTCTCCCGATTGGCCCTGGCCAGCAGCTCACCAAATGTTTCGGCCTCGCTCATCGGCGCATGGCTAGCATCAATTCTCTTATGGGCTGAAGGCCTAAAGTTGATAAGGACCGACGATGCAAATCTGGGCCGGCCTCGGTAATCCTGGCGCGCAATATGCGCTGCATCGACACAATGTCGGCTTCATGGCCGTCGATGCCGTGGCCGAGGTCCATGGCTTTGGCCCATGGCAGAAGAAGTTTCGCGCCCTGGTCAGCGAAGGCAGGATCAACCGCCACAAGTTGCTGCTGCTAAAGCCTCAAACCTACATGAACGACAGCGGTGATGCGGTTCAACAGGCGCTCAACTTCTACAAGCTCGACGTCGGCGCGCTGACCGCCTTCCATGACGAGCTCGACCTGGCCCCATTCAAGGTCAAGGTGCGGGTTGGCGGCGGACTGGCCGGTCATAACGGCCTGCGATCGATCAACGCCTCCCTGGGGCCGGATTTCCGCCGCGTGCGTATCGGCATCGGCCATCCGGGCCCAGGCCAGAAGGAAAAGGTCACGCCCCACGTGCTTGGCAACTACGCCAAGAGCGAGATGGAGCCGCTGTCCGACCTGCTTGGTGCGATCGCTGCCGAGGCCGAGTGGCTGGCGGACGGAGACGACGCCCGCTTCATGAGCGAGATTGCGCGGCGGCTGGGCGCCGCGGACTGATCCTCGCGTTGAAGGCAACCGTGATGCGCGGCTTGCCGCTATCGTTGGGATGGACCCAATGCGGCAACTGGCCGGGGAAGATCACCATGTCACCGGCCTTGGGCTGCATGTGGACCCGCTCGGCGAACATGTCGGCTTTCAGCAAGCCGCCAAGCAGCCGCACCGGATGAGGTGACAGAAACTCAATTGCCCCGCCCTTTTCCGACGGACCGCGCGGAACGTCGATATAATAGACGCCTGACAGCACCGCATCGGTATGCTGGTGCGGCCCGTTGTACCCGCCCGGCGGGTTGACGTTGACCCAGCCGTTCATCGTCACCTGGATTTTGGCCAAATCGGCCGCCGGATCGATCGACTGGATTGTCGACTTCATGACCTGGCCGATCAAACGCGCCAGCGCGGCGTGCCCCGGTTCCTGGCGCATGAAAAAATCATGTTCCGACTGCCAGCCTAGCCGTCCGCTGTTGGCCATGCCGCCTTCCGCCTTGCGACGCGCGGCAATTTCCTTGGCAAGCCTCTCGTTGAGCCCGTCCTGATCGATCCGGTAGCGGAAAAGCAGGACCGGAAAGAGGCTGTCGACCTTGACCAGCGAATAGCTCATCTCTTGCGGCTCCGGATCGCCTGGCCTGGCCCGACCGGCTGGCGCCGGCGGAAATGAGCATTGAATGCGATCGTCACCCGGTCGGTCTCGCTGTCGTTGGGGTGGACCCAGTGGACCAGCGTGCATGGGAACAGGATGGCCATTCCGGCCTTCGGCCTGACCGTCATCTTGTCGGCGGTTATCGGTGCCTCGATCAGTCCCCTGCCCTGCAACGCCTTGTGCGGCGAGAGAAATTCGATTGTTCCGCTATGGCCTTCGACGTCTTCCGGCTGTTGCACGTAATAGACGCCCGACCAGAAGCTCCCGACATGGTCGTGAGGCGAATTATAGGCGCCGCGCTGGTTAACGTTGATCCAGCCGTCTGCAAGGATCTCCATGCCGGTGAAATCGGTATTGGGCGCATAGTGCTTGGTCGCCTGCGCGATCATTCGAAGCAGCATTTGCGCCAGTTCCGAATGGGCCGGCTCCTTACGGTCGAACAGATCGCGTTCGCTGTGCCATCCCTTGCGGTTGCTGCGGTTCATGCCGCCCTCGGCCTTCTGGCGCGCGGCGATTTCCTTCATCAAGTTACGGTTGAGCCGGTCGGCGTCCGCTACCTCGAACCGCAGCAGCGGCGTCGGGAACACTTCATCCACACGGTCAAGCTTGAACGCCAATTTATCCCCCGCTGCGTTATCGCCGTTCGTCGTATTGCACTGCCGTTCGTAGCGCCTGGTCGACGTCAAAGCCTCTCGCGGGGCCGAGCGCAAGAGGCTAAGCTTGTCGGATGCCTGCCCGAAGCCTGTTCGCGACACGCCTTTACGAAGCCAGGATCGACAACCAGCGGCTGCTCGCCGAGCTCGCGCGGTCGATCAGGATTTTTGCCACCGACGACGATGCCGGAAAGCGATGGAGCCGCGAGAAGCGCTATGCGGGTTATACCAGCTATGCCTCATTGAACGACCTGCCGCGACGGGACCCGGCGTTTGAGGATCTACGAAAGCTGCTTGCCCGCCATGCCGCCGAATTTGCCGGCGAAGTTGCGTTCGATCTTGCCCGCAAGCCGAAGCTAGACAGCATTTGGGTCAACTTGCTGAAGCCGGGCGGCCATCATGCCGGGCACATCCATCCCCACTCGATCATCTCCGGCACCCTCTACGTCGAGGCGCCGAAGGGCAGCGGAGCGATCCGTTTCGAAGATCCGCGGCTGGGGCAGATGATGGCCGCGCCGGTCCGCCGCGAAGACGCCCCCGACGATCTGCGTCCTTTCGTTGCCGTCGAGCCGGAGCCGGGCCTGCTGCTGATGTGGGAAAGCTGGCTGCGCCACGAGGTGCTGCCGGGCACCGCGAAGGCCGACCGGCTAAGCATCAGCTTCAATTTCGCGTGAAGCGCCGCTATGAGGCCCGCCAATCCGTCATTGCGAGCGTAGCGAAGCAATCCAGAGGCGCTTGGATTGCCGCGTTCCCCGGATCAAGTCCGGGGTCCTCGCAATGACGATCGAACGGAGTGATTCATGGGCTTTAAATGCGGCATCGTCGGCCTGCCGAACGTCGGCAAGTCGACCCTCTTCAATGCGCTGACCGAGACTCAGGCGGCGCAGGCGGCCAATTATCCTTTCTGCACGATCGAGCCCAACGTCGGTCAGGTCGCGGTGCCCGATCCGCGCCTCGACAAGCTTGCCGCGATCGCCGGCTCGGCCAAGATCATTCCGACCCAGCTTGCCTTCGTCGACATTGCCGGCCTGGTTAAGGGCGCGTCCAAGGGCGAAGGGCTTGGCAACCAGTTCCTCGGCAACATCCGCGAGGTCGATGCCATCGTCCATGTCCTGCGCTGCTTCGAGAATGACGACATCCAGCATGTCGAGAATAAGGTCGACCCGATCGCCGATGCCGAGACGGTCGAAACCGAGCTGCTGCTGAGCGACCTCGAAAGCCTCGAGAAGCGAGTTCCCAACCTCGTCAAGCGTGGCCAGCAGGGCGACAAGGAATCTAAAATTGCCGCTTCGGTACTGGGCCAGGCTCTCGACCTCCTGCGCGAAGGCAGGCCGGCGCGCCTTACGAAGCCCAAGGACGATGAAGAGGCGCGCGTTTTTAGCCAGGCTCAGCTGATCACTGCCAAGCCGGTCCTTTACGTCTGCAACGTCAATGAGGACGAGGCCGCCGAGGGCAATTCCCAATCGGCGCGCGTGTTCGACAAAGCCAAGGCCGAAGGCGCCAATGCGGTCATCGTCTCGGCCGCCATCGAGGCGGACCTCATCACCATGGACATGGACGAGCGCATCGCCTTCCTCGAGGAGATGGGCCTGCACGAGACCGGCCTCACCCGCGTCATCCGCGCCGGCTACGACCTCCTCCATCTGATTACCTTCTTCACTGTCGGTCCGAAGGAGGCCCGCGCCTGGACGGTCGAAAAAGGTTCAAAGGCACCTCGGGCGGCCGGTGAGATCCACACCGATTTCGAGCGCGGCTTCATCCGCGCCGAAACCATCGCCTATGACGATTACATTGCGCTCAATGGAGAAGCCGGCGCACGCGACGCCGGCAAGCTCCGGCAGGAAGGCAAGGAATATGTGGTAAAGGACGGCGACGTCCTCCACTTCAAGTTTAACGTCTAAGCCGCCGAGCGCAGTGACGCCGACGCGGAGCGTCGCCGGAACAGCGCGAAGAGATGGCGAATGTCGGCCGACGGGTCAGCGAAGCTGAACCCGATCGACGATCAGCCGCATGGCCGACATGCCCCCAGCATGTCGAAACGGCTGATGATTTACTCCCGTGACGCTCACAACCTTACCGCAGCGCCTCACGGAACAGGCCGATGCTGAGCGCTCCGGTAATGACCAGCGCGACCCAGCTGACGCCCTGCGCAATCACGTGCGTGCCGATCACCACCTGGAACTCGGTCATGATCCGATAGGCGTGAACCAGCGCGATCAGCGCGAAGACGATCGCGGCGATCAGCGTGAACGGCCGGCCGGTCATAGGTGGCCCTCCCTAGAATTTCGCTCCCAGCCTGAGGCCAATCGTCCGCGGACGGCCGGGCACGATGTGGACGTTCGAGCATCCGCCACAGACCGTGAAACGCGACAGCTGATTGCGATCATCGAAGAGATTCGTGGTGAACAATTCGAAGTTGTATTGCTTCCAATCGTAACCCGCGAACAGGTCAACCAAAGTGTAGGCCTCTTGCGTCCCGGTCGACTCTTGATCCGCCGTGTTGAGGGCAGAACGCGAAGAACCCTTATAGACTAGGCCGGCCTGCACGTGTGCCCTGCCGGGGCCCATGTTCCAGGCGTAGCGTGCCGTCGCCGAGAATGAGAATTTGGGAGTGATCGGCAACCGGGTTCCATCTGGTGCCGTGATCTCGTCGAAAACGTCATCAGAGGGGTCTGGGGTGCCGTTGTCATCCAGCAGGAGGTGGCAATCCGGCTCAGGGTTGCCGGCCACCCCGCAAACGTTGTCCGTCGTTTTGGCGTCCGTATAGGCGGCCGCCGCGTTCAGGGTGAAGCCGCCACTGGAGTAATTGATGTCGCTCTCAATGCCGTTGATCCCGGCGTTTCGCCCGTTCTGAACAACCGTCAGGCTGTTTTCGCCCAGGAAGCTGAACTGGAATTTCTCCCATTTCTGGTGATAGACCGCACCGTTCCACCGGAACGGTCCAAAGGTCGTTTTCCAGCCCAGTTCATAGTTGATCAGGAAGTCCGGATCGTAGGGGGCGAGGCCAGGCTGGCGATTGATGCCGCCCGGTCTGAAGCCCTTTGACCAGGTAGCATAGAACATCAGGTCTTCCTGCGGCTTCCAGGTTCCGTTGAAACGGTACGTCCAGCCATGGTCCTTGCTCTGCTTCGGTTTGACCTCGCCATCCTCAAACCTGCCGACATTGATGCAGGGCGTGTCATCTAGCGCGCCGTCGAGGATCAGGGTCGTGTCCTCGCCCGCCAACAGCGCTTCCCGGTACGTCAATCCGCTCTCGGTAAAGCACTGGGGGATGCCGGTCTTGCTACTGCCGGCTGCATTGAAAGGAGGCCCATTGAAATCGCGGCCGAATCCGGCGAAGCCGAACACCGTATTGTTGAATTTATAATAGCGTCCACCACCCGTCAGCGTGATCTTGGGCGTGACGTCGAAGCTGGCTTCCCCGAATATTGCATAGTCGCGGTCGATACGTTCCTGCTTGGTCAGCCAAATGAGGCCGGGATGACCATTGACCGACAGCTGGGTTGCCAGATTGTCGACATGATATTCTTGAAGAATGTCGTTCGCCTGCCGCTGGTAAAATAGGCCCGCGATCACCCGGAAGCGGTTTTCTGCTGGCGAGGCGATCCGCAGCTCCTGGCTCATTTTTTTGAAATTGTTTCCGCCGGTGATGTACTGCGTTGGATCGATCAGATTGCCGTCGTCGTCATAATAATAGAGGTAGTTCACAATGCCGCCGTCGGGCTCGTAAGCTTGATCGTAGGCATATGTGTAGTCGACATAGTCGCCGACCGCGAAGTTGGGCCGGTGCATATAGGCACCGGCGTAAGTGATGTCGAAGCTGCCGATCTTGCCTTCGACCGTCAGCGCATATTGGGTAAACTTGTCCTTCGACGGCTCTTCCCGGAACCGCTGCGTCTCAAGGTCGCCCAACGCCTCGTCCATGAAGAAGACGCCCTTTGTCTTCTGGTTCTGGTGCATGATCGTCGGCGTAATCGTCCAATTGTCATCCAGGTCGATCTTCAGCGCGGCACGCCCGCCATAGGTCTTCACCGTGTTGAAGTTCTTCTTAACGAACTGGGAATTCTCGATGTGGGTGCCATTGCGGACGCACCCGATGATATCGGGATCGAGATCGTCATCGGGGCCATCTTCGTCGGAGCCGTCGGGACCGAAGACCTTATCGCCGCAATAGGTCTTCTCGCCGAACACATTGTCGATATATCCGCCGTCGCGCTGGTAGAAGGCGCTGGCCCGGAACGCCATATTATCGGCGACGGGGAGGTTGATCATCCCCTCGAGGCTGCCGCCCCAACCGCCATGAGCGATTTTGTTGATTTCGCCGTCGATCCGTCCGCTGGTTACTCCCAGCTCCGGCTTGTTGGTGATGATGCGGATCGTGCCGGCCTGGCTCGATGCGCCGTAAAGCGTGCCCTGCGGTCCGGCGAGGCTTTCGATCCGGGCGATGTCGTAGATGTGGACGTCGAGTGTCCCCCCGATGGTCGTGATCGGCTGCTCATCGAGATACGATCCCACAGAGGGGAAGGAGCCTGTGTGATTGCCGTCGCCGCCGGTGGCCACGCCGCGCATGTAGACGACCGTCGCACTCGGCGCGATCGTCTGATAGCTGACTGACGGCAGCTGCTTGGTATACTCCTCGAAGTTGGAGATGTTCAGCTGGTCGAGCCTCTTGGTGCCGATCGCCTGGACGCTGATCGGCACGTCCTGCAGATTCTCTTCGCGCTTGGTCGCGGTGACGATGATCACGTCGCCTTCGGGTTCGGGCGCCGCCGCAGTCGCGGCTGACGCGGGCTCTTGAGGTACCGGACCTGGTGCCGCGCCCGCATCTTGCGCAAACGCAGGTTGGATAAAGGCCGTGGTCGCCAGCAGGCCCCAGGTCAGCGCGCGAAATGTACGATTAGCCATCAATGCCCCCATTGAAACTCATATGTCACGATAGCGACAGAGCCGCTGTTGCTTGTCAACGACCATCCGTTGCGGCGGTGCACCAATTCGATGAATTTCGCTCTCTAGCGTTGCAAAAACGACGCGGGTGCGTCCGGATAGGCATCGAGCACTTCCCCGAGCGCTTCCTTGAGCGGTCCGAGGTACTTCTCATAGCGTTGCCATTCCCCCGTCGCGTCGCGATAAATCGGCTGGCGCACCTGCTCCGAGCTTGGAGTGCGCACGGCGCGCTCGGTCTTGTGAAATTCCAGGCACTGCGGCTCGAACTCGAGGCCGCAGTAATCAAGCAGTGCCCTGACCTCGGCTTCAGTGTCATCCACCATGCGCTCATAGATCACGCGATGGACGCGTCCCGGAAGCACCGTGTCGACATGCGCCATCAGGCGAACGTAGTTGGCGTAAAAATGGCCAAGGTCGCCGAGAGAGTAGGTGTAATCCTGGCCCCGAGCGAAATGCTGGCGAAAATTGGACATGCAGCATCCGAGCGGATGCCGCCTGGCATCGATGATTTTGGCGTTCGGCAGGATCATGTGGATGAACGGGACGAACATCCAATTATTGGGCAGCTTGTCGATGAAATAGGGGCGCTCGGTCCTTCGCTGAACCGACGCCCGCATCAGATAGTCTTCGCCCGACCGTCGCCGCTCGTCGGCACCAAGTGCCGTAATGCCGATGGGATAGCGTCGCCCGCCCTCCCGCGCCAAGGCCGGCATGTCCTGCAACTCCGAAAGACCTTCCACCTGGCTATGCGACGAAATGATTTGCTCGACGAGCGTCGATCCGGCCCGCGGCATGCCCACAACGAAAATCGGATCGGGAGCGTCGCACCCCCCCAGTCCGGCAAGGACCTCCGCCGTAAAAAATTCAATGCTGCGGTCAACCAGCTGGGCGACGTCACTCTGACGGAACGGATGATATTTTCTGCGCAGGGCATTGCCGGCGCTGTAGTGCGCGAAGGCCTCTTCGCCGCGCTCGGCGTCGTGAAACGCTTTACCCAGCGCAAAGTCCAGGTGGAAACGGTCGTCATCTCGTAGGTCGGCGCTCGCCAACGCTCGTTGCATCGCGGCGATATCTTCCTCGGTGAACCGCACCGTCTTGAGATTGGCCAGGCTCCACCATGCCTCGCCGGCAGTTGGATTCAGATCTAAAGCCTTGCGGTAGGCCGCGATCCCCTCCTCAAGCCGACCTACCGTCTTTAGGACGTGGCCATAGCTCATCCAGACGCGTGGTTGGCTGGGCGCATGTGCAATCACCTGCTCGTAGAGCTGTATCGCATTTTGGAAATCGCCCAGGCGGCCGAGCGTGGCCGCCTTCAGATTCACGTTGCGCACGGATTCCGGTTCCGCCTCGAATAGCTCGTCGAGCAGTTCAAGCGCTTCGTTCGGCCTGCCGAGGCGGCCCAAAACCATTGCCAGATTGGTGCGGGCCGGATGGAAATTGGGAGCTATCTCCAGCGCGCGCCGCAACAGTGTCTCGCTATCATTCAGCCGTCCGATCCGGGCCGCCAGCTCGGCCAGCATGCGGATCGCGCGGACATCGAACGGATCTTCCTTGAGATATGGCTTCAGGATTCGTTCGGCCACGTCCAACCGGTTTTCGGTAAGCGCCGCCGCCGCTTCGATCAGCTTTGGATGCCAGCGATGTGCGCCCTCGTTCCCCACCCGCTTCTCCTAGCCCGCGAAATCTCAGTCCGCCAAGTAGACTTACAAAGTTTCAATTTGCCACTTTCCTTGCGGGGACAAAGCGGCGATTAGGCGAAGATGATCTACTTTGAAGACTGCACAGTCGGGGCCGAAACCCTGTTTGGCCATTATGACGTCACGCGCGACGAAGTACTGGAGTTCGCGCGGAAATATGACCCACAGCCGTTTCACCTCAGCGACGAGGCCGCGGCCAAGACACATTTCGGCCGGCTGGCCGCATCGGGCTGGCACACCTGCGCCATGACCATGGCGGTGATCGCCCGCCATGTCGTGGATACCGAGCAAGCCGGCCTCGGCTCGCCCGGGATCGACGAGCTCCGCTGGCTTAGGCCGGTCTATCCCGGTGACCGGTTGACCGTCCGCGGCAAGGTGGTCGAGAGCATTCCGTCACGATCCAAGCCGACCATTGGCGTTATCCGCAGTGAGAACACCGTCACCAACCAGGACGATGTCCCGGTCATGCGATTCACGTCGATCGTGATGATGCTCCGGCGGCCGGAGGCAGCTTAGTCGCCTTCAAACTCGAACAGGCTGGCGTGATCGATACCGGCTTCCGCCAGCGCCTTTCCGCCACCAAGGTCCGGCAGGTCGATGACGAAGCGCGCTCCTGCGATTTCTCCCCCTGCACGCCGGATCAGCCGCGCCGCCGCCAATGCGGTCCCGCCGGTTGCCAGCAGATCGTCGACGATCAGCACACGGTCCCCCGGCGCGCAGGCATCGACATGCATCGCCAACCTGTCGCTGCCATATTCCAGCGCATAATCCTCGGCGATTGTAGTGCCAGGAAGCTTTCCGTCCTTGCGGATCAGCAGCAGCCCGGCATTGAGCTTCACCGCCAGCGCACCGCCAATGGCGAAGCCGCGCGCCTCGATCGCCGCGACCAGGTCGACCGGTCCGTCCACCGTCTCGGCCAGGGCATCGATGGTGCGCGCGACGCCGCCGCTGTCGAGCAGCAGCGTGGTGACGTCGCGAAACTGGATGCCCGGCTTGGGAAAGTCGGGAATGGTGCGGACCAGCGCCTTGAGCTCGTCGTTCATATTCACCTCCCCGTCATTGCGAGGAGCCAAAAGCGACGAAGCAATCCAGAGTTGCCAGCTGGATTGCTTCGCTGCGCTCGCAATGACGATCAGCCGGTAACGCCGGCCTTCTTGCTTGTGCGGGTCCGTTTGGCCTTGCTCGCGGGGGCTGACGGTCCCTTCGAAGGCACCTTGCGCTTGGCCTGGGCCCAGATCTCGCGATAGCTGAGAAAGCCCAGCAGGGTCGCGATGATCAGGAAGATCACCACCGGCCAGCCGGACTTGTGACGTCCCTGCAGATTCGGTTCGGCGGTCCACACCAGAAACGCCGAAACGTCCCTGGCCATCTGGTCCACAGTCGGCTTGGGATTGCCCGGAGCATAGGTTACCTGCCCCTCGCTGGTCAGCGGCGGCGGCATGGCCAGGTTCAGATTGGCGAAATAGGGGTTGTAGTGAAGTCCCTGGGCCGTCTTGGCCGCGGGGAATTTCTCGAGCAGCTCGGCCGGCTGGTTCTGGTAGCCGGTCAGGATCGAATAGACATAGGCCGCCCCGCCTTCGCGCGCCTTGGCCATCAGCGACAGGTCGGGCGGAAGCGCATTGTTGTTGGCCGCGCGTGCCGCCGTTTCATTGGCGTAAGGCGACGGGAAATGGTCAGCCGGAACCGCCTTGCGGGTCGCCGGCTCGCCGGTATCCGGGTTCACGCTTGGAACCTCGACCTGCCACTGGTTGGCGATCGCCTTCACCTCGGCCTCTTCATAGCCAAGCTGGTGAAGGTCGCGGAACGCGACGCGGGTCAGGCTGTGGCAGCCCGAACAGACTTCCTTGTAGACCTGGAAGCCGCGCTGCAGCTGCTGCTTGTCGAACTGGCCGAACGGACCGTCCGAGGCAAGCTTCAGCTCCTTATGTTCACGATGAAATTCATGCTCCGCGGTCGCTTCCGGCGGCGCCTTGAAATAAGTTCTGAGGTCGCTGCCGAACGCCACCAGCACGGCGGCGGCGAAGGCAAATCCGACAATACCGGCAATCCAGCGAAACATTCTTCGTTACCCCTTAATTAGCCGGCTTCGTCTGGCCGATCGGCGCAGCTTCCTGTTTCCCGCCATTCAGCACGCTCTCCGAAATGGAGTTCGGCAGCGGCAGCGGCGTCTCGCGCCTGGCGATCCATGGCAGGATGATCAGGAAGTGAGCGAAATAATAAGCGGTCGCGAGCTGGCCCAGTGCGACGTTGAGCGGCGAGATCGGAGCGCCTCCGATGTAGCCCAGAACCGCGACATCGATCAGCAGCAGCCAGAAGAACCGCTTGAAAATCGGCCGATAGCGACCCGAACGGACCGGCGAATTGTCGAGCCACGGCAGCAGGAACAGCAGCAGGATCGACCCGAACATCGCCAGCACGCCCCACAGCTTGGCCGGCATGATCAGGTCGAACGTGAACGAGCGCAGGATCGCGTAGAATGGCCAGAAATACCATTCGGGAACGATGTGCGCTGGCGTCGCTAGCGGATTGGCCGGGATATAATTGTCCGGGTGGCCCATCGCATTGGGCATGAAGAATACCACCGCGGCGTAAAGCGTCAGGAACGCGCCGGCGAACCAGCCGTCCTTGGCCGTGTAGAACGGATGGAACGGCAGCGTGTCCTTCTCGGTCTTCACGTCGACGCCGGTCGGGTTGCCCGACCCCGGGATGTGAAGCGACCAGATGTGGAGGATCACCACGCCGGCGATCACGAACGGCAGCAAATAGTGGAGCGAGAAGAAGCGGGTCAGCGCGGCCTGGTCGGGGGCGTAGCCGCCCAGAAGCCACACGCGGATCGGCTCACCGACCAGCGGGAATGCGGAGAAGAACCCGGTGATGACCTGCGCGCCCCAATAGCTCATCTGTCCCCACGGGAGGACATAGCCCATGAAAGCGGTGGCCATCATCAGCAGGTAGATGACCAGGCCGAGCATCCACACCAGCTCACGCGGGGCCTTGTATGAACCGTAATAGAGGCCGCGGAAGATGTGGATGTAGACGACGATGAAGAAGAAGCTGGCGCCGTTGGAGTGAGCGTAACGGAGCATCCAGCCGCCGTTGACGTCGCGCATGATGTGCTCGATCGAATTGAACGCGCCATCGGCCGAGGCGTAATAATGCATCGCCAGCACGATGCCGGTGATGATCTGGACGACCAGGAAAATTCCGCTGAGGACGCCGAAATTCCAGCCATAGTTGAGGTTGCGCGGCACCGGATAGCCGCCGCCCACCGCATTATAGACCAGCCGCGGCAGCGGCAGGCGATCATCGAACCAGCGGCCCAGCTCGGTCTTGGGTTCGTAGGGCTTGGCCCAGGCAAAGCTCATGACGATTACCCCTTAACCGATGGTCACGACGGTGTCGGACGTGAACGCATAGTCCGGCACGTGCAGGTTGAGCGGCGCCGGTCCTTTGCGGATCCGGGCGGCAGTGTCGTAGTGCGATCCGTGGCAGGGGCAGAAATAGCCGCCGTAATCGCCGCGGTTCTCGCCCTCGCCGGTGCCCAGCGGCACGCAGCCCAAATGGGTGCAGACGCCAAGCGTGATCAGCCAATTTTCCTTGCCGGGCTTGGTCCGCTGGTCGAGCGTTTGCGGGTCGCGCAGCTCGGACAGCGGTACCGCCTTGGCCGACGCGATCTCCTGCGGCGTCAGGTTGCGCACGAACACCGGCTGCTTGCGCCAGCTGGTCTTGATCGCCTGTCCCGGCGCGATCTTGCTGATATCGACCTCGGTCGAGGCCAGCGCCAGCACATCGGCCGACGGGTTCATCTGGTTGACCAGCGGCAGCGCCACGGCGACGACGCCGACGCCGGCGAAGCTGACCGCGGCGATGTTGATGAAGTCGCGACGGCGAAGGCTATGGTCGCCCTCCACTTTCGCGGCGTTGAGTTCTTCCAACGTGGCCATGCTCACCCTTAAGACCGAAATTTCGCGCGATGCCGAACGGCACCGGATACGACCCCCAAACCGGCGAAACCGGAGCGGTTGGCGGGCCTGATAGCGCCTCACCTTGCCAATGCAAATGGTCAAATTGTCCGCCTTGTGCGGCGAACCGCTTCGAGACTATCCGCGCGCCATGCGCCTCGCCCTGTTCGAGCCTGAAATCGCCGGCAATGTCGGCGCCGTGATGCGCCTTGGCGCATGCATGGGTGTCGCCATCGACCTGATCGAGCCGATGGGCTTCGACTGGGACGACAGGAGGGTCCGGCGAACGGCGATGGACTATATCGATCATGTCGAGGTGGCCCGCCACTCGTCGTTCGGCGCCTTTCGCAAGGCAGTGCCGGGGCGCTTGGTCCTGTTCACCACCAAAGGCGACCGGTCGCCATATGACTTCGTTTTCGATCCAGGCGATATCCTGCTGTTCGGCAAGGAAAGCGGCGGCGTTCCGCCGGAAGTCGCAATGGCGGCGGATGCAAAGCTGCGAATCCCGATCCGCCCTGAAGTGCGCTCGTTCAACCTTGCCATGTCGGCCGCACTCGCCCTAGGCGAGGCGCTCCGCCAGACCGGAGAATTGCCCCGATGAAGCCGCTCGATGACCAGCAGCAGGCCACCCGCGACTGGTTCGAGGCGCTTCGAACCCGGATCTGCACCGAGTTCGAGGCGATCGAGCGCGAAGCCGGCAGCAAGGCCAGGTTCGAATTTATCCCCTGGGACCGAACCGACGAGGACGGTGCGCCTGGCGGTGCCAAATCAGGTGGAGGGGGCGTCCGCGGCCAGATGTCCGGCCAGGTGTTCGAAAAGGTCGGGGTCAATGTCTCGACCGTCGGCGGCCGGTTTTCGGAGGAATTCGCCAGCCAGATCCCGGGCGCCGAAGACGACCCGAGCTTCTTCGCCACCGGCATCAGCCTGGTCGCCCACATGGCCAATCCGCACGTGCCGGCGGTGCATATGAACACCCGCTTCCTGACGACGACGAAGCGCTGGTTCGGCGGGGGCGCCGACCTCAACCCGGCGATCCCTTACCAGGAGGATACGGACGCGTTTCACGCGCGGCTGCGCGCTGCCTGCGCGGCGCATGACCCGACCTTCTATCCGCGCTTCTCGAAGTGGGCTGAAGAATATTTCTGGCTTCCGCATCGCAACCGGTCGCGCGGCGTCGGCGGCATCTTCTACGACCGGCTAGAGGGCCATTTCGACGAGCATTTCGCCTTCACTCGTGATGTCGGTGAGGCGTTTCTCGACATTTTCCCGCAGATCGTCCGCAAACGAATGGATATGCCGTTCACTGAGGCAGACCGGGATGCGCTGCTCGAATTTCGCGGGCGCTACGTCGAGTTCAACCTGCTTTACGATCGCGGCACCCTGTTCGGCCTCAAGACCGGCGGCAATATCGACGCCATCCTGATGAGCCTGCCGCCGCTGGCGAAGTGGAAATGAGCGCTAGTCTTCCCTTTTGACCTCCGGGACGGAGGCCTGGCCAGCGCTGAGCTGAGCGTAGATCCGTGCCAGCATTGCGGTGTAGACCATCATGAATCCCGCCTGCACCAGCCCGCCGGCCAGCGCGACCAGCAGCAGGGCGATCGTCCATGGCTCGGGCCTTCCAAACAACAGGGTTACGAACGCCCCGACCACCGCCCCGACGGTCAGCGCGACGATCATGAAGCCGAGCACCAGCATCGCGACGAAACCGAACAGGCGCCAGAAATTGCCGGCCGTCAGCACAAATGCTCGCCGAAGAGCGGCGATTGGCCCAACCTGCTCGCTGGCAATCACCGGGATGAGCATGAGTAGGCGGATAGTAAAGTACAGAAAGGCGACGAGGCCCAGGAGCAACAAGATCCAGCCAAGTCCGCTGGTGTTGTCCACGTCGAATTGCCCGCTTTCGATCGCTGGGCCCATGCCGATCGCCAGGATCGCGGAGAACAGCAGGATCACGACCGCGCCGAACATCATCGCCGCAAGGATGAGCGGCGGCGCTCGCCGCGCCGCCTGGCCGATCGCCTCGCCGACGCTTCCGCGCCAGCCGTTGACCAGCAGCACCATGGCAAGCTGCCCGACGAACATGACGAAGATCATCGCCAGCACGACCAACATCCATGACCCGGGCGGTGGCTGCTGGCCAGGCGGAACCTGAGGCTCGACCATCGAGGCGATCACCGCCGGCAGCAAAATCAGGCCAAGCGCGATCGGGACAATCAGCCTGCGGTGCGCGCTGAGCGCCGCCTTGGCCTCATCCCATGCCTTCCCGATCGACAAGTGGCTCATTTAAAATCCCCGTTGTTGCGCCTGCCGTTATGCGGAGCGCGGCCGCCGCTGGCAATCGCCCTTGCCGGTTGGATCGATCAGGGCCATTTCCACTGTGAATGAACGCAGAGATTGAGTGGCGGTTCAGCGAAGAGCTGGTTCCCTATGAGTATGCGCTGGCCGAAATGGAGGCTCGCGCAGCGGCCGTTCGCGCCGGCGAAGCGCGAGAATTGGTATGGCTGCTCGAGCATCCGCCTTTGTTTACCGCGGGCACCAGTGCCGACCCCGCCGAGCTGTTCAATCCGAACGGCTTTCCGGTGTACGAAGCCGGTCGCGGCGGACGCTATACCTATCATGGGCCAGGCCAGCGCGTCGGCTACCTGGTTCTCGACCTTGAAAAGCGTGGGCGCGATATTCGCTGCTTCGTTCATTCGCTGGAAGGCTGGATGATCGCCGCTCTCGGCGAGCTCGGGGTCGAAGCGAGGCGCGAACCGGGCCGGATCGGCATCTGGACCGGCCACGGGCCGGCTGAAGCCAAGATCGGCGCCATCGGGGTCCGGGTGAAGCGCTGGGTCACGCTCCATGGTTTCTCGATCAATGTCGATCCGGACCTGTCGCACTTCGGCGGAATCGTGCCCTGCGGCATCTCCGAATATGGCGTGACCAGCCTCGCCGCACTCGGCCGCAATTCGTCCATTGGCGCGCTGGACGATGCTCTGGTCCGGACATTTCCGTCTTTTCTCAATGCTTTACGAGATATCTCACAAGCCGCTTGAGGCGCGCATTTCTCCCGACTATTGTGCGCGCGATTTGTGAAGGCGGGGCAGCCGCCAAACAGATCTGACAATCAAGGGAGTTTTGAATGCGTGCTCTTATCCTGGTCGCTGGTGCGGCTTTGGCGGTTTCGGCTTGCAGCAGCAACGAAGCCGCAGAAAACACCATGAACGTCGACGAGACCCTCACCACTGAGAACGTCGTCGCTAATGACACCACCGCCATCGACGCGACCACCAACATGGACGCCAACATGACGATGGACGCCAACGCCACCGACGCCACGGCGACGGACGCGAACGCGACTGAGACCAACGCCCAGTAATTGAGGCGCTCGAAGGACCGCTTTTTTCGGCGGTCTTTTTGGTTTTTGGAAGGGGCCGTCGGCGCGTCCGGCGGCCTCTTTCTATTTCAGCCCGACCACTTTGTGCGCCTGGAGCGTCAGGCGCCATTTGGGACGCGCCATGGCCAGCGCGATCGACGCCTCGTAACTTGCTTGCGTCTCGGCGCAGTCCATCGGCTGGACCAGGAAATGGCCGAAGTCCCAACCTTCAAGGTCGGCCGGATCGATTCCGTCCTGAGGCCAGACCAGCTTCAGCTCATTGCCCGATCGCTGAACGATCTCGGTCCCCGCCTTGGGGCTGATGCACAGCCAGTCGATGCCGGGCACGGCGGCAATGGTGCCATTGCTTTCCACGGCGATGCGGAAGCCGCGCGCATGGAGCGCCTCGATCAACGCATGATCGAGTTGAAGCATCGGTTCTCCGCCGGTAATCACCACCAGCCGCTCTTCCTTACGCCCGCCCCAAAGGGATTCGATGTGTCCCGCAAGCGCTTCGGCATCGGCGAACCTGCCTCCGCCCGGCCCGTCGGTGCCGACAAAGTCAGTGTCGCAGAAATTACATTGGGCGGTGGCGCGATCCTGTTCCCGCCCGCTCCACAAATTGCAGCCGGCAAAGCGCAGGAACACGGCGCGGCTGCCGGCCTGCACGCCCTCTCCCTGCAGGGTCAGGAAGGCCTCTTTGACCGCGTAGGCCATTATCCGCGCTCCCGCGAGGGGGCGTAGACCGTCGGATCAGGCAATCCTGCTTCCTCGAACCCCTTGGCCCTCAAGCGGCAAGCATCGCACAGGCCGCATGCCGCTCCGTCCGGCGCCGGATCGTAGCAGCTGTGGCTCTGGCCGGCATCGAGGCCGAGCCGTGCTGCCTCCCTGGCGATGTCGGCCTTGCTCATCTGCTGCAGCGGCGCGTGAACCGTAAACCGGTCGCCTTCGACCCCGGCTTTTGTCGCCTGGTTGGCCAGGGCTTCGAACGCGGCGATGAAGTCCGGACGGCAGTCGGGGTAGCCGGAATAGTCGAGCGCATTGACCCCGACGAACAAGTCGCGGGCACCTGCCGCTTCCGCCCAGGCCAGCGCCAGGCTGAGGAACACCGTGTTGCGAGCCGGGACGTAAGTGACCGGAATACCCTGGGCTACGCCATCCTTGGGGACGGCCATGTCGCTGGTCAGCGCCGATCCGCCGAACGCTGTCAGGTCCAGCGGCAGGATGATGTGCTGGTCGGCCAGCTCGGCGGCGATCCGCTTCGCGGCTTCCAGCTCGATCCGGTGGCGCTGATTATAATCGACGGTCAGCGCCAGCACCGAGAATCCGGCTTCGCGCGCCAAGGCAGCGCAGACCATCGAATCCAGGCCGCCGGACAACAGCACCACCGCTGACTTGTTCAATTTGTTGCTCATTTAAGCGCGCCAGATAGGACCCGACGGGGCAAAAAAATAGGGCCGCTCGAAACGGGCGGCCCAGTTGTTCGAGCCTCAAGCCCGAAAGGGAGGAAAGCGTGCCGAAGAAGGGCACGGACCGATTCTTAGCCGACTCATGGTTAAAGCCCGCTTAACGGCGGGCGATTCCAGCCTGGCAATCGCCCATCCGGCGAGCATAAAGCTTGTAGTGGAACGGCAGGCCGCCGGAGATGCCCTGCGTGTCGACTGTCAGCGACCGCGGGGTGACCAACGTCATCACCGAACGGCCGAAACCGCCGTCGGCGCAGGTGTAGTGGATTTCCGTGGTCGTCCCGCTGTCGCGGATCACCACCCGAGTGCAACGGGCGTTGCGATGCTCGAACTGCGCCAGCACATCGGGGGTCGGGACGCAGACCCTTGTCGGCTCATGACCGTTGGCACTCTGGCTCACGTCCCACCATCCGCCGGCCGCTGGTGCAAGCGCATGTGGCTGGACGGCGGCGAAGAGCCCCGCCGCGCTCAGGCCAGCCGAAACTGTCAGTGCAATCCGAACTCCGATACGCATGCGAACACATTTATCCCGAGCATTATTAACCCAGCGTAACTTTACGCCGCTTCGGCGGCAATTGGAAAACTGGTCGCGCAGAAGGCGCAGTCGACGCGGATCAACCCATCGTCGCCGACCATGGCCGCCCGCTCGTCGGGCGGAAAGCGCGCGATGACCGAGGCGACATAGTCGGGGCTGCAGCGGCAACCCTTGGACAGGGCCACGGGCTCCAGCGTTCGCACCTCTTCTTCTTCATGCAGCAGGCGCCAGACAAGGTCGTCGAGCGGCAGCTCGCGGTCGGTCAGTTCCTCGGCCTTAACCGATCCGACAAGCACCGCGATGTGCGGCCATTCGGGGTGGTCGAGCCGGGTGTGAAGTCGATCCCTGCCTTCCTCGCCCTCCGGCAAATGCTGGAACATCAATCCGCCGGCGACCCAGCCTTGCTCGTCTTTCCTGGCCGACAGGCGGACGATCGAAGGGATTTGCTCGGACTGGGCGAAATAGCTTTGCGCGGCTTCCGCCAGGCCCTCGCCTTCCAGCGGGACAATGCCCTGGTAGCGTTCCTTGGTCGCCGGCTGGTCGAAGGTGATCGCCAGATAGCCGCGGCCGAACAGCGAAAACAGCGTGGGATTAGGGCCCGCTTCCGCCAGCCGGTCAGGATCGTGGCGGACATAACCGCGCAGCTCGCCGCCCAGATAATCGCACACCAAAAGGTCGATGATCCCGGCATCGGTCTGTGCCTGTATGGTCAGCTGGCCGTTGGGATCCTTGAGCAGCGAGCCCAGCAGCGCCGTCAGCACCAGTGCCTCGGCCAGCAACTGTTCGAGCACCGGCGGATAGCCATGATTGGCCAGGATCTGGTCGAGCGCCGGACCGATCCGGGCGGCGCGTCCGCGGGCATGTCGCGACGGCACGGTGACGCCCAGCGCGACATCTTGTTTCAGGGAAATCTCGGTCATCCGCGGCCAAATGGGCGTGGATGCGCCATTTCGCAAGCAGGCCCAATCCATTCGTGTCGAGCGAAGTCGAGACACGTCGGCGTTCGCGTCCCTCGACTAGGCTCGGGACGAACGGGCTTTCATTAGGCCAGCTTCCCCATCGCCCAGAGCAGGAGCGCCTTCTGGGCGTGAAGCCGGTTCTCCGCCTCGTCCCAGACGGCCGATTGCGGACCGTCGATTACGGCGTCGCTGACTTCCTCGCCGCGATGCGCGGGAAGGCAGTGGAGGAAGGTCGCGCCGGGCGCTGCCCGGGCCATCAGCGCCTCATCGACCTGGAATCCGGCAAAGGCCTCCTCGCGATATTCGTCGCCTTCCTGGCCCATCGACACCCAGGTATCGGTTACCACCACTTCGGCGCCGTCGATGGCTTCGCCCGGGCTCTGGCCGAAGTAAATGTCGTCGCGCGTCGCGGCCAGGGCGCACATGCCGACGTCAGGCTCGAACTGGCTTGGGGTCGCCACCGCCAGCCCGAAATGCATCAGGGCGGCAGCCTCGATCAGCGAGTTGCAGACATTGTTGCCGTCGCCGATCCAGGCCCAGCGCGATCCTGCCAGCTTGGCGCGATGCTCGATCACCGTCTGCATGTCGGCCAGCAATTGGCACGGATGCGAGAAATCGGTCAGCCCATTGATCACCGGCACGGTGGCATGTTCGGTGAGCTCGACAGCCTTTTCGTGATGATCGGTGCGGATCATGATGGCGTCGGCAAAGCGCGACAGGACCCGCGCCGTGTCGGCGATGGTCTCGCCGCGCCCGAGCTGGGACGAAGCGCTTTCCAGCACGATCACCGACCCGCCCAGCTGCCGCATCGCGAGGTCGAAGCTCATCCGCGTTCGGGTCGAGCTTTTTTCGAACACCATCGCCAGTACAGCACCGTCGAGCGGCCGGTCGGCGTCGACCCGGCCCTTCGGCCAGCCCGCCCGCTTTTCCTTCCGCTCCATCGCCTCGCCGAGGATTGCGGCGATGCCTTCCCCACCTGCGTCCGACAGGTTGAGGAAGTGCCTCATGCCGCTTCGGGCACGTCGTAATCCGCGGCTGCGGCCGACAGGCCCTCGACGAATTCGGCGATGTGGCTTTCGTCGATGTTCAGCGGCGGAAGCACGCGAACGACATTGTCGCCGGCGGCGACGGTCAAAATGCCCTTGGTTCGCAGGTAGGTGACGAATGCCCGGCTATCGGACTTCATCTTGATACCAAGCATCAGGCCGAGGCCGCGAACGCTGTCGAACAGATGGTCGTGGTTGGGGATCATCTGCTCCAGCGCCGAGCGCAGCCGCTCGCCCATGGTGCGGACGTGGGCAAGGAATTCTTCATTGGCGACGATGTCGAACACCGCCTGGCCCGCGGCCATCGCCAGCGGGTTGCCGCCATAGGTCGAGCCATGCGTACCAATGACCATTCCCGACGCCGCCTTTTCGGTGGCGAGGCAGGCGCCGAAGGGAAACCCCCCGCCGATGCCCTTGGCCGAAGACATAATGTCTGGCGTCACGCCATAATATTCATAGGCGTAGAGATAGCCGGTACGGGCAACGCCGCACTGTACCTCGTCGAACACCAGCATCAGGTCGTTGTCGTCGCAAGCCTTGCGAAGGCCGTGGATGAATTCCCTGGACGCCGGGCGGATGCCGCCCTCGCCCTGCACCGGCTCCAGCAGGAAGCCGGCGGTGTTCTCGTCCATCGCCGCCAGCGCCGCGTCGAGATCGTCGAAGGCAACGACCTTGAAGCCGGGAAGCAACGGCGCGAAGCCGTCGATCATTTTCGGCTGATCGGTCGCGCTGATCGTCGCCATGGTCCGTCCGTGGAAGGCGTTGGAAAAGGTGATCAGCGTGTGCTTGTGGGGATTGCCCTTGGCATGATGATAGCGGCGCGCGGTCTTGATCGCGCATTCGACCGCCTCGACGCCCGAATTGGTGAAGAACACCGTGTCGGCAAAAGTCAGGTCGGTGAGCCGCTTGGCGAACGCTTCGCCTTGCGGCGACCCGTACAGGTTGGACACATGCATCAGGGTTGCTGCCTGGTCCTGGATCGCCTTGGTCAGGTGCGGATGACCGTGGCCGAGCAGGTTGACGGCGATCCCTGCGGCGAAGTCGAGATATTTCTCGCCATTCTCGCCGTAAAGATAAACCCCCTCGCCCTTCACCGGCCGCACGGGCGAACGCGGATAGACGGGCATAAGCGGCGTGATGGCCATGTTGGCTCCTTGGTCGGCGATTTCAAATGACAAAGGCGGCTTCGAACCGCCTTTCGCGAGCCTATAGCCATCACGCCAATCAAACGAAACCCGGATTTGGTAACGGGTCCATCGATTAGGCTTATGGGCAAGGAAAAGGGGCGGCCTCTTTCGAAGCCGCCCCTCCCTTACGCGTTACGACGCATTACTCGGGCATCAGCCCCAAGCTTAGTCGCGATCGTGATCCTCGTCGTAGTTGGTGCCGTGGTCACGTTCGTAGCGGTCGTCGAGGCCGTCGCGGTCTCGATCGTATCCGGCATTGTAGTAGTTGCCGTTGCGCCAGCCGTTGCCGTCGCGCGCTTCGCGCTGGATCCGGAATTCCAGGTTTCGGATACCGCGCTCGACGCTGTACATCTCGCGCTGGTTCAGACCGTTGCGCGACGCATAACGCAGGCGCTGCTCGAGATTGCGGGATTCGCCGCGCAGACGCGCCGCCTCCCGCTCGCTCAGGATTTCGCGCCGGTCGAGCTGGTTGATCTGGCGCTGCAGCTGGTCGATCCGCGCGTCGAGACGGCGAACCTGGCCCCAATTGTTCTGGTAGCCATAGGCATTGCCCTGCGGATACCACTGGGCGGCCGCCGGAGCGGCAGCGGTCAGCGCCGAAGCGGCAAGCGCGGCTGAAATAATATACTTACGCATCTGGCTCTCTCCTTTGAGAAGCGGTTGATGCGTTACTTTTGGAGCCTCGGCGTTGATCAGGTCCTGAACGCCTCGTTATTTGACGTTCAGGGACCTTAACTGTTCAACTCTCTGTTATTGTTTAGTTCTTGATCTTCCAGCCGGCTTTGAGAACCGCGTAGCATATCGCGAACAGGACGATGTTGATCAGCCCGAGTAGGATCGCACCGACGTAGATCGGCGAATCGGCCTCGCTCAGGAAGCCGTGGCGAAAGCCGGAGATGACGTAGAAGAAGGGATTGGCATGGCTGATCGCGCGAAACGCCGGCGACAGCTGCTCGACCGAATAGAAGGTGCCGCTGAGCAGCGACAGCGGCGCAACGACGAAATTGCTGACTGCCGCGGCGTGGTCGAACTTGTCGGCCCAGACAGAGGTCAACAGGCCGAGGAAGGCCAGCATCAGCGATCCCGCGAGCCCGAACCAGATTACCGAGAGCGGGTGAGTGATCCCGACGTGCACGCCCGGCCAGACGGTCATCACCACCCACACCGCGAAACCGACCAGCAGCGCGCGCGTGACCGAGGCGCCGACCAGTCCGGCGATCAGTTCGCCGGTCGATAGTGGGGGCATGAGATAATCGACGATCGTGCCCTGCATCTTGCCGACCAGCAGGGAGAAGCTCGAATTGGCGAAGCTGTTCTGCATCATCGCCATGACGATCAGGCCGGGGGCGATGAAGTCGGCGAACGGCACGCCCAGCACCAGCCGCCCGGATCGGCCCATCGCGACCGTGAAAATGATCAGGTAGAGCAGTGTCGTGACGGCGGGCGCCCACACAGTTTGCATCTGCACCTTGAAGAACCGCCTCACCTCCTTGATATAGAGGGTCTTAAGGCCGCCCCAGTTGACGCCTTCCAGGCCGGGCTTGCCAGGCTCGCTTCTTACCCAGGAGGGAGTTTGGTCGTTCATGGTCTGGTGGTTCCTTGGGCAATCGCCTATCGGCAGCGGCGCCACTGTTCAACCGGGGCACGCAACGGAATATGGAGTAAAGTTTCCAAATGAGCTGGACCGACGAGCGCATCGAGCGCCTCAAGGCGATGTGGACCAAGGGCGCCACCGCCAGCCAGATCGCCGACGAACTGGGCGGCGTCAGCCGCAATGCGGTGATCGGCAAGGCCCATCGCCTCGGCCTCGAATCGCGCCCCTCCCCGGTCAAGCCAGGTGAGGAGAAGGAAAAGAAGGCCAAGGCCGCGCCTGCGCCCAAGGTGGCAAAGCCGGCACCAGCGCCCAAGGCCGCGCCCGCGGCGCCCGAACCGCGCGAAACGTCTACCGAATCGCCCATGGGCGGTTTGGCGCCAGCTGCGGCGCCGTCGAAGCCTGCCGAATCCGGCATTCAATATCGTTCAGTCGGGCCGGGCGGCTTCATCCGCCAGGGACCGGGCGACACACAGGCACCGATCCCGCCCGCGCCGCCGCGCCGACTGGTCCCGGCCAAGCCCTCGGCAGACGTTGCCGACAAGACCTCGCTGCTCGATCTGAACGACCGCATTTGCCGCTGGCCGATGGGCCATCCGGGTGAGCCCGATTTCCATTTTTGCGGACAGGCCGCCAACCCGGGCTATCCCTATTGCGTCGAGCATTGTGGGGTTGCCTACCAGGCGCAATTGCCGCGCCGCGACCGCCGCCCGCCCCCACCGCTGCCCTACGGCGGGCCGCGGGTTCGCTAAAGCTGCCGAGCGGAGCGAAGCCGGCGCGTAGCGCCGCCTGAGTAGCGCGAAGAGCCAGCGATAGCCGGCCGACAGGTCGGCGCAGCCGAACCTGATCGACGTCACGGGATTTACTCCCGTGACGGCATTGCAACTCCACCGAAATAAACCGGCCAGCTTGCCTGCGCCGACGCTTGGCACGCGCCCCGCCTCACCCCTATAGCTCGCACAAATGTCCGATCTTTTCGCTTCCGGTTCCGCCACTCAAGCCGCCGACAGTTACGACGCTTCCGCGATCGAGGTCCTCGAAGGCCTCGAGCCGGTTCGGCGCCGCCCCGGCATGTATATCGGCGGGACCGATGCTCGCGCGCTCCACCACCTCGCCGCCGAGGTCATCGATAACTCGATGGACGAGGCCGTGGCTGGCCACGCCAGCCGGATCGAGGTCACGCTGGAGCCGGGCAACCGGCTGACCGTCGCCGACAATGGCCGCGGCATTCCGGTCGATCCGCATCCCAAGTTCCCGGGCAAGTCGGCGCTGGAGGTGATCCTCACCACGCTCCATTCCGGCGGCAAGTTCGAAGGCAAGGCCTATTCAACCTCGGGCGGCCTCCATGGCGTCGGCGTCAGCGTCGTCAACGCTTTGTCGACCGAGACGATCATCGAGGTCGCAAAGGACAAGAAGCTCTATCGCCAGGCGTTCGCCAGGGGAGTCGCCACCTCGCCGCTGGAGGAAATCGGCGCCGCGCCCAACCGCCGCGGCACCACCGTCACCTTCACCCCCGACCCGGAGATTTTCGGCAGTGACGCCCGGTTCGAACCGGCCCGTCTCTACAAGCTCGCCCGGTCCAAGGCTTATCTCTTTGCAGGCGTCGAGATTCGCTGGCGCTGCGATCCGACGCTGGCCTCGGCAGATGTGCCTGAGCAGGCCGTATTCCAGTTCCCCGGCGGCCTCGCCGATCACCTGAACGAGCAGCTTGCCGGCCGCGAATGCGTGACCGCGCCACCCTTCGCCGGGCGACAGGACTTCCCCGACGGCCAGGGCTCGGCCGAATGGGCGGTGGCCTGGCCGGTGTGGAGCGAGGGTTCGAACGAAAGCTATTATTGCAATACGATTCCCACGCCCGACGGCGGCACCCATGAGGCAGGCCTGCGCGCCGCGCTGACCAAGGGGGTGCGCGCCTTCGCCGACCTGATCGGCCAGAAGAAGGCCAAGGATATCATCCCCGACGACGTGCTGAACGGCGTCGAGCTGATGCTGAGCGTGTTCATCCGCAACCCCCATTTCCAGAGCCAGACCAAGGACCGGCTAACCAGTCTGGAGGCGGCGCGCTTCGTCGAGGCGGCCGTCCGCGACCATTTCGACCATTATCTGGCCGACAATATGGACCGCGGCCGCGCGCTGCTCGGTGCGATCCTCGAACGGATGGACGAGCGGTTGAAGCGCCGCGCCGAGCGCGAGGTGAAGCGCAAGACCGCGACCAGCGCTCGCAAGCTCCGCCTGCCCGGCAAGCTCACCGATTGCGCCAATGACGATGCGGAAGGGACCGAACTGTTCATCGTCGAAGGCGACAGCGCGGGAGGAAGCGCGAAACAGGCCCGCGACCGCAAGACCCAGGCGATCCTGCCGATCCGCGGCAAGATATTGAATGTCGCCAGCGCCACCGCCGACAAGATCCGCGCCAACCAGGAAATCGCCGACCTTCAGCAGGCACTGGGCTGCGGCACACGCGACAAATGGGCCGAGGAAGCGCTGCGCTACGAACGGGTCATCATCATGACCGACGCCGATGTCGACGGCGCGCATATCGCGACGCTGCTGATGACCTTCTTTTTCCAGGAGATGCCGGAACTGGTGCGACGCGGCCATCTGTTCCTCGCACAGCCGCCGCTCTATCGCCTGACTTCAGGCTCCAAATCCGCCTATGCCCGCGACGACGCCCACCGGGCCGAACTGGAGCGGACCGAGTTCAAGGGCAAGAAGGTCGAGGTGTCGCGGTTCAAGGGACTTGGGGAAATGAACCCCAATCAGCTTAAGGAAACAACCATGGATCCGGCGTCCCGCTCGCTGATCCGCATCACGCTGCCGGCCGAATATCAGGACCGCCAGCCGGTCCGCGAACTGGTCGACCAGCTGATGGGCAAGAACCCCGAGCACCGCTTCAACTTCATTCAGAGCCGCGCGGCGGCCCTGGGCGAGGATGAAATCGACGCTTGAGGCAGGGCAAGTGACCGTCACCCCGGCCTTGATGATCGGCATGCGGCACTGTCTGGGGGACAGTGCCGGTCCGATCATGGGTCCGCCTATCCTTCTAGCCCCAACGGCTCAAATCCAAAGTCTTCGGCAAGATCGCGCCAGGTAGGATTGTCCGCATTGACGAGATCATACTTCCATTGCCGCCGCCAGCGCTTGATCTGCTTTTCTCGCAGGATGGCGGATTCCATCGTTTTATGGACCTCGAACCAGACCAATCTTTTGATCCCGTATCGCGCCGTGAAACCCTTCGTCGCTTCGGTACGATGCTGCCAGATGCGGCCGATCAGATCGCTTGTGACGCCGGTATAGAAGGTGCTGTGGGAGGCGCGGGCTAAGAGATAAACACAAGGCTGACGTTCCATTGCCCAGAGTTCAAAAGGCAAGCAGACCCCGGGTCAAGCCCGGGGTGACGTTCGATTAGTCCAATGACCGCAATGGGTCGAAAGCGGTCTCACCTCATTCGTCATCCCGGACTTGATCCGGGATCCGCCTTTTCATTTGCGCCCAAAAAGGCAGGCAGACCCCGGGTGAAGCCCGGGGTGACGCTCGATTAATCCAATGACCGCAATGGGTCGAAAGCGGTCATAAGAGCAGCTAACTACTTGCGCCAATGAAGACCCAGACCGCGATCAAAGGCCTCCGCCAATTTCTCGATGAAGTGCAGCAGCGAGCCTGGCTGGAAGGCGAAGCCGAGCTAGCGGACGCGGTTGAGCGCTCAGAATCGTTAGAACAGCGCTTCAAATATTCCGGCCGCCTGGAAAAGCTGATGCGCCGCCCGCAGGCACTGGACGTCCTCGATATCCTGAGGACCTACGCCGACCGCTGCATTCCCATCCCGCGCACTACCGAACGCTTCTGCTGGTCCGTCTCCTGCCTGCCGAGCACCGACAAGACATTTGCCCGGGTCAATGCGAGTTGGATGGAGCTATTGGCGCTGCAGCCGGACGGCGACGGCATCCGCGCCCGGATTATCGTCCATCTGTCCGACTTTACCCGCGACGGATCAGCGGAACCGGAGCAACTCGATCAAGACCTGCTGGAAAGCCTGGTCGAACGCCCCGAAGACGTCAGCCACTTCCCATGGAAGGACGATGTCTTCGGCGTGAGGGTCCGCGGCGCCGCGTCGATCCGCAAATTCATCAGCGAACGTCACGGGCTGCGCGCCATTCGCCGGTTCAACCTGACCCACATGAACCGCGGCCGGAATGCCTATCAGGCCAGCCATTGCTATAGCCTGGCCGACCATATGCTTGGGGATGTCGGCCCATGATCCACGCTCGCGACAACGTCAGCTTCGATCAATGGCTCGACGAGACCTTCGGCCGGGCGGTCAGCGGCGAATGCTATCCGCAGTTCGTGCCCGCGGACGATTGGCCTCCACCCGTGGCCGATCGCCTGCTGGTCGATTACCTGACCCGGCTGTTCGAGGATTCCGACAACGCGCTGCGCTATTACAGCGACAGGCAGATCGCGGCGGGCTTGTGGGAGCTTGGCCCGGGCGATGCGCACTGCGTTTACAATCCCGAAGTCGCCATCGAAGCGCGGGAACGCCTGATCCGATCGGTCGCGACCTTCTTCCGCGACTTCTTCAACCTCCGCTGCATTCCCAAACTGTCGCACCTCGACAAGGATCAGACCGAGCCGCTCAACGGCATCTGCTACATGTGGTGGGAAGTGATCACCTGGGGTTGGGCCAAGGACGATCCGGGTGCCGAACGCCTCAGGGACGCGGACATCGAAGTGATGGAGACGGTACTCGGCCTGCCAAATCCGGCGTGCAGGGAATCGGCGCTGCACGGGCTCGGCCACATGGTTCGTCAAAGCGACCGTGCGCTGGAGATCATCGACCGATTCCTTGCCGGGCCTGCCGACCTCGATCCAGGGCTGCTCGACTATGCCCGGGCTGCCCGCACCGGCTGCATCCAGTAGCGCCTATCGCGACCCAAAACCGGTGGTCATCGTCCGGATCGTCCGGAACACGATCAGCAGGTCGAGCCAGGCCGAGAAATATTTTACGTAGTAGAAGTCGTATTTCAGCTTGTCGTCGACCTCGTCGACCGACGCGACATGGCCCTGATTGACCTGCGCCCAGCCAGTGATGCCGGGCCGCACCACATGCCGGTACCGGTAAAAGGGGATCTCGCCGGAGTAGTGGATCGATAATGCCTCTGCCTCCGGGCGCGGCCCGATCCAGCTCATCTGGCCGGCAAGGATGTTGAAGATCTGCGGGAGCTCGTCGAGCCGCGACTTTCTCAGCCGCGCGCCGACCCGGGTTATCCGGGGATCGCGATCGCTGGTGATTGCCTCCTCAATTCCTCCGCCGGCCTCACGGTGCGCCATGGTCCGGAATTTGAGCATGTAGAATGGCAGGCCGGCCTGGCCTATTCGCCGCTGCCTGAAGATCGCCGGGCCGGGACTGTCCAGCCTGATCGCCAGCGCAATCCCGGCGAGGACCGGCAAGGCGACAGGCAAAGCCACCAGTGCCGCCATCAGGTCGAGCAGCGCCTTCAGGTGGAAATAGCCGCGCGCCGGGACCAGGCTGCCAAAGCTATTTTCTCGCAAATGATCGACCTCGACCCGGCCGGTCAGCGATTCGTAGAGTTGCTTGACCTGGTAAACCATTCGCCCCTCGACTGCGGCATCGGCGAGTAGCGCTTCCCATTCCGGCGGCATTTCTGGCGCGGCGAAGTCGGCAACCAGCCCATCGCAGCCGGCAGCATCTTCCAGCGCCGGAACCTGCATTTCGCGCCACTCGACGGTATCGATTGCCCTCAGGCGGTCGACATCACCGAAGGGAACGATCGCGATGCGGTAGCGAATGTAGCGTTGCACGGAGAAATAAAGGCCGTAGCCCCACAGGATATGAGCGACAAATCCCGCCACGAGTGCCAGCCGATCATAGGGCAGGCGCGCCAGTAGCAGGATCGTGACGATCGTCGCATGAGCCAGCACGATCGAGGGCAGGATCACATGGGTCGAGCGGTTGCCGGGATAGGTTTCGATCGACAGTCGCGTCCAGAACGCAATGACTACCGCCAGCGCATTGAACATCAGCGCGTTGATGGATGCGGCGTAGAATGTGGACTGAGGCAGCACGATGGCCCGGAGCAGGAACGGCAGCAGCGCCACCGCGACCATCGCGCCCAGTGCATTGAATCGCTGGCGCGCAATGAACCGTCGCTGGGTTTTAAGGGTCGTTGGCGGCGAGTGCAGCATCTCAGGAGATACTCACAGCGACCAGCGTTGGACGCCAGGGGGTAAGGCGAGCTTTCGCCACATTCCCTTGAGGTCGGCCACAAGCCCACCTTCGGCCACCATGCCTGCCACCGCATCGGCCGACATTTCCTCAAATCCCGCGTGGCGGACCGCTGCCACGATGCAATCGAACCGCCCCACCGGTACTTTCTCAAGCGTCAGCTGATATTCGCGATTCACTTCTTCCGGATCGGCCAGGGGGTCGGTGATGGTTACCTCGTGGCCCAGCCAGGCGAGACGCCGAACGATGTCGACTGCCCGGCTGTTGCGGACATCGGGGACGTTTTCCTTGAAGGTGATGCCCAGGAACAATATCCGCTTGGGGGACGAACCGACCTGCGTGTGCAGCCGGTCCGCGATCCACCGGCCCATGTCGTCATTTATCCCGCGACCGGCCAGAATCACCCGCGGATCATGGCCGATCCGCTGGGCGTGGAAGCTCAGATAATAAGGGTCGACGCCGATACAGTGGCCGCCGACCAGGCCGGGCTCGAACGGCAGGAAATTCCACTTGGTCCTGGCAGCATCAATCACGTCCCAGGTCGAAACGCCATTGTGGCTGAGAATCTGCGCCACCTCGTTCATGAAGGCGATGTTGATGTCGCGCTGCGCATTCTCGATCGCCTTGGCCGCCTCGGCGGTGCGGATCGAGGCAGCGCGGAACACTCCGCCTTCAGTCATCGTGCCGTAAAGCTGTTCGAGCTGGTCGAGCACCTCCTCATCCTCGCCGGAAATGACCTTGATGATCTTGTCGACGCGGTGGACCTTGTCGCCGGGATTGATCCGTTCGGGGCTGTAGCCAAGCCGGAAGTCGCGGCCGCGTTGCAGCCCGGAGGCCTGTTCGATCAGTGGCCCGCACTCCTCCTCGGTTGCGCCGGGATAGACGGTGCTTTCGAAGATGATGGTCGGGCGGCGCTCGGCCTCGATCCAGCCGGCCAGGCGCTTCGACGCCGCGAGCAACGCACTGAGATCGGGCTGGTTGCGGTCGTCCACTGGAGTAGGAACGGTGACGATGATGAAGCTTGCACCCGCGCAATCCTCGTCACGGTCGGTAAAGGTCATCAAAGTCGAGGACAGGTCGCGACCTTCAACCTCGCGCGTGCGGTCTTCGCCCTGCCGGAGCTCGGCAATTCGCGAAGCGTCGATATCGAAACCGATTACGTCAGCGTCGGGATGCGCCTTGGCCAGCGCCACCGCCAGCGGCAGGCCGACATAGCCCAGTCCGATGACGATAATCTTGCTGCCGCTGCTGCTCATCCCCACCCCAACGCGCCGCCACTATTTCGGACCAATCCAGTTCCTCTTTAGCGGCTATCGGCGTCAATGCGACCGCGGCCAACTCCGAAGTGGACCAACCCGGCCTCATGCGCCTCGTCCGGGTTATAGACGTTCCGGAGGTCGACCAGCGCAGTGCCGCGCATTCGCTTGGCGATGTCGTCGAGGTCGAGCGCTCGAAACTCGTCCCACTCGGTAACGATGACGATCGCCTCGGCCCCGTCCGCGGCCTCTTCGGCCGACGCGGCATACTCAATTTTCGGAAGCACCTTTTCCGCTTGCTCGCGTCCCACCGGATCGAACGCAACGACGTTGGCCCCGCCGTCCAGCAACCCGTTGATCAGCGGAATCGACGGCGCGTCGCGCATGTCATCGGTATTCGGCTTGAAGGTCAGGCCGAGGACCGCGATCCGCTTGCCTTCGACGCTTCCGCCCAGCGCCGCCTTTACTCGGTCTGCCATCGCTTCCTTGCGGCGGTCGTTAACCTCCACGACGGTCGACACGATCCGCTGTCTGATCCCGGCTTCCTCGGCCGTCTTGAGCAGCGCCAGCGTATCCTTGGGAAAACAGCTTCCGCCATAGCCCGGCCCGGCGTGAAGGAATTTGGGCCCGATACGATTATCGAGGCCGATCCCACGCGCGAGATCCTGCACATCTGCATCCACCGCCTCGCACAAGTCGGCCATCTCGTTGATGAAGCTGATCTTGGTCGCGAGGAACGCATTCGCCGCATATTTGGTGAGTTCGGCCGTCCGCCGGCCGGTGAACAGCATCGGCGCCCGGTTGAGGAACAACGGCCGATAAATTTCGGCCAGGCACGCGCGGGCCTTGTCGTCCTCGGCGCCGACCAGGATGCGATCGGGGTGCTTGAAGTCGGCGATCGCCGCGCCCTCTCGCAAGAACTCCGGATTGGACGCGACCGAGACGCCCTCGGGCGCGCCCTTTTCCTTCAGTAGCGCCGCGATCTTGTCGCCGGTGCCGACCGGGACGGTCGACTTGGTCACAACGACGATCGGGCTCTTGAGCAGCCCGGCCAGTTCCTCGACCGCGGCGAACACGAAACTCAGGTCGGCGTGACCGTCGCCGCGCCGCGACGGCGTGCCGACGGCGATGAACACCGCCTCCGCGCCTTCCAGCGCCTTGCCAAGATGGCAAGTGAATTGCAGCCGCCCGCGATCGACATTGGCCTTGACCAGGCCTTCCAGCCCCGGCTCCCAGATCGGCATCCGCCCGGCCAGCAGCCCCTCGATCTTGGCCGAGTCCTTGTCGACACAGGTCACATGGTGGCCGAAATCAGCGAGGCAGGTGCCGGAAACCAGGCCGACATAGCCAGTGCCGATCATCGCGATACGCATGGAAATTCTCTTCTTGTCGACGGGGTTTGCCACAGGGCTTTAGCCGTGCGGTGCGGCCAAGCTCAAGCAATCTTGAAGCTGGCCCCGGAACAATTCCCGATTAGTGCCATTTAACAAGCATCCGCGGGCCCCCTGAGCCGTTTGCGGCCCCGCTCCCGCCTGTTCCCGCCCCTTGAGGGAGAACGGCCATGACTAACTTCCGCTCGCACTTGCTCGCCGCCACCACGTTGGGCGTCTTCCTGATCGCGCCTCCAGCGGCCGCGAGGACGATCCAGATTTCGTTCAATGCGACGGACTTCAGCGATCCGCTCGACATCGACAATGTCTACTTCCCTCTCATCCCCGGCACCGTCTTCACCTACAAGGGCGAGACCCCCGACGGCTGCGAGGTCGTCGTAACGTCGGTCACCGGCGATACGCGGACCATCGCCGGGGTGACTACCCGCGTCGTCCACGACACGGCGTACGAGAGCGACACCTGCACCACCGACGCCTCCGCGCTGGTCGAGGACACGCTCGACTATTATGCGCAGGATAATAGTGGAAACGTCTGGTACTTCGGCGAGGACAGCTTCCATTGCCCGATATTCACCTGCGATCCCAGCGCGGGATCGTGGATTGCCGGCGTGGCTCCGGCTGGCGCTCTTCCGGGCATCATCATGCCCGCCCAGCCACGCAACGGCGACACTTATTTCCAGGAGCGAGCGGCACCAGTCGCCCTGGATCAGGCGACCGTCAAGGGAACGGGCGTAACCGTCGTGCTGAAGCGCGAAGACGCCTATCCGCCCGGCACCTTCACCAACTGTATCGTGACCAAGGAGTTCTCAACTCTCGAAAACGGCGCGAATGAACAGAAGAGCTACTGCCCGGGTATCGGCAACGTCGCGGTTGACGAGCATCACGGCAAGGTCTTCCGGTCCGAGCTCACCGGCGTCTCGCCCGACGCCTTGCGCTTCCGCACGGTGCCAGGGAACTAATCGCCGAAGGAGGAACGGCGGCCACGCATAAGGCCTCGATTTTGCCTCAAAAATCGCTATAGGGCGCGGCTCCCCATGGCTACCAAACTTCCTTCTCCGCCGCGCGTCGGCATGGTCTCGCTCGGCTGTCCCAAGGCATTGGTCGACAGCGAACGCATCCTGACCAAGCTCCGCGCCAACGGCTATGACATGTCGCCCGACTATGCCGGCGCGGACGTTGTCCTGGTCAACACCTGCGGCTTCCTCGACAGCGCCAAGGAGGAGAGCCTCGAAGCGATCGGCGAGGCCATCGCGGAGAACGGCAAGGTCGTCGTCACCGGCTGCATGGGCAAGGAAGCCGACGTGATCCGTGCCCGCTTCCCGGACGTGCTCGCCATCACCGGCCCGCAGCAATATGAGGAAGTTGTCAGCGCCGTCCTGGAGGCCGCGCCGCCTGTCGCCAACCCCTATCTGGACCTGGTGCCCGAACAGGGCCTGAAGCTCACCCCGCGTCATTACAGCTATTTGAAGATCAGCGAAGGCTGCAACCACCGCTGCAGCTTCTGCATCATCCCCTCGATCCGCGGTGATCTCGCCAGCCGCCGCCCGGACGCCATTCTTCGCGAAGCGGAAAAGCTGGTCGCGGCCGGCACCAAGGAACTACTGGTGATCAGCCAGGACACCTCGGCCTATGGCGTCGACATCCGCCACCAGCCGAGGGAGTGGAAGGGTCACGAAGTCCGCGCCCACATGACCGACCTCGCCCGCGAGCTCGGCAGCTTGAAGACGCCGGAGGGCGACACCCCCTGGGTCCGCCTCCACTATGTCTATCCTTATCCGCACGTCGACCAGGTCATCCCGCTAATGGCCGAGGGGCTGGTCCTGCCCTACCTCGACATTCCCTTCCAGCACGCCAGCCCGAAGGTACTGAAGTCGATGAAGCGGCCGGCCAATGAGGCCAAGGTGCTGGAGCGCCTCAAAAACTGGCGCGCCATCTGTCCGGACATCGCGGTCCGCTCCAGCTTCGTCGTCGGCTTCCCCGGCGAAACCGAAGAGGACTTCGAATATCTGCTGCGCTGGCTGGAAGAGGCCCAGCTCGACCGCGTCGGCGCTTTCCGCTTCGAACCGGTCGAGGGCGCCGCCGCCAACGCGCTGCCCGACCATGTGCCCGAGAGCCTGAAGGAAGAGCGTTACCAGCGCGTCATGGACCTCACGGCGCGCATCAGCGCTGAAAAGCTGGCCGCCAAGGTCGGCAAGACGATCGACGTGCTGATCGACCGCGTCGACGATGTTGCGCCCCCGGCGGAAGGGCCCGACCGCGGCCATTTCGATGCCCCGCATCCCGAACACCATCACGACGTCGGTGCCACCGGCCGCTCCAAGGCCGACGCCCCGGAAATCGACGGCGAGGTCCACCTTCGCGACGCCCACGGCCTCAAGCCCGGCGATTTCGTGAAGGTCACCATCGAAGACTCGGACGAGCATGACCTGTTCGGCGTGCCCGCCTAACCTCAATTGACCGCGCCACGCACCTTCGACTCGATCGTCATCGGGGCGGGGGCGGCGGGCATGTTTTGCGCCGCGCTCGCCGGACAGCGCGGCCGTCGCGTCCTGCTGGTCGATCACTCGAGCGAACCGGGCCGCAAGATACTGATCTCGGGCGGGGGCCGCTGCAATTTCACCAATATAGGCGCCACCGCCGATAATTTCCTCTCCGCCAACCCGCACTTCGCCAAGTCGGCGCTCGGCCGCTTCACGCCGGCGGATTTCCTCGCCCTGGTCGAACGCCACCGTATCGCCTGGCACGAGAAAACCCTCGGCCAATTATTCTGCGACGGCTCGGCACGGCAGATCGTCGCCATGCTGCTCGACGAATGCGCCGCGGGCGCGGTCGACACTGCTTTCGGCCAGCCGGCAACCATCGAGCATCGTGACGGCGCCTTCGACGTCACGATCGGCACGACGACCGCGCGCGCTCCGGCGCTGGTGCTGGCCAGCGGGGGCCTGTCGATACCCAAGCTTGGCGCGACCGGCTTCGCCTACGACGTCGCCCGCCGCTTCGGCCTGAAGATCGTCGAGCCGCGCCCGGCGCTGGTGCCGCTGACCCTGTCGGGCGACCAGGCACTGTTCAAGACGCTCTCCGGCGTCTCTGCCGATGTCGTCGCCAGCGCGGGCAAAGGCACATTTCGAGAAGCTGCCCTGTTCACCCATCGCGGCCTGTCCGGCCCGGCTATCCTCCAGGCCAGCTCCTACTGGCGCCCTGGCCAGCCGGTCTTCATCGATTTCCTGCCCGACCTGCCCCGCGGCTGGCTGCGGCAGGCCAAGCGCGACGAACCGCGCACCACCCTCCGCCGCTTGCTCGCCCGGCACCTCCCCGACCGTCTGGCGGAAACCCTGGCCGATCAACTCGGACTAGCCGGGGAACTCGCCAACCTCACCGACCGAGCACTCGACGAGGCCGAGCGCCGGATAGCCGCCTGGTCGTTCACGCCCAACGGCAGCGAGGGGTTCGCCAAGGCCGAAGTCACCATCGGCGGGATCAGCACCGCCGAACTGTCGTCCCAGACCATGCAATCCAACCGCGTCCCCGGCCTGTTCGCGATCGGCGAAGCGGTTGACGTCACCGGCTGGCTCGGCGGCTATAATTTCCAATGGGCCTGGGCGAGCGCACATGCTGCGGCGGAAGCCTTGAGCCGCGGAGATCGTCACCCCGGCCCCCGAGCCGGGGTCTGCCTTATCTGATGAAGCCGAAGAACAGGCGGATGCCGGATTAAATCCGGCATGACGGGGCTAGGCTGCAGCCCGCAAACCCTCCGGTTCCCCCGCGTCGGCCCAATGATCGCGCCGGCGCATGCCGAAATTGAGGAACAGGAACGGCAGCTTCAGGAATAACAGCTCGGAGTGGATGAATGTGTCGATCATCCGCTCCCACCATTTGGGCTCCCGCTTGCCGTTGGCGCGCAGCCAATCGTCATAGGGTGCCCAATGATCGGGCTCGTCCCTTTCGACCACGTTGAAGATCTTGATCAGGCCCGGGTCATGCTTGACCAGCGGATGGTTGAGCAGCGTTTCGACCTGCTTAAGGCCGCGCTTCTCGGTCAGCGAAATCACGCGGCACAATTTCTCGAACTGGCGATCGTCGTCGATCACCGCCTGGGTGTCCATCTTGTCGATGGTCGTCCGGAATATGATCTCGATAAAGCGGTCGATATGGCCGCAGGTCCGGTCGACATAGAGCGGCATCCGGCCCTGCTTTTCATACCAGTGGCGGAACATCAGATAATGTTTGCGCTCGTCGGCACGGTGCTTTTCGATCCGGGCAATAAACTGATGGTCGTCGGGCGATCGGGCGCGAACCGCTTCCAGCACCCGGTCCAGCGCCGTGTAACCGCGATGCTCGTTGTAGATGTAGATCGACCCCAGCAGGTCGAGGTAACGATCCCGGAACCACTCCAACATTCGATAAATCCTTCCGGCGACGCATCAATCAACCATTCAGCCTTGGAAGCTGTTCCTACCATTAACGCTATGGACGCCCAGTCCGTATTTGGAACCTCGCCCCGCACCTTGCTAAGGGCAGCCGATGACTGACTTCGCCCCACTGTTGCAGCCCGATCGTGCAGGTTCCGCGCACGCCATCCATCTGGTCGACAAGGCTAGCTTCGCCGGCTGGCTGAAGAAGCAAAGCCCGGCCCGGCGGATGCTAGTGGAGGTTGCACGGTTCGAAGGCAAGACCGCCTTCCAGTTCATCGTCCTGCCGACCGGACAAGGGCAGGAATGGGACGTTGTTTCGGCGGTCGCCAATATCGCTGAACTGTCGCCCTGGTGCCTTGCCCGGCTGGCGGAGGCGCTGCCGGAGGGAAGCTACCGCCTTGCCGAGGGCGACCCGGGGCCTGCCATGCTCGGCTGGCTGCTCGGCCAGCACCGCTTCAACGACTATCGGTCCAAGGTCGAGGACCAGCGCGGGGCGCGCGTCCTGCTGACCAAGGAAGCTGCCGAGATCGAGCGCGCCGTGCGCCTGGCCGACGCAACCTGCCTGGTCCGCGATCTGGTTGACACTCCCGCGGCCGACATGGGGCCGGCCGAGCTGGAGGCGGCAGCACGCGATCTCGCCAAGGCCTTTGGAGCAAAGGTCGAGGTAACTGCCGGCGACGCCCTGGCGCAGGGCTATCCGATGATCGCCGCGGTCGGCCAGGGCGCCACGCGGGAGCGCGCGCCGCGCCTGATCGAGCTCAACTGGGGCAAGGACAGCGCGCCCAGGGTCGCGATCGTCGGCAAGGGCGTCTGCTTCGACAGCGGTGGCCTCGATATCAAGCCGGCCAGCGGGATGCGCTTGATGAAGAAGGATATGGGCGGCGCGGCCCATGCGCTGGCCCTGGCCCGGCTGATCATGGCCGAGAAATTACCGGTCCGGCTGCACTTGTTGATTCCCGCGGTGGAAAACAGCGTTTCGGCGGCATCCTACCGCCCGGGCGACGTGCTGCGCAGCCGCAAGGGCCTGAAGGTCGAGATCGACAATACCGACGCGGAAGGCCGCCTGGTCCTCGGCGATGCCCTCGCCAAGGCGGGCGAGGGCGAACCGGCGCTGATCATCGACTTCGCTACGCTGACGGGCGCGGCGCGGGTGGCGCTAGGCCCCGACCTTCCCGCCATGTTCGCCAATGGCGATGACCTCGCCGCATCGCTCGAAACCGCCGCAAGGGAGGTATCCGACCCGATCTGGCGGATGCCGCTGTGGGATGGCTATGACGAAATGCTCAAGTCGGACCTCGCCGATATGGTCAATTCCGCTGATTCGCCCATGGCCGGCGCGGTCACCGCGGCGCTGTTCCTTCGCCGCTTTGTTCCCGAAGGCACCAGCTGGGCCCATTTTGACACCTTCGCCTGGCGGCCGTCGGCCAAGCCCGGCCGGCCCAAGGGAGGCGACGCGATGGGGCTTCGCACCGTTTTCGCCATGCTGAGGCAGCAATATTCCGTCTGACCGGCCCATCCAACGGTCGATTTTTTCGCGATATTGGCAGATCGTTACGCAACCAATCCGCCGTTGCTCGGTTTCCTATTGGCTACGCGACAATGGGAGAAGATGAACCAATGGGCGAGCCTTCGCTATCGGCCTGGATGCGCGCGTTGATCGAATATGTGCGATCAGGGGAACCCGATCTCACCAACCGCCAAATGGCCCTGTTGATGCTGGTGTATCTGACCCCAGGCCCGCACACCGTGCGCGGGCTGGCCCGATGCCTCGGCGTTTCCAAGCCCGTCGTCACGCGCGCCTTGAATACCTTGGGCGGGCTCGGCTATCTCCGCCGCGAGCGAGATCAGGACGATCGCCGTAACGTTTTTGTCGTCCGCACCAATGACGGGGCCAATTTTCTTGAAGGGTTCAAAAGATACGTCGCGGGGGGCGACGAAGCACAACGCGCCCAGTTCGAAGAGCGCCGGAAAGAGCCCGCCTTCGCCACCCGTTGAGTGGTTTGCCCTGGCCGGCGTGTCCCATCCGCCCGATCCGCTGACCCATGCCTATCGCAAGGACCTGGCCGACACCGCCCTCGCCGGGCGGGTCATCGCGTCGCACTACGCCGACCCGCTGGTGCGCCATTTGGTCGCCGGCGCGGATTTACTGGCAGGGCCGGAGGCTGGTGCGGAACTGATTGCCAGGCTGAATAGCGGCGACGAGCTTCGCATGCTTGACCTGAGCCGGGGATGGGCCTGGGGCTATGGTCCGGACGGCCGGGTCGGTTATATCGAAGCGGAGGCGGTCGGAATCTAACGGATCCTGACCTTCGTCAGCATGACTCGCTCGCGGTCACATCTCTCCACGCGCGCGGCGGATCGCATACCATTTGGCGACATTGGCATTATGCTCGGCCAGCGTATCGGCGAACACATGGCCGCCGGTGCCGTCCGCGACGAAATAGAGCGCCTTGGTCGGGGCCGGGCTAAGCACTGCCGCTATGCTGTCTTTCCCCGGATTTGCGATCGGTCCCTTGGGCAGGCCCGCTTCCCGGTAGGTGTTATAGCCGGTAATCGCGTTCAACTCCGTCCGCTTGATCCGCCGGCCGAGCGGCTTGCCCTTGGTGATCGGGTAGATGACGGTCGGGTCGGCATCCAGCTTCATGCCGATGCGCAGGCGGTTGCAGTAAACGCCAGCCACTGTCCGCCGTTCCGACGGCTTCCCGGTTTCCTTCTCGACGATTGAGGCGAGGATGACCGCATCCTGCTCGGAATAGACTGGGCAATTGCCTTTGCGATCGGCCCACAGCCTTGCCAGTTCCTTGATCATTGCGTCGGTCATCCGCTTCAGCACGACCGCACGCGGTTCGCCGGCCTGCCAGTCATAGCTGTTGGGAAGCACCGAGCCTTCGGCCGGCAGTGGCGCCGGACCGGTCAGCTCGGGGATGGCGGCCAGCTTTTCCTGCACCAGGATCGACGGCATGCCTTCGGGAATGGTGATCAGCCTGATTACCGGCCGGCCGTGCTGCAGGATGTCGAGGACCTGGGCGGCACTTGCTCCGGCTGGGATCTCAAACTCGCCTGCCTGGACCGGATCACGGCTCCCAATGATCCGCGCGCCAACCTTGAACCAAGTGGTCGATTGGATCAGCCCTGCATTTTCAAGTTGCGCGCCGACGCCCGACACGCTCGATCCCTCTTCGACTGCAAAGCGCGCCGCTTGCTCCGAAGGGCCGGCGCCGTACCATTTGAACAGCAGCACGGCGAACGGGATGCCGATGCCAACCGCCAACCCAATGATCAGCCGCCTGATCACTTTCTGGTGCTCAGTTTACGGCCTTCACGATCAGCGAGGCGTTAGTGCCGCCAAAGCCGAAGCTGTTGTTGAGCGCGGCGCGGACTTCGCGCTTTTTCGCCTTGTGCGGAACCAGGTCGACGCCCGCAGTACCCTCGCTCGGGTTATCGAGATTGAGCGTTGGCGGTACGATCTGGTCGCGGAGAGCGAGAATGCAGAAGATCGTCTCGACCGCGCCCGCGCCGCCCAGCAAGTGGCCTATCGCCGACTTGGTCGAGCTCATCGAGACGTTGGCGATCTGGTTGCCGAACAGGCGGCGGACCGCCCCCAGCTCAAGCTCGTCGCCCATCGGGGTCGAAGTGCCATGGGCATTGATGTAGTCGATGTCGGCCGAGGTCATGCCCGCCTTCTTCAGCGCCATCTCCATCGAACGGTAAGCGCCCGAGCCTTCCGGGTGCGGCGCTGTGACGTGATAGGCGTCGCCCGACAGGCCATAGCCGACCACCTCGGCGTAGATTTTCGCACCCCGCGCCTTGGCATGCTCATATTCCTCGAGCACCACCACCCCGGCGCCCTCGCCCATGACGAAGCCATCGCGGTCCTTGTCGTAGGGACGCGACGCCTTCTCCGGCTGGTCGTTGAAATTCGTCGACAGTGCGCGCGCCTGGGCGAAGCCGGCAATTCCGATCGGGCAGATGGTAGCCTCGGCGCCACCGGCCAGCATGATGTCGGCGTCGTCGTCCTTGATCATCCGTGCAGCGTCGCCGATCGAATGGGCGCCGGTCGAGCAGGCGGTGACCACCGCGTGGTTTGGACCCATCAAGCCATATTTGATCGATACCTGGCCGGAAATGAGGTTGATCAGGCGGCCATGCACGAAGTGCGGGCTGACGCGGCCCGGCCCCTTTTCCGCAAGCACCAGCGATTCGCTCTCGATGCCGGGAAGGCCGCCGATGCCGGACCCGATCGAGCAGCCGGCGCGAAACCGCGTCGCCTCGTCCATCTCGGTTAGGCCGGCGTCCTCGATCGCCTGACCGGCGGCATCGATGCCGTAGACGATAAACGGGTCGACCTGGCGCTGCACCTTGTGATCGACGCGCTTGTTGGGGTCGAAGCCATAAGCATGATCGGCCGGCTTCACTTCGCAGGCGACGTGGCATTTCTGGTCGCTGGAATCGAACCGGGTGATCCGCCCCGCGCCAGACTTTGCTGCCAGGATGTTTGCCCATGTGGTCTCGACGTCGCCACCCAGCGGCGTCACCAGACCCAGACCCGTCACCACGACACGGCGCATGCAGATATTCCCTTCAACCCGTCCTCAAACGCAAACGGCCTCCCGATAAATACGGGAAGCCGTTCGTGCCGCCTCATCGGCGGGCGGCAGCCGATCGGTCCCGATCAGCCCTTGTTCTGGTCAATATAGTCGATCGCATCCTTGACGGTGGCGATCTTCTCGGCCGCATCGTCCGGGATTTCGACGCCAAATTCTTCTTCGAAGGCCATCACCAGCTCAACGATGTCGAGGCTGTCGGCGCCCAGATCGTCGATGAAGCTCGCTTCCTCGGTGACCTTCTCGGCTTCGACGCCGAGATGCTCGACGACGATCTTCTTCACCCGGTCAGCGGTCTCGCTCATGTGGACTTTCCTCCATTAGATTTTGGGCTGCCCTAGCGGCCAGTGCGGCCAACGGCAAGCATTCTCGACGCGGCGTATTTGGCCGCTTAACTGTATAAAACAAGATGACAGGCGCCCGCCCCCTCACGCATGGAGAGATCGAGCTCGCACGATCGATGTTCGGTGACGCCATCGACTATGGCCGGGTCCGCCTGGTCAGGCGCAAGTGGTGGCCGTTCCAGCCCAAGGGGATCGTCATGGCCCCGACCGGTAATATCCACTTCCATCCCGATAGTCCGATGTGGTCCGAAGACTTCTCGACCGAACGGCTGTCGCTGCAGGGCCTGTTCATTCACGAAATGACCCACGTCTGGCAGGCCCAGACGCGCGGAAAATTCTACCTGCCGCTGATGAGGCACCCGTTCTGCCGCTATGGCTACCGAATGATCGAGGGGCGGCCGTTCGACCGGTACGGCCTGGAACAGCAGGCCGAAATGGTCCGCCATTGCTTCCTCGCCGCATGCGGCACGGCGGCCGGGCCATTAACGGATCGCAGTTTCCTGCCGTTCAATCGAACTGTTACTGTTTCGCAACAGTCCTGAAACGAAACGCCTGCCCCCCCCTGTTCGCAAGCGCGAACTAGCATAGGCTGCCCCCAGTCGAAAATTCCAACAGGGGGAATTGAAGATGATTTTTCGTAGCTACGCCGCGCGCAGCCTCATGATCGGTGCCGCAACCTTGGCGCTCGCAACGCCCGCATGGGCCCAGGACACTGCGCCAGCGCAGCCAGCGGCCGCGCAACCCGCGCCGGACGAAGGCCGTGAGATCGTTGTCACCGGCACCCGCCGTCTCGATCGCAGCATCACGGACTCGGCCTCGCCGGTCGATGTCGTTTCGTCTCAGGACCTGCAGGCGGCTCCGACCGCCAACATGCTCGATACGCTGAAGAACATCGTGCCGTCCTTCTTCGTCGGCCAGAACACGATTTCCGACGCATCGACCTTCGTCCGCCCGCCTTCGCTGCGCGGCCTTCCGCCTGACGAAGTGCTGGTCATGCTCAACGGCAAGCGGTTCAACCGCTCGGCCCTCGTCCAGGTGTTCAGCGGCGGCGAAAGCGGCCTGGCCTTCGGCTCGCATGGCTCGGACATTTCGTCGATCCCGTCGATCGCCATCAAGAACCTCCAGATCCTGCGTGAAGGCGCGACCGCGCAATATGGTTCGGACGCCATCGCCGGCGTGCTCAACTACGGGCTGCGCGACGACGCCGGATATGAGCTGATCGGGCGCTACGGCCAATTTTACGAGGGCGATGGCGAAGGCAAGCAGATCGCCGGCAATCTCGGCGTAAAGCTTGGCGAAGGCGGCTTCATAAACCTGTCCGGCGAATGGTTTGACGACAACCAGACCAGCCGCGGCGAAACCCGGCCGACGGCGGTTGTCTTCGCCGAAGAGAATCCGGATTTGGCGGACCAGCTTCCCCATTTCCCGCTGCCCGCGCAGATCTGGGGCCAGTCGCCGACGCACGGCTACAAGTTCATGCTCAATACGGGCTATGAAGCGTCTGAAAAGGCCACGATCTACCTCTTCGGCAACCTGGCTCACACAGAGGCGGACCAGAGCTTCAACTTCCGCTCGTCGCTTGTCGGAGTTCATGACATTGGTGACCGTGACAATGGCATCAATATCGCCCCTGCAACGGGGATCGGCCGCGAATTCTTCCAGCATCCCTATTACCAAACGCCCTGCCCGGCGGCCAATCCGACCTGCCCGGCTGGCGCTTTCGTGCTCGATGGCAATACCTTCAACCTGAGCAGCATCTATCCGGGCGGCTTCACGCCGCGCTTTGTCGGCGTCACCGACCAGATCTTTGGCGCGGTCGGCGTAAGGGGCTCGTTTGACTCGGGCTTCCGCTATGACATCTCCGGCTCTCTGGCCCGGAACAAGCTCGACCTGTCGATGTATAATTCGATCAGCCCGTCGTTCGGGCCTGAATCGCAGACCGAGTTCCAGTTCGGCAAGCAGATCCAGAAGGAAGCGAACCTCAACCTCGACGTTGCCTACGAAATGCAGGCCGGCCTCGCCAGCCCGATTACTTTCTCGGCCGGCGCCGAACTCCGCAAGGAAACCTACAAGACCACGCCTGGCGACGAACAGTCGTTCGGTGTCGGTCCGTGGGCCAACCAGGCGATCTACAGGCAGATTGCTCCTGGCGTCTTTACGCCGGTACTGCGGACCGATCCGGAATGCGTGACCGTCGGAACGGTCATGGGCGACCCGGTCAATTGCGTATACATCGAGGCTCCTGCGGCTAGCGGCTACGGCGGAACCAGTCCGACCTTCGCCGGCAGCAACAGCGAAGAAAGCTGGGGCATCTACGGCGGCGCCGAAGCAGACGTCACCGAGCAGCTGACCCTGGGTGCGGCGGTCCGCCATGAACATTACGAAAGTTCCGGCGGCACCACCGTGTTCAAGATCAACGGCAAGTACGACTTCAGCGATGCCTTCGCTGTCCGCGCGACGGTTGGCACGGGCTTCCACGCTCCGTCGCCAGGACAGAATAATGCGCAGGTGCTGACCACCAACTTTATTTCTGGTGTGTCGGTACAGACGGGCACCTTCCCGGTTACCAGCGAGATTGCCCAATTCTATGGGGCAACTTCGCTCGGGCCGGCCAAGGCAACCAACTATGGCCTGGGGTTTGTTGTCACACCGATGAGCAACCTGACGCTGACGCTGGACCTGTACCGGATCAAGGTGCGCGACCGCATCTTCATCTCGGCCCCGTTCGCGGTGACCCAGGCTGACATCGACATCTTGCCAGCGCTTGCCTCGGTCGGCGTCGGCGGCGTGGTGCAATATTTCACCAACTCGTTCGACACGCGCACCTCGGGCGTCGATTTCGTCGGCACCTATCGGACCGACCTGTTCGACGGTAACCTCGATCTGACGCTGGCCTATAACTATAACAAGACCAAGGTCACCGACTTCGTTGTGGGCCAGATCACGCAGGCCCAGATCACCGACGCCGAGCGTCTGGCACCACACCACCGTGCGAATCTCCAGGCAAGCTGGAGGCAGGGACCGTTCGCGATCAATGCGGCCGAGCATTTCTACGGCAGCTGGCGGTCCGAGGTGGATTATCCGGGCCAGAAGTTCGGGTCGAAGTTCACCACCGACATTGAGGCAAGCTACACCTTCATGGAGCACTTCACCGTGTCGGTCGGCGCCAACAACCTGTTCGATCAGTATCCGGACAAGATCGCGGCCTCGACGGCCAACCCGATCTTCCTGCTGACCGACAGCCTTGGCGACGGTCAGGTCTATCCCCGCAACGGCGGTCCCTTCGGGATCAACGGCGGCTTCTGGTACACCCGGCTTCGGATCAAATATTGATCCTTTGAGCCTGGGCTTCATATCGGGGCGGGAAGCGCAAACTTCCCGCCCCTTTTTTATTTGCGCAACGGCAAGGCTGGCCGCACCATCGCAGGTGATGACGATACTTACCCATCGCCTGGCCATCCCCGATGACCTTCCTGCGTTGCGTGCGCTGATGACGCGCGCGATCGAGCGGTTGCAGGACGATTTCCTCAGCCCCGAGCAGGTCCGTGCGAGCCACAAGGTGATGGGCCTCGATACGCAGCTGGTTCTCGACGGTACCTATTTCGTGGTCGAGCTGGACGGGCGGATCGTCGGCAGTGGGGGCTGGAGCTGGCGGGCGACGCTCTATGGCGGAGACGACAGCATCGTCACCCGTGAGCCGGTGGCGCTCGACCCCGCAACCGATGCAGCCAAGATTCGCGCCATGTATACCGACCCCGACTTCGCCCGGCGGGGGATCGGCAGCACCGTCCTTCGGCTATGCGAGGAGGCGGCGCGGAAGGCCGGCTTCGCGCGAGCCGAGATGATGGCCACCATGGCGGGGGAGCCGCTTTACCGCGCCTTTGGCTACCTTCCGGTCGAGCCCGTGCTGTCAGCCCCGATCGACGGCGTCCAGGTGCCCCTGCTGCGCATGGAAAAGGCGCTTTAGCTGCGATGCCGGGTAGCGGCGTTCGAATTGCGGTGATCGGCGCCGGCGTGTTCGGCGCCTGGACCGCCGAGCATCTTCGCCGGGGCGGCCATCGGGTGGTGCTGGTCGACATGGCGGGTCCGGCCAATAGCCGCGCCAGTTCGGGCGGGGAAAGCCGCCTCACCCGCGGTGCCTATGGCAAGGACGCCATCTACACGCGGATGGCGTTGGACAGCCTGTCGGAATGGAAAGCACTCAGCGCGACTGCCGGCCTGCCGATCTTCATTCCGAATGGCGTGCTGTTCTTCTTTCCGGCCGGCGAGCCTTACCTGGCGGATACCCTGGCCGTGCACGAGGCGCTCGGCCTTCCGACCGAGCATATGGATGCAACGGCCATGGCCAGGCGCTTCCCAATGATCGATTTCACCGGTGTCGCCGCCGGCATATTTGAGCCCGGGTTCGGCTCGCTGATGGCACGCCGCGCCGTGCAAACCCTCGTCAGCAATTTTGCGGCATCGGGGGGTGAGTACCGCCACGAAGCCGCGCAAGCACCCAGGCAAGTGGACGGTCGGCTTACAGCACTAAAGCTTGCCAGCGGAGCGACGCTGGAGGCGGACGCATTTGTCTTCGCGCTGGGGCCGTGGCTTCCCAACATATTCCCGGCCATCCTCGGCGGGCGCATCTTCGCCACGCGACAGGAGATTTTCACCTTTGCCCCGCCCGACGGTGACGATCGCTTCCAGCCTCACACCATGCCGGGCTGGGCTGATTTCAACGCCGGCGACATGTATTATGGCCTGCCGGACCTGGAAGGCCGCGGTGTCAAATTCGCCCACGACAAGCATGGCGCCGCGGTCGATCCCGACACCCAGTCGCGCGAGCCGACAAGCGAAGCGCTCGACGAGGTCATTGCCTTTCGTGACCGCCGCTTTCCGCTGCTCAAAGGCGCGCGCGTTACCAGTGCCGAGGTCTGCCAGTACGAGAATAGCTCGAACGGCGATTTCCTGATCGACCGCCATCCGACCATGTCCAACGTCGTGCTGGTCGGCGGCGGTTCCGGCCATGGCTTCAAGCATGGGCCGGAAGTCGGGCGTTTGGCCGCGGAGCTGGCGCTAGGCAGCGAAACTAAGTCCGAGCCGCGCTTCAGCCTTGCCACCAAGGGCGAAACGCAAAGCCGCGAAGTTCATTAGCGCCGGCAAAACCGCTCGCGGCTGACGGTAAACCGGCCTATTTCCCGGCCTTGAGCACCGCGCAGGCGATCCGGGCGCCGCTATTGCCGCTGGGGTCGGTCTTTTCGTCGTCCTTCTGGGCGTGGACGACCAGCGCCGCTCCGTCACCGTCGAACGGGCTCGGCACGCTGCCGGCCGGGTCGGGCAGCATGTCCATTCTGACGCTGCCGTCCGCGCCCACCCACAAATTGCCGAGGTCGCCAAGATGCTCGCCCGCCGGGTTCAATCGGCCATGCTGCTTGCCGGCCGGGTTCCAGTGCGGGCCGGCGCTGGCGAAATCGGGCCCGTCGCAGCGGCCGACGGCATGGATGTGCATGCCGATCTCGCCGGGCGGCAAGCCGCTGGCCTCCAGCTTCATCGCCAGCCCGCCGGGCGTCTCACGAACGCGGACGGTGCCGATCGCCGTGCCATCGCCGCGGACGATCGGTGATTTGGGGCCCCAGCCCTTGGCCTGGGCCTCAGACGCGATAATCAGCGGGACGACGAGGGCCGCCAGGCGAGCCAGGCGTATCATTTAAGCTCCAGCACCACGGGCCCCGACACAGGATCGGTGTCACCGTCCAGCGTGTCGCGGAACGTGTCGAGCGTCGCGATCATGAACGGCCGCGCCGCGGCCATCGCGTCCATGCTGTCCCATTCGCCGATGATGCAGAAACTGTCGTCGCCGGTCTGGATCATGTTGACGTGCCTAAGGCCCGGCCAGTCGCGGTCGACGCTTTGGTGAGCGTCGAGGAACTCCTGGGTTCGGCCTGGCTTCACCTTGAAGCGGACGGCGTTGAATGCGGTCATAGCTGTTCTCCCGCCGCCGAGCATAAGCGAAGTTTTGCCCGGCAAAAGTGAGCTTATGTCGAAGAGACGGCGAGAACCGGCCGACGACCGGCGCAGCCGTGTCGATCGACGTCACGGATTCACTCCGTGACGGTCAATCCTCCTCGGCGAAGCCTGCCCATTTTGGTCCGACTCCGCGCTGCGGCTTATAGTCCTCACCGCCGCAGTCTCCGATAGGGAGGACGCAAAAGCTCCCGGTCGCCAATTTCACGCTCCTGCTTCGTCGACAACAAGGTCCGCGTGCGCGGCTGGAATCCGAAGAAGAAAGAGGAGTTGGTTTACGCCTAACTGCCGACGCGGATTTCGACCCGGCGGTTCTGAACTTCGCGCACGCCGTCCTCGGTCGGCACCAGCGGCCGTTCTTCGCCAAAGCCGGCCATGCTGATCGCGCTGGACGGCACGCCGCGTTTCTCCAGCTCCCGGCAGACCGTTTTCGCCCGCTCGAGCGATGCCCTGAGGTTGTGAGCGGCACCGCCCGACCGGTCGGTATATCCGGATAGCGTGAGCCGGGAGCCGGGACTGGCGCGCCATGTGGCGACGGCCTGGTCGAGCACGGCCAGGTCGTCGCTGCGGATGTCGGGCTTGCCCCAGTCGAAGAACAACATCAGCGGTGCCGGCTGTTGCGCGGCCGCAACGCCGCCCCAGGCGATCGCCAGCGTCGCGGCCAATACGCATTTGAACATTCGCCTCGCCCTTTGCTGCCGGACAATACCCGGACGGCTTAGGGCGCGCCCGCGACGCGGGCAACGCGCAAAAAGAAACCCCGGGAGTGCCGAAGCGCTCCCGGGGTAACTTTTAAACCAGCCGTCTGGCTTAACCGCGTTCCGGCTCCGGAGGAGGAGGCGGCGGCGGCGGCGGCGGAGGCGGCGGTGGGCACGCGTCCGTTGCCAGGATCACCGAGCCGTCCGGGCAGGTCTGCGTCGCCGGCGGAGGCGGCGGCGGAGGCGGCGGCGGCGGAGGCGGCGGCGGCGGAGGCGGCGAGTAGAAGTTGTAGATCAAGCTCAGCAGCAGCGAGTGCGAGCGGAACTTGCCTGTTGCTTCGATGCCGTCCTGTTCGAGATCGCCGAAGTCATAGGCCTTGGTGTTGAAGAAGCGATACTTCAGGCCAAGATCGAGGTTCTGGGTAATCGCCTTGCGGACACCCGCAACGATCTGCCAGGCCAAGCCGCTGTCGGTGCTGCTCGGATCGTCGATATCGTCGACATCAAGGTCATGCTTGATGCTGGCGAAACCGATACCGGCACCGAGATAGCCGCTCCAGTTATCGTCGTCGCCAAAGTCGAGCAAGCCATTGACCATCGCCGACAGGACGCGAACGTCGCCGCTGGTGTCGATCGTGACTGCGTCGCTATCAAGGATGCCGGGGCCGAAGGTAACTTCGTCAATACCTGCATTCTTGTAACCAAGCTCGGCTTCGAGACGGAAACCACCGAAGTCGTAACCGCCGACGAGGTCGATATCGAGACCCGTCTTATAGTCGAGATGAAGACCGTTATCGACCGAGCCGCTGACTTCGCCGTCGTCAAAATCAACGTCGAGGTCTGGGTCTTCGGCAAGCATAACGCCGCCTTCAACGCCGGCATACCAGCTCTTGTCGCGAGCGACAGCTGGGGTCGCCAACGCAGTCGAAGCAAGCGCCGCCAAAATGGCCAGCTTCCGCATAATTATCCCCTTTCACATGCGTTCCAAATCAGAACTGCCCGAACACCTTATGAGAGGGGCCGTTGCGGTGCAAGATTACAAAATTCGGGCCTGTTGCCCAAATGCCGCACAAATCTCCCTGATTCCCCCTAAGCGCAAGGATTTGGGGCCGGATTAATCGATCAATCCGTGGGTCCGCAGCATCGCCAATATGGCCGATACCGCCGACCGGCATTGACTGTCGACGACGCTGCCGGCCGATGGATCGGCGATTGCCGGCTGCCGCTCCCGAACCACCGTGGCACCGTCGATTTGCAGCTGCTGTGCGCGAAGGATGCCGGTTTCCCAGGCACCGCCGCGGCGCACGACCATCTGTCCGCTGCTCCGGTCGAACAGCCTAACTCCTTCGATTGGGGCGATGAATCGCCAACCCCCATCGGTGAAGCCGGCCAGCATATCGTCCTTCCCCGCCCAGGCCCCGGCTGCTCCCGGCGCGACCAGGTAACAAGTGCCGGCCTCCGGTTCGGCGGGCGGCACGGCGATTTCCGCTCCTTCGACAACCGGACAAAGGAGCATGTCGACCCGATGCAGGCTCTCGTTGTGAAAAATTTCCTTCTGCGCCTGGCCCGGGCTCAACAGCGGAAGGGCGAATCGCGCACTATTGTCCATGGAAGTCCCCCTAAAGGATGATCGATGCAGTCGCCGGGTGCGACAGCGCGGCGGGACCGACGATCGACACCGCCATCGCGATTGCTTCACCGGCCTTGCCCGGAAGCTCGGCCAGGCCGAACGCCGCCGAGCAATCGGCCGACTCGGAAGTCAGCGTTCCGCCGGTGCCCGTCAGGTTCAGCCTGTACGTCTCCGGGAACGGATCGTCGGGAACGCCGACGCCGTCGATCCATGCCCAGCCGCGATGACTGCGGCGGGTCCAGCTTGCGACCAGGCTGGTGCCGTCCCTGCGAAGCGTCAGATGGGATGGCGATGGCGGCCGCAGGCTTTCCCCGCGGATCAGCCGTTCGACAACCGGCAGCGGCGCAATATCTCCAATTCCGTGCGCCGTTGCGGTTAGGGCGGTCCCGACCGAACCGGGCGGCAGGGTGACCGGCTTCATTGCCGCGACGTCTATCAGGCAGAACCGGTCACCGACTGCATGGGTCGCCGATGCCCATTCGGTCCCGCGCCGGCCGCGCAGCAGGTGCGACAGACGATATAGGCCAGCGCCAACCTGCTCCGCACGGCCGAACTGCAGCAATTCGTCCCCAAGGATTGCCAGGTTCGCACCAGCCATCAGCGCGTCGTCGTCGGCGTTGAGCAAATATTGCCCGCCATTGGCGAGCCGGATGATGACGCTCGACACTTCGTCGAAGATCGGCGGCGACCGCGCGTCGAGCAGGCTCTCGGCCATCCCGATCACGGCGCGCCGGGTCATGGCGACGCTGCCGGCCGGATCAACGCCATTCGTCAGCTCGACTGCCACCGGCTTCCACAGGCCGGCGTTGGAGGCGGCGAGGTAAAGCGTTGCCGAGGCTTCGGGCGCGTCGCCCATCGGCGGCAATTCGATCAGCGCCAGCTCGGTCCGTCCAATCCCGATGTCCGGTTCGCTGACCGCCCGGCCTGGCGCGGCGGGCAGCGCGGGCACGGCCACTGGCGCATCCTCGGCTTCCACCGCGACCGCCATCCCCTCGATCGAGACGGACCTGACCACCCAGGAGCGCGTGACGCTCGCCAGCCGGATCGCCTGTCCGGGGCGCAATCCCATCTGCGACGGCGGCAAGCGCAGCTTGACGCGATCGCCGCTCCGCCACCGCCGCGCGTAGGCTCCCTCGGCAAACAGCCTTGCCTGCGCCGCGGCGAGCACGACCGGAAGCTCGATCCGTTCGTCGCGGCTGCCGCTTCCGCCGCCTGACGAGCGCATCTGGCCTGCCTGATAGTCGCGGTCCGGGTCATAATAGCCGAGCGACAATGCGGCGGGCCGGTCGACATTCGGGGCCCGAACCTGCTCGGTCATGGGCCTGGCGTCATCGTCGCTGTCGCAGCCCAACTCCTGCGCCGCGACAAGGGTCACCGGCGTCGCGCCGGGGGACGCCAGCCGACCATTTTCATCGAACAGCTCGACCCCGGCCAGATCGACCAGGCCATGCAGCGCATCGCCGATTGACGAGCCATGCGCGGCAAAGCCCGGGATCGGCCTCGGGTCGTCGCAATCGATCAGGCCATCACTGGCGTCGGCGAGCAGGCCGGTGAAGCATTCGCACAGCGCGCTGGCCGTCCGGACGAGCGCGGCCAGCAGGGCATCCTCCTCGCCGGTCTCGATGCGGGCAAAGGCCTGGGCCTCGGATATGCCGATCGCGGCCTCGGCGATGTTGGTCGTAATCATCCCAGCTCTTCCTTGAATTGTTCAGGCGGCCCGCTGATAGGAACCTCGCCGTGAAGAACATCGACCCCTCGACCGTCGAAGGCTTTGGCCGTGAGTGGCAGTCGTTCGACCAGTCCGCCCTCAGCGACGGCGATGCCCGCAGCATGTTCGGCGATTATTTCTCGATGTTCGATTTCACCGATCTGGGCGAAGGCTTCGACCTCGGCTGCGGATCGGGGCGCTGGGCAAAATTCGTCGCGCCGCAGTGCGGCAAGCTGCACTGCATCGACCCGTCCGACGCGATCGACGTCGCCCGGCGCAACCTTGCCGACTGCCCCAACGTCACTTTCCATCGCGCGTCGGCCGACGACATTCCGTTGGCCGACGGCAGCCAGGACTTCGGCTACAGCCTCGGCGTCCTCCACCACATCCCGGACCCTGAAGCGGCGCTGCGCAATGCGGTCGCCAAGGTCAGGCGCGGCGGCCAGTTCCTGCTCTACATCTACTATCGCTTCGACAATCGCCCGCTCTGGTTCCGCCTGTTGTGGCGCGGATCGGATATCGGCCGGAGGATCGTTTCCAACCTCCCGTTTACGGCGCGCAAAGCCGTCGCCGGCCTGATCGCCGCGACGACCTACTGGCCGCTCGCCCGTACCGCACGCCTGGTCGAACAGGCCGGCCGCGACCCCTCCTCCATCCCGCTCAGCTGGTACCGCAACCTCAGCTTCTACACGATGCGGACCGACGCCCTCGACCGGTTCGGAACCAGGCTGGAGCAGCGCTTCACCAGGCCCGAAATCCAGGCGATGATGGAGCGCTGCGGCCTGGAAAACATCCGCTTCTCCGAGCGCGCGCCATATTGGGTCGCGATTGGGACGCGCCGCTGAGCCGGCTCAGGCGAACTTGAGCAGCTTGATGGCTTCCGAATTCACCACCTGCCCGCCGACCCGCTTGGTTGCGTAGAAATGGACGTAGGGCTTGTTGGTGAAGGGGTCGCGCAGGATCGTCGTCGCGTTCCTTTCGGCGATCGTATAGCCGGCCTGGAAGTTGCCGAACGCGATCGATAGGCTGCTCGCGGCCACGTCGGGCATATCCTCCGCCTCGATCACCGGATAACCGAGCAGGGTCGCGGGAGCGCCCGACACCAGTCCCGGCTGCCAGACATAGGCGCCGTCGGCGGTCTTGAACTTGCGGATCGCGGTCGCGGTCGCGCTGTTCATCACGAACGCCGCGCCCTGGCGGTAGGGCGGCCGCAGCGACTGGACCAGGTCCAGGATCTTGTCCTGCGGATTGGTCGCGGGGAAGCCCGCCGAAACGCCCGTCCCGATGAACTGCAGCGTCCCCTGCGGGCGAGCGCCGTCCAGCGCTGCCGAATTGAGCGAGCGCAGGAAGCCCAACGGCTGGTTGGCGCCCGTGCCATTGACGAACGCATTGCCCTCCGCCCGCGCGAACTCGGTCGCGATCTCGTTTGCCAGCCATGACTCGACGTCGAACATCGCATCGTCGAGCATCTGCTGCGATGCGGCCGGATTGGCGTAAAGCTCGCCCGACGCGGGCACGATCTCGCTGAAGGTCGGAGTGCCCGTCATCGGCCGCGCCGCCTCATAGGCGACCCAGCCCGACGGGGTTCCGCCGGTGGTGATCAGCTTGCGGTATCCGGCGCTGCCGACCTTCACCACATTGGCGATCGACCGGATCGGCGAGATGGCGACCAGCGTCGCGTCGATCTTGTCGTCGATCTCGCGCGGCACGGCATAGCCGCCGATCGCATCCGTCGAGCTGCCGACCGCCTTTTGCTCCAGCCCTCGTTCGATGCCTTTCCTCAGATATTGTTCGACGAATGCGTTTGCTTCGGCCGATTTTTGCGCCGTCCAGGCCAGAACCGGATAACGGCACCCGCTGCGCGGCGATCACCCCCTCGTCGACCCGCTTCCTCAAGAGCGCCAGCTCCGCCTTCAGCGCCTCGACGCCCTCATTCTCAAGCGCGTCGAACGACGCCTCCAGCCCATCCGCCTTCACTTCGATCATCGCCATTCCTTTCGTCCATAAAAAAGGGCCGCCGAAGCGACCCTTGCGTTTCCCAATCGTCGACATCCCCGCCGAAGCGGAAATGACTTTCAAGACTATTTCTTTTTCGGATTTACCTCGGCCGCGTCGACAATCATCCCAGCCGGAGCGCCAGCCTCTGCCCGTTGGATACCAAGTTGCTGGATTGCAACCACGGCACCCGGCAAGACGTCGTTCTCCGAAGGGCCGAAATTGCCCGCATTGAATCCAAAGGTCGCCATCAGCATCCACTTACCTTCGTGGACATCGGCATGCTTGATGATGATCTCGGTAAGCTCCCGGTGGGAGAGCGAGTATTGGTTAGCGGTTGGCATCAAAAAGTCCTCGGTTGGCCATAATACCAATCACCATTTGATGATCGGCGGAATTGTGAATCGACTCTCGGAAATGCAGATGACCAGCGTTCGGCGCGAATGAGCCCATGGTGTAGCCGTGCCCCTGAGGCGCGAACCACAGACATTGAGCTTCCGGTTTCGGCATAGCTGCTGACGATTTCTGTCCGAGGCATTCAGCGATGCTTGCTACGATGAGCTGATTTAGACTCACACCATCAAGCTCGGCAGCCAGAGTTGCCTTTCGATGCAAGCTCTTGGGCAGGCGTAAATTGAGCCTGCCGCTGAAATTCGCTTCATCCAGCGGGGGTGGAATTGGAGAACCCATTTCCAACGCAGCCTCAATCCATTCTTCTGCAGCGGCCTCTAATTCAGCTAGCGCCTCCTCTGCATCGTCACCCTCTGCGATGCAGCCTGGAAACTCGAGAATTTCGGCACGGTAGCCGCCCTCTTCTTCGGGAATGAGCAGTCGTCCGTAAGGCATACGGAGACGCGCCGAAGCATCGATCGGCTGCCCTTCATTTGCCATTACTTTTTTACGCGCCATTGGCCTGCTCCTGCAACATCATCTCCCACGCTTCCACGTCACCTTCCAGTTGATCTAAAACACTTTTCTTCGTGCCAGGCTTCAAATCCCGACGCTTCCCGGCCGGGATCGAAAGAGGATAGCAGCCCGGCAAACTCGTCACCCATGTCTGGTGCTTCCCTTTGCCACCCTTGCGGTGAGTTCGGCCAAGGCGGCTGGCGAGCCCGGCAAGGTCACCTTGAGTCTGGGGCTTGCGGCGCGCGGCGGCAATGTCATCGCGAATCCTGGCGAGCTTAGTCTCATCCATGGTACTATATGCGGTACCATAGGAAAATGTGAAGGACTAGCCTTACCGGGACGTTCATTTTGACCAATTGCCTCATTGGTCATTCACTCCACCGCATGCACCCGCGCCTTGGGCTGCATCGGTTCCGCCACCAGGCTGACCTCGACCAGCTCAAGTCGCTTGAGCTCGCGAAGCCCACCGCTCCGCCCCGCCTCCCGCACCCGATAGCCGAAGCTCAAGCCGTCGAGCCTTCCGCTCCGCACCAGGCTCGCAGCGCGCGCCGCGTCCGCGCCCTCACCCAGCTCCGCGATCACGCGCAGGCCGCGCCGGTCCTCGCTCAAATGCTCGATCCGCCCGATCACCGCGCCGGCCTTGTGCTGCCACAGCAGGGGCACATCGCCCTTGCCAAGGCTCTCCGTGAAAGCACCCGGACGGATTAGGTCGCCGCCCTTGTCCGGCCGGTCGAAGATGGCGGCATAGCCGGCAAAGCGAACGCTCATCCCGTCACCAAATCGGTCAGCCGCAGCCGCACCGCCAGCCCGATCAGCAGCAGCGCAAGGCATAGCCGCACCGCCCAGCTCACAACCGCCTGCCGCGCCGACCGCTTGGCATCGCGCCAGGCCGACAGCAGCTCGCGCAATTCGTCCATGTCGCGCCGGGCCCGCTGGTCGTCGAGCCCAAGCGCTCCGAGCGCCCTGCTCGCCCCGGCCTGCGCCCCCTCCTCGACCAGCGCGCGAAGCGTGATCAAATCCACTCCGCGCCCCTCGGCCTGCGCCATTAGCCGCGCCAGCAATCCGTCACTGCTCATGCTCCAAATCCCAGCTGCTCGCGTTTCTCCTCGCGGCTCAGAAACTCCGCGGCGCCGACGCTTTCCCACAGCCTCGCCCGATCCTCGGCCAGCTCGCTGATCCGGTCGGTGTCGACCTCGATCGTGACCGGCCCAAGCCAGTCGCCCAGCATCGCGCCCAGATCCCGCAGCATGACTTCCGCCATCGGCAGGATGGTCTGCCGGTAGAGCGCCCGCCCCGCCTCCCGCGCATTGGCGTAGGTCGCATCGCCGGGCAGCCCGACCAGCACCGGCGGCACCCCGAACGCCAGCGCGATGTCGCGCGCCGCTCCTTCCTTGACCGCGACGAAATCCATGTCGGTCGGCGACAGGCCAAGCGCCTGCCATTTGAGCCCTCCGTCGAGCAACAGCGGCCGTCCGGCATTGGCGCTTCCCGAAAACTGCTCGCCCAATTCCTGTTTCAGCCGGTCGAACTGTTCCGGCCCCAGGCTCGACCCGTCGCCCGGCTCATAGACCAGCGCCCCAGAAGGGCGCGCTGCATTGTCGAGCAGCGCCTTGTTCCAGCGTGACGCCCGATTGTGCACGCTCGCCGCGCCGATCGCCGCGTCCAGACAGCCCAGCCCATAAAGATCGTCGCCGGGGTCCAACGCCTTCAGGTGCGCCACCTGCCGCCGCCCCAGCGCATCCTCTTTCGCGATCCGCACCACCTGCCCGCCGGCCCGGTAAAGATAGGCGCTAGGCCAGCCGTCGGCGCCGCACGCCACGCTGACCCGTTCCGGCCGCATCAGCTGTAATATCGCGGGCCGGTCATGGCTGTCGGCCGCCAGCCGGGCATAGGCATTTCCGTGCAACAACAGGTTTGCCGCCGCCTGCTCCAGCAGGCCACCTTCCTTGACCAGCGCGACCGCTTCTTCATGACCGAACAGCGGCAGCCCGCCTGCCAGCCCCGCCACCAGCCGCACCGCGCGAAGGCCGACCGGGTTGCGGCGATAAACCTCGTCAAGCTGTGCAGCATAGCCGCGCGCAAAGCCGCCGCCTTCGCCCTCACCCTGCAGCCAAACGGGCACAAAGGGTTGCTTTTCCGGCGCGCTTTTGCGGCCGAACCAAAATGCCATGCGATGCTTCCTATGCTGAGCGCCGAGCGCGATAAATATCTGCAAATTCTGGAAAAAAACTTGCAACAATCGGTTCGGCTGTGGAATGTTGACCCCGCGCAACCAGTCGTTGCGCCTGTACCCTGGGGGCCTGTTGCTTATGCCGATTGACCGTTTGCTTGCCCGTATCGACGACGAGCTGATTCACGCTCGAAAGTCGCTGAAATTCTGGCGAGACCAGCTGCTGTTGATCGAGAATGGCGATTATCAGGCCGCGGCCAAGAACCAGGTCAAACACCGTGAAACCGACATCAGCCAACTGCTCAGCCTGCACGAACTCCTGAATGGAATCCGCCGCGTTTGAACGCCCGCTATAACATCCGTACCCTGGGCACTCCGCTCCTCGTTTCGCTGAGCTCGGTCAACGCCCACACCATTGCGTCCGCGCGGTCGGGCGAGCGCGATTGGCCCTCGTAACCGCCGCCGATCTGCAAGCCTGACAATTCTTCCTCCAGCTCGGGAAATATCCCGGCCAGGAACGCCCGGCCGGCCTCGAACCGGATCGCAACCGGCTCCGCCCGCGCCACCTTGCCGCGCGAGGCATGAACCAGCCTGACCTTCAGGCCGGCGTCCGCGGCCTTGAGCACGCTTTCGACCATCGCCCCGCCCTGGTTGGCTTCGGCGACGACATGGCTTGCGCCCCAATCCTCCGCCGCCCGCGCCACTGCCGCGGCCCAGCGCTCGGGGCTTGCGCCGGCGACGCTGCAATCGGCCAATACGTACAGCTTTCCGTCGCTGCGCCCGGCGACCACGATCCCGCACGCATCGCCGCCGACCGATGCCGGCGGATCGACCCCGACCACAACTCTATCCAGTTCCCCGGCGTAGGCCGGGGTCCAGTGCGCTGCGTCAGCAGCGCCTTTCGGCGCTCCTGGGCCCCGGCCTGCGCCGGGGAGCAATTGAATCCTGCATCTCTCCAGCAGCGCCCGCGGAAACAGGCTGCCCTCCGCCTCGGCCATCAGCTCGCCGTCCAGCTCCTGCCGGCCAAGCCGCGATCCGCCATAGGTTGCCGTCATCACGTCGATGAAGCTTCCCGGCAGGGAGATATTGTCCCCGGTCTTGCCCCTGCTCGCTACCGTCCAGGTATCGCCCCGGATCCGCTCCAGCAGCCGCATCGGCCTCGGCGTCGTCGTCACCAGTGCCCGCGGGCGCGATCCCAATCTCAATCCCATCTGCAAATTGGCCCAGCTCTCTTCGGCGCGCCGCCATTTGGCGAGCTCGTCGCACCAGGCGAAATGATGTTCCGGTCCGCGCAGGCCGTCCGGATGATCCCCGGAATAGAGGCTCGCCATGGCCCCGCTCGGCCAGGTCATTCGTCCCAATCCCGGTTCCCACTTGACCCTGACCCGCTGCCGCCGGGCAATGCTGAGCAAGCCGCTTTGCCCTTCGACCATCACGCTCCGCGCCTCGTCGATCGATGCCCCGACCAGTGCGATCCGCTTGGCCCCGTGCAACGCGAGGGCGTGGATCCATTCCGCCCCGGCGCGCGTCTTGCCGAACCCGCGCCCGGCCATCATCAGCCACACCCGCCAACCATCCCCGCCGGGTTGGAGTTGATTGTCATTGGCCCAGGCCTCGAACGCCGCATCCAGCAGCAGCGCGTCCTGCGGCCGGCACTTCGCCAGCCATTCGAATTGCTGGTCCCTTGGAAGCCGCGCCAGCCGTTCCATCAGGCGGCGGGGTATGTCTATCCTCATCGCCGGCCCAACGCCCATGCGATGGTCGCCACGCGGTCGGCCGACTTGGTTTCAACCTTGTCGCTTTCCCGCAATCGTTCGAGCCGTTCCATGATCCGCTCGCACGCCTCGCGATACTCCTCATGGCCAGCGCCTTCGCCAGCCATCGCCGCGCTGTCGCGATGCATACGGAGCAGGGCCAGGCCGACCCGGTCGCTATATTCGCGCATCACCGTCGTCGTGCCGTCACGGGCGATCACGGTCTTTTCGACCCCGTGCAGCGCCCGTTCCAGCATGGTCATTTCAAGCTGTGCGTAGCCGGTCGCCAGCGCCTGGTCCCAGGCGGCGCGAAAATTCGCATCCCTGGCCCGGCGGATATAGGCGCCGCTGGTCGACAGGCCTGACTGCTTGGCCGCCAGCTTGACGTTGCAGCTTGTCGCCAGCGCCTCGAGAAAGGTTTTCTCCTTCGCCTTGGTCCAGCTGCGGTGCGACGGCCGGATCGTCCTCGGCCGTTTTCCGCCTTCCAGTACAAGCTCCGCCAAACACGCCTCCACGCCAAAGCAAAAAGGCCGCGGCGCCCTCGCGCCCGGCCTTTCAGGAGCCCGTCGAAGGGCCCGAATCACATTTTCCGACTGTGCCTTGCTTGTGCCAGATGAGCGTCACGATGTCAAGATATTTTTACCAGATAGGTTATATATGCACCCAACTGCCTATCTGCTGCCGGATGACGAACGCCGCGCGGAAGACACTGCCGCCAGCCCTGGGCCGAAGCATCAGCTCCGCAAGCCGAACACCGTAACCAACGGCAGCGCCCTAAAAGGCCGGAACAAGTGGGAACCCTCCGGCCTTGATTCGACACGGTTGAATAGCAGCAGCAGCTATCCTATAGGTCAAGTGCTCGGTCGAATTGGGGAGATCCCATGTCCTATCCCGAGCACAACTTCACCAGACGAGAGCCTGTGCATCCCCTGTTGTGGTGCATCGCCTTCGGAATCGCCTTTTATTCGGTGCTGGCCGTGATCCTGCTGCTCTGAATACTGCTTATTTCACGCCGAGTTATTTCGCCTTGGGCGGGCGCCGCAAACCCAATGCCTAGATAGAAAGGCCCGGATCGCCCTCAAGCAGTTGTACCTAGCGTCACCCCGGGCTTGATGACCGGCATGCGGCACCGTCTGGGGGACGGTGCCGTCCAGTCATGGTCTGCCTGCCTTTCTGGGCGCAAATGAAAAGGCGGATCCCGGATCAAGTCCGGGATGACGAATGAGGTGTGGCCGCTTTCGACCCATTGCGGTCATTGGATTAATCGAACGTCACCCCGGGCTTGACCCGGGGTCTGCCTGCCTTTTGAACTCTGGGCAATGGAACGTCAGCCTTGTGTTTATCTCTTAGCCCGCGCCTCCCACAGCACCTTCTATACCGGCGTCACAAGCGATCTGATCGGTCGCATCTGGCAGCATCGTACCGAAGCGACGAAGGGTTTCACGGCGCGATACGGGATCAAAAGATTGGTCTGGTTCGAGGTCCATGAAACGATGGAATCCGCCATCCTGCGAGAGAAGCAGATCAAGCGATGGCGGCGGCAGTGGAAGTATGATTTCGTCAACGCAGGCAACCCCGGCTGGCGCGATCTTGCCGAGGATCTTGGCTTCGATCCATTGCCGCTAGGAAGACAGGCGGACCCATGATCGGACCGGCACTGTCCCCCAGACAGTGCCGCATGCCGGTCATCAAGGCCGGGGTGACGCCTGTACATCGGGCTAGCCGTGGTCATTCTGCCTTGAAGCGATGACGGCGGCCAATCGCTAGATCGAAAGGCCCGGATCGCCTTCAAGTACCTCGGCGACTAGCTTCGGCGCTTCGCCTGGTTTCCACAGCTTGGCTGTATGCGCCACGCGGTAGCGCAGCGGTCCGCCGTCAGGGCGCTCGCTCCTCGTCACCGGGCGCGGGATGCAGACGAATTCGGTCCGCATCTCCTCACTGCTGAGCCGCACCTTGGCATAGCCATGCCCGCCGATATCGACGAACTCGAGGTGCGGCGCGACATCCGGGTTGGCCAGGGCCAGCGCCTTCGCCCGATCGAAGGATTTGGCATATTCGAAGCAGGACCGGACCCCGTGCCTCAACATCATGTTGTACGTGTGCTCGGGCTTCGCCGCGCCCGGCCGGTCGGCAAGGTACAGCGGCCGGAATTTGTCGTCCTTCTTGATGACATACTCGTGCGCTTCGGCGCCGCCCACACTCGATATAGATCCCCCGGTGAAGCTCAGCCCGATCGGTTCGAACTTGCCGGGCGGCAATTGCGCAGAAGCGTAACCCGCCCAGAAACTATGGAGGTCACCGGAAACGATCGCCAGACCGGTTATCTTGGCGTCACGCACCAGGTCATAGATCTCGCTGCGCTCGACCCAGGCGCTGCCGAAGTCGCCGCCTTGCACGTTGGCGAACCTTCCTGCCGGCCATTTCTGTTTTGTCAGCCCTTCGGGGAAGTTCTCCGGATCGGCGCGCTGCTCCAGGGTGCATTGCGAACTGGCCCAAATCTTCCAGGTCGCCCCCGAGGTGCGCAGCCGGTTCTTGAACCACGCTTTCTGAGTCCCTCCAAGGATGGTTTGTGGCGGCTTGTCCTTGTTCGGGTTAGGGACCTTGGCGCCGTTGAATTCCAGTTCCGCAGGCGGATTGCCGCCGTTGAAGGCGCGTCCCCCGTCAAGCGCCTGCAACAGGTCGTCGGGGAACATGCCGTAATCGGCCCAGTCAGCCAATTTATCGGTCGCCGACTCTTCGAACGGGTTCGGACCGCGATAGCTGCGCTCGTCGGTGAGCAGCAGATCGAGATGGCGACCGAAGCGCAGCGCACGATAGATGATCAGGCTATTGATCGCGGCAATATTATTCGGCTCGAGACCGAGGCCGTCATCGCCGAACTTGTCGATCTTGACGTTCTTGACGGCAACGGAACCGAACTCGTCAAAGGTTCCGCTCGGCGCCTTCACCCGCGCCGGAATATTTTCGAACCACGCCTGGTTCGCCGCGACCTTGATGGTCTGCCCTGGCTGCTCAATCGACGGTGCTTTCAGGATGCTCTGCCAGCCCTGCCAAGAAAATTCGTGATTGTCCCAGGTGCATATGAACGGCCAGCGGGCCCGCGCATCCTGGAGGTCGGGATCGGCGAGAAAGCCCTTCCACACCGCACGGTATCCCTCGAGCGTCGTCGGGAGATGATAGTTACGGACTTTGAGCGAGTCCGGAATCCGTGCAACCTCGTAGAGCTTCCGGTCGAACCGGGGCTTCCCTTCCTCCGGATATTGGACCACCTCGTAGATGAAATCGCCAAGGTGCAGGACGAATTCGATCTGGTCTGCCGGCTGCGCCCGCTCGTCTTCGAAGATCATTCGGCGGTAGGCATTGAGCTTGCTTTCGTTGATGTCCTGGCAGCTTACGAAGGCGAAGTTGATGGTCCGCGGATCGTCCGCCGCCGGCGCGGTAATCGTCCGCCCGACCCGGCTGCCATTCCCTTGGGCATCGGTGAAACGGTACCAATAGGTGTGCGAAGGCTTGAGGCCACCGACCAGCACCCGGGCGGTCCAGTCGGACGCGGCGCTGACCGGCGCGGGCGCATGCGCCACGACCCGTCGGAACGCCGCATCCTCCGCCACTTCAACGGTCAGCATTTGCCGCTTGCCCGCCTCATACGGCCGGCGGGTCCACAGGATCACGCTGTGCGGATCGGGATCGCCCGACGCCACGCCGTGGGGATAGAGATTGCGCCGCTCGGTCCATTTGACGCGCGACGCGCGGGCCGGGCCGCCCCAGGCGAATGCGGCGCCCATTGCAGCGGCGGCCTGGATGAATTGCCGGCGGTCGAGCATCGTTCGCCTCCCCCTGAAAAATGCCTGTGAGGTGATGGTCCCGGAATTTCCCCGCCGCCAACCGGCTCACGACCGGCGTCGGCAAGTTTCGACGAACGCTCATGCAGCGCCCTACGAACGGCCGGCCGGCCCCCTATCCAACGATAGCTATTGGCGAGCGTTGGGCAGGCATAGCTTGGCCCTCGGCATGGTGGGGAGATCATGCCGATCCCCACCCCCGGCCGCCCCGACGGCCGGGGGCTTTTGCTTTCAAGGAAGCAGGCTGCAAATGAACGGAAATTTCTGGCGCCTGTTCATCGGCGCCGCCGGCGTGCTGGTCGTCCTGTCGCTGCTCATCTGACCCCTAGGGGTCAACACTGAAAAATCCGAAGGGACCGCAATTAAGGCAAAATCGGAACTAGCCCCGATACACCGGCAATCAGATAGGTTTTAAACGGGCCATGGGAGGCTTTGCGAGATTCCCTTTTTGGCGCATCCGATCCGGGCCCGCTTCGTGCGATGGCTCCAGGGACCACCTTTAACTGGCCGGCTGGCACTGCTCTGCGGGATCGCCGCTACTTCAGCGGCGACCGCGACTCGCTTCGCGATCGACGACATGGTGGTGGGCTGCGAATTCACCATTTTCCTGCCGTTCGTCCTGCTCGCCGCCTTGCTGCTGCGCTGGTGGCTGGCCAGCCTGGTCGCGCTCGCCTGCGCTTTGTTCTTCGGTTTCATTTTCGTCGGCACGCCGTCGGCGATGCTGGCTTCTCACTGCTTCCTGCCCAGCTCGGCAATGTTCCTGCTCGCGTCAGGGACAATGATCGGCTTCGTGATGGTGGCGCGCGCCCTGTTCCATGCCATGCACGTCCCGGGCGAGGACGAGAGTCCGGGCGGCATCATCTTCAGCCTGGAAGACGACAAGGTCTGGGCCACCTGGTACGGCCAGGGTTCTCCCGTGTTGTTGGGATCGGCGTCCAAGGTTTCGTCGATGATGGAGGATTTCCTCGCCCAGCTGGCGGTTGGGAAGAGACTCAACGGCAATCATTAGCTGGTCCCAGCATTCTGCGGCATGTAGTATAACCTAGGTTAGGTTCGGACCTGGGAGAGTTTACGGGGGCATGGCTATCTTCGGACGCTGAAGTTCGGTCGGCGGCGGCTTTCAGGGCTGAGCGGCTTGCGGTGTCCGCAAGGCCATTCCTTTATGCATTCGCGTGGCTCGGCCTGGCGCTGCCCGACCGCGTCTCGGCCGAGCAGGCCGCGCCCGCCACCGATACGGGAGAGGTGATTGTCGTCACCGCCCAGCGCCGGCCGGAGCCGCCCGAGGACGTTCCGATCTCCCTCACCGCCCTCTCCGGCAAGCGGCTGGAGGATTATCAGGCGACCGACATGGCCAGCCTCGGCAAGGTCGTCCCCAGCCTCCACATGACCCGCACCGGCGCCTTCACCCAGCCCTTCCTGCGCGGGGTCGGCAAGCGCTCCACCCTCGGCGTCGAAAACAGCGTCGCCACCTATGTCGACGGAGTCTATCTCGCTTCGGCGATCAGCGCCCTGCTCGACCTTCGCGGAATCGATCGGATCGAGGTGCTGAACGGCCCGCAGGGGACGCTGTTCGGCCGCAATACGACCGGCGGCGTGATCCAGGTCATCACCCGCGACCCCGATCCGGGACTGAGTGGCGAGATCGCGCTTCACGTCGGCACTTACGGCTACCTTCGCGGCGACGCTTACCTTACCGGCGGCAACGACCTGATCGCCGGCAATTTGGCCGTCAGCCTGTCGCGGAACGGCGGCTACGGCACCAACCTCTTCACCGGCAAGAAGGACCAGGGCGAGGTCGACCACAGCCTGGTCGCGCGCAGCAAATTGCTCTGGCGTCCGACGGAAAGCCTGACCCTGACCCTGGCCGGCGACTATCAGGACGTCGAGCAGGATTTCACCCAGCTGCCGGTCGAAGGATTTCATGCGGCCGGCAATCCGCGCCTGCTCGATTTCCGCGACAGCGACCATGACGGATCGAACCGGATGCACTTCAAATATGGCGGCGTCTCGCTGAAGGCCGACGCCGAGCTTGGCGACATCAGCCTGATGAGCCTCACCGCCCTGCGCCGGATGCAGGCGCGCTACCATGCCGATCTCGATCTCGGGCCGGAGCCGCTGCTGACCGGCGACCCCGATGCCAGGCAGGATCAGTTCACCCAGGAGTTGCAGCTCCGGTCGGGCGAAGCTTCACCCTTTCGCTGGGTAGCAGGCCTCTATTATCTCCGCCTCGAGGAACGCTACGACCCGACGACATTCACCCTGGGCGGCAGCTATTCGGCGGATCGCGGCGGCCGCACCTTTCAGTCGATCGAGGACGAAGGCGAGGTCTCGTCCTACGCCGCATATGGCCAGGGCACCTTGCCGATCGGCCCGTCGACCCGCCTGACCGCCGGCCTTCGCTATACGATCGAGCATCGCTCGGTCGATGCGCGCGGCGAGCGCCTGTTCGACAATCCGCCCTTCGTCCGCCCGGTTCCTGGCCTGCCCCTGCTCGACGAGGAGCCGCTCGAGCAGGACAGCAGCTTCCGCAAGCTGACCTGGCGCGCGTCCGTCGACCATGATTTCTCGAACGCCCTGTTGGGCTATGCCGTCGTCAGTCGCGGTTTCCAGAGCGGCGGCTGGAACCTGCAGTCGCCGCAGGCCCCGGCATTCGCCCCGGAAACGCTCGACGATTATGAAGCGGGACTCAAATATGCCGACGCTGCCGGCCGATTCAAGGCAGACGCCGCCTTTTTCTACTATGATTACAGGGACCTGCAGGTCTCGGCGTTCACTGCTGCCGGTTCGGTCACGACCAATGCCACCACTGCCGACATCTACGGAATCGATCTGCAGCTTGCCGCGCGGGTCGGTCTATCGACCAACCTGTCGTTCGGCGCGCAGTGGCTGCATGCCCGGTTCAATCGCTTCGACAATGCGACCTGCACCGATTACAGCCAGGATGCCGTGGCCCTCTATTCGCCGGTGCAATGCGACGCGACCGGAAACCACCTGCCTTTCGCGCCGGAGTATAAGGCCAATCTGGGCGTCACCCAGCGGCTTGGCCTGGGCAGGTCGGGAACGCTGCTGCTTGCCGGCAACCTCGCTTACAATGACGGCTATTATGCCGAGCCGGACAATGAAGTCCGGCAAGGCGGCTATGCCACGCTCGACCTGTCAGCCGAGTGGCGGCCGGCCGGCCGCGGCCCGGCGATCCGGCTGTGGGTGCTCAACCTCACCGACGCCCATTATTATGCGACGCTGGTGACCTTCCCCACGACCGGCGTGCTGCAACGGCCGGCCGAGCCGCGCCGCTTCGGCCTTTCGGCATCCTATTCCTTCTGACGTAGCCAATGCCCCGCACTAGGTTTCGCCGGAAAATCGAGTTAGCCTTCGGTCTCGCCTGATGGGAGAGATGGTGGCGCGGGAAAATCTGGGGCTATTCGACACACCGCCCGGCCGGCTGGAAATCCGGCTGGCAGTCGCCATCGTCATCGGGCTTTTCGCTGCTGTCCTAATCATTCTGCCATTTGCCAATATTCCCCTGCCCAGCAGCAACGCCTTTCCACCGTCGATAGACGCGGTGATGTTCGCCGACGAGCTGATCATCGGCGCCCTGCTATATTCCCAGGCCGCCGTGTTTCGGTCGCGAGCGCTGGTCGTACTTGCGTCTGGCTATGTCTTCGCCGCGCTGCTGCTGGTTCCGCACGCCCTGACCTTTCCCGGCGCGTTCAGTCCCGATGGCCTGCTCGGCGCAAAGATCAGCACGGCGGCATGGCTCGCCGTCTTTCGCCGGACCGTCTTTCCTACCGCAATCATCATATACGCCCTGTTGAAACGAACCGACTCCACCGCCCTGGTGGAGGCGGAGCGTTTGCCAGTGCGCGTCCTGCCAGCGGTGTTGGGAGCGATGGCGCTGGCGGTGCTGGCTACTATCCTGGCGACTTCCGGCCACGACTTGCTGCCGCCAATCTTCGTCGATGCGACGCGGGGCGTGTGGACGAGTTTGGTCGTCCTCAACCTGGTCGTCATCGCGCTGTCGGCGACGGGGCTGTATCTGCTCTACCGCCAGAAGCGGTCGGTGCTCGACATGTGGCTGATGGTCGCGCTCGCCGCCTGGCTGGCCCAGTCCCTGCTCAACATGCCGCTTTATGCCCGCTTCACGCTCGGCTTCTATTGCCTGTTCGGAATGATGCTGGCTTCGAACCTGATCGTCATGCTCGCGTTGATCGCCGACTCAAACCGCCTCTACGCGCGGCTTGCCTTGTCCACGGCGGCGCGCGATCGGGAGCGCGATGCACGACTGATGTCGATGGACGCGGTGGCGGCCGCCATCGCCCATGAGGTCGGACAGCCGCTTGCCGCCGCCAAGCTCAGCGCATCGGCCGGCCTCAGCTGGCTCGACCGTGAGCAGCCGGACACGGCCCGGGCAGCCCAGTCGATGCGCGAAACGATCGACGCCGGCAATCGCACCTTCGAGGTGATCAAGAGCATCCGCGCGATGTTTTCCGCGGAGTCCGGATCGATCAGCGAAGTCGACCTTAACGAGCTGGTGCGCGAAACCGCCGCGCTGCTCGACCGGGAAATGGGCGTCCACCGGGTTTCGCTGCAGCTTTCGCTGGACGATGACCTGCCGCCGATCCTCGCCAACCGGGTCCAGTTGCAGCGGGTGCTGATCAACCTCCTCACCAACGCCATCGAATCCCTCAGCACGACCAGGCGGCGGGCCCGGACGATCGCGATCAAATCGGAGCGATCGGGCGGCAGGTTGCAGCTTGAAGTCAGCGATTCCGGCGGCGGCATCGCCCCCGCCAAGCTGGCCAGCATCTTCGATCCTTTCTTCACCACCAAGTCGACCGGGACCGGGCTTGGCCTCTCGCTGTCCCGGACGATCATCGAGGAACTTGGCGGAAAAATATCGGCCGCGCCTGGCAAGCTCCACGGCGCGACATTCAACATACAATTGCCGATCCGCTCGACAGTGACCGCTGTCCGGGGCTCGCCAATTGCCTGAGGAAGCGCGGGTCGCCATCCGTCCCGCAATCCCTGGCGACGCCGGGGCAGTCGCGGCAATCTACGCCCACCACGTCGCCCACGGCACGGCGTCGTTCGACACGCTGCCGCGGACGCCTGAGCAAACGGCCGCAAGGATCGCGGAATGTATCGATCGTGGCTGGCCGTTCCTCGTTGCCGAAGAATCCGGGGTTGTCGTCGGCTATGCCTACGTCACCCAGTTTCGCGACCGTCCGGCCTATCGCACGACTTGCGAAAACAGCATTTATATTGCCCCGGCCAGCATCGGTCAGGGTGTCGGCCGGCGGCTGCTTGCCGCGTTGATCGAAGCTGCCGAGCTTGCCGGTTTCCGCCAAATGATCGCGGTTATTGGCGGCGCCGAACCGGCGTCCGTCGCGCTGCATTCCAGGGCCGGCTTCGTGGAGTCCGGCCGGATGCGCTCGGTCGGGCGGAAGCACGGCCGCTGGCTCGACACGCTTTACATGCAGTTGGCGGTGGGAAGCGGCGATTCAATTCCGCCGGAGGTCGAGCCATGATCTGCGGCCAGGCCGCTATTTCGCCGGCTGCTGCCCTCCCGAAGGATCCGGGACCGTCACGTAAACCACCGTGTCGCCCTCATACTGCGGCTGGTAATAGACGCCGCCGCAATAATAATAGTTGATGTCGTTCCAATAGTAGGGCGGGCATCCAACCGGCAGGTAATAATAGGTCGAGCCGATCGCCACCGCGCCGGCGATCGCGCCGATCGCGATCCCGGCTGCGATAGGGTGATCGACCCATCCGCCTCCGCCGTCGCTGCATTTCGGGCAATCGGGCCGCCACGCCGTGCCTCCGCCCCCGCTCCCTGGCCGGTCGGCGGGAAGTTGTGAAGCCGATCCGCCGCCACCGGGCCGGTCGGCGGGAAGTTGCGTGCCGCCGCCGCCGCCGGGACGGTTGGCTGGAAGCTGCGAGGCCGACCCGCCGCCACCGCCGGGACGGTTGGCGGGAAGCTGGGAAGCCGATCCGCCGCCGCCGCTGGGCACCCTGGTCATCGAGTCCCAATTGGTGCCCCGGGAACCGCTCGGGCCGTCCAGCCCGGACGGCTTGTTGTCCAGCCCCGAAGGTTTGCTGTAACTACCGCTGCGGCTGAACGAACCGCCTGAACTGTAGCTGCCCGATCCGCGATCGTAGGAGCCACGGCCGAAGTCGCTGCCGCGGCTCATGCTGGTCGATCCGCCGCCGCGAAAGCCCCCGCCGCCGCGAAAACCCCCGCCGCCGCCGCGTCCGCCGCGGGCCTCGATGTCGGCGGCGACCGACACCAGCAGCGCCAGCAAGGCGCCGTACCGAGCCGCGCGGAACCAGGCCGACTTGCGCTGCTTTCGACTATTGCTCGCCCGAACGTCCATCTGTCCTCCTGCTGGACTGAATTGAGGGAGGTCAACCCGCGCCAGACAGCAGTTGGCGGGCGCATGCTATCGGTATTTTCCCGAAAAAATGTCCGCGCGAAATCCGCTGAATTTCACTTAATGCGACAGGCCATCCCTAACTTCGGATAACTGTGACTCCGCGCGGCGATTGATATCGTTGCGCGTCCGTTTTCCCTTGGGGAGCGTCGGCTAAGGGGGTCGCGCTTTTCTAATCGGGGGGCAAAAGACGGATGGAAGTCCCCGGTCGGCCCCCGACGACCGGGGTCTTTCGTCTCACCATGAGCAACCGAGCGCTTGAGCGCCTATTTCGCTGCCCTGCGCACCAACTCCCCTTCCCCCAAAAAGCGTGGGACCGGCCTCGTGGGGTTACGAGGCCGGTCCCGGCGCGAACGCGCTGACCCATTTGGTTGGGGGGATTGGAAGGGCGGCTCCACAGGGGGTGAGAGCCGTCTTCACATGAGGCAGCGCGGCCCCGCGCCTAGCTCGACGCAACCTCCAGCCTGGCTTCCATGCGGATCGCCCGGGCAATATTGTCGTAATTGGGCGAGGTCGCCTGCACCTCGGCGTGGATCTCGGCAAACTGCTCGGCCGTGCCGTCGCCGGCGATCCGCACGATATATTCCAGCTTCGGATAGCCCGGCGGAACCGCTTCGCTCAGCGCGAAGAAGCCGCGCAGGTCAAGCGTGCCCTTGGTCTCGATCTCCAGGCTGTAGAGATTGATGCCGCGCTTGGCCGCTCCGGCGACATAGCCGACGGTCATGCAGGCGTTGAGCGCCGCCATCAGCAGCTCCTGCGGGTTGGGCGCCTCGTTGCTGCCGAGGATTTCCTCGGGCTCGTCGGCCTTGATGACATAGTCGCGGACGACGACGTCGCCGTTGCCGAAGCGGATCGGGCCGACCTTGCTATTGCTGCGGAACTGGCCGTCCCACTTGGTGGTCACTTCGAAACCGAGCGCCGGGGTGACCGCGGCGTCCTCGACCAGCTTGGTCAGCCTGTCGAGGTCAATATCGTTGACGATGGCCTTTTGTACGGGATTCAACATGGTCATTCTCCTTTAAGGGGTTGGGTTCACGAAAATTTGGGGGCGAGCTCGTCGATCCGCGCGAGCTGGTTCAGCGACAGCGCGCCGAGGGCCTTGCGGAACTCCTTGTGGACCAGGCCTGAGCCCAGATAGGTCCACCGCAGCGCCTGGTGCTGCAGCTCGATCAGCTCCAGCCGGTCCGCCTCGCTCGGCCGCGGGCCGATCTTGGCCTCCAGCGCGTCGAGGTTGAACTTGGCCTGCTGGCGGCAGCCGAGGTCGAAGAAGCCGACGATCGCCATAAAGCCGTCGACCGCCTGGTGAAGCTCGGCCTCGGTCTTGCCGGCGGCCAGCGCCTCGACCATCAACGTGTCGAGCTTGGCGTGCTGGGATTCCTCGATCCAGTGGCAGCGCAGCAGGTTGGCGAACAGCGGGTCGAGCTCTGTTTCGCCGCGGACGCTGTCGACATAGTGGCTCTGGGTCATCCACTCGATCATCAGCACGAACAGCGCGATGCTCAGCGGGTCATTGCCCAGCACGAACTCGGCGACCGCTTCCGGCGGGCCGATCATCGAGCAATCGGAACCAAAGCCTTGCGTGAATGCCTGGTGGAACCGGCGGAACAGCTGGATGTGCTTGGCCTCCTCTGCCGCGAACTGCAGCAGCGCGCGCACCCGGACATCGTCATTGTCGGGCAGGTCGGCACGGACATGGTCCAGCACGAACGGCAGGATGAATTCCTCGACCAGCCCGAACAGGCTCAGATATTCATGCGCGCGGATATGGTTGAGCGTCAGCCGCTCTTTCGCCGACAGCATGTACAGCCGGTCGGTCCGCGCCAGATTCTCCGGCATGAACGGCTTGGAGAAATCGAGCGTCGCGTCGGGGCCGATGACATCGTCAATCTGCCACGCGGCGCGGTTCGATGCCGCCAGGATCGTCGGATATTGGAAATCGTGAAACATGACCTCGCCCCCCTTACGCTGCGATCAATGGGAAGAGCGCGGCACCGAACGACAGGCCAGCGAACATCAGCGCGCCGAACGCGCAAGCCAGCTGGTCCTGGCTTTTGACATTGGAAAACATCTTATTTGCTCCCTTGTGTTGGACGGGCCCTAATTTCCGCCCTTGGGAGCCATCTGCCGGTCGATGGTGTGAGAAGACGTTGGAAAAAGCGTTGGAAACGACCGTTTGAACCGCCTAGTGGCGTTTCCACGGTTGGGGCCCACAGGAGGGGGTCCATCAGATGCAGTTGCGATTGCTTGGACCGATGGCGGTGGTCGCGGACGGGAAGGCCATACCCCTCCCCGCGTCGCGCAAGACTCGCGCCCTGCTCGCCTACCTCGCCGCCGAAGCCAAGCCGGTCCGCCGCGAACGCCTGACCCATTTGTTCTGGCAAATGCCCGACGATCCGCGGGGGGCTCTGCGTTGGAGCCTCAGCAAGCTGCGCGGTCTGCTTGGCGATGCGATTGTCGCCGACCGCGAGACCGCCGCGCTCGATCCCGCCGGCCTCTCCATCGATTACATCGCGCTGAAGGAAGCGGCCGCGAACCTTGCCGCCACATCGACCGAACAGCTCCAGCAGATCGGCGCCACTGCCTCGGGCCTGTTCCTGTGCGATCTCGACCTGCCCAATTGCGACGATTTCAACGCCTGGCGCATCGCAACTTGCGAGGACAGCCGATCCTGGCTCGACAAGGTCTGCGCCGAACTGGTCACCCGCGACCTGCCGCCCGACGAATTGCTGCCCCATGTCCGCGCCTGGGTCGAACGCTCACCGCACGATGCCGAGCCGGCGGAAGCTCTGGTCCGCCTGCTGGTCGCCGCCGGCCGCGATGATGAGGCCGAGCAACAGCGCGCGCTGCTCATCCGCCACCTCGCCGAGGCCGGCATTCCCGCCAGCGCGGCGCTGCGCGAACAGCCGGCGATTCCGCTCAAGTTGGAGGAGCAGGAACTCGGCGCGCCCGCCATCCTCAAGCAGGAAATACGCTTCTGCACCGCCAGCGACGGCACCAGTCTAGCCTATTCGGTGACCGGCGCCGGGCCACCGCTGGTCAAGGCGGCCAACTGGCTAAACCATCTTGAGGCGGACCTTCACAGCCCCTTGTGGAAACATTGGATCCGCGCCCTCACCGCGATTCGCTCGGTGTGGCGCTATGACGAGCGCGGCAACGGCCTTTCCGACTGGAATGCGCCGCTCAATTTCGACGCCTTCGTCAACGACCTCGAAAGCGTGGTCGACGCCGCCGGGCTCGATCGCTTCGACTTGCTGGGGATCAGCCAGGGCGCGGCGGTCGCCATCACTTATGCGGTCCGCCATCCCGAACGGGTCCGCAAGCTCCATTTGTGGGGCGGCTATGCGATCGGCTGGAAACATCGCGGCGACCCGGCCGAGATCGAGCGGCGCGAGGCAATGCTGGAGCTGACCCGCCACGGCTGGGCGCTCGACAATCCCGCCTACCGGCAGATGTTCACTTCGCTCTACCTGCCCGAAGGCAGCGAGGAGCAGGAGGATTATTTCAACGAGATGCAGCGCACCACCACCTCGGCGGAAAATGCGGTCGCGCTGCAGCGGGTGTTCGCCGACATCAACGTCGGCGATCTGCTCGCCAAGGTTACCACGCCGACCCTGGTCGGCCACGCCACGCGCGACGCGGTCGTGCCCTTCTCCGCCGGCCGGGCGATCGCCGCCCGCATCCCCGGCGCGCAGTTCATTGCGGTCGAAAGCCCCAACCATTTGCTGCTGGAAACCGATCCCGGCTGGCCGAAATATGCCCGGGTGGTCGAGGAATTTCTGGAGAGCTAGTTCTCCCTAATCGTCACCCCGGCGCGAAAGCCGACCTTCGCCATAATCGTCATTCCCCCCCCACAAATACGACGGGCGGCCCCTGTCCTGAGGGCCGCCCGTCTACCGCAGGCCGGAACGCGATGCAGCAGGCCGGTACAGGGAAACCGGCCGCGCCCCGGCCGGGGATCAGAACTCGCCGGCGAAGCCGACCCGGGCTCCATTATTCTTGTTGCCGGCAAATGAGACGCCCAGGCTGACCGCCATCGCATTCTCGGTATTCAGCCGGTACATCATCGACGCGCCGCCGGCATATTCGCCGCGGAACATCGCGCCATTGACCGCATAGCTGATGCCGCCCGGGTTCGACGGCATCGGCGCCTGGGTCATGGCCATGGCGGCCGCGATGCCCTGCTGCGCGTCGTTGCGGTCCCGCGACCGCAGGTCGAACAGCGTGCCGATGTCGTCCTGCACGGCCGCAAGCCCGTTGTTGAAGTTGCCGACGGCCGCATTGAGCTGCGCCACGTTGACCGCATCGGTCGCCAATACGCCGTTGGCGACTCCGCCGATCGTCCGTCCGCCGACGTTCACCTGGTTGGCGGCAGTGTTGGCAGTGCCGTTTCCAAGCGCGATGGAATTGGCGAAACCGGCGGTGCTGGCGCCCTTGCCGATGGCGATCGAGCCAGCGCCGGAAGCGACCGCGCCATTACCGATTGCGGTCGAGTTGTCGCCCGACGCGGCTGCCCCGTTGCCAAGCGCGGTTGACGCAGCGCCGGTCGCCTGTGTCTGGTTGCCGACCGCGACGGACTGCGCACCGGTCGCGTTCGCCCTCCAGCCAAAGGACTGCGATCCGGCGCCCGACGCCACGGCTTCGCCGCCGATCGCGGTCGAATGGAAGCCGCTGGCATTGGCCTTGTCGCCGAATGCCGCCGAATCCTCGTTGGTCGCCTGGGCGCGGTTACCGACCGCGACCGACTGCAGGCCGGTGGCATTGGCCAGGATGCCGACCGCGGTCGAGCTTTCGCCCGATGCGCTGGCGCTGGTGCCAACCGACGTCGACTCAAGGCCGGTGGCAAAGGCGGCGTTGCCGAGCGCGGTCGCACTGCTGGCGTTCGCCTTGGCGTCGGCGCCAACCGCCGTCGTGTCGGATCCGGTGGCAATGGACCCGCTGCCGAAGGCCGTCGCGTCCGCACCGGTAGCATTAGATCCCGTTCCGACCGCGGTTGCTTCATTGGCGGCACCGCTGCCGTCGGCGTGGGCATTGGGGCCGCAGGCCAGGTCGCCCGGGTCGACAGCGGTCGCGCCGCCGGTGTCTTCCGATCCGGCCGCGCCGGCTATTTCACAGACGGACTGGGCCTGGGCCGGGGCTGACATCGTCAGCACGGCGCCTAGCGCGATCGCCGGACCGGCGATCAACATGTTCATTCGCATTTTCGATTTCCTTTTAAGCTGTTCGGGTGGCCGCCGGATGGGGACGCCGGCACGCAGCAAGGAAATGCGGCCGCAAGCGGCTGGCCCGATAGTTCACCGATTGGAGCAACCCACTACAGGATGTGGAGCCCGGCAGTTCCGGATCGGAGTCCGTCCGATCCCGATTAGCCTTGGACTTCAATGAGTAAGCACCGGTTCAGCGACCGGACTCACCGAACATCCGATATCTGTGATCGATAAAATTATTCAAAAATTACGTTTTAATCGGACGTTCCAACGCTTTTTACCACGCCTGCTCCCACGGTCGCCTGCCATTCGGCAGGGAGGGATGCACGATCTCAATCAATAGGCATGGAGCGGACTATGGCCCGAACCGGGGGGAAATTCTTGTGAAATATGGTCAATTTTGTCCGGTCGCGAAGGCGACCGAAATTCTCGGCGAACGCTGGACGATCCTCATCCTGCGGGAGCTTCTGATGGGGGGCCGCCGCTTCAACGAACTGCAACGCGGGCTTGGCGACATCTCGCCGTCGCTGCTCACCAGCCGCCTCAAATTGCTGGAGGATCGAGGTATTGTCGCGCGTCGCCGGATTGGTGGACAGCGCGGCCATGAATATTGTCCGACCATGGCCTGCGAGGCCTTGCTGCCGGTGCTCATCGCGATCGGCGAATGGGGGTTGAACTGGACCCGCGAGATGCTGGTCGAAGAGGACTTCAACCTGGATTTCCTGATGTATTATCTGGAACGGAGCGTCGATCCCAGCAAACTGCCTGGCGATCACAGCGTCATTCGTTTCAAGTTCACCGACATGACGGAACAGCGCAACTGGTGGCTGCGGGTCGATCTGCAGGTTGTCGAGGTATGCCTCACTCCGCCGGCCCACGACGTCGACGTTTATTTCACCACCACCGTCCGGACCATGCATGACGTCTGGATGGGCGATCGATCCTATCGCGACGCGGTGCGATCCGGCGACCTGATCATTCAGGGAGAACCGGCGTTGACCCGCAACGTCAGCAGCTGGCTGCGACCGAGCGTCTTCGCCGAATCCGATCGAGCGCCGGTGCCGCATTCGATCCCGCGAGCCGCCTGACCTGCAGCCAAAAAAGGGGCTTGGGTCGGCGCCGCGCCGGCGTCAGAATCTTACCGATACGCCTGCATATATTTCAATGTCGGCTGTATTTCGGTTGAGGCCCATGTTCGCACCGAGGTCCAGCTGCAGCCGATCCGTCGCCAGATAGGCAATTGCAACATCGGCCGACGCCAGCGTGACCGTGTCGGCCGGATCGAAATTGGTCATGGCCCACAGCTCGCCATAAAGCGTGACGCCGTCCGCGATCGGCCCGGACAGGTTGACGATGTTGACGATTGCGACGTGCCGGCCATGGCCGTCGCTATCGGCCAGCAGGTCCAGTTCGGGGCCAAGCACGACCGTCAGTGGGCCGCCGGTCGCGAAGCTGACCGGCACCCCCAGACCCCCCTCGACCTTGCCATTGCCGATGTCCTGGTCCGCCGTCGGCAATTTGATGAAAGGGATCGCGGCCACCTGTACCGGCGCTTTGTCGCCCGTCAGCCGACGCTTGTATCGCATGGTCACGTCGCCGACTGTGGAAGCGCTCGATTTGATCCCGCCTGAACGGGCCTCAACCTGGACAAAGGGCACGAAGCCCAGTTGCAGGTCGGATCGGTCCGACAGGCCATACTTCACCACCGTCGACCCCAACGTCAGCGTCCTTGTCGCGGTGCCATCCACCTCAGTGCGCGCCCAGGCGACCGGAGAGCTTTCCAGCTGCCACTGGCCGACCGGGACCGCGCAGACCGCATTGGCCTTGGCCGGTCGGTCGGTACAGATTGGCGCTTCTTCCGCATCGGCCGGCGATATGACGGCGAACGCAGCCAGCGCGCCGCAGAAAATGGCGCGCATGGTCAGATCTCCAGCTGAGACCCAAGCTCGACTACCCGATTGGTCGGCAGCTTGAAGAATTCCATCGCGCTTTCGCTATTCTTGTTCATCCAGGCAAACAGGCGCTCGCGCCACAGCGCCATTCCTGGCCGCTTGGACGCGATCAGCTTCTGGCGGCCAAGGAAGAAGCTGGTGGTCATCAGGTTGAACGGCGCGCCGGCCAGCGGCGTATTCGCGAGGTCGTGAGGCACGTCGATCTCGTCCATGAAGCCGTAGCGCAGCACGACACGGTTGAAGCCTTCGCCATGGCGCGTGACGACCGAGCGCTTTTCCGGCGGCCAGTGCGGCACCTCCTCAATCTGCACGGTCAGGATGACAACGCGCTCGTGCAGCACCTGATTATGCTTGATGTTGTGCAGCATCGCCGACGGGATGGTCTCCGCGCTCGACGCCATGAACACCGACGTTCCGCGAATTCGATGCAGCGATCCGGCGGTCGACTTGATGAATACCGCCAGCGGTATTGCGCCTTCCGCCAGCCGCTCCCGCATGATCCGGCGCCCTGAGGACCAGGTTGTCAGCACCACGAACACGACCGCGGCAACCAGCAGCGGAAACCAGCCTCCGTCGACGAACTTGGTCAGGTTGGACGCGAAATAGACGCCATCGATGACCACAAACAGGCCGATAACCGGCCACGCCACGATCGGCTTCCACTTCCAGATGCGGAACATGGCAACCCCGACCATGCAGGTGGTGATGAACATCGTGCCGGTGACCGCGATACCGTAGGCGGCGGCGAGGCCGGTCGATGCCTGGAAGCCGACCACCAGCAGCACCACCGCCACAAGCAGCGTCCAGTTGACCACCGGAATGTAGATTTGCCCTGCCGCCTTGGCGCTGGTGTGAAGGATCGACAGCCGGGGCAGGAACCCCAGCTGGATGGCCTGGCGGGTGACCGAAAAAGCGCCGGAGATCACCGCCTGGCTGGCGATTATCGTTGCCAGCGTAGCGATGCCGACCAACGGCAGGCGGGCCCACTCCGGAGCCATCAGGAAGAACGGGTTGCTGACCGCTTGCGGGTTGCCGAGCAGCAGGGCGCCCTGGCCAAGATAGTTGAGCGTCAGGCAGGGATAGACCAGCGTCAGCCAGCTGATCCCGATCGCCTTGCGGCCGAAATGCCCCATGTCCGCGTAAAGCGCCTCGGCGCCGGTCACGGCCAGCACCACGCTGCCCAGCGCCAGGAATGCGGTTCCCGGGTCCACCTCGAAAAAGCGCACCGCCCAAACCGGATTGAGGGCACCCAGTATCTCGGGACGCGCCATGATGTTTGTGACCCCAAGCACCGCCAGGGTCGCAAAATACACCAGCACCACCGGGCCGAATATCGCTCCGACCCGGGCCGTGCCGCGTGCCTGGATCAGGAACAGCCCGATCAATATGCCGACCGACACAGGAAGGATCAGCGGCGCCAATCCCGCTTCGGCCACTGCAAGCCCTTCGACCGCCGACAGCACCGAGATGGCCGGCGTGATGATCGCATCGCCATAGAATAAAGCTGCGGCGAGCACACCCATCGTCACCAGGCCGGCGGTCCATTTGCCGCCCTCGACGGTGCGCGAGATCAGGGCGAGCAACGCGAATGAGCCGCCCTCGCCCTTATTGTGCGCGCGCATTGTGACGGCGACATATTTGAACGTCACCACCATCATCAGCATCCAGAACACCAGCGACAGCACGCCGAAAATATGGACCGGGTCGGCGGCCAGCGGATGCGGCCCGATGAAGCTTTCCTTCATCGCATAAAGCGGCGACGTACCGATATCGCCGAACACCACGCCGATCGCGCCGAGCATAAGCGTCGGCAGCGGTTCCTTGGGTAGCTGCGGGGCTGTTTCAACGGGCTCGGCCGTTACGCTGATATTATTCATGCCAGCGGAAATGGATGCCGAGGGCATAAAGATTCCATGTGGATTGCATGGGAGAGGCGTAAAGAAAGAACTGGAAAATCCTCGGAAAACCTCGACGAATAATAATCGAAGGCGCATCTGGGCGGTCATGGACAACAGCCTCTCACCTGCCACGGCGCCAACCGCCCTGGGGATATTGCGGCCCTATGCCGAGACGTTGGCGCTGGTCGCCGCCTCGACTTTTGTTGGCATGCTTGTCGCGCCACGCTGGGGTAACTCCCCAGTCGACCTGCTATATTTGCCGGCGGTCCTTGCTGCTGCCGGATTCTATGGCGTGTGGCCCGGCCTGTTCGCGGCGGTTTCGTCGGCGCTCGCCTTCAACTTCTACTTCACTCATCCCTTCCACACGTTCCGCATGTCGCGCGCGGAGGATGTCGCGACTGTTGCGCTGCTGTTCCTGGTCGCGCTGGTCACCAGCCAGCTTGCCGCGCGAATGCAGGCCGAGCGCCAGACAGCGCGCAGGAGCGCCGCTCGCAACGCCACGGTTGCCGGGCTTGCCCGCCGCCTTCTGTCCTGTTCCAGCACGGACCAGATCGCCGAGGTCGCGTGCCGGGAGCTGGGCCGGCTGTTCGATAGCAATTCGGTGATGATGGCGGACCTGCCCGAGCCGCGACTGGTCGCGGCAAGCCCAGCGCAGGCGATGTTGACCCCTAGCGATGTCGCCGCCGCTGCCTGGGCCATGGAATCGGGCGAACCGGCCGGCCGCGGAACGCGCTCGGTAATTGTCACGGAATGGGTCTTCTATCCGATCAAGTCGGGGTCGACGGTTCTTGGCGTCATTGGGCTGGCCCGTGACGACGGCACCAGGCCCGTCGCGCCCGAACAGCTTGAGCTGCTCGATAGCCTGGTTGACCAGGTCACCCTGGCGCTCGAACGCGCCAAGCTGGAGGTTGAGGCACAGGATTTCGCCCGACTGCGTGAAGGCGACCGGGTTCGCTCGGTATTGCTATCGTCAATCGGCCAGGATCTGGAACCGCGCCTTGCTGCCATTTCCCGCGCGACGCGCGCAATCCAGCGTGCCGGATTGGCGGACAAGGCCGACGTGTCGGCGATCGGGACTGAGGTGGCCAAGGTCCAGCGCTACCTGTCGAACTTGCTGGAACTCGGGCCAGGCTCCGACGACAAGCCGATACTGGCTGGAGACGTGACCGTTGATCTGTTCCGCCGCACCGTTTTGAAAAACGGCGAGCCGATCCACCTCGCGCCCAAGGAATATGGCGTGCTGGCCGAACTCGCCAAGCATCCCGGCCGAGTCCTCACCCATGCGCACCTGTTGCGCTCGGTTTGGGGACCTGCCCATGAAAAGCAGATCGAATATCTCCGCGTCGCGGTACGGGGCTTGCGGCAGAAACTCGAGAGCGATCCGGGCAGCCCGGCGATAATCATCAATGAGCCGGCGGTCGGATACCGTTTAATCAGCCACTGAGCTCGTCATCCGAGCAACACGCTGTTCATCCCGTCCGTGCGAAAGACCGGCTGTGCGGTGACGGAGTCGCTTATGTTCGCCAGAAGCCTGCTTGTCTTTTCGGCGCTTTGCCTCGCGGCGCCCGCGGCCGCGGAGCCATCGGATGGCGGCTCCGGCGCCGGCAGCAAGCGCGATCCGGCAGGCCAAACCGGCGGCAATAGCTATGGCGATCGCAATCGCGGCGGTCCTTATGGATTTTACAGCTATCCGCGCCACCGGAGCATCGATGGCGGCGGGTCCGGACTCGATCGGAATTCGTCCTCGGCTGCGACCGCCGGGACCCCTGGCTTTTGCGACACTTGTCACGGCTCGGCCTATTACGGCCCCAACTATGGCGCGCCCTATTTCGGCGGCGGCTATTATGATGACGGGACCTATTATCGGGAACGTCGGGACTAGCAAAAAAGGGCCGCCCCTCTCGGGACGGCCCTATATTCGTCCGGCTAGCCTCGCTTAACGAGGAATGCCGTCAACGTAGAACACCACCCGGTGGCGCCCGTCGATCTTCTCGCACCTTGTCGTGCGCAGGCTGGCCTTCTGGAAAGCCGAGGCCGACAGGTTGCGATAGGCCTCGCCCCGCGCATCGGCGTGCAGCCGCTGGTGGTTGCGCACCTTGGCCAGCGCGGCGGTGCACTGACCGTTGTTGCCGAAGCCGCCGTTGAATTCGGTGTTGGTCAGGATGACGCCGCCGGCGCTTTGGGCGGCAACGGGAGCGGCGAGTGCGAGCGCGACAGCGCCCACGAATAAGGTCTTCATGATAAACTCCTGATTTTAGGGGATATGCCTGTTCAACGGGCGGCGCCTTGCAACGGGCGCTCGTCTCGCCCCGTCAGGCGCTCGGTCCATCCGTCAGCGCCGAAATAATCACCTAAAGGCGCCACGCGGGCGCCGGGCCTAATAGCCCATTAGCGCCAGGACTTCCTTGCGCGACCGGTCGTCTTCACGGAACACGCCCATGATCCTCGACGTGACCATCATTACGCCCGGCGTCTGCACCCCGCGCGCGGTCATGCAGGCGTGGCTCGCCTCGATCACCACTGCCACTCCCTTGGGCTTCAGATTCTCGCAGATGCAGTCGGCGATTTCCGCGGTCAGCCGCTCCTGGACCTGCAGCCGCCGGGCAAAACCGTGCAGCACCCGAGCCAGCTTCGAGATTCCGACCACCTTGTCGCGCGGCAGATAGGCGATCGATGCCTTGCCGATGATCGGCGCGAGATGGTGCTCGCAATGGCTCTGAAACGGAATGTCCTTGAGCAACACGATCTCGTCGTAGCCGCCGACCTCGTCGAAGGTCCGCTGCAGGTGCACCGCCGGGTCCTCGGCATAGCCCTTGGCATATTCCTTCCACGCCCGAGCCACCCGCTTGGGCGTATCGAGCAGCCCTTCGCGCTCGGGATCGTCCCCGGCCCAGCGGATGAGAGTCTTGACCGCTTCCGCGACATCGTCCGGCACCGCCACCTTGGGCGCACCGCTGACCAGGTCGCCATCTTCAGGACTGCACGGCATCGCCCAATTCCTTGACTATATCGTCCGCAACCGCGGCCACCTGACCGCGAATATCGGGAACGGCGGTGATTTCCCAGTACCTGCCTTTGGTCAGCGGTCCCAGCGCCCAGGCATTCGGCGCGGCGCTGATCCGCGAGCGGCCATCGACATCGAGCCCCAGGTCCAGCGCATCCGGCCTCGCCAGTCCGGCCTCGAACAGGCCCTTGAGCAGCGGATCGCGGGTCCGTGAGATCTCGCCGAGCGGCCCCGTGCAGTTCACCGCCAGCGCAAAATCGTGATCGACAGTGTCGCGCCGGCCGCGCCTTTTGATCGACACCTCCAGCTTACCGTCCTTGATCCACATGTCGGTCACGCGCCCGGCCACGATCTCCAGCTGGCCGAGTTGCACCAGCCGCTTGATCCGCCCCGCCACTTCGGGCGCGATGCGATGCCGGTGAACGTCCCACCATGGCCTGATGTGCCGAAGGAACCGCGCCTGCTCGGCGGTGGTCAGCGCCTGCCACAGTGCCTGGCTGTGCGGGCGGATCGCATCGATTGCCGCACGCCAGCCGACCGAGGCGCCGCGATGCAGCAGCCAGTCCCACAGCTTGCGCACCGATCCGTGGGGGATCTCGTCCAGCTCGACCGGCGCGCTGCCATGATCGGCATGAGCCCGGGGCGCCAGCCCGCGCCGCGACAGCGCCGTGATGCGGCCGCGCAGCCGCGCCTCGTCGAGGCTCAGCACGACATCGACCATGGTCAGGCCAGTTCCGATCAGAAGCACGTCACCGCCGCTCGCGGCGGCCCTGACGATCGCCGCCCTTCCCTCTTCGCTCCATGGATCGTTGAGGAAATATTTTTCGTCGACACCGCGCGCGAACGGCAGCTGCTGCGGCGGCTGGTTGCCCTGGGCGAGCACCAACGCCTGGCCTTCGACCCGCGATCCGCCGGCCAGTTCGACCGTCCAGCCCGTGCCGCCCTGTCGCGCCGCGATCGCGTCTCCTACCACCACCTGCACCAGCCCGCTGGCCTTCGCTTCGTCGAGGATCGAGCTCACATATTCGCCGAAACGGCGACGCGGCACGAAATCCTGCGCGTCAAAGCCTTCGCCTGCGACGGCCCTGGCAAAGTCCCCGGGCTGGTCCGCCCAGCCGCCCATCCGTCCCGCGGGCACATTCAGGAGATGCGCTTCCTCGGGGGTCGAGAATGCGGTTCCCTTCCCTGCCCGGCCGGCGTCGATCACCGTCGACCTCACGCCCTTCCGCGCCAGCTCGGCGGCCAGCATCGTCCCCGAAAAGCCGCCGCCTACTATTACGACCCGCTGGTCAGCCGCCATGCGCGTCAAATCTCATAGTCGGGCCAGGCGTTGGGGTTGGCGGCCCCGGCCTTGCGCTTCACCATATGGTCGTGGAGGCTCATCACCGTCCGGCCTGCGGTCTCGGTGAACAGCGCAGGCACCGCGGCGTGGACAATGCAGGCGAGACCCGCACCGACCATCCTTCCGCCGATCACCACCGCGCCCGCGCCATGCTCGGCCCAACTCATGCCAAGCGATTTTGGGTGCTCCCTGAACAGCCTCCCGATCATCGCTTTTCGTCCCCTTTTCAATGACTTATGGTGGCCCCGGCAGGACTCGAACCTGCGACCTTTGGTTTAGGAAACCACTGCTCTATCCGGCTGAGCTACGGAGCCTTTGGCCGTCCACTAGGATAGCGACGGCCTTGAATCAATTCGCCACCGGCGGGATCGCGCGGCGGTGTTGGAGAACCGGGATACGGGACCTGACGTCGGCGATCCGCCCAAGGTCGATCTCGGCGAACGCCAGCCCCGGTTCACCGCCCATCTCCAGGACCAGTTCGCCCCAAGGGTCGGCGATCAGCGAATGACCATAGGTCTCGCGGCCGTCCTCATGCCGCCCGGCCTGCGCCGCGGCGACGATGAAGAGCTCGGCTTCGATTGCCCTGGCCCGCATCAGAACCTGCCAATGCGCCCTGCCCGTCGGTACGGTGAAGGCGGCGGGAACGGCAATCACCTCGGCTCCGGCATTGCTCAGCCTCTGGAACAGCTCTGGAAAGCGCAGATCATAACAGATCGTCAGTCCGAGCTTTCCGAGGGGCGTCCCATCGACCACAACCGCCTGCTCGCCCGCCTCATACATGGCGGACTCGCGCCAGCTTTCTCCAGTCGGCAAGTCGACGTCGAACAAATGGATCTTGTCGTAGCGGGCCCTAACCTCGCCCTCGTCGTCGATGACGAAGCCACGATTGACGAGCTTGCCGCTCTCGCCCTTGAGTGCCAGCGAACCGAGGTGGACCCAGATGCCGGCTTCCCGCGCCGCATCACGAACCGCCTTCAGGACATTGTCATCGCGTTCAGCCTGCGCCTTGCCAAGCGCCCTCTCACGGTCACGGTCCAGCATGCCTGACATTTCCGGCGTGAACAGCATCGCCGCTTCGCCTGCTGCCGCCTCACGAATGGCGCCGACCAGCCGCTCGGCATTGGCGGCCGGATCGATTCCGCTTTGAGCCTGATAGATGGCAATCCGCACGGCGCTCATGTGGCCAGCAGTTCGTCCAACTTGCCCTGATATTCGAGCTCCATCAACTCGTCGCATCCGCCCACGTGGCGGCCGTTGATGAATAGCTGGGGCACCGTCAACCGCCCGCCAGCGCGCTGAATCATCTCGGTCTTCTTGGCCCCGCCAAAATCGACCGAATATTCTTCGTAGGGCACCTTTTTCATGTCGAGCAGCTTCTTGGCACGATAGCAAAAGCCGCACGTCAGCTTGGTGTAGATTTCAACCTTGGGCAAACCGCCCTCCATCGACCTATTCCCTTCCTTAACGCATCAACTGCGAAGGGCGAACCACCCTCGCCCAGCAAATCAGTTCAACCCGGCTTGCGCCAGCTTTCCGCAAAGACCTTGCACAGGCCTCAGCGGTGCTGCCACTGGTCAGCACATCGTCGATCAGCACGACAATTTTATCCTTCACAGCAAAAGGATCGCGCATCGTAAATGCACCTGCGACGGCTTTTCGCCTCTGGCTATGATTGAGGCCCTTCAGAGGCTTGGTCTGCTTGACTCGCCGAAGCGCATGCCGCGCGACCGGCAAGGCCCACTGCCGCGAGAGCTCGCTGGCAACCAACGCTGACTGGTTAAAGCCCCGCCTCCACAGCCTCCAGCGATGAAGCGGAACAGGCATGATGATCGTCTTGTCGCCCCATTCGCCCTTAAGCGGCGCCATGTAGCGCGCCATGGTCCGCGCCAGGGCGACCTTGCGGCCATATTTCAGTCGCAGGGCCACCGATCTGGGAATCTCCTCATACGCCACCGCGGCGCGGATTCGATCGAGCTTGGGTGGAGCAGCGAGGCAGCGGCCGCAAACTTCAGCCTCGGTACCGGCCAATGGCAACCCGCAACGCTGACAGCCGCTGTTGCCTAGCCATTCCAGCTTGCGCCAGCACTCCGGGCAGAATGCGCCGACTTCGTCGATTATCTCGCCACAGCCAGCGCAACTTGGCGGCAGCGCGAAATCGAGCAACAGGTTACAAAGGCCCCATAGGGGGCGCACGATTGCGCTTGCCATCGCCTCTTGTCGCGCGAGCCGGTCCGCCGCACAAGCGCCACCGTGCATGCCGAACTGTTCGACCGCCATCTTCGCGCAATCCGACGCGACCGAGCCGCACGGGTCGGCCCTGAACTGTTCCTATTCGACCGGGCATTCGACGAATGCCTGGACCGCGTCCGCGACATTGCTCGCACCTTTGATCGCGCCATGCTGTTGGGCTGCCCCTCTGCCGAATGGCCCGCCCGCCTCGCTTCAATTGCGGACAAGGTCGACGTGCTTGATCCGGGAACTCTTTTCGCTGGCACGTCCGGAGGGGCGCCAATTGAGGAAGACCGTTACGATTTTGGCGTCGGCCGATACGATCTGTGCGTTGCGATCGGCACCCTTGATACTGTTAACGACCTTCAGGCCGCCCTTGGCTGCATCCACCGCGCATTGAAGCCCGATGCACCATTCATCGGCGCAATTGCAGGCGGCGACAGCCTTCCGGCGCTTCGGGTATCGTTGATCGAAGCTGGGCGACACCAAGCCCGGATCGCGGCCCGCTTTCATCCCCGGATCGAGCCTTCGACCCTGGCGCAGCTACTGGCTGCCGCAGGATTCAATATGCCAGTAGTCGACGTCGATCGAGTTCGATTGCGATACACCGATCTTGATGGACTGGTCCGCGATTTGCGGTCGATGGCGGCAACCTCCGTACTGGCCGCTCGGTCACCGCCCATGACAAGGTCAGAGCTTGAGGGGGCCCGCCGCGCCTTCCGCGGCCTCGGCGATGGGCACCGCACGGAGGAGACTGTGGAAATTCTCCATTTTCTCGGCTGGACGAAATATTCGCGGAAAGCGGCGAATTAACCTCATTCCGCCAATCAATTCTTAATCGTTTCGCCCGTAGAACCGTCTCGTGGACCAGGACCAGAGGAGGGTGGCGTGCTCGCTATCCGTATGATGGGTCGCAAGCTTCGCTCGGACAAGCGCGGCGCGACCGTAATAGAATATGGACTGATCGCGGCGCTGATTGCAGTTGCCGCGATCGGCGGCATGAGCAAGCTTGGCGGTGGCGCCAACGGCATGTGGGGCAAGCTGGATAATCGAGTCCAGTCCGCCTCCAACTAAGCTCGCCGCGTTCCGTACACCACGAGCTTGACCCTTTGGCCGGGCACCAGCGGGCTGTTCGCGGCAAGCCCGTTCAACGCCAGGAATCGGTCCACCTGGAAATCCCGATAAGCCATACGATTTGAAAGCGACTGGATCGTATCGCCCCTGGCCACGGTCACGACATTGATCACCCGGGGCCGGATCGCAGCCGCCTCAGCGGTGCTGATCCTGCGAAGCGAATCCACCATGGTCCCAAACGGGGCGAGGCCCTGGCCCGCCCTGGTCAGGGCGACAAAGTGATAGATGGTGTTCGCGTCCCACTGATAGGCAAAGACGCTGACGTCGACACCGCCCGAGGACGTATTGGCGCGGCCAACGACGTATGCCGCCGGGATTCCGTTGACCGTGGTTCTTTGTATCGGGCCAAGCGCGAGCTGAGTTCGTCCGCCGGTCAGCTGCTGAATGACACGGTTGATGTAATCCTCAATTCGGCCGTCGTATCGACCTCCCGAGAACTGGGCTTGGCCGCCCGACCCCTGGATGGAGACGGCACGGGTGCTGTTCTGCATCAGATAGCCAGTCGGAACGGCGAATGAGAGGCGCAGATCGGGGTGAGTGAAAATCCGCCCGTCGATAACGCCTTGCGCAGGATCGTCGTCAACGATCATCCCCTGGATCTGGCCCAGGAAGACATCGCGGTTGCGGAGACCTCCGGTTCGTCCGGATTGTCGCGCCAGTTGCGATGCCTGTGCTGCACGGTTTTCACTGAGCGGATGAGTACTCGCCCATTCCGGAGTCGAACGATTTCGGTCGCCTTGCATCCGCGCTTCGAGGGCCGTCGACCTGCTGATTTGCGTAAGCATGGTCGCGCCGCCATTGGGATCGTAACCGGCCGCGGTCATGTAGCGGATGCCGAGCACATCGGCCTGATATTCCTGGTCGCGCGTAAAGCTCAGCAATCGTGACTTTGAAAACTGCTGGGCGGTTTGAGAAATCAGGCCGCCGAAGGCATCGCCGCCAACGACCGTGCCCAAAATCTGCCCCAGGACTCCCCAGATTGCGCTCGAATTTGCGGCAGACTTGCGGGCCTGCGCATGATTGGCGGCGATGTGCCCGGTTTCATGGCCGACGACGAACGCCAGTTCGGATTCGTCGTTCATGATGCTCATCAGTTGCCGCGTCAGGTAGACATAGCCCCCAGGCACCGCGAAGGCGTTTTCGACCGCGCTGTTGAGCGTCGTGAAGTGGTAGACCTGCCCGGCATTGGCGGTTCCCGAATAGGATGCAATTCGCCGCCCCACCCCCTCGACGTAGGAGGCTCGCGGCCCCGTCTCGGCGCCACCGAATTCTTCTACTACTTCGGCATGCTGCCGTGTCGCTTCCTGCACGTCACGGGGATTTAGATATCGTGGTTGCTGGGCATCCGCGGCCAGTGGTGCAGCAAGCGCTGCGGAAGCTACGAGCAGGACAAGCGGCGTTCGCATTTCAACTCCATCGCCAATTCCAGATTTCCGAGAAATGAACGGAACGGCGCGAAGGTTCCTGTTCTGGGTTATCCGATAGCGAGGAACTTGGCGCGACGCTGCTCGAGGATTTGTGCCGGACTGAGCTTGGCCAGCCCGTCCAGTTCCTCGATAATCGCGCCCTTCAGATTTTCGATCGCTTCCGCCGGCGAACGATGAGCTCCGCCCAGAGGCTCAGGCACGACACGGTCAACCACGCCCAATGCCAATAAGTCATTGGCGGTCACGCGCATTGCCTCCGCGGCCTCCGCCGCCTTGTCGGCCGTCCGCCACAGGATCGATGCGCACCCCTCGGGCGAGATCACCGAATAGACCGCGTGCTCGAACATCAGGACGCGATTCGCCGCGGCGATGGCAACAGCGCCGCCGGATCCACCCTCGCCGACCACCGCCGCGATCATCGGCACGCCCATCGCCAGGCATTGCTCGGTCGACCGGGCAATCGCCTCGGCCTGGCCACGTTCCTCCGCCTGAACCCCAGGAAATGCACCAGAGGTGTCCACCAGGCTTACAACTGGGAGCCCGAATCTGTCAGCCAGCTGCATCAGCCGGATCGCCTTGCGATAGCCCTCCGGCTTGGCCATTCCGAAATTATGCTTGAGGCGGCTAGCGGTATCGTCGCCCTTCTCATGCCCGATCAGCATCACCTGGCGGCCTTCGATCCGAGCCAGCCCGCCAATGATCGCAGGATCGTCAGCGAACGCCCGGTCACCGGCGAGGGGCATGAAGTCGTCGGCAATCGCCGCGACATAATGTTTGAAATGCGGCCGTTCCGGATGGCGAGCAACCTGGGTTTTCTGCCATGGGGTCAGCTTGGCGTAGGTGTCCTTAAGCAGCTTGGCGGCCTTGGCCTCAAGCTTGTCCACTTCTGCATCAATGTCGATTTCGCCGGCGGTCGCCGTGTCGCGCAGTTCCGTTATGCGCTGGTCGAGCGCGGCGATCGGTTTTTCAAACTCGAGATAAGTAAGCATCGGCGGCGCGGGGTAAGCGGCGTCGGCCGTTCCGTCAACGATGGTCCGTGGCCAGCGGGTGGCGGGCATTTACCAGCTCAACCAGCCGCGCGGCATCGACATGGGTGTAAATTTGCGTGGTGGCAATGTCAGCATGACCAAGCAGCGACTGCAGAACCCGCAGGTCTGCTCCGCCCGCCAAGAGGTGGGTAGCAAAGGCGTGACGCAGCACATGAGGACTGATCCGGTGCGGTGCAATTCCGGCCAATGCGCCCATGCTTCTCACCAGTTGGAACAAGCGCACCCGGCTCAAATGCGATTTCCCGCTTGGAAACAGCCAGTGGCTATTCTCGGGCACATGCGGAAGCCAATTCTTGACTGCCTCGGCGGACCGCGATGAAACCGGCACCAGCCGTTCCTTGTCGCCCTTGCCACGGAGCATGAGGAATGGTCGCGCTGATTGAAGCGCGCGACGCGGCAGGGATACCAGCTCGGTGGCCCGAAGGCCGGAGCCGTAGAGCAATTCCAGCAGCGCCAGGTTGCGCAGCGCGAGTGGTTCGCCACTCGATGCACGTTCACTGGCGGCTTCGAACATCGCCTCCACTTCGTTGGTATCGAGCACTTTGGGGAGCGGTCGCCGTATTCCCGGCCGCGGTAGCGCTGCCGAAGGATCGTCGACGCGAATTCCCTCGTCGAGGAGGAAGCCGAAGAAGCGGCGAAGCGTGGCCGCGCGGCGTGCCACCGTCGACGGCGCCAGCGCGGACCAGGCCGCTCCCAGGCGGCCGATCTCTCCCGGTCCTGCCTGCTCAAGTGACCCGATTTCCTCGACGGTAGCTTCCAGGTCGCGCCGGTAGGCGAGCAGCGTGTTGCGCGACGCTCCCATCTCTGCTGCCAGCATATCGCAGAAGCGATCGACCAGCGCCCGGTCGCCCGCCGGCATGCCGGCTCCGTTCACGTCCTGGCCAGCGCCTCGGCGGCGATCATCCGGGCGAGATAGCCCTGTCCGGTCCGCTGCAGGGCGTTGATCGAATGATACATGTAGATGCCGCGAACCTGGTCGAAATTGCCGCCCTGGAGGGCGCTTGCAGTGAGAATCAATGCCGTGCCGGCCTGCCGCCTTCGCATCGCGCCATCGATCAAATTGCTCCAGCTAGTGGCTCCGCCCAGTCCAAGCCGATGCGCGCGGTTAAGCCGCCCGGCCGTCGCAGAATTGATTCTGCCCAGCCCCGCCAGCCCGGCGACCAGCATCGCCGTGCGTTGCTTGCCTTCGCTGTCGTCCCGGTCGGCAAACTCCTCGATCCGCGACGCGTTGATACCGAGACCTCGAGTGTCCGGTGCACCCAGGGCCAACATCGCCCAGACCTTATCGGCGGGCTCATCGTCCATATCCCCGAGGACCCGCGCCCAACGCGCCGCTTCCCTGTCGAAACCGCCTGCAAGCAGCGATGCGACCAGATCGGGCGCATCTGACTGAAGGTCTGAGCTAGGCACCACACGGCGCGCCGCCCGGGCCAGCATGACCTGCGCGGCTACCTTGTCCAATGGCGAATTCGCATTGCCCCAGATGGTCCGCATCGCAGCCATCCGCGCGTCCAGATCCCTGCCGATAAAAGCCAGTCTTAGTTGCCAGGCCTCGGTGCTGCCGAGAGCATCCGGGTCGGTCGCGTCGTAGGACGTGGCATAGAGGTCAACCAGTGCCTGGCTCGACAGCACCCCCAACGCGGCAGCTACCCGCGCGGCGGGCAGCCGCTGCGTAGCCGAGAACATCGGTGCCCGGGCCAACCATGCCTGGGTTTGGAGGCCGGCCGAGTTGATCAGCCGGTCCGGCGGCATCATCCCGGTGGCCGTCGACAACCCGTAACGCCAGCTGTTCAGCCGGTCGACCGGTTCCCATTCGATCGTCACTGCGCGGGCGGTCTCCGCTCCGGCGCCAACCACCTTGTCCGCCAGCGCCAGGTCGATACCGCCAACCCTACCGCGCCGGCGGGCCGCCTCGATGTCGGCCGCGGCGCGTTCCGCCTCGCCCGACAGCGACGCGCAAATAGCCGACACCAGCGACGACACTCGGGGTTCCAGCTTCCCAAGCGAACCTTCCAGCGGGCACATCGCCGAAGGGTCGCTGCTGGCCAGTGCAGACTGCAGCGCTACCTGGCTCATCTTCGGCGTGAAGCGATTGCTGTCGACGCTGGCAATCAGCAACCTCGCCGCATCGGCTTCCCCCATCCGGAGCAGGAGCCAGGCGCGCTCCGCAGCCCAGTCGGCGGGTTGAACGTCGAGCGGACTGGGCGCACTGGCGAGCAACGCATTGCGCAGTCCGATGTGCGCCCAGCGTGATGCCAGCGGGGCGTCCATCCGCCGCATGATGATCTCGATCGACCTGCCGCTTGCGCCGCCCCATGGCGCGAACCCGAGGCCGAGCTCCACGGGATCGAGTGTCCCGGCCAGGCTCGGATCGCGGCGCGCGGACCGAGGATATTCGACCTGCTGCACGGGCTCGCTCGATTCCAGCTCGTTGCCGAGCAGAGACTCGACAATCTCCACCGCGGCCCCCTCAACCGAAGTACGAGGCGCGGGCCGCGGGGACGGTTGGGACGTGTTGGTTGCCGGCTCGGGAGCAGGCGTTGCCGGATCTCCAAAGCCGGGCGGAAGGATCGACTCCGGCCGATCCTGGGCGATCGCGGGGATCGCGGCGATCATCGCCAGGACGGCCGTTCCGGCCAGGATTTTCCTAGTTTGCGGCAGCATTGCTCGTAACGTCGGTCTCGATTGTCTTCACCGGCAACTCGTCAGCGCTTCGCGACAGCAGGAAAATTCCACCAATCAGAATGAGGATGAGAAGAACCAGGAAAATCAGGCCTCGAGGCATGGGTGCTCCGCTTTACATCGGCGTGGGAGAAAGGCTTTTGCCCGACCTATAGCCACTATGTATAGCCCTGGACTGTGCAAAAGCTGACCGACCTGCTCGATCGACCGATAGTTCTCGTTGGCCTGATGGGCGCGGGAAAGTCTACGATTGGCCGGCGCCTGGCGAGACGCCTTGGCTTGCCGTTTGTCGACAGCGATGTCGAAATCGAGGAGGCGTCCGGCGCAACCACCGCCGACCTGTTCGAACGCTTCGGGGAGCATGATTTCCGAGATGGCGAACGGCGGCTGGTCGCACGCCTTGTCAACGGTGAGGTTAGGGTCATCGCCACCGGCGGTGGCGCATTCATGGACCCGCGCACCAGGATGCTCCTGAACGAGCGCGCGATCACTGTCTGGCTCGATGCTCCCATCGACATATTGGCCGAGCGGACCACGCGCCGCGACAATCGGCCGCTTCTCAGGAAAGGCGATCGAGCCGAAATCCTGGCCCGCCTGTCGGACGAACGCCGCGATGGCTATGCAGAAGCCCAGATTCATATTCGCAGCGGCAGCGGTGCGCACGGAGACGTGGTGGAAGCGATCGTCGCGGCGATCGGCAAGTATCTCGGCGAATGACTGTCATCCGCGTTGACCTGGCACCGCGCGGCTATGACGTGCTTGTGGGGCCGTTCGACGCGGGGCTGGAGCGAATCCGGGATTTGTGGCCCGGCACTTCACCAATACTGGTCAGCGAACCGAGGGTCTTCGCCCTGCACGGATCGTCGATCGCCGAGCGAATGGGAGCCGAACCAATCCTCGTTCCGGAAGGCGAACTGGCTAAAAACTGGGATTCGCTTAACCAGTTGATCGCGGACTTTGCGGATCGGCAAGTTATGCGATCAACGCCCATCATAGCGCTGGGCGGCGGAAGCGTTGGCGACGTTGCCGGACTTGCGGCATCGCTGTTCAAGAGAGGATGCCCGGTCATCCATCTGCCAACCACGCTCCTTGCCCAGGCGGACAGTGCCATTGGCGGCAAGACGGCAATCGATGCGTTCGGCGAAAAAAATTTGATCGGCACCTTCCATCAGCCGGCGCTGGTCGTTGTCGATCCCGCATTCCTTGACACGTTGGACCAGCGCCAGCTGCGATCGGGCTATGCCGAGGTGGTCAAATATGGACTGATCGACGATCCGATATTCTTTGCCTGGTGCGAGAATAGCGGACTTGGAATCATTGCCGGGCACCGCGACCTTCGCCAGCAGGCGATTACTGCCGCGATCCGTGCCAAGGCGCGCATCGTCGCGAACGACGTCGAGGACCGGCTTGGCAAGCGCGCCCTCCTCAACTTGGGCCACAGCTTCGGCCATGCTATCGAGTCTGAAGCGGGCTTGGGTTCGATCCTGCATGGCGAAGCAGTGGCACTGGGATTGGTTCTCGCCTTTCGTTATTCCCTGGAGCTCGATCTCTGTCCCGCCGCGGATGTTGAGCGGCTCCAGTCTCACTTGTCGGCTTGCGGATTGCCGACAAGGCTGGCGGAAGTCGGGCTGGCCAAGCGTGGTGCCGCGCTTACGACCTGGATTGCCCACGACAAGAAGAACAGCCAGGGCCGAATCTCGCTGGTCCTGGCCCGCGGCATTGGCGGCGCGTTTCTCGACACGGCAGTCGATACGCAACGGCTGACCGCCTTTCTCGATCGGGCGGCTTAAGCCTTTTCCGGGAGCCCCCGGTCCGGCGAGAAGGACTGGTCAAGGCCCGCCCTGAGGTCGCCGGTCTCGCTCTGCCGCTCCAGCCGCTCGCAGTCGCGCAACCGATATTCGAAGTCGACGCGGTCAATTTCCTCTGCGTCGATGCCAAGAATCTCGAGCGCCGCCCGACCCATCTTGACCGCGCTCTCGAACATCTCGCGCTGCGCGAAGACGATGTCGAGGCCGTCCAGGTCGATGAGATGGCGACGGTCAAATGCCCGTACCATGATCGCAGCCTGGGGGAAGGCTTCCAGCACTCGACTGACCGCTTCCCGGGTCAGGCCGCTATCGCGGTTGTCCTGGCAGAATAAAATGGCCTTGGCCGTCTCCGCACCGGCCAGCCGCAGCAGGTCGATCCGCATCCCGTCACCATAATAGACTTTGGTGCCGAAGCTATCGGCCGCTTCGATCATTTCAGCCTCGGCGTCGATCAGCGTCACCCCAATGCGCTTCGCCATCAGCATCTGGGCGGCGGTTTGGCCGAAACGACCGTAGCCGACCACGATCACGCTGCTCTCCGGCGATTCTTCAGGCCCGGCCAAACCTGCCGTGCTTGCTTCCTCGCGCCGCTCCAGCCAGTCGGTCAGGCGCATCAGGAACGGGGTCGCAACCATCGATAGAGTGACTACCGCGCCGAACAGCGAAGCCGCTTCGGGCAGGACCAGCCGGGCGGCGGCGGCCTGGGTGAACAGGACGAAGCCGAATTCGCCGGCCTGGCTAAGCAACAGGCCGAGACGGATGCTGCGCGGCCAATCATTGCCAAAGGTTCGGGCCAGCGAGGCGATGATCAGGCATTTGATCAGGATGACCGCCAGCGCCAGCCCGACAACCAGCAGGGGCTGCGCGGCGATCCGCCCCAGGTCGAGCATCATTCCGACCGCGAGGAAAAACAGGCCGAGCAGGATGGAACGGAACGGCTCGACGTCGCCTTCAAGCTCATGCCGATAGGGCGACTCCGCCAGAATGACGCCGGCCACAAATGCACCGAGCGAGACCGACAGGCCAAGGACATGCATCAAGGCAGCCGAGCCCATCACCGCAAACAGGCCGGCGACGATGAACAGCTCGCGCTCGCCGAGCCGGCCGATCAAGCGGAACAGCGGATTGATCACATAGCGCCCGGCCAGCCACAACGCGGTGATCGCGCCGACAGTGTAAAGCGCCAGCGTCCAGCCGCCCGGCGCATTGGGATCGACCGGCACCCGTGACATTGCGGCGATGATCGTAATCATCGGCACGATTGCGAGATCCTGGAACAACAGGATGGAAAAGGCCCGCTCACCCTGCGGCGTGTTCAGTTCATGGTCGGCGCGAAGCATCGGCAGCACCTGGGCCGTCGACGACAGACCGAGCGGAAGCCCGATCGCCAGCGACGCCTCAGGTGAAAATCCGAGCGTGAAGTAAATGAGCGCGCTGAGCGCCAGGCCGCACAGCACGACCTGGGCCAGGCCGAGCCCAAAAATATCCCGCCTCAGCCGCCACAGCCGGCTCGGCTGGAGCTCCAGGCCGACCAGGAACAGCAGCAGCGCGATACCAATTTCTGAAATGCTCGCGAGCTGGTCAGGGTCGCCGACCAGCCCGAGCAGGTGCGGACCGATCAGGATCCCACCGACGATATAGCCCAGCGTCGCGCCCAACCCCAGCTTGCGAAACAGCGTGACGAACACCAACGCGGTGCCCAGCATGATCGCTCCGCCCTCCAGCAGGGTGGTGGTGGTCACGACCGCTTCGACTTCCGCGCTCATTTCGCCTCCTCGATTGCCGCCAATAGCGTGCGGAACGGCAACAGGATCGCGCCGTGACGACCCGTGCGGGAAAGTGCCGGGGCCAGCGCTTCAAGCCCGGGCCAGCTAGCCGGAACCTCTCCCTTGCCCGCCAGCCAATCCTCCAGTTCCGTGATTGTCCTCGACACTTCTTCGGCGCTTCGGGCCATGGCGTGCCCGCCCATCAGCGCCGCCGATGCCTGGCCATAGGCGCAGGCCTCGACCGCCTGCCTTAGCCGGACGATCCGGTCGGCCCAGTCCAGTTCGACCGCTATCCGCATCCAGCTGCCGCAGGTCGGCGAACGGCGTTCGGTTGCGCCGGCCAATTCCTCGAACGGTTCCAGATAGGGGATCGACGCCGCCAGGCGCAGGATATCGCGAGTGTAGGGAGGCTCGGTCACGCCCTTCGCCATGTAGTGCCCGCCGGCCCGTCCTCAAGAAGTACGCCTTCGGCCTTGAGCTCATCACGGATCCGATCGGCTTCCGCGAAGTCGCGGCGCGCCTTGGCTTCGGTTCGGGCGGCGATGCGCGCGTCGATGTCGCCTGCATCGCCCGCACCGCGGAACCACCGGCCGGAATCCAAGGTGAGCAGACCAAGGAATTGCGCCGACGCCTTCAAGGCTCCGGCATCGTCCAAAGCCAACAGGCGCGATAGCGCCAGAGGCGTGTTCAGATCGTCGTACAATGCTTCGACGACGCCCTGGTCGATGGCGGTCGCTTCGGCGTCGCCGGCAGCCCGATACAGCCGGTCTAGGGTCGCTTTCGATTGCTCGACCAACTCGTCGGTCCAGGCCAAGGGCTGGCGATAGTGCGCCGAAAGCAGCGCCAGACGCAGCGTTTCGCCGGCATGACTTTTCAGCAGCTCTTCCGGCGTGACGATATTGCCGAGGCTCTTCGACATTTTCTCGGCGCCCATGTCGACGAAGCCATTGTGCACCCAATAGCGAGCGAGAGGCTTGCCGCCATGCGCGCAACGGCTCTGGGCGATCTCGTTCTCATGGTGCGGGAAGATAAGGTCGAGCCCGCCGCCGTGGATATCGATCGTTTCGCCCAGATGCTCGCGGATCATTGCCGAACATTCGATGTGCCAGCCCGGCCTGCCCCGGCCCCACGGACTGTCCCAGCCGACTGTATCCGGGTCGCTCGGTTTCCACAGCACGAAGTCGGCCGGATCGCGCTTGTAGGGCGCGACCTCGACCCGCGCCCCGGCAATCATTTGCTCGCGGTCGCGGCGGCTCAGCGCTCCATAGTCGGGGTCGCTCGGCACCGAGAACAGCACATGACCTTCGGCCTCATAGGCGTTGCCCGACGCCACCAGCCGCTCGATCATCGCCACCATCGGCCCGATTTCCTGGGTGGCGTGCGGCGCGATGGTCGGCGGATTGACCCCGAGCGCTCCCATATCCTCAAGATAGAATCGCTCGTAGCGGTCGGTAATCACCGACGTATCGACGCCCTCCTCGCGCGCCGAATTGATGATCTTGTCGTCAACGTCGGTGACGTTGCGGGCGTAAATCACCTCGGCGTCGGGATAGGCATGTTCCAGAACCCGCCGAAGCAGGTCGAAAATCACCGCCGGACGGGCATTGCCGATATGGGCGCGGCCATAAACCGTGGGGCCGCAGACATAGATTGTGATGCGCTTCGTGTCCTGCGGCACGAACTCGCGCTTTTTCCGCGCCATCGTATCGTGCAGCCGGATCATTGCTCCTCCCCGGCCCGGAGAGGGGAACCAGCGGAGCTGGTGGAGGGGTCATCCTCGGGAAGCCGGCGCGTCTCGACCCAGTCGACCACCGCCCGCCCGGTCGCGTTGAGCAATGGGTAAGTCCGGCTGTCGGTCATCCATTCAGGCCGGTCGGCGCGTGTGCCGTAGATCATGTCGGTCGCGAGGTTAGCGAGCAGGAAGAACAAGGTGGCTCCGATCAAGCCCTTCAATATGCCAAAGCCTCCGCCGAGCAGCCGGTCGACTGGCCCGAGCACCGAGCGCCGCGCCTTGCCGCCGATTGCGCGAGCGAACAGCTTCACGCCGATATAGGCAGGCAGGAACAGTAGCGCGAAAGCGACCGCGCTTGCCCCCGCCTCGGTGCCGACAACCTCGACAAGCCGTTCCTGCAACGGGGCATGAAACAGCTTCAACACGGCGATGCCGCCGACCCAGGCAAGCAGTGACAGCACTTCATGCGTGAAGCCGCGGACGAAGCCGATCAAGGCAGCGCCGCCAAGCAACAGGATGACGAAGATATCGAGCGCGGTCATTTCGGCCTCGGCTAGCCGAGCGCCTTGGCAAGCGCCAGTCCCTGCATTGACCCGAAAGTTCACAAAGTTCGCACTGACAACGTGCGCGTGAGCCCGCGCGCACGAGAGGAATGCTTGTTCGGTCGGATGGATGGGGTTGGGCAGGAACGGGCTGCTGGCAGTTCACCGGCGAGCCTATGCGGAAAGAATTATGAGTAGGACAGAAGTAAATTCTTCGCCGCGTTTATGACCGCTTTCGACCCATTTCTGCCATTAGCACCGCAAACGATTTGTTCCCCTGTTTGCCGGTGCCCAGCAACGAGCGCCGCACCGGCAAAAACCGCGCAGCTAGGATAAAGAATCCGAGCCGAGCGTTTTCAGCCCGTGACCAGAAGAGACGCCCGCTTGTATCGCGAAGTAGCTGCCAAATGTCGCAATCTTGTCCAATTGACAGACGAGTTGCGGCGACGCCTGACAGAAATGGCCGATGAATGCGAGGGTCGAGCGCTATCGGTGGAGGATTCAGAGGAAGTTGAACGGGTGGAGATTAAGCGACCCGTCGACCCCGTTCAGGCTCGACCCAACGAACCGTTGATGCTGTCAATCAAGGACGCTGTCGGGTTGCTGGGGCTTGGCCGAACAACGATCTACAAATTAATAGGAGATGGGCAACTTCAGGCGGTCAAAATTGGAAACCGTACGTTGGTCAAAATGGCTTCGGTCCGGAGCCTTACTCAAACGCAAAACTGAACGAGCTGTCAGCCATCGTGTCCGCCACTCTGCCGCCTCCCGTCAAAACAAGCGAGGCAGTTTTCCGCCGGGGAGCAGTTCATTCCCCGGCGGAGCCTCTCGGCCTGCTAGAAATGACGGACATTGAGCCGCAGATCAAGCGACGCTTGACGCACAGCGCGTTCCGAGTGCCACCCAATAGGGAGCGCGGTCAGAAAAGCGGATATTCTCAAGTCCGCAACGCTCCATCATTGCCTGAATCTCGGCCCTGGTGAAGCGCTGCTCCAACCTCGTTCCGAACCGGTCGAGAGCGTCGGTGCGCATCGTGTAGAAGCTCAGGTTTCGATACCAGTTGAGCGGGATGGAGGAAGGGTCTCGGCCCGACTTCTCGACCAGCCGGGCGACCCTAGCGAGCGGCCAATAGGTGGTTGCGGCGATCGCTCCCGCGACGCCCTTGCGAGCGGAGAAGGGGAGATTGGAAACAACCCGTCTCCCAATGTCCGATCCGCGCCACAGCAGGCGGAACCAGAGCGGGCGATTGTCGAAGCGATAGTAAATGTAGAGGAGGAACTGGCCACCAGGTTTCAGCTTCGCGACTGCATTTCGGAGCGCAACCTCCGGGTCGGGAATGTGATGAAGTACGCCAAGGCTGTAACCGAAATTCTGGCTCCCATCGGCAAGCGGGATGTCGTCGGCTGAGGCGCGGTGGAAGGTGACATTGGGGCAGTCGGAGAGATTGCGCCGGGCGACTTCGATCGCATCAGATGGATCGATGCAGTGCAGCGTTCGGCAGCGGGGTGCGACTAACTTGGCCCAGCGGCCAGAACCACAGCCCAAATCGAAGCCTTCACCAAGATCGGTGAAGTCGAACATGGAGAAATAGTCGCCGAACATACTCTGCGCGTCCGCGTCGCTAAGCGCAGACTGGTCGAACGAGTCCCACTCACGGCCAAAACCCTCGACGGTCGCATGATCGATATTTTTCACGGCGTGGCCCGTATCAGCAGCCCGCCCGAACATTTCAAGCGAAGGCGCAAAAGGGATTACCTATCCGGCATACTCCCTTGCGCAAGAGTCATTCGAGGATCGTCCGCTCGCTCCCAATTCCAAACCCTTGCAATTGCGCGGAAAATCGGTTCTGCAGGGGTTGCAAGTGTGGGGGTATTGTTATGCCGCGTAATCGGTTGCTTGCTCAACTCGACGACGAAATCCTGCAGGCGCGGGAATCGCTCCGCTTCTGGCGCGACCAGATGATCCTGCTCGAAAGCACCGAGTTCCAGGCCGCAGCCAAGCGTCAGGTCGTGCACCGCGAAGCGGAGATCCGACGTCTGCTGGAAGCTCAAGAAATGCTCCATGCGATAAAGAGCGACTAGGCCGTGAAATGACCGCTTTCCACCCATTGCGGACGCTAGGCCGTGTTCCACCACTCGGGATGTCGCCGCTTGAACTCCTCCTCAAAGAGCGCCTGCGCTTGTCTGAGCAAGGCGGTTGCTTCCCTGTCGTAGCCGCCTTGCTCAGCATCATCGATGATGCCGGCCAGCCCATTAAAGAAGTAAGCGTAGTAGTCGGTTTCGGTGTGCTGAGCCATTAGCCGCCTCCGTCGACAGATTGGCTTACAAGCTATCTGGCAGCAATGACCGCTTTCCACCCATTGCGGTCATTAGCGAAACGCCCGATGCACTCATTGATGCGATACATCGGATACGCTTTGGGTTTGGCCATCGGGGCATGCACGCCCGCTTGGACCGACCCGAAGGTTGCGGCTGAGCAGTGTGTGCAGAGCCAAGTGCCGAATGGCTCCAAGGTTTCAGCCGAGCGCGCCCGTCAGGCCGTAGGAAACTGTCAAAAGCCTGTTCGGGAATGGCTCGACGCCTCCATGCGCAACGCGTGTCGAGGCAAATGCGATTACACGGATCCGACGATCGTGAGCGAACGACGAGACCGGAAACGAGTAATGGAAGAGCACCTGATGATGAGCGTGTCCGACGAAGTGAAACCGCGCTTCCCAATGATGTAGGCAAATGTCCGCTTTCCATCCATTGCGGTAATTAGGTTGGTCATGTGATGAGAGGTCATGGCAGAGGATAATCCATTCTCGAAATTAAACCCGGAAGAGCTTGACCGTGCCGCGCAGCAACATGGCTTCACGCGCAAAGGCCAGCAAAATTGGGTTCGGCGAACGGCTGACTTTGTGCAGTTGGTCAATCTGCAAAAGTCTCAGTGGTCGTCAGACGATCATCATCTCAACTTTGCTCTGTGGCCGCTCGCGATTCGCGAGCCGCCAACAGTGGCGGAGAGCAAGTTCAAGTTCCGCACTCGTGGCGAGGATTTGGGTGCGAGTGACCTTGCGACGCTTTTCGCAGCGGCTGACGAATTGAACACTCTCAGCGACCTCCGCGACGCGGAACGTGCAGGGCGCGTCACAGGACTTATGGCAAAGGACCTGCGGGACCTCCTGACCTAATTACTAATGACCACTTTCGACCCATTGCGGTCATTCGCAAGGTGGGTCGGCCGCCGCGACAATCGAGCGGGAGTGAGGCAAGGCCTCACTCCCAACGCGTTCGATCAATTAGCTGGCGCCGGCACCGGAGCGAAGTTGGCATGGACCAACTTCCACTGGCCGCCGCTCTTGACATAGACACGGGTCGACTTGGCAACCGTCGGTTGGGTCTTGCCATCGGCACCACGCGTGATCCCGGCGTAATTGTAGGTCAAGATCGCGGTGTCGCCATAGGTCTGGACCTTGGCGTTTTGCATGTCGGCGAAGACGGTCTTTTGATAGGGCGCCACTTCCGACATGCGGGTGGCCATGGCCTTGCCGTCGATACGTGTCGGATAGTCACCGTTGAATTCGGTATAGTCGTCGGCGGCCGAGGCCATCTGCTGGGCGGCAGATTCTCCGGCTATTTCCGAGGCCCACTGGGCTCGTGCGAGCGCGGTTATTTCCGCGGTGACCTTGGGATCGTCCGCAGCCAAGGCCGGCGTTACCAAGACGAAAGCACAAACCGTCCCGCCGATGGCGAGCGTACGCAAGGTGGATGCAAGTTTCATTTCATGCCCCCTGCAGTCCGCAACGGGTCGATCGTGACCGGCACCTTCACTCCCGCTGCGATGTGCCGGAGCAGCGCCCTTGAGCCTGCACGGACCGGGAGTCAAACTGTTAAGGTAGCGAAACATTCTCAATGGGACGCGATGGAGCTGCAACCGAATCCCGCCATCGTCGCCGGGAATCCCAACGTCCGCCTTGCACCCAATGCGGACTTTAGCGGCCGAGAATCTGATCGACCAATTCCCGTAGCCGGTCGAAGCGCGTCAGGGCGATCCCGCCCGGCCCTTCCGTCCCCCTGGGCGCCCAGGCACGGTCGAATCCAAGCTTGGCCGCTTCCTTGAGCCTGAGCCCCGCATGCGCCACCGGCCGGACTTCGCCGGACAAGGCGATTTCGCCCATCACCACCGCTTCCTGCGGCACCGGCCGTTCGCTCATCGCCGAAACCAGCGCCGCCGCCACGGCCAGGTCAGCCGCCGGATCGCTGAGCCGATAGCCCCCGGCGATGTTCAAATAGACTTCGGTGGTGGCGAAGCTTAGCCCGCAGCGGGCTTCCAGCACCGCCAGGATCATCGCCAGCCGCCCGCCGTCCCAGCCGACCGCTGCCCGCCGCGGCGTCGCTCCGCTGGCCAGCCGCACCGTCAGCGCCTGGATCTCGACCAGCACCGGACGCGTTCCCTCCAATGCCGGGAAGACGCTGGTTCCGCTGACCGGCTCGCCGCGCTGGGTCAGGAACAGCGCCGACGGATTGGGCACTTCCGCCAGGCCGCCGCCTTCCATGGCGAACACGCCAATCTCGTCAGTGCCGCCGAAGCGGTTCTTGGCGGCTCTGAGAATGCGGTACTGGTGGCTGCGCTCGCCTTCGAAGCCGAGCACCGTGTCGACCATATGTTCGAGCACGCGCGGACCGGCGATGGTCCCGTCCTTTGTGACATGGCCGACCAGAACCACGGCCGTGCCGCGTTCCTTGGCGAAACGCACCAGTTCCTGCGCCGAAGCGCGGACCTGGCTGACAGTTCCCGGCGCGCCCTCGATCAGGTCGCTGTGCATCGTCTGGATGGAATCGATCACCAGCAGCGCCGGCGGCTCGCCGGTCGTTACCGTAGTCAAAATGTCGCGCACCGAGGTCGCCGCGGCCAGCTGCACCGGCGCTCCGCCCAGCCCCAGCCGGATTGCCCGCAACCGAACCTGGTCGGCAGCTTCCTCGCCGGAAACATAAACGACCTTGCGCCCGGCATTGGCGAGCTCGGCCGCGACCTGAAGCAACAGGGTCGACTTGCCGATGCCCGGATCGCCGCCGAGCAGCATTGCCGATCCCGACACGATCCCGCCGCCGATCGCCCGGTCGAACTCCGCGATCCCGGTCCGCATCCGGTCAGGCAGCGCGACAATCGCGTCGAGCCCGACCAGCTCAACCGCGCGGCCGCCGCTGCTGAGGTCATGCCTGGCCGAAAAGACCGTTGGCGCGGCCGCCTCCTGGGCGAGCGTATTCCATTCGGCGCAGTCGGGGCATTGGCCCTGCCAGCGATGCTGTTCGGAGCCGCACGCCTGGCAAATATATCGCGTCTTCAGTTTCGCCATGCGCGCAGCTTACCGGAACAAACAGCGAACGAAAAGCGCTAAAACACCGCCTCGGCCTTGCCGTTCATCATCTGCTGGCGAACCAGCGGGATCGGCGGTCCGCCGAAGCTCAGGAACTGGTCGTGGAACGACTTCCACGCCTTCTCGCCGCCGCGGCTGGCCGACCAATCGTCCCGCAATTTGCGGATCATCAGCTTGCCCATGGTATAGTTGAGATAGGCGGGATCATAGGTCCCGCGGGCGGCCTGCTGACGCGCGTTGCCGACATCCTGGTAACATTGGTTCTTGAACAGATCGAAGCTCTGCGCTTGCGTCATCGACCCGGTGTGCATGCCGATCGCCGACAAATAGCGGCAATCGCGAAGCAGGGCGTTGGACAGCTGGCCGATAAGGGTCTCGTCGGTCCCGCCGCCGACACCTTTCACCCGCATCATCTCCTCGGTGTAGTGCGCCCAGCCTTCGGCAAAGGCGTAGCCGACGAACACGCGGCCAAACATATTCTTCGACCGGTTGGCGTGGAGGAAGTTGAGGAAATGGCCTGGCCATACCTCGTGCACCGAGGTGAATAGTAGATCGGCCTGGCCTGGCACGAACCCGTCCTGCTCGGCCTTGGGCCAGCTCGGATCGGGCGGTGCGATGTAATAGACCGACGGCAGCCCCTTCTCGTACGGGCCAGGGATGTTGATGTAGGCGAAATTCTGCCTGTTGTACGGCGGCGCCTCCTCGACCTTGGCTTCTTCCGGCCCGGGAATGGTGACGATATCGTGCTCCTGGATGAACTGCTTGAGGCCCGCGAGCTGGGCCCTCGCCCCGGCCACCGCGCCGCCCTGCGGCTTGTTGGCATTCATCTTTTCCATGCAGGCCGGAATTGCCGCGCCGGGGGCATAGCGGGCGCACGCTTCGCCCAATAGCTTCTGGTTGGCGGCCAGGTCAGCGCGGCCGATGCGCTCAAGTTCCTCGACCGGGGTCGTCACCATTTCCGTATCGGCGAGCATTCGCTGGAATTTGTCCTTGCCCAGCGCGAAGTTGGGCTTGGATGCGGCCCGCTGGCTCTCGACCCACGTAACCGTTTCCTGCATCGCCTTGACCGCATTGTCGGTCGCGGTCTTCAGCGCCTGCTGATCCTCCGCCGTCCCGACGCCCTTCCAGGCCGCGACGCCGTCGCCCGGATAATAGGTGGCGAACCCGCCGAACGCGGACTTGGCATAATCGACGAAGCTGGTCGCCATCGGCGTCTGGATGTTGGCGCGCATCTGCTCGACCGCGCGCGGGACGTTCTGCAGGAATTTGATATAGGCCTTCAGCCGTTGCTCCTTCGGTGCATAGGGCACGGTGATGTAGACCGATGGGTCAACGAACCCGAGATAGGCAGCCGGATTGTGATGCAGCTGGTCGGCGCCGGTCGGGTCGATCCAGAACAGCTGGCCCTTGGCCACGGCAACCAGATAATCGCGCTCGTAGCGCTGTTCGGGCGTCAGCTTGTCGTCAGTAAAGCCTTCGGCATCAGCAATGACCTTCTTCAACCGGTCGACTTCGCCCTGGATCGCGGCGGACGACAGGTCGGAGATCTGGCCGTCATATTCGTGGCGGCCCTGGACCACGGCGAAGCCCGGATTGGACTTGAAGCTTGCCTCGATGAAATTGTTGACGAACGCCGGCCAGTCAGCCTGCCCTGCCGTCGTTTCGGCCGAGCCATTTTCCGGAACCGTCGAAACCTTGCAGCCGCTCGCTACCAGTGCGAGCGCCATTGCCGACGCAATCACCATGGGACGCATGCTTGTCTCCTCTCCCGAACGAGCAGGGTGCCTAGGCCGCCGGCTGTCCACCGGCAAGAGACGAACCGGCAGAGGGCATCGACCAGCGTTTGCAGCCATGCTCAAGTTGCGCGGCGCAACCCACTTGGCTACCGCGCGGCCATGGCGCTGATACCCGAGCCGCTTCGAATCCCCGACTTCCGGGCCTTCTGGCTCGCGCGCCTGACCACCACCATCGGACAGATGGCGATGGTCATCGTCATTGGCTGGCAGGTTTATGACATCGCCCGCCAGACGATGGACATTCATGCCGCGGCGTTCCAGCTCGGCCTGATCGGCCTGGTCCAGTTCGTCCCCTTGTTCCTGCTGACCCCGATCAGCGGATGGACGGCCGACCGGCTTGACCGGCGCCACGTCGCGCGGGCCGTGATCCTGCTTGAACTGCTGTGCGCATTGATCCTGCTGTGGTCGACCTGGGGCGGGTTCATCAGCCTGCCGATCCTGTTCGGTGTCGCTGCGCTTCTGGGAGTTGCGCGGGCGTTCGCCGGGCCGGCACTGGGCGCAATGGCGCCGAACCTGGTGCCGCGCGAAATTCTGCCCAATGCGATCGCGCTGAGCTCTACCGCATGGCAGACGGGTGCAATTGTCGGGCCCGCGCTGGGCGGCATATTATATGATGTGATGCCGCATCTTCCCTACGGCCTCAGCGTCATATTGTTCGCTTTTTCCGCAGCCTGCATGTTCACGATCGGCCCATTGCCGCGGACGGCGCTCAAGCCGGGCAGCCCCCTCAGGCAGATGGTCGACGGCCTTGTTTATATTCGCCGGAACCGGCTGGTGCTTGGCGCGATCACGCTCGATCTGTTCGCAGTGCTGTTGGGCGGAGTGACCGCCATGCTGCCACTTTACGCCCGCGACATATTGCAGGTCGGCGCGGACGGGCTCGGCCCCCTTCGGGCAGCGCCGGCGGCCGGCGCGACCCTGACCGCCATCTTCTTCTCATTTCGGCCAATCAAGACCGATGTCGGGGTCAAGATGCTGACCGCGGTCGTCATATTCGGTGGCGCTACCGCGGTGTTCGGCCTGTCGACCAGCTATTTCCTGTCCCTGGCGATGCTCGCAACGCTCGGCGCGGCCGACATGTTCTCGGTCTACATCCGCCAGTCACTGATTCAGCTCCACACGCCCGACGAGATGCGCGGCCGGGTGGCGGCGGCGTCGACACTGGCGATTTCCGCATCAAACGAGCTCGGCGAAACCCGCAGCGGCTTCACGGCAGCACTGCTGGGCCCGGTTGCTGCGACCGTGGCGGGAGGCATTGCGGCGATCGCCGTTACCCTGACCTGGGCACTGCTGTTCCCAGAATTACGCCGCGCCCGTACATTCGCACTTGCCGAACCCCCGCCGGAAGATGCCGTCATTGCCGGCGGCGCCTGAACCAAGCTGAGCTTCAAGGAGAAAGACCAATGAAGGCCGCCAACATTCTCGAGACCATCGGCAACACGCCGCATGTCCGCATCAACCGGCTGTTCGGCGACCGGGCAGAGGTGTGGATCAAGCAAGAGCGGTCCAATCCGGGCGGGTCGATCAAGGACCGCATCGCATTGGCGATGGTCGAGGATGCGGAAGCCGGCGGCAAGCTCAAGCCCGGCGGGGTAATCGTCGAGCCGACTTCGGGAAACACTGGCATTGGTTTGGCGATGGTCGCGGCGGTCAAGGGATATCGGCTTATTTTGGTCATGCCCGACAGCATGAGCGTCGAACGGCGCAGGCTGATGCTTGCCTATGGCGCCGAATTCGAGCTTACGCCGCGTGAAAAGGGAATGAAGGGTTCAATCGCCCGTGCGGAAGAAATAGTCGCCTCGACCGACGGCGCCTGGATGCCGCAACAGTTTGAAAATCCAGCCAATCTCGAAGTTCATCGGCGGACTACGGCGCAGGAAATATTGCGCGATTTCGGTGATGCGCCGCCACATGCGATTATTACCGGCGTTGGCACTGGCGGTCACATCACCGGCTGCGCTGAAATCCTCAAGAAGGAATGGCCGGATTTGAAGATTTTTGCAGTAGAACCAACGCTTTCTCCGGTCCTGTCGGGCGGCGAGCCCGGCCCTCATCCAATTCAGGGCATTGGCGCCGGCTTCATCCCGGCCATCATGAATACCAGCCTGCTCGATGGAATTATCAAGGTCGCGCCGGACGATGCGAAGGAGATGGCGCGGCGGGCGGCGCGCGAAGAAGGCATGCTGATTGGCATTTCGTCCGGAGCGACGCTCGCTGCAATTGCTCAAAAGCTTCCTGAACTTGGCGCAAATCCGCGAGTTTTCGGTTTCAATTATGACACCGGAGAGCGTTATCTGTCGGTCCCGGATTTCCTGCCGGAAGAACAAGGTTAAGACCGGCAAAACCCCCTCTATTTGACCGTACGTTAATCCTTTCGAGTTAACTGCTGATACTCGAAGGAGTGTATCAGGGGATGCGTAGGGCGAGGTTCGCCGTTTCTGACGGCGAAAACACCAGTGATCGGGCCACGGTTCAGGACGCTTTGACGTTTGACCTGAGGGTTCCTGACACGTCGGACGACGATCATTTGGCGGCGCAGCGCGTCGCGATGTTCGACCTCGCGCCCGCACTCCTTGGGGCAACCCACCTCGTCTGGGGCCTAGCCTGTTTCCTGGTTCAGCCAATGTCGCTGTTCGCGCCGGTTAGCTGCAATCCCCTGATTCCACTGCTGGCGGTATTGGCGCTCGACGGCTTGGCATTTGCCGGCCTCTGGTTTCGCGACAAGCTTCGCCTGTCACCCCGAACCGTGGCGGGAGGATTGTGCGGTTACATCGGCATCAGCGGCGCACTGTGGATGGCCTACGGCCTCACGCTGGATTGCACATTGCACAGTTCCCACGCGGCCTTCATCGCACTGTCGTTCGGCGCCGGCCTTGGCGCTGCAACGATCGTGTCGATCTCATCTCCTCCGGTGGCCATCGTCAATGCGCTGGTCGCGATGACTGGCGCCCTAGCCGTGTCGCGCCAGCCGGAAGTTCTTGCCGGCATCACCTTTCTCGCGGTGGTCAACATTGCCTATACGGTTGCCAGTGCCCGCACCGTGCTGACCAACGCCCGGGCTCGGCTCGCGCTGGAAGCGCAGGCCCGGAAAGCCCTGCAGTTCGTCGACGAGTTCGAAAACAGTGGCCGCGGCTGGTTTTGGGAGACCAACAATCTCGGCACACTATCTTATGTGTCACAGCAGCTGGCCGACGATTTCAAATGCAACCCAGACGAACTGCTCGGCCGCCAGTTCACCGATCTGCTGTCAGTCGACAGCGGATCTCCCGATAGCATGCGGGAGGAGCGCACGCTCGGCTTCCACCTGTCGGCGCGTTTCCCGTTCAGCGACGTCATCGTCCGCGCCGCGTCCGACGAAGACATTCACTGGTCCCTTTCCGGCAATCCCCTGTTCGATTCGCGCGGCCGTTTCCTCGGCTTCCGCGGCATCGGCACCGATTTGACCGAGCAGCGCCGCTCCGAGCAGGAAGTGGCGCGCCTTGCCCGCTTCGACTCCCTGACCGGCCTGCCAAATCGCGCCCTGATGCGCCAGACGCTCGACGAGGCGCTTCGCAATGCCACCAGCCGCCGCAAGGGCTGCTCGCTGTTCCTGATTGACCTGGACCGGTTCAAGAACGTCAACGACACGCTTGGGCACCCGATCGGCGACGCGCTCCTTCGCCAAGTCGCCGATCGATTGAAATCGGTCATGGGCGACCATGGCCAGGTCGGCCGCCTGGGCGGCGACGAGTTCAAGGCCGTGCTTCCCGGCACGGTCGAGACAGGATTGCTGGAAAGCCTCGCCCGTACCCTGATCGAGCAGGTTTCGCGCCCATACATCATCGAGGGCCATCGCGTGATCATCGGCGCTTCGGTCGGCATCGCCATCGGTGACCCGGGCCGCAGCTGCGCCGACAGCATGATCCGAAATGCGGACCTTGCGCTTTACGCTGCCAAGGCCGCCGGCCGGGGCAAGCATTGCTTTTACGAAGCGGCGATGCACAGTGAGGCCACCGACCGTCAGCGGCTCGAGCATGACCTGCGCTTGGCGCTGGAGCGCCAAGAGATGTTCGTCGCCTATCAGCCGATCGTGCTCGCCGCCGGGGAAGAAATCTCCGGCTTTGAAGCGCTGGTCCGTTGGAACCACCCGGCTCGCGGCATGATCTCCCCCGACAAGTTCATCGGCATCGCCGAGGAATGCGGGATGATCGGGAAGATCGGCGAATTTGTCCTCCGGTCCGCGGTCGGCGAAGCGGCCCACTGGCCGGAACACGTCCGCATCGCCGTCAATCTTTCACCGATCCAGTTCAACGATCCTCACATCACCGACACGATCGCCGCGGTGCTGTCCGACTACGGATTCAGGCCCGAGCGCCTCGAACTAGAGATTACCGAGGGCGTCTTCCTGGCCGATAGCGACGCAACCGACGGCACCTTCGCCCGCCTGAAGTCGCTCGGCGTCCGGCTTGCGCTCGATGACTTCGGTACCGGCTATTCGTCGCTCGGTTATTTGAAGAAGGCGCCGTTCGACAAGATCAAGATCGACCAGAGCTTTGTCCGCGGCGCCGCGTCTACCACAAAGCGCAACGGCGCGATCATTCGCGCCATCGTAACCCTGGCCGATAGCCTGGACATGGATACCACTGCCGAAGGCGTCGAGACCCACGACGACCTGTTCCTCATTCGTGAGCTCGGCGTCAGCCAGGTCCAGGGCTATATTTTCGGCAAGCCGATGACGGGCGAGGAAGCCCGCAAGCTGGCGAACAGCAGCAGGGTCGAAGCGGAAGGCTTCCAATGCATTCGCGAACCTCGCCAGCGGCTGATGCGCCGCGCTATCGCCGCGATCAACGGCAAGACGACCGAAATTCGGCTGCGCAATATTTCGGCGATGGGCGCGCTCGTCGAGTGCGCCGATAACGTCATGCCCGGCCAATCGATTACGATCGACATCGTCGGCGTCGGCCCGGTAATCGGCATCGTGCGCTGGGCTCAGGCCGGCAAGTTCGGCCTGCAGTTCGCCGAGCAGTTCGACCTGGCTCGCCTGTCGGCCAAGCGAGCCAAGGGCAACGACGTCACCATGCTGCAACCCTGGTACGTCAACCAGGGCCCCAACAAGGTCGCGAGTTAAGCCTTAGAAAGCCTCAACCGGCAGCGCCATCAGGCTGCCTGCCCCTGCCTCGACCTTGCGGCGAAGCGCACCGGCGGCGACCAGCTCGCGGTCAGCGAAGAAGCGGGCCGTGGCGATCTTGGCCTCATGGAAGGCACGGTCCTCGCTCGCATCGTCTTTCAGCTTGGCTGAAACGCTGGCCATCTTCAGCCACATCCAGCCCAGGGTCACGAGACCCATCAGCTGCATATAGGCGTAGGCACCGGCCCCGGCATTGTTGGGGTCGGCCATGCCATTTTGCGCCAGCCACATGGTTGCGCCTTGTAGGTGACCCACCGCCTTTTCCAGCGGGTCGGCAACGCCGGCCGGATCGCCAGCCGCCTTGGCTTCCGCGATGTCGCGGCCGACCAGCTCGAAGAAGGCTCGGGTCGCGCGACCGCCGTTAAGGGCCAGCTTGCGGCCGACCAGGTCCATCGCCTGGACACCGTTCGTGCCTTCGTAAATCTGGGCGATCCGCGCATCGCGGACGAACTGCTCCATGCCCCATTCGCGGATATAGCCGTGCCCGCCGAACACCTGCTGGGCGTTGACCGCTACCTCGAACCCGCGATCGGTGAGGTAGCCTTTGATGACCGGGGTCAGGAGCGAAATCAGATCGTCTGCCGCGAGACGCTCTTCCTCGGTCTGGGCCTTGCGGCTGAGATCGACCTGGAGCGCTCCCCACAAGATCAGGGCGCGCGCAGCTTCGTTGAACGCCCTGGCCTCCATCAGCATGCGGCGCACGTCAGGATGGACGAACAGATTGTCGGCCTTGGCGTTGGGATCGCGATCTTCGGGCTTGAGCGCTCGCCCCTGCCGTCGATCCTTCGCATAGGCCACCGCGTTCTGATAGGCGACTTCGCCTTGCCCAAGGCCTTGCAGGCCGACACCCAGCCGCGCCGCGTTCATCATGATGAACATCGCCGCCAGGCCCTTTTCCGCCTCTCCGACGAGCCACCCCTTGGCTCCGTCATAGTTGAGCACGCAGGTCGAGTTGCCGTGGATGCCCATCTTATGTTCGATCGAACCGCAGGAAACGGCGTTGCGCTCACCCAATGAGCCGTCCTCGTTGACCAGAAACTTGGGCACGATGAAGAGCGAGATGCCCTTCACATTGTCGGGTGCGCCGGCGATCTTGGCCAACACCAGGTGGATGATATTCTCGCTGAGATCATGTTCGCCGGACGAAATGAATATCTTGGTGCCGCTGATCGAATAGGTGCCATCTCCGTTGGGTTCCGCCTTGGTCTTCAAGAGGCCCAGGTCGGTGCCGCAATGCGGTTCCGTCAGGTTCATCGTCCCGGTCCAGCGGCCGGCGACCATGTTGGGTAGATATTTGGTCTTTTGTTCCTCGCTGCCCTTGATCACGAGTGCAGCGATCACGCCCTGGGTCAGGCCATTGTACATCTCGAAGCTGTGGTTCGAAGAACAGAGATATTCGACGATCGCCGTCGACACGACCGACGGCAAGCCCTGGCCGCCATATTCCGGCGGCGAGTGAAGGGTGGTCCAACCCCCCGCGACAAACTGGTCCCAGGCTTCCTTGAAGCCCGGCGGCGTGGTCACCGATCCGTCGTCGTTACGCTTGCAGCCCTGTTCGTCGCCGACGCGGTTCAGCGGTTGCAGCACCTCCTCACAAAAGCGCGCGCCTTCGCTCAGGATCGCTTCGACCAGGTCCGGCGTCGCATCCGCGAAGCCCGGCAGGTTGGAGTAGTTTTGCATTTCGACGATATGGTCGAGCACATATTTGGTGTCGCGAACCGGCGCGGCGTAGACGGGCATCTGGCTATTTCTCCTGGGCGGAAAGTTCGGGGTCTTGGGTCTTCACCAGTGCGATGAATCCCTCCAGCTCCTTGATCGTCACTTCGATATCGACCTGCTGGCGCTTCAGGCCGTCGACCCGTGCCTGACAGCGCTCGATCGTCTTGAGCCGCTGCGTGCGGCGGCCGTCGCCGACGTCGTAAAGGTCGAGCAGCTCCTTGATGTCGGCGAGACTGAGGCCGACCCGCTTGCCGCGCAGGATCCATGCCAGGCGAGCGCGGTCCCTGTCGGTATAAAGTCGCTGGGTTCCTCGCCGCTCAGGCGAGATCAGGGCCTCATCCTCGTAGAAGCGCAAAGCTCGAGCGGTCACGCCAAACTCGTCGCACAGCTCGCCGATCGTATGATGTTCTTTGTGCTGAAGCATGGCTTGGTTTACTTTACGTTTCCGTAAAGGTCAAGCGACGCGTCGGCTAACTAGCAGAGTGGATCTCCGGCCACATCCTTAGCCGATGAAGCGGCGGCGTCACGGCGGAAACTCTTGTTGTCCATCGACGCTCCAGGACCGCAATAATAGGAACAGGCCGCGGGAAGCTGCCCAATGCGGACGACGTCGGTTTCGATTTCGAGCGGGATACGGCAATCGCCCTCACCCTTCGGGACCAGTATCCAGCCCTGGCCGGCCTTCAGCGCGCTGCCCGACACAGAGCAATTCACATCGCCCTTGCCGTAGGTGATCAGGCCCGCGCGGAGCGCACCGCTTTCACCGGCGATGCACAAGCGATCGCGCCCCTCGCCGGCGAAGGTGCCCGGCGTCAGTCCGGGTTCGGCAGCTTGTTTCGAACAAGCGGCCAGCAATAGGCCAAGGGCGATGATGGAGCGCATCGGGGCATTATGTTTCAGCTTTGAGACAGGTGAAAGGCGACAAATGGCCGGCCATCACCTATATCGCGCCAAACACCGGGGATTCGGGCGAAAAAATGCTGACCACCAATCCATTCGACGACGACAAACTTCGCGAGGAATGCGGCATCTTCGGTATCTGGGGCGCAGAGAACGCCTCCAGCTTCGTTGCGCTGGGCCTCCACGCCCTGCAGCATCGCGGACAGGAAGCGGCCGGTATCGTCAGCTTCGACGGGACCAATTATCACGCCCATCGCGCCATGGGCCATGTCGCCGGAAATTTCGACCGAGACGACATTATCCGCAAATTGTCGGGCAAGGTCGCGATCGGCCACGTCCGCTATTCGACGACCGGCGAAACCGCCCTTCGCAATGTCCAACCCTTGTTTGCCGATCTCGCCGAAGGCGGCTTTGCGGTCGCCCACAACGGCAATCTTTCCAACGCCATGACCTTGCGCGCCGCGTTGATCCGGCGCGGATCGATCTTCCAATCGACTAGCGACACCGAGGTCATCATCCACCTGGTCGCCACTTCCAGCTATGCGACGCCGCTTGATCGGCTGACCGACGCGCTTGGGCAGGTCGAAGGCGCTTACTCGCTACTTTGCCTGACCCCCGAAGGCCTCGTCGCCTGTCGCGACCCGCTCGGCATCCGTCCACTGGTGATGGGCAAGCTCGGCGAGGCAACCATCTTTGCCTCCGAAACCGTCGCGCTCGACGTCATCGGCGCCAGCTATCTCCGCGATGTCGAGCCGGGCGAATTGATCATCGTCAATGAAAGCGGGGTGCGCAGCTTCCGGCCGTTCGCACCGGCCAAGGCGCGGCCGTGCATCTTCGAGCATGTCTATTTCTCGCGGCCCGACAGCATCATCGAGGGCACCTCAGTCTATGAGGTGCGCAAGAAAATCGGAGCGGAGCTTTCTCGCGAATCCCCGGTCGAAGCCGACCTTGTCGTCCCGGTCCCGGACTCCGGCGTGCCTGCTGCCATTGGTTTCAGCCAGGAATCGGGCATCCCATTCGAACTGGGAATCATCCGGTCCCACTACGTCGGCCGGACTTTCATTCAGCCAAGCCAGGAAGTCCGCCACCTGGGCGTCAAGCTGAAGCACAATGCCAACCGCGCCCTCATCGAAGGGAAGCGGGTGGTGCTGGTCGATGACAGCATTGTCCGCGGCACGACATCGGTGAAGATCGTGCAGATGATGCGCGATGCCGGCGCGAAGGAAGTGCATATGCGCATCGCCTCGCCGCCGACCAAGTTCAGCTGCTTTTACGGGGTCGACACGCCGGAGCGGTCCAAATTGCTCGCCAGCCAGATGAACGTCGACGAGATGGGGCGCTACATCAACGCCGACAGCTTGGCCTTCGTCTCGATCGATGGACTTTACCGCGCGCTTGGCGATCAGCGCGACGGCACCGTTCCGCAGCGCTGCGATGCCTGCTTCACCGGAGACTATCCGACGACGCTCACCGACTGCGACAAGGATGGCAAGCTCAAGCCTTTAAGTCTCGTCGCAAGCCGCTAAGGGAGCGGCATGACCGAATCTTCCAAGCCGTTTACGGACAAGCTTGCGCTTGTCACCGGGGCCAGCCGCGGCATCGGCGCGGCCACCGCCGAAGCGCTGGCTGCGGCCGGCGCACACGTCATCCTGACCGCGCGCACCGCCCAATCGCTTGAGCAGGTCGAAGAGCGAATTCATTCCGCCGGCGGCTCGGCGACGATTGCGCCGATGGACCTCTCTGATTCCGAGAATATCGGCAAGCTCGCTCAAGCCGTTGCCGAACGGTGGGGAAGTCTCGATATTCTGGTGCTCAATGCCGCCATGCTCGGCAGCTTGTCGCCGGTTGAGCATCTCGATCCCAAGGAGCTCGAACGCGTCTTCAAGCTCAACGTCTTTTCGAGCCAGGCGATGATCGCTGCATTCGATCCGCTTTTGCGCCGGGCAGACAAGGCTGAGGTAATCGGAATTACATCGTCGGTCGGCGAAGAGCCGCGTGCCTTTTGGGGCGGATATGGCGCTTCAAAAGCTGCGTTCGACACGCTTCTCAGCGCCTATGCCGACGAGACCGCACACGCCGGTCGCCTGCGGGTCCAGATCCTCGACCCTGGCGCAACCCGCACCCGCATGCGCCAGCTGGCCTTCCCGGGCGAGGAACCGGAAAGCCTGAAGGGTCCCGAGGTCGTTGCGGCGGCGATTGTTGACCTGCTGGCCGGCGAAGCATCGACGGGCAGCCGATCGCGCGTCGACGCCTAAGCCTTGACCATGGTCACCTGAGCGACATCGATCCCGCCGCCGCGAAACCCGCCTTCGCAGTACATTAGATAGTAGCGCCACAATTGATGGAATTTCTGGCCAAAGCCATTCAAGCGCCCTGATCGTACCGCGGCGTCATAGCGTTGGCGCCACTGCTTCAGCGTTTCGGCATAGTCGATGGCAAAGCCTGTCCGGTCGTCCCAGCTCAGCCCGCGTGCGCGGGCGAGACCTTCGAACGCCGGTTCGTCGATCAGCATGCCTCCCGGAAAAATATAGGCTTGGATGAAGTCCGGATTGCGCGAATAGCCGCTGAAGATCCGGTGATCGATCGAGATCAGCTGGATCGCCGCCCTTCCACCGCTCTTCAGGTTGCGGGCGATGGAGTCGAGATAGGCCGGCCACCAGCGCTGGCCGACCGCTTCGACCATCTCGACCGAGGCGATTGCATCGAATTGCTCGGAAATCTCACGATAATCCTGCAGCCGAATTTCGATTTGAGCAGACATTTTCGCTGCTGCAATTTTTTCTTCTGCCCAACTTTTCTGCTCTGCAGATAAGGTCAGGCCGACCACTCGCACGCCGCGCTTTGCCGCTTCAATTGCAAGCGTTCCCCAGCCACAGCCGATCTCCAGCAACCGGTCGCCAGGTTTCAGTTGAAGGCGATCCAGCAGCATCGCGACCTTGCGTCGCTGAGCCGCTTCAAGATCGTCGCCATCCGCAAATCGCGCCGACGAATAGGTCATGCTGGCGTCCAGCCAGGCCGCATAAAAGTCATTACCCAGGTCATAGTGGGCGGCGATGTTGCGTCGGGCCATGCGCCGGTCATTGTCGCGGCGGCGGTGGATCAATTGGTTGTACCATCGGGCCGACCCTTTCGCCCGGCCAATCTCGCCCAGCGAAGCGCCATTGCGCATGAACAGATCGAATAACGGGACCGGGTCAGGTGACGACCATTCGCCCTTGTCCCAGGCCCGATACCAACCGACGGAACCGGATGTCGCCAGTCGCACCAGCGACAGCCAGCTGTGCAGGTGGACGACCGCAACCGGTCCAGGCTGATGAAAGCCGATCCTGCGCCGGGTCCCATCCGGCAGGGTCGCCTCGATCCCTCCCTGCTCCAGCCGATCGTGAAGCTGATCCAGCAACCTCGCGAATGCCGGGCCGATCAGCCGCCCCAACAGGCTGCTGCCGTTGGCGAACCGCAACCCCGACCTGACCAGATGATGACCTCGTGAAGCCATTGCGCGGCCCTATCCTCGCCTCAGCCACCATGGCAAGCACGCCGAAATAGCTATCTCGTAAAGGTTCAGCATACCCATCAGGCCTTCCGCCGCCCTGAGCCACGCCGTTCGTCGTTAACTTCGCTTCCAACGGTTAATGCCGCTTGGCAGCCGTCGAAGCTTCATGAAACAAAGCTGCCGACACCGACGTTTCCAGCGACGCAATCAATATTTCACGGAGTTTTCATGCGGAAGATGATGCTGGTGCTTGGCGCCGCGACCTTGACCGTCCCCGCCCTGCCCAGCGTCGCCTCTGCTCGCGATGGATATTATCACGGCAAGGTCTGGCGGGACTCAGATGGCCGGCTGCGCTGCAAGCGCCCGAACGGGACCACCGGCCTCATCGTCGGTGCGGCAGGCGGAGCGCTGATCGGGCGCGCTGTGGATACCCACGGCGAACGCGCCACAGGGACCATCATTGGAGCTGCGGCGGGTGCGCTGGTCGGACGTTCAATCGAACGAAGCGGCTATCGCTGCCACTAAAGACAATTTCAGCTCGGCCGGCGCCACCTCCCACCCCCTGATCCGGCGCCGGCCACCCCTTCTTGACCACCCGAGCATAAGCGGCTGATTGCGCCGGCAATCGCTCGGTAGCGCTCGGTCATTCGTGATACGCTGTATTGACACAATAATACACCTGTGCGAGTTACGCGCATCAGAGAGGATATTGTCCATGTATAGCCAGAACGATCTCGACGAGGCCGTGGCGTCGGGCGCGCTGAGCGCAGAGGCTGCCGCTTCGCTTCGATCTTTCGTTGACAGCCAGCGTGCTTCGCCGGCCGTCGACGAAGAGAATTTTCGCCTGATTACCGGCTTCAATGACATCTTTGTCTCGATTGCTTCCGCGATCATGCTGTTTGCGGTTGGCTGGATCGGCCAATCGATCGGTCAATCGGCTGGATTGATTGTCGACGTTGACGGTCCCTCGCCGATCGCGCCTCTGTTCGTCGCAGCGACTGCCTGGGGCCTCGCGCTGTTCTTCACCGCCAAGCGCCGCATGGCCCTGCCCTCGATCCTATTGTTGCTCGCCTTTGTCGGCGGCACATTCCTGACCGTCATCTTTTCGCTCGTGCTGGGCATTGGCCAGGATGCGTTCCAGCAAGGAAGCGAATCCGTGGGGGGCATCGTCGCCGCAGTCTCTGGTGCGGTCGCTGCAGGCGCGGCCTGGCTGCATTGGAAGAATTTTCGGGTTCCAATCACCGTCGCCGCCGGCGCCGCCGCGGTGTCCGCCATTGCCGTCGGGCTGCTGATCGCGATGCTGGGCGAGGTCGCCACATCCCAGAATGCGATTCTCGGCTTCGTCCTCTTGCTCGGGATCGGCGTGTTTCTTTTCGCTATGCGCTGGGATTCATCGGATCAGGCCCGCGTCACCCGCCGAAGCGATGTCGCCTTCTGGCTCCATCTGCTGGCCGCACCGATGATCGTCCACCCGGTCTTCACCCTGCTCGGTCTGAACGACGGCACCGCGACGATCGGCGAAGGTCTCGTGGTCATCGCCCTCTATGTCGCGCTCGGTCTGACGGCCCTGGCGATCGATCGTCGCGCTCTGCTCGTGTCGGCGCTGGCATATGTACTTTATGCGCTCAGCGAACTGTTCAAGCAGGTTGGTGCAGTCGAACTCAACATCGCCCTGACCGCGCTGGTGATCGGTTCGGCACTGCTGCTGCTGTCGGCCTTCTGGCACCAGGCCCGCTCGATGGTGGTACGTCGCCTGCCGGAGGCGTTGCAGTCGAAACTGCCGTTGCTTGACCGAATGGCTAGTCCCGCACCAGCCGCATAAGCCGTCGCTCAAGCGGGGCCAGCACTCCATGGAGTTCGTGGCCCCGCTTGAGCACCGCTCCATGTTCCGAAACCAAGGCGTAGGCGCCCTGCTTCAAGTGAAGTTCGGGGCGCTTTTCAATTATGACCTCGGGTCGCTCCGCGGCCCGGCGGAAGGCAGCGAAGATCGCTACGTCGGGATCGAACCACAGCCCGTAATCGCGCCAGTGCCCGGCAGCGACCATCCGTCCGTAGAGATCCAGAATGCGCTGCAGCTCGGCGCGATCAAATGCCGCAATAGGACGCCGATTCCGCGGATGCGGAAACGGCGTCACCACGCTCAAGCGCTTTTGACCTTCGGCTTGGGCTGGTTCCGCGCTCGAAGACTTGCCACCTCACGGCGAAGCTCGTCGATCTGCTCTTCCAGCTCGACCTGGCGTACACGCCCGGGGTCGCAATCCTCGCCACAGAGCGTGCCATAGGGAACGAAACCCGGGCTGTAGTGGACCGCGTCGACCAGCACCGGCCTTGCCGGGATGCCAACCATAGTCGCACCCGCCTCGACGTCCTTGGTGACGACCGAGTTGGCACCGATCTTGGCGCCCTCGCCAACCTCGATCGGACCGAGCACCTGCGCGCCGGAGCCGATCACCACGCCAGAGCAAATTGTCGGGTGCCGCTTGCCCCCGACACCGGTCGATGGGTTGGTGCCGCCCAGGGTGACATTCTGGTAGATGGTGACATTATCGCCGATCTCGGCTGTCTCGCCGATTACGGTGAAGCCGTGGTCGATAAAGAAATGCTCGCCGATCTTGGCGCCCGGATGGATATCTATTGCGGTCACCATCCGCGCGAAATGATTGACGAACCTCGCCAGGAAGAACAGCTGCCCGCCGTAAAGCCAGTGCGCGACCCGGTGAAAGGCAAGCGCCCAAACGCCAGGATATAACAGTATCTCCCACCGCGACCGCGCCGCCGGATCGCGGGCCTTAACGGAGTCCAGATACTCGATCAGGGTCGAAGCCAAACGCAAAATCCTCGTTACCTAGGCTGCCAATTTAAGGTGTTACGGCCGTAATGAAAAGCCAGACGGCCCTTTTCGAGCGCTGGAATCGCTTGCCGCAACGCAGCATCTTCGGCAGTTAATGGTCGGTAACAGGGTGGAGATCACACATTCCCACGGATTTTCTGATGGATCCAGCGGTCCTGGTCCCCTTCATCCTGATCGGGTTCGCGGCGCAGATGGTCGATGGCGCGTTGGGAATGGCCTTCGGTCAAATTTCGTCAACACTGCTCATCGCACTAGGCGTGCCGCCGGCGGCTGCGTCAGCAGGCGTCCACACTGCCGAGACCTTTACGACGGCCGTTTCGGGGATAAGTCATGTTGCTCATCGCAACGTCGATTGGCGTTTGTTCTTCCGCCTGGTGATCCCCGGAGTGATCGGCGGCGTCCTTGGTGCCTATGTGCTGACTTCGGTCGATGCCAGCGTCGCCAAGCCATTCGTCCTCACCTACCTGACGGCATTGGGCCTCTACCTCTTCTATCGCGGCGTGATGCACCGCCATACCGAGAAACAACCGCGGATCGTCTCGCCACTAGGGTTCGCCGGCGGCTTTCTTGACGCGGCCGGGGGCGGCGGCTGGGGCGGCATCGTCACGTCGAACCTGCTGGTCCAGGGAAGCAACCCGCGCAAGACGATAGGAACGGTCAATACCGCCGAGTTCTTCCTGACGGTGACCATCTCAGCGACGTTCATAGCCACGCTTGGCTGGCAGGCATTCACTACCGCCACCTTTGGCCTCCTCATCGGCGGCGTGTGCGCCGCCCCCTTCGGCGCGTGGATCGCAAAGCGGGTCAACGCCGACACGCTGTTGACCTTCGTCGGTGCGCTGCTGACGCTGATCAGCGTCTACGGCCTCTACCGCGCCCTTGCCTGACCTGACGGAAAGGTGACGGCGGGAGCTTCATAAGGGGAGAACGCTCCCGCCGCCTCTGCTGCCCCCGCGTCGCGAACACAGCAGTAGTTCCTGATTCTTGGGTAAGCGACTAGCTCCAATCGTTCAAACTGATTATATCAATCGGATTGATTGGATTTATCGATGACAGCCTATCTTCCGACGATCAAGCAGCTGCAATATCTGGTGGCGCTCCGCCAGCATGGGCATTTCGGCAAGGCGGCGGACGCCTGCTTCGTCACCCAATCGACGCTATCGGCTGGCCTTCGGGAGCTCGAGACGCTTCTCGGAGTGACGCTGGTTGAGAGAACGCGCCGCGTCGTCCGGTTCACGCCGCTGGGCCAGAAGGTCACGGACAAGGCAATCCGAGTGATCCGCGAGACCGAAGAGCTTGCCGACATCGCCCGGATCGAGGGCCAACCATTGCATGGCGAGCTCCGCATGGGCGTCATCCCGACGATCGCGCCTTTCCTCCTTCCGGCAATGCTGCCGCGCCTCAGGAGCCAATGGCCCAAGCTCAAGCTATATTTGCGCGAAGAGACCAGCCAGGCCGCGTGCGACGCGCTCCACCGCGGCCACCTCGATTGCGTGCTGCTGGCGATGCCATTCGGGTGCGGCGAAGTCGACAAGGCGATGCTGTTCGACGACCAGCTTTACGTTGCCTATCCGCGCGGCGAGGCCCCGGTCGGTGCATCGGTTCGGGCCGATGCGATCGACGAGGAGCGGATGCTGCTGCTCGAGGATGGGCATTGCCTGAAGGATCATGTCCTCGCCGCCTGCAATCGGCCCGAGCTTCGCGCCGAAGCGACGATGATGGGCACATCGCTGCACACGCTGGTGCAGATGGTCGACAATGGGCTTGGAGTTACGTTCCTCCCGGCGATGGCGATCGATGCGGGGATCCTCGAGGGCACCGACGTCGATACCAGGGCACTGCAATCGGCCCACGGATTCCGGCGGATCGCACTGGTCTGGCGCCGTTCAAGCCCGCGCGAGGAAGAGTTTCAGCTGCTCGCCGAGGCCCTTCGGCTGATTGCCGCCTCGATCGCCCCGCGGCTGGCCTCGATCGACGGCCCGGCGCCGATGGAGCCGATCATTCTACGGGTCGCCGACTAAGCCGGCCCATACTCAGAGTCCGCAGCGCCCCGGGGAGGGGAGGAAGGGGCGCTGCGGACTCCAACGCCGGCTATTTGGCCAACGCCGGCTCTAGTGCGGCCGCTCCCGATGCCGACCCGCTCTGGGTCAGATCGAAGCGACCTGCATTCATGATCTTGGTCCAGACCTTGATGAAATCGCGGACAAACTTCTCTTCGTTGCCATTCTCGGCATAGACCTCGGCTATTGCACGCAACTGACTGTTCGATCCGAAAATCAGGTCGGTGCGGGTCGCGCGCCAAGTGTCATGCTCACCGCCATATTCGTTGCCGATGAACTCCTCGTCGCCGCTGTCGTCGATCACTTCCCAGAAGGTGTCATTGTCGAGCAGGTTGACGAAAAAGTCGTTGGTCAGCTGGCCCTTACGCTTCGTGAAAACGCCATGGTCGGCGTCCTGGTGGTTCGCGCCAAGAACGCGAAGCCCGCCGAGCAGCACAGCCATCTCCGGCCCTGACAGCCCGAGCAAAGACGCGCGGTCGATCAGCAGTTCCTCGGTACGCACGGAATGCTTGGTCTTGAGGTAATTACGGAAGCCGTCGGCCGCCGGTTCCATCACCTCGAAGCTCTCGACGTCGGTCCATTCCTGCGTCGCATCGCCGCGCCCTCCGGTGAAGGGAACAGCAATGGGATAGCCGGCATCCTTCGCCGCCTTTTCGACCGCGGCAGTGCCGGCAAGGACGATCGCATCGGCCATGGACAGCGACCCGCGCAGCTCGTCGATTCTGGCCAGCACCTTGCCCAACTCCTCGGGCTCGTTGACGGCCCAATCCTTTTGCGGGGCAAGACGGATGCGCGCACCGTTCGATCCGCCTCGATGGTCGGTCTTGCGGTAGGTCGAGGCCGAAGCCCAGGCGGTCTTGACCAGCTGGCCAATGCTCAAGCCAGCGCCGAGGATCTTTTCCTTGAACGCTGCGACGTCGCCGGCCGACGGCATGGAACCGGCGGGAACCGGATCCTGCCAAATGAGGTCTTCCGACGGAACTTCCGGACCGAGGTAACGGACCCTTGGCCCCATGTCGCGATGGGTCAGCTTGAACCAGGCGCGGGCGAAAGCGTCCTTGAACGCCTGGTGGTCGTTGCGGAACTTCTCCGAGATGACTCGAAATTCCGGATCGACCTTCAGCGCCATGTCGGCGGTGGTCATCATCGTCGGGACACGCTTCGATGGATCGTGCGCCGCGGGCGCCTTATCCTCTTCGCGCTGGTCGATCGGCTGCCACTGCTGGGCACCCGCCGGCGAGCGCACCAGCTCATATTCATAGTCGAGCAGCAGTCGGAAATAATTCTCCGACCATTCGGTCGGCGTATTGACCCACGCGCCTTCGATTCCGCTAGTGATGGTATGCTCGCCGACGCCGCTTTCGAAGGCACTGGCCCAGCCAAGTCCCTGGAGCGCGATATCGGCGCCTTCGGGGGAATCTCCGACCAGGCTGGCGTCGCCGGCGCCATGCGCCTTGCCAAAGGTATGACCGCCGGCGGTCAGCGCGACGGTTTCCTCATGGTTCATCGCCATGCGCTCGAAGGTGATCTTGATGTCGCGCGCCGATTGCAGCGGGTCGGGGTTGCCGCCCGGACCTTCTGGATTGACGTAGATGAGGCCCATCTGGATCGCCGCGAGCGGATGCTCCAGCTCCAATTCACGGTCGGGCTGGATTCGGGTCTCGGAGGCCTCGACCCACTGTTCCTCGGCGCCCCAATAAACGTCGCGCTCGGGCTCGAAGATGTCCGGCCGTCCGCCGCCAAAGCCGAAGGTCGGCCCGCCCATCGATTCAATCGCCACATTGCCGGCAAGGATAAATAGGTCGGCCCAGCTGATGTTCTTCCCGTACTTCTGCTTGATCGGCCACAACAGACGCCGCGCCTTGTCGAGGTTGCCATTGTCCGGCCAGCTGTTGAGCGGGGCGAAACGCTGATTGCCGCTATTGGCGCCGCCGCGCCCGTCGGCCGTGCGATAAGTGCCGGCGGCGTGCCAAGCCATGCGGATCATGAACGGGCCATAATGGCCATAGTCCGCCGGCCACCACGGCTGGCTGTCGGTCATCAGCGCGGTCAGGTCCCGCTTCAGGCCCTGATAGTCGAGCTTCTTGAACGCCTCGGCATAGTCGAAGTCGTCACCCATCGGGTCGGGCGACACGTTACCGACATGAAGGATGTCGAGCGGCAGCGCATCGGGCCACCAGTCGCGGTTGGTACGGCCAAGCAGCGAGCGCGCTGCACTCTTGCCGATCGGGCAGCCACCCGACTCGCCTGTCTTTGCGTCCATGTTTCCAGCTCCTGTTCGAAAATCGCGGCCACGCTAGGCCTCGCTCAGAACGGGAGGAAACGAGTTAAGTTCGTCAGAGAAAGTTGGAAAATCGATAAGTAGCAGCCGCAGTGCGACATGCCGGGGGCATGTCGTAACCGGCTGCTCCCCATGCGCAGCTAATCCATGTGCTTAATACCGATGCGCAAATAGTCGTAACCGGTCACCAGCGTCAGCCCGGCCGCGGCCCACAGGCTGGCGAGGCCAACCATGTGCATCCAAAGTTCGCCTGGGAAAGCACCGCTGAGGATCAGGGCGCCGAGCGCAACCAGCTGAAAGGTGGTTTTCCACTTGGCCAACTGGCTAACCGGCATCGAAACGTTGAGCGGCGCGAGGAACTCACGAAGGCCTGACACGATGATCTCCCGTAGCAGGATGATCAGCGCCGGAATGACCGCCCAGTCCTGAATGACCGGCGGATCGCCATCGGCCTCGCGCGAGGCCATCAGCATGACCAGCACCGCGGCAACCATGATCTTGTCGGCAATCGGATCGAGGAACTGGCCAAGCCTGGAAATCTTGCCTTGCGCCCGGGCCAGATAGCCGTCGAAATAATCGGTAATGCCGACCACGCAGTAGAGCATGAATGTAATCAAATAATCATAAGGAGCCGGCTTCCACAGCAGGAACACCAGGATTGGCACGGCCAGGATCCGCGACAGCGTCAGCAGGTTGGGCAGCGTCAACATTGGCCACTCGTTATAGCGTTTGGTTGCCCGCGCAAAGCTGGCTATGCCAGCGATCGAACCCCTGAGAGTACCGCCGCCTTGATGCAGAACGTTACCCACTTGCTTCGCGCACGGCGATTCCTCCCGCTGTTCACCACCCAGTTCCTTGGCGCCTTCAACGACAGCCTGTTCAAACAGGGCGTCGTGCTGTTTGTCACCTACCAGCTCTATTCGGATTCGGCCCGCGAAGCGCAGTTCAGCGCGATCGCGCAGGGGCTGTTTATCCTGCCCTTCTTCCTGCTGTCGGCGCTGGCCGGGCAGTTGGCCGACGACCATGACAAGTCGCGCCTTATCCGCATCATCAAGATGGCCGAGATCTTGATCATGATCGTCGGCGGCGCCGGCCTGCTGCTTGAGAATATTCCGCTGATGCTGGCGGCCGTATTCGGGATGGGAGTCCATTCGACCTTCTTCGGCCCGATCAAATACGCCATCCTTCCGCAACACCTTCAGAAGGATGAGGTGCTGGGCGGCACCGGACTGGTCGAAGCGGGCACCTATATCGCCATATTGGGCGGGACGATCCTGGCCGGGATCCTTGCCGATACCGCCTTGTTCGCCGTGATCGCGACTATCGCCATCGCCGTCCTCGGCCTGCTGTCCGGGATGCAAGTGCCGCCCGCCCCTCCCGCAGCGGAGCGTGTAAAACCTGACTGGCACATTGTCCGCGCTTCGATCAGCCTGGTCAGCGAGACGATGCACGTCCGCCGGCTGTTCCTCGCAATTCTGGCAATCAGCTTCTTCTGGACGATCGGCGCGGTGCTGATCATCATCTTTCCGCCGCTGGTGAAGAATGTGCTCGGCGCCGACGAGCAGGTCGCAAGCCTGTTCATCGCCATCTTCTCGATCGGCATCGCCATCGGCTCGGTGGCCATCAACCGGCTGCTTAAAAGCGAGGTCTCGGCCCGCTTCGCCTCGCCGTCGGTGATCCTGATGGCGCTATTCGTACTGCTGCTCTACCTGGTGGCGTCGAACTGGGGCGAGCATGGCCCGGAACTGACGACGCTGGGCAATTTCATCTTCCACCCCAGCGCCGGCTTCATGATTGCCGCGCTGCTCGGCGTCGCCATCTTTGGCGGCATGTTCGTCGTGCCGCTCTACGCTTTCCTGACTACCACCGTCGACAAGTCGCAGACGGCGCGGACGGTGGCGGCAAACAACATCGTCAACAGCGGGGCGATGGTCGGCGGGTCGGTGGTCGCCTTCTCCTTGAGCAGCTTCGGCGTCGGGCCGATCGGTCAGCTGCTGCTGGTCGCGGCGATGTGCATAATCGCCGCATGGCTCGGCTGGAAGCTACATCTGGCCTGTGATTGAGCAGAGAGCCCGAGCGCAATTGCAGCTTTGCGGAGCAAGGCAAAATTGCGTGCAGAGTGCGCGAATGCCGGCCAGCGGCCCGCGATAGCGGAGCCGACTGACGGCGCGGATTCACTCCGCGCCGGCTGCAATTAGGCCAAATATAAGCTGACAAACAGAAAACCGCAGGCGAAAGTCAGCGCGAACAGCTTGATGTCGTCAACCAGCGAGGAACGCGGTGCGGCCGGCATGGTGACGGCCATGCCCTTGCGCCCGAACGGGCGGGCATGAGTCTCGCGGGAAAGGCTTTCTTCGATCCGCATCCGAAATACTTAATGCCATTTTTACCATGGCATCAATGCCCGGATAGGGCGCATTGATCCGTCCGTCCCAAGCCGGGACGGCGGTCGGATTGCGATGGCTGGGTTAGCCTGCCTGGCGAGCGGCAGGCTGTTCGTCTGCCGGAGTTGCCTGACGTGAACGCAGCAGCGCAGCGGCCTGATCGCCGCTCATTGGCTTGCCGAAATACCAGCCCTGCCCGACCGCGCAGCCGAAACCGGCGACGGCGGCATGCGTGGCGGCGTCTTCGATGCCCTCGACAGTGACCGGCACGCGTATCGCCTCGGCCAGGGTGGTGACGGCACGGACGATGGCCGCGCTTTCCGGATCGGTCGACAGGGTCGACACGAAGCTGCGGTCGATCTTGATTACGTCGAACGGCAGTGAGCGCAGATGGGCGAGCGACGAGAAGCCGGTGCCGAAATCGTCGAGCGCCAGGCGAATGCCCTGGTTCTTGAGGCTGGTGACGATGGCGCGGGCGAGCTCCAGATCGGCGAACAGCGAGCTTTCGGTAATTTCGACCACCAGTCGTTCGGCCGGGAAACCGGCCTCGGCCAGCAGCCGGACGATACGCTGCGCCAGCCAGCTGTCGGTAAGCTGGGTGGGGGAAATGTTGACCGACAGCTTGATCGACGGGTCCCAGCTCGCAGCCTGGGTAAGCGCGGCGAGGATGACCTGCTCCGACAGGCGCCCGATCAGGCCATGCTCTTCCGCGACGGGGATGAAGCGGTCCGGCTCGACCAGGCCGCTCAACGCATGATTCCAGCGGGCGAGCACCTCGAAGCCGATGATTTCGCCAGTAAGAAGATCGACCTGCGGCTCGAAATAAGGAATGAACTGACCGTGGTCGAGACCGTAGCGGATGCCCTGCTCGATCTCGCTATGGACGATCAGGGCGCGCTCCATGCTTTCGTCGAACCATACGGGCCGCGCCGAGCAGCTCGACTTTGCCCGGTCGAGCGCGATGTCGGCGCGCCGGAGCAGGTCTGGGATCTGGCCTTCGGCGGGATTGGATGCGGCGATGCCGACGTAGGCGCCGACCTGGACCAGCCGGCCTTCGGCTTCCATCGGCCGTGTGACGGCGCGGAGCAGCCGCCCACCATGCTGTTCCGCCTCCAAAACCTTCTCGGCCGGAGCTGCCAGCGCGATCGCGAACTCATCGCCGGCGAGGCGGGCGACAAGGTGGCTGTCGGCCGACAATTGCTCGAGTGACGCCGCGATCATCCGCAGCGCCTTGTCACCGACATCGTAGCCGTGGCGGTCGTTGATCGCCTTGAAACGATTGAGTTGCAGCGAAAAAATGATCAGCTGCTGGCCCTGCTCGACCGCCTGCTGGCGAAGCTCCTCGCCGCGGTCGGCAAAGCCCTTGCGGTTGAGCAGGCCGGTCATGCCGTCGGTCGAGGCGATCAGCGCGGCACGGGCTTCGCCTTCCTTGCGCGCCTCGGCTTCATGAATCAGGTCGACATAGCGGCGCCAGCCGAACAGGATCAGCGCGACATTGAGGGTCAGCGCAGTCACCGCGACCTTGAGGTCGGCCTCAAGTCCCTTGCGGGCAAAGCTTAGCTGTTGGAAAATCTCGCTGCCGTTCCAGATCAGAAGGACGACGGCGGCAATGAGGACAGCAAGGACCAGCACGTCCCGCCTGGCGTTGGCGAGCGATTTACTCCAGTCCCGCGACGCGGACCGCCGTGACGAATTACTGCCCACGACATAATGATTTAATGTGGATTACTTAATTTTTTCTCCACATTGGCGACAGTATCGGCGGATTAAGGCCAAAACTTAAAGCGGCGGTGAGATTCCGCGCTTGACCAGGTGGAAGGCGATCAACTCGCCAAGCCGGCCGGCGCCGAGTCCGCGGCGCATCGGACGCTGCAACAGGTCGACATCGGGGCCGCTATTTCCCTCGACCAGCATCGGCCCATCCGCCGTGATGGCGATGTCCCAGCCGATCACCGTGCGGTCGGAAAAGGCCTTATGTGCGCTGACCGCCAACAGGCAGGCTTCACGCCACAGGGGTAGCGTCCGTCCCTCGATCGCAGCACCGGTGTCTGGATGGGTCGAAAGCCAGCCAAGGCGGACATCGTCGCCGAGATTGCTGGCCGGGCCCAGCTTGCCGTCGGTGAGGCCGACTTCGGCGGCGATGCCGCCGGCATGGATATTGTCGACGACTGTATTTCGGCCGATCGCCATCCGAAAGACGGCCGCGACCACCTCCGCCCCACCCTTTTCATCGAGGCAGGTCATGATCCGCGCGGTGCTGAGGGCGCCGTTGCTAAGGTCGGCAATGGCCGGATGATTGACCATCCGGGGTTGAACGAGGCGAGGGATCGACTCCGATTCTTCGAGCAGCCGCGCCACAAGCTCGGCCGAACTGGCGGTTTTCCCGCCGGTCGACGTGAAGACTCCGCCGCCGGCATGGTCCCAACGCTCGGCGCCCTTCCCGCCGCGGGCATTGAGCGGCTTGATGAACAAGTCCCGGGGGGGCAGTTGATGCTTTTCCGCGCCAAGCCAATCGAGCTGCCGGTCGCGGGCGATAAGTATCAACGGCACTGAGTCGATCCCGTTCGCCAGGCAATGGGCGGCAAATTTGGCCTTGTCGTTGAGCGGGGAGGTGCCCGGCCAATTGATCAGCCGGAAAATTGCCAGCTTGGTCTCAAACCGGTTCAGAAAATCGCGGGCGTGTCTCCGCGGCCGCTCCTCGTAGAGCGAAAAGATATAATACCAGCGCGGCAGGATTCCGTGGCGCAAATAAAGCCGGACCTGGTCTGCCACCTGCGCCGGTATCGAGCGCCCGTAACGATCGGCGACGATCCGGCCATTTAGCCGCGCGTAAATCCATAGATGACTGACGAAAACGAAGGGCCAGGTCACCAGCGCGCGCAGCGCGCGCCGCCGGTCGATTGCCGAGACCGTGCGGAAATAGTTGCGGGCATAGGCGGCGCGCATCAGCTCCAGCGCGTCGGTTGGCTTGGACGCGAAAGCTCGGCGCAGGATCACCGGAACTCCGGCCACGCGATAGGTGGACTTTTGCGCCGCCTTGAGGGTGACGATCTGATCGTTGGCTTCGGACATCGAATTCGTCATTTCGCAGGAAGGCCCGAACTCATCGCAACGCGCGCCTGTCCCCCGGATCGGCAGCCTGATTGCCCCGCTCGGCTACGGAGCTTTGTCCTCGCCGATCCCCCGGATCGGCTGCGGGTAAAGCTGGTGCGGACGGCGGGACTCGAACCCGCACACCCCGAAGGGCAAGGGATTTTAAGTCCCGTGCGTCTACCAATTTCGCCACGTCCGCAGAACCTTGATCGTTTCAGGCTGGGCCAGCCCGGAACGTGAATCAAGGTCTCTACCAAGGATTGCATCTCCTGCCGCTGGACCGGCGGGAGTTCAACTATTCGGCGACTTCGCCGCTTAAGTTCAGCCGTTCGCGCATTTCCTTGCCCGGCTTGAAATATGGCACACGCTTGGCGTCGACCTCGACCGCTTCGCCGGTGCGCGGATTGCGGCCGGTGCGGGCATCGCGCTGGCGGGTCGAGAAGGCGCCAAAGCCGCGCAACTCGACGCGGCCGCCCTTGGCCAGCTGGTCGGTAATGGAATCGAACAGCGCAGCGACGACATTTTCGACCTCGCGCTGCGAGAGGTCGGGAAAATCGCTGCACAGCTTCTGCACCAGCTCGGAACGGATCATCGAGGCCCCGCTTTGAAATCAATGGTTTGTGTCGCCGCCCCCCGGCGCTCGCGCATTGCCTATCAGCACGATGCGGAAAGGAAAAGGGCGCAGATGCATCGCTGCACCCGCGCCCTTCCTGTTCGTTCCGCGGTGGGACAAAAAGTCCACTACGGCAATGGCTTGCTTACTCGCCGTCAGCCTCGCTGGCGTCAGCGGTTTCGGCCTCGGCCGGAACGGCTTCGGCTTCAGCTGGAGCAGCCTCGGCCTTTTCGGCCTTGGCGGCCTTGGCCTTCTTCGGCTTGGCATCCGCTTCGACAGCTTCCGCTTCCGGAGCGGCGTCAACTGCTTCGGCCTTGGCCTTCTTCGGCTTGGCTTCGGCCTTTTCGGCCTTGGGCTCGGTCTTCGCAGCCTTTTCCTTCAGAGCAGCGCCGAGGATGTCGCCGAGCGAAGCGCCGCTGTCGGACGAGCCGTACTGGGCAACCGCCTGCTTCTCTTCGGCGATCTGCAGCGCCTTGATAGAGAAGTTGGGCTTCTTCGACCGGTCGAAGCCGATCACCAGGGCGTCGAACTTCTGGCCGATCTGGAACCGCTCCGGACGCTGCTCGTCGCGGTCGCGGCCAAGGTCGGTGCGCTTGATGAAGCCCGTGGCACCATCATCGCCGACCTGGACTTCAAGGCCGCCGTCGCGGACCTCGAGCACCGAGACGGTGACCGTCTCGCCCTTGTTGACGCCGCCGCTCGAGGCACCGCCGCCGACCGCGACGCCGCCGCGCTCAAGCTGCTTCATGCCGAGCGAGATGCGCTCCTTTTCGACATCGACGTCGAGCACCACCGCCTGGACGGTCTCGCCCTTGCGGTGAAGCGCCAGGGCTTCCTCGCCCGAAACGCCCCAGGCGATGTCCGACATGTGGACCATGCCGTCGACGTCGCCGTCGAGGCCGATGAACAGGCCGAACTCGGTCGCATTCTTGACTTCGCCTTCGACGGTCGAGCCGACCGGATGCTTGTCGGCGAAGTCGGTCCAGGGGTTCGACTGGGCCTGCTTGAGGCCGAGCGAAATCCGGCGCTTCTCTTCGTCGACTTCCAGCACCTTCACTTCGACTTCCTGGCTGGTCGAGACGATCTTGCCCGGGTGGACGTTCTTCTTGGTCCAGCTCATTTCGCTGACGTGGACTAGGCCTTCGATGCCCGGCTCCAGCTCGACGAAGGCGCCATATTCGGTGATGTTGGTGACTCGGCCGGTGAACACGCCATCGACCGGATATTTGGCGGCGGCGCCTTCCCACGGATCCGATTCAAGCTGCTTCATGCCGAGCGAAATACGCTGGGTGTCGCGGTTGATGCGGATGATCTGCACCTTGACGGTATCGCCGATGGCGATGATCTCGCTCGGGTGCTGGACACGCTTGTAGCTGATGTCGGTGACGTGCAGCAGGCCGTCGATACCGCCCAGGTCGACGAAGGCGCCATAGTCGGTGATGTTCTTGACGACGCCGTCGATCACCTGGCCCTCGGCCAGGGTCTGGATCAGGCCCGAACGCTGCTCGGCGCGTGTTTCCTCGAGGATCGCGCGGCGCGACACGACGATGTTTCCGCGGCGGCGGTCCATCTTCAGGATCTGGAACGGCTGCGGCAGGTCCATCAGCGGCTGAACGTCGCGGACCGGGCGGATGTCGACCTGGCTGCCGGGCAGGAAGGCCACGGCGCCGCCCAGGTCGACGGTGAAGCCGCCCTTGACCCGGCCGAAGATCACGCCGTCGACGCGCTCGCCCTTTTCGAATTCCTTCTCCAGCTTGTCCCAGGCGGCTTCGCGGCGAGCGCGGTCGCGGCTCAGCATCGCTTCGCCCTGAGCGTTCTCGACGCGGTCGACGAACACTTCGACTTCGTCGCCGACGGCGATCTCGGCCTTCTGGCCCGGCGCGGCGAATTCGCGGAGCGCAACGCGGCCCTCGCTCTTCAGCCCAACGTCGATGACCGCGAGATCATTCTCGATGGCGGTGACGATGCCCTTGACGACCTTGCCTTCGAAGGTCTCGTTTTCGCCGCCAAGTGATTCATTGAGGAGTGCCGCGAAATCGTCGCGGCTCGGAAATGCCGTAGTGGCCATGCAATAATAACTTTCGAACTTCGGACTTTCATGCCGCCGCCGGCCACTTTGGCCGGGCTACCATATGGCGGACCTGGAAACCCTTTGATCCATCCCGCCAACCCCATGCTGGCGCGATATCCTTGGGCGATGAACCTTGCCGGATGCCGCCGTCCGAAATGCAAGCATGAGGCCCCGGCTTATCGCCTTGCCTGCAAGCTCGCTGACTTTAGCGGGCATCCAGAAGGGGAAACTCACCTCCCGCTGGATGGGGCGCCCCTTAGCGGAAGGGGTGTAAGAGGGCAAGGGAGTGAGGCAGCGAGAGCAAGCGAGCGAATGTGAAGCATTCGGGAGCTAGCGCGAAGACATGCCGAGCCCCGGCCGGCATGCGAGCGAGCGGCATAAGTCGCGAAGCGAGGCGTGACCGACGTCACGGGATTTACTCCCGTGACGGGCCTCGCCGGCGCGGAGTGAATCCGCGCCGTCAGTCGGCTCCGCTGCGCGGGCCGCTGGCCGGCTTGCGCCTTCTCTACGCGCAGCTTGCGCATGCCATGGCATGCGCTACCCTGCGCTCGGAGGCTCAAGGCCAATGCCAGTCGTCGCCGCATATCTCTATCGGGACGGGCACCGGGTTCGGCCGGTGACGATCGACGAGAACGTCGACTGCGCGGCGACGAAAGACGAGTTCGTGTGGATCGGCCTGGCCGACCCGACCGAAGAGGAAATGCACAAGCTGGCCGACTGCTACGACCTCCACCCGCTGGCGGTCGAGGATGCGCTCAAGGGCGGCCAGCTGCCGAAAATCGACATCTATGACGACCAGCTGTTCGTCGTTGCGCGCACGGCGCAGCTCACCGACGGCGATCATATCGATTATGGCGAGACCGCAATCTTCATCGGCCGCAGCCATATCATCAGCGTCCGCCACGGATCCAAGCGGGCCCACACCGCGCTTCGCGAGCAGCTTGAGAAATCGCCGCGTCTGCTGGCTCACGGCGTCGATTACCTGCTGCACGCCATCCTCGACTACATCATCGACGGCTATCTGCCGCTGATCGAGGACCTTGAAGAGGAAGTGCTGGAGATGGAGGCCAAGGCCATCGACAGTTTCCTCAACCGGTCGGAGATCAATCGCATCTTTACCGTCCGGCGGGAGCTGATCCGCTTCCAGCGCGTATTGGGTCCGATGGGCGAGGTTGCGCAGAAACTGGCGCGCGGCGAACTGCCGTGCATCGACACCGAGGCGCGGCACTATTTCCGCGACGTCCAGGACCACATCCGGCGGGTTCAGATCCGGGTAGATGGCCTGCGCGACGTGCTAACATCCGTGTTCGAGCTGTCGACGCTGCTGGAGCAGCAGCGGCAGGGCACCATCACGCGGCAGCTGGCGGCCTGGGCGGCGATATTGGCGGTGCCGACCGCGATCGCCGGCATTTACGGCATGAACTTCTCCAACATGCCGGAGACGCAGGTTTGGTACGGCTATTATGTCATCCTGGCGCTGATCGCGGTGTCGTGCGGGTTGCTCTATCGGCAGTTCCGAAAAGTCGGCTGGCTATGATGAGCCACCGCGCGCAGACGGCAATGGCTGCATAATTGCGCACCGTCGTCGACCCGCAATGCGTACTGAAAGACGGGCTGGAGGCGATCTGGACCCAGTTCCAGCTGTCGACGGGCTTTCCGCCAGCAGTGACGGCCGAGGCCGAAGTGGTGGCGAGGCGAACGCCCGACCAGCATATCGACCGCACTTCCCTGCCCTTCGTGACGTTAGACCCGGCGGCATCGCGCGACCTTGACCAGGCCTTCGCGATCGAGGCGGCGGGAAGCGACTTGCTGCTGCATTATGCGATCGCCGACGTCGGCTGGTTCGTGCCTGACGGCGGCGCGATGGACGGTGAAGCCTGGGTGCGCGGCACGTCGCAATATCTGCCCGACGGCAAGGTTTCGCTCTATCCGACCGCACTCAGCGAGGATGCGGCCAGCCTGCTGCCCGACGGAGAGCGGCCGGCGGTAGTGTTCACGGTGCGGCTCGACACCGCCGGGGTAGCGCGGCTCGAGGGCGTCGAGCGGGCCCTGATCCGCAGCCGAGCCAAGCTCGCCTATGAGACGGCGACCGAGGACCAGCTACCGGCCGGCTTCGGCGAGTTTGCGCGCAGGGTCGAGGCGGCCGAGGTGGCGCGCGGCGGGGCGCGGGTCGAACCCCCGGAACAGGAAGTGGTCACCGAGGACGGCTGCTATCGCCTGCGTTTCCGGCCGCAGAGCTGGGCCGAACAGAGGAATGCGGCGCTTTCGCTGGCGGCCAACCTGGCGGTGGCGGATGCGATGCTGAAGGCCAGGACCGGGCTGTTCAGGACAATGGACGAGCCGATGGAGTGGGCAGTTAGAAGGCTGCACCATACCGCCAAGGCGCTCGGCATCGACTGGCCCAAGAAAGAGCCGCTGCAGCAACTTGAGCATCGGCTGAGCCCCGAGGACCATAACCAGGCGGCGCTGATGATCGCCATCCGCAGGGCAAGTCCGGGCGCGGCCTATGAACCGTACCGCGAGGGGGTGATGCCATGGCACTCGGCGGTCGCGGCGACCTATGCCCATGCCACCGCGCCGCTCAGGCGGCTTGCCGACCGCTTCGTGGTCGAGACGGCATTGGCGATCGCCGACGGCCGGCCGGTGCCCGAACGTGCGACGGCGGCGTTCGAGCTACTGCCGAAGGTGATGGCCCGGGCCGACGGGCTGGCTGGCCAGATAAACCGGGCGGTGGTCGACCTGGCCGAAGCCGTGGCGCTTCAGGGCCGCGAGGGCGAAACATTCGAGGCGGTGGTGACCGACACCGATCAGCGCGGCGCGCGGATCCAGATTTGCTCGCCGCCGGTCATCGCCCGGCTAAAGGACAAGTCGCTGGTAGCGGGAAATGAGCTCAAGGTGCGGCTGGACGCGGCCGATCCGGCCACGCGAACCGTGCATTTCTCAGGCGTGGGCTAGCCGCGCCTCGACCAACCGGATCGCCGCGGCGATCGCCTCGTCAATATCCATGTCGCTGGTGTCGAGCAGATCGGCATCGCTCGCCTGCTTGAGTGGCGCGGCCTGACGATGGCTGTCGCGCTCGTCGCGGGCGCGAATGTCGATCAGCACATCCTCGTAATGACCCGGCATGCCGCGCTCGAGCAGCTCGCGCACCCGGCGTTGGGCGCGGACCTCGGGAGAGGCGGTGACGAACAGCTTGGCCGAGGCGTGGGGCGCGATCACCGTCCCGATGTCGCGGCCGTCGAGAACCGCGCCGTCGCTGCTCGCGGCGAAACCGCGCTGCCGTTCGAGCAGGGCGGAACGAACGCCGGGATAGGCCGAGATGCGGCTGGCGATGGCGCTCACCGCCTCGCTGCGCAGCTCGGGATCGCCCGGATCGACCTGGGCTACCCCTTCGCAGGCACGGACTGCTTCGAACTCGTTGCCCGGATCGCCGCCGAACCTGAACATGGACAGGGCCACCGCACGATAGAGCATGCCGGTATCCATGTGCGGCAAGCCGAAATGCCTGGCGAGCGCGCGGGCGATGGTGCCCTTGCCGCTGGCCGCGGGGCCGTCGACGGCGATGACGATGGGGCTGGCGGAAGAGCTCATGGAAGCGGCGCTTTGACAGGGGCATTGCGCTATGGCAAGGCGCCCGCCGATCGACGGCCGCCCCTTTGCGGCGACCGCCACCTACACACGCCAACGAACATGAATGGAGTGATGACCCAATGGTCAATCCCGAATGGGGCACCAAGCGCACTTGCCCCAAATGCTCGACCCGCTTCTACGACCTGGGCAAAGAAGACCCGGTCACCTGCATCAACTGCGGCAATGCCTGGCTGCCCGAGCCGGTGCTGAAGTCGAAGCAGCCGCTGCCGTTCGAGGTCGCCCAGCCCGACAAGGCAAAGGAAGCCGACGAGGATCTGGCCGCTGAAGAGCTGGTGCCAGACGAGGATGAAGAGCCCAGCGCCGACGACGAAGTCGACCTGCAGACCGGCGAGGACGACCTGGGCGTCGCGACGGGCGACGAAGACGAGGAAAGCTGATCGAATAAGCGCCCTGGGGGTGTGAATTTCCCGTTGGCAGACGGGAATCGATCCCCTAAAGGGCGCGTCCACCAGACCCGTCGAGCATGCCTTGGCGGGAAAACGGACGGGGCCGTAGCTCAGCTGGGAGAGCGCTGCAATGGCATTGCAGAGGTCAGGGGTTCGATCCCCCTCGGCTCCACCATTTCCAAGACGATAGGCACGGGCGCTGCCCGAAGCAGCGCCGCATTGGCGCGCCCACTGCAAAACAATTGATCCGCTCGGCACAGCCGAATGGCTCGGTTCGGCCGGCCGGGCCGTTATAAGCCGCGCATGAGCGCGCCAGCCAACCTCGATCCCGCCCCGCATCATGTCCGCCGCACCGCGGCAGGCTGGGTACAGGGCTTTTGCCGCGACGGCATCTGCCGGTTACTCGGCATACCCTATGCAGCACCGCCGTCAGGCGAAAATCGCTTCCGCGAGCCTCAGCCGGTTGAACCGTGGGAAGGTGTGCGCGATGCGACCCGGCCTGGGCCCAGTTCCTACCAGAAACTCAGGGCCTTTCCGGAGATCGACATTGTCCCTCTGATCGGCGACGGGCTTGAGCGCGGCGAGGATTTCCTGGCTCTCAATATTTGGGCGCCCCAGGATGCCTCTGATCGGCCGGTCATGGTCTGGATCCATGGCGGCGGCTTCGTGGTCGGAAGCAAGGATGCTCCAATCAGCGATGGCACATCTTTCGCCCGATCGGGCGTGGTGTGCGTGGCGATCAACTATCGACTGGGGATCGACGGCTTTCTGCCGATTCCGGGCATTCCAACCAACCTCGGCCTGCGCGACATGTTGGCGGCGCTGAAATGGGTGCAGGACAACATCGCCCAATTTGGCGGCGATCCAGCCAATGTGACGGTCTTCGGCGAGTCCGCCGGAGCCATGGCGATCGCGAACCTGGTCGCTTCCCCGCTGGCCGAAGGGCTGTTCCGGCGAGCGATCGTCGGGAGCGGCCATGGCCGGATGGTCCGCAATATCCAAATTGCCCAGCGACTGGTCCGCAAGCTGGCCAGGATTCTCAAGATAGAGCCGACCGCCGACGGCTTTCGAACCATCAGCCCTGAGCGCGGATGGGCGGCGATGGAGAAGGTGTCAAAGCCGTTTCCAGGGATCGATCTGCGCGACGAGGAAGGACATGAGCCGGTATTCGGGATCAGCCGCTTCGTCCCGGTCTATGGCGATGACGTACTTCCGGAAAAGCCGGTCGACTTGCTGAACAAGGGCGTCGGCAAGGACATCGACTTGCTGATCGGCACCAACAGCGAGGAAATGAACCTCTATTTCGTCCCGACCAAGGTCCGGACCAGGATTCCCAGCTTCCTTGCCAAATGGCTGGTCGGCAAATCGCATCCCGATGCCCGGACGGCGCTCAAGAGCTATGGCCTCGGTGAGAAGAAGGCCGGGCATGCGATGACCGATGCGATGACCGACATGGTGTTCCGCTGGCCGGCGCGCAGTTTCGCCGAAGCGCATCGGGGCCGCACCCATTTCTACGAGTTTGACTGGCGCTCGCCGGCTTGCGGAGGCGAGTTGGGGGCCTGCCACGGGATGGAACTGCCGTTCGTGTTCAAGACGCTCGACGTCGCGAAGGGGCCGCACGGCATCGCCGGCGAGGATCCGCCGGAAGCTTTGGCCGACCGAATTCACCAACTGTGGGTCGATTTCGCCACTGACGGATCGCTGCCCTGGCCGGAATTCGATGCCCGGAATCGCAACGTGCACCTGCTGGGCTCGGACGAGACGATCCATGAGCCGGTGATGCCGGCCGCCGCGCTGATTCCTTAGGAAAGCCGCCATGTATCTCGAGAAATTCCGGCTCGACGGCCGCATCGCGCTCGTTACCGGCGGTGCCCAGGGGATCGGCCTGGCGATTGCCGAAGCGCTGGCCGAGGCAGGCGCCGAGACGATTATTGCGGATCGCGACCCGGTCGCCCTCGACCACGCGGTCGGTGACCTCGCCGGCAAGGGATATGTCGTCGAAGCCGAGCTGCTGGACGTGACTCATTCCGGCGAGGTGACGCGCCTCGCCGATGATGTGGTGCGGCGGCATGGCAGGATCGACGTGCTCGTCAACAACGCCGGCATCGCTCGCAGCGAAACCGCCGCCGAGGATGTCGCCGACGAACATTGGCTCAATGTCCTCGATGTCAATTTGAACGGCACCTTCTGGTGCGCCCGCGCTTTCGGCAAGCATATGCTCGCCGCCGGCAGCGGCGCGATCGTCAATATCGGCTCGATGAGCGGCTTCATCGTCAACCGGCCGCAGCCGCAAAGCTATTACAACGCCTCCAAGGCCGCGGTTCATCAGTTGACCAGGTCGCTGGCCGCGGAATGGGCTAGCCGCGGGGTGCGGGTCAACGCCGTCGCCCCGACCTATATCGCGACCCCGCTCAATGCTTTCGCCGACAAGGAAGGCGAAATGTACCGTCGCTGGATCGACGGGACTCCGATGGGCCGCCTCGGTGAGCCGGCGGAAGTGGCCACCGTCGCCCTGTTCCTGGCGTCCGAGGCAGCGAGCCTGATGACCGGCAGCATCGTGCTCGTCGATGGTGGCTACAGCTGCTGGTGAGATCGCTGATCGGCAAACCCAAATTGCCGATCTGCACACCCTTATACCTTTCAGATAGGTCCCATTTGACCTATCAGACAGCTTCGCAAATTAGATAGGCGCCAAGCCTGCGAAGCTCAGGATAATAAGGGGATGCACATGCACCGCACCGTTCATATGTTGCTTTCGGCCAGCGTCATCGCGCTCGGCAGCACCACTGCCTTCGCGCAGGAAACGCCGGCCCCTGCCGAGCAGCAGCGGGCTGAGGCGGCGGACACCACTGCAACCACCGACGCGCCCGAGGGCGACCAGGCGATCGTCGTTACTGCCCGTAAGCGCTCGGAAGTGCTTCAGGACGTTCCGGTCGCGGTCACCGCGGTCACCGGCGACACGATCGAAAAGCGCGGCCTGACCCAGATCAAGGACGTCGCCCAGCTAACGCCAAGCCTCAACGTCAACAGCGACGGCGTCGGCCGCGTGTTCCTTGCCGTTCGCGGCGTCGGCACCACCCTGGTTGGCACGGTCCAGCCGGGCGTCGGCATCTTCGTCGACGGCGTCTATCAGCCGAACACGTCCTACCTGAATAATCCGCTGGTCGATGTCGACCGCGTCGAAGTTTTGCGCGGACCGCAAGGCACGCTGTACGGCAAAAACACGCTGGGCGGTGCTCTCAATGTCATTACCCGCCAGCCGAGTAACCGCTTCGTCGCCCGGGTCGGCGGCAGCTATGCCGGGCCCGACAACGCCTGGGACGCCTATGGTTCGGTTAGCGGGCCGATTATCGAGGACAAGCTGCAGGTGAAGGTCGCGGCGGCGCACCGCCAGCAGGACGGCTTCATCCGCAATACGCTGCTCGACACCGACGCCAATTCGCTCAACATGGATACGCTGACCGCGACCGTGCGCGCCGCGCCGACCGAAGGTGTCGTGCTGACGGTCAACGGCTATTATGAATGGGTCAAGGGCGGACAAATCCCTTACTCCCATATCGACGGCCCGACCGACTATCAGCGGACGGTCGAACTCAACGCCAAGAACACCCAGTTCTTTCACTACAAGGGTGTGAACGCAAAGCTCGAGGTGGAAGCTGGAACCGACACCAACATCACGTTGATCGGAGCCTATGACGAGCGCGACGGCCATACGCCGGACCTCGACATCGACTTCAACTCGGTCGACATCGGCCGCCAGGAATCGCGCGACAAGTTGAAGACGGCTTCGGCCGAGCTCCGCTTCGATAGCGAATGGTCGAGCCAATTCTCAACGTTGATCGGGTTTTACTACAGTCACGAAACGCTGGACGGCGAAGGCCTCGGCGTGGTCCGCGTCGTTCACCCGATCTTTGGCCCGATCACCCAGGTAAATGGAACGGAAGATTCGCGTGAGGGCGACAGCTACGCAGCCTTCGCCAACGCCTTCTGGAAGCCGATGGAAGACCTGGAAGTCGCGCTCGGCCTTCGCCTGGATCATGAAACGCGGACCGCCGGCGGAGCGCTTGGATCGACGATCCTGCTCGGCCTGCATGACCTCGATGAAGTGTCGCCGGTTCCCTTGACGGAGATCGACGAAGTCTCGATCGAATCGACCAAACTGCTGCCCAAGCTGACGGTCACCAAGCATTGGAACGACGAGGTGATGACCTATGCCTCGATCTCGAAGGGCTTCCGCGGCGGCGGATTCAACGGACCGACGGCGCCCTTCCGCACCTATAAGGGCGACAGCGTCTGGACCTATGAAATCGGCAGCAAATATCTGTCGGCGGATCGCAAATTGTCGGTGGCCGGCGCGATCTTCTACAATGATTACAAGGACTATATCGGCCTTAACCAGTTCGTTCTGGGGACGAACGGCAGCGCGGTGACCGTCGATCTCAACACCGGCGACGTTACCAGCTACGGCGCCGAGGTCGAATTTGCCTATCACCCGACCAAGGCATGGACCCTGACCGGAGGCGGCAGCTACGTCCACGCCCGCATCACCGATTCCGACATCTACACCGAAACGACCGGCAAGGTGCTGGCGTCGAAGCGTTTGCCGTTCCAGCCGGATTGGACGTTCAACATCAACAGCGATTATGTCGTGCCGCTCGGCACCGGCGAGTTGACCTTGACTGCAGGCGCGGTCGCCAAGGGCAGCCGGATCGGCGCCTCGATCAGCGAAACGCGTGCGCCAGTGCTGAAAAGCTATGTGCTGCTCAATGGCGCGATCACCTATGCGTTCGACAACATTGAGGTCGGCGCGTTCGTGAACAACGCCCTCAACAAGAAATATTACGACTCCTTCATCGAGAAGACGACGCTGGAGAATGTATTCGGCCCTGGCCCGCTGGCGTCCGACCTGGGGATCATGGGTGACAAGCGCCGTTACGGTGTCCGCGCCCGGATGCGGTTCTAATGTCATGGGCATTGCAACTCAGGGCGCCGGGAGCGGGCTGCCGGGGGGACTGGCAACCGCGTTAGGCGAGCGGTTCGGGGACCGTTTCCAGCAGGGTCAGGCGATCCGGCTGGAGCATGGCAAAAGTGAAACTCACTTCGCCCCCATGCCGCCCGACGCGGTGGTTTTCGCTCAGTCCACCGATGAGGTGGTCGAGGCGGTCAACCTGTGCCGTGAAGCCGGCGTCCCGATCATCGCCTTCGGCGCGGGCACCTCGGTCGAAGGCAATACGCTGGCGGTTCAGGGCGGAGTTTCGCTCGACCTCAGCCGCATGACCCGGATCGTCGCGGTCAATGCCGAGGATTTCGACTGCGTGGTCGAAGCCGGCGTGCGCCGCGAACAATTGAATGAACATCTTCGCGACCAGGGACTGTTCTTCCCCATTGATCCTGGCGCGAACGCGACCATCGGCGGCATGGCGTCGACCCGTGCGTCCGGAACCAATGCGGTCCGGTACGGGACGATGCGCGAGGCGGTATTGGGACTTACCGTCGTCACTGCCGATGGTCGCGTTGTTCGGACCAGCCGCCGTGCCCGCAAATCGTCGGCCGGCTATGACCTCACCCGCCTGTTCGTTGGTTCGGAAGGCACGCTCGGCATCATCACCGAGGCGACGCTGCGGCTGCACGCGATACCCGAGGCCATTTCGGCCGCAACCTGCAGCTTCGACACCATCGCCGGCGCCGTCGACACGGTAGTGCAGTCGATCCAGCTCGGCATTCCGCTGGCCCGGGTCGAGATCCTCGACGACGCCCAGATCCGCGCGGTCAACAAATGGTCGAAGATGGACCTGCCGGAGCTGACCACCCTGTTCTTCGAATTCCATGGCTCCGAGCGCTACGTCGCCGAGCAGGTCGAAACGGTGAAGGAACTGGCCTCGGCCAATGGTGGCGGCGAGTTCCGCTGGGCGAACCGCACCGAGGAGCGGTCGGCTCTGTGGAAGGCGCGCCATGAGGCTTATTATGCCGCGGTCAACATGCGGCCTGGCGCGATCGGCTGGGCGACTGACGTGTGCGTGCCGATCAGCCGGCTGGCCGAATGCATTGGCGAGACCAAGGCCGAGCTCGAGGCATCGAGCGTGCCCGCGACCATTCTCGGCCATGTCGGAGACGGCAATTTCCACGTGGTCTTTTCGATCGATCCCGACAGCAAGGCCGAGCTGGAGGAAGTCCAGGCGATCAATGCCCGGCTGGTCCGCCGCGCGCTGGCGATGGACGGCACCTGCACCGGGGAACATGGCATCGGTCTCGGCAAGCAGGAGTGGCTCGAGGAAGAATTGGGCGACGCGGTCGACCTGATGCGTTCGATCAAGCGAGCGCTCGACCCGACCAACATGCTCAACCCCGGCAAGGTGTTCCAGCTATGACTTTCGCCCCTGCCTCGATCGATCCGGAAGTGACGTCCGCACCGGCGCCTTCAATCGGCCGGTCCATTGTTGCGTTGCTGATCATCGCGCTGGCGATCGCGATCGGATTCACCGCCATGCAGAGCTTCGGCATCATGGCCGAAAGCGCCAAACGGGAAATGGGCCTGTCGGATACGGCACTGGCGCTGATCCAGGGCGGCGGTGCCGCGGTACCGCTGGTGCTTTTTTCCATCCCGATCGGAGTCTGGGTCGATCGCGGCAATCGCGTGCGCCTGCTCATGATCATGGGAGCAATCTGGACCGCGGGATGTTTTGTAACGGCCGCCGCGCCGGGCGCGACTGTGCTGTTCATCGGCCGGATGTTGACCGGGATTGGCACCACCGGCGCGCTGACCGCGGCGCTTTCCCTGTCGGCCGACCTTTGCCTCCCCGATCAGCGCGGCCGAGGAATGCTGATCAGCACGTTGGGCAAGAATTTCGGAGTTGCGGCCGGCTTCGCTTTGGCAGGCTGGCTGCTGGGCTTCTTCGGCAGGGCAGAAGCTCCGCACTGGTTCGGCGAGGTTAGCGCCTGGCGCAGCGCGCAGTGGGCGCTTGGCATCGGCAGCGCCGTGCTGTTGCTTCCGTTGCTGGCCCTGCGCGAGCCATCCCGCCATGAGGTCGAAGCGGGCCCGCATGCACCGTTCAAGACTGTGGCTCTCGAACTGTGGGAACGGCGCGCATTCCTGATCCCGCTTTTCGTCGGCCAGACAAGTGTGGTGATGGCAGATGCGGCCGCTGGAATCTGGGCATCGCCGGTGCTTGAGCGCGGTTACCACCAGGCCCCGGCCGACTTCGGCAGCTGGCTTGGCGCCATCGTCCTGGTCACCGGGGTCATCGGTGCGGTGATCGGCGGTCTAGCCGCCGACTGGGGTCAGAAATCCGGGCGGCAGGGCGGCCTGCTGATCGGGGCAGTCATCGCGGCGCTCATCGGTGTCCCGGCGGCGCTGTTCCCGATCATGCCCGGCGTCACCAGCTTTGCAGCCCTCATCTTCATGCTGATTCTCGCGGGTACGGTCACCGGGCTGGTCACTTCCGTGGCACTCACCGTGCTGCTCCCCAATGAACTGCGCGGCCTTTCGATTGGTGCGTTCATCGCCATAGCCGGGCTGATCGGTTTCGGAATCGCCCCGACCCTGGTCACCGCAGTGAGCGGCCTGCTCGGCGGCGAGCAGCACCTCGCCACCGCGCTTGCCATCGTCGGTGTTGCGGTTGGCATAGTCTCCGTGGCTGGGTTCTGGCTGGCGATGAAACGAGCGCCCTTAGCGCCGACCTGTCAGACAGGTCTAGACAAAGCTATCAGATAGCTATTATAGGCGATTCATCGAAAACAGGCTGTTCAAGGGGCGAAGAGCAAATGGAAGCCATCGATGTATCGCCGGAGATGCTGACACTGGTCGGCATGGGGGTAATGGCCGGTCATCGATGGCCAACATCGCCGGTGGCGTTCGAATTCGACTTCGGCTGCCCGGCCACCTTCCGGTTTCATGAAAAGCCGGCCATCGACGTGCTTGAAGAAGGCGATGACGAAGTCCGCCTGATCTTCATCGTTGCCCGTGATGCCTGCGAGCGCCTGCTGGGCGGAGCGCTCGACCTGGCCGATGGCGCGTCCTACTTCCTGCCTTCGGAAATGCGTGCGATTGCGCTCGCGATTCGCGACTGCGCCAAGCCGGAAGCGGCGGGAACGCCCTACAAGCTGGCCAAGAGCATCGAACTGCTTTGCGAATTGCTCAGCGCGGCGGCAGCAGGCCGTCTCGCCGCCGCTAGCGGTCCCGCGACCATGTCGCAGGGGGATCTGCAGCGGATCGCCGCGGCCCGCCAACTGATCGACGATCAATGGCAGGAGAAGCTGACCCTGGGGCAGATTGCCCGCAGCTGCGGCATCAACCGCAGCAAATTGTCGCGCGGGTTTCGCGAAACCTATCATTGCACGGTGAGCGAGGCGCTGTCGGAGCGGCGCCTGGCAGAAGCGAGCCGGCAGCTGATTTCGACCGACTTGCCGGTCAGCCTGATCGGCTATCGCAACGGCTACCTCAACAACGCCAGTTTCACCCGCGCGTTCGGGCGCCGATTTGGCCGAAGCCCGAGCGATTTCCGTGCCTGTGCGGTGGCCGCCTGATGAACGCGCAAGCACCCGCCGCAAAGTCGCTGGTCCAGACCGCGATCGACGCCGTCACCGGCTACATGCGCGATTCCAACCTCCGCGTCGGCGACACCGTCCCCGGCGAAGGCTATTTCGCTGAACGGCTGGGAGTTAGCCGCGCCGTGATGCGCGAAGCTTTCCAGGCGCTGGCCGCACTGAAACTGATCGACGTCGCCAACGGCCGCAAGCCGCGGGTCGGAGCGCTCGACGGGTCGGTGATCGCGCAGTCGCTCGATCACGCCATTTCAACCGCCCAGATCAAGGTAATCGACGTGTGGGACGTCCGCCGGACGATCGAGGTCAGGACGGCGATGCTGGCCGCGGCCAATGCTTCGGCTGCCCAGGCTGCCGGCATTGTCGAACTGGCCGAGAAGCTGGAGGCCGAAGACCAGGCCAACGAGCAAACCACCGAAACCGATATCGCCTTCCACCTGGCAATCGCCGAGGCCAGCGGAAACGAGCTGTTCCATCAGATCGTGATCAGCTTCGTGCCACTGATGAAGATTGCTATCCCGCAGGCGTGGCGCACCCGCCAGACGACCGAAGAGCGGCGCGACAGCGTCGAGCGCCATCGATTGCTGGCCAAGGCTATCGCGCTCAGGGATGTCGACAGCGCCCGGAAATGGATGTCCGCCCATTTTGACGAGAGCGTCGGCGCAATGCTGAGTTAGAACGGCGGCACTTCCCCACCGGATTTTCTTCGTACTGCGCACAAAAGAAAAGCGGCGGCGCCTTTCGACGCCGCCGCCTGTCTTTTAGGCTAATCTTAAGTCGATTAGCTGGTCGCGAGCTCAGACGACACGTTGTTGAACGTGCTGCCCAGCTGGTTACCAATGTTGCCCATAGCGGCAATCGCGGCAACGGCGATGAGAGCGGCAATCAGGCCGTATTCAATCGCGGTCGCACCCTTTTTCGACTTAATAAGCTTCAGAAACTTGGCCATCTCTGGTCTCCTTCAAGGCTCCACACGGGAATCCACATTTCCCCACCTCCGCAAGATAAGCCGCGTCGGTTGCATGAAGGATTACGACTGCAACGGTTGAGAAACCTTTAAAGGCGCCGGTTTCCAAACGTTAACCGTAACTTTTTTTAACAGAGGTCAATTTTCCTCGATCAGACGCTCGACCGCTTCAATGATCTGGCGGATCGCGTCTCCGCCTTCGCTCCAGTCATCGGGCAGCGGGCTCTTACGGTCTCTCTGGCGCTCCGGCACCCTGTAGCCGGCCGGCAGCGGCGGTCCGCGGCGACCGTCGATCGAAATCGCCGGAGCCATGAAGCGCCGCCAAATTTCCGCCGGCGCCGTTCCACCGGTGATCTTGCCGAGTGTCCGGTCGTCATCGTGCCCGACCCACACGCCGACCACCAGATTGCCGGCAAATCCGATAAACAGCGCGTCGCGATTGTTCTGAGTCGTACCGGTCTTGCCGAATGTCGGAGTCGACAGGGCCGCCCGCCGTCCGGTGCCTTCATTGGCCGCCGCCCACAGCAAAGCCAGCATCGGCGTACGGTCGCGCCGGTCGTCGAGCTGGCCGCCACGCGCAAAAAAGGACGATAGCCCCTCCTCCTCGTCCTCGCTCTTTGGCTGAAGCCCGGTTGGCTCGACCGGATAGCGGCCCCCGGCGATGGCCGCGTAAGCGGACGTGAGTTCGATCAGGCTGACGCCCGACGTGCCAAGCGACAGGCTGGGGCGATCGATCAAGGGCGAGTCGATGCCAAGGTCGCGGGCGGCACGAATGACATTCTGCCGCCCGATTTGCTCGGCCAGCCGGACGGTCGCCGCATTGCTCGAGCGGGCAAAGGCCTCGCGGAGCGTGATCTGCCCGCGGTAGACACCGTCATTGTTGCCCGGTGACCAGCCGTCGACAGTGATCGGCCTGTCGTCGATCATGCTGTTCGGCGTGTAGCCGGCACGCAATGCGGCGAGATAGACGAACAGCTTGAAGGCGCTGCCCGGCTGCCGGCGAGCCTGGGTGGCGCGGTTGAACGGGCTCTTGCCGTAGTCGCGCCCACCGACCATCGCGACTACCCGGCCATCGGGGCGCATGGCCACCAGCGCCGCCTGGGCATCGCCGATGCGGGCGCCGGACACCGCCTGCACGGCCAGCCGCTGCAGATCGGCGTCGAGCGTGGTCGGCACCCTTACCTCTCCATAATCGGCATCGAACGCCTGGGCGGCCTGCGGCGCGACCCAGTCCGCGAAATAGGTGCCGGTCGGAACCGCCTGGTTGCTGCCGACCGGCCTTGCCGACTTGGTCGCCTTGGCCCGGGCCTGGCTAATGTAGCCATTGTCCGCCATTTCCTGGAGAACCAGCCTGCTGCGCTTCTGAGCCGCCGCCAGGTTGCGGGTAGGTGCAAGTCGCGATGGAGCCTGCACCAATCCCGCCAGCATTGCCGACTGAGCCAGCGTCAGCCGCTCCGGCTCCCGATCGAAATAATGGCGGGAGGCGGCACGCAGTCCGTAGACGCCGTCGCCGAAATAGACTGACGACAGATAGCGCGACAGGATTTCATCCTTGGTCAGCCATCCTTCCAGCCAGAATGCGATGATCACTTCCTGCGCCTTGCGCTTCAGCGATCGGTCGGCGGACAGGAAGCTGGTCTTGGCCAGTTGCTGGGTCAGCGTGCTGCCGCCCTGGCGAACTCCGCCCGCCCGCGCATTGGCCACCATCGCCCGGCCGATGGCGCGCGGATCGATCCCCCAATGACTGCGAAACCGGCGATCCTCAATGGCGATGAACGCGGCCGACGTAAGCGGATCAAGCTTGGCGACTTCAACCGGCTCGTCCTTCACCGCGCCGCGCCTGGCGATCGGCCGACCCTCCTGCGACAACAGCAGCATCGCCGGATCCTTGAGCGGTTCGAGCGCGCGGCTGAGGGGTGCGGTGACGATCAGCCACAGCAACGTGATCAGCAGAAGCGCGCCGAACGCCGTGAATCCCCACCGCAGCCAGCGCCGCTTTGACGGCTTTGGCTCGCCAGCGGGAAAGTGCGGCGGCCGGGTGGCGTCCCGGCCGAACGGGTCGGGCAAAACCTCCACATCGGCCCCGCCGCGCTGCCAGATGCCATGCCCGAAGGCGTCGTTTTCGGCCATCTCTCCCCTTCCGGCCCGTCAACGCCGGTCGTACTGCCTTAGACAGGTAATACAGCCCAATGCCAATATCCAGTGGTTGATGAACTCCACATGTGAGCTAAACCCGTTCCGATGGCTGGCCTGACGCCCAAACGAGCACTGCTTGCCGCGCTGGCCGCAGCAGGGCTGCTGCTATCGAATTGCGGCAAGCAAAGCGAGGGCGTTGCGCGAGTCGCGGCGATCGGTCCGATGCCGAAGCTGGTCGAGACCGTGGTCGCGCCGCTCTCACCTGGCGATGCGCTGGTCCGGCAGACCATGGCCCAGGGGCTGGTGCGGTTCGACGAGCGCGGCCAGGTCGTCCCCGGACTGGCCGAACGATGGAACGTCAGCGACGACGGCCTGAGCTACATCTTCAGGCTGCAGACCGGCGAATGGCCCGATGGCCGCAAGATCCGCGCCGACGACGTCGCCCGCATCCTGAGCCGGCAGCTTCGCCCGTCAAGCACCAATCCGCTCAAGGATACGCTGGGCGCAGTCGGCGAGATCGTGGCGATGACCGACCGGGTGATCGAGATCCGGTTGCTGGCTCCGCGACCGAACCTGCTGCAACTGCTTGCCCAACCCGAGTTCGGGCTGGTGCGCGCCAGCGTCGGTACCGGTCCCTTCCTTATTCCCGCACCGGAAGATGCGGCCGCCTTCCCCGCCGACGAGGAAGCCAAGGGCGCCTTGCTGTTGGCGCATCGCATCCGCATCCCGGATGCCGAGGATCCGGTCGAACGGGTCCGCATCAGCGGCGGCAACGCCAAGGCGCTCGCCGCGGCTTTCGCCGACGGCAAGCTCGACCTGGTCGTCGGCGGTACGGTCGACGATTTGCCGACCGCCCTGGCCCAGAAAATGCCACGAGGAGCGCTGCGCTTCGACCCCGTCGCCGGCCTGTTCGGGCTGATGCCGACCAAACGCAACGACGCGCTTCAGGAGGTCGAGGTTCGCCGACTGCTCAGCAGGGCGCTCGATCGCGCCGGGCTGGTTGGCGGGCTTCGAGTAGGCGGTTTGGTTCCGCGTGCCACCCTGCTTCAGGCCGGGCTGGAAGGAATTGGAAGTCCGGCCCAGCCCAGCTGGCTTGATCAGCCGGCCACGGAACGCCGCACGGCATTGGTCAGCGAAGCCAGGCGGCTGTTCGGCAGTACCGAACGGCCAACACTGCGGATCGCCCTGCCCAATGGCCCGGGCGGGAAATATCTGCTGGCCCGCCTCGCCTATGATTGGGCGCCAATCGGAATCAAGGTCGAACGCGCTCCAAGTGAGGCTTCGGCAGACCTGGTATGGATAGACGAGGTGGCGCCTTCGGCCTCTCCCGCCTGGTTCCTGCGCCGGTTCCGCTGCGGCATTGCCCCGATCTGCGTCGAGGAGAGTGAGGCGCTGTTGGCGCAGGCCCGCTCCACGCTCTTCGCTGAGCAGCGGGCCGCCCTCTTCCTCGAGGCCGCCGAGCAAATGGACCGCGAGCAATTATTCATTCCGATTGCCGCGCCCATCCGTTGGTCGCTGGTTTCCGGGCGGGCGCCCGGATTTGCCGAGAACCAGTTCGCCCGCCACACATTGGTCGGTCTTGCCAACGAGCGTTTCAGTGATGGCCGATAGGCGGCCGAATTAGGCCAGGGCCCCGGCCGCTGCCGGTTCCGCGGCCAACCCGGACTTGGGTGCCTGTTGCGCCCTTCTCGACAGCCACAGGCAGGTTATTGTGGCCAGGGCAGCGCCGACAAGCCCGTCAGTTGCGTAATGCCAGCCCGATGCGACCGACGTGATGTAAATGATCAACGCGTAGAGCACCGCGGGTACGACCAATGGCCGCCAGATGGCTCGAGCGGCAAAGGCGGTCCACACGGCCATGGTGACGTGCATCGACGGCATTGCGCTGATCCCGGTGCCGAGGTTGGCACCGCCGGATTCGAAGTTTCGCCACAGATAGTCGGCGAGGAAGTTGACGCTGGGGTCGGTGGTGACGATCAGCTCGTCGAACCGGGCTCCAAGTCCCAACCGCTCGTAAAAAATCGGCCCGGCCGAAGGCAGGACATATTGGCCCATCGTGCCGATAATGATCAGGATAGCCAGGAAAGAGGTCAGCAATACGCTATGATCGCGCTTGCTGAACGCCAATAGGCCCATCGTGCCAAACGTCACCGGGAACCAGCTGACATAGATTTTGGAGAATAGCGGGCCGAGGCCATCGAACCTGAACAGGTGCCAGGGATCCTGGCCGAACAGCCGGTAATCGAGGTCGGCCAGCATCGGGTCGGCCCAGTAACCGCCGACATGCGGTATCATCGTCTTGGCCCAGCCGTGAAGCGCCATCGCCAGCCCCAGCAGCAAGGCATAGGTGAAAGCCTTCCACAGCGTACCCGCCTCTCCCTTGATGCCAAGCACGAAGGAAGTGACGGGGCGGTCGGCCCGGGTTTCGAACATCGCCGTCCGCACCAGCAGGAACAGGAAGCCGGCCGACCAGATCATCAGCGCCGCGCCCATCGGCCGCGAATATTCGAACGGAATCGGCCGCGCGCTGATCGCCGCCAGCGACAGCACGAACGCCGCCTGCGCGGCCACCAGCCAGTAACGCAACGTTGGAAACATCGACAGCTCCCTGGAACCCAACGGAGGTATCAGGCGCTGATTACGATGGGGTAAACCATCGCCGGCCCCGGCCATTTCCAGCGCGTGCGGCGATGCCTATGTAGGATAGCATGACGGAAATCATCGATCCGCCAACTCCGAAAATGCGCCGCGAGCTGTCGTTCGGGACCGATCCGCGATCCGTCAGGCAACGGATCGAGGGCATGGAGAAGCTGCTCGAGCGGATGTTCGTCATCCCGGGCATCAACAAGCCTGTCGGCCTCGACGTTATTCTCGACATCATTCCGGGCGTCGGCACCATCTCGGCCGCCGCGTTGGGCAGCTATATCGCCTGGGAAGCGCGCAACCTCGGCATGTCGAAGTGGCAGATCGCACGGATGGCAGGAAACATCGGGTTCGACATGCTGCTCGGCGCCATCCCCTGGATCGGCGCAATCCCCGACTTTTTCTTCCGGTCGAACACGCGCAACGTCAGGATGATCAAGCGCCACCTCGACAAGCATCACCCCGACACCCGCACCATCGACGTCGAGGCTCGCTGACTTGGCCCAGCCGCCGGCGCCTATTGGATTATATGAGTCCTATGTCCGACATGGCGAACTGGTCGCAGTATCGGGGATCAGCCCGGCGCGCGCTGGCGAGACGATCGCCGGCAAGGTCGGGCGGGAGCTGAGCTTCGAACAAGGGTGCGAGGCAGCCAGGCGCGCCGCGGAGAATTTGCTGGCCGTGCTGCGCCAGGCCGCCGGTCAGGATGACGGTGCGATCCAGCGGATCCTGCTGGTGAGGGGCCAGGTCAACGCCACCGAAGATTTCACCATGGTGCACAAGGTGATCGATGCGGCGTCGGAACTGCTGGTCGAGCGGCTGGGGGAGCGCGGGCGGCATGCCCGGACCGCGATCGGCTGTTCGACCCTTCCCAATAATAATGCGGTCACACTGGAAGCGCTGGCAATTATTGCCGCTTATCCATCGGTTTCGGCGGCCGGCTAGCGCTTCGTCCCGATTTCCTTGGTGAGGAAGGCCCACAGCAGCGCGGCCCGGGTCGCATCCTCCGCACGGTCGGCGCCAACCGAATGGCCGCCCTCGACATACTCATGGTAATAGACCTGGTTGCCGAAGGCCTTGAGCTTCGCCGTCGCCTTGCGCGCATGTCCCGGATGAACGCGGTCGTCCTTGGTCGACAGGTAGAAAAATGTCGGCGGGTAACGGACGCCTGGCCTGATCGCCTGATATGGCGAATATTTGGACATGAACGCCCAATCCTCCGGTTTGTCGGGATCGCCATATTCGTCGATCCAGGATGCGCCGGCGAGAAGTTGAGAATAGCGCTTCATGTCGATCAGCGGTGAACCGGAGATCACCGCGGAATAAAGCGCCGGATGCTGCGTCATCGCCGCTCCGACCAGCACACCGCCGTTGGACCTTCCAGAGATGGCTACCCCGTCCTTGCGAGCAACGCCGGTGCGGATCAGGTCGCGAGCCACCGCCTCCAGGTCGTCGAAGCTGTTCTGGCGCTTTTCGCGCAGCGCGTCGCGCCACCATCTGGGACCATATTCGCCGCCGCCGCGGATGTTAGCGAGCACGAACGCGCCGCCATTCTCGGCCCAGAACAGGCCGAGCGGGCCGGACCGATAGGGCTGGCCGGTCAAATAGGTCGGCGTCTGGGCATTGCGAAAGCCGCCATAGGCATGGATCAGCGTGCCGGTCGGCTTGGTCACGCCCTTCTTCCGGACCAGGAAATAGGGGACACGGGTGCCGTCCTTCGACGCTGCGAAGCGCTGCACGACGGTGAGGTTGGAGGCGTCGAACTGGGCCGGAAGCGCCTGGACGGTGCCAAGCTTGCCGGCCGCGTCGACCGACATCAGGGTCGTCGGGGTCAACATCCCTTCGACGGTGGCGAAGGCAATGTCCTGCTTGTCGGCGGTCCCGACGATGTGAACAGTGCTATTCCCGGGCAGCGGCATTGGCTTGCTCGCCCAGCTGCCGTCGGCTTGGCGGCGAAGCGCGAACAGTTTGCCGGAAACATCGTCGAGCGCCTTGATCCACAAGATATTGTCGGTGGCGGAGACTTCCTCGATCGCCTGGGTCTTGCTTGGCGCCATCACCAGCTTCGGCGCGGGGCTCTGGCCGGCCAGCATCTGCTGTATGTCGAACGCGACGACCGATCCGGGCTGAAATTGGCCGAGCGGCTCGACCAGCGTCGCAATCGCCTGGCCCGAAACCACCGTGTTGAATTCGGCGGTTTGCGGGATCGGAAGCTCGACCCAGCGGCCGTCGGGCGCACGCATTGATACGCGCGATTCATAGAAGCCGACATTGCGGCTGATCGCGACGCGGCGGACGTTACCGTCCATCACCGCGAACGGGCCGATCCCGATCGCTGTCTCGTCGACCTCGGCGACCTTGGTCGCTGCGCTCCACGGCGTGCCGCGCTTCCATTCCTTGACGATCCGCGCGTAGCCGGACTTGGTTGCCGTCCCTTCGCCTTCGGCCATCGCCACGAGCAGCGTGTCGCGGTCGGCCCAGGCCACCGCATTCTTGCTCTCCGGAACGACGAACCCGCCCTCGACAAAGGTGCCCGAGACGAGATCGAATTCGCGAACCACGTCGGCGTCGCTGCCGCCGGGGCTGAGAGAGATGAGGCAGCGCTGATATTCGGGCGGCAGGCAATCGGCGCCGTGCCATACCCAGCTCTTGCCCTCGGCCTTGCCGAGAGCGTCGACGTCGATCACCGTCCGCCATGTCGGCTTGCCGGAAAGATAGGCATTGAGCGGCGATACGCGCCACAGCCCCCGCTTGTGATCGGCGTCGACCCAATGGTTGGCGACCAGGTCGCCCATCACCTGGTCGGGTGCCGCGATCTGGTTGGGATCGTTGAGAATGGCCAGGGCGCGCTGGCGATGGTCTTCGAATCCCGAAATCCTGGTGAGATCCGCCTCGGTCTCGGCGTTCCAGACTTTTACCTGCTCAAGCGGCTTTAGGCCCTGGATGTCCTCAAGCCAGAGATAAGGGTCGTCGCTTTGGGCGACGGCAGCGGTGGCGAGCACCGCGGTCGCGGCGGCGATGAAAAGCTTGCGCAAGTGAGAACCTCTCCGGAAATTTGCGCAAAACGGTGGCGGCGGGGCGCAAGTGCGTCAACGCGGGTTTCGACGAGTGGCGGAAAATCAGTCGCCGCTGATCTTCGGCCTCCCGACATCGCCCTGGCCGACGGTGCGGCCGGCCATTTCCAGCATCCGCTCCAACGGCACCCGGGCCTTGGCCATGGTCTCGTCATCGAGCTCGATCCGGGGCCGGAGGTCGCGCAGCGCGACGTACAGCTTCTCCAGCGTGTTGAGTGCCATGTAGGGGCACATGTTGCAGTTGCAGTTTCCGTCGCCCCCCGGCACGCCGATGAAGGTCTTGTCGGGCGCCGCCTTTTCCATCTGGTGGATGATGTGCGGTTCGGTCGCGACCAGGATCGTCTTGCTCGGCGAATGGATGGCGAAGTCGAGGATCGACTTGGTCGAACCGACATGGTCGCTATGGTCGATGATGTGCGGCGGGCATTCGGGATGCGCGGCGACCGGAGCGCCGGGATTCTCGGCCTTGAGCTTCAGAAGCTCGGTCTCGCTGAACGCCTGGTGCACGATGCAGATGCCGGGCCACAACAGCATGTCGCGACCGGTCCTGCGGGCAAGATAGCCGCCGAGATGCCTGTCGGGTCCGAAGATGATCTTCTGATCCTTGGGGATCTGCTTCAGGATCACGTCGGCAGACGATGAGGTGACGATGATGTCGCTCAAGGCCTTCACCGCCGCCGAGCAGTTGATGTAGGTCAGCGCGATATGGTCCGGATGGGCCTCGCGGAAAGCCTTGAACTGGTCGGGCGGGCAGCTGTCCTCGAGGCTGCAGCCGGCATCCATGTCCGGCAGGACCACGATCTTTTCCGGGCTCAATATCTTCGCCGTCTCGGCCATGAACCGTACGCCGCAAAAGGCGATCACTTCGGCGTCGGTCGCCGCCGCCTTCCGCGACAGGTCGAGGCTGTCGCCGACGAAGTCGGCGAGGTCCTGGATCTGCGGCTTCTGGTAATAATGGGCGAGGATGACCGCGTTGCGCTCCTCCTTGAGGCGCTTGATCTCGGCGAGGAGATCGAGGCCCTTCAGCGACTCTGTCTGGGCGGTCATGATCCTGGTTCCTTAGGCGTCAGCGCTGTTTCTGCGCGGCTTCATCAAGCACTTCGTTATAGCTGCGGCTGTGGTCAAGGGGCACCGTCACCGGCGAGCCCTCCGTGGGATAGCGCGCGACCACTTTTGCGTCGCCGAAACCGGCGGCCTGGAGCGGCAGCGAGAAGCTGCGCTCGACCGCCTGGCGCCCAGCCTCGCGCGCCAGCCTCATCGGCACTGCCGTGCCGGCCTGCTTGCGCAAATCGGCGACCGCGCGGGCGCGGTTGTTGCGATCGAGCGCGGAGTCGGCGTCGGTCACCGCCGACAGCACGCCGCTCTCCCCATATTCCCGCGCGGCGGCGAGATCGACTTCCGGGCCGGCTATCTCGATTTCCGGCAGGGTCACGGCCAGCGTTCGGGTCGCCGCATCCCATTTGACGTCCTCGGGTTCCAACTTCGCCAGGTCGAGCTCATAGCGGACGTCGCCGGGCAGGATCAGGGTGCGCTCGGCGCTGACCAGCCCGCCCAGCCGCTCCTGCCGGCTGCTGACCACCGAGACATAGCGGGCGACGAACGGCACAAGCCGGTTTTGCGCGCGCATCGATTGCAGCGCCGACGAAGCGACGGTTTCAGGATTGCTGCCGAACAGGCTCTTGCCGATGTCCAGCGCTCCGCCGACCACCAGGCCGAGCAGCAGCGCGACGATCACCGCGCCGATCGCCAAAGGCTTGTTCAATCCGGTTGGGCTATTCTCGTCCATGTCTCACCCTCGCCGGCTTCAACGAGTCCGCGCTGCTGAAGGTCCAGCAGATGCGCGTAGACCGATCCACCCGCTGCAGGGACCAGCCGTTGGTCGAGCCCGGGATAGGCGTGGGCGACAATGTCGGGAATGTCGCGTGGCCTTTGCCCGACCAGCTTCAATATCTGCCGTTCGCGCTGCATGCGGTGGCCGATCATGCCGCGCACCAGCTGCGCCGGCTTGGTCACCGCCGGGCCGTGCGCCGGATAGTAGAGTCGGTCGCCGCGCTGCCGAAGCAGATCCATGCTGCGCATGTATGCGGCCATGTCGCCGTCAGGCGGCACGACCACTGTGGTCGACCAGCCCATCACATGATCGCCGGTGAACAGTGCGTCATTAAACGCGAAGCAGAGATGGTTGGAGGTGTGCCCAGGCGTAGCGACGGCGGTGAGCTTCTTGCCGCCATCGAACTCGATCGTTTCGCCATCCGCGAGCACCCGGTCCGGAACATATTGCTTGTCGAAGCTGGCGTCGGCGCGCGGCCCGATGCTCTCCAGCACCAGCGGTGCGCAGCCGATGATCGGCGCGCCGGTCGCCTGCTGCAATGCGCGGCTGGCCGGCGAATGGTCGCGATGGGTGTGGGTGCAGGAAATCGCCGCGACATTTCGTCCGTCGACCGCCTCGACGATCGCCGCGACATGCTCGTCGAGCTCGGGGCCGGGATCGATCACCACCAGCTCATCGTCCCCGACCAGATAAGTCTGCGTACCGAAATAGGTGAAGGGCGACGGATTATGCGCCAGCAGCCGGGCAACGCCGGGCTCGAGCGGTTCCAACTTTGCGTAAGGCGCATCCACCTCAGCGCCTGTGCCATGATCCGGGCGTGCCCGCTAGGCCGCCTCGGCCAGCACCGCCTCCTGCGGAAGCGGCGCGATCCCGGCCCGATCGGCGGCGCGGGCCAGAGCCGAGTGATAGACCCGGCCGAACAATCGCTCCATGCTTTCGTCCCAGCTGAACTGCAGGGCGTGCTCTCGGGCGCGCTCGGCCATTGCCGGCCGATCGCCGGACAGGACCGACATAATGTTGGCGGCCATCACCTCGGCATCGTCGACCCTTCCCACCAGTCCAAGGCCGTGCGGAACCCGATCGACCATCGCCCCTGCGGCAACGCCCACAACCGGCAGGCCGGACGCTTGGGCCTCGATCACCGAAATGCCGAAGGTTTCGTCGGCCATGCCCGAAACATAGATGTCGGCGCTGGCCAGCCAGGCGGCGAGGTCGTCTCGGTCGCGGCAATAGCCGGGCGCATAAATCCGCTCGTCCCCCAGCCCGACAAATTGCTCCCTCAGCGGGCCATCACCGAGCAGCATCAGCTTCGCCCCGAGCGAAGCCGGCAATCGCCGGAATGCCTCGACGACGATATGCGCACGCTTCTCGAAATCCAGTCGTCCGACATAGATGAGCAAGGGCTGCTCATCGCCGATGTTCAGGGAATGCCGGATCCGGGAACTACGTTTGGCGGGCGAGAATTGGCCGAGTTCGACGCCGAGCGGGACCACGTCGACTTCCGGGACGCCAAGCGAGCGCAATTTCGCCGCGCCGCCATTCTCGCTCATCGCGTAAACCGCATCGAACCGGCCGTAGAGCCGCCCGCAATAATCATAGCTAACTCGACTGGCCCAGGCGCCGATCGCCGTGCCTAGCCATTTTGAGAAAGGTCGATCGACATAGACCGTCGGAAAATCGGTGCAATAAGCGGCCACCAGCGCCGTTTCTGGATATCGGCGGCCATGGGCAATCGCCGCCCAGGGCAGGTTGTAGGCATCCTGGCACTCGATCAGGTCGGGCAGCCGATCGGCCAGTACCGATCGGACGGCGCGGTTGCGCAGGAGGAAGCGGTAGTGCGGGCTGCCCGGCACCTTGGGCGACGCGACATAAGCGGTAATGGCCCGCCCGCCTTCCTCAACTTCCACGGCATCGCGCGGCCCGGGCACAATCAGCAAATGCCGGTGCGGCGTATTGTCGAGAATGTGGCGGCGCTTGTGGCGCAAATAGGTGCGCACGCCCCCGCCGACGTCGGACCAGCTTTGGGTGAGGTCGGCAATCAGCAGATTTTGGTCGGTACGGTCCTGGGGGGTCATCGGCTCTCCAACACTCAGGAGGCCATTAAGTGCCGATGATGAGCCCTACATGAATTAGAAGCGCCGCTCACTGCCTCCCAGCGAGCGACGCCTCCATCGATCGCAAGGCCAGCCTTGCGCCGCTTCGAGCTCTATTCGTCGTCGCCCTCGTCGATGCTGTCTTCGATCCGATCTACTTCTTGCTCGGCCTTGGCGATGGAGGCCTGGGCGGAAGCGACGCTTGTCGCGATCGCGCGCTGATCGACTGACGCCAGCGCCTGGCGGCGGATCTGGTCGATATCGATCGCTTCGACCGATTTCAGCGATTCCCGGATGGTCGCCTTGATCTGTTCGGGATCCTGCCCCGACCGACGGATATGCCTGGCGTTGCGGTCGACTTCCCGAACCGCCTGTTCGATCTCCCGGCGCGCTTCGGCGAGGTCGCGGCGCAGGTCTTCCTGGTCGAACTTGGCTTCTTCGAGCGCCTCGCGAACGTCCCGCTGGATCTGCTCTTGGTCGACCTCGACACGGGCACGGGCCAATTCGCGCTTGGCCTGGGCGATCGCCTCACGGCACCTGGCCTTCTCGGCGGCGGTGAGTTCGTTCCAGCGCTTGGACTTGCCGTCGATGGAAATCGTCCCGTCGCGCTCGAACGAGAGATCCTTGTGCCGATAGCTACCGTCGCCAGAATCCGCGACGGTGGGTGCCGGCGCGACCGTCGCTAGGGGCGCGACCGGAGCAACCGGAGCAACCGGCGCCGGGACAGCGGCGGGCGCGACCTGCGCAACCTGCGCTACCGGAGCGGGTTCCGCCGGCACGACCTTGTCGACATATTCGATCGCCCGCGTAGCGGTCAGCGGCAGGGCAACCGCCACGGCGGCGATTACCGTCAGCCGCCCGGCAAATCGCCGGCCCGCGGTTGGATTGGTAAGCATGGACTTCAGCCTCCTGTGAAGGGTGTTGCGTCGATCGAGAGCGCTGGCGAATAGCAGCGCCCTCCCCGAAGCGGCCTTGGCGATCGTCCGACCATAGTCGGCGCGATCGTCGGCCTTGGCCTTGTCCAGCACCCGGGCATCGCACGCCGCTTCCTGATCGAAGCGAAAAGCGGCGTGGGCGACCCAGGCGAGTGGATTGAACCACTGGAGGCAGAGCAGGACAAAGGCGATAAGGTTGGCGACAAGGTCGCCGGAGCGGTGGTGGGCGAGTTCATGCTCCAGCGCGAGGCCGCGCTCCCGCTCGTCATAAAGCCGCTCGAAATCGGCGGGGACAGCGATCACCCGGTCGAGCACGCCAAACGCCAGCGGGCCTTTGACATCGGGCGATCGGACAATGCGGATCGATCCAATCCGGCCCAATTCCGAAGCGTCACGCAAGATGGCCGCCCGCTCGCGGTGGAATGCCGCCATTCGGGCGATGAACAGGCCGAGCCCGATACCCAGCCACAGCACCAGCAGAACCGTCTGCATCCCGCCGACCTGTTCCAGGAGAGACGGTTCGGGCGGGGCGACCGAGGCCAGCAATTTGGGTTCGGACATCATGATCGGGACGAATGGCTGGATCGGTGTCGCCTCCGGGACCGTGCGCTCGACGGTCTGCGTCAGCGTCGGCATCAGCAGGCGCGCCGCCGGGATCAGCCACAAGCCATAAGCTACCCGGGCGCCGAACTGGCGCCGGACCGGCTCCCTGATGAGCAGGACGAGGAAGATCAGCGCGGTAGTGGCGATCAGCGTGCCAAGCAGCCAGTCGATCACGACTTGAGCTCCTTCAATAGCGCCTCGATGGCGGCGATGTCCTCATCGTCCAGCGCATCCTCTTCGGCGAGGCGCGCGACCAGCGGAGATATGCGACCACCGAACAACCGTTCGACGAACCGCACCGATTCATGGCCGACATAGGCTTCGCGCTTGATCGTCGGCGAATATAGGAAGCGGCGGCCGTCCTCGCGATGCTTGACCGCGCCCTTGGCCGCCAATCGGGACAACATGGTCTTGACGGTGGCCAGGGTCCAACCGCGTTCGGCGCCGATCCGGTCGGCGGCCTCGGCGGCGGTCAACGGATGGCCTGCGCTCCAGAGCGCCTCCATCACTTCCAGCTCGGCTTCACTGATCCTGAGATCCATCCGACTCTGCCCCTTTCGACTACATGCGTAAGCGATCCGATTACAGTTGTAAACAGAGCAATTCGACGAATGGACGAACAGCGGTCCTGGCGTCGGAATTCTTTACGCCTCGCTGCATTCGCGACGATCGGAGAACGTATTTTTTCTTAGAAATCCGCCATTCGCGTGATTTGGCACGGCGGTTGCAAAAGGTAAGGCGTCCACTTGGTTCCACGCCAACACAAAGGGGACGGCAACAGCGGTTTTCTGGTCCCGCGTTCGCCGTCCCCTTTTAGTTTCAACGAGACTCGGGGGCGGCTCCCCTTTCTTCACCCCTGTGGAGGGGGGAGCCGAGTTTTTAGGGTCCTTATGCTTCGGCGCTGACCAGCTGCTGAAGCTCACCGCTCTCGAACATTTCCATCATGATGTCGGATCCGCCGACGAATTCACCCTTCACATAAAGCTGGGGGATAGTCGGCCAGTCGGAATATTCCTTGATTCCGGCGCGGATTTCCTGGTCCTGGAGCACGTCGACCGTTTCGAACGGCACGCCCAGATGGTCGAGGATCGCCACCGCCCGGCTTGAAAATCCGCACTGGGGGAACAGCACGCTGCCCTTCATGAACAGGACGACGTCATTGGCCTTCACCAGCGCGTCGATCCGACCCTTCGCTTCGTTCATTGTTCTTCTCCGTCGGGCAGCGCGGTCTCGAGCTGCAGCGCATGGAGCTCTCCGCCCATGCGGGAGCCGAGTGCCCGGTACACAAGTTGGTGTTGTTTGACGCGGTTCAAGCCCGCGAAGCAGGCCGACACTACCCGCGCGGCATAATGGTCGCCGTCGCCCGCCAGGTCGCGGATTTCGATTTCCGCGTCGGGGAGCGCAGCTCGGATCAGCGTCTCGATGTCATTGGCCGCCATTGGCATGGCATCAGCCCCTACAAATTGGTCTGTTCGATGACCTGCCGACGGGCCTCGACCAGCTTGTGACCGAGCGCATCGCGGATCCGGCCTTCGTCTGCATCGACCCCCGCGGAGGTCAGGTCGCCAAGCACCTTGCGGATGACATCCTCGTCGCCGGCTTCCTCGAAGTCGGCGCGAACGACATCCTTGGCGTATGACTCTGTTTCGACTTCCGACAGGCCCATCAGCCGGGCGGCCCATTCGCCGAGCAAACGGTTGCGACTTGCGACGATGCGGAACTGCATCTCTTCGTCCCGCGCAAATTTGGCTTCAAAGGCACGCTCACGGTCGTCGAACTGGGTCATGGATGTTCCTGTCTGGCTCGGCCCCGCAGATAGTGTTTGCGTCGGCGCTCGTCCAGCATGGTTCAGCCCGCCTTGCGCTGGCCCCATCTGCCTGGCCCCAGCAAGTCGGCGACCTTCAGCTCCAGGGACCTGTCATGCCGCTGCGCGGGCAGTCGATAGGCGGCCGCACGGGGCCCGGCGTCGGGATCGGGGACAACTTGCGACAGCCCGCTGACAGGGTCACCGATCAGTACGCTGACGCCAGTGCCCTTGGTTTCCGCGGCGAGGGCCGCTGACAGGCGCTGGAAAGCCTGCCCCGAACTCGCATAAGGGAAGATCGCCACATTGGGCTCTTCTTCCGGCGGGATGTTGAGCAGCAGCTTGAAATGCGGGCCGCGCCGCAGCGCCGGAAGCAGTGCCCGCGAGACGCGGTACATGCCGAGCGTGCGCTCATATCCGCCGCCCGCGGCATTGATCAGCAGGTCAAGCGACTGGAAGGATTCAATAATGTCGGCCGCGAAAACCGCGACACTGGCTTCTGACGCGGCGTCGCAATAGCGGCCGACGGCGCCCAGCTCTTCGGTTGCCTGCCGCAGCGAGGAAGCGTCGTCGTCACACAGGATCAGCCTGGCGCCGCGGGCGCTGAGCGCTTCGGCGCAGGCCCGGCCAATACCGGTCCCCGCACCGGTAATGAGGACGCGTGGAGGGAGGTCGAGTCGCATCAAGGTCTCCGCCGCCCGCGTCCCCCGACGAGGCGGCTTGGCATTATCTATTTTGAGGGTTGATTTAAAGCAACAAAGTGTTGCATTTAGCTATGGGGTGTCGGGGAGTCAACATTGAATCAAGCTTCAACTTTGGACGATGCGGTACGCCAGCGCCGGCCCGGCGGCCGCACCGCGGACGTCACCCGGCGGATCAACGAGGCGTTGATCGAACTGCTCGCAGAGGGCGGGCTTGAGGCCTGCACTTTCCAGAATGTGGCAGCGCGCGCCGGCGTCGAGCGTTCGACCCTTTACCGGCGCAATCCCGATCGCTGGCCGACGATAGTAGATGCCCTGATCGACCTGGCGGACCGCCAAACGCCGGCCGTCGACACCGGGTCGTTTCGAGCCGATCTCACGGAGACCCTGCTCAACCTGGTCACGGTGCTTAACAGCCCGGTCGGCCCATCGCTGATGGAAGTGGCGGGAGCACTTCAATCCGGCGTTGCGCCGGGGCAGTCCCAACGTTTTTGGACGAACCGGCAAAAGCAGCTGGCGCCGATGTTCGAGGCGGCGATCGAGCGCGGCGAGCTGCCGGCCGACGTCAATCTCGATGAGGTTTTCGCCATGGCCGCCGGCCCGATGTACTTCCGTCGATACGTCTCGTCCCAGCCACTGAACGATGAGTGGGTGAACAAGGTCGTCGACCAGATATGCGATCGCTATTGCCTGAAGCCCTAGTCGCCAAAGGCTAATCTGGCGTCACCACCAGCTTGCCGATTACCTGGCGAGCGGCCATCGCCGCGATCGCCTCGCCGCCGCGTGCCAGCGGATAGGTCGCGCTGACGTGGGGCCTGATCTTGCCCTCGTCCCATAGCTGGAACAGCTCGGCGACATGGGCCGCATTGGCCTTCGGATCGCGCGCGGCGAAGGCGCCCCAGAAGACGCCGCATACATCGCAGCTCTTGAGCAGGGTGAGGTTGAGCGGAAGCTTCGGGATGCCGGCCGGAAAGCCGACAACCAGGTAGCGGCCCTCCCAGGCGATGCTGCGCAGCGCCGGCTCGGCATAATCGCCGCCGACAGGATCGTAGATGACATTGGCTCCGTCAGGACCGACCGCGTCTTTGAACAGCTGGGCCAGCGCCTTCTGCCCGTCCTTGTCGAACGGTCCGCGGGGGTAGACGATCGCGTCGTCCGCGCCGGCTTGGCGCGCCGCGGCGGCCTTTTCCTCCGACGAAACGGCCGCGATCACTCGGGCTCCCCTCGCCTTCCCCAGTTCGACCGCGGCGAGCCCGACGCCCCCAGCCGCCCCGAGCACCAGCAACGTCTGACCGGCCTGCAGCTTGCCGCGATCATAGAGCGCGTGGATCGACGTGGCGTAGGTCAGCAACAGCGCGGCGCCGTCCTTGAAGCTGCGCTCCGGCGGCAACGGAATGGCGCTCTTGGCCGCGATGACGATCTTTTCGGCCATGCCGCCCCAGCCCGGAACCGCGATCAGCCGGTCGCCGGCGCTCCAGCCCTCGACTCCCTCGCCGACCATCTCGACCTCGCCAGCAATTTCGCCGCCCGGCGCGAACGGGCGCGGCGGCTTGAACTGATATTTGTCCTCGATGATCAGCACGTCTGGGTAATTTACCGCCGCGGCGCGTACCCTCACCAGCAGCTCGCCCGGTCCCGGCACCGGGTCAGGCAGCTCGGTCAGCCGAAGCGTGTCCGGCCCGCCCGGCTCATGGGACAGAAGGGCCTTCATTCGATCCCCCGCACCCGGGCGTCCTCGACGACGTCAACCGCGGTCATGCCATTATAGGCTTGCCTTGTAGCGGCGGCGGTATCGCGGTGGCCAAAGCCGACGCCGCCCGGATTGTGCAGCGCCGCGTCGAAGGTCAGCCGGTCCTTGATCGGCAGGTCGCGGCGCGCCTTCTCGGTCGTCTTTTCGAACGCTTGCTGGCTGGACCCATCGATAACGGTCGGCTCCCGAGAGCAGGCGCCAAGCAAGGCGACCAAAGCGAGGACCGCGACCCTTTTCACTCGACGTAGTTCGCGGCGGTCCTGGAGCGGACCTCTTCGGCCGTGACGCCCGGGGCCAGCTCGATCAGCTTGAACGGCGACTGATGGTCGGGCCGATGGAAGACGCACAGGTCGGTGATGATCATGTCGACCACATTCTTGCCGGTCAGCGGCAGCGTGCATTCGGGGATGAACTTGGGATCGCCGGCCTTCGAATTATGCTCCATCACGACGATGATCTTCTTGACTCCGGCGACGAGGTCCATCGCACCGCCCATGCCCTTGATCATCTTTCCGGGGATCATCCAGTTGGCGATGTCGCCGCCTTCGCTGACTTCCATTGCGCCCAGCACGGTGAGGTCAATGTGCCCGCCCCGGATCATCGCGAAGCTGTCCGACGAGCTGAAGTAGCTGGAGCTCGGCAGCTCGCTGATGGTCTGCTTGCCCGCGTTGATCAAGTCGGGATCGACCTCGTCCGGATAGGGGAACGGGCCAATGCCGAGCATTCCGTTCTCGCTCTGCAGCGTGACCGTCATCCCCGCCGGGATATTGTTGGCGACCAGCGTCGGGATGCCGATGCCGAGGTTGACGTAATAGCCGTCCTTCAGCTCCTTGGCGGCCCTCGCCGCCATCTGGTTGCGGTCCCAAGCCATCTACTTGCTACTCCCAAACCCGTTCGCCCCGAGCGAAGTCGAGGGGCCGTTGCGCAGACGTGTCTCGACTTCGCTCGACACGAACGGAAAACGTTTGAAAATCGCGATCATGCTGCCCGCTCCCGCGTGGTCATGAATTCGATCTTCTTGTCATAGGGCGCACCGAGTATCAGCCGCTTAACGTAGATCGACGGCAAATGGATGCAGTCAGGATCGAGGCTTCCGACCGGCACGATCTCCTCGACTTCGGCGACGCAAATCTTGCCCGAGGTCGCAGCCGGCTGGTTGAAGTTGCGGGCAGTCTTGCGGAACATCAGGTTGCCGCTCTCGTCGGCCTTCCAGCCCTTGATGATGCTTAGGTCGGCCCGGATGCCGCGCTCGAGGATATAATCCTCGCCGTCGAAATTCTTGACCTCCTTGCCCTCGGCCACCTGCGTGCCGACGCCGGTCTTCGTGTAAAATCCGGGGATGCCGGCGCCGCCGGCGCGCATGCGCTCGGCCAGCGTTCCCTGCGGGCAGAATTCCACCTCCAGCTCGCCGGCCAGATACTGCCGCTCGAACTCCTTATTCTCGCCGACGTAGGAGCTGATCATCTTCCTGACCTGGCGCGTGCGCAGCAGCTTGCCGAGCCCCTCATTGTCGATCCCGGCATTGTTGGAAGCGATGGTGAGGTTCTTGACCCCGCTGGCCTGGACAGCATCGATCAGCCGCTCGGGAATTCCGCACAGGCCGAACCCGCCCGCCGCGATGGTCATGCCGTCGAACAGCAGCCCGTCGAGCGCGTCCGCGGCATTGGGATAGATTTTCTGCAAGACCGATCTCCTTGGCTGCGGCTCTGCCGTCCGCATTCCCAAGGGTCAAGCCGGGTTAGTTTGCGCGGCTGCTGCGAAGCTTTGCAGCGACGATCCCCGCTTCGGCGCAGGCAGCGTCGTCGGCGGGATCCTCGCCCGACACGCCGACCGCGCCGATCCGGGCCTTGCCGTCGGCGCTGAACAGGGGAACGCCACCGGGCACGATGACGACATGGGGCGCGTCGCCAAACCCGGGCGTACTCCGCGCACCTTCGATCATTTGCGCGGTCGAGAACCCCCACGCCGCAGCGGCTTCGGCCTTGGCCCGGGCGAAATCGAAGATGCCGGTTCCATTGCCGTCCATCCGAAGCGCCGCGACGATATGGCCGCCGCTATCGACCACGACGATGGCGTGGCTTTGCTTCTTCGCGGTAGCGTGCGCCGCACAGCCGGCGACGATCGCCTGGGCGGATGCTGCATTGAGGGTTGGCGCGGACTGGGCTGTCGCGGCCGAAGTGAGTAGAATCAGGAGAAGTGCTGGTCGCATCATTCCCTCCACGTCATGCCAGCGAAGGCTGGCATCCATGACCGTTATGTGGGCCCCAGCCTCCGCTGGGGCGACGGGACAATCAAACCTGTTTCGACAAACTAACCGCGCAGAATCGCAAGCGCTTCCTCGCGCCTGTCCCACTGCACGAAAATATGATCGTGACGCAGCGCCGCGACGATATTGGCGCTGATTCCGGCTTCCGCCAGCAGCGATGACAATGCGGCGGTTAGCCCAACCGCGTCCAGGCTTGAGTGAACTCCAAGACTGATCCGTGCCCATTCGCCCGACGGATCGGGACGGATCAGGGTTAGCCCCTCGGCCTCGCGAACGATGGCGAAGTCGCCGTCGCCAAGCGTGGGCTTCGACGCTTCGGAAATGCTGTATCGATCGGCGTGCAGCTCGGGATCGAGCGCTGCGAGGAGCCGCGAAAGGTCGCGTTCCCCGTCCAATGCCTAGCCGCGCAGCTTCGAGAAGATGCCCTGCAGTTGCATGGCGTTGCCCATGTCGCCTTCGACCTTGAGCTTGCCGGTCATAAAGGCGGTCATGCCGTCGAGCGTGCCGTTGGCGAGCGACTGGAAATCGTCCCAGCTGACCTTGATGGTCGTGTCGGCCGCATTGTCGGCATCGCTGACCAGGCTGTTGGCGCCGTCGATCAGGATCACGCCGTCATCGCCGCCGAAGTCGATCTTGACCGTCTTGCCCGGAAGCCAGGCCCCCGCATCCTGCATCTTGGCCAGCAGATCCGCCTTGGTCATCGAAACTCTCCCGTCATGAATATGAGTTGCGACTAGCGACTGGCCAGCTTCCGTTCAAGGCAGTCTTGGCGGCAAGCCGACAGACGCCTATCTGACGCCACATGAGCTACGAAACCGACCTCCAGCTATTCATCGACGGCGTGTGGAAAAGCGGCGAAGGCCGCGACGCGCACACGGTCGTCAATCCCGCCAACGGCAGCGGCATCGCCGAAGTGCCCTACGCCTCCAGGGCCGACCTTGATGAGGCGCTTGCCGCCGCCGACCGGGCATTCCCCGAATGGCGGTCCACCGATGTCGAAAAGCGGGGCGCGATCCTGCACAAAGCCGCCGCGCTGCTGCGCGAACGCGCTGACCATATCGCCGCCACACTGACCCAGGAACAGGGCAAGATTTTGAACGAGGCGCGGCTCGAGGTGCTGGGCTCGGCGCAGCTGTTTGATTGGTACGCCGAGGAGATCAAGCGCGACTATGGCCGCACGCTGGTTCGCCCGGCGGGACAATTGTCGCGGGTGATCCGTCAGCCGGTCGGTCCGGTCGCCACCTTCAGCCCGTGGAATTTCCCGATCTATTTGCTGGCCAAGAAGGTCGCGGCCGCGCTTGCCGCAGGCTGCACCGTAGTTTCACGCCCGCCGCATGACACGCCAGGTGTCGCTACCGAATTATTCCGCGCGCTGGCCGACGCTGGCATCCCCAAGGGTGTCGCGCAGTTGGTTCACGGCGATGCCGATCTGATCAGCACGACCCTCATCGGCAGCAAGGAAATCCGCAAGGTCAGCTTCACCGGTTCGACCAACGTCGGCAAGCATTTGATGCGCCTCGCCGCCGACAGCATGACGCGGATCACGATGGAGCTGGGCGGTCATGCGCCGGTCCTGATCTTCGACGATTGCGACCTTGAAAAGACGCTCGACATGGTCGTCCCGCAGAAATTCCGGAACGCCGGCCAGGTGTGCGTCTCGCCGACCCGCTTCTACGTCCAGGAATCGATTTACGATGCGTTCCTCAAGGGCTTCGCCGAGCGCACCGCCAAGGTGAAGATCGGCAACGGACTGGATGAAGATACCCGCATGGGCCCGCTTGCAAATGCACGGCGGCCCGACGCTGTAGGCGCGCTGATCGAGGACGCCGCGGCCAAGGGCGCGCGCGTGCTCGCCGGAGGACAGAAGGGCGAAGGCGGATTCTTCTTCCAGCCGACCTTGCTCGCCGACGTTCCCAACACCGCCGACATCATGAACGATGAGCCGTTCGGCCCGGTGGCGGTGACCAAGTCCTTCTCGACCTTCGACGAGGTGATGGAGCAGGCCAACCGCCTGCCGTTCGGCCTCGCCGCCTTTGCCTTCACCGAGAACGGCCGCCGCGCGAACCTGATCGGCGACCTGATCGAAAGCGGCATGGTCGGCATCAACACCTTCGCAATCTCGGTCGCCGACGCCCCGTTCGGCGGCGTCAAGGATTCAGGTTTCGGCTCCGAAGGCGGCAAGGAAGGGCTGGAAAGCTATCAGGTGGTGAAGGCGATCCATCAGGCTTGAGCTACCGAGCGCAGCGAAGCGATTGCCTGGCAATCGCGAGCAGCGTGAAGTGCTAGCGAAAGTCGGACGGCCTGCGCCTGCAAGGCGACAGGACCGACGGCGCGGAAGCGAAGGTGACCGCAGGGCAATTTACTTCGCGCCGGAATACCCACTCAATGATAGAAATAGGGATCGAGCACCCTGACTTCCGTGATCTCGTCGACCGGCACGGAGTTGCGGGTCGCAACTTCGCGGATCGCCTCCGGGTTCGGCCCGTCGTAGACGCAAAATGTCTTTTTCTTGTCGGGCGTCACATAGCTGTGGACCCATGTGACGCCGCTGCCGGCATTGATTTCGACGACATTGAGCAAGGCTGCCGCGCCCTCTCCGTCAGTGGGGACATGCAATCCGTCGGGGAAGGTACGTTCGACCATATAGCGTGGCATGAGGATGTTCCCTTAAATCGATTTGGAAATGTGATCGCGGCCCACCTTCTCAGCCGTCGATGTCCCAGCCCAGTGCGACGCGAGCGGTGAAGTCGAGCTGCGGCTTCTCCTGCATCGGATGGAAGCGTGCTGCCTGAACGTCACGGAAGGCCCGCTCCAGCCCGGTCTTGCGATAGAAAGCAGCGCCGCCCGCAACTTCCATCGCCTTGCCGACCGTGTCGATGCACGCCTGTCCAACCAGCGTTCGGCACTGCATCGCCTCGCTGGTGGTTTCGGCTCCCGGGGTCCCGGTCTCGGCGATCTCGATCATTCGGCGCTGCGCCAGCCGCGCCACGAGCAGCCGGTTTTCCATTTCGCCGACATTCTGCGCCAGCAGCGGATCGACCGGCCGCTTCTTGGCCATTTCAAGTGCCCGCTTTCGGGCGCCCTCGGCCACTCCGACATAAGCGGAGTAGATCAGGCCGAATGCGATCATGCTGATGATGTGGAACAGCATGTGCCACTGGCCCTGCGGCCGTTTGCCGGCAATCGCCGCGTCGGGAATGAACAGCCCGTCGAACACGACATCGTCGGAGCCGGTGCCGCGCATGCCCATCACCTGCCAGGTCGGGGCGATGCTTACGCCCTCACCTTTCAGCGGCGCGCCAAAATGGAGCACGGTCGGTCCTTCGTCGGGATCGTCATAGACCGCACTGGTGTTGAGGATGTTGCCGACGGTCGAGCCGCTGGCGAAGGCCTTGCGCGCGGTCAGCTTGAAGCCGCCCTCGACCTTTTCCATCGTGCCGGCGCTTTGCAGCCAGTCCGACCCGCCGCTGGAGACCAGCTTCAGCTTTTCGGCGACCACGCGCTTCAGCAGGCCATCGGTCGGCGCGCCCTGGTTCTTCCAGCGCCACGCCGCGACCGCGACGATATGGCTGTGCATCGAGGCCGCAAGCGCGGTCGAGCCGCAGGCAGCGCCGATGACCTTCAGCGCTTCGGCGACCTCGCTGATGGATGCGCCGCCGCCGCCCAGCTCTTCGGGCACCAGCGCGATGAAGAAGCCGGCTTCCTCCAGCGCGGCGAAGCCTTCGCTGACAAAGCTGTCGTCCGCGTCGTGCCTGGCCGCATGCTCGGCAATTACGGCCGCGATTTCCTCGGCCTTTTGGGTCCAGTCGGTCGTCATGACTCTCTCGACAAGCGCCAACATCGGCATATCTCCATCCTGCAATTCGTTCGGGATGGGAAGCGCCTACAGTTTGCCGGCGGCGAGTAACTAGTTCAGCTTCTGAATTAGACTGCTACAGATTTTGTAGTTCGCGCCGTGGCCGGGGCTAATGCGCCGAATGCGTCGCTGCCGGCTCCCCCTCCGCGGCGATGCGGAGGTTCTGCATCATGCCATGATCGCCATGGAACATGATGTGGCAATGGATCAGGAAATCGCCGGTGAAGCGCTCGTAGCGGGTGCGGAAGGTGACGCGGACGTTCTCCTTTACGAAGACCGTGTCCTTCCACTCGCCCTTCAGGCCGGCGTAGTCGGGATCAAATGCCGGGCTCTTGGCGTCGGTTATGTCGACACCGCTGGCATTGGTAATCGAAACGATCTGGAACGGATTGACGTGAATATGCAGCGGGTGGTTCTCGTTCAGCGACGTCGTGCGCCATTCCTCGGCTTTCCCCAACGGCAGAACCGCGTCGATGCGATGATGGTCATAGTTGAGGCCATTGACTCGAAAAGCCGTCTCTTCAGGACCGCCGACGATATCGAGCAGTGCTTCGCGGTATCCGTTGACCTCCTTTTCCTCGATCGGCTTGTGCCAAACGAACGACGACAGCTTCAGGCCGTCGTTGAGGTCGCTAACGACGCGAGTGCGCACGGCCGCTTCCTCATCCGCCAGCGATTTTTCCGCTGAGCTGATCAGCATCGACCGGAGCAGCAGGTCCGGGTCGTCTTTCCCCCGGCTAGTGCCACTTGCGCCCACCAAGGCAACCATTCTTGATGGGTTCTTCTTCTCGGCGTTGTTGCGGCTGGTATCGTTGACCATGCAATAGAGGCCGGCTTCCGGCAGCCGCACAAGCATGTCCACCCGCTCGCCGGCGAACAGGACCGCCTCGTCCACCTTGCGAATTTGGGATCGCGTCAGGCCGTCGAGCGCGATCTGCCACATCGGCAGCGGCGCTCCGCCGCAATATCGCTCCCGCCAGGCGATTTGCTCCTCCGCCTTGACCGATCGAAGCGGCGGCGCGGCAGGATCAAGGCGATAGATCCGCATCCGCATCGATTCCCCGGTGCCGCCGTTGATCAGCCGCCAGCGCTCGAACTCGCCAGCCTTGGCGTCGCTCAACTGCGGCTCCACCTTGCCATTGATGCCGGTGTAGCGGCCCGTGAATCGCCAGCCCCAGTCATTGTCGAAGCTTTCGATGCGGCCGATCTTGCCCGGCGAGCAGGTGAACGGGCGAATGGGAACACCCTCTTTGTCGCGCTCGCCCTCGATGACGCCCTTGTCGTTCATGCAGCCATATTCGATTTGCTGGAGGATCATGACTCGCTCCGGAAAAGGCCGGCCGCGCTGGTCCTTCAGCAGTATGTCGATGTCGCCTGGCCTAGTCGCCGTCGGGAGGCGGTTACCGACGACAATCAGGGCGCCTGCCATGCCGCTGCCGACCTGGGCAAAGCCCGCGCCATGTGCATGCGGATGGTACCAGAATGTCCCGGCCGGATGGTCGGCGGGGATGTCATATTCGTATCGAAATGTCTCACCCGGGGGGATGGAGACCATGACATTGTCGCTGTGCCCTGCGGGGGAGACCCACAGCCCATGGGTGTGCAGGTTGGTGGTGCTGAAACAGGTGTGATCGGCGCGCTGCTTGTCGGTGCAGGGCTCGAGCTTGTTGTCGAGTTCGATCGACAGTTGCTGGCCGGGTGCGACCCTGATGGTCGGGGCAACGAAATCGCCCGGCTTGGCGCCCGATCCGACAAAGGACCGCAATTCGACCTTGTCGTCGCTCAGCGTCCAGGGATTGTAGAGCGTGCCCTGTGCCCGGCGAATTTCGAAATGATATGCCAATGGCGTCGCGGCAGGTGCCGCGGCCAGCATTGCCGCAACCAATATTCCCATATGCGCCCCCCGCTTCTCGGGAATTACGCGCCGTCCCCCGCCGCCCGTCTGAGCGTAAAATCAAGGCAGCGCAAGCGGGCACTCCACAAGCGGCACTTTGCGGGCTAGAGGCCGCCCATGTCTGAAATCTCGCTCCGCACCGGCGGCCGGATCCTTGTCGAGCAACTCAAGATCCAGGGTTGCGATCGCATCTTCACCGTACCCGGCGAAAGTTTCCTCGCGGTCCTGGACGCGTTTCATGACGCGCCGGAAATCGATGTGGTGGTTTGCCGTCAGGAAGGCGGCGTCAGCTACATGGCCGATGCCGACGGGAAGATGACCGGCAAGCCCGGCGTCGCCTTTGTCACTCGCGGCCCCGGCGCGACAAATGCCAGCGCCGGGGTTCATGTCGCTTTCCAGGATTCGACGCCAATGATCTTGTTCGTCGGCGATCTCGACCGTGCCGACCGCGATCGCGAAGGATTCCAGGAAATCGATATGGCCGCTTTCTTCGGCCCGATCTGCAAATGGGCGGCGCGGATCGACGACGCCCGCCGCATTCCAGAATATGTCGCCCGCGCTTTTCGCGTCGCCACCGCCGGTCGCCCTGGTCCAGTCGTGCTGGCGATCCCCGAGGATATGCTGCGCGACGAGGTCGAAGCGATCGATCGGCCGAAGATCGCGCCGATCGCCCAGCCGCCCTGCGCCGGGGCGATGGAAGCCATGTTCGGGCTATTGAAGGACGCGACCAATCCAGTAGCGATCATCGGCGGTGCCGGATGGGATCGCGACGCGGCCCATCATTTCGCGACTTTCGCCTATCGCTACGGAATCCCGACCGCCGCCGCCTTCCGCCGCCAGGACGCGATCGACAACGACTGCGCGGTCTATGCCGGCCAGCTTGGCTACGGACCCAACCCCAAGCTGCAACAACGCATCCGCGAAGCCGATTTGCTGCTTGTGGTCGGCGCCCGGCTCGGCGAGTCGACCACCGACGGCTACAAGCTGGTAACGCCCGACCATCCCGACCAGCTGCTGATCCATGTCCATCCCGATCCCAATGAGCTTGGCCGGGTATTCAAGGCGGACCTGCCGATCTGCGCCGACATGGGCGAGTTCGCCGAAATGGCGGCCGACTGGGCCGACCCAGAGCTGGTCCGGTTCAAGGATGGCGAAGAAGCGCACAAGGAATGGCTCGAATGGTCCGAGCCCTCCCCACGTGAAGAAGTGGCGCTCGACCTCGGTCCTTGCGTCAAGGCGATGCGTGATGCGCTCCCCGACAATACGATCATCTGCAACGGCGCCGGCAATTTCTCGGGCTGGTGGCACCGCTACTGGCATTATGGCGTAATGCCGACCCAGCTGGCGCCAACCAGCGGGACGATGGGCTATGGCCTGCCTGCCTCGGTTGCGGCCGCGCTGCGCTTCAAGGACCGGCCGGTCGTGTGCGTCGCCGGGGATGGCGATTTCCTGATGAATGGACAGGAACTGGCGACGGCGGCCCAATATGGCGCCGACCTGCTGGTCATCCTGGTCGACAATGGCGCCTATGGCACCATTCGTATGCACCAGGAGCGCGACTATCCCAAGCGGATCAGCGCGACCAAGCTCGCCAATCCGGACTTCGTCAAACTGGCCGAGGCCTATGGCGGCTGGGGCGAACGGATCGATACGACGGAAGGCTTTGCGCCCGCACTCGCCCGATCGATGGAGCGCGGGGGCATCCGGCTATTGCACTGCGTGACCGACGTCGAAGTGATCACCAATCAGACGACGATCTCGGCAATTCACGCGCGCTGAATCTAACCCGGAAACCCTTCGGCACCGATCAGCGGCACGAAACGGACCGGGCACAATTCTTCGCGCTTGAGAGATCCGTTGGGTTGCTTGGTGACCTTGACCAGATACTGGAGGGACTGCGGCTCGCCGATTGGCATGACAATTCGGCCGCCGGGCTTCAGCTGGTCGATCCAGCTTTGCGGAACATGGCTTCCGCTGGCCGCGGCGACGATCACGTCGAACGGCGCTTCTTCCGGCCAACCAAGCGTGCCATCGCCTTCGACGACGCGGACATTGGCGTAGCCGAGCCGCTCCATCCGTTGACGGGCGATCCCCACCAATTGATCGTGTCGTTCAATGGCGATCACTTCGCCAGCAATCCGGCCGATCACCGCGGCGGCGTAGCCTGATCCAGCGCCGACCTCGAGCACCTTGTCTCCTGCTTTTATCTCGGCCGCGTCTATCGTCAGCGCGACGATATATGGCTGGCTGATCGTTTGACCGCTTTCGATCGGCAGCGGCGAATCCTGATAGGCGTAGGCGGCGTACTCCGCGCCGACGAATTGCTCCCTGGGGACGGCGCGGAAGGCCGCGAGGAGCTTTGGATCGTCGAGCCCTCGCGCAGCAATCTGGCGCTGGACCATCTCCTCGCGAAGCTTTGCAAAATTTGCCATAAGCCACGGTTCCAATTCCTATCGGAGCGGAGGCGTTCCAATGACGGCCACTGACACCGTCTTCGCCGGGTCGATCCCGGCGATCTACGATCTTTACATGGTGCCGCTGGTATTTGCGCCCTATGCGCGCCTGGTTGGCGAGCGGGCCAGCGAATTGGCACCGCGCCGAATCCTTGAAACGGCCGCGGGCACCGGTGTGGTCACCGAACAGCTTCACCGCGCCGTTCCCACCGCCGAAATTGTCGCGACCGATCTCAACGGACCGATGCTTGAGCAGGCCGCCCTGCGAGTCAGCGGCCCAAACGTCCGCTTTAGCGTCGCAGATGCCCAGGCACTGCCCTTCGACGACGCCAGCTTCGATCTGGTTGTCTGCCAGTTTGGGGTCATGTTCTTTCCGGACAAGGTAGGGGCCAATTCCGAAGCATATCGCGTGCTCCGCGACGGCGGCCGTTACCTGCTCGTCATCTGGGACAAGATCGAGCGTAACCTGGCGACGCGGACGGCCGGGCGAGCGGTCGCCGACCTGTTCCCGGGCGAGGAACTGCGCTTCTACGAGCGGGTGCCGTTCCGCTACCATGACGTCGGCCAGATTGAGCAGGACCTGCTCGACGCCGGCTTTACCGACATCGAACTGGAAACGGTCGAGTTGAACAGCCACGCGGACTCCGCCCGCGACGCCGCGATCGCGCTGGTCCAGGGCACTCCGGTGCGTTCCGATATCGAGCAGATCGATCCGGGCCGCCTCGGCGAAGCCACCGACGCCGCCGAAGCGGCGCTGCGTCAATATGAAGGACCGGACGGGTTCGACGCGCCAATGTCGGCGCGGATAGTCACCGCGATCAAATAAGCCCGGCGAGCGGAGGAATCGTCGTCTAGATCAGCCCCGCAAGCGGGCTGCTAGGGTCGGCATAGCGCCGCTTGGCCATGCGGCCCGAGAGGTAAGCCAACCGGCCGCTTTCGACCGCGAGCTTCATCGCCCGTGCCATCATGATCGGGTCCTTGGCCTCGGCGATGGCGGTATTCATCAGCACTCCGTCGCAACCCAGCTCCATCGCCACCGCCGCATCGCTGGCGGTGCCAACCCCGGCATCGACCAGCACCGGCACCTTGGCGCCTTCGACGATCAACCTGATGGTGACGAGATTCTGGATGCCGAGCCCTGAACCGATCGGCGCGCCCAAGGGCATGATCGCCACCGCACCCGCCTCTTCCAGCTGCCTGGCCGCGATCGGGTCATCAACACAATAGACCATCGGCTGGAAACCCTCCTTGGCCAACACCTCCGTGGCACGAAGCGTTTCCCGCATGTCGGGGTAAAGCGTCTTGGCTTCACCCAGCACTTCCAGCTTGACCAGGTCCCAGCCGCCCGCCTCGCGCGCCAGCCTGAGCGTGCGGATCGCCTCCTCGGCGGTGAAACAGCCGGCCGTGTTGGGAAGGTAAGTGATCTTCTTGGGATCGATGAAATCCATCAGCATCGGCTGCTTGGGATCGCTGATGTTGACCCGCCGCACCGCGACCGTGACAATTTCCGCGCCCGATGCCTCGACCGCCGCGGCGTTCTGCTCGAAATCCTTATACTTGCCGGTGCCGACGATCAGCCGCGACGTGAAGCTGCGGCCGGCAACGGTCCAACTGTCGGTAGAATCAGCAATATCTTTCGAAACTTGGTATTCTACATTCACGATTCTACACCTGCCGCAGGACTCGAGAGGAGCGATATAGTCCCGATGCGAGCCAGCGTAAGCCTTGTCCTGCTTTTGCTGACCCCTTTGGCGTCCGCGGCCCATGCTTCGCCGGCCGATTCCGACATCGTCGTCCGCGCCGACGTCGCCCGATCGGAGATTGAGCGCATCCTCAACGCCGACAATCTCGACACCGAACAGCTCAGTCCGCAGGACGTCGCCGACCTGCTCGCCTCAATCCCGCGCGGCCGCGCCCCTGACGATTTCTGGCAGGCCTATCAAATTCACGTCGACGCATGGGTCCATCTTGCCGAGCTGACCGATGGCGAAATGGATGAAGGTGACGATGTCCCGCCCGAAGCGCTGGACAATGCCGAGGGGGCGATCAACCTGACCTTCGACTTGGTCGAGAGCATCGCGCGCAGCTATGGCGCGAAAATCCCGATACCAATCGGCGAAGTCCGGCGAATGGCCTGAGCGGGCTCAGCCGCCGCCGACAAAATGGACGATCTCGTAGGCGTCACCGTCCTCGACCATCACCTCGCCGAACGTCGACCGCGGGACGATTTCCAGGTTGCGTTCGACCGCGACCCTGAGCGGATCGAGACCAACTTCGGCGATGAGTTGTGCCAGATTGGTCCCGGCCGGCACCCGGCGGTGCTCGCCATTGATCATAACGCCTGCGGTGCCGTCGAGGGACATTGTCACGCTTTCGCTTCACGGATGAACCTGGCGCCCATATAGGGGCTGGCCATGGCGACGCCACCGCTGATCTTCGTCCTCAACGGGCCGAACCTCAATCTCCTCGGAAGCCGCGAACCGGAAATCTACGGATCGGACACGCTCGACGAGATTGCCGAAAGGTTGAGCGAGCAGGCCGGGGCGCTTGGCGTGAGTGTCGAAATCCGACAATCGAATCATGAGGGCCATTTGATCGACTGGCTGCACGAAGCCCAGGCGGTTGGCGCCAGGGCGGTGATCATCAACCCGGGCGGCTACAGCCACACCTCGGTGGCCCTTCACGACGCGGTAAAGGCGATTTCGACTCCTGTGATCGAAGTTCATTTGAGCGACCCGGAAACGCGCGAATCCTTCCGCCATACCGATCTCGTCGCGCTTGCCGCGAACCAGGTCATCAAGGGCAAAGGCGTGACTGGATACGCACTGGCACTGGACGCGGCGGCCCGGCTCTGACAGGGAGCGCCGCTACGGATTTCAAAGGGTTTGTGAAATGGTCGATCCCAAGGAACAGCAGGCGATGCGCGTCGATACCGCGCTGGTAAAAGAGCTCGCCGAGTTGCTGTCCGCCAACGAACTGACCGAAATAGAGGTCGAGGACGGGGGCCGCCGGATCAAGGTCGTTCGCCAGGCCATTCGCGAAGTGCTTGCCTCCGGCCCATCCTATAATTCCATGCCTGCCGCAGCCACCCAGGCGCCGGCTGCCGCACCGGTAGCGGAGGCGGCACCTGCCGCTCCGGTCGATGCCGTAAAATCGCCGATGGTCGGAACCGCCTATCTGTCGCCGGAACCGGGCGCAAAGCCGTTCATCGCGGTCGGATCGCCAGTCAAGCAGGGCGACACGCTGCTGATCATTGAAGCGATGAAGGTGATGAACCCGATTACCGCTCCAAAGGGCGGCAAGATCTCGCAGATCCTGATTAGCGACTCCCAGCCGGTCGAGTTCGACCAGCCGCTCGTCGTCATCGAGTAAGACCGGATGACGATCCAGAAGCTCTTGATCGCCAACCGCGGCGAGATTGCGTTGCGCATTCACCGTGCCTGCCACGAGTTGGGCATAAAGACGGTCGCGGTCCATTCGACCGCCGACGCAGACGCGATGCACGTCCGCCTTGCCGATGAAGCAGTCTGTATCGGCCCGCCGCCGGCCAAGGACAGCTATCTCAATGTCGCCAACATCATCTCGGCGGCGGAGATTACCCACGCCGATGCGGTCCATCCCGGCTACGGCTTCCTGAGCGAGAACGCCCAGTTTGCCGAAATCGTCGAGAGCCACAATCTGATCTGGGTCGGCCCGAAGCCGGAGCATATCAGAATCATGGGCGACAAGATCGAGGCGAAGAACACCGCCGCGAAGCTCGGCCTGCCGCTGGTCCCCGGTTCACCCGGCCCGCTGCACAGTGTCGACGAAGCCAAGCTAATCGCCCGCGAGATCGGCTATCCGGTGCTGGTCAAGGCCGCGTCCGGCGGCGGTGGCCGCGGCATGAAGGTCGTCCCATCGGAAGACCAGCTTGAAAGCCTGATGGGCCAGGCGTCGTCAGAAGCCAATGCGGCGTTCGGCGACCCGACCGTCTACATGGAAAAATACCTCGGCGACCCGCGTCACATCGAGTTCCAGGTGTTCGGCGATGGCAACGGCAAGGCGATCCATCTCGGCGAGCGCGATTGCTCGATCCAGCGCCGCCACCAGAAAGTCATCGAGGAGGCGCCCTCTCCTGTAATCTCCGCTGACCAGCGCGCGGAAATGGGGGCTCTGGTCGCCCAGGCCATGGCCGAGATGGGTTATCGCGGCGCCGGTACGATCGAGTTCCTCTACGAGGACGGCAAATTCTACTTCATCGAGATGAACACCCGGCTGCAGGTCGAGCATCCGGTGACCGAGCTGATCAGCGACATCGACCTGGTCGCCGAGCAGATCCGGGTCGCCCAGGGCGACGGGCTGTCGGTGACGCAAAGCCAGGTCCAGCTTCACGGCCATGCGATCGAGTGCCGGATCAACGCCGAGGACCCGCAGACTTTTGCCCCATCGCCGGGCCTGGTGAAAAACTACGTCGCGCCAGGCGGCATGCACGTCCGCGTCGATAGCGGGCTCTACGCCGGCTATAAGGTGCCGCCCTATTACGACAGCATGATCGGCAAGTTGATCGTCTATGGCATCGATCGCGAAAGCTGCATCCGCCGATTGAAGCGCGCTCTTGAGGAGTTCGTGGTTGAAGGGATGAAGACCACGGTTCCGCTGCACCAGCGGATCATCGCCACCGACGCTTTCAAGACCGGCGATTACACCATCAAATGGCTCGAGCGCTGGCTCGACGAGAGCCCGGTGCCGACGCCCGCCGAATAGGCGCATCCATGGGCGGGTTAGCGCGTTTCAGCCGCTGCAATGCCCTATCGCGCTACTCCATCGGGAGCCGATCGCACGAAAGCCGTCGTCGCGGTTGTCGCGATCTACGCGCTGATTATCGGGGCCGTGCTGCTGATCCCGGCCGGATCGCCGTTGCGGCTTGGCGAAGACCAGCCGACCGCCCTGATCGACATCAACGAAATCCCGGAGCCCCAGCCGCCGCCAGACGAGCAGCCTGGAAAGGCCAAGGAAGAGGAAGGCGCATCCGGCAGGAAAGCCGAGCCGACCGAAGTCGTCGTCCCCAAGCCGAAGCAGGTCGTTCCGGCGAAATCCCCGGTCGCGGCAGCGCCAGTCGCCGGAACCGGCGCGGAATCGACCGCCGGCGCTGCGAACGCCGGCATAGGACCCGGAGCCGGAGGGTCTGGAGTGGGCAGCGGGGGCGGCGGTACGGGAGGTGGCGGATCGCCGGCACAATGGATCTCTGGCGGCCTCCAGAACAGCGACTATCCGCGCACCGCATTGCACGACAGGCTGCAGGGACGGGTCAGCGTGCGCTTTACCGTCTTGACCAGCGGCCGCATCGCCAATTGCCGCATCACGGCATCGAGCGGCAGCCCGCTGCTTGATGCGACCACATGCCGGTTGCTGACAAAGCGGCTGCGCTTCCGTCCAGCAACCACCAATTCCGGTGTTCCTATCCAGAGCGAGCTCGGCAGCGACTATACCTGGGGAATCAATTTCCGCCGTTATTAGTTGGCAGCGACGAGGCTGCTGCCCGCGCCACTTTCGGTCAGGCGCTTCGCATCCCAGCCATAAACGTCTTCGAGATAAGTAATCGAAGTCCCGTCGGGCACGGCGGTCAAGTAAGCGACATAGATCGGGACGGGCTTGTCGAGCGGCACCTTGATGTCAGGCTCCTCGGATGCGGCCTTGAGCGACCTTCCGAACAGCCACCGCCCCAGCCGCGCTGCATCTTCCAGCCTGATGCAGCCGCCACTGAACAGCCGCACCTCATGCGTCAGCAATTGCGGCTGCGACGTGTCGTGCAGGTAAACCCCATAGGGGTTGGGGAAGGTATATTTGATTTTGCCCAGCACATTGCGGGGGCCGGGCAGCTGGCGGACGCGGACTCGCACCTTGCCGTCATTGACGGCCTGCCAGTCAACAGTCGCGGGATCGATGACGGCCGGATTTTCTCCCCAATCTGACAGCACCTGGTAACCACGCGACTTGAGGTAGCCGAGGCCGTATTTCTGGACGTAGATGCCGACATCGTCGCCGACCAGGTCGGGCGGGACGTTCCAGTATGGATTGAGCGATGCATAGGTCAGCGCCCCGGCCATCATCGGCGTCTTGCGGTCATCGCGGCCCTGACCGACGACGACCTTCATCGAGTCCGCCGGGCGCCCATCCTCGTACATGTAGAGGCGCTGCGCCGCGATGTTGACCAGCACATAACGACCGCTGGAAGGGAGGATCCGCACGCGATTGAGATTGACCCGAAGCACCGCTTCGGCTCGGGCATCGCCGCTGTTCCTGGCGGCCGCGACGGCGCGGCGCAGATCGGCATAGCTGGGATGCATGAAAGGCATGGCGTCGACCCACCGCTCCAGCGAGGGAGCAGCCGCGGCTTGCGCCAGCAGCGCGGAGGCCGAAGGCGCAGCAGGAACGGCACCGCGATCGACGATCGCCCATTCCTTAGAAGGCGTCGAACGAAGCGCGGTCACATAATCGACCAGCGCCCGGTCAAACAAAGCATTGGCCCGATCGACGGCTTTCAATTTCCCTTCGGACGCCGAACGCAGCGCCTTCAGCATTGGCTTTAGCTTGAATCGGGCGGGATCGAGCCCATCGAGGTCGGATGTCTGAAGCAGGGCAAGAAAATGGCTCGCTGCCCGCTGGTCCGATGTGACCCACTGCGGGCCAGACGCAGGGTCGATTTTTTCCGCTGCCAGTGCCGCGCGAGAAGCCAAGGCTGGCTGTACCGGCGCAAGCGCCAGCAGGCTTGCCACGGCCAGCATGGCGAAGCCCGCCGGACGCAGGGGGCGTCCGGCGGGCTTTTCGGACCCACTAATCTTGGTCCTTGACCCCATTAGCCACGTTCACCTGAGGCTGGCGGGGGAGGTGCCGTGTTCGGCGCATAGCCGGACGGGGTGCCCTGGTAATATTGACCGTTATAGACATAGCCATCGGCCTGTCCGTCACGATCATTGTCGGCCCAGACTGCACCGACCAGGCCGCCGATCGCTGCGCCGACGACAGCGCCAGTGATCGGGCTGAGGCCCGGAATTACCGCACCGGCAACGGCGCCGCCAACCGCGCCGACGGCAGCGCCGGTGGCGACCCGGCGAAGCGTCGGATCGTATCCCGACGGCGTCCCGGCATAATAGGTGCCGTTGTGGACATAACCGTCGGCATAGCCGTCATTGTTGTTATCGGCCCAAACCGCACCGGCCAGACCGCCGATCGCCGCGCCAACCGCGGCCCCTTCGATCACGTTCACGCCAGGCACCACGGCGCCAACCGCCGCACCGCCCGTTGCTCCGATCGCCGCGCCCTGGGCAATGTTGCCCGCTTGTTCGCTATTCGCGGCGCATGCGCCGAGCGACAGGGTACCGGCGAGCAGAACTGCAATCATCGACTTACGCATCTTCTGACTCCCTTTTATGTTCTATGAATGGACCGTGCCCCAGGACCCAACGCCCCCGGCAGCGGTGCACAAGTCACGTTCGCCAAACGAGAGTCGACGGAGGAGGTTCCGGCAAGACAACGCCCATGGGCATCAGTTCGCCGTAATCGCTGTTATGCGCCGTCTCTCTGTGGCACGCTTAAATGGTGCAATGAACGGAATCGAAATGAAGGCCACCATTTATCACAACCCAATGTGCGGTACGTCCCGCAAGACGCTGGAAATTCTGGAAAATGAAGGCGCCGACATCGACGTTGTCGAATATCTGAAAGCGCCGCCAAGCAGGGACGAGCTGCAACGGCTCTATCTACGCGCCGGAATCACCCCACGCCAGGGGCTGCGCGACAAGGAGCCGCTGGCCGTCGAGCTGGGCCTGACCGACCCATCGGTTAGCGACGGCGTGATTTTGAACGCGATGATGGAACATCCGATCCTGATTCAGCGTCCGCTGGTTGAAACCGAAAAGGGCGTGCGACTGTGCCGCCCACAGGACGAGGTGCGCCAGATTCTGTGAGCGAGGGCCTGGATCCGCGGATGCTCTTGCGCGGCTATGCTGCCGGCATATTTCCCATGGCCGACAGCCGCGGCGCGGGCGACATCTTCTGGGTTGAGCCGCGTAGCCGGGCAATCATCCCCCTCGATGAGTTTCACCTTTCGCGATCGCTGGCCAAACGCGTCCGGTCGGGGAAATTCCAGGTCACCCGAGACACGGCTTTTCATGAAGTGCTGCTGGCCTGTGCCGATCGCGAGGAAACCTGGATCAACCGGGTCATCGAGCGGGCTACCCTTGGCCTTCACGCCGTCGGCCACGCCCACTCGATCGAGTGTTGGCAGGACGGCCAGCTGGTTGGAGGCCTATACGGCGTCAAGCTTGGCCGCGCCTTCTTTGGGGAATCGATGTTCAGCCGCGTGACGGACGCATCAAAGGTCGCTCTGGCCTGGCTGGTGGCGCGGCTGAAAGTCGGCAATTTTACCTTGCTCGATTGCCAGTTCATCACGCCCCATCTGGAAAGGCTTGGGGCGCGGGCGGTAAGCCGTGAACATTATGTCGAATTGCTAACCGCGGCGCTGTCGTCGACCGCAGGCGCCGGCGTACTGACGGCTGGCGCTGATTCATTGCCGATCGGCGTTTCGTCAGCCGAGTCGCTCCCGCCGCCCGAGTTTGAAGCGCTCGACGCCCTTCTGGAATCTGATGGAGCCGCTGGCGCCGCCGGCCCTGAGGGCCAGTTCATTGCGCAGCTCTTGGGCCACACGTCGTAAACGGGATCCTCGACCACATTGAGCGACGGGCTTTCCTTGTAGAGCCACCCCGAGAATTTTCTGACCCACTGGCCGTCCGGCCGGCGAACATCGACCTGGACAAAGGCCCCGGTCAGCTTCTCCAGCTCCCATGGCGCGGAAGTGTCGCACGCCTTGAGACGGACAGTGACGTCCTTGACCCGCATCGCCTGGCCGGGCTTCAAGGTCAGGTCGCGGACAATGCCGTTACGCTTGTTGAGCAGACCCAGCACCGCGACCCGTTCCGCCATCGGCGTGACTCCCGGTTGGTCCCCTGACGAGCGGGGAACCTCGACCGTCAGAACTTCATTGCCGGGCTCTTCGGATTTGTTGCAGCCAGCGAGCAGCGCCAGCGGCACCAGCATGAAAGAGGCGCGCAATCGCTTCACTCTTATTCGGGCTTCCACGCCTCATAATCGCCGGTGCTGGCGGGGCGAATGCGATTTGCGGCCAGCGATCCGCCGGGGCGGTAAGCGGCCATTGTTCCAGTGAGGTTCGGCTGCGGCGCCTGTTCGAACTTCCGGCGTGGCGGCAGGCCCTTTTCGGGAAGGTCATCGATCGTCCCGCGCAGCCAGGCGTTCCAGCCCGGAGGGGTGCGGCTGGCGTCGTTGGAGCCGGCGTAAATCACCCAACGGCGCTTCGGATCCTTGCGATGACGGAAATAGATGTTGCCGGCCTCGTCGCGGCCGACTTCCTCGCCGTTGCGGCGGGAATTGATCATGGTGCCCCACGAGGCGCCGTTCCACCAGGTAAATGCGTTTGCGAGGATTCCCATGGCCCGCGCCTTTGCCGCTTTACGCGGGGCTAGGCAAGCGTGATGGGGCACTCGCGAGCATCGCGCATGCGCTCATCGCTTCCACTCGACCTTGTCGCCCGGTCGGACGCCAAGCTCCGCCGCACGCCCCCCGGCGACCTCCAGCACCGCGGTAACTTCGCCATCCGAATAAATCGGCTGGAGCGACAGCGGCACGGCGTTCGCCTCGATGTTGGCAATCCTGCCGTCGGGACGGATGAAAATCAGGTCGAGCGGGATCAAAGTATTCTTCATCCAAAAGCTCGCTTGCCGCACAGTATCGAACGGGAAGATCATGCCGCGGTCGGGATCAAGCCTGTTGCGGTACATCAGGCCCATTGCCTGCTGCTCGCCGGTGCTGGCGACCTCAACGGTGAAGCGATGCTTGGCGCCGCCCGAGGTAATGGTCAGCGGCACTTGCTCAAGGCCCGCCGGCGACTGGCCAAGTTCGACGGCGCTGGAGGCGGACGGCTGGCAAGCGGCGAGCGATGCCACCATCCCGAACGCGATTGCGCGAGCGATCAGACCTCTCGAAGCTCGACTGCTGTCAGGCCCTTGCGTCCCTCGGCAATCCGGGCTTCCAGCTGCTGGCCGGGCTGCAGGTCGACGATCTGCGACTGCCGCACAGTCTCCATGTGGACGAAAATATCCTCGCCCGTCTCCGACTCCCCGGCGCGATTGAGGAAGCCGTAGCCCTTTACCCGATTGAACCATTTGACCTCCACCGGCTCATACTCGCCCGCGGCATCGGCCAAGGCCTTGCGGTCCGCGCGCTCGCCGGAAGCTTGGACCGGACGGGCCGGCATCGGCAAGGCCGTACTAAGGTCAATCGATAAAATCTTGCGAGCCTGGAAGCCCCGGTCCTGGTGCTCGGCAAGGCATTCGACGGTTGCGCCTTCCGGCAACGACCGCCGCCCATGCTCCTTGAGCACGCTGAAATGGATCAGGATGTCGCCGTCACAATCATCCGAAATCAGGAAGCCAAAGCCCCTCGTCGCGTCGAACCACTTGACCCGACCCGTACACTGGAGACCTTCAGGAAGAGAATCGTCGCCCGCAGCCATCAGTTCCGGGCCTACCTCCTGAGTCGTTTCGGCGCTCAAACGCTGCACGCCAGTTCCTTACCATGGACCGTTGTGTCGCGAAACCGACATAAGCATTAGCTGTCAACGACCATATCGGGGACTTCACCGGGACCAAGATCGACCACCGCCCGAGCCACCGCGAAGCCGTGACCGGCACGGATCATGGCCGCCAGGGCCCGTTCGCGGAGCTTCGGATCGGGCCTGGCTTCGGCATAGGGTCCGATACGCTTTCGCCGGGCAAAGCGGAGCGCGGCCTCATATGCCTCCGCAGTTGCCAGATCATTGGCATCGCCAGAATCCTCTTCGGCGATCCCGGCATGCGACAGCGCCTGGCGAACGCGGCGACTGCCATATCCATGGGCGGTCAGCGAGCGCGCCTTGGCCAGCGCATAGGCGCGATCGTCGATGTATCCGAGCCGGACCAGTTTCTCCGTTAGCTCGTCGATTGGCGGTTCGCCGGCTCCGGCCCAGCCGCGCTCGCGCAGTTTGCGCGTCAGGAAAGCATTGAGCTTGGCGCGGCTGGTGGCAAAGCGACCGACATAGGAAATGGCCAATTCGTCCAGCTTTTCGGCGGTCAGCGGCGGGCGCGGCTTGCGGGATGGGCTGGCGGCCATGGCCATGTTTGTGCCACACTCCCCCACCATCAGGCAAAAAGACCTGCTCCTGGCGGGTTTGCTGGCCTGAGGGCTGCCAATTGGGACCAACGAACAGGAATTTGCCGCGTGCTCGACCGCAAGGATAGGATCGACGCTACCCTGACGCTCGACGGATATACGCCGACGCTTGACCGGCTTGAGCGGCGAATTGCCGATTTTCCGACGCTGGGCGACGCGCTCGACTATGCTGCTCGCGGCCATCGCGGAATGAATTTTCACGACGCGCGCGGGACCCTGGTTCGTGCCTATCCCTATGCCGAATTGCGCGAGGACGCGCTTCGTCACGCCCATCGTTTCATGGCGCTGGGCCTGGAAAAAGGCGATCGACTGGCGCTGATCGCGGAAACCGGCCCCGAGTTCGCCGCATGTTTCTTCGGCGCAATTTACGCCGGGCTGTGGCCCGTGCCGCTGCCCCTTCCGACCAGCTTCGGCGGGCGCGACGCCTATGTCGAACAGCTGGTGGTGATGCTGACCAGCAGCGATCCGAAGCTTTTCCTGTATCCGGCCGAACTGGCCGATTTCGCAACCGCCGCCGCGGATAGGCGCGGTATCGCGGCCCGGGATTGGGACAGCCTCGCCGAGGTAGAGCCCGTTGCCGCCGAGTTGCCCTCAGCTGACCAGCATGAAATCGCCTATCTTCAGTACAGCTCCGGATCGACCCGCTTCCCGCATGGCGTAGCGGTGACCCATCGCGCGCTGCTCGACAATCTTCGTGCGCACGGCATCAGCACCAATATCGAACAGACCGACCGCGTCGTCAGTTGGCTGCCCTGGTACCATGACATGGGCCTGGTCGGCTGCATGCTGTCCCCGCTCGCGCTGCAGGTATCGACGGACTATCTGAAGACTGAGGATTTCGCTCGGCGCCCGCTGGCCTGGCTCGACCTCATCACCCGCAATCCCGGCACCAGCCTCTCCTATTCGCCGACATTCGGATACGACATTTGTTCGCGCCGCATGTCGTCGCAGACCCGCGCCGCCGACCGTTTCGATCTGTCGCGGTGGCGGCTGGCCGGCAACGGTGCCGACATGATCCGTCCGGACGTGATGCAGGCGTTCGTCGACAGCTTCGCCGACGCAGGCTTCAAGGCCTCGGCTTTCTGCCCCAGCTACGGCCTTGCCGAAGCAACGCTGGCGGTATCGATCATGCCGCCGGGCGAGGGAATCCGGCTCGAGCTGGTCGAGGAAAGCGAGCTGTCGGGGGTCGGCACTCCGGCACAGGAGCGGCCGCGTCGTTACCGCGCGATCGTTAACTGCGGCAAGCCGGTCGAGGGCATGGAAATTGAGATCCGCGACGCGGATGGCAGGCCGATGAACGATCGTTCGATCGGCAAGGTCTGGGTCCGCGGATCGAGCGTCATGGTGGGCTATTTCCGCGATCCGGAGTCGACTGAAGCCTGCATGAAGGGCGGTTGGCTCGACACCGGCGACATGGGCTACATGTCGGGCGGCTATATTTTCATCGTCGGCCGCGCCAAGGACATGATCATCATTAATGGCAAGAACCATTGGCCGCAGGACATTGAGTGGGCGGTGGAGCAGCTGCCCGGCTTCAAGGCCGGCGACATCGCCGCCTTCGCTATTACCGGCCCGAGCGGCGAGGAAACGCCGGCCGTGCTGGTCCACTGCCGGGTCAGCGACGCGCAAGAGCGCAGCCGGTTGCGCGACGATATCCGCGAGCGGGTCCGCGCGATTACCGGCATTTCGCCAGTGGTCGAGCTGATCCCGCCGCGCACCCTGCCCCGCACCAGTTCGGGCAAGCTGTCGCGGACCAAGGCGCGCAACCTCTATCTTACGGGTGAGATCGTTCCGTTCGACGTCGCGGCCTAGGTATCAATTCCTCGTCATTCCCGCGAAAGCGGGAACCCAGTTTTTCTTTTGCTAGGTCCCCGCATTCGGGCGCCCATCGAAGTACTACTTCGATGGGACCCTCGCGGGGATGACGATAATGGTTGCGGCAGCACTTGCGCGCATCCCCTCAGCACATTAGGTCGCGCCACGGCCTAGGGGTATAGCTCAGTTGGTAGAGCATCGGTCTCCAAAACCGAGGGTCGTGGGTTCGAGTCCCTCTGCCCCTGCCAGGTCGTGAACGTCGCAGCCTTGAAGGGCGACAGCAACCGCGCTACATCGCCCGCGTTCGAGGTCCTGCGACGATGGTCGCGGACCTCGTTTTTCTATCCGTTTGAAGGCATCGAGACAGTGGCAAAGGTCAATCCAGGCGAATTCATCCGGCAGGTGCGTGCCGAAGGCAGCAAGGTCGTCTGGCCGTCGATGAAGGAAACCCGCACCACCGCCATCATGGTGCTGATCATGACCGCCATGCTCGCCATCTTCTTCTTCGGTGTCGATTCGGCGTTCAGCGCGATCGTCAAATTCCTCCTCGGCCTGCTCGGCTAACGATTTTCGAAGGTTACCCAATGTCCCGCTGGTACATCATCCACGCTTATTCCGGCTTCGAGAACAAGGTTCGCGACGCGATCATGTCCGAAGCCAAGCGTCTCGGCCTCGAAAGCCTGGTCGAGGCTGTCGAGGTTCCGACCGAAACGGTTACCGAGATCAAGCGCGGCAAGAAGGTCCAGGCCGAACGCAAGTTCATGCCGGGCTACGTGCTCGCCAAGCTGGCGATGAACGACGATGTTTATCACCTGGTCAAGAATACGCCGAAAGTGACCGGCTTCCTGGGGCCGAACGGCAAGCCGCAAGCAATTCCGGACGCCCAGGCCCACCGGATGCTCGACACCAAGGAAGAGGCCGCGGCAGCGCCCAAGACCAAGATCAAGGTCGACTATGAGATCGGCGATTCGGTCAAGGTGCTCGACGGCCCGTTCGCAAGCTTCAACGGCGTCGTCGAGGAGCTCGATTTCGACCGCGCCCGGGTCAAGGTTTCGGTGTCGATCTTCGGCCGCGCAACGCCGGTCGAGCTCGAGTTCGAGCAGGTCGAAAGAGTGAAGTGACGACCCGATAAGGTCGTCATCCCGGACTTGGTCCGGGATCCGCTTTCAAAAAAGGGCTGGCGCCATACGCCGGCCCTTTTTCGTTGCGCCAAACAGATAACGCTTGCGTTTCGATCATCATTTAACTTACTGACCGGTCAGTTAGGAGCGATTCGTGAAGCAACCCAAATTCCAGCGCCGGGCAGAGGATCGGCCGCGCGAGATTTGCGCGGCGGCCCTTGAGGTGTTCGCGGAAAAGGGGTTTGCTTCCGCGAAGCTGGATGAGATCGCCAAGCGGGCCGGCGTGTCGAAGGGCACGCTCTATCTCTATTTCGCCGACAAGGAGCAGCTGTTTCGCGCGGTGATACGCGATGCGGTCGTGCCCAATGTCGAACGGCTGCGCGCCGCGCTGATCCAGGCGGGCCTACCGTTCGGCGATCTCGTGCGCCTGTTCTTTTCCAACTTTGTCGAGGTGACGGCCCGAGTTCCGATCGGCGCCGTCGCCAAGATGGTGATCAGCGAATCCGGCAACTTCCCGGAGCTCGCCAAGGTGTGGCATGACGAAGTGGTGTCCAAGGCCATTGGCACGATGACCGCCCTGATTGAAATGGCTCAGGCCAAGGGCGAGGTCCGCGCCGGCGATGCGCGCCTGCACACATTCTCGCTCCTCGGGCCGATGTTGATGGGCATCCTCTACCGCCAGACGCTGGAGCCCATCGGCGGCGAGCCGCTCGACCTTGGCGAACTCGCCAAGCAGCATGTCGAGACGGTGTTGGACGGCTTGCTGATTGGACAGCCAGCATGAGGTTGCATCCAATCTCCATTCGTATCGAGCGAAGCGAAGCGAAGTCGAGATACGTCCCTCGACTTCGCTCGGGACGAACGGCCTTGATATGCGCTCTCATGCTCACAGGATGCACGACGGTCGGGCCCGATTATCAGCGACCCGACGTAGCTGTGCCCGGCGGCTATCTCGAACCATCCGCCAGCGGACAGTCTGAGCTCGACCGTTGGTGGAACGGCTTCGGCGATGCGCGGCTGTCCAGCCTGGTGGAGCAGTCGCTTCGCCAAAATCTCGACATAGAGCTGGCGGTAGCGCGGATCCGCGAGGCCCGTGCCCAAGAACGGGTGGCCGGCGCAGGATCGTCGCCACAGGTCGCGGCGGAAGCATCGGTCATCCGCCAGCGGATCAGCGAACATGCAATCCCCGCTCCTCCGGGATCGGGCGGCGCCGGCGGTGCCGGCTTTGCGCTACCGGGCGAGGAGTTCACCACGTGGCGGGCCGGCTTTGACGCCAGCTGGGAACTCGACCTGTTCGGCCGCAACCGCCGCGAACGCGAGGCGGCCGCGGCGCGAACCGGCGCCGCAATCTGGAATCGGACCGATGTCGAAGTCGCGGTGGCCGCCGAGGTTTCCGGCGCCTATCTGCGCCTGCGCACGCTTCAGGCCCTGATCGCCAACGCCGAGGCCGAACTGGCCCGCCAGGACCGTTTGGAGCGGTTGGTCGAGGCGCAGGCCAAGGGCGGCCTGGTTACCGGGCAGATTCTCGAACAGCAGCGCTCGGAACGTTCTGCCGCCGCGGCTGCCATTCCTGCGCTGCAGGCCGATGCAAAGGCTGAAATTCACGCGCTCGGCGTGCTGACCGGGCAGGCACCCGAAGCACTTGCCAATGAGCTGTCGGGACCGGGGAACCTGCCATGTCACCGCACGCCGGACTGCCCCCAGCAGTCCGGAACGGTGACATCCCCGGCCGTGCCTCCCGGCCTGCCGTCGGACCTGCTCCGGCGGCGGCCGGACATCCGCGCCGCCGAGCGCGAACTGGCCGCGGCAACTGCCGATATCGGCGTTGCGACCGCAGACCTCTACCCGCGAATTTCACTGACAGCCGCTCCGGCACTGGTCAGCACCGCGCTCGGCTCGCTGCTTGAATGGGGCAGCCGCGGCTTCTCCGCCGGAGCAGCACTCGACTGGCCGATTTTCGATGGCGGCCGACGGCGCGCCAATATCGAGGTACAGAATGCTCGGCAGGAACAGGCGCTGATTGCCTATCGCAAGTCCGTTCTGGCCGCCCTGCAAGACGTCGAGGACGCGCTCGGCAACGTCGACGGCGACCGGCGCAAACTGGCGGAACTGGAGCAGGCGCATGCCACCGCGGCGCGGGCCGAGGAGATCGCCGGGACCCGCCATCGCGGCGGCCTGGTCACGCTTGCCGATGTCCTTCAGGCGCAGGAGCGCCGTCTGTCCCTGAAAGAGCAGCTGCTTGAAACCAGGGGGGCACTGGCGCGCGATACGGTCGCTCTGGTGAAGGCGCTCGGCGGAGGCTGGAGCGAGGAATCGATGGAGATCAAGCAATGACCCGGGGGGTGAGAATCCTGATCCTGCTCGTGGCGATCGTCGCCGTGGCATATCTGGCCTGGCGCTGGTTCGGCCCAGGCCCACGCGAGCGATATCTTTCGGGCTATGTCGAGGGCGAAAGCCTGTTCCTCGCCGCGCCGGTCGCCGGCACGGTCGGCTCGATCATGGCCGAGGAAGGCCAGCGCATAGCCGGCGGCGCACGGCTGTTCGCGATCGACCCTGCAACCCTGTCCGCGCAGGGCGAGCAGGCCCAGGCCCAGGTCACCGAGGCGCGCACGCAAATCGCTTCTGCCCAGGCCAATGCCCAGCAGGCCGAGGCCGAGGTGGCGGCAGCGGCAGCCGATGCCGACAAGGCGCGCCGCGACCTCAATCGACTTCTCGGCGTGCGGCGCGACGACGCTGCGGCCGTTGCCGGAACCGAAATCGATACCGCTGAGGCAGCGCTCCGCGAAGCCTCGGCCAGGCTTCGGGCGGCGCAGCAGACCGCCGAGGCGCGACGGGCCCAGGTTGCCGCCGCCCGGGCGCAGGAAAACCAGGCAAAGGGCGGATCGCGCGAAGTCGACATCAGGGTCGGCCAGCTTTCGCCGCCGTCGCCGTCTCCGGCGCGGGTCGAAGAGATATTCTTCCGGCCGGGCGAATGGGTCGCGGCCAACCAGCCGGTGGTCAGCATCCTGCCGGACGACCGGATCAAGGTGCGCTTCTTCGTCCCCGAACAGGATGTGGCGCGCTATCGTCCGGGCCAGTCGGTTCGCTTCTCCTGCGATAGCTGCGCACCCGGCCTGACCGCGAAAATCAGCTATGTCAGCCCGCGGTCCGAATTCACTCCGCCAATCATCTTCAGTCGCGACAGCCGCGACCGGCTGGTGTTCATGGTCGAAGCCTTGCCCGCGAAGCCGGCCGGCCTGATGCCCGGCCTGCCGGTCGACGTCGAGCCGTTGCCGTGACTCTTGCCATCGACGTCCAAGGTCTGAGCAAGCGCTTCGGTTCGCTCCAGGCGGTCGACAATGTGTCGCTGCAGATCGAGCAGGGGCATATCACCGGCTTCCTCGGTCCCAATGGCTCAGGCAAGACGACCAGCCTCAGGATGCTGTGCGGGCTGCTGACGCCGGATGGCGGCCATGGCCGTGTTCTCGATTATGACTTCCCCAGCCAGGCCGAATTGATCAAGCGCCAGACAGGCTACATGACCCAGCGCTTCTCGCTGTACGAAGACCTGACGATCGAGGAAAATCTGGCGTTCATCGCCAGGGTCTACAGCCTCGACAACGTCTTCGCCCGTGTCGACGAGACGCTCGACAAGCTTGGACTGACCCATCGCCGCAAGCAGCTGGCGGGAAATCTGTCGGGCGGCTGGAAACAACGGTTGGCGTTGGCCGCCGCGGTCATGCACGAACCCAAGTTGCTGCTGCTCGACGAGCCCACCGCCGGCGTCGACCCGCAGGCCCGGCGCGACTTTTGGGACGAGATCCACCGCCTGGCCGACGACGGCATGACCGTGATGGTGTCGACCCATTACATGGACGAGGCCGAGCGCTGTCACGAGATCGCCTATATCTTCAACGGCAAGCTGATCGCCCGCGGCACGGGCGAGGCCGTGATCGCCCAGAGCGGGCTTGTGACGTTCGAAGCGGAGGGACCGCGAGCCGACCGCCTGTCCCGCGAGCTGGCATCCCTGCCCGGCGTCGACATGGCCGCGCCGTTCGGCGAGGCACTGCACGTCAGCGGAACCGATCGAGCAGCCCTTGAGGCGGCGATCGCGCCCTATCGCAAGGACCCCATCCGCTGGGCCGAAGTTCAGCCGACGCTGGAGGATGTGTTCATCCACCTGATGCGCACCCACGCCCCGCCCGAGGTCAAGGCAGCATGATGGGCCTGTCGCTTTCGCGCATGCTGGCCGTGCTGGCCAAGGAGTTCACCCAGCTGGTCCGCGACCGGCTGACCTACGCCATGATGATCGGCATCCCGGTCTTCCAGCTGCTGCTGTTCGGCTATGCCATCAATACCGATCCCAAGCATTTGCCGACGGCCGTGCTGGTCCAGGACCAGGGGCAATTCTCCCGCTCGATCGTCGGCGCGCTCCAGCGCAGCGAATATTTCAGCATCGACCATGTCGCCCGCAGCCCGGCGGAGATGGATAAGCTGATCGAGCGCGGCGCGGTCCAGTTCGCCATCACCATCCCGGGCGATTTCACGCGGCGCGTCGTGCGCCGGGACAAGCCGCAGATATTGGTCGAGGCGGACGCCTCGGATCCGTCCGCGACCGGGCCCGCCGTAGCCGCTCTCGCCTCGCTCCCGAACGAAGGGCTGAGCCATGACCTCAAAGGCCCGCTGGCGAGTATCGGCGCCGGTCCGCAGCCGTTCGAGGTCATCATCCAGCGCCGCTACAATCCGGAAAACATCACCAGCTACAACATCGTCCCCGGCCTGGTCGCGACTATCCTCACCATGACCCTGGTCATGATGACGGCTCTGGCGATGACCCGCGAGACCGAGCGCGGCACGATGGAGACGCTGCTGTCCACACCGCTTCGCCCGATCGAGGTCATGGTCGGCAAGCTCACCCCATTTGTCCTGGTCGGAATCATCCAGGCGACCCTGATCATCACGATGGCACGGCTGCTGTTCGGCGTGCCGATGGCGGGCGGCTGGGCAGCGCTCATCCTCGGCCTGTTCCTGTTCATTATCGGCAGCCTCAGCCTTGGCTTCCTGATTTCGACTCTCGCCAGGAACCAGCTCCAGGCGATGCAGATGAGTTTCTTCTATTTCCTGCCGTCGATCCTGCTGTCTGGGTTCCTGTTCCCGTTCCGCGGCATGCCGCAATGGGCGCAGTGGCTTGGCTCGGCCCTGCCCGTCACCCACATGCTGCGGGTCGTGCGCGGAGCGATGCTGAAGGGCGTCGGCATCGCCGAGGCGGCGCCGAGCCTTGGCGCGCTGCTGCTGTTCGTGGTGATCGTCGCCGGAATCGCCGTGATGAAGTACCGGACAACGCTGGATTGAGCACGAGCCGCCGAGCGTAACGAGAGCGGAGCAAAGCGAGCGTCGCTACGCGAGAGACGGCGAGTGCCGGCCGACGGGTCGGCGGAGCCGAACCCGATCGACGTCACGGATTCACTCCGTGACGGCTTGCCCTTTCTTACCTGCCAACCTCATATCAAGCGCCACCCCGCACCCGGCAATGATGGCGAACACGCCGATCATGCCGACGATGCTCATTGCCAGCTCGATCCCGCTCTGCAGCGCCGGGTTGAGGAAATAATAGGGATACCAGCCGTCCACCGCCCCGCGCGCCATCGCATAGGCGAGGTAGAGAGCGGGAGGGACCAGCGCCCATTTAAGGTCGCTCCATTTAAGCTCGCCGTGCGGCATCAGCGCCCACAGGATCGCGTAGAGGATCGGCGTCCAGTCGTGCAGCGCGGCATCGACCAGCTTCTGCAGGCCGGTCGGGTTCCACATCGACCTCAAGAGGATCGAATAGACGAAGCCCACGGTGACGATCGCCGTCAGCCCCATCAGCCGTGCCCGCGCAGCCGTCAGCCTGTTCCGCCGCCCAAGCGCGATGGCACTGGCGATGCAGGCGATGCCGATGTTCGACAGGACGGTGAAAAAGCCGACATAGCGCCAGGTCGCGAGGCCCAGTCCGACCCGATCGGCGAAGATGACATATTGCAGCACCAGCCCGGCCCAGCCGACCAGCGCCGCGATTCCCGCTACGATCCGCGATGCGCTCATGCCCTCACCCCTCCCCCAACTCGTCAGCCCGGAGTTAATCAGGAATCCACTGTCTCGTCATCCCGGGCTAGATGATCGGCATGCGGGACTGTCTGGGGGACAGTGCCGGTCCGGTCATGGATCCGCCTTTTCTTTCCACCGTCGTAAGGTAGCAGGCAGACCCCGGATCAGGTCCGGGGTGACGGGATGGTCTTCACAAACTGTGATCGTTCCGCTAAAGGCGCCGCCTTCCAAAGCATCAGCATTGGATTGCGGGAGGCCGAGTTCTTCGGGACGAAGCCGTCTGGACCGCTAAACTTGAACGGACGCAAGCGGGGCCTGCCCTGCCCAACTCCACTACAGAGTGAGAAAAATGGCTAAGAAAATCACGGGCTATATCAAGCTCCAGGTGCCGGCTGGCACCGCCAATCCCTCCCCGCCGATCGGTCCCGCCCTGGGCCAGCGCGGCGTCAACATCATGGAATTCTGCAAGGCGTTCAACGCCGCGACGCAGGACCTTGAAAAGAGCGCGCCGATCCCGACGGTGATCACCGTCTACGCGGATCGTAGCTTCTCCTTCACCACCAAGACACCGCCGGCGAGCTTCCTGCTGAAGAAGGCGGCCAAGTTGAAGTCGGGTTCGAAGGAGCCGGGCAAGGTCAGCGCGGGAACGATCAAGCGCTCGCAGCTGGCGGAAATCGCCACCGCGAAGATGAAGGACCTCAATGCCAACGACCTTGAGGCCGCGACCAAGATCATCGAAGGCTCCGCTCGCGCGATGGGCCTCCAGGTAGTGGAGGGCTAAGGCGATGGCAAAGCTCACGAAGAAGCAGAAGGCGTTCGACGGCAAGGTCGATCCCAACAATCATTATGGCGTCGCCGAGGCGATCGGCCTGGTGAAGAGCCTGGCCACGTCCAAGTTCGACGAAACCGTCGAAGTGGCGATCAACCTGGGCGTCGACCCGCGCCATGCCGACCAGATGGTCCGCGGTGTGGTCAACCTGCCCAAGGGCACCGGCAAGGACGTCCGCGTCGCCGTGTTCGCCAAGGGCGACAAGGCCGAGGAAGCCAAGAAGGCGGGTGCCGAGATCGTCGGCGCCGAGGACCTGATGGAAGCCATGCAGGGCGGCGACACCAATTATGACCGGGTCATCGCGACCCCGGACATGATGGGCATCGTCGGCCGCCTCGGTAAGGTGCTGGGCCCCAAGGGCCTGATGCCGAACCCGAAGCTGGGCACCGTCACTCCGAACGTCGGCCAGGCGGTCAAGGACGCCAAGTCCGGCCAGGTCGAGTTCCGCGTCGAAAAGGCCGGGATCATCCATGCCGGCATCGGCAAGGCGAGCTTCCCCGAAGCCGACCTCAAGGCCAATTTCGATGCGTTCGTCGACGCCATCGTCAAGGCTAAGCCGTCGGGTGCCAAGGGCAAGTACGTCAAGAAGATCGCCATCAGCTCCTCGATGGGGCCGGGCGTTCGCCTCGACACGACGGAAGTCGCCGGCGCCTAAGCGCTGCGCCTTTGCGAGAGATTGAGGGCCGGCCCCGGACTTGATCCGGGGTTCGGCCCTTTTCTTATGCGCTGCGACCGCTAAGGTCCCCGCACTTGCTGCAGGGGGGATGTAATGGGTCACCTTAGCCAGAAGGAATATGAGGATGCGCTGGAGCCGTTGCTCCACGAGCTAAGCGACGCGGCGCGATGGATCCAGGAAACCAAGCAGCGTTTGGTGGTAGTATTCGAGGGGCGCGACACCGCCGGCAAGGGCGGCTCGATCGACATGATCGCCCGCACGCTCAACCCGCGCCAATGCCATGTCATCGCCTTGCCCTCGCCGTCGGAGCGCGAGCGCGACCAATGGTATTTCCAGCGCTACGTCGAGCATCTGCCGGCGAAGGGCGAAATCAGCCTGTTCGACCGCAGCTGGTACAATCGTGCCGGCGTCGAAGCCGTAATGGGTTTCTGCACCTCGCAGCAGGTCACCGCGTTCCTGAAGTCCGTCCCCGACTTCGAGCAGCAGCTCGTCGATGACGGCATCTACCTCTACAAATATTGGCTGTGCTGCGACCAGGAGCAGCAGGAGGAGCGGTTCGCCGACCGGCTCAACAATCCGCTTCGGCGGTGGAAGCTTTCGCCGATCGATATCAAGGCCCGCGCCCTTTACGACGCTTACACCGAGGCTCGGGAGCGGATGCTGGCCGCGACGGATGCACCGCACGCACCGTGGACCCTGGTCGATTTCAACGACCAGCGCCTTGGCCGCCTGACCCTGCTCCGCGACCTTCTCGACCGGCTGCCGGACACCAAATTGCCATCCGAGAACATCCCATGGCCGAAGCTGGGACATGATCCGATCAAGGAGCGGTACGGGGTGATGAAACCGATCCCGGCCTACCGCTGGCATGACAAGAACGATTAACCTAAGCTAGTCGGGGGAATTGGGGGCTTCGATCATGCGCGCGACCAGATTACTAATTCAGCTGACCATCTACTACGTCATCATATTCGGGGGCGCCTGGCTGGTCATTCACAACAATCCGGAAATGCAAAACTATTTGCCGATCGGCGGCGCCGAAGCGCTGATCAATGCCGGCGGCGGCAAGTCGAGCGCCTTTGAAACTGTCGCCCGGGCGCAAGAGGTCAGGACTCTCGGCCAAAGCCTGGGCTGGATGTTCGTCGCCATCATCGGTGCCCTCATCACCTCGTTCCCGGTGACCTGGGTCTATATGGGGACGCGCACAGCCGACGAATATGATCAGTCGATCATCAGCACGATCCTGATCCTGCCGTCTGTCGTGACCTCGATTGTCGTGGTCGTCCAGCACAGCCTCGCCCTGGCCTTTGCGCTTGGCGGGATCGCCGGTGCGGTCCGCTTCAAGAACAGCCTCAAAAGCTCGGGCGACGCCCTCTACATCCTGCTGTCGGTCGGCATCGGCCTTTCTTCGGGGATCGGGGCGGTCGAGCTGGCGCTCGTGATGAGCCTTGCCTTCAACTATTGCTTCATGGCCCTGTGGATCAGCGAATATGGCGAGCGCGAGGGGATGAAGCGCTACCTCAGCGACTTCAACCCGGCCAAGGGACCGGGCAGCGCGGCAACGCCCGACGCCGAAATGCCGCCACCGCCTCCGCCTCCGCCTCCGCCTACAGGCACTGCTTAAGGATCTTCGAGCGGAGCGAATCGTCGGTTGCGATCTCGGCGTAGAACTCGTTCAGATAGGCAACCGCGTTGCGCGCAGTCCGCTCTGTCATCCCCGGAATCTGTCCGAACAAGGCATTGATTGCCGGGCGACGGGCACGAAACTCGGCTGCCACCGCGATCACGTCATTGTTGAGCCAGCAATAGCCCTGGTAGGAGCGCTCTCGAACGCTTTCGACCTTGAAGCCTTCAGGCACGGCCGCATACGGCGCGTCGACCAGGCCCGAATAATCGAAGTCGTACGGCACTGGAATTAGGCCGGGCGTCTTGGCGGCGAGCAGGCGGCTGTTGTGGCAGCAGCCCTCCCCGGCCGGCCCAGCCCGCATCGACCAGTCGAGATTGCCGATCATATATTGGAACAGCGCAACGGTTGCCGCCTGGCGCGCCTGGAGCTGGTTGGCGGCAACGCGATCGCCGACATTGGCCCGGGTCAGGCCGAGCCGATGTGCGGCATCGTCGTAATCCTCAAGGAACATTCCCCATCGGCTGGTCGTGCGCTTTGCCTGGGGATCGACATAGTCGACCGCCAGAAGCCGAGCCTTCAGGCTTGTCGGTGTGATCAGGTTGAAGATGCGATACGCCGAATATTCGAGCAGCAGATGCTGCTGGAAGTCTTCCGATGACCGGCAGTGAGTCACCAGCTTCAACCGGCTTTGGTGGGCAAACAGGGACGTCGCCGCCGGCTTTTGCGGGAATTCGACCCGCAATGGCGGGAAGGTGCAAATCTCACGCTTGCGCCGGGTAATGCCGCGCGGAGCGAGTTTGATCGGATAGGTTTCCGCCGTTCCGCCCAGGGTCAACGACGCGTCGCGGGGCTCAACAGATCGTTCCGCGGTTCGAGCAATGTCCCCAAGCGGCCCGGTTATGGTCAGCTTGAGCGGCTCGTCACTCGCGAATAGCGGCGTCGTCTGTGCCGCGGCCGGCGTTGCCAGGATTGTGAATGCCCCGATCAACCATTTCATAACCTACCCCCATGGTTTGCCCGCCGGCCTGGTCACTTCATGCGATGTCGCTTGATCCCCAACAATCTCGAGATAAGTCAGCTTGCCATTATAGGCGCGGCTGATGGCGCTGTCCGTGCGCCACAATGTCCCGCCAGGGTTCGAAATGATCCCCTGCAACGAAGGCGTATGCCCGACCACGATCCGTTTGACCCCGAAATGGGTCAACACCAGGTCGATCTCCTGATCGATCGTAAGCGGCGCAGCGGCGCCCGCTGGGACAGGGGCAACGGTGGCCTCGTCGCCCGGCTCGCGGGTTACCAGTCCGCGATACCATAATGGCCCCGCCCCATCGTTGATGATCGAGGCCGGCGTTTCGTCGCGCCGCTTCAGTGCCGTCGCCACCGCAAGGTTGATGTCACCCAGCGACATGGTCGCATATTTGGCGCTGATCCCGCCGTGCACGAACAGAGAATCGCCGACCTTGGCAACCGCGGGATTGCCGATCACCCATTTGCCGACCTCGCCCTCCGGTCCCCAGGCCGATTGATGCTCGAGCATTCCAAGCGGCGTTTCCTTGATCCAGGCCGCACGGATTGCTTCAGCCGTCATTTTCGGATCCCTGGATCGATAGGCGGCCTCGATTGCCGTTTTATTGGCTTCGTAGATCCTGCTTCGTCGAGCCTCGGAATCGCGGTCGGTGAACGCCAGATATTCCCCGGGATGCACATAGCGCAGGTCCCGCGTCATGTTCATCGCTTCGTGATTGCCGACCAGCGCGATTACCTGACCACCCTTGCTGCGCGCTTCGCGCTGCAGCCTCATCAATTGATGAATGATCTTGAGGCTGTCGGGGCCGCGATCGACGACATCGCCCATCTGTACCAGCACCGTGGACCCGCCCGCCCATTTTCCCTTGGCGTCGACGACGCCAGCCCCGCGAGCGATGGCCTCCCAAGCGTCATAGTCGCCATGAAGATCGCCAACTGCGACAATTCGGGCCGGAGCCGGCTTGGCGGTAGCGACGCCGGAAACCAGCGCCGAAGCGAATATCAAGAATGGCCAGACCCAAAGCCTCAACATCGATGCTCCCCGGCGGACTGGGGTGGAAGGGGCACTTTGGCGGCCGCTTTGTCAAGCAACCCGCCGTTCAGATAGAGGCTTTTACGGCAGGGGCAATCACCGTGGGAGCACTTACGATGCGCATCGCCCTTTTGTTTGCAGTCCCGCTTATTGTGCTTGTCGGGTCGCCCGCGCTGGCCCAGCCGGCGACGATCTCGGTCCAAATGTCGAATTTCAAATTCGCTCCAAGCAAGATCGTTTTGGATCACGGCCAGTCTTACGTTCTGCATGTGGCCAATGCCGCGAGCGGTGGGCACGACTTCACGGCATCGGATTTCTTTGCAGCCGCGAGTGTCGTGGCTGCCGATCGACGCTATATTTCGGACGGCGTAGTCGAAGTTGCCCCGGGCCAGGCGGTCGACATTCACCTCACTGCCCCGGCAGCAGGGCACTACAGCCTGAAATGCTCGCACAGCTTCCACAAAATGTTTGGAATGTCGGGCGAGATCGTCGTGCGTTAGTCCCCGTACCTTGACTTTCACCGACTTGCCTGTAGAGGCCGCGCGGTCGCGTTCCTTCGGGTCGTGACGCTCGTCCGAGACAGTCGCTGCCCCAGATCCAGTCTGTGGCTTAATCCGCGGCCTAGACGGGGATAAGGAATTCAAGAACGGGCCGCCATTGCGTTCCCGTCGTGCGTCGGATTTCAAACGACGCCTCGCGATCCATCCCCCGGACATCTCGGAGACGTGGGTTTCCCCAATGGAAGCCTGCGCCTCCAACCCTTTGCCGGATGGTCCGGCAGGGGGAATGACTAGGAGTATGGCATGGATCGTTCGCAAAAAGCCGATCTGGTTGCCGAGCTGAAGAACGTCTTCACCGAGACCAGCGTGGTGGTAATCACCCGCAATCTCGGGCTGTCGGTCGCACAATCGACCGAACTGCGCCTGAAGATGCGCGATGCCGGTGCCCAGTTCAAAGTTGCGAAGAACCGGCTTGCCAAAATCGCGCTCGAGGGCACCAAGTACGGATCGATCGGCGACATGCTGACCGGCCCGACCGCCTTGGCCACCTCGGTCGATCCCGTCGCGGCGGCAAAGGTCGCGGTGGAGTTCGCCAAGTCCAACGATCGGCTTGAGATCGTTGGCGGCGCGATGGGCGATACGCTGCTCGACGTGAACGGGATCAAGGCACTCGCCGCGCTTCCGTCGCTTGATCAGCTGCGCGGCACTATCGTGGGCCTCATCCAGGCGCCCGCGACCAAGATCGCCCGCATCGCCAAGGAGCCGGGTGGCCAGCTGGCGCGCGTTCTCGCCGCCAAGGCCGCAGCTTAAGTTTTTCGTTTCAAACCACGCACGACATTTGGGGCCGCTGCCCCACTAGGAGACTAAAATGGCTGACCTGAACAAAATCGTCGACGACCTGTCGGCTCTGACCGTCCTCGAAGCTGCTGAGCTTTCGAAGCTGCTCGAAGAAAAGTGGGGCGTTTCGGCCGCCGCCGCCGTCGCCGTTGCCGGCCCGGCCGCTGGCGCCGCCGCCGCTGGCCCGGCTGCTGAAGAGCAGACCGAGTTCGACGTGATCCTCACCGGCGACGGTGGCAAGAAGATCAACGTCATCAAGGAAGTCCGCGCCATCACCGGCCTGGGCCTGGGCGAAGCCAAGGCGCTCGTCGAAGGCGCGCCGAAGGCCGTCAAGGAAGGCGTCAACAAGGACGAAGCCGAAAAGATCAAGAAGCAGATCGAGGAAGCCGGCGGCACCGTCGAGCTCAAGTAACCAAGCGGCCCGCAAGGGCCGCGCAGGTTATCCCGGCGAAGGCCGGGATCCAGACTGCTACAGTTTCACGGGTGTCTTGAAGCGCCCGTGGATGGGAAGGGCGGCTCCGCAAGGGGTCGCCCTTTTTCGATTCCGTCAGTCGAAGATCGCCAGGTTGAGCGGCTCGCTAGGACCGAACCAAAGGACATTGTGGCTGTGGTCACGCAAATCGTCGCCAGTTGAGGCATGCGCGAAAATCGTCATGCCGGCACGGTTGACCGCCAGCCAGGTCGCAACCTCTCCAAATCGGTCGGTCGGTACCGTCATCTGAACGCTGCCGCGCGGATGCGGACCCACCGGGGCGAGGTGGAAATGGCCAACGGCCACTGCGAACCGGTCCCGCACCGCGGCCGCCAGCGCCTTTGCCTGGCTGACCTCCGAGGCATCGTAGTAAATATGTGCGTGGAAGTCGCGGATTGTCGGCTCGGGCATGAATCCTCCTGCCCGCTAGCTGGGCGCTTGCCCCGGGAAATCAAGTATGGATGCAGGAAAAAATCGCTGTTTCCCAACGGTTTCCCGGATTGCACGTCGCCCGAATTTGGAACTTGTAGGGGGCGCAGTGCATTGTGCAAATCAAACAAGGATTTGAAAAATGTTCGCGTTCAAAAACACCCGGGGGCGGGGCCTCTCGGCAGCGGTGGCCTGCGCCCTGTTGCTGTCGGCCGCGCCTGCGGTTGCCGCAATTGAAACTCCTGAAGCAAAGGCCGAAGCGGCCGATGCGGCCATGGTGGCCCGGTCCGACATGGATGAAGTGTTCGGGCCGAAGATGCTGAAGCCCGGCCAATATGTCTGGCGCAAGGGCAGCTTCGACGGCGACCCGCGCGTGATCGTCAGCCTAAGCGACCAGCAGGCTTACCTATATCGCGGCGGCGACCTCGTCGCGGTCGCGGCCATCTCCACCGGCAAGGACGACAAGCCGACCCCGAAGGGCATTTTCACCATTCTCGACAAGAAGGTGATGCATCGCAGCAAGAAGTACGACGATGCGCCGATGCCCTTCATGCAGCGGTTCGACGAATATGGGACCGCGCTCCATGCCGGGCACAATCCGGGCTATGCCGCCAGTCACGGCTGCATCCGGCTGCCGGTCGAATTCGCCAAGCGCCTCTTTGGAGTAACCGAAGTCGGTGCGACGGTGATGATCGGCGCCTGATCCGAACCAAATTACTCCGTGCCGGCGAGGATGGACTCATCTTCGCCGGCAATAATTTCCGGCCCCTTGCAACAGGCCTGAAAAAGTCTATATCCACCCTATCCAACATTTAACGGCTCCGCCGCACGGTATCGTGCGCCCGGGGCTTTTCCTGTCCTCACCGGGACACGGACCGATCCAGCGCAACGGTCCGAACGTATGGTGAGGAATTTCCAGGAGCCGCGCCTGACTTGATCAAGGGCTGCGTGCCTCGACGCGCGCCCGGAGCGCAGGGAATAAGATGGCGACCAAGCAAAAAGACGTGCCGACCATGGCCCGCAACACCAATTCACGCCGCATCCGCAAAATCTTTGGTAACATTCACGAAATCAGCGAGATGCCGAACCTCATCGAGGTTCAGCGTGAATCCTACGAGCAATTCCTTCGTTCCGATCCGTCGGTCGGCTATGTCTCCGGCCTCGAAAAGACCCTGCGCTCGGTCTTCCCAATCCAGGATTTCGCTGGAACGGCTCACCTCGACTTCGATCGCTATGAGCTCGAAGCGCCCAAGTACGACACCGACGAGTGCCGCCAGCGCGGGCTGACCTATGCCGCGCCGATGCGCGTGACCCTGCGGCTCACCTCCTTCGAAATCGATCCCGACACTGAGGCCAAGTCGGTCATCGATATCAAGGAGCAGGACGTTTACATGGGCGACATGCCGCTCATGACCCAGAACGGCACCTTCATCATCAACGGCACCGAGCGCGTCATCGTCAGCCAGATGCACCGATCGCCGGGCGTGCTGTTCGACCATGACCGCGGCAAGACCCATGCCAGCGGCAAATATCTCTTCGCCGCCCGCGTCATCCCCTACCGCGGCAGCTGGCTGGACTTCGAATTCGACGCCAAGGACATCGTCAACGTCCGGATCGACCGCAAGCGCAAGCTGCCGGTTACCGCGCTGCTGCACGCGCTCGGCCTGTCGAGCGAGGAAATCCTCAACACCTTCTACAACCGCCTGACCTATGTCCGCGGCAAGAACGGCTGGCAGATCCCGTACAACGCCGAAGCGTGGCGCGGCCAGAAGCCCAACCATGACGTGGTCGACGCCGACAGCGGCGAGATCATCTTCAAGGCGCATGAAAAGATCACGCCGCGCAAGGCCAATGCCGCGGCCAAGGATGGTCTCAAGAACCTGATCATCCCGACCGAGGAAATCTTCGGTCGCTTCTCGGCCTACGACCTCATCAACGAGAAGTCCGGCGAGATCTACGTCGAGGCCGGTGATGAAATTTCGGCCGAAAACCTGGAGAAGCTCGACAAGGCCGGCGTTGACCGGCTCGAGCTGCTCGACATCGACTATGTCAACACCGGTCCGTGGATCCGCAACACGCTGAAGGCCGACAAGTCGGAAGACGGCGACAGCGCGCTGGCCGACATTTATCGCGTCATGCGCCCCGGCGAGCCGCCGACCCGCGAGACCGCGGACGCGCTGTTCTATGGCCTGTTCTTCGATCCGGAGCGCTATGACCTGTCGGCCGTTGGCCGCGTCAAGCTCAACATGCGCCTCGGCCTCGATGCCGAGGACACGGTCACCACCCTTCGCCGCGAGGACATTCTGGCGGTGGTCCAGGAGCTGGTGAACCTGAAGGACGGCAAGGGCGAGATCGACGACATCGACAACCTCGCCAACCGCCGCGTCCGGTCCGTCGGCGAACTGCTGGAAAACCAGTACCGCGTTGGACTGCTGCGCATGGAGCGCGCGGTGAAGGAGCGGATGAGCTCGGTCGATGTGTCGACCGTGATGCCCAACGACCTCATCAACGCCAAGCCGGCCGTAGCCGCGGTGCGCGAATTCTTCGGCTCGTCACAGCTGTCGCAGTTCATGGACCAGACCAACCCGCTTTCGGAAGTCACCCACAAGCGCCGCGTGTCGGCGCTTGGACCGGGCGGCCTCACCCGCGAGCGCGCCGGTTTCGAGGTCCGCGACGTCCATCCGACCCACTATGGCCGCATCTGCCCGATCGAGACGCCGGAAGGCCCGAACATCGGCCTGATCAACTCGCTCGCCAGCTTCAGCCGGGTCAACAAGTACGGCTTCATCGAAACCCCTTACCGAAAGGTCGTCGACCGCAAGGTGACTAACGAGGTCGTCTATCTTTCGGCGATGGAAGAGGCCAAGCACACCATTGCCCAGGCCAACGCCGAGCTGGACGCCAAGGGCGGGTTCGTTGAAGAAATCGTCTCAAGCCGCCGCAATGGCGACTTCCTGATGGCCCAGCGCGATTCCATTACCCTGATGGACGTCAGCCCGAAGCAGCTGGTGTCGGTCGCGGCCTCGCTCATTCCCTTCCTGGAGAATGACGACGCCAACCGCGCCCTGATGGGTTCGAACATGCAACGTCAGGCAGTTCCGCTGCTCCAGGCCGATGCGCCGCTGGTCGGCACCGGCATGGAAGAAACGGTTGCGCGCGATTCCGGCGCAGCCATCGCCGCTCGCCGCACCGGCATCGTCGACCAGGTCGACGCGACCCGCATCGTCGTTCGCGTCACCAGCGACCTGCGCGCCGGTGAATCGGGCGTCGACATCTACACGCTGATGAAGTTCCAGCGATCGAACCAGAACACCTGCATCAACCAGCGCCCGCTGGTGAAGGTCGGTGATACGGTCGAGGCCGGCGAGATTATCGCCGACGGCCCCTCGACCCAGTTCGGCGAGCTGGCGCTTGGCCGCAATGTGCTCGTCGCGTTCATGCCGTGGAATGGCTACAACTATGAGGACTCGATCCTCATCAGCGAACGCATTGTGAAGGACGACGTCTTCACCTCGATCCACATCGAGGAATTCGAAGTCATGGCCCGCGACACCAAGCTTGGGCCGGAAGACATCACCCGCGACATTCCCAACGTCGGCGAGGAAGCGCTGCGCAACCTCGACGAGGCGGGCATTGTCTACATCGGTGCCGAGGTCGAGCCGGGCGACATCCTGTGCGGCAAGATCACGCCGAAGGGCGAAAGCCCGATGACGCCGGAAGAAAAGCTGCTTCGCGCCATCTTCGGTGAAAAGGCCTCGGACGTCCGCGACACCTCGCTGCGCCTGCCGCCTGGAGTCGCCGGCACCGTGGTCGAAGTGCGTGTGTTCAACCGTCACGGCATCGACATCGACGATCGTACCCGCGCCATTCAGAGCGAGGAAAAGGATCGCCTGCGCAAGGATGCCGATGACGAAAAGGGCATTCTCAACCGCGCTACCTTCGCGCGGCTTTCGGAAATGCTTCTCAAGCAGGTCGCGACCGCGGCTCCGAAGAGCATCAAGAAGGGCGCGACTCTCGACCAGTCGATGCTCGACGCGACCGACAAGCACGACTGGTGGAAGATTGCCGTCAAGGACGACAAGCGCCAGGCCGACCTCGAAGCGCTGAAGGCGCAGTATGACGAGAGCATCGCGGTCATCAACCGCAAGTTCGAGGATCGCGTCGAGAAGCTCGAGCGCGGTGATGAGCTGCCCCCCGGCGTGCTCAAGATGGTCAAGGTGTTCGTTGCGGTGAAGCGCAAGCTTCAGCCGGGCGACAAGATGGCCGGCCGTCACGGTAACAAGGGCGTCATCAGCCGGATCCTGCCGCAGGAAGACATGCCCTTCCTGGAGGACGGAACCCCGGTCGACATCGTCCTCAATCCGCTCGGCGTGCCGTCGCGCATGAACGTCGGCCAGATCTTCGAAACTCATCTTGGCTGGGCCGCGCGCGGCCTCGGCAAGCAGATCCAGGAAATGCTGGAAGGCATCCACGCCCGCGGCGCGGAGTTCAGCGGCAAGGACGCCAAGGAGGTCCGGAACAAGCTGAAGGACATCTACGGCGACAACTACACCAAGGACATCGACGCTCGGAACGACGAGGAATTGTTCGAGCTGGCCTCGAACCTGGTCGGCGGCGTGCCGATGGGCACCCCGGTATTCGACGGCGCTCGCGAACCCGACGTGTCCGCGATGCTCGAGAAGGCGGGGCTCGACAAGTCGGGCCAGGTAACCTTGTTCGACGGCCGCACCGGCGATGCCTTCGACCGCAAGGTGACTGTGGGCTACATCTACATGCTGAAGCTCCACCACCTGGTCGATGACAAGATCCACGCTCGCTCGATCGGCCCGTACAGCCTCGTCACCCAGCAGCCGCTGGGCGGCAAGGCCCAGTTCGGCGGACAGCGCTTCGGCGAAATGGAGGTGTGGGCGCTACAGGCTTACGGCGCTGCCTACACCCTTCAGGAAATGCTGACGGTGAAGTCGGATGACGTGATCGGCCGGACCAAGGTCTACGAAGCGATCGTCAAGGGTGACGATACGTTCGAGGCCGGCATCCCCGAAAGCTTCAACGTGCTGGTCAAGGAAATGCGCTCGCTGGGTCTCAACGTCGAACTGGATTCGATCGAAGATCCCGATGCCGAGCCGGCCGCCATCGCCGCCGAGTAACTGAAATTCCCTCGCCCCTCCCCAAGCGGGAGGGGAATGGAGAAAGATGAATATGAACGAGCTGACCAACTTCGCGAACCCGGTGGCAAAGCCGGAAACCTTCGACCAGATCAAGATCGGCATCGCGTCTCCCGACAAGATCCGTTCCTGGTCGTTTGGCGAGATCAAGAAGCCCGAGACGATCAACTACCGCACGTTCAAGCCCGAGCGTGACGGCCTGTTCTGTGCGCGCATCTTCGGTCCGATCAAGGATTACGAATGCCTGTGCGGCAAGTACAAGCGGATGAAGTACAAGGGCATCGTCTGCGAAAAGTGCGGCGTCGAGGTGACCGTTTCGAAGGTTCGCCGCGAGCGCATGGGCCACATTGAGCTGGCCGCGCCAGTTGCCCACATCTGGTTCCTCAAGTCGCTGCCGAGCCGCATCGGCCTGCTGCTCGACATGCAGCTGAAGCAGCTTGAGCGGATCCTCTATTTCGAGAGCTATGTGGTGATCGAGCCCGGCCTGACCGCGCTCGAGAAATATCAGCTGCTGTCGGAAGACGAGCTGCTGTCCGCCCAGGACGAATATGGCGAGGACGCGTTCTCGGCCGGAATCGGCGCCGAGGCGGTCAAGACCATGCTGATGGACCTCGACCTTGAAGGCGAGCGCGAAGAGCTTCTGAAGGAGCTCAGCGAGACCAAGTCGGAACTGAAGCCGAAGAAGATCATCAAGCGTTTGAAGGTCGTCGAGAGCTTCATCGATTCCGGCAACCGCCCGGAATGGATGATCCTCGAAGTCATCCCGGTCATTCCGCCCGAGCTTCGCCCGCTGGTGCCGCTCGACGGCGGCCGCTTCGCGACGTCGGACCTGAATGACCTCTATCGCCGCGTAATCAACCGTAACAACCGTTTGAAGCGGTTGATGGAATTGCGCGCTCCGGACATCATCGTCCGCAACGAGAAGCGAATGCTTCAGGAAGCGGTCGATGCGCTGTTCGACAACGGCCGCCGCGGCCGCACCATCACCGGTGCCAACAAGCGTCCGCTGAAGTCGCTGTCTGACATGCTCAAGGGCAAGCAGGGCCGTTTCCGCCAGAACCTGCTCGGCAAGCGCGTCGACTATTCGGGCCGTTCGGTGATCGTCACCGGTCCGGAACTCAAGCTTCACCAGTGCGGCCTGCCGAAGAAGATGGCGCTCGAGCTGTTCAAGCCGTTCATCTACTCGCGCCTCGATGCCAAGGGTCTGTCGATGACCCTCAAGCAGGCCAAGAAGTGGGTCGAGAAAGAGCGCAAGGAAGTTTGGGACATCCTTGACGAGGTGATCCGCGAGCATCCGGTGCTTTTGAACCGCGCGCCGACGCTCCACCGCCTCGGCATCCAGGCGTTCGAGCCCGTGCTGATCGAGGGCAAGGCGATTCAGCTCCATCCGCTGGTCTGCTCGGCGTTCAACGCCGACTTCGACGGCGACCAGATGGCCGTGCACGTCCCGCTGAGCCTCGAGGCCCAGCTGGAAGCGCGCGTCCTGATGATGTCGACCAACAACATCCTGTCGCCTGCCAATGGCAAGCCGATCATCGTTCCGTCACAGGACATGGTTCTCGGCCTCTACTATCTGTCGATGCAGAAGGAAGCCGAGCCCGGCGAAGGCATGCTGCTGGCCGACATGACCGAAGTGCACCAGGCGCTCTCTGCCGGTGCGGTCACGCTTCACTCCAAGATCGTCAGCCGCGTCCCGCAGACGGACGAGGACGGCAATCAATATATGAAGCGCTTCGAGACGACCCCGGGCCGGATGCTGCTCGGCGAAACTCTGCCGAAGAGCCACAAGGTGCCGTTCGAGACCGTCAACCGCCTCCTCACCAAGAAGGAGATCGGCGACGTTATCGACACCGTCTATCGCCACACCGGCCAGAAAGAGACGGTGCTGTTCGCCGACGCCATCATGGGCCTCGGTTTCCGCCACGCTTTCCGCGCCGGCATTTCGTTCGGCAAGGACGACATGGTCATTCCGGGTTCGAAGGTAGGCTTGGTCGACGAGACCCGCTCGCTCGTGAAGGACTATGAGCAGCAGTATCAGGACGGCCTGATCACCCAGCAGGAAAAGTACAACAAGGTGATCGACGCCTGGTCGCGTTGCGGCGACCGCGTTGCGAGCGAGATGATGAAGGAAATCTCGTCCGTGAAGATTGGCGACGATGGTCGCGAGCTGCCGATCAACTCGATCTACATGATGGCCCATTCGGGCGCTCGTGGCTCGCAGGCCCAGATCAAGCAGTTGGCCGGCATGCGCGGCCTGATGGCCAAGCCGTCGGGCGAGATCATCGAAACGCCGATCATCTCGAACTTCAAGGAAGGCCTGACCGTCCTTGAGTATTTCAACTCGACCCACGGCGCCCGCAAGGGCCTGGCCGATACGGCGCTCAAGACGGCGAACTCGGGCTACCTGACCCGCCGCCTGGTCGACGTGTCGCAGGACGCGGTCATCATCGAGGAAGATTGCGGTACCGACCGTGCGCTGGAGATGCGTGCCATCGTCCAGGGCGGTGCCGTCATTGCTTCGCTGGCCGACCGGGTGCTGGGCCGTACCACGGCCGAGGACATCATCGATCCCAAGACCAACGAAACCCTCATTCCCGAGGGCGCGTTGCTCGACGAGGCGATGGTCGCTCAGCTTGAGGAAATCGGCCTGCAGGGCATCAAGATCCGCTCGCCGCTGGTCTGCGCCTCGAAGCAGGGCGTATGCGCCAAGTGCTACGGCCGCGACCTTGCTCGCGGTACTCCGGTCAACATCGGCGAAGCGGTGGGCGTTATCGCCGCCCAGTCGATCGGCGAGCCGGGCACCCAGCTGACGATGCGGACTTTCCACATCGGCGGTGCGGCCCAGCTCAACGAAGTGTCGAACCTCGAGGCGCCGGTCGACGGCACCATCGAGCTCAGGGACATGCCGACGATTACCGATCCGCGCGGGCGACACCTGTCGCTGTCACGTTCGGGCGAAATCGCGATCCTCGACATGGACGGCCGCGAACTTAGCACGCACCGTATTCCTTACGGCGCGCACCTGATGGTCGAGAATGGCCACATTATCAGCCGCGGCGATCGCATCGCCGAATGGGATCCTTCGTTCAGCCCGGTGATCACCGAGCGCGCGGGTTCGGTGAAGTTCCAGGACCTCATCGAGAACCGCACGCTGGTCGAGCAGACCGACGAGTCGACCGGCATTTCGCAGCGCGCGGTCATCGACGACCTCGCCAAGTCGAAGAAGGAGGACCTGCGTCCGCGCCTGACCATGATGAGCGGCAAGGGCGCGGAAGAGGCGGGCGTATATCGCCTCGCCCCTGGCGCGGTGATCGCGGTCGAGGACGGCCAGACGGTCGAGGCCGGCGAAGTGCTGGCCCGCATGCCGCGCGAAGCCGCCCGGACCCGCGACATTACCGGCGGTCTGCCGCGCGTCGCGGAGCTGTTCGAAGCGCGGAAGCCCAAGGAGAATGCGATCATTGCCAAGATCTCGGGCAAGGTCAGCTTCAAGAAGGACTATAAGGCCAAGCGCAAGATCGCGATCATCCCCGACGACGGGTCGGATCCGGTCGAGTATCTGGTGCCGAAGTCCAAGGTCATCGACGTGCAGGAAGGCGATTACGTCAAGCGCGGCGACAATCTGGTCGGCGGCTCGCCCGATCCGCACGACATCCTTGAGGTGCTCGGCGTCGTGGCGCTGGCCGAATATCTCGTCAGCGAGATCCAGGAGGTCTATCGACTTCAGGGCGTGAAGATCAACGACAAGCACATCGAGGTGATCGTTCGCCAGATGCTGCAGAAGGTCGAGATCACCGATGGCGGCGACACCACTCTCCTGGCCGGCGAACAGGTCGACCGCGAGGAAATGGACGAGATCAACGCCCGGCTCGAGAAGAAGCAGAAGCTGGCCGAAGGCAAGCCGGTGCTGCTTGGCATCACCAAGGCGAGCTTGCAGACCCGCAGCTTCATCTCGGCCGCGTCCTTCCAGGAGACAACCAGGGTGCTGACCGAGGCTTCTGTTCAGGGCAAGGTCGATACGCTGATCGGGCTCAAGGAGAATGTCATCGTCGGCCGGCTGATCCCGGCGGGTACGGGCGCCGGCATGAACCGGATGCGGATCGCAGCTTCCAGCCGCGATGCCGCGCTCCGCGCCCAGCAGCGCAAGCTGCAGGAGGCGCTGATTGCTCCGGAGTCGGCCGCGGAAGAGCATGCCGCCGAACTCGCCCAGGGACCGGAAGCCGCGACCAATTCGGACCCGCTGGCCTCCGTTACGCCTTCGGGCAGCGGCAGCGACGCCGACGCAGGCGAATATCTGAACGACTGATCGGTCGGACAGAGCTAATAAAAAAGCCCCGCCGGAGACGATCCGGCGGGGCTTCTTTTTTGTCCGGCCTTAGCTGCTTAGCAGTTGCCGCCGTGGATGGCATTTTCGGTGCAATTGGCGGCCGACTTGACGTCGTCACCAGCGCCCCGGACCGTGTTGCAAGCGGCGACCGCAAGCGCCCCACCGATTACTAACAACGTCATCACCCTGCGAACCATGGTCGAAGCTCCTTTTGATGGCGTAACGACCATGGCCGAAATCAGGTGGCGTTGTCGACAGCATTCGCCGCCGACTTCACATCATCACCGGCGCCGCGCACCGTGTTGCATGCCGCAACGGCGAGGCTGCCGCCGATCAGGATCAAGGTCACTACTTTGCGAAACATGGGAAATCCTCCTGTCTAGCTGCTGAACGAACGCCGGAAGTGAGGATTTGGTGCCATCACGCTGGCGAAATGGTCTCAGACTGCGACGGGAGCGGCGATATGCGGGTGCGGCTCGTACGCTTCGAAAGCGAAATCCTCCGCCTCATAACTGAAGATGTCCTGGCCGCGATCTTTCATCACCAGTTGCGGCAGCGGACGCGGCTCGCGGCTGAGCTGAGTATGCGCCTGGTCGAGATGGTTCGAATAGAGATGCACATCGCCGCCGGTCCACACGAACACGCCCGGTTCCAGGCCGCATTCCCGAGCGAGCATATGGGTCAGGAGCGCATAGCTGGCGATGTTGAAGGGCACGCCGAGGAAGAAGTCGGCGCTGCGCTGATAAAGCTGCAAATTCAGCCGGCCAGCCGCGACCTGCGTCTGGAACAGGCAATGGCAGGGCGCCAATGCCATTCGTTCGATCTCGCCCGGGTTCCAGGTGGTGACGATTTGCCGCCGCGATCCGGGGTCGCTCCGGATCAAGTCGATCAGGTTGCGAATCTGGTCGATGTGGCGCCCGTCGGCCGTCTCCCAATCGCGCCATTGCTTGCCGTAAACCGGTCCAAGGTCGCCATGGTCGTCGGCCCACTCGTTCCAGATGCTGACATTACGTTCCTGCAGCCAGCGGACATTCGTGTCCCCGCGCAGGAACCACAGCAATTCGACAATGATTGATCGCAAATGGAGCTTTTTCGTCGTCAGCAACGGAAACCCGTCAGCCAGGTCGAACCGCAGCTGGCCGCCGAACAAGGATCGGGTTCCGGTTCCGGTGCGATCCATCTGCTCGACTCCCTCGTCGAGAATCTTCTGCATCAGGTCGAGATATTGGCGCATGGACCTACCCTAACCTTCCCATCCGGCCCGTCCAGCATCAGTTTTACGAGCAAATTCGGTCCATTTTTGAGGAGGTTGGCTTAGGCACAAAGGCCGCCGCCACATAGAATTTCGGCATGTTGCGTCAGCGTGCCGAATCACCTGCGCTCCTCAATGGTCATGAGGCGGCGCGCCGCTTCCTCGGTTCATATTTCGATGTCCAGGATATGGAATGCGAGCAACTGTTGGTCGCCCATGTCGACAGCCAGGCGCGCTGCATCCATGTCGAACGCTATCAGGGAATGCCTACTGCCGTCGGTCTCCCGGTACGCGACATATTGGCGGATGCGCTGAGGCTCGGCAGCTCCGGCGTGATCCTTGCCCACAACCACCCGAGCGGCGATCCGCGGCCGAGCGAGTCAGACTATCGGGCTACGCGCAAGCTGGCCCGGGCCGCCGAGGTCATCGATCTTGCCGTTCTGGACCATCTGATCTTCGGTGCCCGGGACTATAGCAGCATGCGCCAGATGGGCCTGCTCTAATCCTTCGTCATGCAGGGCTTGATCGCTTGCGGGGCGGGTCGCGGCGCAGCGATCTTGAAAGCCATGAAATAGGCGTCGCTGCCGGCTAGCCGCTGCGACTGCACCAGCTTCAGTCCCACCGCGCTTAATTCGCAAGCCAATTCCTTCGGCCTCATGCCGTGCCGTTTCACCGGCCGGTCGGCATCGACCACAATCACCAACCCATTGGGCTTGAGGCCGTCTCGCAGGTGCCAAGCAAACTCATAGGGCTCGGTCACTTCATGATAGACATGAACCAGGAAGATCCGGTCGAACGAGCCCTTCGGCAGCAGCGGGTTGGAAGCCTGTCCCAGCTTTACCGCGACATTGTCGAGCTTTTCTCGCTCGACCCGCTGGGCCAGGCGATCGCGGGTCTCGGACACGATGTCCTCGGCCAATACCCTGCCCCGTGGCCCGACCAGCGGAGCCAGCCTGACCGTGTAATAGCCCTCGCCGGCTCCAACGTCGGCAACCGACATGCCGCGCGCCACACCTGCGAGGCGCATGACTTCCTCCGCCTCGCCCATGCGGTCGCGCGCATCCTCGGTCGAAAAGCTGTCGCCGACGATCGGCGCGACATCGCGCCCGGCCTCGGGGAAAACGCGCGCCGGTTGCGGCTCGGCGCGGCAAGCGGCGAGGCTTAGGAAAAACAGGAGCGTCGAGGCTTTACTCGACATCCTCGACATCCACCTTCTCGCCGGTGACCCGCTGCGAAAGGGCGGCGGCCATGAACCGGTCGAGATCGCCGTCGAGCACGTCCGACGGTGCGGTTGAGGTCACCCCGGTGCGCAGGTCCTTCACCAGCTGGTAGGGCTGAAGCACGTAGCTGCGGATTTGGTGGCCCCAGCCGATATCCGTCTTGGCGGCATTGACCGCATTGGCCTCCGCCTCCCGCTTCTGCAGTTCATTTTCATAGAGGCGCGCACGCAGCTGCTTATAGGCTTCGGCGCGATTCTTGTGCTGGCTACGTTGGTTTTGACAGGACACCACAATACCCGTCGGGATGTGGGTGATCCGGACGGCACTGTCGGTCGTATTGATATGCTGCCCTCCCGCGCCCGAGGCACGATAGGTGTCGATGCGAAGATCGGCCTCGTTGACCTCGATATCGATGTCGTCGTCGACCTCCGGATATACCCAGACCGAGGCGAAGCTGGTGTGGCGCCGCGCCGAGCTGTCATAAGGGCTGATCCGTACCAGCCGGTGCACACCGCTCTCGGTTTTGAGGTTGCCGTAGGCGTTCTCGCCCCTGATCATGATCGTGGCTGACTTGATGCCGGCCTGTTCGCCCGCGTGATGATCGATCAGCTCGACCTTCATCCCGTGACGCTCGCCCCAGCGGCTGTACATCCGCTGCAGCATCCCGGCCCAGTCCTGACTCTCCGTCCCCCCGGCGCCTGCGTTGACCTCGACATAAGCATTGTTGGCATCGGCTTCGCCGGCCAGCAGCGCGGCGACCTTATCCTTCTCGGCCCGGTCGGCAAGCTCGCCAAGCGACCGGACGCCATCGTCGATCAGCTCCTCGTCGCCCTCCGCCTCGGCCATCTCGATTAGCTCGACGGTATCCTTAAGCTCGGTTTCGATTTTCTGCGTGGCACCGATCGCTTCTTCGAGCCGGCGCCGCTCGCGCATCACTTCCTGCGCTGCCTTGGGATCGTCCCACAGCGCCGGATCTTCGACCTTGTCGTTAAGCTCTCCGAGACGGCGGTTGGCCTTGTCCCAGTCGAGGAATCGGCGAAGCAGCGCGGTGGCGGCATTGATCTGGTCGATATGGGCTTGCGCTTCGGCGCGCATGGCAGGTTCTTCCGTTCCGTAATTTCGTCACCCCCGCGAAAGCGGGGACCCAGCAAAAAAGCAAAGAAAATTTGGGTTCCCGCTTACGCGGAAATGACGAGGAGAGTTAGTAGATGCCGCCCTGCCTTTGCAAGAATTCGCCGCTGTCCGCGGGTGCCTTCGGCCGGTTCTGGGCCGTCCGGCGCTGCGGCCGGTCAACGGCGTGTTGAGCGATAGCACCCTCGTCTGTCTGTGCCTTGGCCAGCTCAATGCTGCGGCGGAATGAACGGCGCGGCTCGGTCTCCGGCTGGAATGCCTCCCAGATTATCGATGATTTAGGGTCGACCGTGGTCGGGAAACTGCCGAACACCCGCTTGCCGGTGATACGGTCGATCCGGACCATCCGGATTCCAGGCGGAGCCACGAACGGCACTTTCGGCATGCCCTGGAACGCGACCTGAGCGAATTGCTTGAATACGGGCGCGGCGATGCGCCCACCCTGGGCACCATGGCCCATGGGTCGAGGCTGGTCGTAGCCCAGGTAAACGCCCGCAACGACTTCCGGAGTGCCGCCGATGAACCAGACATTGGTTGGGCCGGACGTCGTGCCGGTCTTGCCAAACATGGGCCGGTCGAGATCGCGAAGCACGGTCGCCGTGCCGCGCTCAATGACGCCCTCCATAATGTGGACCATCTGGTAAGCGGCCTGGGCATCCAGCAATTGCCGCTGGCGCGACGGCGGCCGAGGCATCGCCTTGCCGTCCCAGTCGGCCGAATTGCAGGAGCCGCCATTATCGTCTTCCATGACCTGGCAGCGATTGTCGCTGCGGTAGACCACCTTGCCATTGCGGTCCTGGACATAGTCGATCAGCGTCGGGGTGACCGACCGGCCGTTGTTGGCCAGCATCGCATAGGCATTGGTGAGCTTGAGCACCGTCGTGTCGCCGGCGCCCAGCGCGATCGACAGGTAACGGTCGTAAGTTCCAACTCCCAGCTTGGAGGCGTTGGCCACCACCTTATCCATGCCGGTCTGGGAGGCGGCACGGATGGTCATCAGGTTGCGCGATTGTTCCACGCCCCATCGCATCGTCTTCGGCCCGCTATATTTGCCGTCGAAATTGCGGAAGCATTTGTTGCCGAGGCCGGCGCCTTGCCAGACGCAGAAGGGGGCATCGACGATGATCGATGCCGGAGTCATGCCATTTTCAAGCGCGGTGACATAGACGATCGGCTTGAACGCCGATCCCGGCTGGCGATTGGCCTGTGTCGCCCGATTATAGGATGATCCAACGACGTCGAACCCGCCCTGCATCGCCATCACCCGACCGGTGTGTACCTCTTCCGCGACGAACCCGCCGCCGATTTCGGGGATCGATCGCAACGCATAGCTGCCCGGCCCATCCTGCTTGACGATGATGATCATCCCTGGACGGAGACTGTTGAACGCCGCTCCGCCAACCCCGCGAACCGGTTGCGATGCTGCTGAAGCAGGAAGAGTGCCGGTCGATCCGTCGGGAAAGCCGATACGCGCGCTTCCGCCGGCCTTGTCGAGCACGACAGCCTTTTTCCAGTCGGGAAAGCCGGTGCCGAGCGCCGCGATACGCAGTTGGTTTTGCCAGTCGCCGCCAACATCGACGCTAAGGCCGGTTTCGCGCCAGCCCCTGCCCCCGTCGAACCGGGCCAGGCCTTCGCGCAACGCTTCCGCCGCGGCGTCCTGCATCTTGGGGACCATCGAAGTCCGCACCCATAGACCGCCCGCGTAAACGCTGTTGGGGCCGTCATCGGCCTTTTCGCCAAACCGCTTGATCAGGTCGCGGCGGACCTCTTCCATGAAATAGCCACCTTGATCGCGAAACTTGGCGCTGCTGCCATAGCGAATGGTGCCAAGCGGAGTTGCTGCGGCCGCTGCTCGCTGTTCGTTGGTGATGTAGCCATTGGCTGCCATTTCATTGAGCACATAGTTGCGGCGAGCGAGCGCCTTGGCGGTCGCCCGGACCGGGTCATAGTTGCTCGGCGCCTTTGGCAGCACGGCCAGATAAGCCGCCTCGGGCAGTGTCAGGTCACTGACGTCCTTGTCGAAATAGGCCCGGCTCGCCGCCTGTACGCCATATGCATTGCGGCCAAGGAAGATGGAATTGAGGTAGAGTTCGAGGATTTGCTGTTTCGACAGGGTATCCTCCAGCCGAAACGCCAGTATTGCCTCGCGGATTTTGCGGCTCACCGCGTAGGCATCGTCCTGAAGTAGATATTTTGCGACCTGCTGGGTAATGGTCGATCCGCCTTTGGCGCGGCCGCCGGTAACCGACTTGGTCGTATAATCGAACACCGCTCCGATCAGGCCGGGATAGTCGATCCCGCCATGGGTGAAGAAGGTCTTGTCTTCGGCCGAGATGAAGGCGTTGACCACCAGCGGCGGATACTCATCGAACGCCAGTTCGACGCGCCGCTCCCGCGCAAAGGTTTGCACCGGATTTCCGTCGTAGCCGCGAACATTGGTCGGCAATGGGGGCTGGTAGGCTAGCAGCTTTTCGGACGTCGGAAGGTTGATCGCGAATATGATGAAGATCACCGCGCCGAACATTAGGCCGGCAAAAGCGGCCCAACTCAGTCGCCGCACCCAAATCTTCTCGAACCACGGGTCGATCCGTTGATGGACTCGATGGTTGAAGACGACGAGGTTGGGGAGCCGGAAATTGGCCAAATTGTCTGGGAGCTTTAGGGTCGGAAGGTCCATTGTCCGGGCCTGTCTAGCGACTTCGTATGAGCGGCGAAAGCCGCCGCGTTCAGCGGCTCGACCGTGCTGCCAGATCGGCTTCGACAGCCTGTGCCAGCGACAGGACCAGCGGCGCGCGCCCTTCCCTGGTCATCAGCCTGGCTTCGTCATCGGCATTGCTGATGTAGCCAGCTTCAACCAGCACCGCCGGCGTCTCGGCTCGCCGCAACACATGGAACGCGGCAAACTGGTGCGGGCGCGGACGAAGTTCGACGCTGCCTGCCGCGCGCCGCAACATCCGCTCCGCAAGCCCGGCCGAATCCTCCATTTGCTCGCGCAGCGCGACATCGGCCAGCAATGCGCGGACGCTGTTGTCGGCCTCGCTTGATAGCGCCCCGTCCCCGCCATTCTCGGTAGCTGCGAGGCGCGCCGCCTCGGCGCTCGAAGCGACGTCCGATAGCGAATATACGGTCGCGCCGCGCGCAAGCGGATTTGGCGCGCTGTCCATGTGTAACGAGAGGAACAGGCCGGCATGAAGGTGCCGGGCGATCGCCGCACGCTCCTCAAGCGTCAGATATTTGTCGTCCTCACGGGTAAGGGCGACCCGAACCCGCCCGCGTTGCTCAAGCAGATCGGCCAGTTCACGCGCCATGGCCAGGGTCAAATCCTTTTCGCGGCTCGTGCCCGACACACCACCGGCGCCCGGATCGCGGCCGCCATGACCAGGATCGATCAGCACGATCGGCCGTCCCGGTACCCGGGCTTCGCGCACCCGGACGTCCTTGACCGGTTCGGGAAGCACCAGCGTCAACCCGCCGGTCCGGGCCTCCCCGATCAGCGCAATTGCGTCGGCGACCACTCCGGTCCGGCCGCGCGCGACGGCAAGCGCCAGCAATGCGGTTGCGCCCAATAGTGCAGCGAATGCCGCCAATCCGATCAGGCGCTTACGATCCATGTGTACGAGGTTAGGATGCGGCGCCCCTTCCGCCAAGCTCGACATCGGACGAATTTTTGACCCGGTTTCGGTTGCGGGGCGGCGGCACGGATGCTAACCGGCGTTGTTCTTTCAAGCTTTGAAAGGGCGCTCGCCGCGGCCATTCGGCTCCGCGGCATTCAAGGTTGACGCTGCATGATGCCACAAGACGCCATTGCCATGCTCCAAAGTGAGCTTGGCCGCGCGTCGTTCGCGACAAGGATCGCGGACAGCCATGCAGCAGAGGCAATTTTCGCACATCGCGCCATCGCTGAGGAAGCGCTGGCCCTGACCATCGCGCGCCGCCTGTCCACAAGGGCTGGCCTGCGCGCCCGGAGAATTTTCAATGTCCATGCGCATGCTAATCGACGCGCGCCACCCGGAGGAGACCCGGGTCGCCGTCGCCAAGGGAAACCGGATCGAGGAATTTGATTTCGAATCCTCGGAGCACAAGCAGCTCAAAGGTAATATCTATCTCGCCAAGGTAACTCGTGTCGAACCGTCGCTGCAGGCGGCGTTCGTCGATTACGGCGGCAACCGCCACGGATTCCTTGCTTTTAGCGAAATCCATCCTGACTATTATCAGATTCCAAAGGCCGACCGCGATGCGCTGCTGGCCGAAGAGGCTGAGCACGCCGCCGAGGAAGAGCGGCTTCGCGCCGCCGAGCTCGACGATGACGACTACGACGATGCGGAGATAGTCGAAGAGGCGGACGCCGGCGAGGATTCGGGCGATCCCGAAGCCGGCGGCGACGAAGCGGCCGAGGTCGGCACCGGATCGGCCCGCTCGCCGGTCGACGAGAGCGCCGCCGAGGAGCTTCGGCGCAAGCGCCAGGCGCTCCGCCGCCGCTACAAGATCCAGGATGTCATCCAGCGCCGCCAGGTGCTGCTGGTCCAGGTCGTCAAGGAAGAGCGCGGCAACAAGGGCGCCGCTCTCACCACATATTTGTCGCTGGCCGGCCGTTATTGCGTGCTGATGCCCAACACGTCGCACGGCGGCGGCATCAGCCGGAAGATCAGCAACGGGGCCGACCGCAAGCGGCTGAAGTCGATCATTTCCGACCTCAAGCTGCCGTCGACGATGGGCCTGATCGTCCGCACCGCCGGGCTGTCGCGCACCAAAGTCGAGATCAAGCGCGACTTCGACTATCTCGCCCGGCTTTGGGACGAGGTTCGCGAGCGCACCCTTTCATCCTCGGCACCGGCGCTGATTTACCGCGACAGCGATCTCATCAAGCGCGCCATACGAGATCTTTATCACCGCGAAATCGACGAAGTCGTGGTCGAAGGCGACGACGGCTATAAGGCTGCACGCGGCTTCATGAAATTGCTGATGCCGAGCCATGTCCGCCGGGTGAAGCAATATGTCGACCCGACGCCGGTGTTCCAGCGTTACGGCGTCGAAGACCAGCTGACTGCCATGTACCAGCCGGTCGTCCAGCTGAAGTCCGGCGGCTACCTGGTCATCAACCCGACTGAGGCGCTGGTCAGCATCGATATCAACTCGGGCCGGTCAACGCGTGAGCACAATATCGAGCAGACCGCTTTTGCCACAAACCTTGAAGCGGCCGCCGAAATCGCTCGCCAGCTGCGCCTGCGCGACATGGCCGGGTTGGTGGTGATCGACTTCATCGACATGGAGCAGAATAGCCACGTCCGTAAGGTCGAAAAGGCGATGAAGGAGGCGCTCAAGAACGACCGCGCCCGGATCCAGGTTGGACGCATATCGAGCTTCGGGCTGATGGAAATGAGCCGCCAGCGGCTGCGGACCGGCGTACTCGAAGCTTCGACTAAGGCTTGCTCGCATTGCGAAGGCACCGGCCTGATGCGCACCGCATCATCGTCCGGCCTTAGCGCGCTCCGTATTATCGAGGATGAGGCCGCGCGCGGCCGCGGCGACCGCATCACGCTGCGCGCCGGCAGCGAGGCCGCGATTTACGTGCTCAACCGAAAGCGCGCCGAATTGGCTGAGATCGAGGACCGCTATGGCGTGACCGTCGAAATCGCCATTGAGGAGAGCTTCGAAGGCGCCCGCATGACGGTCGAAAGTTCGGGCCCGCGCCCGGTGCCGAAAGAACGCCCGGCCCTGGCGCCGATCGTCGAGGAAGAAGACGATTATCTGCCCGAGGTCGACGAGGAAGAGGCGGAAGAGGAAGAGGCGCGTCCCGCCCGTGGCGAGGAAGATGACGAACGCGGCGCACGCCGTCGCCGTCGCCGCCGTCGCGGAGGGCGCGGCCGCAGGCGTGATGGCGAATCCGAACAGGCCGAGGCTTTGCCGGAATCCGCCGACGATGCTCCCGAGGCCGAAGCGCTCGGAGCTGAGGAAGTGGCGGAAGATGCGGAAACCAGATCCAAGTCGCGTCGTGGACGGCGTGGCGGACGCGGACGCAAGGGCCGGGACGAGTCAGTCGAAGCAGTGCCCACTGAAGCCGACATTTCGCCCGAAGAGCCGCCGATGGCCGATCTTCCGGTGTCGGAAGAGCCTGCGCCCGAAAGCGCTGACGCTGCCGTCGACGACAAGCCCAAGACTCGCCGCCGGCCACGCGCCCGCAAGAAGGACGAGGCAACGAGCGAAGCAGCTGTCGCGGAGCCTGCTGCGGTTGAGCATCCAGCGCCGGTCGAACCAGAAGAGAAGCCCAAGCGCCGGACCCGTGCCAAGAAGACGGCAGACGATGCTCCGGTAGAGCCCAAGCCGGCTGCCAAGCGCGCGAAATCGTCCGAGCCGCCTGAAGCGAGCAACGAGGATATCCCCGGCGACGGCAAGCCACGCAGTGGCTGGTGGCAGCGGACCTTCGGCTAGGCACGACTGACCGATGAAACCGGCCCTGTCAGAGACATCTGGGGCCGGCTTTCATTCGCCGTTCATGCGGCTGGTGGGACAGGGCCGCATGACCCGCCTGATCCGGCTCCTGATGGTCGGCATGTTGCTGTTCTTTGCCGCCGCGCGCCCCGCGATGGCCCAGGATATACTGCGCGACAGCGAGACCGAGCTGCTGTTCAGCCAAATCAGCAAGCCTCTCATCGAGGCGGCTGGGCTGGATCCGAAGAGCGTCAGGGTCGTCCTGCTCAGGGATAGCGAGATCAACGCCTTCGTCGCGCAGGGCCAGGTAGTCTATATCCACAGCGGCCTGCTGACCGCCGCCGACAACGTCGGACAGCTGCAGGGCGTAATCGCGCACGAGCTTGGCCACGTCGCCGGCGGGCACTCCATCCGCGTCTATGAAGGCGTCGGCAAAGCCTCGGCAATTTCGATCCTGAGTTTAGTGCTCGGCGCGGCCGCGATCGCAGCTGGAGCGGGCGACGCGGCGATGGGGATCATGGCACTCGGGCAGCAGGTTGCGACAAACAGCTTCCTGTCATTTTCGCGCGCCCAGGAGTCGAGCGCCGACCTCGCCGGCGCGTCCTATCTGTCCAAAGCGGGAGTCAGTGGCCGGGGCAGCCTCGAGTTCTTCAAGAAGCTGCAGAACCAGGAGTATCGCCTGGCGATCTATGCCAAGGACAGTTACGATCGCACCCATCCGCTGTCGCAGGAGCGCATCGACGCCCTGACGCAGATTTATCAAAAGGACCCGGCCTGGAATCGAAAGCCCGATCCGGCGCTTGAAGCGAGGTTCGAGCGGGTCAAGGCCAAGCTGGTCGGCTACGTCACGCCGCAGCAAGCGGTGAACGTCTACCCGGAAAGCGACCAAAGCGTCCCGGCCCATTATGCACGGGCCTACGCCTATCACCTCGGCGCCTATCCAGATAAAGCCAATGCCGAGGCAGACGCGCTGCTTGCCACCGCTCCGGACGACCCGTTCTTCCTTGAGCTAAAGGGGCAGATCCTGCTCGAAGGCGGCCATCCCAAGGAAGCCATCGCCCCGCTTCGCAGGGCAGTGGCTGGCGCGCCTGACATGCCGATGATTGCGGTCATGCTCGGTCACGCCCTGATTGCCTCCGAGGACGACAAGAATTTCCAGGAAGCCAAGCAGGTGCTCAAAACGGCGGTCAACCGTGACAACGACAATCCCTTTGCCTGGTACCAGCTGGGAATTGTTTACGATCGTGAGGGCGACGAGCCGCGAGCTGCCCTCGCGACGGCCGAGCGCAACAATCTGCAAGGCAACAACAAGCTGGCGCTAACCAGCGCGCGGATGGCAATGGCCGGGCTTCGTGCGGGGACGCCGGACTATCTTCGGGCCCAGGATATCGCCATGGTGTCCGAAAATGAGCTGAAAAAGGACAAGAAATATCGTGAGCCAAAGCAGTAAGGCCAACTGGTTGCCGGCACTTGCAGGCGGTGCAATCGGATCAGCGCTGACGGCGGCTGCCCTGGTCCTGGCCGGACCGTCCCTGTTTGGCGAACGGTTGGTTCGCGATGCGCTGGTCGCGAATCCGGACATCATCATGGATGCCGGGCAGGCGCTGCGCGACAGGCAATTTGCCGAAACCCTGACTCCGCTCCGGGCGTCGCTTGAGAGCCCCTTTTTCTCCAGCTGGAAGGGCGCCGAAAAGCCGGACGTCACGCTCACCTATTTCTTCGATTATGCCTGCGGATATTGCCGGCAGAGCAATCCCGACATCGAGCGATTGCTGAAGGAAGAAAAAGGTCTTCGCGTGGTTTATCGTGAACTTCCGATCCTTGGGCCGGAAAGCGTCGCCGCGGCGCGCATTTCACTGGCAGCGTCGAAGGCGGGGAAGTTCGTCCAATATCATGATGCACTTTATGCCGCCGGCCGCCCCGGACCGGACACGATCGCCATTGCGGCCAAGGCCGCCGGCATCCCGGCGCAGCCGAGCCAGGATCCGGCTCAGGAAGCCGAACTGCGGGCCAACATGTCTTTGGCGAGCCAGCTTGGTGCAACCGGAACGCCGCTGTTCGTGGTCGGCGACCGGGTAATCAATGCCGCGGTGGGCTATGAAGCGCTCAAGGGCGCGATCGAAGCCGCACGCAAGAAGGGATAGCGCTCAGCGCGTCTCGAGGCACGGCTCTCCACAAGGAGAAAGCGGCTCAGGCGATCGTTCGGCGATGGTGAACCACGGCAACGTCCGGTGCACGATGGGGCCGATCGCGACTGCGTAAAGCACGGTGCCGACGCCGACCGTTCCGCCGAGCAGCCAGCCTGCAGCAAGCACCGTTACCTCGATGCCGGTGCGGATGACGCCTACCGATCCGCCGGTGCGCTTGACCAATCCAGTCATCAAGCCGTCCCGCGGACCTGGCCCGAGGCCGGCGCCGATGTAAGCGCCGGTCGCAATCCCGTTCAGGATCACCCCGCCGGCCATCATCGCCACGGCCAGCGGCAGTGAATGGACCGGCGGCATGATCCAAAGGCTGATGTCGGCGAATGTGCCAATCAGAAAGACATTGGCGATTGTGCCGATCCCCGGGCGCTGGCGGATGGGAATCCACAGCAGCAGCACCAGTGCGCCAATTAGATTGACCATCATTCCCAGGCTGATGCCTGTCCGGTTCGACAAACCCTGGTGAAATACGTCCCAGGGATCGAGGCCAAGGTTGGCGCGGACCATTACTCCCAGGGAAATTCCGTAAAGAGCCAGGCCGAGAAAGAGCTGGATGATTCGTCTGTTCATGCAAAAGGAATCTCAAAAAGTGGCATTGCAGTACATAGCCACTTTTGGCAAAGTGGACTGATGGCCAGCAGAAAGATCGGTGCCTCCTCCTTGTCGCGACTGATGGGCGGCTGGCACGCCGACGCGATGCGAGGACCTGCTTATCGGCAGATCCGCCAGGCCTTGCGGCTGTTAATCCTCGATGGACGGCTGCCCATTGGAGTCCGCCTCCCTGGCGAACGGAATCTTGCCGATGCACTGGATGTGAGCCGCACGACTGTAGCTGCCGCCTATGCCGAATTGCGCGACCTCGGCTTTGTCTTCAGCCGTCACGGGTCCGGCAGCATCACCCGTTTGCCGCGGGAACAGGGCAACGGCCCGGACCAGCTGCAGGCGACGGCCGAGATCGATTTTTCGATCGCCGCTCTACCGGCGCCAAGCCATGTCCACGCCGCCTATGCCGAGGCGTTGGCGGAACTGCCCCGACACCTGCCGGGGATTGGCTATGAGCCGGCCGGTATCGCCGACCTCAGATCAGCTATCGCCGAACGCTACGCGCGATCCGGGGTGCCGACCGATCCCGATCAGATCCTGGTGACTCAAGGTGCCCAACAGGGATTGGTGCTGCTGCTTTCGTTGCTTGCGCGGCCGGGCGATCCGGTGGTGATCGATCACCCGACCTATTCGAAAGCGATCGAGGCGATCCGGGCGGCGTCCTGCCAGCCGATTCCGGTCAACCTTCCGCAATCCGGGTGGGACGCAGAACAATATCGTTCGGCCATGGCCCAGACCGGATCGCGCCTGTCCTACCTGTTGCCGGACTTCCACAACCCGACCGGGCGGCTGATGGGCGCCGAATGCCGCCAAAAGATCGCGGCGGTCGCCGCCAGCCAGCGAGGCCACCTTATCGTCGACGAGACGATGATCGACCTTTGGCTCGATGTACCGCGCCCCACTTCCATGGCGGCCTTCGACCGCGGCGACCATGTGATCACGCTCGGTTCGATGGGAAAGAGCTTCTGGGGCGGTCTCAGGATGGGCTGGGTCCGCGCAAGCCACGACATCATTGCCGCCCTGGCCGCGTCGCGTGCCGCCAATGACATGGGCAGCCCGATCCTCGAGCAGCTTGCCGCCACTGCCTTGCTTCGACGCCCGGACGATATTCTCGACGAGCGTCGCCAGCTGATCCGTGAACAACGCGACCATTTGCTCAAGCTGGTTGGCGAACAACTGCCCGACTGGCGGTTCGAGCGGCCGCCCGGCGGCTTATGTGCGTGGGCGGAACTGCCGCGACCATTGAGCTCGGCTCTCGCGGTCGCCGCTCACGATCTTGGTATTCGCATCGCGCCTGGCGGCAAATATGGCATCGACGGCGCATTCGAAAGATTTGTCCGCCTGCCCTACGCTCTCCCTAAGCCGGTGCTTTCGGATGTTGTCGAACGCCTTGCCCAGGCCTGGCGCGAAGTCGCCGCCGGTGGCCACTCGTCATCGGCGCCTGCCGAACCGAGGCTGACGGAAGCGATCTAGGCGCTCGGGCGGCCCTTGAAGCCTTGGGCAATCACATACCATTCGCTTGAATCCTTACGGCTAGCCGGCGGCTTGGCGTGCTTCACCGTCGTGAAATGGCGCTTCAGTTCGGCGACGAGATGGTTGTCGGCGCCTCCGGCCAGCACCTTGGCGACGTAGGCACCGCCCGGCCGCAGCACCTCGCAGGCGAACTCCATCCCGGCCTCGACCAGACCCATGGTGCGCAAATGGTCGGTTTGCGGGTGCCCGACCGTATTTGCCGCCATATCGGACATTACCAGGTCGACCTGGTCGGTTCCAATTGCCTCGCGCAGTCGCTCGGGCGCAGCTTCCTCCATGAAATCCATCTGCAGGATGGCAACCCCGTCGATCGGATCGGTCGGCAGCAGGTCGATCCCTGCGATGCGCGCGGCGGGAGAGCGTCGACGAACCACCTGGCTCCAGCCGCCGGGCGCAATGCCGAGATCGACGACCGCCTTGACGCCCTTCAGTAGGCCGAATTTCTCGTCCAGTTCGAGCAGCTTATACGCGGCGCGACTACGATATCCCTCGGCCTTGGCCCGTTTCACATAAGGGTCGTTGAGCTGTCGTTCGAGCCAACGGGTCGAGCTGACTTTCCGGCCCTTGGCGGTCTTCAGCCGCTTCACAGCTGGTAGCCGTCGCGGGCCATCAGCGAGCGTAATATACCTTCGCGGATGCCGCGGTCGGCGATGCCCAACACTTCCGCCGGCCAGATATCGAGAATTGCCTCCAGTATGGCGCACCCCGCGACGACCATGTCGGCCCGTTCCGTGCCAATGCACGGCAGGCCGCTGCGTTGCTTGAAGTCCATCTCGGCGATCATCGACGAAATCTTGCGCATATCTTCCACCGGGACATGCAATCCGTCGATCAGGCGCCGGTCATAGGAGGGTAGCGCGAGGTGGACGCTGGCCAGCGTGGTCACCGTGCCGCTGGTCCCCAGCAAGCGGACATTCTCCAGCTTGTCGGGCAGCATCTCGATGAAGTGGGCAAAGCTGCGATGGACGCGTTCGCGCATCCGCGAATAGGCCTGGACCCGGTCCTTGCCCTCGATCGCTTCCCGCCCCTCGCTCTCGGTCAGCGATACCACTCCCCACGGCGCCGACCACCAGGCCCGGATTCGCGGGTGAGGCTCGCCAGGCTCGACCAGCACCAGCTCGGTCGATCCTCCACCGATGTCGAAGATCAGCGCCGGCCCGTCACCCGGCTCCAGCAGCTTGTGGCAACCAAGCACCGCCAGTCGGGCCTCTTCTTGCGGCGCGATGATCTCCAGCGCGATTCCAGTCTCGCGCTTGACCCGTGCGGCGAAGTCGCGGCCGTTGACTGCGCGCCGCAACGCTTCCGTCGCGACTGAGCGCGCCAGCGTCACATGGCGTCGGCGAAGCTTGTCCGCGCATACCGCCAATGCCTCGACCGCCCGGTCCATCGATCCCTGCGTCAGCTTACCGCTAGTCGACAGTCCCTCGCCGAGGCGGACAATGCGGGAGAATGCATCCAGCACAGTGAAACCGCCTTCGCTCGGGCGGGCGATCAACAGTCGGCAATTATTGGTTCCAAGGTCGAGAGCGCCATAAATGTCGCGCTGTGGGCTCCTCCGGAAGGGCGGTTTTCCGCCGGCCGCGCCCTCGATGCGGGGGCTCGGCCCAGTGGCGACCTGCTGCGCCATCGTCACATGCCCATTCTATCCTTGGCCGCGCGGGAATACCGCGCGACTGACCTGGGTTCAGTTTAACCTGAATGAAGCTTGGCGCGCAACCGGCTGCCTTTTCGGGCAATTTGGGCTAGTGTGCGTTGACAGTTGGGACGGTGCTTTCTATCTCGCCGCCCGCAACGATTGCCCGATCGTCTAATGGTAAGACTACGGACTCTGACTCCGTCAATCGAGGTTCGAATCCTCGTCGGGCATCCATTCCGAAGCTCAGCGAATTTGCTTCGCGGCGGCCCCGCCGGTTGATATCCAGGCGCGCATGAAGATCATTGGCAGCTTCGTCAGCCCCTATGTCCGCAAGGTACTTGTGTGCATGGAGCTCAAAGGCCTCGACTATGAGGTCGATCCGATCACGCCCTTTTTCGGCAATGACGAATTCCGCCGCTTGAGCCCGCTTTGCAGGATCCCGGTGCTGATCGACGGGGACCTGGTGCTGACTGACTCCACGGTCATCGCCGAATATCTCGACGAGGCCTATCCCGACCCGCGGCTGATGCCGATGGATCCCAGGGAGCGTGCCCGCGCCCGCTGGCTCGAAGAATTCGCTGACACCAGGCTTGGCGATGTCTTCATCTGGGGGCTGTTCTACCCGAAAATGGTCCATCCCCGCGTCTGGGGCGAGCCGGGTGACCAGGCCCGCATCGACAAGTCGCTCAACACCGACATCCCTGCCGCGCTCGATTATCTCGAGAACGAGCTGCCCCAGAAAGGCTATGTGTTCGGCGAGATGGGACTGGCCGACATTTCTATCGCCAGCTTTTTCCGCAATGCCTCCTACGCCGGATTTGTGCCCGATCACTCGCGCTGGCCGCGAACGGCGCAACTGGTCGAGCGGGTCCTCGCCCACCCGGCGTTCGAGAAGATCCACAAGCTGGAAATGATCCAGCTTTCCGCATCTATCGAGGGGCGCCGCCAGGCGTTGCTCGATGCCGGCGCCAAACTCACCGCGGAGACCTATGGCCAGCGCGAAGCCCGCAAGGGTGTCATGCGGCTTTGATCGCCCGCCGTTAATAAACTTTCAGAGTTGCGCTGATACCCAAGTGCCGCCGAAGGGGGGTGTCCGCTGCGCTATTCACCGGGTCTCGACGGATTGCGGGCAGTGGCGATCCTGGTCGTCATGCTGTTCCATTCAAATCCCGACGTCTTGGTCGGAGGATATGTCGGCGTCGACCTGTTCTTCGTCCTGTCGGGCTATCTGATCACGTCCATCCTGGTTGAGGAATATCGTAGCACCGGCGCGATCGACGTACCGCGTTTCTATCTTCGCCGCTTCCTGCGATTGGCCCCAGCCCTGCTGTTCATGCTCGCCGGCTATTTGCTTGTCGCCCCGATCGTGTGGCCGGGAGAACCGCATTTCCGGGATGCCCTGTACACCGCCTTTTACGTCACGGATTTCACGCTCCCAGCCGGCATGGGGCCGGACCACCTCGTTCACAGCTGGTCGCTCTCGGTTGAAGAACAATTCTATTTGCTTTGGCCGCTGGCGCTGGTTCCCCTGATGCGTTCGGGAAAAGCAGTCCCCTTCATCCTGCTCGCCCTGCTTGTGATGATTGCCTGGCGTGGACAGTTCACTGATTGGAAAGATCATTATTATCGCATCGACACGCACAGCTCAGGGCTGTTGGTTGGTGCCTTGCTCCATTTCATCGGCTGGAAGACGAACCGGTGGGTCGGCCTCGCTGGTCTGGCGATCCTGCTGTTCGTCAGCCTTTATGCTCAGCGCGAATGGAATTCTCCCGCCATTCTCGCCACGGAAATCGCCGCCGTGATGCTGATTGCATCGGTTCGGGAGTCCAGGTGGCTGGAAGCGCCCCTCCTCGTCCACATCGGCAAGCTCTCCTATGGGCTCTACCTGTGGCATTATCCGATTGCCCATTATTTGCGCTCCCGGTTCGATTTTTTCGAAACGGTCACGATGACCCTGCTGCTGTCCTATCTGATGGCCCTCTTGTCTTACCACAGCGTCGAAGCGTGGAGCCGCAGGATGAAAGACCGGATCAGCGCCCCAAGGCAGCGAGAGCCGGTTCTAACCAGCTAGTGGCCGGGCGGGACCATCCCCCGACGGTCTCTCCCGGCCACCGTTGCCCCGCGTTCGGGGGGCAAGTCGAATTTCAATGCTGGGTACCGGCAATCCAGTGCTCAAGGCGGGTCTTCAGGGATCGGCGCGACGGGATGTAACCGGGCTGGGTTTCGGCCCCATCCTCCTCCACCTTGTCATACAGCGTGAGGTTGACCGGCATTTTCGGCCGCAATGCTTCGCGCCCGCGCATCAGGTCCTCGGCGGCGGCCAGGCTCCTGTGAATGTCTTCGGCGGTAAACGGCTTCATCAGGCAACCGAGTGCAAGGTCGGGCATTGGAAAATCCGGTGCCTTGCCGGTGATGAAGAAACAGGGAATGTCGAAATCGCTCATCCTCACCGCGACCGAAAAGCCGGTCGTGCCATGGGCCAGTCGAAGGTCGACCAGCGCCAGGTCGGGAGAATGTTTGGCGGCGGCGGCGACTGCACCGTCCAAATCGTCCGTGGTTGCAACCACCCGATAGCGGGGGTTGTCCTCCACCAGATATTTCAAAGTTGTCGCCAGCTGGGCGTCATCTTCGACGATCAGGATATTCAGCACGGCCAGAGGCCCTCCCCGCCTTGGATAAATCCTTATCCTTGAATGGGATGGTGCGTGAATCTAGCGGGTTCGCGAATCCCTTGTTGACCGGGTTAACGCCAGAAGGACTCAGCGCTGCGACGGGCCGAAAGGATTTAGGCCATATTAAGCGCGATAGAAGATATGTGCGCCGATCTTCTCGACCCGGGTCAGGTTTCGGCCCCACGAAGGCGCAACATAATCGGCGTGATACCAAAGGCACTCCGACGGCACGCTCTGGACCGCGTTGGCGACTGCCAGGCGAGTCACGCCCAGGGCCTTATGCCACGCCGTCGATGACTGATCGACCGACGGAAACTGGCCCCGGCGAACGAATGAGAATTGCCACGGCTGCTTGACCACGCCGCACCAGCTGGTCGGATATTTGCCCGAAGCGGCGCGGTTCATGATGACCTTGGCAACGGCCATTTGGCCTTCCAGGCTCTCGCCGCGCGCTTCGTGATAGACTGCGACGGCAATGCAATTGGCTTCGTCGGTCAGCGGCGCGCCGGCGGCGAACCGATCGACGAGCGCGTAGAGCGGCCAGCCGGCGCGCTGCAATACCGCTGCCTGCTGGGCCAGAGCGGCATCGGAGCCCAGCGCAAGCGTCGATGCAGCCGTCTCCGGCGAAGTCACCGCACTGGCGGTCTTCACCACCGCCTGGACAAGCGGCAGATTGCCGACCTGCTGCGCAAGGGCCTGGCCTGAGCCGCCAAACGTCAACAACATGGCAGCAGCAAAGGCCGGCAACCTGCCGGCACGCACAAACTTCTTCAATTTTCACTCTAATCCTGGCGGCCGGCCTCCATCGATCGCGATACGAGCGCATTACGCTACTGGCGATCGCGGAGGGCACGTCCGTCTTGCCCTGGGATCCTGCTTCTCGTGGAAGCACTGTGGATCCGCCCGCTCGTTAATTTGTTGCAGTGCACATAATGGAACCAACCAGCGGCTCAACCGTGTCGGCGGTGAATCGAGCCCATCATGGGGTGAATGACCGGAACTCTGAACAAATTGACAGATTTCGGGGATTTATCTCGGCTTCCCCGCCGCAATTTCCCTCGCTAACGCATTTCCCGAGGAGATTTGCGACCCATGGCCTATTGGCTGATGAAATCGGAGCCAGGCAGCTACAGCTGGGATAATCTGGTCCGTGACGGCGGAACCATGTGGGATGGCGTGCGCAACAACGCCGCCCGCCTCCATCTCCGCGCCATGAAGCCCGGGGATCAGGCCTTTTTCTATCACAGCATGGACGAGCGGGCGATTGTCGGGATCATGAATATCACCGGCATCGGTCAACCCGACGGCGACGACGGTAGCTGGGTCAAGGTTCCGGTCGAGCCGGTTCGGCCACTGAATCACGTCACGCTGGCCCAGATCAAGGCCGAGCCGAAACTTGCCAAGATTGAGCTGATCCGCCAGTCCCGACTGTCAGTCGCCCCAATCCGCGACGAGGAATGGAAGCTGATCCTGGAGATGGCGAAGTGAAGCTGCTTGTTGGCGGACTTGCTCTGCTCCTCACCGCGGCTGCCCCGGTTCCTAGCCAGAATTGGAAACTGACGCCAACGGGCTGGGGTCCCGCGAAGATCGGCATGACCCGGGCGCAAGTGTCGAAGGCGCTCAAGACCAGGCTCGAGGGTGAACCGATCGACGATGAAGGAACATGCCTTGAGCTTGTTGGCGCCGACGACGCCTTGCCGGGCCTTCTCTTCCTGTTCGAAGAAAACAAGCTCAGCCGGATCAGTGCGATAGAGCCCAGCGCGGTCGCAACGCCGCGCGGGGTGCATGTGGGTTCAACGGCCGACGAGGTCCGCAAAGCCTATGGCGCCGGCATCAAGTCCGAACCTCATCATTATGAAGACCCGCCCGCCGAATATCTTACTTATTGGCTGGATCCCGGTCGCAGGGGTGTGCGGTTCGAAACCGACAATCATGGCAGGGTGGATTCGATCCATGCCGGCACGTCGAGCATCCAATATGTCGAGGGCTGCGCCTAGCCGAAAATCGGCCCGCTCACTTTTGATAGCTTGGCTTGGCGCAATTCGGATATATTGAAACATAAGGCGCGCCAACGATGCGGTGCGCCTGGGGGGACGGATTGAGCATCTTGAGACCAAGGCGAAGTGCCGTGATCGGCGTTGCCGTCGCGACGCTGACTATGCTGGCGCTTGAGGTCGTCGTGAGCCACCTGGTAGTTCAGTGGTGCCCACGAGGCCAAAATTGCCAGGAAACCGGCCAAATCCTGTTCGCTCTCGGCCTGCTCGTCAGCGCCGCGGTCTCGGTCGCGGCAGGCTTCATTGCCCGGGACATAGCCGACCGCATGTCCGCCCAATCCCCACAAATTCACCGCCTGAGGCCTTAGCTTTTCGACAGCGGCGTCGATTCGATCCTGCCACACGACTCCTGGATCAATTCAGGAGATGTCGATGGTGAGCTTTTACATCATGGTCGCAGGCGTTGCGGCACTGGCGGCCCCCTCAGCCGACCGTCTTGCGGTCGCGCGTCTGGACAGGACGTATCAGGAGGCGGTGAAGCGCAACGATGCGGCAACAATGGACCGCATCCTCCATCCAAGTTTCCAGCTGGTTCTCGGCAACGGTAGGAAAATTAGCCGCAAGCAGCTGATCGAGGAAGCTCGCAGTCGGCGGATCACTTACGAATTGCAGGACGAGGAGCCGAAGTCTCAGGCCGTGAGGGTGATCGGCGACACGGCGATCGTCACGGCGAAACTGCGCCTCAAGGGCACCAAGGAAGGATTGAGGTTCGATCGTACCCTTTGGTTCAGCGACACCTATGTTCGGACCGAACGCGGTTGGAAATATCTGTTTGGTCAGGCGTCGCTACCCTTGCCGCCTCATGTCGCGGATGACTCCAATCGACTGGACCTTTCGCAGGAATTGCTGGCGGCCGGCTTCAGGCCGGTCGAATATCGGCCCTAATCGACAGGATTGAGGTTTTTATGACCCTCCCGGGGAGATCCACATTATGCTCCGGTCCATGAACGGGCAGGTTCAGAACCAGGCGCAGAACAGGCGCCGCCGATTGGTCAGTTCCGACGTCCTTTTGGCCGAGGAAATTGTCGCCCTGCCGGAACTGCCTCCGCGTGGCGATACGATCCGGCGCCAGCTTGCGATCACCTATGCCGGTGCGTTTGAGTTTCAGGTCGGCCGGTCGATTACCTGGGTCGATCCTTCAAGGATATTGTTCGCCGAGGCCAATCAGTCATTTATCGATCGGCATGTCGTGCCGGGATCGGGCCATAGAAGCATCATCCTGAGCCCGGGGCCCGGCACAATCGAAGAACTTTGGGGCAACGGCGATGCGCCGTTTGCTGGGCGCGTGCGCGCTTGCACGCTTCGGACGCAGATGCTGACCCAGCAATTGCGCCGGACGCTCGATCCCCTTGCCGCCCAAGAGCTCGGCATTGCGATTCTCGAGGAAAGCGTGGCCGAATCGCGAAGTGTCACAGTGGTTGACCCGGCCTGCGTCCGGCGAGCCAAGACTATCCTGCATGGCAATTCAGACGGGCGATTGACCTTGATGCAGATAGCGGCCGACGTTGGAGTGTCGCCGATCTACCTCACCCAATGTTTCAAGCGATCCGAGGGAATTCCCCTTTATCGTTATCAGACGATGTTGCGCCTTGGTCGCGCCTTGGATCAGCTTCCAGAGCGCGATGACATAACCGACCTCGCATTTGAGCTCGGCTTTTCGAGTCACAGCCATTTCACTGCGGCATTTCGATCGCAATTCGGCATGACGCCCTCACACTATCGCACGGAATCGGCGAACACGAACCTTGGGCGCGCATTGGCAGGCTAGCCGGCGTGCTGCCCCCCGGGGCGACGACGTCGCAATCCCGGGCGGATCGACAGCGTGATCAGGCGGCTTCCATCTTCCGAGATTCGCGCTTGCGCTCATGCGGATCGAGGAAGCGCTTGCGGATGCGGATTGCCTTGGGCGTCACTTCAACCAGCTCATCGTCCTGAATGTAGGCGATCGCCTGCTCCAGCGTCATCCGCCGGGGCGGGGTCAGGCGAATGCCTTCGTCCTTCGGCCCGGACGCGCGGAAGTTGGTGAGCTGCTTGGACTTTAAGGGATTTACCTCCAGGTCCTGGACCTTGGCGTTTTCGCCGATCACCATGCCTTCGTAGAGCATCTCGCCGGGCGTGATGAACAGGATCCCGCGTTCTTCGAGCGCACTCAGCGCATATGCAACCGCCGGTCCCTTCTCCATCGAGATGAGGACACCGTTTTGGCGGCCCTGGATCGGGCCCTTGTAGGGGCCATATTTCTCGAACAGCCGGTTCATAATGCCCGTGCCACGCGTATCGGACAGGAATTCACCATGGTAGCCGATCAGACCGCGTGACGGCGCCGAGAACATCAGTCGGGTCTTGCCGCCACCCGACGGGCGCATGTCGGTCATTTCCGCCTTGCGCAGTGCCATCTTGTCGATGACGGTGCCGGAAAATTCGTCGTCCACGTCGACTACGACCGTCTCATAGGGCTCTTCGCGTCCCGACGGGCCGTCGCGAAACAGCACGCGGGGGCGGCTGATTCCCAGCTCAAATCCTTCGCGGCGCAGCGTCTCGATCACCACGCCGAGCTGAAGCTCGCCGCGGCCGGCAACCTCGAACGCCTCGCCGCCCGGCGTTTCGCTGACCCGGATTGCGACATTGCCCTCGGCTTCGCGCTCCAGGCGGTCGCGAATTACTCGGCTCTGCACCTTGTCGCCGTCCTTGCCGGCAAACGGGCTGTCGTTGACCGCAAAAGTCATACTCAGCGTCGGCGGATCGATTTCGCGCGCATGCAACGGCTCTGTTATCGCTGGCGTGCCGATGGTGTTCGAAACGGTCGCCTTCATTAAGCCTGCGATCGCCACGATATCGCCCGCCTTGGCGCTCTCCACCGGAACGCGCTCCAGTCCCTGGAAGGCGAACAGCTTGGTGACGCGGCCGTCCTCGACGGTCTTGCCATTGACGTCGACCGCGCGGATCGGGTCGTTGATGTTGAGCGTGCCGCTTTCGATACGGCCGGTGAGGATGCGGCCGAGGAAATTGTCGCGGTCGAGCAGGGTTGCGAGCATCTTGAACTCGCCCGCCGGGTCGAGCTGCGGGGCTGGGACATGGTCGACGATAGTCTGGAATAGCGGGGTAAGGTCGCCCTCTCGGACGTCGTCGGTGAGGCCGGCATAGCCCGCGCGGCCCGACGCGTAGAGCGTCGGGAAATCGAGCTGCTCGTCATTGGCTTCGAGGTTGAGGAACAGCTCGAACACTTCGTCCAGCACTTCAGCCGGACGCGCGTCAGGCCGGTCGATCTTGTTGACGACGACGATCGGCTTGAGACCCAGGCTCAGCGCCTTGCCTGTGACGAACTTGGTCTGCGGCATCGGCCCTTCGGCGCTGTCGACCAGCAGGATGACACCGTCGACCATGGAGAGGATCCGTTCCACCTCCGCGCCGAAGTCGGCGTGGCCAGGCGTGTCGACGATGTTGATATGCGTCCCGTTCCATTCGACTGAGGTGCATTTGGCGAGGATGGTAATACCCCGCTCCTTCTCCAGGTCGTTCGAATCCATCGCGCGCTCCTCCACGCGCTGATTGTCGCGGAAGGTGCCCGATTGGCGAAATAGCTGGTCGACGAGCGTGGTCTTGCCATGATCCACGTGGGCGATGATCGCCACGTTGCGCAAATTCATTATCAATGTCCGTGAGTAAGAGTTGGCGGGGCCCTTAGCCGAAATGCTGCACTGCGGCAACCGCGGCTAATGAGTTACCGCCGCGCCTGCGGCATCGGTCGGCACCAGTTCGGCCTTGCGCAGCGCGGTGTAGAGCAAAGTTATGCCGGCGTAAGTCACGACCACGACCACCAGCCACCTTAGAATCACCAGGTCCATTTCCTTGACGATGAACGCGGCGATCAGGACCGACGGAATGGCCCCGATCGTCAGGCCGAGTACGACGCGCCAGTCGAGCTTTACCTTGCGCACGCATTGAGTGCCCGCCGCCAGGCCGGCAAAGCCGGCGCCGGCCGCCATTATCGGGAAAGCCAGCCTTGGATCCATTCCCATCAGGCTGAACATCGCCAGGCTGGGGGCATAGTTGCCAACCCCGAAGCTGAGCAAAAGGCCAAAAATGAAGTTTGCCACGATCGCAACGATGGCAAGCGACAACGGCAGACTGGTCGCGGTTCCGCCGGCAGGCATCAGGCCCAGATTTGCGAGACAATAGAAGAACGCCGCGATCAGCAGCGCAATGCCTATGATCGTCTGGATCAGCCGCACGGGAGATCGGGCGGCAAGCGGAACGCTCCAATAGCCGCCGAGCACGATTGCGACGACGCAGCCGGTGAGAAGGTACAGATCGACCTTCACGCCCAGCAGGATCAGGAAGATCACTCCCTGGAGGATCGCCGGGACCGTGTAGCCGATGAACATGGTCAGCGGGATCAGCCGGTCCGGTACCATTTTCCTGAACCGGAACCAGGCGATCGTCGGCGCGAACGAACCGATGCCGAGCGTATCGAAGAAATTGGTGACCGCGCCGAGCGCGAGGGCCTCGCCCTTAGGGACGACCTGGTTGGTCTTCACGGCCTCGCGGACGATCGCGAAAAAAAGACCAGCCGCGCCAATGCTCAAGCCGGCAACCAACAAAACAAGCAGCATGGCGATACTCTCCTAGCGCGGCAGCCGTTCGAGGATTTCGATCCCGCGCTCCAGCGCGCGCAATTCGCTCGCCGCAAGCTTCCCCAGGCGCCCTTCAAGCGTCTGGTCGGCCACCGGCGGCCGATTGAGATATTCGCGGCCCTGGTCGGTTAGCCGAAGCTGGAGCCGCCGCCGGTTTTCCGGATCGGCCTGGCGGTCGACAAATCCCGCGCGAACAAGCGTATCGATCGCGCGGCTAATCGCCGGCGCGCCGCGCTTCACACGTGCCGCAACCTGGTTGAGCGTGCCCGGTTCGGTCGACTGTACCGCCGCAAGCAAGTCCCGCTGCTGCCCCATCGCCTTGGCCGCGGCAGTGTCGCCGCCCAACAACTCTACCAATCTTGCGAAGCGCGCCGCGATGGCGCCTGGTGATGCCGTCCCCCACATGGAATTGAGCGTATCAAAGATTTCGCTTTTGGCAAATTTGTAGCACCACAAACGTCGTTGCGAGGAGCCGAAGGCGACGTGGCAATCCATGGATTGCTTCGCTACGCTCGCAATGACGATGGTAAGAAAACTTCCCCGCACCGTCTGGATCCTCGGGATAGTCAGCTTGCTGATGGATCTGTCGAGCGAGATTTATCACGCGCTCCTGCCGGCCTTCTTGACCATAACGCTTGGCCTGCCGGTAGCGGCGATGGGCGCGCTCGACGGCGTCGCCGAGGCGACCGCCAACCTCACCAAGCTAGTCTCCGGCCGGCTCAGCGACCGCAGCCAGCGGCGCAAGCCGTGGATTCTGCTCGGCTACGGTATGGCGGCGCTATCCAAGCCATTGTTCCCCCTGGCCCAGGGCGCGCTGCCGGTGCTCGGCGCGCGGTTCGTCGACCGCATCGGCAAGGGCATTCGCGGCGCTCCGCGCGATGCGATGATTGCCGACGAAACGCCGCCGGAGCTGCGCGGTGCGGCATATGGCTTGCGGCAGGCGATGGACACCGTCGGGGGATTCCTCGCGCCGCTGGCCGCCGTTGGGTTGATGCTGCTGCTTGCCAACGACATTCGCGCGGTCTTTTGGATCGCGGCAATTCCTGCCTTCCTGTCGTTCCTGTTCGCCTGGATCATGCTTCGCGAACCGGCCAAGCATCTTGCCATTACCGACAAGGCCAAATGGGGCGGTTGGCGATCGCTCGACAAGCAGGTTCGGCGCCTGATCTCGGTCGGCTTCCTGTTCGGGCTCGCCCGATTTTCCGAAAGCTTCCTGATTTTGAAGGCGATGGATGTCGGGCTGGCCGCCACCTGGTCCCCGCTGGTGCTCGCCCTGTTTAGCCTGGCCTATCTGCTGCTTGCTTATCCGGCCGGCGCGCTAAGCGATCGAGTAGACCCCAAGTCGCTGTTGCTGGCCGGCATCGCGACACTCATCGCCGCCGACTTGCTTCTCGCTCAGGCAAGCGGGCTGCCGTTGGTTGTCATTGGGGTGGTCCTGTGGGGCGCGCATATGGCGCTGACGCAGGGAATTTTCGCGCGGATGCTCGCCGATGCGGCGCCAGAACATCAGCGGGCAACCAGCTTCGGCGCCTTCTTCTTCGTTAGCGGCATCTCCGCCTTGCTTGCCAGTCTCGGCGCCGGCCTGTTGTGGGATCGCGGCGGGCCGGCCGAGACCTTTACCGTCGCCGCCGGCATCGCGGCGCTTGCTGGGGCAATGGCCTGGCTGATTCCGGCGCGTCGCTAGGCCTGGCGCCGGGCCCTGAATGGCCACATGCGGCCGGCGACCGGTCCGCCATCGACGAACTGGTTAAACAGCGCGGCGCTGACGTGCAGCACGAGCAGCGCGATCGTCACCCACACCAATATCTCGTGGACCTCATGAAATTCATTGTCCTTGGCGATGCCCGGGATCGCAGGGAATGACAGGCCCTGCTGCAGTACTACCCAGCCATTCACGGCCCGTCCGGAAACGGCCGCCAATCCGGTTAGCGGCAGAGCAAGCAGCATGAAATAGAGCAAGCGATGGCTCCATACCGCGACAAAGCGCCGCCATCGTGGAAAGTCCGATGGATAGGGCGGCGGCGGGTTCATCAATCGCATGCTGAGACGCGCCAGCGCCAACAGGAGGATCAAAACACCCCACGTCTTGTGCCAGCCGAACAGGAACGCCCGTTCCGGAGTACCGCGCGGCAAGTCGTGGAAGGTGAAGCCGACATAGAGCTGCATCAGCACCAGGATCGCAGTGATCCAATGGATCCACATCACGATCTTTCGATAGCGGATTGCAAGCAGACCAGTGCTTTCGGTCACCATATAGTCGGACATCGACATCTCCCAGCTAGCCGTCGCGATGCTTGCCGGTCGCGCGCCAGACGGCAAGCCCAAAGCTTGCTGCGCCGGCAATTGCGCCGGCAAATGCAACGAGCGGGATGACGATTTCGCTCCACCTGGGCCAGGGATCGTCACCGAACAGGAAGATCCACCCGATACCCGCGGCCCCGCCGCCGACCACGATCATGCCACCCCAGCCGCCGATCAAGGCGGCCAGTGTTGTGAGGACGATCCGGGCCCAGCGGGACATGCCTAGCGGGTGAACTTCTCGCCCTTTTCGGCCTTGTCGAGCAGCAGCCTGGAGAAGCTGAAGTCGCTTCCCATCCGCTGTTCCTGCCGCTTCAATCCCTCTACGATCTTGGCCGCACCTTCGGTATCCGCCCAGAACATCGGACCGCCGCGATAGACTGGCCAGCCATAGCCATAGACCCACACGACATCGATGTCGGACGCGCGCTGGGCCATGCCCTCCTCGAGGATTTTCGAACCCTCATTGACCATCGTGTAGAGCGTTCGCTCGACGATTTCCTCATCGTCGATCTGGCGACGCGTGACGCCTTGCTTGGCGGCAAAATCCTCGATGATCTGCTGCACCACCGGCGACGGCGTCGGGCGGCGCTTCTCGTCATAATCGTAGAAGCCGGCGCCCTTTTTCTGGCCCCAGCGATCGATCGCGCACAACGCATCGCGGATATTCTCGATGCGGTTCGGATCGCGATGCCAGCCGATGTCGACCCCGGCCAGGTCGGCCATCTGGAACGGGCCCATCGGCATTCCGAATTCGACGTGGACGCGGTCGACCTGTTCGGGAGTCGCGCCTTCCAGGAGCAGCTTGGTAGCCTCGACCTGCCGAGGCATCAGCATGCGGTTGCCAATGAAGCCGTGGCAGACGCCGGCAACAACTGCGACCTTCTTGATCTTCTTGGCCAATTGCATCGCCGTGACCAGCACGTCGGGCGCGGTCTTGGCGCCGCGCACCACTTCCAGCAATTTCATCACATTGGCCGGGGAGAAGAAGTGCAGGCCGACGACATCCTGCGGCCGCGACGTGGCCGCCGCAATCTCGTCGATGTTCAGATAGCTGGTATTGGAAGCCAGGATCGCACCCTGCTTCATCACCTTGTCGAGCCGGGTGAAGATGTCCTTCTTCACATCCATTTGCTCGAACACGGCCTCGATGATCAGGTCGCAATCGGCCAGCGCATCGAAATCGAGCGTTGGCGTCAATTGCGCCATTGCCTTTTCGACCTGCTCGCCGGTCATCCGGCCCTTGGCGGCGGTCGCTTCGTAATTCTTGCGCATCACGCCGGTGCCGCGATCGAGCGCTTCCTGGTTCATCTCGAAGATAGTCACCGGGATCCCGGCCGACAGGAAATTCATCGAAATGCCGCCGCCCATGGTGCCGGCGCCGATCACACCGACCTTCTTGACGCTGCGCGGCTGCGTGTCTTCGGGGATATCGTCGATCTTGGCGGCCTTGCGCTCGGCAAAAAAGAAATATTGCTGCGCCCTCGCCTGGGTGCCGCTCATCAACCCCATGAACAGGTTACGTTCGTCGATGACGCCTTCTGCATAGGGCTTGGCTACCGCCGCTTCGACCGCCTTGATGTTGGCCTCTGGCGCCTCGAAACCGCGGAACTTGCGGCCATTGGCCTTGCGGAACTCGTCGAAGATCGCCGGATTGGCGCGCGCTTCCGCCAATTTATCGTCGCGCTCGCTCGATTTGGGCAGCGGGCGGATGTCGCGCACTTCATCGGCATAGGCGACGGCGTGCTGGAGCAGCTCGCCCTCGACGATCCGGTCGACCAGGCCGACTGCATAGGCGTCCTTGGCGCCGATCGGCGTACCGCTAGTGACCATTTCCAGCGCCTTCTGCACTCCGGCGACGCGCGGCAGCCGCTGCGTCCCGCCTGCGCCTGGCAGCAAGCCGAGCTTGACCTCCGGGACGCCCAGCTTCGCATCGGGCACGGCGACGCGATAATGGCTGGCCAGCGCCACTTCGAGGCCGCCCCCGAGCGCCGTACCATGAATCGCCGCGACTACCGGCTTGGTGCAATTCTCGATGATATCGACCACCTGCGGCAGCATTGGCATCACCATCGGCTTGCCGAATTCGCTGATGTCGGCCCCGGCGAAGAAAGTCTGGCCTTCGCAACGGATGACGACTGCCTTGATCGCATCGTCGCCGTCGGCTTCCTCGATCGCCGCGACCAACCCCTGCCGGACTGCCGCCCCCAGCGCGTTGACCGGCGGATTGTTGGACGTGACGATCAGCACGTCGCCATGGCGGCTGGTGGAAATTGGGCTCGTGGTGGGCTTGTCGATGACGTCGGTCATGTCGTGGTCCGTCCGTAGCTTTGATGGTTGAATGGGTGCGACGAGCTCAGGCCGCCGTCTACGACGATCGCCTGTCCGTTGACATAGCTCGCTTCATCCGAAGCGAGGAACAGCGCCGCATTGGCGATTTCGATTGGTGCACCGCCGCGTTTGAGCGGATTGAGGTGGCCGATCTGGCTTTCCTGGCCCTTCGATCTTGCTCGTTCGAAGATGAATTCGGTCATGCCGGTCTCGATCAGGCCGGGGCAAATCGCATTGACGCGAATATTGGCCCCGGCGAGCTGGGTGGCTGCCACCTTGACCAGATTGATCACTCCGGCCTTCGATGCCGAATAAGCTGGCCCGCCGGCGCCCGAGCGCAGGCCGGCTACGGAAGCGGTAGCGACGATCGACCCGCCGCCCCGCCCTTTCATCACCGGAGCGGCATATTTTATAGCAAGAAAAGGACCAATCAGGTTCACCCGCAAGATTTCGGCCCAATCGTTCGCATCCTGGTCGAAGATGCTGTCGAAACCGCCGGAAACCCCGGCATTGGCGAAGAAGATGTCGAGCCCACCATGATCGCGGACCGTATGGGCGACCAGGGCATCGACCTGCTCCTCGTCGCCGGCGTCGCATTCGAACTCGGCACCGTGCAGGTCCGCGCCGACCACCGTCGCGCCTTCGTTCCGGAACAGCTCGACGCTGGCCTTGCCGATGCCCGAGCCGGCGCCGGTGACGATCGCAACCTTGCCGGCGAGGCGTCCGGTCATAGCCCGACCCCGATGGTCGATCCCCCGTCGACGATCATCGCCTGGCCGGTCATGAAGGTCGAGGCGGGCGAGGCAAGATAGACCGCGGCCCCGGCAATCTCATGCGGCTCGCCGATACGGCGCAGCGGCGTGCCCTTGGTGACCAGTTTTAGCGTGTCCGGATTTTCCCACAGAGCGCGGGCAAAATCGGTCTTCACCAAGCCTGGAGCGATGCAGTTCACCCTGACCCCATTCGGCCCGAACTCGGCCGCCAGGTTTCGCGCAAGCTGGAAGTCGGCGGCCTTGCTGATGTTATAGGCGCCGATCATGGTCGAGCTGGTCAGGCCGCCGATCGAGCTGACGATAATGATCGAACCCTCCCCGCGTTCCAGCATCTCCGGCGCCGCCATCGAAATCAGCCAGTGATTGGCGATGACATTATTGTCGAGGATCTTGCGGAACTGGTCGTCGCTGATCCCGGCCATCGGTCCGTAATAGGGGTTGGACGCGGCATTGCAGACCAAGACGTCGATCTTGCCGAACGCCTCCCGCGTCTTGTCGACGAGGTTCTGAAGATCGTCCTTGCTGGAGATGTTGGCCGCAACAGCGATCGCGCGCGGACCGTCCGCATTTGGGCCATGCTGATCGTTGATTGCCCGGGCGACGTCGTCGCATGCGTCCTGCTTGCGGCTGGAAATGACGACCCTGGCGCCCTGCTCCGCCAGCGCCTCGGCAATGGCGCGGCCGATTCCGCGCGATGAGCCGGTGACGATCGCCACCTTGCCGCCAAGGTCGAACAGGTTGCGGCTCATGCCAGCGCCTCGGCATGCTTGGCGAACTCGATCAGGGCAATCGAACGGTTGTGCACTTCGTCCGGCCCATCGGCCAGCCGCAGCGTCCGAATCCCCGCCCAGCTACCGGCCAGAGCCGTGTCCTGGCTGACGCCCGCTCCGCCATGCGCCTGGATCGCATCGTCGATGATCTTCAGCGCCATGCGGGGCGCCTTGACCTTGATCATCGCGATCTCGGCCTTGGCGGCCTTGTTGCCGACCTTGTCCATCATGTCCGCGGCCTTGAGGCAGAGCAGCCGTGTGCAGTCGATCTCGATCCGCGCCTCGGCCACTCGCTGTTCCCACACGCTATGCTCGCTGAGGCGCTTGCCGAAGGCGGTGCGCGACTGCAGCCGCCGCGCCATCAGGTCGAGTGCCTCTTCGGCAGCACCAATTGTCCGCATGCAGTGATGGATGCGGCCCGGCCCAAGCCGCCCTTGGGCGATTTCGAACCCCCTGCCCTCTCCGAGCAGCAGGTTAGATGCCGGCACCCGCACATTCTTCAACTCGATTTCCATATGGCCGTGCGGGGCGTCGTCGTAGCCATAGACCGACAGGAATCGCTCGACGGTAATACCCGGCGTATCCATCGGCACCAGGATCATCGACTGCTGGGCATGCGTCCGGGCCTCAACATCGGTCTTGCCCATCAGGATGGCGACCTTGCAACGCGGATCGCCGGCGCCGCTCGACCACCATTTCTTGCCGTTGATGACATAATCGTCGCCGTCGCGTTCGATTCGGCACTCAATGTTGGTCGCGTCGGACGAAGCCACTCCCGGTTCGGTCATCAGGAAGGCGGAACGGATCTCGCCCCGCATCAGCGGGTTCAGCCATTTTTCCTTCTGCTCACGGGTGCCGTAGCGATGCAGCACCTCCATATTGCCGGTGTCGGGCGCGGAGCAATTGAACACTTCCGAGGACCATAGGATTCGGCCCATTTCCTCCGCGCACAGGGCATATTCTAGGTTGGTGAGCTGCTCGCCCTCGAACGCGAATGTCTCGTCGACATGTTTCAGCGCCCCGCCGGGCGGCATGAACAGGTTCCACAGGCCCGCCTCGAGAGCCTTGGGCTTCAAATCCTCGATCAGCTGGATCGGTTGCCAGCGATCGCCCGCGTCGATCTGCTTTTTATAGTCCGCGACTCGCGGCCGGACATTTCGGTCGATGAATTGGCGGACCCGGTCGCGAAAAAAAGCCTGACGTTCCGTAAGGTCAAAATCCATCGCCGACCGCTCCCTTGCGCGGACCCGCATATCGGTTCCAAAACGGCGCTAGGACGCTCTACCGCGAAGGGCAAGATTGATGGCAGATCTCGAACAATTTCGTGAGCAAACCCGCGCCTGGCTGGAGGCCAATTGCCCGCCGGAAATGCGCACGCCGATGCGCAGCGAAAAAGACGCCTGCTGGGGCGGACGCAACTTCCAGTTCCAGAGCGAGGCGCAGAAGCAATGGCTAGACGCCATGGCGTCGAAGGGCTGGACCGTGCCCGACTGGCCCAGGGAATATGGCGGCGGGGGGCTTGGCCCGGCCGAGGCCAAAATCCTCAAGGAGGAGATGCGCGACCTCGGCTGCCGCCCTCCGCTGACCAGCTTTGGCATATCGATGCTCGGACCAGCGCTGCTCAAGTTCGGTAACGAGGAGCAGAAAAAACATTATCTGACCGAAATCGCCCGTGGCGAGATCCGCTGGTGCCAAGGCTATTCCGAACCGGGCGCCGGGTCGGACCTTGCCGGCCTGCAGACCAAGGCCGAAGACAAGGGAGACCATTACCTCGTCAACGGCCAGAAGGTCTGGACCAGCTACGCCGACCAGGCCGACTGGATCTTCTGCCTGGTGCGCACTTCAAGCGAATCCAAACATGGCGGGATAAGTTTCCTGCTGTTCGACATGGAAAGCCCGGGAGTTTCGACCAAGCCGATCCTGCTGATCAGTGGCAATTCCCCCTTCTGCGAAACCTTCTTCGACGATGTGAAGGTGCCCAAGGACCAGTTGGTCGGCGAGGAGAATAAGGGCTGGGACGTCGCCAAATATCTGCTCGGCCACGAGCGCGAGATGATCAGCGGCATGGGTCTTGGCGGCGAGAAGGAAGCGCTCGGCAAATCGGTCGGGCCGATCGACGATCCTTTGCTGCGGGCCGAAATCGCCACCTTCGACGTCGATGCGTTGGCCTTCGCGGCGATGAGCGAGCGGTTCATCGACCAGCTAAAGGCCGGCGATGCGCATCCCGCCATGCCGTCGATGATGAAATATGCCGGGACCGAGCTTAACAAGCGCCGGCACGAGTTGATCATGGCCGCCGGCGGCAGCGATGCGATCGAATGGGACAGCGACCGATCCAGGGGCGGCAAGGCGGCCAGGGACTGGCTCCGCACCAAGGCAAATTCGATCGAGGGCGGCACGTCCGAAGTCCAGCTCGGCATCGTTGCCAAGCATATCTTGAGGTTGCCGGGCGCGTAGCTGTGAATTGAACCCGTTCGTCCCGAGCGAAGTCGAGGGACGCTGGCGGGAAGTGTCTCGACTTCGCTCGACACGAACGGATGAATTGGAATGATGACCCTTAACGAAGACCAGCGCCTGCTGCAGGATACGGTGCGCCCGTTCATGGCGGAGGAGGGCGCGATCAAGCCGCAGCTTCGCCACTGGCGCGATAGCGGCTGCACCGATGGCTATGGCAGCGATCTGTGGAAACAGTTTGCCGAGCTTGGCCTCACCGGCATCCTAATCCCCGAAAGCCAGGGTGGCGCCGGGCTGGGCGCCGTCGAGGCCGGCGTGGTCTTGGAGGAGATCGGCCGCAACCTCACTCCCTCGCCCTTCCTCACCACCGCGGTTGCCGCGGTCCGGGCACTCGAAGGCTCCGCCCAGGCCGAACGCTGGTTCCCCGGAATCCTCGCCGGCGAGACCGTCGCCGCTCTGGCAGTCGACGAGGGCAAGCATCACGATCCCGCCCGAATTGCGATGGCGGCCAAGCGGCAGGGCAATGGCTTCGTGCTGAATGGATCGAAACAGTTCGTCGTTCATGGCAACAGCGCCGATGTCGTGCTGGTGGCGGCCAGGACCGCCGGCTCGGCGGGCGAAACCGACGGCCTGACCCTGTTCGCCGTGGAAAAGGGCGCCAGCGGCCTGGGTGTCGACACCGCCACTTTGGCTGACAGCAGCAAGGCCTCGCGCTTGAACTTCGACAATGTCGCGGTCGACTCCGACGCGGTGGTCGGCGAGGTCGATGGCGGCTGGGGACCTCTGACCCGCGCGCTCAATGCGGGACGGGTTGGCGCGGCTTCCGAGCTTGTCGGCGTTGCCGCCGGCGCCAGCGAGATGACCGTCGAATATCTGAAGCAGCGCAAGCAGTTCGGAAAGCTGATCGGCGAGTTCCAGGCGCTTCAGCACCGCGCAGCGCACCTTTACGGCGAGATCGAGATTGCGCGCGCCGCGGCACTCAAGGCAGCCCAATTGCTCGATTCCGGCGATCCGCGCGCCGAGCTGTTCGCCTCGGTCGCAAAGGCCAAGGCCGGGCGGGTGTCGGCGCTTGCGGTGCAAGAGGGCGTGCAGATGCATGGCGGCATCGGCATGACCGACGAGCATGACATCGGCCTGTACATGAAGCGTGAGGCGGTCCTGTCCGAACTATTCGGCTCGCCCCGCTTCCACGCCGGCCGGGTCGCGGAGCTCAGCGGCTATTAGGACCGGGCGATCAGGAAGTTGATCCGCGCCGCCGCGATCAGCCGGTCGCGGTCCGACTGCCAGGCATAGGCCTCGACATTGGCAATCCGGCCGCCCAACCGCTCGATCTTGGCTTCGGCGAATGTGTCCTGCGGCGTCCCGCCCCGCATATAGTCGACCGTGACGGTAATCGGCTTCTTGACGACATGCTCGCCGACGGCGCGGGTCAGCGCCGTAAAAGCGGCAAATTCGAGCAGCCCGGCAATCGCCCCGCCGTGGAGGTAGCCCGGCCGGCCGACGACATCCTCGTGGAATGGCATCACGAAGCGGAGCTCCGCGCCGTCCTCTTCGGTTCTTAATCTCAAAAGCTGTGCGTATGGCGGTAACGGCTGCATGCCGTCCCCCTAGCGCAGCCTTACCGGCGGGTCACTGCTTGGTCTTGAATCCGCAGATGATGCCGAGGACGAATGAGGTGAACAGCGCGAGCTGAACCCGTCCGCTCGGATCGGACCAATGGAAATAATCCTGGCCCCAACCGAACAGCGCGACGAACATCATGGCGGCAATGCCGACAACCATTGTTCCACTCCACAACCGCCGGGTCCGAGATTCCGGCGGGATGGTTACGTCACAAAAGGGTAAAAATCCGGTAAAGCTTGCTCCCCGGGAGACGTCGCGGCATAGGGCCGCCAGCTGCCCTCGAGCGAAAGGCCGACCCCATGAAAGCCCGTGTGTTCGTAACCCTGAAGCCCGGAGTCCTCGACCCCCAGGGCAAGGCGATCCACCATGCGCTTGAGGGGCTTGGCTTCGGCGGAGTGACGGACGTCCGGGCCGGCAAGCTGATCGAGCTTGAGCTGGCCGATGGCACTAGCGACGACGAAATCGCCGATATGTGCCGCAAGCTACTGGCCAACACCGTGATCGAGAATTTCAAGATCGAGAAGCTGGAAAACGCACCTCGACTGAGCTCGGCACAGGCATGAAAAGCGCGGTCCTCGTCTTCCCCGGTTCCAACTGCGACCGCGACCTTGCCGTCGCCATCGAGCAGGTCACCGGCCGGGCCCCGGCAATGGTCTGGCATCGGACAAGCGAGCTTCCCGACGGCACCGACTTCATCGCCATCCCCGGCGGCTTTTCCTACGGCGACTATCTCCGGTCGGGCGCCATGGCGGCGCGTTCTCCGATCATGGGCGCGGTGGCCGAGGCGGCCAATCGCGGCGTTCCCGTGCTTGGCATATGCAACGGCTTTCAGGTGCTGACCGAGGCGGGCCTGCTGCCCGGTGCGTTGATGCGTAACGCCGGGCTGCACTTCGTCTGCCGCTCTGTCGGCCTCAGGGTCGAAAACAGCCAGTCGATCTTCACCAGCGCTTACAAGTCGGGTGAGGACATCAGCATTCCGGTTGCGCACCATGACGGCAATTATCAGGCGGACGCTGCCACCCTCGACCGGCTTGAGGGCGATGGCCGCGTTGCCTTCCGCTATACCGGCGACGTCAATGGCTCCGCGCGCAGCATCGCCGGCATCCTCAATGGCCAGGGCAATGTCCTCGGCATGATGCCGCACCCGGAGCGAGCGCTGGAAACCGCGCATGGCAACACCGACGGCAGACGACTGTTCGAAGGGCTGCTGGAGGCGGTTAGTTAAGGCGCCCGTCTTGCGGCGCTTCGCGCCGGGTCATAAGCCACCCCATCGCGCGCCCGTAGCTCAGCTGGATAGAGCACGTGCCTTCTAAGCATGAGGTCGCAGGTTCGACTCCTGCCGGGCGCGCCATTTCTCAAGCCGCATCGTGGAAGATAACCCCCAGCGTGTGACGCTTTCCCGACCGCACCATGCTGACCCCATGGCGCAGCTTGACCCGATAGTCGCCGCGCGAACCCCGATGCGGGCGCGAATTGACGGCAAAGATCACCGCATCGCCCTTGGCGAGCGGCACAACCGACGCGCGCGATTGCATCCGCGGCCTTTGCTCCGTCAGCACGAATTCACCGCCGTCGAAGTCCTTGCCGGGCGATGACAGGAGCACGGCGACCTGCAGCGGGAAGACATGCTCGCCGTAAAGGTCCTGGTGCAGGCAATTATAGTCGCCCGGCCCATATTTGAGCAGCAGCGGGGTCGCCCGCGCCTGCCCGGCCTTATGGCACCGTTCCAGGAACTCGGCATGCTCGGCTGGAAAGCGCACATCCATGCCCATTCGCTCGTGCCAGGCGTTGGCCACCGGTACTAGCTGCGGATAGAGCGCAGACCGTAACTGCCCGACGAGCACCGGCAGCGGGTAGGCAAAATAGCGGTACTCGCCCTGCCCGAAACCATGGCGCGCCATCACGACATGGCCGCGAAAGGTTTCGCCCGGTCCGTACAGTGCTGATGTTGCCTCGCACTCGCCGCCACTCAGCAGGCCGGGCAGCACGGCCCAGCCCTGTCGGTCCAGACTGGCGTAGACATTGTCCCAATCGACGGCGGCGACGCGCTCGACGATGCTTGGCGATGAAGTTTGTTTCAGCATTGGCCGGGTCTGCCACGACAATGATCGCTCGGCTCCCCGCTGCTTGCGGTCAAACCAGCTTGCCGGGGTTCATCAATCCCTTGGGGTCGAGCGCTGCCTTGATCGCGCGCAGATGGCGTACCCGGTCAGGCTGCAAGCGCGCCAGCTCGTCTCTCTTCATCACCCCGATGCCATGCTCGGCGCTGATCGAGCCGCCGGCAGCAATGACGAGGTCATCGACCAGCCACTGCACCGCATTGCCCTCCTGCTCGAGCCAATCAGGCCCGCCCCTCGTCCCCGCGCGGACGTGGAAATGAATGTTTCCGTCGCCCAGGTGGCCGAAGCCCGATGCCGACGTGCCCGGGAACGCCCGCTCCACCTCGGCGGCCGCTTCGGCCATGAACAAGGGCATGTCCTCGACCGCGACACTGATGTCGTGCTGGGTCGCCGGGCCAAACGCGGCACGCTCCGCCTCCGACAGGCTGTCGCGGATCCGCCAGAAAGCCTCGGCCTGCGCCTCCGTCGCTGAGATGGTCGCATTTTCGACCACTCCACGCTCGACCAGCGGCGCCAGCAGGCGCGTCAGCAGCTCGGCCGGCGGCTCGGCGTCAGCGCCATGTGTAGTGGCCTCGACAAGTGCATGCCATTCGTGGCGGCTGTCGAGCGGCGCACGCGTGCCGGGAATATGCCGGAGCGCCGCGTCGAGCGATTCCTGCGGCAATATCTCGAACCCTTCGATCCGGTCAGTATCCGCTTCCAGGGCGCGCAGCGTATCGAGCGCCTTTTGCGGGCTCGAAAGGCCCAGCCAGGCCACGGCACGCAAATGGATCGCCGGCACCAGCTTGAGCCGCGCGGCAGTGACGATGCCTAGCGTCCCTTCGGCCCCGACCAGCAGCTGGTCGAGGCTGTAGCCGCGATTGTCCTTCTTAAGGCCGGTGAGCCCGTCATGGACGGTTCCGTCTGGCAGCACCGCCTCGATCCCGTCGGCCAGCGCGCGCATTGGCCCGAACCTCAGTACCTGCGTGCCACCGGCATTGGTCGAGATGAGCCCGCCTACGGTCGCGCTTCCCTTGGCGCCAAGGGTCAGTGGAAAGCGCAGACCATGCTCTAATGCAGCTTCGTGCAGCGATTGCAGGATGACGCCAGCGTCGGCGACCGCACGCATCGCTCCGCGATCGATCGACCGGATCCGGTTCATCCGCCTGAGCGACAGGATCAGCGCCGACCCGTCCGCAGGCGGCGTTGCCCCGCCGACCATCGAACTATTTCCTCCTTGCGGGACCAGCGGCACGCCATTTTCGCTCGCCAACGCAACGATGGCCGCGACTTCTTCGGTCGAACTTGGCTGGAGAATTGCCACCGACTTACCGTGCCAGCGGCCACGCCAGTCGGTTGCCCATGGCTCGATGTCGGCTGGATCGGTCAGGACCGCCTTCGGGCCCAACCGTGCCCTCACGGCCTCGACCAGCTTCAGTGGGTCGCTCACGGATGCTTCCAGCGGTCGCAACGCGCCGCCGCGTCGCCTCGATAGATTAGCCTTCCTCCCTGAACCACTCCGGCAACACATTGCAGAACGGTCACGTCGCCGAGCGGATCGCGGTCGACCGCAACGAAGTCAGCGACATGGCCGGGCGCAACCGATCCCAAATCGTCGCGGCCAAGCGCCTTGGCTGCCTCGCTAGTCGCGCTGGCTAGCGCCTGCATCGGGGGCATTCCATAGCGGACCATATAGCCGAATTGCCGCGCGTTATAGCCATGCGGATAGACGCCGGCGTCGGTCCCGAAGGTCAGTGGCACGCCGAGCTTGACCGCCTTCGCGAAGCCATCCCGCTGGAGGTCGGTCGTGTCGCGGTTCTTCTTCAGATATTCGGCCGGCCAACCCTCGCGGGTCCCGACTTCCTCGATCCAATCGCCGTCATAAATGTCCATGTCGAGCCAGACGCCGCGTTCCTTGGCCATGCGCAGGCCTTCGTCATCGATCAGCGAGGCATGCTCGATGGTCCGCGCGCCGGCCCGGATCGCCGCCTTGATCCCGTCAGCGCCATGCGCGTGGGCGATGCAATATTTGCCCATGCTCTTGGCCTGGTCGCAGGCCGCCCTCATTTCCTCCGGAGTCAGTTCAAGCGCGCCCGGTTCGCTGCCAATCGCCAGGACCGCACCGGTCGCGATCAGCTTGATGAAATCGGCGCCGCCGTCGATCATCGCCTTTACCCGGGTCCGCGCCTCGTCCGGCCCGCGCACCTCGCCGATCCGAAATTCCGGCCCGATTACCGTGCCGGGCTTGGCCCCGGTTACCGCTCCGCCGCCGCCCGGAATGGTGATGTAGCCGCCGGCGACGATCATCCGCGGCCCTTCTATCTCACCCGCCGCGATCGCATTGCGCAGGGCAACATCGGTCAGGCCGCGATAGACGCCGACATCGCGAACCGTGGTGAAGCCGCTATGCAATGTGATGCGGGCCATCTCGGCGCCCTTGAGGATCGTCTCGCCCTCGCTGTGCTTCAGCGGCTCGGCCGGATCGTCGCTGTTGCCATAGCCGTCGGCGACGTGTGTATGAAGGTCGATCAGGCCGGGCAGCACCCATTTGCCTGACCAGTCGATCAGGCTTCCCTCGCGCTTCCCGCCATCCCACGCCTCATCCCGGACGATTTTGCCGTCGGTCAGGGTCAGCAGCCGATCGTGAGTCACGCTGCCGCTGCCGGGATCGATCAGGTGCCCGGCGCGCAGTTGAACGGTCTCGGCATTCGCCGAGCTAGCCATGAGCGTGAGGACGGCCGCCGCCAGGATGGTTCGGATCATCGCCTTAGGCTTTGCAAAGCCGCGCCCTTGAGGCAAGGTTCATGCCATGGCTCGCCCCCAGATAACCATCGTCCTCGCCCGCGCGATAAACGGTGTGATCGGCAAGGACGGCACGCTTCCCTGGCACATTCCAGGCGATTTGAAGCGTTTCAAGCGGCTGACCATGGGCAGCGCGATGATCATGGGCCGCAAGACCTTCGATAGCCTGCCCGGCATCCTGCCGGGCCGTCAGCACATCGTCATGACCCATGACGCGAACTGGAATGTCGCAGGGGTCGACGTCGTCCACGACGTCGACAGCGCGATCGCCGCCGCCGGCAGCTCGCCGATTTCGGTCATCGGGGGCGCCGCGATCTTCGACCTGTTCGAGCCGATCGCCGACAAGATCGAGCTGACGGAGGTCATCGCCGAAGTCGACGGCGACGTGTCGATGCCCGACCTGCGCTCAAACGAACGCTGGCGCGAAATCGCTTATGAGGATCATATGCCGACCGCCGATACGCCGGCCTGGCGGACCGTGACGCTGGTTAAGGCCTAGTCGATCAGGGCTTGAGCGTATCCGGCTTCGGCGCTTTCGCGGCATAGGTCCGGTAGCGCTTCATCTGGTCCGCCAGCACCTGGTCGACCAGCGGCGCCAGCTTGTCCCCGTCGCTGTTGGCGAAGCCGGCCGCGCGATAGTTCATCGTCACTCGCGTTCCACCGGCGATCCGCTCGAACTTGACGTCCATGACGCCCGTCGTCGCCTGGTAAAGCAGAGGACCGAGGCTACCGGTCATCACAAGCTGCTCGCCCGGCTTTAGATAGGCGACGCGCATATGCTCGACCCCGCCTCCGCCCTCCAGCGGCTCGCAAAAGCAGCCGCCCGGACGCAGCTGCAGCGATAATCGAGCCGAATCACCCGAATAGGTGTGCTCCTTGTTCCACCATTGGCCAACCTGACCGAAGGCGGCGTAGGCACTAGGCTGGGGAACGACCAGGTTGACGACTTCCTGCACCTCGAAGCCGTTGGGGCCGGAGCTGATAACTTCGGCAGAGGCAGGTGCGGTCATGAGAAGGGTCGGAAGCAAGAGCGCGAAACGCATGGAATTACCCCGTCATTGCGAGCGCAGCGAAGCAATCCAGTCCCACGCCCATGCCTGGATTGCCACGGCGCTACGCGCCTCGCAATGACGATTGGTTGCGCTCAGCTGTCTAAAATCGCGTCGATCGCCGCGGCGACTTCCTCGACGCTGCCCATGCCGTCGACCCGCCGGACGAGACCTTTTTCCTCGTAATAAGGAAGGATCGGCGCGGTCTTGGCACGATATTCGGCCATCCGCGTACGCACCGTCTGCTCATTGTCGTCAGGCCGCCGCTTGAATTCATGATGGCCGCACACGTCGCAGGTGCCGTCAACCTTGGGCCGATGGAATTTGTCGTGATAGCTGGCGCCGCAATTGGCGCAGGTGAAGCGGCCCGTGATCCGCTCGACCAGCGCTTCCTCGTCAACCACAAGCTCGATGACATAGTTGAGCTTGCGGTCGCGCTGACCAAGCAAAATCTCGAGCGCGGCGGCCTGATGCTTGGTCCGTGGGAAGCCGTCAAAGATCGCGCCACTGCCAGAGCAATCGTCCAGGCGTTCGCCGATGAGCGCGGAAACGATCGCGTCGCTGACCAGCTCGCCGGCTTCCATCACCGCTTTGGCCTTGAGGCCGGTGGGGGTGCCCTTGGCGACCGCTTCACGCAACATGTCGCCGGTCGACAGCTGGATCATGCCGCGATTGGCGACCAATCGCTGAGCCTGGGTTCCCTTGCCCGCGCCCGGCGGTCCCAGAAGAATGATATCCAAAGCCTCTCCCCTCCCGGAGCGGCGCCGCTCCCTAGCGGCGGCGCGCACCCTTGAGCTTCGCCTTCTTGATCAAATCCCCATATTGATGGGCGATCAAGTGGCTCTGGATCTGGCTGACCGTATCCATGGTCACATTGACCACGATCAGCAGGCTGGTGCCGCCGAGGTAGAAGGGCACGCCGGCCTGGCTCAGCGCAATCTCCGGGATCAGGCAGATCGTCGCCAGATATGCCGCGCCGATCACCGTGATCCGGTTGAGCAGATAATCGAAATATTGCTCGGTCGCCTTGCCCGGACGGATACCGGGGATGAAGCCGCCGTGGCGCTTCAGATTTTCGGCCGTCTCTTCCGAATTGAACTGCACCGCGGTGTAGAAGAAGCAGAAGAAGACGATGCCGCCGGCATAGAGCAGCAGATAGAGCGGAGCGCCGTGCTGAAGATAGGTGCTGAGCGTGATCAGCCAGTCGCTCGACGAGCTGTCGGGCGTTGCCCCACCACCGGCGAACTGCAGTACCGTCAGCGGCATCAGCAACAGCGACGACGCGAAGATCGGCGGGATGACGCCGGCGGTGTTGATCTTGAGCGGCAGGTGGCTGCGCTCCTGCTGCATCATGCCGCGCGCTGTCTGGCGCTTGGGATATTGGATCAGCACCCGCCGCTGGGCGCGCTCCATGAAGCAAATGAACAGCACCAGGCCGACCACCGCGATGATAATTCCGAACACCAGCAGCGGATCGAGCGTGCCGGTACGACCGCCCTCGAACAGCTGGGCAAGGTGCTGCGGCATGGATGCGACGATGCCGGCCATGATGATCAGCGAGACGCCGTTACCGATGCCGCGGCTGGTGATCTGCTCGCCGATCCACATCAGGAACAGCGTGCCGCCGACCAGGCTGATGGTCGCAGCGACGCGGAACAGCATGCCCGGTTCGACAACCGCGGAAATGCCCTTGGTCGCCGCCCAGCCTTCCAGGCCGACGGCGATGAAATAGCCCTGCACGGTGGTCAGGAGCACGGTCAGGTAGCGGGTATATTGGTTGAGCTTCTTGCGCCCAACCTCGCCTTCCTTCTTGAGCACCTTCCACGGCTCGTAGAGCGAGGCGCCGAGCTGCACCACGATCGACGCGGTGATGTAGGGCATCACGCCCAGCGCGATGATCGACATGCGCGAAAGGCTGCCGCCCGAGAAGGTATTGAAGAAGTCGAGCACGCCACCCTGCTGCGTCTGGAACAGGTTAGCCAGCGCGCGCGGATCGATGCCGGGAATGGGAACGAAGGACAGCAGCCGGAACAGCACCAGGGCGCCAAGCGTGAACCAGAGACGCTTCTTGAGCTCGGTGGCCTTGGAGAAGCTCGCCAGTGAAAGATTGCTGGCCAGTTGTTCGGCTGCGGATGCCATTAATGATCCCTAGAAAAAGTCAGGCGGCGACGGGCCCGTTGCCCCCCGCCGCCCGATATAGTCACTCGAAGGCCGTTGCGAAGCCCTTTGCGATAAATGGCCTTAAGCCTTCTTCTCGGCGTTTTTGGCAGCCTTGTCGGCCAACCGCGTCTCGCGAGCCTTGCCCTTCTTCGCGGCGGCCAGCGCGGCGGAGTCCTTCTTCTCGAGGACCTCGATGCTGCCACCGGCCTTTTCGACCGCCTCGCGCGCCGACTTCGACACGCCGGCGACCTTGAAGCTGGCCTTGGCCTTGAACTCGCCCTTGCCGAGCAGGCGGACGCCGTCCTTGCCGCCGCGCGCCAGGCCCGCGGCCTTCAGCGCGTCATGGTCGAGCAGCTTCTTGGCGTCGAGCTTGCCGGCGTCGATCAGCTTCTGGATCGCGCCCAGGTTCACCTCGGAATAGTCCTTGGCGAAGATGTTGTTGAAGCCGCGCTTCGGCAACCGCATGTGCAGCGGCATCTGGCCGCCTTCGAAGCCCTTCACGGAAACGCCCGAGCGGCTCTTCTGGCCCTTCTGGCCGCGCCCGGCAGTTTTGCCCAGGCCCGAGCCAATGCCGCGGCCGACGCGAACCCGGCCCTTGCGGGCACCCGGATTGTCGCGGAGTTCGTTGATCTTGATGGTCATGTCTTGCACTCGCTGTAGCGAACCCCAGCGTAGGCTGGGGTCCAGTTAGTCGCTTTGGCCCAATTCCGTTTCGCGCCTGCCGGAATGGATCCCAGCCTTCGCTGGGATGACGGACGCTTAGGCGTCTGCCACCTTCACAAGGTGCGCGACCTTGCGCACCTGGCCGAGCACTTCCGGCGTGGCTTCGACCTCAACCGTGCGATGCATCTTGTTGAGGCCCAGGCCAACGAGGGTCGCCCGCTGGGTCTTGTGACGGCGGATCGGCGATCCGGTCTGGGTGATCTTGATCTTCGACATTGAAGCTTACTCCGTGACCGCTTCGGCGGTCGCTTCCGCCTCGCCCTTGTCCATGCCGCCACGCCCGAGAAGGTCGGAAACCTTCTTGCCACGGCGCTGCGCCACCGAGCGCGGGCTGGTCTGGTCCTTGAGCGCCTCAAAGGTCGCCCGGATCATGTTGTAAGGGTTGGACGTGCCGACCGACTTGGTGACCACGTCGTGGACTCCAAGGCTTTCGAATACGGCGCGCATCGGACCGCCGGCGATGATGCCGGTACCGGCCGGAGCGGCGCGAACCGCGACCTTGCCGGCGCCAAAGTGGCCACGGCCGTCATGGTGCAGCGTGCGGCCGTCGCGCAGCGGAACGCGGATCATCGCCTTCTTCGCTGCAGCAGTCGCCTTGCTGATGGCTTCCGGCACTTCGCGTGCCTTGCCGTGACCGAAACCGGCCCGGCCCTTGCCGTCGCCGACGACGACCAGCGCGGCAAAGCCAAAGCGCTTGCCGCCCTTCACCGTCTTCGACACGCGATTGATGTGGACGAGTTTCTCGATCAGCTCCTCGCCACCTTCCTCGTCACGGTTGCCACGACGGTCGTCGCGACGGCCACGGTTGCCACCACGATTGTCGCGTCCACCGCCGCCACGGCCACGGCCGCCACGCGGGCCACGGCCTTCGCGGGCTTCCGGAGCAGGTGCGGCTTCGGCAGGCGCCTCAACCGCTGCTTCCGGAGCGGCGTCAACCTGCGGGGTTTCGTTTTCGTCAGCCATTTAGAACTCCAATCCGCCTTCGCGGGCGGCATCGGCCAGGGCCTTCACCCGGCCATGGAACAGGAAGCCGCCACGATCGAACACGACCGCGGACACGCCCGCCTTCTTGGCGCGCTCGGCCAGGGCCTTGCCCACCTCGGCAGCGCCGTCGCGGGTCGCGCCGGTCTTGCCCTTGATGTCCTTGTCGAGGGTCGAGGCCGCGACAATCGTCTTGCCGGCGGCATCGTCGATGACCTGGGCATAGATGTGCCTGCCCGAACGGTGGACCGACAGGCGGGGCTTGCCCGCGGCACGCGCACGCAGCGCGGAGCGAACCCGGCGCCGGCGGCGATCGAAGAGAGAGAGTTTCGCCATGGCTTACTTCTTCTTGCCTTCTTTGCGGAAGATATACTCGCCGCGATATTTGATGCCCTTGCCCTTGTAGGGCTCCGGCTTGCGCCAGCGGCGGATCTCGGCGGCCAGCTGACCGACCTTCTGCCGGTCGATGCCGCTGATTTCGACCGTCGTGTTGTCGGGGGTCTTGACCTCAAGCCCTTCCGGAACAGCGACGTTGACGTCGTGGCTGTAGCCGAGCTGAAGCTTCAGGTTTTTGCCCTGGGCCTGTGCGCGGTAGCCGACGCCGGTGATTTCCAGCACCTTGCTGAACCCTTCGGTGACACCGGTCACAAGGTTTTGCACGTTGGTGCGCTGCATGCCCCACGCGGCGCGGTTGCGCTGCGCGTCGACCAGCGGAGTCACACGGATCTCACCCTCGCCAACCTCATATTTCACGAGATCGTCGAGCAGCTGCATCGACAGCGTGCCCTTGGGGCCCTTCACCGTCAGCGTCTGGCCTTCGATGGTCGCGGTGACGCCAGCAGGCGTTGCGACCGGCTTCTTACCAATGCGGGACATTAGAACACCTCCGCCAGCACTTCGCCGCCGACATTCTGGTCGCGCGCTTCCGCGTCCGACAGAACGCCGCGAGGCGTCGACACGATGGTGATGCCCAGCCCGTTGCGAATGCGCGGGAGCTCGCGAGCGCCCGAATAGACGCGGCGGCCCGGTTTCGACACGCGAGCCAGGTGCTGGATCGCGGGCTGGCCCTCGAAATATTTAAGCTCGATGCGCAGGCCCTTCTGGCCGGCGAGCTCTTCTTCGGAATAACCGCGGATATAGCCTTCGCGCTGAAGCACATCGAGCACATGGGCACGAAGCTTCGACGCCGGCGTAAGGATGCTATCCTTGCGCGCCTGCTGGCCGTTGCGGATGCGGGTGAGCATATCACCCAGTGGATCGGTCATCGGCATCTTCGAACCCTTACCAGCTCGACTTAGTCAGACCGGGAATCAGGCCCTTGTTGCCCATTTCCCGAAGCATGATCCGCGACAGGCGGAACTTGCGATAATATCCCCGCGAACGGCCAGTCAGCTCGCAGCGGTTGCGGATGCGGGTCGGGTTGCCGTTACGCGGCAGCTCGGCCATCTTCAGGCGCGCGATCAGGCGCTCGGTCTCATCGACCGACTGATCGTTCGCAATTGCCTTGAGCTTCGCCCGCTTCGCCGCGGTTTTCGCGACGAGCTTCTTGCGACGCTCGTTCTTGTTCACGGAACTCAGTTTCGCCATGACTTAAGTTCTCCTGAGGCCGCTTACGCGGCCGCCTTTTCTGCTTCGGCCGGGAACGGGAAATTGAAGAGGCGCAGAAGTTCGCGCGCTTCCTCGTCCGTGTTCGCGGTCGTGGTGATGATGATGTCCATGCCCCGGACCTTTTCGATCTGGTCATAGTTGATCTCCGGGAACACGATCTGTTCCTTGAGACCCATCGCGTAGTTGCCGCGGCCGTCGAACGACTTCGGGTTCAAGCCGCGGAAGTCGCGGACGCGCGGAAGAGCGATCGTCACCAGGCGGTCGAGAAACTCGTACATGCGCTCGCGGCGCAAGGTGACCTTGCAACCGATCGGCATGCCTTCGCGCAGCTTGAACTGAGCGATCGACTTCTTCGCCTTGGTGATCACCGGCTTCTGGCCCGAGATTTTTTCCATCTCGCCAGCAGCGGCTTCGACCTTCTTCTTGTCCTGGGTCGCCTCGCCGACGCCCATGTTGATGACGATCTTTTCGAGCTTCGGCACTTCAAGAGCATTCTTGTAGCCGAACTTCTCGGTCATCGCCTTGGCGATGCGCTCGTCATAATCCTTGCGCAGACGCGGAGTATATTTCGCATCAGCCATTGATCAGCTCCCCGGACTTGGCGGCCACACGGACCTTCTTGTCCCCACGAGTTTCGAACCGAACGCGGGTCGGCTTGCCGGTCTTCGGGTCGGCAATCGCGACCTTCGACACGTGCAACGGCGCTTCCCTACGCTCGAGGCCGCCCTGCGGATTCACCTGCGACGGCTTGCGATGGCGCGTCGCGACGTTGACGCCGGCGACGATTACCTTGCTTTCCTTGGGCATCGACGAAATCACTTCGCCGGTCTTGCCCTTGTCGCGGCCCGACAGGACCACGACCTTGTCACCCTTGCGGATCTTCGCGGCCGACATCACAGCACCTCCGGCGCGAGCGAAATGATCTTCATATGCTTCCGCGCGCGCAGTTCGCGAACCACCGGCCCGAAGATACGGGTGCCGATCGGCTCTTCATTCTTGTTCACAAGCACCGCCGCATTGGTGTCGAAGCGGATCACCGAACCGTCGGGACGGCGGATGTCCTTGGCGGTGCGAACGATCACCGCACGGTGAACGTCGCCCTTCTTCACACGGCCGCGCGGCGCCGCTTCCTTGACGCTGACGACGATGATGTCGCCGACGCCGGCGGTACGGCGCTTCGAGCCGCCCAGCACCTTGATGCACTGGACGCGCTTGGCTCCGCTGTTGTCGGCAACCTCGAGGTTGGACTGCATCTGGATCATGAGTTCAGTCCTTCCTTATGCGTCGGCTGCTTCGGGTTCGGCCTTCGCCTTGCCCTTGGCTGCCTTCTTTGCCGCCGGCTTCGCAGCCTTGGGCTCGGTCACCGGCTTCGAGGTGTCCACGTCGGCGATCTCGTCGACTGCCACCGGGGCGGCGCCGATCCGTTCGAGCACGGTCCAGCTCTTCAGCTTCGAAACCGGGGCGCATTCTTGGATGCGCACCTGCTCGCCCGCCTTGAAGGCATTGCCTTCGTCGTGGGCGTGATACTTCTTCGACAGCTTGATGATCTTGCCATAGAGCGGGTGCTTCACCCGCCGCTCGACGCGGACCACGACCGTCTTGTCACCCTTGTCCGACACCACGGTGCCAGTGAGGACGCGCTTCGGCATCTCAAATACTCCTTACGCCTTGGCCGCCGCGCGAACGCGGTCGGACTGCAGCGTCTTGATCCGGGCGATGGTGCGGCGAACTTCGCGCACCCGGCTCGGCTTCTCGAGCTGGTTGGTGGCGGACTGGAAGCGCAGGTTGAACTGCTCGCGCTTCAGGTCCGACAGCTGGGTCGCCAGCTGATCGTCGGTTTTCACAACCAGGTTTTCCTTCTTGGCCATGATCAGTCTTCCTCAACCATCGTTTCACCCAGGCGGGCGACGACCTTGACCTTGATCGGCAGCTTTTCGGCCGCGCGCTCGAAGGCGACTTTGGCGAGATGGCCGGGGACGCCGTCCAGCTCGAACAGGATGCGGCCCGGCTTGACGCGAGCGACCCAGAATTCCGGCGAGCCCTTGCCCGAGCCCATGCGGACTTCGGCCGGCTTCGACGACACGGGCACGTCCGGGAAGATCCGGATCCACAAGCGGCCCTGGCGGCGGATGTGACGCGTGATCGCGCGGCGGGCCGCCTCGATCTGGCGCGCGGTGATCCGCTCCGGCTCCATCGCCTTCAGGCCGAACGAGCCGAAGTTGAGCTCGGTCCCACCCTTGGCGTTGCCGTGGATGCGGCCCTTGAAGGCCTTGCGGAACTTGGTGCGTTTTGGTTGCAGCATCTCTTCAGTTCCTTAGCGGCGATCTTCGCGCGCCGGGCGGACGCCCGAAGTCTGCGCTTCCATCATGAGCCGGTCCTGCGCCAGCGGGTCATGGCCGAGGATCTCACCCTTGAAGACCCACACCTTGACGCCGCAGACACCGTAAGCGGTGTGCGCCTGGGCCTCGGCATAATCGACGTTGCCGCGCAGCGTGTGCAGCGGAACCCGGCCCTCGCGATACCATTCGGTACGCGCGATTTCGGCGCCGCCGAGACGGCCCGAGCAGGTGATCCGGATGCCTTCCGCGCCAAGGCGGAGGGCGGACTGCACCGCACGCTTCATCGCGCGGCGGAAAGCGATACGGCGCTCAAGCTGGTCGGCGACACCCTGCGCGACGAGGCGCGCGTCGACTTCCGGCTTGCGGATTTCGACGATGTTCAGGCTGACTTCGCTGTCGGTCATCTTGCCGAGCAGCTTCTTCAGCTTCTCGATGTCGCTGCCCTTCTTGCCGATGATGACACCGGGGCGAGCGGCATAGATCGACACGCGGCACAGCTTGGCCGGGCGCTCGATCACCACCTTCGAGATCGCTGCCTGGGGCAGGGTCTTGAAGATGAACTGACGCATCTTGAGGTCCTCGAGCAGCAGGCGACCATAGTCCTGCCCTTCGGCGAACCAGCGGCTGTCCCAGGTCCGGTTGATCTGGAGACGAAGGCCGACGGGAGACGATTTCTGACCCATTACGCTTCTTCCTGCTCGCGAACGACGACGCGAAGGCGGCTGAACGGCTTCTCGATGCGGGTCGAGCGGCCGCGCGCGCGGGTCGCGAAACGCTTCATGGTGATCGACTTTCCGACCGACGCCTCGCTGACGACAAGCGCGTCGACGTCGAGGTTGTGGTTGTTCTCGGCGTTGGCCACCGCCGAAGCGAGCACCTTCGCCACCTCGGGCGCCATGCCCTTGGTCGAGAACTTCAAGATGTTGAGCGCTTCCTCGACCTTACGGCCGCGGATCAGGCCCGCGACGAGGTTGAGCTTCTGCGCCGAACCACGGATCATGGTGCCGACGGCGAGCGCTTCCTTGTCGCCGACCTTGCGGGGGGATTTGGGCTTCGACATTAGCGCTTACCCTTCTTGTCGGCGGCGTGGCCGGGGAAGAAGCGGGTCGGCGCAAACTCGCCGAGCTTCATGCCGACCATGTCTTCATTGACCGACACCGGCACGAACTTGCGGCCGTTGTAGACATTGAATGTCAGGCCAACGAACTGCGGCAGGATGGTCGAGCGGCGCGACCAGGTCTTGATCGGCGCACGGCCACCCTTGTCCTGAGCGGCTTCCGCCTTCTTCAGGAGTGACAGTTCGACGAACGGACCTTTCCAGATGGAACGAGCCATTTCGGTTAGCCCTTCTTCTTCGCGTGACGCGACCGGATAATGAACTTGTCGGTCGCCTTGTTGTGACGGGTGCGGGCACCCTTGGTCGGCTTGCCCCAGGGGGTGACCGGGTGGCGGCCGCCCGAGGTCCGGCCTTCACCACCGCCATGCGGGTGGTCGACCGGGTTCTTGGCGACGCCGCGGGTCAGCGGGCGCTTGCCAAGCCAGCGGCTGCGGCCGGCCTTGGCGAGGTTGGTGTTGGCGTTGTCGGGGTTCGACACCGCGCCAACGGTCGCCATGCAGTCCGAGCGGATGTAGCGCGTCTCGCCCGAGTTCAGGCGGACGATGACCATGCCCTTGTCGCGGCCGACGACCTGCACATAAGTGCCGGCGGCGCGGGCGATCTGGCCGCCCTTGCCGGGCTTGAGCTCGACATTGTGAACGATGGTGCCGACCGGCATCTGGCCGATCTCCATCGCATTGCCGGGCTTCACGTCGACCTTCTTGCCGGCCACGACCTTGTCGCCGGGCGCAAGGCGCTGCGGCGCGAGGATGTAGGCCTGCTCGCCACCGTCATAGGTGATGAGGGCAATGAACGCCGAGCGGTTCGGGTCATACTCAAGGCGCTCGACGGTCGCGGTGACGTCCCAGGTACGACGCTTGAAGTCGACCAGGCGATAGCGCTGCTTGTGACCGCCGGCGATGCCACGCGAGGTCACATGACCCTTGTTGTTGCGGCCACCCGTCTTGGTCTTGCCCTCGGTCAGCTTCTTGACCGGCTTGCCCTTCCACAGGGAGCTGCGGTCGACGAGGATCAGGCCACGGCGGGCCGGGCTCGTCGGATTATATGCTTTGAGTGCCATGATCCTTAGATCCCGCTCGTGATGTCGATCGACTGGCCCTCGGCCAGCGTCACGATCGCTTTCTTGACGTCCGAACGCTTGTAGGGAGCACCCTTCCAGCGCTTGGTCTTGCCCTTCGTGACGATCGTGTTGACGCCGGTCACGGTCACGCCGAACAGCGCTTCCACGGCCGCCTTGATCTCGGGCTTCGACGCGGTGCCGGCGACCTTGAACACGACCGAGTTATTCTCCGACAACATGGTCGACTTCTCGGTGATGTGCGGCGCGAGCACGATGTCGTAGTGGCGATTGTCGATCGCCGCTGCTGCCTGCTTCTTAGCCATTGAACCGGGCCTCCAGCTTTTCGACCGCGGCGCGGGTCAGGACCAGCGTCTCGTGGCGCATAATGTCGTAGACGTTGGCGCCAACCGCCGGCAGCAGGTTCAGGCCCTGCAGGTTCGACGAAGCGCGGGCGAAACCGACGTTGAGCGCGTCACCGTCGATCACCAGCGCGGTCTTGCCGAAACCGAGCTTGCTCAGCTTGGCCTGGAGCGCCTTGGTCTTGGCACCCTCGCCCATGTCGAGATTGTCGATGACCAGCAGCTGACCGCCCTTGGCCTTGGCCGACAGCGCCATCTTCAGGCCGAGTGCGCGAACCTTCTTGTTGAGGCTCGAGGTGAAGACGCGGGCACGCGGGCCGTGCGCCTTGCCGCCGCCGATAAAGATCGGAGCGCGGCGATCGCCATGGCGGGCAGTACCGCCACCCTTTTGGCGGCCGAACTTCTTGCCGGTGCGGGCAACGTCCGAGCGCTCGCGAGCCGCACGCGCCGGGGCGCGGCGGTTGACCAGCTGCCAGGTCACCACCCGGTGGAGGATGTCGGCGCGCGGCTCGACGCCGAACACGGCATCGTCGAGCTGGATGTCGCCGCCAGCCTTGGCGTCGAGGGTCTGAACCTTGACCTTCATCGCTTAGCCTTCCTTGCTCTCGTCGGCGTCGGGCTTGTCGCCGTCCGCGTCGGAGTTCTGAGTTTCAGTCGCTTCGGCCTGGGCCTCCGCAGCTTCCGCCTCCGCAGCAGCGGCAGCCTCGGCCTCAAGGGCACCGGCTTCCTGCTCGGCGGCAATCGCCTTCACTTCCTCGTCGCTCGGGAGCGCCGGGATTTCGTGGACCGCCGCGTCATCGACGAAGCCCGCCGGAGCGTGCTCGACCTCAAGCTCGACGCCGTCCTGGATGAGGCCCGCCGGGTAAGGCGCGCGCTCGTCGCGCGGCAGCTTGATCGCGTCGGAAACGGTCAGCCAGCCACCCTTGTGACCCGGCACCGAACCCTTGACGAACAGCAGGCCGCGAGCGGCGTCCGTGCGGACGATCTCGAGGTTCTGCTGGGTGCGGTTGCGGGCGCCCATGTGGCCGGCCATCTTCTTGTTCTTGAAGACACGGCCCGGATCCTGGCGGTTACCGGTCGAACCGTGCGAACGGTGCGACACGGACACGCCGTGGGTTGCACGAAGACCGCCGAAGCCCCAGCGCTTCATCGCACCGGCAAAGCCCTTGCCCTGGGTCACGCCCGAAATGTCGACCATCTGGCCGGCAACGAAGTGATCCGCGCTGATCGTCGCGCCGACATCGAGGAGAGCATCCTCGGCAACGCGGAATTCGACCACGCGAGCCTTGGGCTCGACCTCGGCCTTGCCGAACGCGACGCGCTGCGGCTTCGCGACGTTTTTCGCCTTGGCCTTGCCCGCGCCCAGCTGGACTGCGGTATAACCGTCGCAATCCATCTCGCGGCGGCCGATGACCTGGACGTCTTCAAGCTGGAGAACGGTAACGGGCACATGGCGCCCGTCCGCCTGGAACAGGCGGGTCATCCCCATCTTCTTTGCGATCACGCCAGTGCGCATGATCCATGCTCCTACAGAGGCCCCTCACGCATGAGGGGCTTGCGGCCCGTGAAAAAATGCATCGCCCCGCTTGGGCCATTCCCGCTGAAAGCGGGATGCGGGGGACGCAGACCGGAGTGCTTTGAGGGCGCTCCGCGGTATCCCTTGATCCGATGCCGGCCCCGAGGGCCCGGCTACGATCCTTAAGTCAGGATCGAGCGGCCGAATCTGGCCGCGTGCCAGCCCCTTAGGCCAGCTTGATCTCCACGTCTACACCTGCGGCAAGATCGAGCTTCATTAAAGCGTCAACCGTCTGCGGCGTCGGCTGGACGATGTCCAAAAGCCGCTTGTAGGTGCGGACCTCGAACTGCTCGCGCGACTTCTTGTCGATGTGCGGCGAGCGGTTGACGGTGAACTTCTCGATGCGCGTCGGCAGCGGAATGGGACCGCGAATAAGAGCACCGGTGCGGCGAGCCGTGTCGGCGATGTCGCCAGTTGCCTGATCGAGCACTCGATGATCGAAAGCCTTCAGGCGAATCCGGATGTTCTGCGTTTCCATGTCCCTACCGATGCGAAAGAGCCTGAGCGCCGCCCTCTATCGAGGACATTGCCCTTACATAAAAAGCCAAGCGCGACACTGGCCAGCTGGCCGACGCCGCGCTTAACGAAAACTGGTTGCGGGCCGCAAATTCCCCGATGGGAGAATCGCGCGGCCCGCGCCCTATATTACTTAGTGATGCTGCCGACAACCCCCGCGCCGACGGTCCGGCCGCCTTCGCGAATCGCGAAGCGCAGACCCTGGTCCATGGCGATCGGAGCGATCAGCTTCACGCCGAGGGTGACGTTGTCGCCCGGCATGACCATCTCGGTGCCTTCCGGCAGCACGACTTCGCCCGTCACGTCGGTCGTGCGGAAGTAGAACTGCGGACGGTAGTTGGCGAAGAACGGCGTGTGACGGCCGCCCTCGTCCTTCGACAGGACGTAAACCTCAGCCGAGAAATCGGTGTGCGGCTTGATCGAGCCCGGCTTGCACAGGACCTGACCACGCTCGACGTCTTCACGGCCGATGCCGCGGATCAGCGCACCGATGTTGTCGCCGGCCTGGCCCTGGTCGAGCAGCTTGCGGAACATTTCGACGCCGGTGACGACGGTCTTCTGGGTATCCTTGATGCCGACGATTTCGACTTCGTCGCCAACCTTGCAGATGCCGGTCTCGACACGGCCGGTCACAACGGTGCCACGGCCCGAGATCGAGAACACGTCTTCGATCGGCATCAGGAACGGCTTGTCCAGCGGACGCTCCGGCTGCGGGATCCACTCGTCGACGGCGGCCATCAGCTTGAGGATCGATTCCTTGCCGATTTCCGGATTCTTGTCCTCGAGGGCGGCCAGGGCCGAACCCGAGATGATCGGAATATTGTCGCCGTCGAAGTCGCGCTTGGAAAGCTCCTCGCGGATTTCCAGCTCAACCAGCTCGAGCAGCTCGGGATCGTCGACCTGGTCGACCTTGTTCAGGTAGACGACCATGGTCGGAACGCCGACCTGCTTGGCGAGCAGGATGTGCTCCTTGGTCTGCGGCATCGGGCCGTCGGCGGCCGACACGACCAGGATCGCGCCGTCCATCTGGGCGGCACCGGTGATCATGTTCTTCACATAGTCGGCGTGGCCGGGGCAATCGACGTGCGCATAGTGGCGCGCTGCGGTCTCATACTCGACGTGCGCGGTCGAGATGGTGATGCCGCGCTCGCGCTCTTCCGGCGCCTTGTCGATGTTCGCATAGTCGACGAACGTGGCGCCGCCGGTTTCGGCCAGCACCTTGGTGATCGCTGCGGTCAGCGAGGTCTTGCCATGGTCGACGTGACCGATGGTGCCGATGTTGCAGTGCGGCTTCGTCCGCTCAAATTTCGCCTTAGCCATTTTACGCCTCTTCTTTTCTTAAGGTATTTCGGGCGGCGCTCGCCCGAGGTGCGAGCGCGCCCATAGCCACAAAAATTCGGTTACGCCAGCTTCGCCTTCACTTCGTCGGCAACGTTCTGGGGAACCTCGTCATAATGCGAGAACTGCATTGAGTACTGCGCCCGGCCCTGGGTGAACGAGCGTAGCTGGTTCACATAGCCGAACATGTTCGCCAGCGGGACCATTGCCTCGACCGCCTGGGCATTGCCCCGCGTGTCGGTGCCCTGGATCTGGCCACGACGTGAATTCAGGTCGCCGATGACGTCGCCGAGATAGTCCTCCGGGGTGACGACCTCGACCTTCATGATCGGCTCCAGCAGCTTGATGCCCGCTTTCTGGGCCGCTTCGCGCATCGCGCCGCGGGCACAGATTTCGAACGCCAGCGCCGAGGAGTCGACGTCGTGATACTTGCCGTCGACCAGGTGGACCTCGAAATCGATGATCGGGAAGCCGATCAGCGATCCGGTCTCGGCCGTCTCGCGCAGCCCCTTTTCGACCGCAGGGATATATTCCTTGGGAACATTGCCGCCCTTGATCTCGTCGAAGAACTGGAAGCCGGATCCTCGTTCGCCGGGAATGACGCTGATCTTGATCTCGCCGAACTGGCCGGAACCGCCCGACTGCTTCTTGTGGGTGTAGGTGAGGTCAACCGGCTTCGCGAGATATTCGCGATAGGCGACCTGCGGGGCACCGACATTGGCTTCGACCTTGAACTCGCGCTTCATGCGGTCGACCAGGATTTCGAGGTGAAGTTCACCCATCCCCTTGATGATCGTCTGGCCGCTCTCGTGGTCGGTGCTGACGCGGAATGAGGGATCCTCGCGGGCAAGGCGGTTGAGCGCCACGCCCATCTTTTCCTGGTCGGCCTTGGTCTTGGGTTCAACCGACAGCTCGATGACCGGATCGGGAAATTCCATCCGCTCGAGGACGATCGGCGCCGACGTCGCGCACAGCGTGTCGCCGGTGGTGGTATCCTTGAGGCCGGCCAGCGCGACAATGTCGCCGGCATAGGCCATCTGGATGTCCTCACGGTCGTTGGCATGCATCAGCAGCATGCGGCCAACCTTTTCCTTCTTGTCCTTGACGCTGTTCATGACCTGCGACGAGGTTTCGAGCTTGCCCGAATAGATGCGCGCGAAGGTCAGTGTGCCGACGAACGGATCGTTCATGATCTTGAACGCCAGCGCCGAGAAGGGCGCATTGTCGTCAGACGGACGCGAATCCTCATCGCCATTGGGCAGCAGGCCCTTGATCGCCGGGACGTCGAGCGGGCTCGGCAGATAGTCGACCACCGCGTCGAGCAGCGGCTGGACGCCCTTGTTCTTGAACGCCGAACCGCACACCACCGGCACGAACGCCATGGCAAGCGTGCCCTTGCGGATCAGCGCCTTGAGCGTTGCGACGTCGGGCTCATTGCCTTCCAGATAGGCTTCCATCGCGTCATCGTCCTGCTCGACGGCAAGCTCGATGAGGTGGGTGCGCGCCTCGGCGGCCTTATCCTTCAGGTCGTCCGGGATGTCCTGGAACTCGAACTTCGCGCCGAGGCTCTCTTCAAGCCAGATGATGGCGCGGTTCTGGACCAGGTCGACCAGGCCCTTGAATCCGCTTTCGATCCCGATCGGCAGATAAAGGACCGCGGGACGGGCGCCCAGCCGATCGATGATCGATTGAACGCAATAATCGAAATTGGCGCCAGTGCGGTCGAGCTTGTTGATGAAGCACATCCGCGGCACGCCATATTTGTCGGCCTGCCGCCACACGGTCTCCGACTGCGGCTCGACGCCGGCAACGCCGTCGAAGCAGGCGACCGCACCGTCGAGCACGCGCAGCGAGCGCTCGACTTCGATCGTGAAGTCGACGTGCCCGGGGGTGTCGATGATGTTGATCCGGTGCTCTTCGCCCTTGCCCTCGTCGGCGGCCCAGAAACAGGTCGTCGCGGCCGACGTGATGGTGATCCCGCGTTCTTGCTCCTGCTCCATCCAGTCCATGGTGGCGGTGCCTTCGTGCACTTCGCCGATCTTGTAGGACTTGCCGGTGTAATAAAGGATGCGCTCGGTCGTCGTCGTCTTGCCGGCGTCGATGTGGGCCATGATGCCGATGTTGCGATAGCGTTCGAGCGGATGGCTGCGGGCCATTTCAGATTCCTTAGAGTTGCAGGGGGTCGGCCGGGCCGATCCCCCTGAATATAGGTACGGTTTTTACCAGCGGTAGTGGCTGAAGGCGCGGTTCGCTTCGGCCATGCGGTGCGTGTCTTCGCGCTTCTTGACGGCGTTGCCGCGGTTCTGCGACGCGTCCATCAGCTCGCCCGACAGGCGGCCCGACATGGTCTTCTCGGAGCGGCTGCGGGCAGCCGAGATCAGCCAGCGGATCGCCAGCGCCTGGGCGCGTTCGGCACGAACTTCGACGGGAACCTGGTAGGTCGCACCGCCGACGCGGCGGCTGCGGACCTCGATGCCCGGCTTCACATTGTTAAGCGCATCGTGGAACACCTGGATCGGGTCCTTCTTGAGGCGCTGCTCAACGCTTTCGAGCGCGGAGTAGACGATGCCTTCGGCAACCGACTTCTTACCGTCGAGCATGACCGAATTCATGAACTTCGACAGGACGAGGTCCCCGAACTTGGGATCGGGGAGAATGACGCGCTTTTCTGGGCGACGACGACGGGACATTGAAAATTCCTTTCAGAGCGGCGCGCCAGCACGTGGGCGGCGCAGCCGACGATCCAGCTTATTTCGGGCGCTTGGCGCCGTACTTCGAACGGGACTGCTTGCGGTCCTTCACGCCCTGCGTGTCGAGGACGCCGCGAAGCACGTGATAGCGCACACCCGGAAGGTCGCGCACACGGCCGCCGCGGATCAGCACCACCGAGTGCTCCTGCAGGTTGTGGCCCTCACCCGGGATGTAGCTGATGACCTCGCGGCTGTTGGTCAGGCGCACCTTGGCAACCTTGCGCAACGCCGAGTTCGGCTTCTTCGGGGTGGTGGTATAGACACGGGTGCAGACGCCGCGCTTTTGCGGATTCTGCTCCATCGCAGGGACCTTCGACTTGGCCTTCTGCGGTTCGCGACCCTTGCGGATCAGCTGGTTGATCGTCGGCATGAAGCCTTCACCTTTCGTTGCCGGATTTCCGGCGGTTACTTTGCGCAACGCAAAAGCGCGAAGTCCCGTCAGCCTGGGGCCAGCGGGCCATCACGTCGTTGAGCAATGTTCAGCTCTTGCCCGTGGGAGGTGTGAAGAATCACAGGACCCGCGGACGAGCGGGCCATTAGCGGCGCTCCCCCTTCCGGTCAACCGCCCCTTCGTCGAAACAGCCTCGCGCCGGGCCGCAACAAGCGCTAATCTTGCCGCGTTGCCATTCAAGGAGAAACCACATGGCACGTAAAGCATTGCTCGTTGCAATTGGCCTGGCCGCCATCGCATCGCCGGCATTGGCGGCAAATCCCGATCCGGTCCCGGCCGAGCCCCCGGCGGGCACGCCCGAAACCCTATATTGCATGCGTGTCGAGCCCGAAACCGGCAGCCGCGTCGAAGCTATCCATTGCTGGACCCGTGCCCAATGGGCCGAGCAGGAGGTCGACGTCGACAGGGATTGGGCCAGGGAAGGCGTCCGGGTCATCGGTTGACCGGCTGGTCGCCTGCCGCGGAACGGCGGGCGGTGACGGCTCGTTTTTCGATCATGGCACATCAGTGGATGCGGCGCGGCACCGCGGCAGCCCTGCTCGCTGTCGCGACTAGCTGTGGCGCCAGCCGCGAGGAGGCGGCGGAGAACGGCCTCAAGCTCCACAGCAGCGCCTTTGCCGACGGCCAGGCGCTCCCTGTCGAATTTACATGCGACGGCACTGGCCGATCGCCGCCGCTCAACTGGTCCGATCCGCCGGCCGGCACAAGGAGCTTCGCCCTGGTGGTCGACGACCCCGACGCTCCGAATGGTACCTTCCGGCACTGGGGAGCATATAATATCCCCTCGGTCGCGCGGGAGCTGGCGCCAGGCGCCGGCAACCATGACGAAGGGCCGATGGGCCAGGCCCGCAACGATTTCGGCAAGCCCGGTTATGGCGGGGCCTGTCCACCCAAAGGCCATGGACCGCATCATTACCGGTTCAGGCTGATGGCACTCGATATCGAAAATCTCGAAATCGGAGAAAGCCCTGACGTGAAGGCTCTCGAAGCCGCCACTGAAAGGCATCTCGCCGGCCGCGCCCAACTGACCGGAACCTACGAGCGCAAATGATCAGGCAATGATGCGATGCTCGGCCAACCGTTCGTAGAAGGGACGGCAGGCATCGGCTACCCGTCTGGCCTCGTCGTCAAGCTCGACCGGCCTGTCGTCGGGCGATCCAAATCCGGTGCTGGCAGCGACCGTATCGTACCAGTGCGACGCCCACACGCCGTCGGTGTCCCTGATCCCCGGCTGCCAGCTGAGCATCGCCCGGTCCCACGGAATGCCAAGCGCGACGCACAGTCGCTCCAGCATGGCCGGCGGGTCGCCCAATATGTCGGCGCTATCAACCACTGGCGGCGCATGGCCCAGCCGGTCGGCCTCGCGCTCAAAATATTCGACCTGCCGCTCGACGCCGAGGTGGTCGGGGCGGACCGCGACCCGCTTTGCGGCGTAACTAGCTACTACCCGCGCCGGATCACGAATCAGAAAGGCGTGACTCAGCCCCGGCAAATCGTCATTTGCCACCGGCCCGACCATGTGATGCGCCATATGTTTCTGGTACCAGATCGGCGCTCCGCCCGGCGCCGGCCCGGCCAAAGTCCGCGCGACGCTTCCCCAATCGCAATCCATCGAGGCAATCACCCGATCCGCCATCGGCTGCGGGTCGCCAGTGGCCTTTAGGTAGGCGCCGTAGAATGGCTCGTCGCTGACAAAGGTGTCGGCCCGGCTGCCGAAGCTGCGCATCATCGCGGTGCTGAGGTTCCGCGGCCCCGACCACATCGCGATACTCATCGTCACCGCGCTAGCCCGCCAGGCATTTTGCCAGGTCGGCCGGATCGAACAGGGCCTTGTAAGTCTCAAATTCCTTTTGCAGCGACTCCCTGCCCGCTCGATCGGCCATGGTGGTTTTCTTCGTCAGCTTCGGCTTGGCTTTCGGGTCCACCGCGATGGGGACCTTGTAGCGATATTCCCTGGCTTCGGCCGCGAGCAGCTTCGATCGAAACTCGAACTCGAGGATCGATCGTCCTTCCTCGCCGAATTGGATCACATCGATCTTGCAAAGCTTTGGATTGCTGTTTTTCACTCGGTACAAGGTCGCTTCGCCACCCTCGGTGGACAGGCCTTTTTCGGCAAGATCGACGACCTGGATGACCGTCTGTTGTGCGGCGGCGGTTCCCGCTGTCAGCAGGGCCAAGCCAACGGCCCCGAAAATGCGCAACGCCAATTTCATGGACGGCTACCCTCGCTTGTTTCGCGCTCCATGCGCTCACTGTACAGTTGCTGCAGCCGCTCGACCATCGGCCCGCGACAGTTCAGCGCTCGCCCGTCGACCTCACGGACGGGCACTATGCCCGCGAAGGTGCCGGTGACGAACGCCTCGTCGGCGCCGTAGACATCGGTCAGCGAGAAGTCCTTTTCCATTACGGTTAGGCCGGCCTCTCGCGCCACTTCGATCGCCAGGCCGCGGGTAATCCCGCCCAGGCAATATTTGCCGCTTGAGGTCCACAGCTCGCCCTTTCTCACGATGAAGAAATGCGTCGAGTTGCAGGTCGCGACGAAGCCGTGCGGATCGAGCATCAGCGCTTCGTCCGCCCCGGCCTGTGTCGCTTGAATCGAAGCCAGGATGCAGTTCAATTTGCTGTGCGAATTGATCTTCTGGTCCTGCACGGCCGGGTCACCGCGTCGCACATGGACCGTGAACAGCTTGAGGCCTCGCTCATAGATCGACGGGTCGGGTTCCTTATATTCGGGGATGATCACCACGGTCGCCGGCGTCACCACCACCCGCGGGTCCTGGTAAGGCGTCGAGCGCACGCCGCGCGTCACCATCAGCCGCACATGTACTCCCTCGCTCATGCCGTTGGCATCGAGCGTTTCATACAGCCGCCTGGTCAACTCCTCGCGCGACAAGCCGACATCCATCGCGATCGCCTTGGCGCCTTCGAACAGCCGGTCGAGGTGTCGATCGAGGAAGGCCGCCCGGCCCTTATGGATTCGAAGCCCCTCCCAAACCCCGTCGCCGAGCATGAATCCGCTGTCGAATACCGAGACGACTGCCTCGGCGCGCGGCTTCAATTCGCCATTGACGTCGATCAGAATCGAAGCATTGCGAGGATCGGACACGTCGTGCATCTGCGCCATGCACGAAGCGTGGAGCGGCGATTACGCCTTGGCAAGTAGCGGATTAAAGCCGCCCTCTTCGGCCGAACCCCTGGCGCGGCATCCTGACGAACGGCTCGGGCTCGAACAGTGGCTGGATTTGCTGCGGAGCTGGCTCGTCATCGGCCGGGAAGACGAATTCATCTTCCTCAAATCCAACTTCTGCCAGTTCAGGCTCGGCGGCCAGCGGCGGAAGGGCGTCGAATTCCTCTACCGGCGCGTCTTCTTGCACTACGGGGGCGACTTCCGCCGCCTTTTCCGCCTTGGGCGCCTTGGTGCGCCGACCGCCAGTCTTGCGAGAGCCGCCCGACCGGCGTCCCGACCCGGTCCGCGCGGCAACCGATATGTCGACCACTTCCGCTTCAGCTACGACCGGGTCGACAGTTGGCGGTTCTTCGACCGCGACCATCGGCACGACCACGTCGAGTGTCTCGGGCTCGAAGTCGATCCGTTGCGGCTCGACCGCTTCCGCCGGCTTGGGCCGCCGCATGTCGAACAGGTGGACAAGACCATAGAGTGCCGCGACGGCCGCGGCGATCAACAGGGCCGACGCCCCGGTCTGCCGCCAGGCGCCGACGCACGATGTCACCATCGCAAAAGCGCACAGGACTTCGAAAAATATCCTCGTGCGCGAAGGGTAGTAGCTCTGCATGGCCCTTCTCCTGCGCACAATCTACGCCTCGGACCCTGCCTATTGGTTATGGGCGAGGGTTAATTACTCGCTCCACCATCTCCATTGTCAGCCCGTTCAATTAACAGGTTGAAACGCCGTCATTCCCTGGTCGGATCATGTCCCCAGTTCATCAGGCTGTAGCGCCAGCGTGAGGTGTAGATATTCTCGGGCCGCTGGGCGCGGTGGCGGTGCACATAGCCGACCACCTTGCGCATATGGGCGTAGTCGTCATCGCTGAGCTCGGCCGCTTTCTTTCCCAAGAGCTGCACGATTCGCCGCCCGCTGGCGTGCCCGACGCTTTCGGTCGATCCTTCACGCCTGTACCCGACCAACTTGCTCTCGTCGGTATCCAGCCACTCGCGGATTTCCCCGGCGGACATATTGACCGCCGTTTCAAACTCGCGCCGGACCTTCGCCTGGTCGATCTTAGCCATGGCCGGGATAACTCCGTGAACGGCCGGCGGTTCAAACCGGACTAGCGAACCAGCTCGCCGCCCTTGACCACCGCGTCGGGCTTTTCGAGTAGCCGCACGTCCCGCGTCGGATCCCCGGTTACCGCCACCAGATCTCCGTAACGCCCGACCTCGATCGAACCGACATCGTCGCGGCCAAGCGCTTGCGAGGCATTGCGTGTCGCCGCCTGGATCGCCTGCAGCGGGGTCATCCCCCATTCGACCATCTTGGCAAACTGCTTGCCGTTGTTGCCGTGCGGATAGACGCCGGCATCGGACCCGAACACCATCGGAACGCCCAGTTGCACCCCGCGCTGGAAGGTCTGCCGCTGCTTCAGCGCAATCGCCTTCTCCTTGTCGAGGCTTTCCTGCTCTGTCCCATTCGAGGTGCCGGTCGCGACGATGTAATCGTCATTGTAAATATCCATCGAAAACCAGATCGGCTGCTTGCGCGCCAGCGCCAGCTTCAGCGTCGCGTCAGAGGCCAGGCTGCCATGCTCGATCGTGTCGATCCCAGCCAGGATCGCATCATGGATTCCCTCGTCGCCATGGGCGTGAGCCGCCACCCTCAGGTGCAGCATATGGGCCTCGTCGGCGATCGCCTTCATTTCTTCCAGGCTGAGCTGCTGCCCGCCGACGCTGTCGCCGAGGCTGAACACGCCGCCGGTAGCGCAGATCTTGATCACCTCGGCTCCATATTTGTGGAGCCAGCGGACCTTTGCTCGAGCTTCTTGCGGGCTATCGACCGCCGATACGCTCTTCTTGTCATAGCTCGGCGGTAATCCGCTTTCGTCGCAATGCCCGCCGGTCGCGCCGATCGCATACGCCGCGGGGATGATCCGCGGTCCGGCGATCCAGCCGCCGTCGATCGCTTCCTTAAGGCCCACATCCTGGAATTCGGAGCTGCCGACGTTGCGTACGGTGGTGAAGCCGGCCGCTAGCGTCTTGACGGCATTGGCGACCCCGACCGCCGACCAGAAACTGTCGGTGTATTTTAGACCCTGGTAGCCGCCGATTTCGGCCAGGCTGGTCAAATGCACGTGCATGTCGATGAAACCGGGGAGCAGCGTCTTCCCCGCAAGGTTGACCTGCTTGACGTCCGCGCCCCACCGTACGGTCCGCGCGTCGGCGATGGAGGTGATATGGCCATCGTCGGCGATGAAGATCGCCGGATGTTCCACATATTTACCGCTGTTGACGTCGAGATAGCGATCGGCGGTGACCACGGTCGTGGCCGACGCGGCAGACGAAACCAGCAGCGCGGCGGCCAGCAGCAAACTACGCATAAATACCCCCAAATATGACTGCGAATGTTCACACAAGTTCACGCTGACAATGGAGCCCGACCGAACAAGGCTTTGCCGGGTCGGCATCGCGCAGCGCTGTCAGTTGCCGTTGGCACAGATTGGCGGCCGTAGGACAGCATTTCTTTAGCGCGCGATCAGCAGCCTCCCCGATCGGCATCGCTGAACGGACGAATGTAGAGTCGAGTGACGTCGGGGAATTTCGCCTGGGTCTCGTCTTCGATTTGGCACACCAGCCGCTCGACCTCGCGCGCGGATATGCTGTCGTCGAAATCGACCGCCAGCATCGCCATGATCTGGTCGGGGGCGCTGTGCACCGTCAGTATCTCGCCAATCGTGACCACCGCCTCCTTCTCCAGAACGAGCGCGTGGATTGCGGCAACCAGTTCCGGATCGGCCGCCTCGCCGATCAGCAGCGCCTTGGACTCATAAGCAAGGAAAAAGGCGGTGACGCCAAGGATCGCGCCGATGATGATTGAGGCGGCGCCGTCATAGCGCGGATCGCCGGTCCATTGGCTTACCCCCAGGCCAACCGCCGCGGCGACGATGCCGAACATCGCGGCGCCATTTTCCAGCAGGACGATGAAGCCGGTCGGGTCCTTCGATTGCTGGATCGCCTTGATCCAGCCGAGCTTGCCCTTGGCTATCTTGAATTCCTTGAACGCCTCCCACGTCGATCCGCCCTCCAGCAAGAAGGCGATCAGCAGCACACCATAGGCTACTAGCGGCGATACGGCCGGCTCCGGCTCGGCAATATGGATGATGCCTTCATAGATCGACACGCCCGCGCCGAGCGCAAACACAAGCACCGCGACCACGAAGCTCCAGAAGTAGAGCTCCCTGCCATAGCCGAACGGATGATTTTCGTCGGCAGGGCGCTTGGCGGCCCGGCGACCCCACAGTAGCAACAGCTGGTTGGTGGAATCGACGACCGAGTGAACGCCCTCGGTAAGCATCGCCGACGAACCGGTGATCGCCGCGGCCACAAACTTGGCAACGGCAATGCCGAGGTTCGCCCCAAAGGCGATCCAGATGGTCCGGTTGCCGTGGCCGGCAGCGCTCAAATGTGCAGCACCCGTCCGTAGGCCGCCAACACGCTCTCGTGCATCGTCTCGCTGATCGTCGGGTGCGGGTAGACGGTGTTGATGAAATCGGTCTCGACCAGTTCGGCTGTCTTGCCGACGGTATAGCCCTGGATCAGCTCCGTCACTTCCGCGCCGATCATATGCGCTCCAAGCAATTCGCCGGTTTTGGCGTCGAACACCGTTTTTACGAAGCCTTCGACTTCGCCCAGCGCGATCGCCTTGCCGTTGCCGATGAAGGGGAATTTACCGACTTTGACGTCATGGCCGGCTTCCTTGGCCTTGGCTTCGGTCAGGCCAACGCTTGCCACCTGCGGGTGGCAGTAGGTGCAGCCGGGGATGTTCCTGGCGTCCATCGCGTGGGGATGAACGTTCTTGTTGCCTAGCTGCTCGGCGATCGCCTCGACCGCGATGATTCCCTCATGGCTCGCCTTGTGCGCCAGCCACGGCGGTGCGGTAACGTCGCCGATCGCCGAAATGCCGGGCACGTTGGTGCGGCACATGCCGTCGGTGTCGATATGGCCCTTGGTGGTTTTGATGCCGAGCTTTTCGATCCCGATATTCTCGGTGTTGGGGGCAATGCCGACCGCGACGATGCAGTGGGAGAAGCGCTTCTCCTCGACCTTGCCGTCCTTGGTCTTGATCTTCGCCGCGACGCCCTTGGCATCGGCCTTGAGGCTTTCGACCCCGGCCGACGTCAGCAGCGTCATGCCCTGCTTGGCGAGGCTCTTGGCAAGGAAGTCGCTGACTTCGGCATCCTCCACCGGCACCACCCGGTCAAGCATTTCAACGACCGTTACCTTTGAACCCATGTCATTATAAAAGCTGGCGAATTCTATCCCGATCGCGCCCGACCCGATAACCAGAAGATCGGTCGGCATCTCCGCCGGGGTCATTGCATGGCGGTAAGTCCAGATCTTCTTGCCGTCCGATTGGGCAAACGGCAGTTCGCGGGCCCGTGCGCCGGTGGCGATAATGATGTGCTTGGCGGCAAGGTCGCTCTTCTTGCCGTCGGCGGTGACCGTCATCCTGCCCGGCGCGGTGATCTCGCCAGTGCCCATGTGGACCGTAATCTTGTTCTTTTTCATCAGGTGCGTCACGCCCTGGTTCAGCTGCTTCGCCACCGCCCGGCTTCGAGCGACGATCTTGGCAAGGTCGGGCTTAACCTCGCCGGCGACCAGGCCGAAGCTGTCGGCGTGGCGCATATGATGCAGCATCTCGCCCGACCGGAGCAGCGCCTTGGTCGGGATGCAGCCCCAGTTGAGGCAAATTCCGCCCAGATTTTCGCGCTCGACGATCGCGGTCTTGAGGCCGAGCTGCGCGGCGCGGATCGCGGCGACATAGCCGCCCGGTCCGGAACCGAGAACGATGAGGTCGTAACTTTCAGCCATTGCTTTCCTCTTTGGCCCCGATCTCTCGCGGCTTGTCGTTGGCGTCGAGCGCGACGAAGGTGAATTCGCCTTCCGCAACGACGGTTTGCCGGTCGCCGTCGCGCTGGCGCCCGATCGCTTCGGCCTTGAGTTTCAACGAAGTCCGGCCCTGCTTCAGCAATTCGACATAGATGCTGAGCTCATCGCCGACCGACATCGCACCCGGAAATGAAATTTCATTGGCCCCGACCAGAATTGCCTTGCCGTTCGAATGGCGCGATGCGAACGACCCGCAAGCCAGGCCCATCTGCCCCATCAGCCAACCGCCGAACACCCCGCCATAGGGGTTGGTGTCGGACGGCATCGCCGTCACTCGGATAAGGGGAACTCGATCCGGCAAGGTCCGTGCTCAGCCGCTGTGCCAGTTGAAAAACATCCGGAACACAAATGCGGCTCCCAATCCCAGCGGGATTGAAAACAGCAGGCCGCGCGAGTGTTCAAATGGGCGAATGGTTCCCCATTTCGTCCAGCTGTGCAGCCAGAAGCCGGCTTCGCCGCCGAAAATCATCGGCACCAGAAAGCCGACAATCGCGCCGAGCGCGAGGGCTGCCAGCCACTTCATCTCACGCCACCAGCCCCAAGGGGCTTTCGATCAGCTCCTTGAATGTCTTCATCAGCCTGGCACCGTCGGCGCCGTCGATGGCACGATGATCGAAGCTGCCGGTGGCGCTCATCACGGTTGCGATCTGCAAGCTATCGTCGATCACATAAGGCCGCTTTTCGCCGGCCCCGATTGCCATGATCATCCCCTGCGGCGGATTGATGACCGCCTCGAAATGCTTGATCCCGAACATGCCCATATTGCTGAGCGATGCGGTGCCGCCCTGATATTCGTGCGGCTGCAGCTTGCCCTCCTTGGCCCGGCCGGCGAGGTCGCCCATCTCCTTGCTGATCGCCGAGATCGCCTTGGCTTCGGCCCCGACAATGATCGGTGTGATGAGGCCGTTGGGGATCGACACAGCGACCGAGATGTCGGCACGGCCATATTTGATCAGCTGATCGCCGGCGAAGCTGACGTTGCACTCCGGCACCTCGATGAGCGCCAGCGCCAGCGCCTTGATCAGCATGTCGTTGACGCTGAGCTTGACGCCCCGGCTCGCCAGCCCGGCATTAAGCTCCGTGCGCAGCTTCAGCAGGGCGTCCAGATTGGCGTCGAGCGTCAAATAGATGTGCGGGATCTGCTGTTTCGATTCCGTCAGCCGGCGCGCAATGGTCTTGCGCATGTTGCTGAGCTTCACCGCCTCGTGCGGGATGCCGCCGGTAAAGGCCAGTTCCGCCTCGACCGGCTGGAGTCCGGCCGGTTGCGGCGCGGACGCCACCGCTGCCGCCGCACGTGCCACGTGCGCTGCCTGGGCGCCGCCACCAGCCGTACCGAGATCGGCACGGACGATACGGCCACCGGGGCCGCTTCCGGTCAGCGTTGAAAGGTCGATTCCCTGAGCTTCGGCCAGCCGGCGCGCCAGCGGCGAGGCCTTGATGCGGTCGCCGCTGTCTGCTCGTGCCGCAGCTGTCACAGGTGCCGCTGCAACCGGTGCGGGCGTCGCCGGAGCAGGCGCGGCCACGGGCGTCTCGGCTTTGGGGGCGGGGGCTGCCTCCGGCTTGGGCGCAGGCGCTATCGCGCTCACCTCTTCGCCTTCACCAGCCAAAATCGCTATCGGCGTTCCGACCTTCACGCCATCCGAGCCTTCCGGCACCAGGATCTTGGCGATCTTGCCCTCGTCGACCGCCTCGAACTCCATCGTCGCCTTATCGGTCTCGATTTCGGCAAGAATATCGCCGGACGACACCGTGTCGCCTTCCTTGACCAGCCACTTGGCGAGCGTTCCCTCCTCCATCGTCGGTGACAGGGCGGGCATTTTCAGTTCGATCGACATTGCACTCTCGGAGCTAGGTCAGAGTCGTCCGGCACAAAGGCCAAAGCGATAGGCGGGTCAAGCACGAACACAGCTTTCCCGGCGACAAGCCAGCCTCTTGCATCGGAAAAGCTTGCCACACGCCTGGAGTTGCCGCAGCTTTCTTTCGGGGAGAATAAAGGGATGGCGCGAACCTATTTGGTCGTGATCGACGATAGTCCCGAAGCGCGAGTTGCGTTGCGCTTCGCCGCGCGCCGCGCCGCCAAGACGGACGGGGAGGTCGACGTCCTTGCCGTGGTCGAGCCGCAGGATTTCGTTCAATGGGGCGGCGTCCAGGCGGCAATCGAGGAAGAGCAGCGCCTCAGGATCGAGGGGATTGTCGCCGCCTCGGTCGGCGAAATCATGAATGCCGCCGGCATCACGCCCGAGATCATCGTTCGGCAGGGCGACCCGGTGGCGGCGGTGCGCGGCCACATCGGCACCCGCGAGGACGTAGCCGCGCTGGTGCTGGGTGCTGCCCCGTCCGGCAAGCCCGGGCCGCTGGTAGCCCATTTCACCGGCCATGATGCCGGCAAGCTTCCGGTGCCGGTGATGATCATTCCCGGCGCCCTTAGCGACGATCAATTGGAAATATTGAGCTAGATCGACCGCGTCATGATTTCGGCGAGGCGGACGACGCCTGCCTCATCCTCGGCATCGAAGCGCGCATGCTTGGGACTGTCGATGTCGAGCACTCCCAACAGCTCGCCATCGCGGATCAACGGCACCACGATCTCGCTGTTCGATGCGCTGTCGCAGGCGATGTGGCCGGGGAAGGCGTGAACGTCCTCGACGCGCTGCACCTGCCGGGTCTTGGCCGCGGCACCGCACACACCCTGGTCGAACGTCATGCGGATGCAGGCGGGCCGCCCCTGGAACGGGCCGAGCACCAGCTCCCCGTCGATGTTGCGGTAGAAGCCGACCCAATTAACGTCGGGAAGGGTTTCGTAAATCAGTCCTGTCGCATTGGCCATGTTGGCGATGCCGTCCGGTTCGCCGGCAACGAGGCCCTGGAGCGCCGAAGCGAGGTCCGAATACATTGTCGCCTTGTCCGCGGCCTCGATCTTGAAGTCGTACATCAGTCCAGCCTCACTCGTCCGCGCGCGGCCTTGACCGCGCTCCGGCCCTTTTTCTCGTCGACGCGCCTGGCCTTGGCCGCCTTGCTCGGGCGGGTCGGCTTGCGCTTGCGCCGAACCAGATGGGCGTCCGCGATCATTTCGGCAAGTCGGCGGCGCGCATCCTCGCGATTGGCATCCTGCGTGCGGTAGCTGCGCGCGGTAATGATCAGCTCGCCGCCGCCAGTCATCCTGCTCCCCGCCAGCAGCTTGAGCTTCTCATAGGCATGCGGCGGCAGGCCGAGCTTGAACACGTCGACGCGCAGCTGGCACGCGGTCGCCACCTTGTTGACATTCTGCCCGCCCGGCCCCGTCGCGGCGAGGAACCGCTCGGACAGCGCATCTTCCGGGATGACGACCTCTTCGGGTTTCACGGCAGATAATCCAGCCAGCGGCCGAAGCGGTCAGGCACTGGTGCGGTAACGTCGATTGCCGCTTTTGGATCGCGCGGCACGACCAGCCGCCAGGCATGGAGCAGCATCCCGCTGTCCGGGAGGACCATCCCGCCCAGCTCGGCATCGTCAGGCAGCGAATAGACCGGGTCGCCGACGATCGCCGCGCCCAGCCCCCGCGCCGCATGGACCCGAAGCTGGTGGGTACGCCCCGACAAGGGTTGTAGTTCGACCAGGCTTTGCCCGTCAGCCTCGGCGATCCGCCGCCAGCGGGTGGCGGAAGGCTTGCCGCTATCGTCAGGCACCATTCGCCAACCGCCCCTGGCGCTCGAAACCTTGGCGATCGGGAGCTCGATCAGACCTTCATCACCCGATACGACGCCATCGAGCACCGCCAGATAGCTTTTCGTGACCGTGCCGCCCTCAAAGGCTTGCTGGAATACAGCCCGCGCGCGCGGGTTGCGCGCGAGGAGCAGGCATCCCGACGTATCGCGGTCGAGCCGGTGCATCGGCACTGGCGGCCGCTTGAAGCCCAGGCTCAGCTCGTTAATGCGCGCCTCGATGCTGTCGCCGCCGGCGCGCGGCGCGTCGACGGGCAGGCCCTCGGGCTTGTCGATCACGATCGCTTCGCCGTCGACAAATAGGATGCGGTCTTCAAGGCTCATCGCAACGCCAATGATACTCGCAGCAAGGTGAAGCAATCCAATTCGGCCAGAGACTTGGTCCAGATCGGCTGGAGCACTGATATAAACTGATGCACCGCTGCAACGATTCCCGGCATTTACCAAGTTTTACGCACTATTAACCTTTTAAGGTCAGAAACCGCATGGTTAATAGACGCTTAGACGTCGTTAAGAGCGTGAAACTATTTGCGCTCGAACCGGCGAGCTAACCAGGGGAATAGAGCATGCGGGTTCTGCTGATCGAAGACGAGGCGACCATCGCCAAGAGCATCGAGCTGATGCTCGGCACCGAAGGCTTTAACGTCTACACCACAGATCTGGGCGAAGAGGGCTTGGACCTCGGTAAGCTCTACGACTACGACATCATCCTTCTCGACCTCAATTTGCCGGACATGCACGGTTACGACGTGCTGAAGAAGCTTCGTACCGCCAAGGTCGGTACTCCGGTGCTGATCCTGTCGGGCATCGGCGAGATGGACAGCAAGGTCCGCGCGCTCGGCTTCGGCGCCGACGATTATGTCACCAAGCCGTTCCATCGCGACGAACTCGTCGCTCGTATCCATGCGATCGTGCGCCGCTCGAAGGGCCATTCGCAATCGGTCATCCGCACCGGCAAGCTGGCGGTGAACCTCGACGCCAAGACCGTCGAGGTCGACGGCGCTCGAGTGCACCTGACCGGCAAGGAATATGCGATGCTGGAGCTGCTCTCGCTCCGCAAGGGCACCACGCTGACCAAGGAAATGTTCCTCAACCATCTTTACGGCGGCATGGACGAGCCCGAGCTCAAGATTATCGACGTGTTCATTTGCAAACTGCGCAAGAAGCTTTCGCTGGCTTGCGGCGGCGACAATTATATCGAGACCGTCTGGGGCCGCGGCTATGTGCTGCGTGATGCGGAGGGCGATGTGGCGACAACCGAAGTCGCTGCCTAAGCCTCAAAATTTCCTAGGGGAGTGGCAACGGTGGCGCAGAAATGCGCCGCCGTTTTGCATTAGATCGTCAGCAGCTCCGGAATCGGCGCCCGCTGGGATTCGGCGAATACGCTCGGCTTCAGCCAGCTGCTGATCCGCCTGGTCAGCACAGGATCGCCCTCGACGATCAGGTCGCCGGCCTGCATTGCTTCGCGATAGCTGCGGTCGCCCATCCACACGTCGTGCATGGTGCGCGCCGTCGTGGTGAAGAACAGATCCACGTCCCGGCCCGGCCGCGTAATGCACACGTCGACCTTTTCGCCATCGACCAGCAGCCACCAGTTGGCCTGGTCTGTCAGATCCTTGAACTTGAACTGGAAGATGGTGTGATCGCCGGGAAGCTGCGACGGATCGATGCTGCGCTCGAGGTAAAACATCAGGAATTCGATGTCGAAATCATCCTCGGTCAGCTTGTCCCGGGCCCAGCACAGGCCCCATTCGCCCATCGCGATAACCACCGGCAACAGCGCCTCGCACGATGAAGTCGGAAAATATTCATAGCCGCGCTGGCCGCTAATGCGGCGCTTGACCACCAGACCCTCGGCTTCGAAGGATTTGAGCCGGGCAGTGAGCAGTGCCGGCGAAATGTCGCCAAGTCCTCGCTGAAGCTCGTTGAATCGCCTCCCGCCCATCAGCAGCTCACGCACGATCAGGACACTCCAGCGCTCGCCCAATATCTCGGTTGCCTTCGCGATCGGACAGAATTGACCATATTTCATCATCCGCTCCTTGGCGGCTCATATAATCGGCCGGCTTCAGAAACTGTAGTGCAATGCTTCACTTGCTGAACTGGCTGCCGACGCCCGGCCGCGGCAGATGATTGCCATCCAACCAAGGAGATCATCAATGCCGCTAGTTACCATCGACGTCATCAAGGACGTCTTCAGCCCCGCCAAGAAGCGTGAGTTGATTGAGAAAGTCACCGAAGCGATGATCGAGGTCGAAGGCGAGGAACTGCGCCAGGTGACCTGGGTCCGGATCGTCGAGGTCGAGCAGGGCAACTGGGCGATTGGCGGCCAGCCGCTCAACGCTGCAGCGGTCCATGCCATGAGCGGCAAGCTCAAGGCGGCCTAACCAGGCCGGCCGAGCGACAAACGGCGGGCAGAAACCTCTCCCTAACCCCATCTGTCCGCCGTTTGTCCAACCCTCGTCGCCAGCTTCCGCCTTAAGGTAGCGCCGGGACCACCACCATGACCGTCTCCCCGGTCGCGGTGGGCGAGGCTAAGCCTCAGCCTCCCACGGCTTCGCCTTCCGGTGAGCCCCTGCCGAGCTTGTCGGGCAACGGCTCGCCGTTGGGCGTGAATTCCAGCGATACGCTGTTGATGCAGTAGCGCTCGCCGGTCGGCGGAGGCCCATCAGGAAAGACGTGGCCCTGGTGCGCACCGCACCGAGTGCAGACGATTTCGGTGCGGATCATGCCGTAGCTGCTGTCATGGATATATTTCAGGTGGTCGGCCGAATATGGCTGGGTGAAGCTTGGCCAGCCGGTGCCACTCTCGAACTTTTGGCCGCCATTGAACAGCGGCAGGCCGCACAGCCGGCAGGTATAGACCCCCGGCCGCTTCTCATCGAGAAACACCCCGCAGAACGGCGCTTCCGTCCCATGCTCCAGCAGCACATGCCGCTCCTGGTCGTCGAGGTCCGCCTCAAGCTCGCGAAGCTGAGGCTCGGTCGGTGGGGTAAGGTCGAATTTCTGGGTAGTCATCATGTCCATATCGGCATCCTCATCTCGAATTGCTATGGGCAGCTCCGTTCCATTGCGTGCTGATCCGCCCTCTCTGCCTGGATCGGTTGGGCACGTATGATCGGCAGGAACAGCATCGGCGGCACTATGATGAAACAGGCCCATGCAAGCCCAGTGTTGACAAAGGCTAGCGGGATCGACGCTGCATAGATCGCCAGGATCAGCCAGGTTCGTCGAAGTATCCGCCGGTGTATCAGGCGATGCGCTTCATTATGCGTCTTCCTGGCCGCGTGCGACCGCAGCAGCATGAATGCGCCGGTGCAAGCTGTGGCAACCGCTCCGTAAAATGCAGCTGCCCGTGGAGACCCCGGATGCATGCCAAGGAAACGGGTCGTGATCGGGATCAAGCTGATCGTAAACAGCAGCAGATTGTTGAACCAGATCGTGCTTCGCGCCGGCATGTGAATCGTGAAGACAAGGTAATGATGGCTGGTCCACAGGTTGGCGATGACCAGGAAGCTGAGGGCATAAGCGAGCAGTTCACCCGCCAGGTGATTCAACGCCGCCCGATCATTGGCAAAGGCCAAGATGTCGGGAATATGGATTTCGATCACCATGATCGTGATGACGATCGCGAACACGCCATCGGAAAATAGCTCCAGCCGGCGGTTCGTCGGCCTGAGTTCGATATTGGCCGTCTTTTCGTTCATTCGGTGAATGTGGTGAGCGGCTCACCCTTTCGCAGAACGTAGGTCGCGAGTTCGGCGGCGGGCTCGCTTCCAATGTTTCGCGCTGAGTGGATCACGCCGTCGGCCACAAACAGCACATCGCCCGCCTTCACCACGACCGGCTTGCCGGCGACCTCATATTCGATGGTTCCGCCGATCACATAAATGATCTCCTCGCCCGGATGCTTGTGTCGGGGGAAGGATGCGCCGGGCGCGAAATCGACCCGCGCCTGGAGAACCTCATGGCCTGGAATGTTGAGGTCGTGCCGCTGCAAATCGGTGCGCGTCGAGCCCGCGGGGCGCTGCTGGACGGGGAGCGGCGAACCGCTCCCCGCGATCAGCGTGGCCGCCAATGCAGCCAACGTCCATCGCATCACGTTACTTCCGCAGTTGACGGAAAGCCGTTCGCAGCTCGCTCACCAGATATTCCGGCTGCTCGAAGGCGGCGAAATGCCCGCCCTTCGGCTTCTGACCGTAGTGGATGAGGTTGGGATATGCCCGTTCCGCCCAACTGCGCGGCACCGGATAAAGTTCGTCGGGAAATTGGGTCACAGCGATCGGGCTTTTCACGCCGAATGGCTCAAAGAAGTGAACGTTGTTGCGTTCAATTCCGAAGCCGGTGGACGTCCGCGGCAGCGCTTCCCAATATAGCCGGGCTCCGGAAATGGCCGTGTTGGTCAGCCAGGTGACCGTGATGTTGTCGAGGACATCGTCGCGAGTGAGCCCCTCATCCACGCCGTCAAACGTGCGGGCGATCATCTGGTAGCTCGAAATGTCATGGTCGAGGAACCAGGCGGCGAGGCCCACGGGGGAATCCGCGATGCCGTAGAGCGTTTGCGGGCGGTGCCCCATCTGGTTCGCATAGGCCAGACCGTGGGTGAAGAAGAGATCCAGTCGATCGAAGGCGCGTCGTTCCTCATCGGAAAGGTCGGCAGGTGGTCCGCTGCCGTCCCGCAATGCCTGATAGATTTCGGGTGGCACCGTTGACGGCATGTTGGTGTGGATCGCCGCCAGTTCCGGGGGCGCAATCACGCCAATCAGCTCGGTCATTAGCGCGCCCCAGTCACCGCCCTGCGCCAGGAAGCGCGTGTAGCCGAGCCGCTTCATCAGTGTGATCCAGGCCTGGGCGACCCGCGGCGGGTTCCAGCCTGATTGGGTCGGTATCTCCGTGAAGCCATAACCGGGGATCGACGGGATCACGACATCAAACGCATCTTCGGCCGTTCCTCCGAAAGCTGTCGGATCGGTCAGCGGTTCAATGATCTTCAACTGCTCGATTACCGAACCTGGCCAGCCATGGGTGACGATGATCGGCAGGGCATTCTCATGCTTTGACTTCACATGGATGAAGTGAATGTCGAGGCCGTCGATTTTGGTCAGGAAATTCGGGAAGGAGTTGAGGCGCGCTTCGACCTTACGCCAGTCATATTCGCTCGCCCAATAGTCGGCGAGGTTCTTCATCGTGGCCAGTTGCACCCCCTGGCTATCGTCATTGACGGTTTCCCTGTCGGGCCATCGGGTTGCCAGGATCCGCCGCTTGAGATCGGCGAGTTCGTCGTCCGATGCGTGATAGCTGAATGGCCGGATTGAGGCATCTTCCACATGCGGTTCCGGTTGGGCCCCGGCGCCTGCCACAAAGGGTTCAGTAGGCTTGGGAGATAGCGTTTCCGTGGCGGTAGGGGTCGGCTGAATCGGGTCGGCCATTGCAAAACTCCGGTGCTCAAGGGGATGAGACGCATTACGGCACGCGGGTAATGGGCCGTGGAGAATGCTGGTGCGCTACGGGGACGCGCGGCCGTGGCCGCTGTGCGCCCATGCCTGCGAGTCGGTCAAGAGAAGCTAACCGGGGTTAAGAAATATATTAGGCGTCGACCAGGATTCGGCGCGGCGAACGGGCCGGCAACGGACGGTCGACAATCGCCGGTTCTGGCTCCAGGGCATCCATCCGGCGCCAGCCGTCACGGCCAAGCCGCTCCATCGGGCGGAAGCTCGCCTTATAGGCCATCCGGTCCGACCCCTCGACCCAATAGCCAAGGTAGACATAGGGCAGCCCGGCGCGTGCAGCGCGGACGATATGGTCGAGGATGATGTAGGTGCCGAGGCCTTTTCTAGCCCCTTCGCCGACATCATAGAAGCTGTAGATCATGCTGAGCCCGTCGCCCTGCTGGTCGCTGAGGCAGGCTCCGACAAGCTTTCCCGGACGCCCGTCGATCGATGGCTCGCGATATTCGATGACATAGGTGCGGACCGGCGTCTGCTCGATCATGTCCGCATAGTCCTGTTCGTCCATCTCGGCCATTCCGCCGCCCGGGTGGCGCTGGCCGAGGTAGCGGCGGAGCAGCGCATATTGCTCCTCGGTGCTCCACGGCCGGCAGGCGCTGACCTCCAGGTCGGCATGTCGGCGCAAAATCTTTCGCTGAGTGGCGTTCGGAGTAAACTCGCCGGCCATCACTCGGACCGATACGCATGCCGAGCAATCGACACAGCTTGGGCGATAGGCGACCGATTGCGACCGGCGGAAACCGATGCGTCCAAGCGCCTCGTTAAGCTCGCCGGAATTGCGGCCATTCAACTCGGTGAAAACCTTGCGCTCGACCTTGCCCGGCAAATAAGGGCACGGCGAAGGGTTCGTTACAAAGAACTTGGGGAAGCGAAATGGTGCGCTCACTTCATCCCGGCCTTCTGCAATGGTTACGAAACCCTTTATGCGACTAGTAAACGCGAATGAAAAGAGTTCGACGCCCGGAAAGAGGGTTAATGGGCCCGGGTGTGCCGCAAGGGGACGGAATCAAGCAGGACAGCCTAATCGAGCTCGGCGCGGTCGACGTGGAAGCCGGCTTCTTCCAGGTGATCGACCAGCGTATCGATCGCCCGGCTATCCCGCGCCTCGCACTCGACTTCGATCACCGTATCCTTGGCCGGCCGCCGGCTGAACACCCGCTGGTGGTTGGTTTCGATGATGTTGACGCCGCATTCATAGAATTTGGCTGTAATTGCTGCCAACGCGCCTGGCCGGTCCTGCGCCGCGATCCGAAGGCGTGCGATGCGGCCGCAGCGGACCAGCTCGCGGACCAGTACATTGGCCAGCAGATGGCTGTCGATATTGCCGCCGCACAGCGTCGTGCCGATCTTACGGCCGCGGAAGCGCTCCGGCTCGGCCAGGATCGCCGCGAGCCCAGCCGCACCGGCGCCCTCGACCACCGTCTTCTCGATGTTGACCAGCATCGATACCGCATGTTCGAGCTCATTTTCGCTGACCAGGTCGATGCGGTCGACCAGATCGCCGATGATTGCCCTGGTCAGCTGGCCCGGCTCCTTGACGGCGATGCCCTCGGCCAGCGTATCGCCGCCGATCTCGCCATTGCCGCCGTCGACCACATTCTTCATGGACGGATAGAGCTCTGCCTCGACCCCAACGACCTGGATTCCAGGCTTCAGTGCCTTGGCGGCCGTCGACACGCCCGAAATCAGTCCCCCGCCGCCGATGGGGATCACCAGCATGTCGAGGTCGGGAGCATCCTCCAGCATTTCCAGCGCGACCGTTCCCGCCCCCGCCATCACCTGGACGTCGTCGAACGGGTGCACGAAGATGAAGCCACGTTCGGCCTCAAGCTCGCGGGCATGATCATAAGCATCGTCGAAACGCTCGCCATGCAGCACGACGTTGGCGCCATGGCCCTCGGTCTGGGTGACTTTGATCATCGGCGTCGACACCGGCATGACGATCGTCACCGGAATACCCAGCCTGCGGCCGTGATAGGCAACTGCCTGGGCATGATTGCCCGCCGACGCAGCAACGACGCCGCGCGACCGTTCCTCTTCCGTCAGTTGCAGCAGCTTGTTGAGCGCGCCACGCTCCTTGTAGGCGGCCGTGAACTGGAGATTCTCGAATTTCAGCCAAACTTCCGCATCGGCGATTTCCGACAGGGTACGGCTCTTGAGCATCGGAGTGCGGATAACCGACCCCTTGATGCGCTCCGCGGCGGCGCGAATATCGTCAAGAGTCGGGCGGGTCTTGGTCGGGGCATCCATGGATTGCCCGCCTAGACCTTCCCGAAGCGGCAAACAATGCTATCGGAGCGGACATGCGAACAACCCTGCTCGCGCTCACAGCGCTCCTCGCTTCCTCTTCAGCCCTGGCCGACACGCTGGTGACCAACACCAACGGCATCCAGGTCGATGCCAATGGCAAGTTGGAGCGGTTTACCGGCATCCTGATCGGCGAAGACGGGAAGGTGAAGCGACTGCTGCATGGTGAACGGCTGAAGCTGATGCCCGGCACGGATGTGGTCGATGCCAAGGGGCAGACGGTCCTTCCGGGCCTGATCGACGCCCACGGCCATGTCATGGAGCTCGGCTTTACCGCGCTGCAGCTCGACCTTACCGGCGCCAGCTCGCTGGCCGAACTACAGTCGCGGCTTAAAGCCTATGCCGAGGCCAACCCCAACGCCCGTTGGATCCTCGGCCGCGGCTGGAACCAGGAGCTGTGGCCTGACAAGCGTTTTCCGACCTCCGCCGATATCGATGCGGTGGTTGGCGATCGGCCGGTTTGGCTCAGCCGGGTCGACGGCCATGCCGCCATCGCCAACAGCGCCGCCATGCAGGCGGCCGGTTTCGCGCTCAATACGCAGGCGCCCTCGGGCGGCCGGATCGAGAATGGGCTGTTCGTCGACAATGCAATGAGCCTGATTGAATCGCGGATTCCGGCGCCCACGCCGGCGGAGCAGGATGCCGCGATGGTCGCTGTCCAGCGGATGATGCTCTCGGTCGGCCTGACAGCCGCCGCCGACATGGGCACCTCCCCCGACGGCTGGGCAGCGATGAACCGCGCTGGTGCGGCGGGAACCCTAACCGTCCGCGTGATGAGCTACGCCGGCGGAATTCCGGGCATGAAGGAAATCAACGGCGGCCGGCCGAGCGAATGGCTCTACGGCGACCGGCTGCATCTCGGCGGCGTCAAACTTTACGCCGACGGCGCGCTAGGCTCGCGAGGTGCCTGGCTCAAAACCCCCTATCACGACATGCCGGACACGCGGGGCCTGCAGTTCCTCACCGATGCGCAGATCCTGGAGCAGGCCAATGCCGCCGCTGCGGGTGGCTACCAGGTGGCGATACATGCGATCGGCGATGCCGCTAACGCCCAGGTCATCGCGACTTATGAGAAGCTGTCCTCGACTTACGGCAAGGACCGTCGTTGGCGGATCGAGCATTTCCAGATCGCCGACCCGGCCGACATTCCGCGCTTGAAACCCGCCGGCATCGTCGCCTCGATGCAACCGACCCACCAGACCAGCGACCGGCTGATGGCGGAAGCCAGGCTCGGCCCGGATCGGCTCAAGGGCGCCTATGCCTGGCAGTCGGTCGAAAAGCTGGGCATCCCGATTGCTTTCGGCTCCGACTTTCCGGTCGAAAGCCCCAACCCCTTCCCCGGCCTCGCTGCCGCGGTCAGCCGGCAGGATATGAACGGCCAGCCGCCGGGCGGATGGCTGCCGGATGAGCGTGTCAGCTTTCCCCAAGCACTGGCCGGCTTCACCCGCGGCGCGGCCTATGCCGGCTTCGCTGAAACGCGAATCGGCGGCCTCGATCCCGGCAAATGGGCCGACTTCATCATTGTCGATCGCGACGTCGCCAGCGTCGACCCACAGGCTCTTGCCCGGACGCAGGTTCTGCAGACCTGGGTGGCGGGAAAAAAGGTTTGGGAGAAGAAATAGCCGTCGTTGCGAGAAGCCGAAGGACGCGGCAATCCAGACTGGATTGCTTCCCCCGGCCTACGCTGGGGTCGCAATGACGATCAGCGGCGGCGCTCTGCCCTTTCCACGAGCATGGCCGGGGTCAATAGCTGCGGCAGCTCCTCGGGCTCGGCCTGGCCGGGCTCATACCACAGGTAAAGCGGAACGCCGGCCCTGCCCCGGCTCTCCAGAAAGCGGGTGATGACGGGATCGCCATTGGTCCAGTCGCCGGCAAGCACGATAACGCCCTTGGCCCGCAGCGTCTTGCGCACCTCGGCGCGGTTGATCGCGGCCGCCTCATTGACCTTGCAGGTCAGGCACCAGTCGGCGGTGAAATAGACGAATACCGGGTTGCCGGCGGCTAGATCAGCCTTGACCGTCGCTTCGCTCCAAGCCCCCGAATCCTGCCGCTCACGCTCGGCATCAGCCGCGCGGTGGGTCATGGATGTGCCGAGCGTCCAGATGGCCGCCGCACCTACCACGACCGCCAGCAGGCTCGCGAGATAGCCAGTCTGCTTTTCCTTGCGTTGCAAATAGCCGCCCGTCGCCAGCAGCGCCGCGAACATCGCCGCCGTTCCAAGGCCGATCTCCAGCGCAAAGGCGCCGCCCAGCCGCCACAGGAGCCAGAGGCAACCGATTGCAGTCGCCGCCATTGGAATCGCCAGGAATCGCTGGAACCGTACCATCCACGGCCCCGGCTTTGGCAGCCGGCTGCGCAGCGCCGGGACAAAGGCCAGCAGCAGGAACGGAATCGCGAGCCCAAGACCTAGCGCGGCAAACACCAGCAGCGATCCGGCCGCGGGAAGCAGCAGCGCCGTGCCAAGGGCCGCGCCCAGAAACGGACCCGCGCAGGGCGTCGCGACGAAGGCGGCCAGCGCGCCGGTGCCAAAGCTGGTGCTGGGCAGGGCCGATGCGGCGATGGCCGGCAGCTCGAACAGGCGCAGCAGGTTCATCGTGATCGCAGTGGTCAGCAGGAGGAGAAGTAGGATGGTTCGCGGATCCTGCAGCTGGAAGGCCCAACCGGCCTCGGTTCCAGCGGCCCTGATTGCAAGCAGGCCGAGCCCAAGCGCTCCGGTGCCGATGACCGCGCCCGCGGCATAGCCAAGCGCATCCCGCCGGGCCTCGCGCTCACCGCCGCCGGCCTTGGCGAGATGAAAAGCCTTTAGCGCCAGGATCGGGAAGACGCATGGCATGAGGTTGAGCAATATTCCGCCGAGCAGCGCGCCGAGGATTGCGTAGACGACCGCGCTGGTTCCCGGGCTACCGAGATAGCGGCCATCCGACGGCACTTCGCCCGGCACCGCGTTGATCTGCAGCCCTGTTCCGTCGCCCAGCGCAAGTACGCCCGACAGCCCCCCGGGGTCGCCGCGGCGGCGTTTGAGCTCCGCAATCAGCACATCGCCCTTCCGCCGGAAGCCCTGCGGCGCGGCATAATCGATCGGCCCGTCGTCAGCCGGGAAAAAATAGGGCTGGTCCAGCTCAACGCTGGCCGGCAACGGGATGGCGATCTCAAGCTTGTCCTTGGTGGCTGCAAACCTCGCCGGACTGGCCAGCGGCCGCGGAAGCGCTCGCCGCCACTCGTCGAACCGGGCGCGATCGGTCGCAGGGCCTGCCCCGACCGGAAGGTCGAGCGAGATGGTGCCCCGCTCGGGAACGCAAACCTTGTCGGTACAGGCCAACCACTGCGCGTCGGCCCGAAGCGGCAGCACCCCGCTGGCATCCTTCGGAACGGTCAGCCGGGTCAGCAGCGCATGGTCGCGCTCGTAGACATAGTTGACGATGCCCGCGACCAGCAGCCGATCCGGAACGGGGAACCGCAACGGTCCCAGCCCGGCGCCTTCAGGCAGCTGCCACTTGATTTCCATGGGCAGCCCGGCGTCGCCTGGATTGACCCAATAGCCGTGCCATCCCGGGCTGGTGTGCATGACGATCGCGAGCTCGACCTCGCCTCCGGGAGTTGCGGGGCCTTCCGCGATCAGTTCCGGCCGGATGGCGTTCTCGCGCGGCGCTGGCTGCGCCGCGGCAGGCGACGCAAGCGAGCAAAAGAGGAGCCAAATGATCAACCAAAATCCGTCATTCCCGCGAAATGCCCGGACGGCACCGTGCCCCACACGGTGCCGCATGCCGGGCATGGAACCTAGCGAAACAAAAAATCTGGGTCCCCGCTTCCGCGGGGATGACGAGAATGGGGTCACGTTCGAACCGTTAGCCCGAGCGTTTTCGCTAGTCGAGATTGGGTCTCAACCATTTTGCGGCCTGATCGACTTCGACATCGCGCCGGACGGCATATTCCTCCAGCTGATCCTGCCCGATCCGCGCCACGCCGAAGTAGCTGGAATCGCGATGGGCAAAGTAGAATCCCGACACCGCCGACGTCGGCAGCATCGCGAAATTCTCGGTCAGCGTCACTTCGCCTGGTGCCCCGCCGAGCATTTCGAACAGCACAGGCTTCAGCGAATGGTCCGGACAGGCCGGATAGCCGGGCGCGGGGCGGATACCGTGATATTTCTCGCGGATCAGCTCCTCGTTCGTGAAGTGCTCGTCCGCATAGTCCCACAGCCGGTTGCGGACATGGTGGTGCAATACTTCCGCGAAGCTCTCGGCCAATCGGTCGGCCAGCGCCTTGAGCAAGATGTCGTCATAGTCGTCGACGGTCTGCCTGAATCGCTCGAGATGCGGCTCCAGCCCGTGGATTCCGACCGCGAACCCGCCGATCCAGTCCTCGCCGTCAGGATCGATGAAATCGGCCAGGCACATGTTTGGCCGCCCCTCACGCTTCTTCACCTGCTGGCGGAGGAAGGGAACACGGGTCCAGTCGTTACCGGCAAGGATCAGCACGTCGTCGCCCTCGCGTCGGCAGCGCCACAGCCCGACTGTGCCCTTGGGCGTCACCCAGCGCTCGGCGATGATCTGGTCGAGCATCGCCTGGGCGTCCTTGAACAGGCTCCGCGCGCTTTCCCCGACGACCGGGTCGTCGAGGATGGCCGGATAGGTGCCCGCTAGCTCCCAGGCGCGGAAGAAGGGCGTCCAGTCGATCGAGGCCTTCAAATCCTTCAGCGGCCATTCGCCGAAGTGATGCAGACCCGGATATTGCGGCGGCGGTGCCTTGCCGGTTGGGTCATAGACAAAGCCATTGGCGCGCGCTTCCGCCAAGCTCGCAAGCTCGCTGTGGCCGCGTCCTTCCCTCGCCACTCGGATCTTGTCGTAATCGACCGCGGTCGCGCTGACGAAGGGATCGCGCTGCGTATCCGACACCAGGGACGAAGCCACGCCGACCGCGCGGCTGGCGTCCAGCACATGGATCACCGGCCCATTATAGGCAGGATCGATCCTCAGCGCGGTGTGCGCCTTGCTCGTCGTGGCACCGCCGATCAGCAGCGGCAAGCGCATGTCCGCACGCTGCATTTCGTCGGCGACCGTTACCATCTCGTCCAGCGACGGAGTGATCAGGCCGCTAAGTCCGATCATGTCCGCCTTATTGTCGTTGGCGGCCTGCAAGATCTGTTGCCAGGGTACCATCACGCCGAGGTCGATCACTTCGAAGCCGTTGCACTGCAAGACCACGCCGACGATGTTCTTGCCGATGTCGTGAACGTCGCCCTTGACCGTCGCCATGACGATCCGGCCCTTGCCCTGCGTGGATCCCGACTTTTCCTTCTCCTCCTCAATGAAGGGGATTAGGTGCGCGACCGCCCGCTTCATTACCCGCGCCGACTTCACCACCTGGGGCAGGAACATCTTGCCCGATCCGAACAGGTCGCCGACCACGTTCATGCCGTCCATCAGCGGGCCTTCGATCACTTCGATCGGACGTCCACCGTTCTTGGCGATCTCCAGCCGCGCCTCTTCCGTGTCGGCGACGATATGCTCGTCGATACCTTTGACCAGCGCGTGGCTCAGCCGTTCGCGCACCGGCCAGCCGCGCCACTCCGCGGCCTTCTTCTCTTCCGCTGCGTCGGTACCGCGGAAGCGCTCGGCCAGTGCGATCAGCCGTTCGGTCGAATCGTCGCGCTTGTCGAAGATGACGTCCTCGCACGCTTCGCGCAGCTCGGGGTCGATTTCGTCATAAACGTCCAGCTGCCCGGCATTGACGATGCCCATGTCCATCCCGGCAGGGATTGCGTGATAGAGGAACACGGAGTGCATTGCGCGGCGCACTGGCTCATTGCCGCGAAACGAAAAGCTGAGGTTCGACAGTCCGCCCGAAATATGGGCGTAGGGGCAGCGGATGCGGATCTCCCTGGTGGCCTCGATGAAGTCGATCGCGTAGCGGCGATGCTCGTCGATGCCAGTGGCGATGGCGAAGACATTGGGGTCGAAGATGATGTCTTCGGGTGGGAAGCCGTCGGCGACCAGCAGCTTATAGGCACGCTCGCAAATCTCGACCTTGCGCTGCCTGGTATCGGCCTGCCCCGTCTCGTCGAACGCCATGACGACCACGGCAGCGCCATAGGCTCGTACCTTGCGTGCCGCTTGTAGGAACAGTCCCTCACCTTCCTTGAGGCTGATGGAATTGACGATCGGCTTACCGGAAACGCACTGAAGCCCGGCCTCGATCACGCTCCACTTGCTACTGTCGATCATCACCGGCACTCGGGCAATGTCGGGCTCGGCTGCCAGGCGCTTGAGGAAGGTCGCCATGGCCTTTTCGCCGTCGAGCAGCGCCTCGTCCATGTTGACGTCGATGATCTGCGCCCCGGCCTCGACCTGGTCGCGCGCTACGGTGACGGCGGCGTCATAGTCGCCGGCCAGGACCAGCTTCTTGAACTTGGCCGATCCGGTGACGTTGGTTCGCTCGCCGATGTTGACGAAACGCGCGCCCAGACCGGCGCTGGAGAAGTCATTCACGCCGCCAGCACCATCGGTTCGAGGCCAGAGAGCATCGTGGTGTTCGGTGGGGCGGGTATTGAACGCGGCGCGGCACCCGTGGCCGCCCCTGCGATCGCGGCAATGTGCGCCGGTGTCGTTCCGCAGCAGCCGCCGACTATGTTGACCAGCCCCTCATCAAGCCATTCGCGGACCTGTGCCGCCGTCTCCTCGGCCGCTTCGTCGTAGCAGCCAAGCTCGTTGGGGAGGCCGGCATTGGGATAGGCCATCACCAGCGTCTCCGCACTCCGAGCCAGGGCGGCCAGATGGGGCCTCAGCTGCGCCGCGCCGAACGAGCAATTCAGCCCTATCGTCAATGGCCTGGCATGGCGAACACTGGCCCAGAACCCCTCGACCGTATGCCCGCTGAGGTTGCGGCCGCTAAGATCGGTCAGCGTCATCGAAATCATGATCGGCAGCTCACGGCCGAGCTCCTGCTCCGCCTCAAGCGCCGCCATGATCGCCGCCTTGCAGTTCAGCGTATCGAAAACAGTCTCGATCAGGACGAAGTCGACTCCGCCTTCCACCAGCGCGTCGATCTGCTCCCGATAGACCGCCTTCACTTCGGCGAAGGTCACTTCGCGAAAGCCCGGGTCGTTCACATCGGGTGACAGCGAAAGCGTCTTGTTGGTCGGGCCGATCGCGCCGGCAACCCAGCGCTTGCGGCCGTCCCCGGCACCGTCGATCACCTCACGGATGATCAGTGCCGCGGCGCGATTAATCTCCGGTACGAGTGCTTCCGCGCCATAATCCGACTGGCTGATGCGATTGGCATTGAACGTGTTGGTGGCAAGGATGTCCGCGCCCGACGAGACGAAGCTCTCCGCGATTTTGCGGATGATGGCCGGCTGGGTCAGGTTGAGCAGGTCGTTGTTGCCCTTCTGGTCGTGATTGAGCGCCAGGTCGCCGCGATAGTCAGCCTCCTTCAGCCCTTCGCACTGGATCAGCGTGCCATAGGCGCCGTCCTTGACCAGGATGCGCTCCGCCGCCGCGCTGCGAAACTCGTTCGCGGAACTCATGCGCGCACCCCCAACAAGTGGCAGATGGCATAGGCCAGCTCCGCCCGGTTCAATGTATAGAAATGGAAGTGGCGTACGCCGCCTGCATAGAGCTGGCCGCACAGTTCCCCGGCCACCGTCGCAGCAACCAATTGCCGCGCCTGCGGTAGCTCGTCCAATCCTTCGAACAGCCGGTCCATCCAGTCGGGAATTGCGGCGCCGCACTGGCCGGCGAAGCGGCGCGTCGTCGCGACGTTGGTGACTGGCAAGATGCCCGGCACCACTTCGACGCCGGGCCGAATCTCGGCGAGCTTGTCGCGGAAGCGGAAGAAGCAGTCCGCGGAGAAAAAGAATTGGGTGATCGCGCGGTCGGCTCCGGCGTCGATTTTCCTCAGCAGATTGTCGAGATCGCTTTGCGCGCACTCGGAATCGGGATGAATCTCCGGATAGGCCGCGACCGAGATTTCGAACGGCGCCACGGCCTTGAGGCCAGCAACCAGCGCTGCGGCGTTGGCATAGCCGTCCGGATGCGGCGCATAGCGCTGACCCTGCTCGGGCGGATCGCCGCGCAGCGCGACGATATGCCGCACGCCCGCATCCCAATAGCTGCGGGCTATCGCATCAATCTCATCCCGCGTCGCGCCGACGCAGGTGAGATGCGCGGCCGGGGTGAGGCCGGTCTCCCTCGCAATCCGCTCGACCGTCGTGTGCGTGCGCTCGCGGGTCGAGCCGCCCGCACCGTAGGTCACCGACACGAATCGCGGCTTCAATGGCGCGAGCGTCTCGATCGATCGCCACAGCGTTTCGGCCATTGCATCGGTCTTCGGCGGGAAGAATTCGAAGCTAAGCTGTATGTCGCCGCGCGGTTCGGCGAACAGCGGCGCGTGGGTTTCGATCGCAAGCTGGCTTTGACGGTTCATGCCGCAGCTCGCTCCCGGCCCGAGGCAGCGGCCTTGACCCCCCGCCAGATAATCACAGTCAGTTCACCGCCGCCGAGCCGCTCGGTCCGGTCCAGCTCCAGCCCTGCCGCGGCGAACCAGCCGCGCATCGCGTCGTCGGCAAAACCGAGGCGGAGGTGCGCATCCTGCTCTTTGAGCTCAGCCCGATCGTGCTGGGCGAAATCGATCACCAGCAGCCGCCCGCCAGGGCTAAGTACCCGTGCGGCCTCGGCAATCGCAGCACCAGGCTGCTGCGCATAGTGTAGCACCTGGTGGAGGATGATGCTGTCGACGCTGCGGTCGGTTAGCGGAAGCGCGTTCATGTCGCCCTGGCGCAGGCTGGCGCCCAAAATGCCCGCTTCCTGCAGCTTGACCCGGGCCAGCCTCAGCATTTCCGAGGATCGATCAATCCCGACCGCGCTTCTTGCCTTGGGCGCGAACAGCTCGAGCATCCGACCGGTGCCGGTGCCGATGTCGAGCAAGGCGCCGATCGGCCGGTCCGCCAAAAGGCCGGCAATGGCGCGCTCAATCTCGGCATCGGCGATGTGCAGCGACCGGATGCTGTCCCAGGTCGCGGCATGGGCTTCAAAATAGCGACGGGCAGCTTCGGCGCGGTCGGCGCGAACCGAATCCAGCCGGGCCGCGTCCGCCGCGAACTGCAACTCACCCTCGCTGTCGAAGCCACGGTAAAGATCGAACAGCGGTTCGGTCCGCTCAGGATCCGCCAGCTGCAGGTAAACCCAGCTGCCCTCCTTGCGCCGGCCGATCAGGCCCGAGTCGCTGAGGATTCGAACATGGCGCGAAACGCGCGGCTGGCTCTGCCCGAGCAGTTGTGCCAATTCGCCAACCGACAGCTCCATGGCCCGCAGCAGCGCCAAAATGCGCAGCCGCGTCGGATCGGCCAACGCCTGAAAAAGCGCGGCTAGCTTGAGATCCCGGGTCACGGAATAAGGATATAAGGAAGTCTTTATATCCGTCAATCGGAGATGCCTTTTGAGCAAAGTTTTTGGCCACGACACAAATGACGATTGCGTGACGCGCAAAACCTCAATATTTCCGGCCGCTGGCCTGACGCTTGCGTGAGGCCGAGCCGGAGCAGTTTTCCGAAAGGAAGGCAGCTCCCCATAAGCAAGGAATGGAACGATCATGAAGAAGGTTGCACTGACCGTTGCGGTCCTCGCGCTCGGCCTTGCCGCGTGCGAAACCAAGACCGAGAACGCCGCTGACAACACTGCGGTTGAAAACGCCGTCGAAACCGACGCCAACGCTGCGATGACCGTCGACAACGCGCTCGACGCGGCTGGCAACGCCGTCGAGAACGCCGGCGACGCGGTTGAGAACGCTGGCGATGCGGTCGCGAACGCCGCCGAGAACGCCACCAACTAAGGTGCGGGCTCGCCGTCGCTGACGGCAAAGCGAATAGAAGGGCCGTCCGGCAAGTCCGGGCGGCTCTTTTTTCATATCCGGCCAAAATGCTACCCTGGCCGACATGAAACAGATTCTTGTTGCTTCGGCCCTGCTCCTGACCGCCTGCAACCGTGAGGAGCAGCCGCAGGCGCCGACCGCGGAAGAATCCGATCGGCTGAACGACGCCGAGGCGATGCTCAATGGCCTAGCCAATGAAGAAGGGGCAGCGTCCGAAGACGCCGCCCCTTCCAATCTTCAGCAGTAGGCGACTGGCTTAGAAGTCCATTCCGCCCATTCCGCCCATGCCGCCGCCCATCGGCATTGCCGGCTTGTCCTCGGGCATTTCGCTGACCGCCGCTTCGGTGGTGATCAGCAGACCCGCGACCGACGCAGCGTCCTGGAGCGCGGTGCGGACGACCTTGGTCGGGTCGATCACGCCAGCCTTGACCAGGTCCTCATAGACTTCGGTCTGGGCGTTGAAGCCCAGCTTCTCGTCCTTGCCCTCGAGCAGCTTGCCCGAGATCACCGCGCCGTCATGGCCGGCGTTCTGGGCAATCTGGCGGACCGGCGAATAGAGCGCCTTGCGAACGATATCGATGCCGCGGGTCTGGTCGTCATTGACGCCCTTGAGGCCGTCAAGCGCCTTGGTGGCATAGAGCAGGGCGGTGCCGCCGCCCGGGACGATACCTTCCTCAACCGCGGCGCGGGTCGCGTGGAGCGCGTCATCGACGCGGTCCTTGCGCTCCTTGACCTCAACCTCTGACGCGCCGCCAACCTTGATCACGGCAACGCCGCCGGCAAGCTTGGCAAGACGCTCCTGGAGCTTTTCCCGGTCATAGTCGCTGGTGGTGTTCTCGATCTGCTGGCGGATCGCCTCGGTGCGGGCCTTGATCGCCTCATGCGTGCCGGCGCCGTCGACCAGGGTGGTGTTGTCCTTGTCGATGGTGACGCGCTTGGCGGTGCCGAGCATGCCGACCGTGACATTCTCCAGCTTGATGCCGAGATCCTCGGAAATCATCTCGCCGCCCGTCAGGATCGCGATATCCTCGAGCATCGCCTTGCGGCGATCGCCGAAGCCCGGCGCCTTGACCGCCGCGACCTTGAGGCCACCGCGAAGCTTGTTGACGACGAGCGTGGCCAAAGCCTCGCCCTCGATATCCTCGGCGATGATCAGCAGCGGACGGCCGCTCTGAACAACCGCTTCGAGGATCGGCAGCATCGCCTGCAGGTTCGACAGCTTCTTCTCGTGGATCAGGATGTAGGGATCGGCCAGTTCGACCGACATCTTCTCCGGATTGGTGATGAAGTAAGGCGACAGGTAACCGCGGTCGAACTGCATGCCCTCGACGACGTCGAGTTCAAACTCGAGACCCTTGGCTTCCTCGACGGTGATCACGCCTTCCTTGCCGACCTTCTCCATCGCCTCGGCGATCTTCTCGCCGACGACGGTGTCGCCGTTGGCCGAGATGACGCCGACCTGGCTGATCTCGTTGGAACCCGAAACCGGCTTGGAACGGGCCTTCAGGTCCTCGACGACCTTGCCGACGGCGAGGTCGATGCCGCGCTTGAGGTCCATCGGGTTCATGCCGGCCGCGACCGACTTCATGCCCTCGCGGACGATGGCCTGGGCCAACACGGTTGCGGTGGTGGTGCCGTCACCGGCAATGTCGTTGGTCTTCGAGGCAACCTCGCGCAGCATCTGCGCGCCCATGTTCTCGAACTTGTCCTTGAGCTCGATCTCCTTGGCGACGGTGACGCCGTCCTTGGTGATGCGCGGAGCGCCGAAGCTCTTGTCGATGACGACGTTGCGGCCCTTGGGGCCCAGCGTCACCTTGACGGCGTCGGCGAGGATGTCGACGCCCTTGAGGATGCGCTCGCGCGCGTCCCGGCTAAATTTCACGTCCTTGGCTGCCATTTCAGCAATCCCTTCTTCTCGTCATTCCCGCGAAAGCGGGAACCCAGATTGAATTTGTTTGACTGGGCCCCGGCCTTCGCCGGGGTTGGTCATCGCTGGCTTCAGCCAACAATGCCCAAGATGTCGCTTTCCTTCATGATGATCAGGTCTTCGCCCTCGATCTTCACTTCGGTGCCCGACCATTTGCCGAACAGGATCTTGTCGCCGGCCTTGACGTCCAGCGGGGTCACCTTGCCGTCATCGGCGCGGGCGCCGGTGCCGACGGCAACGACTTCGCCTTCCTGCGGCTTTTCCTTGGCGGTGTCGGGAATGATAATCCCGCCCGCGGTCTTTTCCTCGGCCTCGACCCGGCGGACGAGGACACGGTCATGAAGCGGCCTGAAACCCATGTTGCTTGACCCTTTTGCGTCTACAAATTGAAGTAATGCTTGGCACTCCTACTACAAGAGTGCCAGCGATGGGGCGCATATGGGTCGGGCATTCCTACCCGTCAACACCTGTAGCGACCGGAAATTTCACAAGCGGGTCAGGAGGCGGCATCCCGTGCCGTCTTCGGTCTGGCCTGATGCCGCGATGGTTGGACGCATCGGCGAACTGTTTATCGTGCCGTGGCGCGCCTGATCGCAATTCACTGGCAACGATTCGCTAGAGACGCGATTCCTTCGGTCAGCTCCTGCACGCACGGGAGTGAGGGCGCTGCCGGCATGCCCAAGTCGTTATCAAGCCCGTACGCTGGCAGCGCCCGATCCCCAACTGGTTCCGGTTCCGATTTTCCTACGCTTAAACGGGTTTCTTACCGGAACCGCGTCAGACCGAGGTTATCGCGGCGCGTCCAGCGCCAGACCATCAGCACCGCGACGATCGCCAGTCCGATCGCAAGCCCAGTCCAGATGCCTTGCCCGTTCCAGCCCTGGCTGAAGGCGAGCCATGCACCGATGCCGATGCCGATCGCCCAATAGCCGACGAAGGTGAAGAGCATCGGCACACGCGTGTCGTGAAGGCCGCGCAGCATGCCGGCGCCGACCACCTGCGCCCCATCGGCCACCTGGAAAACGGCGGCGATGGCGAGGAACGACACGCCGAGCCCGATCACCGTCGCATTCTCCGGCGTATCTTCAAGGAAGAGAGTAATGAGCTCGCGCGGGATCGACCAGATCAGGATCGCCATCAGCGCCATGAAGCCGACGCCCAGCACCCAGGCGGTCCAGCCGGCGCGAGTAATTCCGATCGGGTCGCGGCGGCCAAGGAACAGCCCCACCCGCACGGTCGCCGCCTGGCTAAGACCCCAGGGGACCATAAACGACAAGGCCGCGATCTGCAGGGCGACAGCATGCGCCGCGACCGATTCCGCGTTGATCAGGCCCATCAGAAAGGCCGCGGCACTGAACACTCCGCCCTCGAAGCCCATGGCGAGGCCAATAGGGAAGCCGATTTTCCACAATTTGCGGTAACGCGGCCAATCGGCACGCCAGAAACGGCCGAATACATGATAGCGGCGGAATTGCCCGTCCGTCAGGATGACCAGGCCCAGCATCATCGCCAGCAGCGTCCAGACGATCGAGCTTGCCAGCCCCCCGCCGAGGATGCCCAGTGCGGGAAGGCCGAAATGCCCAAAGATCAGCCCATATCCAAGCAGCGCATTGAACAGGATCCCGATCAGGCTGATCGCAAGTACCCAGCCAGGCCGCTCCAGCGCCGAAACGAAGTTGCGCATTGCCTGGAACAGCAGGAACGGCCCCATCGACCACATATAGCCGTGGATGAACGTCTGCGCGTCGTGCGCCAGCGCCGGCTCCTGCCCCAGCGACAGGATGATCGGTTCCGAATGCCACAGGATCAGCCAGATCGGCACCATCACCGTCAGGATCATCCACAGCGACTGGCGGAAGGTGCGGCGGACCTCGCGGACCGAACGTAACTTGGCGCCAAGTGCGGTCGCCATCATCGGCGACGATGCGGTGACCAGTCCCAGGCAGACCAGGCTGAACGCAAACACCAGGTTGATGCCGAGCGCTGAGGCGGCCAGCGGCCGGGCGCCGAGCCAACCCATCAACACCACGTCCGTGGCCTGGATCACGGCCATGGTCAGATTGCTGAGGATCAGCGGCCAGGCGAGTGCCAGCGTGTCGCGAAGCTCGTCGCGCCAGGCATTGCGGGAGGTGGTCGAGGCGATCGTCGCGGCCATGGCAGCCGGTTAGCAGCTTTGCCGTTCCGCGCTACAGCCATCGGTCGAAAATCCTTGGGCCGTCCGATGCTTCTGCTCTAGGCAAGGCGGACAAGAACGGAGTTTGGACAAGATGCGGTTCGTGAAGGCCATCTGGACGCTGCTGGTAGGTATCAAGGACGCGCTCGTCCTCCTGTTCATGCTGATCTTTTTCGGGTTGCTCTATGCGGGGCTATCGGCACGGCCGGTGGCGGTCGGCAAAGGTGTGCTGGCAATGGACCTCGATGGAGTGCTGGTCGAGCAGGCCGAGCGGCCCGATCCCTTCTCGACGATCGCCGGCGCAAGCAACGTCACCCGCGAATTTGAGTTGAGGGACCTCGTCGCCACGCTTGACGCGGCCAAGGATGACGACCGGGTCAAGGCGATCGCGCTCGATCTCGACGGCTTTCTCGGCGGCGGGCAGCCGGCGCTGGCCGCTCTCGGCGAGAAGCTGGACGAAGTGAGGAAAAGTGGGAAGCCGGTCGTCGCCTTCGCCACTGGCTACACCGACGACCGTTACCAGCTTGCAGCCCACGCTTCCGAGGTCTGGCTGCCGCCGATGGGCGCAGTGGCGATGGCCGGCCCCGGCGGCAACAACCTTTATTTCAAGGGTCTGTTCGACAAGCTTGGAGTGACCGCCAACATCTACCGGGTCGGCACCTACAAGTCGGCGGTCGAACCCTTTATGCGGAGCGACATGTCGCCCGAGGCGCGCGAAAATGCGCAGGCGCTCGGCGATGCCCTGCTCGAAACCTGGAAAGAGGATATCGCGCGCACTCGTCCGGCGGCGATGCCGGGCCTCAATCGCCTGTTGGCCGATCCGGTCGCCGTGTCGCAGGCGGCGGGTGGAGATCTGGCCAAGGCTGCGTTGGACCTGAAACTGGTCGACAAGCTGGGCGAGCGGCGGGCCTATGAGGAGCGGCTGGCCCAACTCGGCGGCAAGGACGACGATGGTCCCCATCTCTACCAGCGCATCAAGCTCGCCGATTATGAAAATGAGGCGGTCGACCGCAGCGAAGGTCCGATCGGCGTCGTGACTGTCGCCGGAGAGATCGTCGACGGCAAGGCTGGCCCCGGCCGCGCCGGCGGCGAGACAATCTCCCGAGTGATCGAAAAGGGCCTTGCCCGCGACGATCTGAAAGCGCTGATCGTCCGCATCGACAGCCCTGGCGGCTCCGCGCTAGCTGCCGAACGCATCCGCCAATCGCTACTTGCCGCCAAGGCACGGAAGATTCCGGTGGTCGTCTCGATGGGCAATGTCGCCGCGTCGGGCGGCTATTGGGTCGCGACCCCCGGCGATTATGTGTTCGCCGAGCCGTCGACCATCACCGGGTCGATCGGCGTATTCGGCGTTTTGCCAAGCTTCGAGGGCGCGCTGGCAAAGCTCGGAGTCGGCGCCGACGGCATCAAGACCACGCCGCTGTCGGGCGAACCCGACCTGCTCAAGGGCCCTTCCGATGCGGCCAACGCCCTGATCCAGGCCGGGGTCGAGCAAGTTTATCGCAAGTTCCTGACGATCGTGGCCGAGTCCCGGCACAAGTCGACCGCCGATATCGATCGTATCGCCCAGGGACGGGTATGGGACGGCGGCTCGGCTCGGCAGCTGGGCCTGATCGACGGCTTCGGCGGAATGAACGAAGCGGTGGCCAAAGCGGCTGAGCTGGCCAAGCTTGGCGAGGATGAGCGAGGCCTCACCTACCTCACCGAAGAACCCAGCTTCGCCGATATGCTGTTCGCCGATCTCGCCGGCGACGAAACAAGCGACGATTCCGCGCCGGCCGATGCGCTGGCGACGCTTGGTCCGGCACCGGAAGGCATGTTGGCCCGGGCAATCGCCGAGGTGCGCTCGATCCTCAGCGGACCGACCATCCAGGCACGCTGCCTCGAATGCCCGCCGGTCGTGGCGAGCCAGCGCCTCAGTGCCGAGGATCGCGGCTGGCTGGCGCGCTGGCTAAGCTTTAGTTGACGCTGTTGCCGTTGCCGTTGCGGCGGCGCCTGATGGTCAGCGGCAACAGCACCAGCGCCAGCAAAACGGTCAGCAGCGTCAGCGTCGCGAAGCTCACTACCCACGGGTTGTTAGTGTCTTCGCGGCCCTGCAGGTCCATGATGTGCAGGCCCCACATAAAATCGTAGAAGCGCCACCAGCTGGTGCGCTTGGCGATGATCTCACCTGAGCCGCCATCGACGTAGAAATGGGTGTCGTCGTCCATCGCCACGCGCCAGCCATCCATTGGCCGGCGAAGCTCGAGCGGTGGACGATCGGGATCGACACGCGTGACGTCCCTGACCTTTGCCTTCCCGGTATAGCGAGCCATCAGCTCCCTGGCGGCGTCGACGGCCCCCAGGCGCGGCAGCAGCCGGCCGGTCGCGGGATCCGCAAGGCGCTCCTCGCCGCCTTCGAAGTCGATTTCCCAGCGCGGCCCGTCGGCCCGCGGCTCAAGCGTCATCGCGACGACCGGGCGACCGACGACGTGCGGTGCCACCACCGGTCCGCTGATTTGCATCGGTCCCGGCGGGGAAATCAGTTCCTCGCCACGCACTTCCTCAATCGGTTTGGCGACCATTACCAGTCCCGACACCGTCCAGAACAGCATCGGCAGGCCGACTAGCCACCCCAGCCACACGTGCCAGCGGCGCAGCCTCGTACGAACAGCTCCCATGAATCCCCCCGGTCGTTCACTCGATCCGAAGGTCCACCCGGAATGGCACCCCTGCCCCCGGCGACGAATCAGCGAAGGCGGCTGCTTAGCCGCCCGTCACCCACGCGTCATGATTTTTATATGATTAGGGTTAACCGTTACGCAGCCGGTCTAAATGTGAATCGGCTTGCCCGTCACCGCCATGGCCGCTTCCTTGAGCGCCTCCGAATGGGTCGGGTGGGCGTGGCAGGTATAGGCGATGTCTTCGCTGGTGGCCCCGAACTCCATCGCCTGCGCAGCCTGCGCGATCATCGTGCCCGCGACGCTGGCGATGCACCACACGCCGAGCACCCGGTCGGTCTTGGCATCGGCGACGACCTTCACGAAGCCGTCGGGCTCATGGTTCGTCTTGGCGCGGCTGTTGGCGAGCATCGGGAACTTGCCGACCTTGACCTCGCCCTTTTCCCTGGCCTGTTCCTCGGTCAGCCCGACGCCGGCGATTTCGGGCATGGTGTAGACCACCGACGGGATGACGTCGTGGTTCACGATGCCGGTCAGTCCGGCAATATTCTCGGCGACCGCAATCCCTTCGTCCTCGGCCTTGTGAGCGAGCATCGGGCCGGGGATGACGTCGCCGATAGCCCAGACGCCGGGCACGGACGTGCGGAAGTCATGGTCGGTCTCGATCTGGCCGCGATTGTTGGTAGCGAGACCGATCTTGTCGAGACCAAGCCCTTCGGTGTTGGGCCGGCGGCCGATCGATACCAGCACGCAATCGGCCTCGATCGTTTCCGAAGCGCCGCCCTTGGCCGGTTCGACGGTCAGGGTTGCCTTGCCGCCCTTGACGGTGACGCCGGTGACCTTGGTCCCGAGTTTGAACTCGATCCCCTGCTTTTTCATGATCTTGTTGGCTTCCTTGCGGACCTCGCCGTCGAAGCCGGGCAGGATCTGGTCGAGGAATTCGACGCAGGTGACCTTTGCGCCAAGTCGGCGCCAGACCGAGCCAAGCTCCAGCCCGATCACGCCGCCGCCGATCACCACCATATGATCCGGCACCTTGGCCAATTCGAGCGCGCCGGTGCTGTCGACCACCACTTTCTGGTCGATCTCGACGCCCGGCAGCGGGGTCACCGACGATCCGGTGGCGATGACGATATTCCTGGCGGTGACGGTGCGGTCGCCGACCTTGACGCTGTTCGGACCGGTGAAGGTGCCATAGCCCTTCAGCCATTCGATCTTGTTCTTCTTGAACAGGAACTCGATGCCGCCGGTGAGGCCCTTGACCGCGTCCTTGCGCTGGCCGTGCATCGTGTCGAGGTCCAATTCCGGCTTCACCTTGATGCCGAGCTTGGCGAAGGAGCCATTTGCCGCGGCGTCATAATATTCCGACGCGTGAAGCATGGCCTTGGACGGAATGCAGCCGACGTTGAGGCAGGTGCCTCCAAGCGTTTCGCGCCCTTCGGCGCAGGCGGTCTTGAGGCCGAGCTGCGCGGCGCGGATCGCCGCGACATAGCCGCCGGGACCGGAGCCGATCACCAGCACGTCATAATCGAAATCAGCCATTCCAATTCCCTTTATCGTCATGCCAGCGAAGGCTGGCATCCATGCCGTCGACATGGGCCCCAGCCTTCGCTGGGGCGACGCCCGATAGTTGAATTGGCGGCGACATAGGCAAGGTCACCGATTTTATCCACCCCGGCCCATCTGACAGCCTAGAGGTCGATCAGCAGCCTTGTCGGGTCCTCGATCGCTTCCTTGACGCGGACGAGGAAGGTCACCGCCTCGCGACCGTCGATCAGGCGATGGTCGTAGCTCAAAGCCAGGTACATCATCGGCCGGGCGACAATCTGGCCGTCGCGGACCACCGGGCGCTCCTCGATCCGGTGCATGCCGAGCACCGCCGACTGCGGCGGGTTGATGATCGGGCTCGACAGCAAGGATCCGAATACGCCGCCGTTGGAAATGGTGAAGGTGCCGCCCTTCATGTCATCGGCGGTCAAAGTGCCGTCCTTGGCCTTCTTGCCATAGGCGGCGATCGCTTTCTCGATCTCGGCGAAACTGAGCTTGTCGGCATCGCGGATGACCGGGACGACCAGGCCTTTCGGCGCCGACACCGCGACCGACACGTCGAGGAAGTCGGAATAGACGATCTCGTCGCCTTCGATCCGGGCATTGACCGACGGCACGTCGCGCGCGGCCAGCGCCACCGCCTTCACGAAGAAGCCCATGAAGCCCAGCCGGATGCCGTGCTTCTTCTCGAACAAATCCTTGTAGCGGGCGCGGGCGTCGATCACCGCCGTCATGTCGACGTCGTTATAGGTGGTGAGCAGCGCGGCGGTGTTCTGGGCGTCCTTGAGCCGGGTAGCGATCGTCTGGCGCAAGCGCGTCATCTTGATCCGCTCTTCGTGGCGCTCGCCGCTTGCCGCCCTGACCGGTTGGGGAGCCGGTGCCGGAGCAACCGCAGGAGCCTTCACTTCCGGCTCATGGACCGGAGCCGGCGAATCGTCCTTTGCCTTTGCTGCCGCCAGCACATCGTCCTTGGTCAGCCGGCCGTCCTTGCCAGTGCCCTGGATCTTCGACGGATCGACATGGAGTTCCAGCACCGCACGGCGCACCGCCGGCGAAAGCGTCAGGTCGGCATGGTCGGCCGGGGCCGCGGCATGATCCTCTCGAAGCGCCGGATTTTCGCCCGCGCCGACCGGATTGACCTGTGCACCGGCGACTTGCGTCTGGCCCTGGCCTGTCGCGGGTGCAGCCGGCGCAGCAGCTTCCCCCGCCGCACCGATCCGGGCAATCACCGCGCCGACTTCGACCGTGTCGCCTTCCTTGAACAATTGCTCGCTCATCGTGCCGGCAACCGGCGACGGCACCTCGACCGACACCTTGTCCGTCTCCAGGCTGGCGATCGGCTCATCCGCGGCAACCGCTTCGCCAGGCTGCTTGAGCCATTGGGCGAGCGTCCCTTCGGTGATTGATTCGCCCAGTGCTGGGACCTTCACATCGGTGGCCATGGGTCGCGGTTCCTTACGAAGCTTGTGCAGTTGCCTTGGCGCGGCTGCTATGCCCCAGCGCGTCGGCGATCAAGGCCGCCTGCTCGGCGGCGTGGCGCTTGGCCAGCCCCGTCGCTGGCGAGGCGGAAGCAGCGCGTCCGGCGTAACGCGGGCGAAGCTTGCCGTGCCCGGCCTCGGCCAGGCATTCCTCAAGCAAGTCCTCGGCGAATTGCCAGGCGCCATTGTTCTTCGGCTCTTCCTGGGCCCACACCAGCTCTTCAAGCTTGGGCATCGCCTTCAGCCGCTTGACCAGCGGCTCCGACGGGAAGGGATAAAGCTGCTCGATGCGAATGATCTCGGTCGCGGTGTCGCCGGCCGTGTCGCGCGCCTCCATCAGCTCGAAGCTGAGTTTGCCCGAGCAAAGCACCGCCCTGCGCGTTTCCCCCGCCGCTGGCGGATTAAGGTCGCTGAGGATGCGGTGGAAATGGCCTTCGCCGATAAAGTCAGCCCGGGTCGACACTGCCAGCTTGTGCCGCAGCAGCGACTTGGGTGTCATCATGACCAAGGGCTTGCGGAAATCGCGCAGCATCTGCCGCCGGAGGATGTGGAAATATTGCGCGGGGGTGGTGCAGTTGGCGACCTGGATATTGTCCTCGGCGCAGAGTTGCAGGTAACGCTCCAGCCGCGCCGAACTATGTTCCGGCCCCTGACCCTCGAACCCGTGAGGCAACAGCATCACGAGGCCCGATGCGCGAAGCCACTTGGCTTCGCCGGCGGCAATGAACTGGTCCATGATCGTCTGAGCGCCATTGGCGAAGTCGCCGAACTGCGCCTCCCACAGCACCAGCGCGCGCGGGTCGGCTTGCGAATAGCCATATTCGAAACCGAGAACGCCAAATTCGCTCAAGGGGCTGTCGAGCACGTCGAATAGCGGCACGCCGGCGCTGTCGAGCTTGCTGCTCAGTGGGACGAACTTCTCACCGGTCGTCTGGTCGGTCCATACCGCATGGCGCTGACTGAAGGTGCCTCGGCCGCTGTCCTGCCCCGACAGGCGGACCCTAAAGCCTTCCTCGACAAGGCTGCCATAGGCCAGCGCCTCGCCGGTCGACCAGTCGATCCCCTGGCCGTCCTCAAGTGCCTTCTTCTTGGCCTCGAGGATGCGGCCCAGCGTCTTGTGGATCGTCAGTCCCTCGGGAACCGTCGTCAGCAGCTTCGACAGCCGGACATATTGCTCTTCGGGGATCGCGGTGTTGACGTTGCGACGGGCGTCGACCGGCTCGCCCGGAATGCCCAGCCCCTGCCAGCGTCCCTCGAACCAGTCGGCCTTGTTGGGGAGGTAACTGGTTCCCGCCTCGAACTCGGTCTCGAGATGCTGGACGAATCCGGCGGTCGTGTCGTCGATCCATTTCTGGTCGACCACGCCTTCGGCAATCAGCCGGGCGCCGTAAATCTGGCTGATCGGCGGCTGCTTCTTGATCGCCTCGTACATCAGCGGCTGGGTGAAGCTCGGCTCGTCGCCTTCATTGTGGCCGAAGCGGCGGTAGCACCACATGTCGATAACGATGTCGCGGTTGAATGCCTGGCGGAACTCGATCGCCATCTTGCAGGCGAAGGTCACAGCCTCGGGGTCGTCGCCGTTGACGTGGAAGATCGGCGCCTGGACCGCCTTGGCGACGTCCGACGGATAGGGCGAGGAACGCGCGAATTGTGGGCTGGTGGTGAAGCCGACCTGATTGTTGATGACGAAGTGGATCGTGCCGCCGGTCTCGTAACCCGGCAGGCCGGAGAAGCCGAAGCACTCGGCGACGATGCCCTGGCCGGCGAAGGCCGCGTCGCCGTGAAGCAACAGCGGCAGCACAGTATCGCCTTCGACGTCGCCCTTGCAGGTCTGGCTCGCGCGCGCCTTGCCCAGCACGACCGGGTCGACCGCTTCCAGGTGCGACGGGTTAGGCAGCAGCGACAGGTGGACCTTGTTGCCGTCGAACTCCCGGTCCGACGAAGTGCCGAGGTGATACTTCACGTCGCCCGATCCGCCGACGTCAGCAGGGTTGGTCGCGCCGCCCGCGAATTCATGGAAGATTGCGCGATAGGGCTTGCCCATCACGTTGGAGAGGACATTGAGGCGGCCGCGGTGGGCCATGCCGATGTCGATTTCCTCGACTCCGCTCGCGCCGCCATATTTGATCACTGCTTCCAGCGCGGGAATGGCGCTCTCGCCGCCGTCGAGCCCGAAGCGCTTGGTGCCGACATATTTCCTGGCGAGGAATTTTTCCCACTGCTCGCCGTGGATCACTTTCTCGAGGATCGAACGCTTGCCTTCGGGAGTGAAGCTGATCGCGGCGTTCTTGCCCTCCATCCTCTCCTGCAGGAAGCGGCGCTCCTCCAGGTCGTTGATGTGCATATATTCAAGGCCGACGGTGCCGCAGTAATTGGCCTGCAATACCGGCAGGATCTGGCGCATCGACGCCTGTTCGAAGCCGAGCGCGCCGCCCAGATAGACTTTCCGGTCGAGGTCGGCCTCGGTGAAGCCGTGATAGGCCGGGGTAAGGTCAGCCGGCAGTTCGCGCTGAACCAGGCCAAGCGGATCGAGGTTGGCGGCAAGGTGCCCGCGCACCCGATATGTGCGGATCAGCATCATCGCCCGAATGCTGTCGTCGGCGGCGCGGCGGATCGCCGCTTCGTCGGTTATGCCGGTCGCCGCGGCAGCGGCCTTGGCCTCAACGCCGACCTTCTCGATCGTCGCTTCGGTCGGATCGAGGCCGACGTTGACCTGATCGAGCTCGGCCACCGGCCAGTTCGGCCGCGCCCAGCTCGGGCCTTGCTCGCGTTCGATCGCCAGTCCCGTTAGCTCGTTCATTGTCCCTTCCCGCTCGCCTCAAGATCAGGCGTTCAGCAGTTCCTTCAAGGTCGTGCCCAGTTCAGATGGGCTCGGAGAGACGCGGATTCCAGCCGCCTCCATCGCCGCGATCTTCGATTCCGCGTCGCCCTTGCCACCTGACACGATCGCGCCGGCATGGCCCATGCGACGCCCCGGCGGCGCCGTGCGCCCGGCGATGAAGCCGACCATCGGCTTCTTGCGCCCCCGCTTCGCCTCGTCGGCGACGAATTGCGCTGCCTGCTCCTCTGCGTCGCCGCCGATCTCGCCGATCATGATGATCGACTTGGTTTCGTCGTCGGCCATGAACAGCTCGAGCACGTCGATGAAGTTGGTGCCGTTGACGGGGTCGCCGCCGATTCCGACCGCGGTGGTCTGGCCCAGGCCCTCGTTGGTCGTTTGGAACACCGCCTCATAGGTCAGCGTGCCGGAACGCGACACGACGCCGACGCTGCCCTTGGAGAAGATGTTGCCGGGCATGATCCCGATCTTGCATTCGCCCGGTGTCAGAACGCCCGGGCAATTCGGTCCGATCAGCCGCGACTTGGAGCCGCTGAGCGCGCGCTTGACCTTGACCATGTCGAGTACCGGAATGCCCTCGGTGATGGTCACGATCAGCGGGATTTCAGCGTCGATCGCTTCCAGGATCGAGTCCGCGGCGAAGGGCGGCGGAACATAGATGACGCTGGCGTCGGCCCCGGTCGCTTCCCTGGCTTCGGCGACCGTGTTGAACACCGGCAGGTCGAGGTGGCTCGTGCCGCCCTTACCTGGCGTAACGCCGCCGACCATCTGCGTGCCGTAAGCGAGAGCCTGTTGGGTATGGAACGTCCCGGTCTCGCCGGTCATTCCCTGGGTGATGACCCTGGTGCTCTTGTTGACGAGGATGCTCATGCCAGTGACTCGTCGATCGCCTTGCACGCCACCAGCAATTCCCTGACGGCATCGACGCTGACCTGGAAATTGCCCTTGGCTTCGTCGTCGAGGGCGATTTCGATCACTTCCTCGACGCCGCCCGCGCCGATCACCGTGGGAACGCCGACGTAAAGTCCATCAAGGCCATATTTGCCGTCGACATAAACCGCGCAGGGCAGGATGCGCTTCTGGTCGCCGAGATAGGCTTCGGCCATGGCGATCGCGCTGGTTGCCGGGGCGTAATAGGCGGATCCCGTCTTCAGCAGCGCGACGATCTCGCCGCCGCCGCCGCGGGTCCGCGCGACAATTTCGTCGATCCGCTCCTTCGACGACTTGCCCATCTTGACCAGGTCGTCGACCGGAATGCCTGAAATGGTGGTGTAGCTGGTGACCGGGACCATGGTGTCGCCATGACCGCCCAGCACGAAGGCATTTACGTCCTTGACGCTGACACCGAATTCCCAAGCGAGGAAGGTGGCGAAGCGTGCGGAATCCAGTACGCCGGCCATTCCGACGACCTTATGATGCGGAAGGCCCGAAAATTCGCGCAGCGCCCAGACCATCGCATCGAGCGGGTTGGTAATGCAGATGACGAAGGCGTTGGGGCAATGCTGCTTGATGCCCGCGCCGACCGCTTTCATCACGCTGAGGTTGATGCCGAGCAAATCGTCGCGGCTCATGCCCGGCTTGCGCGGCACGCCGGCGGTAACGATCACCACGTCGGCGCCAGCAAGATCGGCATAGTCGTTGGTGCCCGTGATACTGGCGTCAAAGCCTTCGATCGGCCCGCACTGCGACAGGTCCAGCGCCTTGCCTTGAGGAATGCCCTCCGCGATGTCGAACAGGACGATGTCGCCCATTTCCTTCTTCGCCGCGAGGTGGGCGAGCGTGCCGCCGATCATTCCCGCGCCGATCAGCGCAATCTTCTTGCGAGCCATGGAGGTTCCGGTCCCCTTGATAAGCATGTGAGGTCCGGGCCGCGAAAAGCGACCCGGGATTTGGCGCGCGCTCTAGACCGGGTCTCCGCGCGGGGCAACCTTTCGCGGATGCTCAAAAAGTGGAGGGTCAACTACTCCACTTCGATCAGGCTCAGGATATTGCCGTCCGGGTCCTTGAACCAGGCGGTCTTCATGCCTTCGCCCTCGAAAATGTCGCCGTTCGCCCCGGTTAGCGGCCGTGTCATGGATCATTCAGGCCATTTGGTGCATTATACCGGCCATGAAACATCTTCTGATCCTCGCGGGCGTCGCGGCGCTCGCCACCGCCACCCCGGCTTTCGCCAAGCCGGATCATGCCAAGGGCAACAAGGGCCACTCGCAAGGCTATGTCGAGCATGGCCACAATGGCTATGGCACGGGCGGGTGCCCGCCTGGACTCGCCAAGAAGAACAATGGCTGCCTGCCGCCGGGCCAGGCCAAGAAGCTGTACAATCGTGGGCAGCATTGGCCCGGCAACTACGGCTATTCCTGGAACTACAACCAGATTCCGTATGACGTGCGCAACCGCTACCACTTCGATGACGACCACCGCTATTATTATGGCGACGGCTACATCTACCAAGTCGATCCCGCGACCATGCTGATTTCGCAGGTGGTCAGCGCGATCATCCGTTAGCGGCAGTAGCCGGCTCGCCACGCCCCCGGCATGGCGGCGAGCTCCTACTTCGTCAGGTCGCGGATGACGCTCTCCCAGTGGAGCACGTCGTCATACATCGCCCGCACCGGAATCCGCTCATCGAGGCCGTGGGCTCGCTCGTCATCGGGTGAGATGCCCCAGCTTCCGTCGATGTCGTAGACCGGAATGCCCTTGGCGCGGAAGAAGCTGCCGTCGCTCGCCCCGGTCGACATCATTGGATAGACGTGCATCGCCGGTCCGTGGAGCCGCAGGATCGAGGCGGTGACCGCCTTCAGCACGTCCGGCCGAAGCGCCGAAGCCGGCGTCGGCACCCCGACGTAATTTGGGTCAGGCTTCACCTCGACCTTGGGACCGGCCAGTTGCTGCAGCTCTGCCTGGACCTCGCTCGGCTGCACCCCTGGCATGATCCGGCAGTTGACGGTCGCCTTGGCGCTTTGCGGCAGGGCATTGTCGGCATGCCCTCCCTCCAGCATCGTCGCGACGCAGCGAGTACGGGTCAGCCCGACCTCCAGCGGATTGGCCTCAATCACATCGGCGGCGGCCCCGTCGTTGGGATCGGCCAGCCAGCGCCGCATCGCCTGGCCCAGCGGACTGTCGCCCTCCTGCCTCGCCCGCTCTTCGAAATAGCCGTGGTTGGCAGGGTTTTGCATTGGCGCGAAACGGTGGTCGCGCAGCTTCTCCAGCGCATCGGCCAGCTCATAGATGGCATTTTCAGGCCGCGGCCGCGAGCTATGACCTCCGGGATTATGGGTGGTGAAGAAATAGGTCTGGAAGGTCTTTTCGGCGACCGAAATGCCGCATCCCAATGGGCGGAAGTCCCGGTCGAAGGAACCGCAACCGCCATCGGCGTTGAGCCCAAACTCGGCCTCGGTCAGGTTGCGCCACTGCGACGCTCCGAGCGTCGCGCCCGCGCCCATCGTTTCCTCGTCGCCGCTGTAGAACAGGATGATATCGCGGTTGGGCTTGTAGCCCGCCGCCTTGAGCTTCAGCACGGCCATGGTCGTCGCGACAATGCCATGCTTCATGTCCGACGCGCCGCGGCCGAGGAAATATCCGCCCTCTTCCCGGAATACGAAGGGGTCGAAGCTCCAGTCCGCCCGCTTGGCCTCGACCACGTCCATATGGCCGAGGATCAGCATCGGCTTCTGGGTTGGCTTGGCCGCGCGCCAGCGAACGATCAGCGCCGCCGTCTTGTCGCCCGGAACGCCTTCGTAAGGCATGATGTGGATGTCGCTTTCGGGAAAGCCTGCCGCACGGAACTGGTCGGCCATCACCGCCGCCATGCGCGGCACTTCGCCCCGCTTTTGGACGGTCGGAATCTCGATCACCTGCTTAAACAGGGCGCGGGTCTTCGCCTGCCACGCCGGATCGAGCTTTGACTGCACCGTCCTGGGGTCGGTGGCCGCGACGGCGGCGGTGGTCGAAGCGGCGGCAAGCAACAGGGCGGTGATGGCACGCATTTTAATTTCCTTCTTGAATTACTTGCCCGCCAAGTCGCGAAGCATCAGCTGCCAATGGACAACATTGTCGTAAAGGGATTCGACCGGAAGGCGTTCGTCCTTGCCGTGAGCCCGAAAATCGACAGGGACAACCACCCATCCGCCGTTAGTCCCGTAAATTGGAATTCCGGCGACGCGGAAAGGTCGGCCGTCGGTCGCGCCGGTCGACATTTCGGGAAATACCGGCATGCCGGGATGCAGTGCCCGAACGGCACTGGTGTAAGCGTTCGTCACGTCGGGCCGGAGCGGCGACGACAATGAGGCAACCTGCTCGTCATTGCGCGTCACCACGACGTCGGGATTGGCGACGATCTTCTCCAGCTCACCCTTGACGAAATTGGGGTCGACCCCGGGAAAGATGCGGCAATTGACCATCGCCGTGGCCAGCTGCGGCAAAGCATTGTCGGCATGGCCGGCGAACAGCCGAGTTGGGATGCACCGGGTGCGCGTGAGGCCGACTTCGCTTTCGCTGGCTTCGATGAAATCGGCTGCTTCATGGTCGTCATTGTTAGCAAGCCAGCGACGCATGGCATCGCCCAGCGGGCCCTTCTCCTGCTTCTGCCGGCCCTCGAAATAGGCTCGCGTTGTCTCGCCCATCCTTGGCTGGAAGCGGTAGGCCTCCAACTTCTCGAGCGCATGCATCAGGTCGTAGATGGCATTGTCCTTGCGCGGCTTGGAAGAATGGCCGCCGCGATTGCGAACGGTCAGCGTATAGCCCGCATAGGTTTTTTCGGCGCTTTGCATGGTGAATCCGGCGGGCGATCCGTCGGGATTGACCCCGCCGCCGCCGCCATCGGCATTGAGGCCGTATTCGGGGTGGCCGATCAGGTCGAGCCACTCGGTCGCGCCCTTCCTGGCGCCGATGCCGTTAGTTTCCTCGTCGCCGGTAAAGAAGGCGACGATATCGCGCTTCGGCTTGAAACCGGCCGCCTTCAAATTGATCAGTGCCTGGGTGATCCCGACAATCCCGTCCTTCATGTCGATCGTGCCCCGGCCATAATAATAGCCGTCGCGTTCGGTCATGACGAACGGGTCGGTGGTTGAATCTTCGACCTTCGCTTCGACCACATCCATATGGCCCATCAGCATGATCGGCTTGGCCTTGGGATTGCCGGCGGCCCGCCAGCGAACGATCAATGCCGCGGTCTCATCTGCCCCCGTGCTGGCGCTTTCGGTGTGATAGGTCATCACATGGATGTCGGCCTCCGGGAATCCCGCTGCCTTGAACTGGTCGGCCAGATAGTGCGCCATTTCCGGTACCTTGTGGCGACCTATAACGGTTGGCGTGTTGACGACATGCTCGAACATGTTGTGGGTCGCAGCGCGCTGGCCCGGTGTCAGGCTGGGCTTGGCCGGCGCGGCCAACGCAGGCATCGAAACTGCGGCGAGCAAGATGGCGGAAACGAAACGCATGAGCGACTCCCCCTGATTGATTGTGCGCAACGCTAGGTTTTGTTTCGGTACCGTCAATCCTCGTGGAGCCCGTGGCCCTCCCCGAGATAGCCCGCGCTCTGCATTTCCTCGAGCCGGCTCACCGTTCTGTCGAATTCGAACCGGCCGTCGCCCGCCGGATACAGGTTTTCGGGCTCGGCATCGGCAGCGGCGAGCAGCTTCACGCGGTGCTCGTATAAGGCGTCGATCAGCGTCACAAAGCGCGCCGCCTCGTTGCGCATCTCGCGGCCCATCACCGGAATGCCGACAATGATCACCGTGTGGAACCGGCGGGCGATCGCGAGATAGTCGGCCGCTCCCCGCGCTTCGCCGCACAGCCGCTTGAACGAGAAGACCGCAACGCCCTTCAAGCTCTTCGGCACATGCAGCGTCCGCCCGCCGCCAACGTCCAGCTCCTCGGTCGGAACCTTGGCACGGTCCTCGACCGGATAGTCGGTCATCTGGAAGAAGGCCCGGCTGAGCATGGCGGTTGCCTCTGGCCCGTTGGGAACCAGCCAGGTGTCGAGCCCCTGCATACGATCGAGCCGATAATCGGTCGGCCCGTTTAGCGGCAGGACCTCCATCCGCCGATCGATGAGGTCGATGAAGGGCAGGAACAGCTCGCGGTTGAGCCCGTCCTTGTAAAGATCGCCCGGCGGCCGGTTGGATGTGGTGACGATTGCCACGCCCTCGTCGATCAGCGCGGTGAACAGCCGCGACATGATCATCGCATCGGCGCTGTTGGTGACCATCATCTCGTCGAAGGCAAGGAACCTGACCTCTTCGGCGATCTGCTCGGCGACGCGGATCACTGGATCGCCTTCTTCGCTCCTGCGCGCGTCGCGCAGCCGTGCATGGACTTCCAGCATGAAGGCGTGAAAGTGAGTGCGTCGCTTGGGCTCGACGGCGATATTGTCGAACGCCAGGTCCATCAGCATCGATTTGCCGCGCCCGACCCCGCCCCACAGATAGACGCCGCAGCGCCGCTCCTTCTTGCCGAACAGCCGCCCGAGAAAGCCGCCATTGTCCCGTAAGGCCTCGGCGAAACGGTCGAGCGCCTGGACCGCCCTGGCCTGGTCCTCGTCGGGTTTCAGCTCACCCGCCGCGACCAGCGCGGCATAGGCCCTACCGACGGACTTGATCGTCATCGGCCGCCGGGGCGTTGGGCCTGGTGACCCGTTTCAGAGTGCCGGTGAAGGCGTAACAGATCTCGCCCTCCTGCTCGCAGTGCCCTTCGAAGAACACCAGCCCGCCCCTGGTCTGCTTGAGCAGGCGCACATGGCTGTCGAGCGGCACTCCGACCCGTCCGCGCGCGACGAACCGTGTATGGCAATCGAGCGTCACATAATGGCCCTCGTGCATGCCCGCGCAGCGCCCACCGGCAAACAGGCTCATGTCGATGAAGCTCATCACCGCGCCGCCGTGGATCGACCCGCCCATATTCTGGTGGCTTGCATCGGGGAACATGCGGGTCATCGCCCGCCCTTCGCCGTCTGGCCTGAACAGCAGTCGCCCGGTCTGCGCGGCGAAGGAACCGCGCGGGAAATCGCCCCAGCTGTACCAGCCGGGATTGTCGGGATCCTCGCGAGCGCCGTTGGGCAGTCGCGCCGATTGGTCGCTCAAGCCGCGCGCTCCGCGATCAGCTTCTTGGTTTCAGCGATCGCCTTGGCCGGGTTCAGCCCCTTGGGGCAGACGTTGGCGCAATTCATGATGGTGTGGCAGCGATACAGCCGGAACGGGTCCTCAAGCTGGTCCAATCGCTCGCCGGTGGCCTCGTCGCGGCTGTCGCTGAGCCAGCGATAGGCCTGCAGCAGGATTGCCGGACCCAGGAACTTGTCAGCGTTCCACCAATAGCTTGGGCAGCTGGTCGAACAGCAGGCGCAGAGAATACACTCGTACAGCCCGTCCAGCTTGTTGCGGTCGTCGGGCGACTGCAGCCGCTCCTTGCCCGACGGCTCCGGACTCGAGCTCTTCAGCCATGGCTGGATCGAGGCATATTGGGCGTAGAAGTGGGTCATGTCGGGGACCAGGTCCTTGACCACTTCCATATGCGGCAGCGGCGTGATCTGGACCTCGCCCGAAATATCCTCGATCGCAGTAGTGCAGGCCAGGCCGTTCTTTCCGCCCATGTTCATCGCGCACGACCCGCAAATCCCCTCGCGGCACGACCGGCGGAAGGTCAGCGTCGGGTCGATCTCATTCTTGATCTTGATGATCGCGTCGAGAACCATCGGCCCGCATTTGTCGAGATCGATGGTGTAACGGTCGTAGCGCGGGTTCTGCCCACTGTCGGGATCGTAGCGGTAGACTTTGAACTTCTTCAGCCGCTTGCCCTCATCGGCCTTATGCTCGCGGCCCTTCTTGATCTTGCTGTTCTTGGGCAGGGTGAATTCGGCCACCTGGCGTCCTCGCATGAAACGGGTTTCAATGGGCCGCTAGCATCTCGGGAGCGCCGACCGCAAGCAAAGAGGAAAAGCGGGAAATATGGCTCGACGCGAAATTCACGGAGCCCAGAAATGGTAAAGCCCGCCGGTTTGACCCGGCAGGCTTCCCATGTTTCAGATCCGAAGATCCGAACCACGAGTCCAAGCTAGCGGCCTCGCCCGACTCCGCAAGCCCTTTTTTCATTCGAATCGGAGCTGACCCGAGATTCCTGTGGATAACTTTTGGGCGGATCGCTCCGTCAGCAGGCGAAACGATTGGCACGGGCGTCCTTAACATGCGTTAAGACTGAGGGGTGTGCATGAGGAGAAGGTGTGGCCCAGACCCCGCAGATTGTCGCCATCGGCCTCCTCACCCAGCATGAACTCGACTTGCTGGGCCGGGGATTCGATCGGGCTTTCCCGCTAGACGAGGAACTGGTGTTTGAAGATTTGTTGCGTGCGATCGATGAGGCTGAGGAGGCGCTGCAGTCTCGGCACGACGAACACGCGCCTCATGGCCGCTAGGCGGCTTGCCTGATGACCTTCACCAGGTCGGACCGAATTTTGCGGCCCATCAGATGGGCGTCGACGCTTGGATAGCCTTCCTTCCGCAACTGCGCCCTAATCTCTTCGACGTTGGCCAATTGCTGCGCCAGTTGAAACGCGCGCTCGATGATGCCTGCAGGGACGTGCATCGTCATTGCGCCGCGGCCAGCATGCCGTTCTTTGCCTCGGCGATCCTTGCGGCATAGCCCTCGGCCAGTTTGCGATGCGCCAATCGCGAGCAGTCGCAGGCGGCACTCGCCTCCATGTGCAGCGAAACAAAATAGCGCTGGTAGAGATAATTGAGGTCCATAATTGGCTCCGTTCAGGTAAGCGGGAGCGCAATTTCGTCTCTCAGTCGCGCAATGCCTACAAAGGATTAGCCAGCGATTATTCTGCCCTACCACATGGCCCCGACTATACCTAATGAGCAGCTTATTTTTGCCCGTGGCTTATATTCCGGTGGAATTTCGTCTATGGGACCTTTGCTACCAGTCGCAAATTGACGGTCTTTGGCGCTTTGCGGCTCCTCTTTCCTTCTATCTCGCTACTCTTAGCATCCGGGAACCGACATCCGGTCTCCCCCACAGAAGGAATATTGAAATGCCGATCGGCACCGTAAAATTTTTCAACGAATCCAAAGGCTATGGATTTATCCAGCCTGACAATGGTGAAACCGACGCGTTCGTCCACATCACCGCGGTAGAGCGCGCCGGCCTGCAAACGCTGCGCCAGGACCAGCGCCTGTCTTTTGACATGGAACAGGATCGGCGCGGCAAGATGAGCGCCGTCAACCTGAAGCTCGAAGACCAAGCTGCGTCGCAGGGCGAGTAAGCTCCGGCATGGCAATCTCCAACATGCTGAAGTTCTACCTCGATCGGGCGGAACAGGCGCGTGAAGATGCCGAGGCGGCAACGTTGTCCAATGTGGCGAACCGTTGCCGCCGCTCGGAAGCGGCCTGGACGTTATTGGCCGAACGAGCCGCACTAGCCGAAAGAAACAGGGAAAAACTGGCCCTGGAAAAGGCAACCGCGTCACCGGCCTGAGTCCTGAGTTCGTCCGGAATTGCCCAAATTGCAGCGTTTTTGCGCGAAAAGCGTTTTGAACCCGGTGGCCCCCAGCCGCCGCTTGCGAGCGCGCGCAGCGTAAGCGCTCAAATTGCCCCGGGCGGACGCTTACCCTCCTTTGCGTCCGCCCCAGTTTTCTACCGGGAGCGCCCGACTTCCGCCGCTATCTCGTCGAAACGATCCACAAGGGCGCAGAGGATGTTGGGATCCCGCGTTTCGACAAGTACCTCATGATTATGCCGGTAGGACCGCTGGTTGTAATTGAAGCTGCCGAACCAGGCATTTCGCGACCCGCCTTCATCGACGATCAAAAACTTGGAGTGCAGTGGCAGGCTGTCCGGGCGGGCGTAGCGCCTTGCGATCACCCCCGCGGCCGCCAGCTCGGCGACAACCTCCTCCGGGACGCGTCGCTCCGTATCGTGCAACAGCAACTCGATCGACACGCCGCGCTTTGCCCCCGCGGCCAGCTGCTCCGCCAGCCGGCCATGTTTGAGGTGGGAGATCGCCCCCCGCACCCGATCGCCTCGGCCAAGACTTTTGAGCTGATGATCGATGAGCCCCGGCCACAAGCGCGGGTATGTCCATACGGTCGATGCACCGAGCCGGATCGGGCGGTTCTGCAGGGGATCGAACCGGGCGAACCGGCCGCCGATCTGCCGTACCCGCTTGCCAAGCGCCAGAAATGCCCGGTTGCCCTCGAACGCAACCAGCAGGTTATGGCCGCGGTCCTGGTCACCGATCGAGGCCAAGATTCCCTCATCCTCAGGCTCGTCGCCGGACGGGTTGAAAGATCCGATCAATGCCGTCGGGACCGGATGGGAAAAGCAATAGATTTTGCTGTGCCAATAACCGTAGCGTCTCTCCGGCCATCGATGCGGCGGCCGGTGGATCTTTAGCCCGCCGCCGAGGCCGTGTTGCTCAAGCATGGCGATGACGGCCTCATTGACCTCAGGGAAGCGGGGATCGCCTTCGATGCGAAGCGTCACCATGACACCGCGATCGCTGGCTTCGATCAGCGATTGGGCCAGCGCGCGATCTCGGAAATAATAGGTGGACCAGGCAATCTTTCCGCCCGCCGGCACCGCTTCCACGCGCTCCTGAAGATCGTTCCTGAGCAGTCGCGGCGGCTCTCCCGGCCCGCCGAAGAGGACCCTCGGTGAACGGTCAGGCACGACGGCCAAGAAACTTGGAGATCCGGCGCGCCACCTTCTCTCCGATCGACCGCCTGGCGAGCGAGCGAAACAATGCTTCGAGCTCGCCCCGTCGCGCCGGTTCAAAATAGTCTGATGCCAGGTCGAACAGGCGCGCTGCCATGTCGGGCTTGGCATAGATCAGAAGCAACAGCATGGCCTTGAGCGAAGCCGTCTCGGCTTCGTTCGCACTCATCGCTGCCAGCCTGCCAAGCAGCCGGTCCTCGCGGATGAAGAAGATGCCGTCGGCATAAGCGACGCGGCCGCTCTTCTGATCGCCGCCCATGCCCGGGCTGACGACGTTCGATCGGTTCTTCGCCCGATATCGCTTGGGCCGGTGCAGTTCGATCAGGTCGAAGCCTCTCGCCGCCATATAGGGCAGCACATCTTCCGCCAGGGCCTGGTCATGATAGCGCGGGAGGAAGGACAGTTCGACTTCGGCCAGAAGGACCGTTTCCGCCAAGGCCTGCTCGGCACCGTCAAGGATCGTGAGCTCGCTGCCCTGCGTGTCGACCTTGATCGCGTCGACCAACCTGCCGTCCTTGGCGCAAATCCGGTCCAGTGTGTCGACGGCCATCTCTAGATGATCGACAATTTCGACATCTTCGCCCTTCTTGCGGAAACCCGCCAGCAGTGCGGCATTTGGCGTCAGGGTTGACGACATGTTGGCCAGCGCGGTGATGTTCAGTGTTGCCCGGCCTGGCGCCGCGCCGAGCGCTGTCGGATAGATGGTGTCTTGACCCTCCCGGCGGACTGCACCGCCTTCGCGCGGTTCGAACAGCATCGCTTCGATCCACGGCCGTACGGCACGCCAGCGGCCCTGTAACCCGCCAGCCGAGCCGACGTCGGCGACGGTCAGCCGAAAATCGGCAGGCAGGGCATTGGTAAAGGCAACTAGCGCCATGAGCAGCGCTTAGGGTCGAACGCGCGGCGATTGCAAATGGCGTTTTCACCGCCTACGCAACCGCCGCATTTTCAAAGGCATGTTGATGGTCGATGTCATCTCTGTCGGCGCCAATCCGACGTCCATCTGGGGAATGACCAACCGGGAAAGGACGCGGCGAATTTCGCGCACCATCCTGGCGCCTTCGGCCAAGCCTGGCACGGAGGGGCTGATCCTCGCCAACGACGACTATATCGTCGACCCATTGCTGCTGGCCTATGCGCAGGAGCAACCGCCGATGCTGCTGGTCCGCGACGGCATCCCGATACTCGCCAAACTTGCCGACCCGGCCCAACGCGAGCCGGTCGAGACCGCGATGCGGGGAGAGCCGATGCCGGCCGATCTCTCGATCCAGCGGGTCGCTATCGACGACCGATTCACGCTCTATAACCGAGGCCTGCGCAAGCGCGTCCACCCGACAGTGATGCGGCTCGATCCGTCGACCGTTAGAGCGGTCGAGCGCGAAACCTATTTCGGCGCCTACAAGGGCGTCACCGACCTGCTCACCAAATATCTCTGGCCGGAATGGGCGCTGGTTCTGACCCGTATCGCCGCGTCGCTCGGGATGCCGCCCAACCTGGTCACTGCCATCGGTCTTGCGAACTGCATCGCTGCCACCCTCTGCTTCTGGTTTGGCAGCTACTGGCTCGGAATGGCTTTCGCGCTCGTTTTCATGGTGCTCGACACCGTCGACGGAAAGCTTGCCCGCTGCACCATCACGTCGACCAAGGCCGGCAGCCGGTTCGACCATCGGATCGACCTGATCCATCCACCGTTCTGGTGGGCGGCTTGGGTATATGGCCTAATCAGCTGGAATCTAGCGCTTTCCCGCCCAGTACTGACTCTCACCTTGACGGCGCTTGTGCTGGGCTACGTCGTCGACAGGCTCATCGAGCGCGGGTTCATCAAGCGCCACGGATTCCACGTTCATGTCTGGCATCGGCTGGACTCGGACTTCCGGCTGATCGGAGCCCGGCGCAACCCGAACATGGTGATCCTGTTCGTCGCCATGCTGTTCAGCCGGCCCGACATCGGTATCGTCGCCGTAGCGACCTGGACGATGCTGTCACTGGCGTTCCACGCCGTCCGGCTGGCCCAGGCCGAGCTGCGGCGGTCCAAAGGCGTCGAGATTCGTTCCTGGCTTAGCTAACCGCCTTCAGCACCTCGGCCGCATGGTTCGGCACTTTGACCTTGCGCCAGGCCTTGGCCACCCGCCCATCCTTGCCGATCAAAAAAGTCGATCGCTCCATCCCCATATATTTGCGGCCGTACATCGACTTTTCGACCCACGTGCCGAAGGCATCGCTGATCGCTCCGTCCTCGTCCGAGGCGAGCGGCACCTTCAGCTCATATTTGGCGATGAACTTGTCGTGCTTCTTCATCGGGTCGCGCGACAGGCCAACCACCTGCACCCCGGCTTTGGCGAAATTGCCGGCCAGTGAGGTGAAATCCTGGGCTTCGCGAGTGCAGCCCGACGTGTCGTCCTTGGGATAGAAGTAAAGCACTAGCGGACGGCCGGGCGATGACAGGTCGAGCTCGGTCCCGTCGGACAGCTTGGTCTTCAGTGCCGGAACCTTGTCGCCTTCATTGATCATGAATCACTCCCTTTGACTGCCGCCCAGCGCGCAGCGACCCTCTGCCGCGCCACGTCGACCGCCGCAAGCAGGGATGCCCAATCCTCAAATCCACACAGCGAGGCCACCAGCGTTCGCGACTGTTCAGCCGGTTCCATCGCCTTGGTGCCAACCAGCCGCAGGACCACCAGCAAGCGCGACAGCAGCCTGAGGTCGGGGTCCGCGCCCGCATCGACCCGTCCTGCCTGCACCAGCGCCTCGAGCGCCACCTCAAGCCGCGGGTCGAGCCCGACATGGGTGGTGAGCTGAAGCGTGTGGACCGCAAATTCCAAATCGACCAGGCCGCCCTCGCCTAACTTGATGTCGAGCGCGCCGGCCGGAGGCTTGTGCCGCGCCATTTCCTCACGCATCGCGACCGCATCCGCGCGGACCTTCACCGGGTCGGCCGGCGCTCTCAGTATATCGCAGATCCGTTTCCTGACGTTTGCCTTGATTTCCTCGGATCCGGTCAGAGGCCGGGCACGGCACAACGCCATATGCTCCCAGGTCCAGGCCTCATGACGCTGGTAATGGTCGAACGCCGCCATGCTGACCGCCAGCATGCCCTGCGCGCCCTGCGGACGAAGACGCGTATCGACATCATACAGAGGCCCGGCGGCGGTCGGGGTGCCCAGCGCCGCGCCAATGCGGCTGGCCAGGCGATTATAATAGTCGGTTGCCGGAAGCGCCTTGGCTCCGTCCGACTGGGCGCCGTCGGGCGCATCGAACAAATAGATGAGGTCGAGGTCGCTGGCATGGGTCAAAGCGCGCCCGCCGAGCCGGCCTAGGCCGAGAACCACCAGTTCCCCGCCGGGCACGCGGCCATGAGTCTTTTCAAACTCCTGAGTTACGACTTCCGACAGGGCGACGATCGCCGCTTCGGCGAGGTCGCTATAGCCTTCGGCGATGACGATCGGGTCGCGATGCGCTGCCAGCAATTGCACGCCAAGCGCGAAGCGCCGTTCGCCGACCATCCGGCGGATGCGGTCGAGCGCCAGGTCGAAAGGTTCGTCACGAACCGCCTTGAGGAACCGATCGGCGAGGGCCCCGGCATCGGGCGGCGGCGCAAAACTGGATTCATCGATCAGCCCGTCGAGCAGGGTTGGCCGCCGGCCGAGTTGCTCGGCCAATGGCGGTGCATGGGTAAGGATCAGCGCTAACAGGTCGGCCAGCTTCGGCCGCGCCCCGAGCAGCCGATATAAATTCACGCCGCTTGATAATTTGTCGATGATATCGCCGAACCGGTTGAGCGCGCTGATCGGGTCGGGGCCCGCAGCGACCGCCTTCATCAGTGTCGGAAGCATCGACTCGAACGCCGACAGGGCCGCCGGAGATCGCAGCGACCGCGCTCGGCCCGACCGCCAGTCACTTACCCGCCGGAACGCCTCATCGACCTCCTTGAAGCCCATTTCGCCTAGCTCGCGGCGAAGGATATCGGGGTCGTTGGATAAGCGCTCCTCCCGGTCGGACACCAGGCCGTCGAACTGGACGCCGACCGCCTCGACCCGCGGCGCCAGCATCGCCAGCAATTCCTCGGCGCCGCCCCTACCGTCCAATTGTGCCACGGCCTCGAGTGCAGCAGGATCGCTTGGCAGGCGATGTTCCTGCCGATCTTCGATCATCTGGACGCGATGCTCGACGGTACGGAGGGCGCGATAGGCATCCGCGAGCGCTCCGGCCACATCCGCTTCCAGCCGCCCGGATTTGGAAAGCACGTCCAATGCGTCGAGCGTCGCCGGCGCACGCAGCTCTGGCTCGCGACCGCCATGAATAAGCTGCTGTACCTGCGTGAAAAACTCCGCCTCGCGAATCCCGCCCCGCCCGCGCTTCAGATCGAACCCGGGACCGAATGCCTGTCCCTGAGCATAGTGATCGCGGATCCTGAGCGAGATGTCGCGGATCTCCTGAATCGCGCCAAAATCCAGCGCCCGGCGCCAGATGAATGGCTTGATCTCCCCCAGAAATTGTTGGCCGAGCCGAATATCGCCGGCTGCCGCCCGGGCACGAATAAAGGCCGCCCTTTCCCACGGCAGGGCCGAGCTTTCATAATAGCTGATCGCGGCATCGACCGGCAGTGCAATGGGCGTGACTTCTGGCGACGGCCTCAGGCGCATGTCAACGCGGGCGACATAGCCGTCATGGGTCCGCTGCTGCATCAGCTCGATGAACCGCCGGCCATAGCGCACCGCCGCCTCGCCAGGCTCGTCCCGCGGCCGCCGCGGCAGGGTCTCCGGGTCGAACAGCATGACCAGGTCGACATCCGACGAATAGTTGAGTTCGCGGCTGCCAAGCTTGCCCAGCGCCAGGATGGCGAGCCCGCGCGGCTCGTCCTCCGGCATCCGTTCCAGCATTGCCGTACGCAGCGCTTCGTCCATTGCCGCATCGGCGAAATCGGACAGCTTGGCCGTGACCCATTCAAGCGGTTGTTCGCCGCTGAGGTCGGCCAATGCCACTGCCAACGCCAATGCGTGCCGCCGCCGCCGCAGTCGCTCGCCGACGGTTTCGCCCGGCATCTCCAGCGCCTTGGCGACAGCCGCATCGCTGCCTTCTGCCGCGAAGCCGCTGACGAGATCCGGGAAAGCGGCCATTGCGGAGCGCAAGAACGGCGCATGGTTTTCCGCCCGCTTCAGGGCGTCGCTTCGGTTCGCCGCAATTTGTGTCACCACCATGCGACAGTTCTTGGCCGATTTCGACGAGTCGCGAAACCGCTGGGCGATTCAAGCATTTGACATACATATGAATGTCGAACGTCCCATTGCGACGAGGGCAAATGGTTCGAAGAGCTATAGTGCGATCTGGACCGAAATGACCCCGACACAGGCCGCCCTGGCGGCAGCGCTTAGGCGCGTCTTCGAGCCGGAGGCGGACGAGACTGCCCGCAAGTTCGAAGAATTGCTTGCCAAGCTCCGGTGACGATCAGCCGCGATCGCGGCTAAGCTCGTCGACCTCGTTCATAATCTCCTGAAGCGCCGATTTGTCGGGGTCGGTCTTGTGCTGCCGGCGAGACGGCAATTTGCCACCACTAAGCAGCGCCTCCAGCGCCACCCGCCCGCGCGCAACCCGGCTTTTGATCGTGCCGACCGCGCAGCCGCAGATGTCGGCGGCCTCCTCATAGGCGAACCCGCCCGCCCCAACCAGGATCAGCGCCTCGCGCTGCGGTTGCGGCAAGTGCAGCAGCGCGCGCTGCATGTCGCCAAGCTCGACATGCTTGTCCTGGCTGGCCGGGGCCGCGAGAATCTTGGCGGCGGTGATGTCATCCCATTCGCCCTTGAATCGGGCGCGGCGCATCTGGCTCAGGAAGAGGTTGCGAAGGATGATGAAGGTCCAGGCGCGCATGTTGGTCCCCGCCTGGAATCGCTTTCGGGCCGCCCACGCCTTGAGAAGCGTCTCCTGCACCAAATCGTCGGCCAAATCGCGGCTTCCCGATAGCGACCGGCCAAATGCCCTGAGGTGCGGGATGACCTGGCCCAACTGTTCCTTGAACTCGTCATCCGGCAGCGGCACCGGCTCGGGGCGTTCGGCTTCCAATTCTTGATCGTCGTCGTCGCTCACAGAATTCCGCCCCGTCTGGACCTCGGCGGCTTTGTCCGAACCCGCCTCATCATAAGCATCGTTGTTACACATAAATGTAGATGTCACCGCGCGATGAACAATATCAGCGCGAATATCGCGATGACGAGCAGCAAGCTCACGCCAAGCACCACGCGCGTCACGTGGGGCGTTGTTCCGGCCCGTGCTTCGGTGGTCGTCAGATGTTCCGGCGAACCGTTGGTCATGTGTACCCCTGTCAGGAAATCGTTTCAGCCGTAACGACGCAGCGCCACGGCCTGTTCCCTGACGATTTCAGGGAGACCTCCGGTTTGCCCTGAAATCAGGCGGCGGGGACCGTCGCTGCGTCGAAAAAAAGCGCCTGGCTGATCGCTGCCTTGACGGTCGACCGCTGGAACGGCTTGGTGATGAGAAACGTCGGCTCGGGCCGGGTTCCGGTCAGCAGCCGTTCCGGGAAGGCGGTGATGAAAATTACCGGCACCGAAAATTCCGACAAAATATCCTTCACCGCGTCGATGCCGCTGCTGTCGTCGGCAAGCTGAATGTCGGCCAGCACCAGACCCGGCGGTGCCTTGCGTGCCTGGACGATCGCTTCGTCGCGGGTCACGGCCACGCCGGTAACGTTGTGACCGAGGTCACGAACGATCGATTCAATATCCATCGCGATGATCGGCTCATCCTCGATGATCAGCACATCCGCGTGGGTCTGGCGCTCAATCTCGGCCATCGCCTCGGCGACCAGGCTGTCGACGTCGTTGGAAGATGCATCGATGAGATAGCCGGCATCCTCCCGCGAGAAACCTTCCAGGCTGGTCAACAGCAGTGCCTGGCGCGACAAAGGGGTGATCCGCGACAGCCGCGCCTGGGCGATGCCCTCGGCGCCGCCGAGCTCGAACGAAGGCTCCTCGCCCTCCTCGACATTGGCGGTCGACCAGATGGCATGGAAGGTGCGGTAGAGTCCCAACCTGGGATCGACATCGCGCGGAAATTCATCGGGTTTGGCGACGATGGTTTCCAGCGCCGCGCGAACGAACGCATCGCCATGCTGCTGACTGCCGGTTAGGGCGCGCGCATAGCGGCGGAGAAATGGAAGATGCGGAGCGAGTTCCTGGCCCAGCGACATAAATGGTGACTCCCCTTGATCCTTCGATCGTTTCGCGCCCGTTTTGGGCGGGACGCCTCATTGGTGCAACCCTGTCGACCATTGGATCGCGCCGTTACAGTAGCGCAACACCCTTCGCCCCAGTTTGCGTGAGGTGGAACAAAGCATGGGCGATTTGGTTTCCTCTCCCAATTCGGCACTGTGTTGTGCAGGCCGATTGACGAACGGCGCGCGTGGCCGATAGGTGCGTTTGCCTCCCCCAGTACCTCCGGGGTGGCGGATGGCTGTGCGCCGCGTGTTCAATGTGGAAGGATCCGGCGCATTTGCTTGCGCTCGAGGGGGACGAGAGTTTGAGTGGGAGCACAAAAGCCAGCGGCGGCCGCGGTTCTTCAAAACCCGCTAGTCTCGACAGGAAAACTCGCAAGGACCGTTCGGGAACGGTCGGGCGGGCGCTTCGCACGGTCTATGACGACATGCTGCGCGAGGAAGTGCCGCGCGATTTTCTCGACCTGCTGCGCAAGCTGGACTGACAAGGGCGCCGGGACCGCTGCTGCCTGATGGAACGCCGGTCCATTTTCCATCGCTGGCCGACTGGCGCCATCCTCCTGCTATTCCTGACCGCGGCGCTGCTGCCGCTCGGACTCGTCCTTGCCTGGGTTACCCAGCAAAATATTCGGGAAACGAATAGCGCGCTGGTCCAGCGCGCCGATCAGCAGGCGTCGGCCGCCTATCAGGCCGTTGAAAGCCTGATTGCGCGCAACGCCCTGGCACTTCGCATAGCCGCCAATGGCGCTCTGGCATCGGGCGCCACCGATCCGTGCGCGGTGTCCGCCCGATCGTTGGCGATCGCGCCTACCGTGGCCCGGCAATTCCGCATCCGCGACCCGGATGGGCTGACGGTCTGCTCGATCGGCCAGTATAGGCCGGAACGAAACGACCTGCTCGTCGCGCCAGGCGATATCCGCATGTGGGTCTCGCCCCAGAATCTGCTGGTCTATCGCGTCGGCCTGATCGGCGGGAATGCAACAGGCGTCCTGACACGCGATGAGCTTCGCAAGGCGGCGGATGACGTGACTGACGGGCTCAAGGTCCTGACCATCGGCGACAGTGCCCATACGATGGAGATAATCGCACCTCCTTCAGTGACTGGGGAACGCGACCAGGCACTTGACCGGCGATATGAAATCGGCCGGGGCCAGCTTCAGCTTCGAGCGGTCACCATGATCGAGCGAACCACCCTCATCGACTTGCTGGTGATGCTTCTGCCCTTGCTGATGTGGGTGGCTGCAACCCTGCTCAGCTGGCTGCTGGTGCGGCGGCTGCTGCTAGCGCCCTTGGCCCGCTTGCAGCGCGCGGTGATCGAATATGAGCCTGACGCGGGAGGGCTGGAGCTTCCGAGCAAATATGGCGTGGCATCCGAAATCCAGGATTTGTCGAACGCCTTTGAACGGGCGGTGGGCCGGATCGAAGGTGCCGAGCGCGAGGCCCTCGACGCATTGGATGGGCAGCGCAGGCTGGTTCGCGAGGTCCATCACCGGGTCAAGAACAACCTCCAGGTCGTGGCTTCGCTGCTCAGCATTCACGGACGCAGTGCCGCCAAGCCGGAGGCCAAGGCGGCATATTCTGCCATCGGCCGACGAGTCGATGCGCTGTCCGTGGTCCACCGCCATCATTATGCCGAGCTTGAGGAAAATCGCGGCATCGCCCTGCGTCCGCTGATTACGGAGCTTGCTGCCGACCTTCGTTCCAGCGCCCCGGTCGAGGCGCGAGCCATGCGGATCGAGCTCAGCCTGGATGCGCCGTCGACCACCCAGGATGTCGCGGTGGCGGCCGCCTTCCTGATCACCGAAATTGTCGAATTCGCCATGCTCCGTCATCCCGACGACGTGGTGGAAATCAGCCTCGACCGGGATGACGAACTGACCGCGACGCTGGCCATCGCCTCATCGGTGCTGGTGCCGGAAGGCGATCCCGACGATGTCGCCAAGAACCAGTTCGAGCGGATTGTCGAAGGCCTGGCCCGGCAGCTGCGTTCCCCGCTCGACCGAAAACTTGGGCGTTATGCCGTCACTTTGCCGGTATTTCCGAACGCTTGACCGGCGCACCACCGCAGAATGCGACGAACCGCCAAATAAATTTTTCCTGAGCGGGAACCGACGGGGAAAAAGGGACGTTTAAGCCTTTGGATAGTGACCTTTTGCCCCCCCGCTCTCGCTATCCGACGAAATGGGCCCGGATTCGCCAACCCTCCCCCCCCCCGGTGGCGTATTCGGGCCCACATTTTCATCAGCAGCAACCGAAGTCGCCTGTGCCCGCCTGGCCGCACGCCAATGGGTGATGCGGATGGCGAGAATGGCAAACTCGTACAGCGCGTAAAGCGGCACCAGCAGCAGCAGCATCGACACGACGTCGGGCGGAGTCAGCACCGCCGACGCCGCCGCGGCGACGACGATCGCGTAGCGACGCGACTTGGCCAGCTGCTCGCGGGTGACTATCCCTGCACGCTCCAGCACCATCAGCAGCACCGGCGTCAGGAAGGCGACGCCGAACCCGAACAGGAAGCGGGTGACGAAATTCAGATAGTTGCCAATCGCCGGAAGCGCCTCTTGCGTCACTCCGCCTACATTGCCCTCGAACCCAAGCAGGAACTTCAATGCCCAGGGCATCGCCACGAAATAGGCAAAGCTGGCCCCGGCAATGAAGAAAAAGGGCGTCATCAGCAGGAAGGGCAGGAACGCCTTCTTTTCCTTGGCGTAGAGACCTGGCGCGACGAACCTCCAGATCTGCGTCGCCAGCACCGGGAAACTGATCATCAGCGCGGCAAAGAAGGCGACCTTCACCTCGACGAAGAACGCCTCGAAGATGTCAGTGTAGATGAGCTTGCCCTGGCCCGCGGCGAGTAGCGGCTGGACCAGTACGGCGAAGATCGGCTTGGCGAAATAGAGGCAGATGAAGAATCCGCCGAGCAGCGTCGCAACGCACCATAGCAGCCGTCGCCTCAGCTCGATCAGATGGTCCAGCAGCGGCGCCTTGGTATCGTCGATATCGCTGATCATGGCAGCGGACGCTCTTCGGGTGGGGTCGGATCATCGTCGGGCGCGGCCGGCGCCTCGAGCGGCAAATCGGGCTGCTCGCCTTCGGGCGGCAGCTCGGTCATCACCGGTACCGGCTCGGGGTAGAGCCGGTCGGCCGGAAATTCGGCGAGGATCCGCTCGTTCTCCTCACGCCACTTCTTTTCCATTTCCTCGAGCTCGGCCTCGCGGATTACATTCTCGATCCCGGCCGTGAAATGGCGGGCATAGCCGCGCAACTGGCCGATCCACCGACCGACCTTCATCATCACCCGCGGCAGTTCCTTGGGCCCGATGAACAATAGGGCCACCACTGCCACGACTAGCAGCTCGGAAGTGTCGACGCCGAACATCGGCGAGCGTGCGGCGCTTAGCCGCGCGTCTGGTCGTCAGCCGGCGGCGGCGCCGTCGGCTCGGCCGCGCGCGGCGTGACGTCGATCGGCTGCTGAGGCGGGATCTGCTTGGGCTCGGCCGGCTTGTCTTCGTCGCTGAGTCCCTGCTTGAAACTTTTGAGCCCCTTGGCGACGTCGCCCATCATCGCCGAGAAGCGATTGCCACCGAAAAGCAGCAGGACGAGGACCGCCAAGATCAGGATATGCCAAATGCTGAAACCGCCCATGAGGGAACTCCGGTAAGGGGAAATTTGACGCCTAGTTAGTCTTCTTCGCCGTCAGTTTCTAGCTGAAGCTGAAACAAGCTTTCTTCGAGGGGGTCGAGCAGGCCGGCGGCCTTCAGGTCGTCGATCCCGGGAAGGTCGCGCCGCGATCCAAGCCCGAAGTGGGTCAGGAAATCGGGCGTCGTCGCGTAAAGCAGTGGCCGCCCCGGTGCCTCGCGCCGCCCTGCCGTCTTGACCCAGCCAGCCTCCATCAGCACGTCGAGCGTGCCCTTGCTGATCTGCACGCCGCGGATTGCCTCGATCTCCGCGCGGCTGACCGGCTCATGATAGGCAATGATTGCCAGCGTCTCGGTCGCCGCTCGCGACAGGCGGCGCGAGTCCTCCCGCGTCCGTCGAAGAATATGGGCAAGGTCCGGCGCGGTCTGAAAATGCCAGCGCTCGCCGCGCTCGACCAACTCGACCCCATGTCCGGCGTAGCGCTCGGCCAAGGTCCGAAGCGCGGCCGGGACGTCGCCCTCCCCGGCATAGGCGGCAATGTCCTCTACCGTCAGCGGCTCGTCACTGGCGAACACTGCCGCTTCGACCGCCCGGATGAATTCGTCCATTTAGGCCGCCCTACGCACCAGCAGCTCGGCGAACGCGCCGTCCTGCTCAAGCTCGAGCCGGCCCTGCCGCGCGAGCTCCAGCGCGGCGACGAAGCTGCTGGCCAACGCCGACTTGCGATACTGCGGATCGGCCGTCGCCGGCAGGAACGCCTCCAGCGTGGTCCAGTCGAGCGCCTGGCCGATCAACGCCGCCACTCGCTGAATCGCATCCTCAAGCGTCATCACCGCGCGGTGGGCGACGACATGCATTGCCGGCGCGGTGCGCGCCTTGACGCGGCCGTAGGCAGCATAAAGGTCGAAAGCTGTCGCCTGCCATGCCGACCTGCGCACCAGTTTCAGGCCCTCTGGCGCGCCGCGGCCAAACACGTCGCGGCCCAGGCGGTCGCGGCCCATCAGCCGGGCACCGGCATCGCGCATCGCATCCAGCCGCTGCAGCCTGAGCTGAAGCCTGAGCGCCAATTCTTCCGGCGACGGATCGACCGTCGGATCCTTCGGCAGCAATAGGCAGCTCTTGAGGTAGGCCAGCCACGCGGCCATCACGAGATAATCGGCGGCAATCTCCAGCCGCAGCGTCCGGGCGCCCTCGATATAGGCAAGATATTGCTCGACTAGCGCCAGGATCGAGATTTGGTGGAGATCGACCTTCTGTTGCCGCGCCAGGTTCAAAAGCAGGTCGAGCGGCCCCTCCCAGCCGTCGAGGCTCAGGTTCAGCGCATCGTCGTCGCGTACCGGCGCAATGAACAGTTGTTCCTCATCCCCCATGGATGGAGATTAGCCGAAGATGGCGAGAATCCAACTATCATCGGCCGGGAATTTCGCTGAGTTGCGCGAGGCCAGAAGCTCGTTAAGTTGACGCGGTCAATGAAATTAAGGGGGCGCATTGAGCGAGTTTGTGCGTGTCGGGCCCGGCAGGATCCCAAGAATCGTCTGGATCTTGCTGTTCGGCATTAACGCCCTCCCCTGGCTGCTGTTCAGTTACGCCGACATTTTGGCCCTCGACGGCCATTTCGTCTCGCGGGCCGGAATGTTGTGGGGAAGGGATTTTTCCAATCAATGGTTTGGTGGAAAGCTCGCGCTGGATGGCCTGAACGTTTACGATAACGCTGCCTATCGCGAAGCCATTCGCGGCTTCGGCGCGACGGCATTCCAGAATTACTCCTATCCCCCGCATACCCTCCTTCTGGGCGCAATGCTGGCCTTCTTGCCTTATCCGATAGCGCTCTTTGTCTGGGCCGCCGGAGGGTCGATTCTACTCTACCGCGCGTCAAAGCCCTTCGTTCCCTTCAGCCCCTGGCTCGTGCTCCTCGTGCCTTCGCTGGCAAGGATACCCTATGGCCAATTCGGGCTCGTTACGTCGGCCCTCTTTCTGTTCGCTATGCGCGGATCGGGCGTCGCCGCTGGCTTCCTCACGATGAAGCCGCATCTCGGCATCCTCTTGGCGGCGGCAATGGCGGTAAAGAAACGGTTTCGCCAAATCTTCATCGCACTGGCGGTGACGGTCCTCCTTTTGCTGGTGTCGGAATGGATATTCGGCCTGGGGTCCGCCTTCCTGCACGAAGGCCTGAAAACCCAGGCGCTGGTCCTGCGGACGGGGTTCGACGCCGCCTATTTCAACGTCATGCCTTCGGCCTATGTCGCGCTCCGCCACACGGGCCTCGAATGGCTGGCGCAAGCGGCCGTCGCCATCGCCGCGTTGCTGATCTTGTGGCAGTTCCGGGCTGCAAGCCTAAGTGACCTGGCATTCCCCGTTGCTACCGCGACCTTTCTCGTCCTCCCCTATAGCTTCGGCTATGACATGGCGTTGGTCAGCATCGGATTTGCAATCATTCTCTACGCCCATTGGGCCGAGCTGGACTGGGCCGAACGAATTGTTGCGATGCTGGCGTTTTCGGCGCCCAACCTCGTCGCCACACATTGCGTGCCGCTGGTATTGCTTGCCGGGCTTTGGGTCCAGCTTCGTGTCTGGCGCCGCGATCTCGCTGGGCAATCGGCCGGCTAAACCAGCGCCAGCAGCGCATCGCGCTTAGCGAGCGCCTCGGCAAAATCCATTTCGTCGTCGGGCGTGAAGCGCATCGCCATCGCCCGCGCCAACCGCGCCGCGCCATCCGGCGAAATCTCGCCGACCGCCTTGGCAACCAGCAGCATATTCTCCATCTTTCCGTCGCAATGCAGCGCCACATCGCAGCCCGCGGCAACGCAGGCGGCCGCGCGCGACCCATGATCGCCGCCAAGCGCTTCCATGCCGATATCGTCGCTCATCAGGAAACCGTCGAAGCCGATCCGCTGGCGGATGATTTCGTGGATGACGAACGGCGATTGTGACGCCGGGTGCTCCTTGTCCCATGCGGTGTAAAGCAAATGGCTGGTCATCCCCATCGCCGCGTCGCGCAGCCGTTCGAACGGCTCGAGGTCGATTGCCAGCTCCTCCTCGCTGGCCTCGACGATCGGCAGCTCGTGGTGGCTGTCGACCAGCGCCCGGCCATGGCCGGGGATATGCTTGATCACGCCTAATGCGCCTGCACTCGCCAGCCCGTCGAGGATCGCCCTGCCGAGCGCCGCGACTTGCATCGGTTCCGATCCCAGGGCCCGGTCGCCGACAATGTCGGTCGCGCCCGGCTGGCGGACATCGAGCATCGGCAAGCAGTCGATATTGACCCCGACCTCGTTCAGCATCAGCCCCAGCGCCCGGGCGTTGACCCGTGCAGCCTCGATCGCGCTCGACGGTGCCAGCTGGTAGAGGCGGTCGAACATTTCGCCGCTCGGGAAGGCCGGCCATTCCGGGGGACGCATCCGCGCTACCCGCCCGCCCTCCTGGTCGATCAGGATCGGCACCTCGTCATGACCTTCAAGGTCGCGAAGCTCATTTGTCAGGGCGCGCAATTGTTCTCGCGACTCAATATTTCGCTTGAACAAAATATAGCCCGCTGGCTTGGCATCGCGAAAAAAATCCCGCTCTTCCGCCAATAATTGCATGCCCGCGAGACCGTAGATGACCGCCTGCATCAATTCACCGGTAGGCAGCTCTCGCCCGCCGCCTTCAGCGCGGTGCAGGCTGCCTTGGTCTGGTCGGACGACCCCGATGCGCGCAGCCGATAAACCGACTTGCCGCCGACCGTCGCTGTCTCCACCGCCTTGTTGAGCGCGGCCACCTCCGGGAAGCGGTCGGAAAGCAGCTTCCATGCGGTGTCGGCCTTTACCGTCGAGGCGTAGGCGCCGAGCTGGATCTTCGGGCCCGACGGCCCCGCAGCGGAAGCGGGTGCACTGGCCGCCGGCTTGGGCGGTTCCTTCGGCTTGGGCGGCGTCGCAGCCTGCGGTGTCTCGACGGCCAACGGCGTCATTTCTTCCGGCAGCTTGCGCGTATCGAGTGCCGAATCCGGATCCTCTCCGGCGCTGGTCGAATAGGCCGTCTCGCTGTCCCCTGCGACGTCGAGCCCGCCTGGGTCGCTTGGCTTGACCTTGTAGGGTCCGGGATCGGCTCGGATCAGTTCGGGAGCGCCGCCCACATCCGGGTTTTGCCGGCCGATCCAGAACATCGTACCGGCAACGATCGCTCCGGCCAGCAGCACCAGCAACAAAGCGACCAGCATCTTACGGGCGGAGATGGCGCGTGGACCGTCCTCATTCTCGACAGCCTCCAGCCAGGGCAGTGACTGGTCGTCATATGCCTGCGCGTCGCTCATCTTTTCCTCTTCTCCCCTCGCTCTTCGCGCATCCTAGGGGCCGCGCGGCTAAGATGGGAGGGGGCCGGGAAGATTTTTCCAACCGATCCTCTATTCCCCTTGGGAGAGAGGAGGCTAGGCCACCGTGCAGCTACGGCCGATCGACTTCAGGTTGCTGCACAGCTGCTTCGCATGCTTCTTCGAAGGCGTGCCGAGCTGCAGGCGGTAGAACCGTTTCGACCGGATCGAGATCGGCTCGATGCTCTTCGGCATGGTTACCAGGTAGGTATAGTCGCGAACGGCGCTTCGCCACGCGGCTTCCGCCTGCCCCTGACTCTTGTATACGCCCAGTTGCACGGTCTTGCCGCGAACCACCTGGGCGGTCGGGTCGACCGTCGGCCGCAGCGGGTCAGCCAGCGGCGGCAGCGCGGCGATTGCGGAGGCAGCATCCGACGTCACGGGCTCGATCTCGGCCGCTTCTCCGGCTTGCTCGGCGACAACCTCGCGATAGGCGGCGCTAGTCGGGACCGCCTTGATCCGCCGCTGCACCTTGGCCCTGGTCCGACGTACTGGGGCAGGTGCCTGCGCCGCCGGAACAATCACCGGTTGCGGTGCGGACAGTGCCGGCAAGACCACTTGCGGCTGCATCTCGACCGGTGCCGGAAGCACTACAATGGCTTGTGGCGCCGCTGGCTCCTCCGTCGGAAAAAGCGAGACATCGCGCATCAGCAGGGTCACGACCGCCACCAGCCCGATGGCACCAATTGCCGCGGCCATGCCGGCGCTGCGGTTCGAGGTCTTGCGTGGCGGCGCGCGGTAGGGTTCGAGCCAGGGCAGTCGTCCCGGATCCCGTGCCACCCCCGCATCGGCCATCATCGCATCTCCTCGGCGGCCTCCACGCCCATCAGGTCCAGGCCGTTCCTGATAATCTGCCCAATTCCTTGCGCCAGTTCCAGCCGGCTACGAGAAATTTGTGGATTATTTTCAAGGAGAAAGCGGCGCTCCGGATCGTCGTTTCCACGATTCCACAGCGCATGAAAAGCGGCCGCCAAGTCATAGAGATAAAAGGCGATCCGGTGAGGCTCATGGGCCATGGCCGCGCTCTCGACCGTCCTTGGATATTGTGCGGCAAGCTTGACCAGTGCCAATTCTTCACTGTCGAGCAGAGACAAATTTGCCTCGCTACCGAGCGAAACGCCGGCTTCGGCTGCCTTGCGCTTAAGCGAACAGATCCGGGCATGGGCATATTGGACGTAGAATACCGGATTGTCCTTTGACGCCTCGACCACCTTGGCGAAGTCGAAATCGAGCGGCGTGTCAGCGCGCTTGGTCAGCATCATGAAGCGGACCACATCCTTGCCGACTTCGCGCACAACATCGGCCAGCGTAACGAAATTGCCGGCACGCTTGCTCATCTTGATCGGCTCGCCGGCCCGGAGCAGCTTGACCATCTGGATGATCTTGACGTCCAGGTCGACGCGGCCGTCAGTCAGCGCAGTGACCGCTGCCTGGACCCGCTTGACGGTTCCGGCATGGTCGGCGCCCCAGATGTTGACCAGATGGTCGGCATTCTCGGTCTTCTGCAAATGATAGGCGGCATCGGCGCCGAAATAGGTCCATGATCCGTCCGACTTTTTCATCGGCCGGTCCTGGTCGTCACCGAACTGGCTCGACCTGAACAGCGTCAGCTCGACCGGCTCCCAATCGTCATGCTCATCAAGGCTTTTGGGCCGCTCCAGCTGCCCTTCATAGACCAGCCCCTTGGCGCGGAGATTGTCCATCGCCTGTTCGACTTTGCCCGACGCCTGGAGCGCGGCTTCCGATGCAAAAATGTCGTGATGAATGTTGAGCAGGCCAAGGTCGTGCCTGATGAGCTCGATCATCGCCGCAACCGTCTTGGCCTTGAACTGCTCGAGCCATTCGGCTTCCGGCGCATCGACGAACCTGGCGCCGAATTCGCCCGCCAGCAAAACCCCGACCGGCTTTAGATAGTCGCCCGGATAAAGACCTTCGGGAATCTCGCCAATGTCCTCGCCAAGCGCCTCGCGGTAGCGGAGGTGCGCCGACCGGGCGAGCGTATCGACCTGCGAGCCGGCATCGTTGACATAATATTCCTTGGTTACCCGGAATCCCGCCGCCTCGAGCAGCCGGGCCAGCGCGTCGCCAACTACCGCGCCGCGGCAATGTCCCATATGCATCGGCCCGGTCGGGTTGGCCGACACATATTCGACGTTGACCCGCTCATTGTTGCCGACGTCCGATAGGCCATATTCGTCGCCTTCCGACAGGATCGTCACCAGTTCATCGCGCCAGCTGGAGTCTGCCAGGCGCAGATTGATGAATCCCGGTCCGGCAATTTCGACCGAGGTAACGCTGGGCAACGCCTCGAGCTTCGGCTTGATCGCTTCCGCCAACGCGCGCGGATTGGTCCCGGCGCCCTTGGCCAGCACCATCGCCGCATTAGTCGCAAGGTCGCCGTGCGACGGATCGCGCGGCGGCTCGACCGCCACCGACTTGCGGTTCAGTCCGGCTGGCAGCTGGCCGGCGTCGGTCAATTCATCGAGAATGCCGTCGAGCAGCGCGGAATAGCGGGCGTATAGGGACAATTTGGCTCACCGAACGAATAGGAATCCGGCGCGCTCTAGCGGTTCATGGCCACTTCGCCAACTTTAGGAAATAAAAGCCCTAGTTGCCGCCGGCCGACGACGGCGGCGCGTAGACGATCCGCCATTCGGTCTTCTCGCCAGATGCGACCGCCACCATCTGCGCTTGCGGCGCGCGATTATGCTTGGGCGGCCCGAAGGCGAAATGGCTGTGATCGCCCTCATCGAGCGACTCCGCGAGGGAATAGCCCGCGGTGCGATAGGCCGCCGCGATCTGCCAGTGAGCGATGCCTGGACGCCGCGCAATATCAATTGCCCTGCCGCGGAGATGATAACTGTTAGCGACGCCGCCGACGCGCCGGTTATGTTCGGGACTGCGGTAAGTGCTTGTCACCTGGCCCCATTGCGAGCCGATTTGCCTGACGCTGCCCATGTCGACCGCGCGGCCGGCAGGTTGCTCCATCGCCCAGGTGCCCGCGGGCAAAGGTTCACTACTGGCCGTCTTCAGCTTGCCCCACTGGACGGGCTTGGCCGGCTGGACCGGCTTCCCAAGTTCGCGGATGCCCCAATTGGTCTCCGCGGCGGCAGGAGCCGTCGCGAAAGCCAGCACCATCAATGCGATCCCCGCTCGCACCATGACTTGCCCCTTTTCACGCTCAGCGCTCCGTATAACCCAAATTTAACGTGGATTGGGAGTCTGTTGAGGCAAGGCGCCCATTCTAAGCGTTCATCGGTTCACCGCCGCGACAGCTTGCCGGGCGCATCTCCAGTGGCGTAGGGGACTATCGATGCACCTCATCCGAAGCCTGTTCCTCGCTGCGGCGCTGCTGACGCCAGCGGTCGCAACGGCCGCGCCCGAACAGTCCGCACCGCTACCTTCCGAAATCCGACTGTCGGACGAAGAGAAGGAGAAGGTGCTGGAGGCCGCGGCTGCCCGCAAGCGCGAGCATGTCGCTCCGACGGCCGAGGAGCTTGGGTCTCAACCGGTCCAGGTTCACGGCGAGGTCGGGGTTACACTCGGCACGGGCGGCTATCGTTCCATTTACGGCACTGTGTTCACGCCACTCGACGGCGATGGCTTCGCCGCCATGTCATTCGAAACTACCGATTTCGGCAAAAAAGACCGATACTTCGATCCCTGGTTGCGCTGAACTCAGCCTTCTTCGACCGCGATCACCGCCGACAACGACATCCAAATGCCGACCAGCACGACCAGCGCCGCCGCCGCAATCAGCAAGTCTGACCGGATCAGCGGATCAAGGATCAGGTCGAGCACATCGTAAATCGACACGAACGCCACCACCAGCAGCGCCAAGAACCACGACAGGTCGCGCGCGAAGCTACCCGATTTGAGCCGCCACAACACCGCGAAGAAGGCGATCATGAACAAGGGCGGCAACAGCCAGGCAACCCAGTCCGCCTTGATGATATCTTCCAGAAAGGCCCACATTCCGGCCAACGCCACCGCATTGGCAGCCAGATACCACCATGAGAGTTTTGGACGCACAGGCTTACCCACCTAATAATCTCCCCTCGCCTTCATCAAGGAGCCAAACCGACCCGGAGAGTCAATGGCGCACAGGTTAGAATCGGTCAGGTAGATTGACCGGTCCGACGAGTTCCTGGTGGCGGGCAATTGCGAAGCGATCGGTCATTCCCGCCAGATAGTCGCCGATCCCCCGAAGCCGCTGCTCTTCTCCCTCCGCGCGCTGCCAGCCCGCTGGCAAGGCGGATGAATGATCGCGGTAGAATTGCGCGAGGTCGCCAACGATCCGCTGCGCCTCGATGCGGATGGGCCGAAGGGCGTCGCTATCGTAAAGATTGGCATAAAGGTGGCGCTTGAGGCTGCGCTCCTCGTCCTCCAACCGCGCCGAAAAGCCGACTAGCGAACGTCCGGCATTGCGGATGTCGTCGATCGTCTCGACCCCCGATTCGACCACCCTAAGCCGGGTTTCTTCCAGCACGTCGCCAACCATCGATCCGATTCCGTCGCGAACCAGTGCCTTCAGCTTCTTCCCCCGGTCCAGTCCGGGATGGCGCAGCTCGATGTCGGCCCAGTGACGCGCGACAAACGGCTCGCTGACCAGCGCGTCGAGATTGAGGATGCCGGATCTCAACCCGTCGTCGATGTCATGATTGTCGTAAGCGATATCGTCCGCGATCGCCGCAACCTGCGCTTCCAGGCTGGGCCAGCTGCCAAGTTCCAGGTCGACTGCCGCATTTGCTTCAGCCATCGCCCATTTGGGCTTGGCGACCGGCCCATTATGCTTGGCCAGCCCCTCAAGCGTCTCCCAAGTCAGGTTGAGGCCGTCGAACCCCGGATATGGATTTTCGAGGCAGGTCACGAGCCGCAGCGTATGGCCATTATGGTCGAACCCGCCGGCGTCGGTCAGCGCTTCGTCGAGCGCTTCCTCGCCGCCATGGCCAAACGGCGGGTGGCCCAGGTCGTGGGCCAGGCACAGGGCTTCTGTCAGATCCTCGTTCAACCCCAGCGCACGGGCCATGGTCCGCCCGATTTGCGCCACTTCGATCGAATGGGTCAGGCGGACCCTGAAATGGTCGCCGTCGGGCGCGACGAACACCTGCGTCTTGTGCCGCAGGCGACGGAAGGCGACGGAGTGGACGATTCGGTCGCGGTCGCGCTGGAACAGGTCTCGCGGCCCACGCGGCGCCCGGTCCTCCTCGGCGAAGGCCCGTCCGCGCGATTGCGATGGCTGCGCGGCGAGGGCCTTGGGGAGGGTCATGTCTTGGAGAGTTTCTCGATCTTGATCTTTGCCGGTGTGCGGGTCCAGCTAAAGCCGTCGACGCCTTCCTTTTCAAGCTTGTTGACGAACGCCTGGGACTCGCTCTTGCTGTCGAACGGGCCGACCAGCAGGCGGAAATAGTCCTTGCCGCCGGTGACATAGCCAGCGCGCGACTTGAGCAGCTTGCCGGCCTTGGCCGACAGCTTCCGATATTCGATCGCCATGCGGTCCTGGTTGGACCCACCCGCCAGCTGGACCCAATGGGTTCCGGCAACGCCGAGCCTGGCAGCCTCCTCCTTGGCCTTCTTTTCCGCGGCCAGCTTCTCCTCGCGCGCCTTCTTCTCGGCTGCTTTCTTGGCAGCGGCCGCCTTGACTGCCTTGTCGTTGGAGGCGGTGGCAGCCGGCTTCTTTGGTTCCACTTTCGGCTCAGGCGCGGGAGGCGCCTCCGCCAGTGTCGCCAGCAGCTTGTCGATCCCGGTCAAATTGCTTTCGGCAGCGCTTTCCTCCCCGGCGGCCAACTGAGGTTCGGGCTGGGCCGGTTTCGCCTTGGTCTCGACAGGCGCCTGGTTGATTGCCGTCGGCGCGGCGCCATTGGCCGACGGCAGGCTAAAAGACGGGGAGGCCGTGGCAACCCTGTCTGACGGCAGCGTGAAAGCTGGCGAAGGTGCGGCTTTCACCGGCGGCGGATCGGCCGACGCCAGCTTGACCGGCTGCTGCGGCTTCGTAACCGGCGGGCTCAAAGGTCGGCCGCTGTCCGCGGCCGGGCCACGCACCGACACGGTAGGCTGGTTGGCCCGCAGCGCGGCCGGAAGTTCCGGGGTGCTGTTGGAGGCCTGCGCCAGCGCCACTCGCTCTTCGGGATTTTCCGGGAAGATACCGAGGTGGACCGCCGCAGCTTTTTCGGTGGTGCTGAGGTTGGGAAGGTACCGGAAGAAGGGCGCGAACCGGGCCGACCCGCCCGGCATCACTGCCTCGATCGCTTCCGCCGCGGCAATCTGGTCGCCGACCAGAGCCAGCACGAACGCCCGCGTGCGTTGAGCCGCCGCATCGCGCCGGTTGAGCAGCGGCTGGATCGTGTCCAGCGCCCCCTTGCGGTCGCGGCCGATCGCCAGGCTCAGCGCCAGCCGCCGGCGAGCCTCGTCGGACCCGAGCGATGCAATCGCCAACCGATAGTCCGCCTGAGCCGCCTTGAGGTCGCCCTGCAGGTCATGCGCCATGCCGCGATCGGCGGCCATCACCATCGGTTGAGCACCAAGCCGGCTTGCCTGGTTGAAGTAGAAGATCGCGCCGTCGGCGTCGCCCATATGCGCCATCGCCGCGCCCAGCCCGACCTTGGCCGCCGCGGCGTTTGGATTGACCTCTTCGGCCCGGCCGAAGAAGCCGGCAGCGGCCTGGACGTCGCCCAGCTCAAGCGCGGCCTTGCCGGCGCCGATCAATGCATTGAAGTCGCGCGGGGATGCCGCCAGCACGCGAATGTTGCGCGACAGTGCGTCCGCCGCGGTCTCGGCGGCAGCCTGGGCAATTGCGGGGGATGAAGTTACGCAGGTTCCGGCAATTAGCAGCGCGGCCACTGAGGCATTCACCAAAGCTCGTTTCAGCATGTTATTCTCATGCTGGCTCCAAGCTTTCGCAAAGCTGTCATGGAAAGGGCCGGCGCGACGGAACGTTGCGGCCCGGCGACAAACCGGGCCGCAGCTTAACCGTGGTTACTGATTATTCTGCCGATTGAGGAAGCGCGGGATGTCGAGCGGTTCGCGGCGGAAGCCCGGCGTCGGCTCTTCATCGATTTTGGCCTGGGCCGCGCCCCTGGCGATGTTCGACATCCGCTCGAATAACGTTCCGGACGCGGCGGCGGGCTTGATCTCGTCCGCATCGATTTCCGCAATCTCTTCCTCGTCTACCGGCGGAGCGATCGGCGTCCCCAGGACTGGGTCGGCGAGGATGTCCTCGCTGTCGAGAAGCAGCTCGTCAGTCACCTCTTCGTCCTCACCAAGGTCGAGCGGCTCTTCCTCATCCTGCGGAGCGCTGGTGGTGGCGATCGGCGCCGGGGCCGGCTCCGCGGCCGGTGTTGCCGCTGGCCGGCTCGCGGTCGGGAAGGTGAATACCTTGCCCTGGGTCGGCTGGACGAGAGCCTCGGCCTCGATGCCCGTGGCAACCACCGATACGCGGATCTTGCCGCCAAGGTCGTTATTGAACGCCGATCCCCAAATAATGTTGGCGTCGGGGTCGACCAGCTCCTTGATATGGCTGGCAGCCTCGTCGACTTCCATCAAACGCATGTCCTCGCCACCGGTGATCGAAATGATGACGCCCTTGGCGCCCTTCATGCTGACTCCGTCGAGCAACGGGTTGGAGATCGCCTTTTCGGCGGCCTCGATCGCGCGATTGTCGCCCGACGCCTCGCCGGTTCCCATCATTGCCTTGCCCATTTCGCCCATCACCGAACGGACGTCGGCGAAATCGAGGTTGATCAAGCCGGGCATGACCATCAGGTCGGTGATCCCGCGAACGCCCTGCTGCAGTACCTCGTCGGCCATCTCGAACGCTTCCTTGAAGGTCGTTTCCGAAGTGGCAAGGCGGAACAGATTCTGGTTGGGGATGACGATTAGCGTATCGACATGCTTTTGCAGCTCTTCGATGCCGGACTCGGCGGCACGGCCGCGGCGGGCGCCTTCGAAGGCGAACGGTTTAGTCACCACGCCGACGGTCAGGATGCCCTTGTCGCGCGCGGCCTTGGCGATCACCGGAGCGGCGCCGGTCCCGGTACCGCCGCCCATGCCGGCTGCGATGAAGCACATGTGCGCACCGTCGAGCATCCGCTCAATCTCGTCGAGCGTCTCTTCGGCTGCGGCGCGGCCGATCTCGGGGCGCGAGCCCGCGCCCAACCCCTGGGTAATCTTGAGCCCAAGCTGGATGCGGCGGTCGGCAGCCGACGCATTGAGCGCCTGCGCGTCGGTATTGGCGACCAGGAACTCGACGCCCTGGACGTCGGAGCGGATCATGTTGGCGATTGCGTTGCCGCCGGCGCCTCCGACACCAATGACACTGATCCTCGGGCGAAGTTCGTCAACTTCCGGCCGGATGAAATCAATGCTCATGGACTAACCCCTCCCCCTGCGCTGCTAGCGCGTTGAACCGTCAACGAGAATCCATGAATCATTGCGAGTCTCGCGACAAGCGGAAAAGTTAACGGACAACGAAAAAACTCGTGGATTGTGCCCCTATAGACTCACCATGATTCAATATGGGACAGGCAAGAAAATCCAACAGCCGTTCCAGCATGCTGGGGGCATGCCGGCCATGCGGCTACTCGCCGTTAACGTTAATATTAGTCCGGAATTACTCGGCGGATCTTGGGGACGCCGATTAGCCACCAAAGCGCCGCTGCCGCGCAGACAGCTGCCGTCAACTTGAAGGCGTTGTCATAGGAACCCGTCCAGTCGATGATCAGGCCGGTGACGATCGGCATGATGATCCCGGGTACGTTGCCGAGGCCGTTCTGAATGCCGATGAACGTACCCGACGCCCGCGGGCCGGCGAATATCTGGGCGATGGCGTATAGGTTCACCCCGCCGGTTGCCGCCGCCGCGCCGAATATGACCAGCCATAAGCCGATCGTTGCTGCGTCCTCCGCTTGCATCAGCGCCAGGATCGATACCGCCATCATCACGTTGCCGCCGACCATCAGCGTTCGTCGGACCAGGGCCTCGTCGCGGCCGGCGCGGACCAATCGATCGGACAGCCAGCCTTGCCCGACAGCGCTCAACGCCTGCGCAATGAAGCCGAGCGTCGCCAGGTAGGTCATGTCGGTGATTGAAAAGCCGCGCGTCTTGGTCAGGTACAGCGGCACCCAGATAATGATGAAGTAGAGCGGGTAGGTCGCGCCGAAATGGCCGATGCCCATCGCCCATACCTCCTTGGTTCGGGCGGTGATCCTTATCGGCACCGGCGGTTCGCGGCCGGCCGGGGCAAAGGTCGGCAATCGCCGGGCTGTCAGCAGCCAGGGAATAACCCACAACAGGGTGATCAGGCCGAAAACCACGAACATTGGCCGCCACCCATAGGATGCGACCATCAATCCACCGGCAAACGTGCCAACCACCGGACCCAGCGCGATCCCCGCTGCCACAACACTATTTGCCAGCCCCCTATTTTCAGGCGCGACGTGGCGGGCGATAACTTTAGACGCTCCGGGAAAAGTGATGCTTTCCCCAAGACCGAGAAACAGCCGAAATATGACCAGCGACAGCAGGCCGCCCACCAGGCCCATGGCCAGCGTGCTAAGCGCCCAGACGGCGATGCCGATGGCGATCAGCCGGTAGACACACCAGCGGTCGCAGGCCCAGCCGATGAAGAATTGGATCGGCACATAAGTCCAGAAGAAGGCCGACACCGCATAGCCATATTCGGTGTTGCTAAGGCCGAGTTCCGGTTTGAGCACCGGCGAAGCGATCGCGATTGCCCCCCGGTCGATATAGTTGAGGAGGATCGCCAGGCCGATCAGCAGGACTAGCGCCAGGGTAGCCGGCCGTGCCGTTGTAGTCGCAACCGTCGCCATCGATGCCCCCCGCGTTTCGAGACTCTAGAAGCCACCTCGCATTGCTGCAATCAGGCGGCCGACCATACCGGTTGCCGGCTTGCGCTCGCGCGCGGCGCCCATCGCCAGGTCGCGAATGTCGCCGCTCCCTGCACCGGCCAGCATCGCCAGCCCGACCAGGGTCGAAAATGCCGGGCCGCTATGCGCTTCCGGCAACCCCGTAATCGTCCTTGGGCGTCCGACACGCACTGCTCGGCCGAGCACGCCCTGCATATAGTCTGCGATATTCTTAAGTTCGGCGCCGCCGCCGGTCAGCACGACCTGCCGCCCGACCGGCCCGGAGAAACCGAGGCCCTTCAGCGCCGCCTCAATCTCGTTGGTGATCTGCTCGGTCCGTTGGCGGATCACGGTGATCAGCTGGGCATGGGTGATCCGTAGCGGCTCGCCGCCGTCCTCGCCGCCGATTGGTGCTGCCTCGACCATCTCATGATTATCGCGCGGGGAGGTCATCGCCGACCCGAACCGGCACTTCATCCGTTCCGCCTCGCGCCGTTGGACTCCGAAAGCGCAGGCGATGTCGTCGGTAACGTCCTTTGCTCCGAGCGGGATCGAGCGCAGGCCGACAAGCATGCCACCCGCGTGAAGCGAGACATTGGTCACCTCCGCGCCCATCTCGACCAGCGCGACGCCCAGCTCCCGCTCTTCGGGCGTCAGGCAGGACATTGCCGCCGCAACCGGCGAAGCGACGATCGCCTTCACACCGAGGTGCGCCGAGCGGATCACATAATCGATATTGCGGAGCGGCGCCGGGTCGGCCGCGACGACATGGATATCGACTCCCAGCCGGTCGGCGTGAAGGCCAATCGGATGATTTACACCTTCGACTCCGTCGATCGTGTAGAGCGCCGGATGGGCATGCAACACGACCTGGCCGTTGCGATCGATCGCCCCGCGGCCGACGGCAAGCAGCTCGTCGATGTCGGATTGCTCGACCTGGTGTCCGCCCAGCTCAACCTCGACATTGGCAATGTCGCTGACCAGTCCGCCTGCGGCAAAGCTCGCCCAGACATCGTCGATCGTCACTCCGCTGATCCGCTCGGCGATCTCGACAGCCTCGCGAACCGCCACCTCGCTTGCCTCCATGTCGGTGACATAGCCACGCTTGACCCCGCGGCTCTCCCGCTGGCCGGTGCCGAGCACACGCAGCCGCCCGTCAGGGTCGAGCGTGACGATCAGCGCGCTGACTTTGGACGAGCCGATGTCGAGCGCGGCAATCAGGGGTTGGTCGTTGTTGGCGGCCATGCTGCTGTTATTAACTCTCGGACGCGGATTGGGGAACGATCGGCTCGCCGGGTTCGCGCGGCAGCCGAACCGTCATCTTGCCGGGGATGCGAAGGTCGAACCGGACGATACCACGGCCCAGAAGTCCTGCCGACTGGTCCATCTTGGCGAAACGCACAAGCGCATCGCTGGCCGCCGACGCGCCTTCTGGCAGGGCAACAGTCTCGCCTGACTGGAAACTCAGGTCCCAACGGCGCCGCCCGACCCAGGTCGCCGACACCAGTTGCGCTTTCAGTGACGGGACCTTGGCCAGCAACTGGTCGAGCGGCACGGCCTGGGCATTGGCGCCCCGGCCGATCAGCAATGGCAAGTCGGGCATTTGGGCCACCGGAACCCGGTCCAGCACGACGCCTTCCGCGTCGATCAGCGTCAGCCGGTCCTCGTCCTGCCACAATGCGGCGGGCGTACGCTCGACGATGTCGATCACCAAAGTATCCGGGAAGCGGCGCGAAACGCGCGCATCCTTGACCCAGCCAAATTCGAGCAAACGCTTGCGAATGTCGGTAACGTCGACCAACGGCATGGCGGTGGTCTTCTGATCGAGCGCGATTTCATAGACCGGCCGGGGGTCCATGCGCTTGATACCCTGGACGTCGACGCTCTTCACCCTGAAGCCGGCGTTTCCGACGGCCTCGCCGACGGCCAGGCCAGCTTTGTGCGGAATGTCGAGCGCCAACAACGCCATTCCAACAACGCCCAGTGCGAACAGGCCGAAAGCCCAGGCGGCCATGCGGTTGGCCTGGGCCTGCTCGACCGGTAGCTTGGATGCCAGCTTCTTGGGAACGGAGACGCGCGCCGACTTCTTCGGTCGTGACCGGCCCGACGCCCCCCGCCGGACATGCGCCGCGCTCACGTCGCTGCTTCCTCCTCTTGCCTGACGTCGGCCAGCGCTTCGGCGATGATTCGCTCGACCAACTCGCCGTAACTGATACCCTTCTGCTTCGCTTGTTCGGGCACCAGGCTCAGCGGCGTCATTCCTGGCTGCGTATTGACTTCGAGCAGATAGACACCTGCCTCGCCCTGGCTGTCGTCCCACCGGAAGTCGGACCGCGACGCGCCCTTGCAGCCCAGCAGCCTGTGGGCGGCCAGCGCCATGTCCATCATCTCCTTGGCGACATTGCCAGGTACGTCGGCAGGGCAGACGTGCTCGGTGAGACCGTCGGTATATTTGGCATCGAAATCGTAGAAACCGGCCTTGGGCTTCAACTCAGTGACGCACATCGCCTCGTCGCCGAGCACCGCCACGGTCAGCTCGCGACCGCGAATGAACGGCTCGGCCAGCAGCCGGTCGAAATGCAGCCAGGGCCCTTCAGCCTTCTGGCTGATTGGATGGCCGTAATTGCCCTCGTCGGTCACGATCGCGACCCCGACTGACGAGCCTTCGTTGACCGGCTTCAGCACATAGGGCCGCGCCATTGGATCGCCTTCGTAGAGCGTGCGGCTTTCGACCACCTTGCCCTTGGGCATGCGGATGCCATGCGGCACCAGCACCATCTTGGTCAGCTCCTTGTCGATGGCGATGACAGAGGTTTCGAGGCCGCTGTGGGTGTAGGGGATCTGCATCAGGTCCAGGAGTCCCTGGATCGTCCCGTCCTCGCCCGGCGTCCCGTGCAGCGCGTTGAACACCACGTCGGGCCTGATCCCCGCCAGTACCCGTGCGACGTTGCGGTCCATGTCGACCGGCGTGACATGCACGAAGCCGCGCTCCTTCAGCGCCTTGACGATGCCCTCACCGCTCATCAGCGAAACCGAGCGTTCGGACGACCAGCCGCCCATCAGCACGACGATATTCAGGTTCCGGTCGAGCTCACTGGCCACGCTTACGCTACTCCGATCCGCTGGATTTCCCATTCAAGGGTAATGTTGGTCTTGTCCTGCACCCGGCGCCGGACTTCCTCTCCCAGCTCCTCGATTTCGGACGAGCTAGCGTTACCGAGATTGAGGAGGAAATTGCAATGCTTCTCCGACACTTGCGCGTCACCGATCCGAAGCCCGCGGCAGCCCGCCGCATCGACCAGCGCCCAGGCCTTGTGCCCGGACGGGTTCTTGAACGTCGAACCGCCCGTACGGCTGCGAAGGGGCTGCGATTCCTCGCGCGCCTGGGCGATCCGGTCCATCTCCTGGCCGATAATCAACGGATCGCCTTTGATGCCGCGGAATATGGCTTCCACTACCACCGCGCCATCGGGCAGCTCGCTGTGGCGGTAGGTGTAGCCGAGCCGCTCCGCGGGCCATTCTTCCACCGTTCCGTCGTGGAGCACCACCGTACATGAAACGAGGATGTCCTGCACTTCGCGGCCATAGGCGCCGCCGTTCATCCTGACGAAGCCGCCGACCGTCCCGGGGATACCGCGCAGGAATTCGAGTCCCGCGATTCCGGCATCGCGCGCGGTCGAGCTGACCAATATGCCGCTTGCCCCGCCGCCGCACCTCAGCGTGACCTCGTCGAGCCGTTCGATCTTCGAAAAGGCCTTGCCCAGCCGGACGGTCACGCCCGGCACACCGCCGTCGCGAACGATCATGTTGGATCCAAGGCCCAGGGCCATCACCGGCGTGTCGGCATCCAACACCCTCAGGTAATCCACCAGGTCATCGCGGTCGGCCGGCTCGAAGAGCCATTCCGCATTGCCGCCGGACTTGAACCACACCAGTGGCGCCAGCGCCGCATCGGCCTTCAGCTTGCCCCGAACGGCGGGAATGGCCGGCGCGCTGCTCATTTCTTGCTTTTGCGTGCCTCGGCGATGCCGTCGGCCAGGCCGCCCGCCCATTTGGTGATATCGCCGGCGCCCATGCAGATAATAATATCGCCCTCCGCCGCCAGGTCGCGCAGATTGCGCGCCAGGTCAGCAGAGTCCTCGACCGTTTTCACCAGCCGGTGGCCGCGCGAGCGCAACCCTTCCGCCAGCGCATTGGCGTCGACCCCTTCGATCGGTTCCTCGCCCGCCGGATAGACCGGTGCAACGAACACCACATCGGCGTCATTGAACGCATTCTGGAAGCCTTCCATCAGATCATGAAGTCGCGAATAGCGGTGCGGCTGGACCACCGCGATGACCCGCTCGGAGGCCGCTTCACGCGCCGCCGCCAGTACGGCCCTGATCTCAACCGGATGATGGGCATAATCGTCGATGATGTCCGCGCCGTCGACCTCGCCAACTTTCGTGAAGCGGCGCTTGACGCCAGTGAAATTATTGAAACCGCTCTTCAGCACTTCGTCGGAGAAGCCGAATTCCAATCCGACAGCGATCGCCGCCAGCGCATTCAGCACATTATGCTTTCCGGGCATCGGCACGAACATGCCTTCGATGGTGCGGCGTTCGCCGTCCTTGCCCAATACGGATACGTCGAACCGGCTGCCGCCCTTTTCGGGCACGACATTGTCGGCACGAAGGTCAGCCAGCGCCGACGTGCCATAGGTCACGATCCGCCGGTCGCGGATGTGGCTCAGCACCCCCTGCACGTCGGGGTCGTCGACACACATCACTGCCAGCCCATAAAAGGGCACATTCTCGATGAATTCGCAGAACGCCTTCTTGACCGCGTCGAAGTCGCCGTAATGTTCGAGATGCTCGGGATCGATGTTGGTCACCACCGCGATCGTCCCGTCGAGCCTCAGGAAGCTGCCGTCGCTCTCGTCGGCCTCGACTACCATCCAGTCGGATTTGCCGAGGCGGGCGTTGGAGCCATAGGCGTTGATGATGCCGCCGTTGATCACGGTCGGATCGATCCCGCCGGCATCGAGCATCGCCGCGATCATCGAGGTGGTGGTGGTTTTACCGTGCGTGCCTGCGACCGCGATGGTCATCTGCATCCGCATCAGCTCGGCCAGCATTTCTGCCCGCCGCACCCGCGGCAGCCTCCGCTCGGCAGCCGCCTGAATTTCGGGATTGTCCTCGCGGATGGCGGTCGAGCAGACCACCACCGTCGCATCGCCCAGATTGTCGGCGCTCTGCCCGATCATCACGGGGATGCCGCGCTTCCTCAGGCCTTCGGTGACATAGCTTTCCTGCCGGTCGCTACCCTGCACCTTGTAGCCCAGATGATGCATCACCTCGGCGATGCCCGACATACCGATCCCGCCGATGCCGACGAAGTGGATCGTGCCGATCTCGGTGCCCATCGCTTTCATGCCGGCACCCCTATGCCCGGAGCCTCGCGAGCCGGCTGAACGACCCGCCCGACCATCAGCGGCGCGGCTCCCGCGGCGATCCGCTCGACCAGGTCGGCGAGGTCCTTGGTGGCATGCGGTCGGCCGACCGACAGCGACCGCTCGGCGGCATTGGAGAGCGCCTGCGGGTCGCCCGCCACCGCCTCGATTTGCGCCGCCAGCACTTCCGGCATGAACTCGTCCTGCGGGATCATCCGCGCCCCGCCTGCCTTGGCCATTTCCCGCGCATTGACGGTCTGGTGATCGTCGGTGGCGATCGGCAGCGGAATCAGGATCGCGGGTCGTCCCGCCGCGGTCAGCTCGGCAATTGTTGATGCCCCGGCCCGGGCAATGATCAAATGCGCCTCGGCCAGCTTGTCAGGCATGTCCTCGATATAAGTCAGCAGCTCGGCCGGGATGTTGAGCGCGGCATAACGATTGCGGACCGCTTCGATATCGTCGGGCCGGCATTGCTGCACGACCTGCAGGCGGTGACGGAGCTTGGGCTGCAGCATGCCCAGCGCATCCGGGACCACGGAACCGAGCACCGTTGCGCCCTGGCTTCCCCCGGTAACCAGAATCTTGAGCGGCGCGGTCTCGTCGAATTCGGGAAAGGGCATGGTCCCCAGCCGCGACACCGATTCCCGCACCGGATTGCCGACTAGCGCCACTTTCCGCCGGAAGCGCGGCTTTAGCCGCTCGACGTCAGGATAGGATGTGGCGATAGCGTCGGCGCTCCCGGCCAGCAGCCGGTTGACCCGGCCGAGCACCGCATTTTGCTCGTGCAAGATGGTCGGGATGTTGAGCGCGCTTGCCGCCAACAGCGCCGGGAAGGCCGGATAGCCACCGAAGCCGACCACGGCGTCAGGCGTGAATTCGCGATACAGCGCCTTGGCTTCGCGCCTCCCCGCCAGCACCGCGCTGGCCGCCTTGATCCAGCCGATTGGTCCCCCGCCCAGCCGCCCGGCGGGGAGGATATGCGTCGGCACGTCTTGAAACAGCGCCGGGATGCGCGCTCCGCGCTCGTCGGTGACCAGCATTACGCCATGGCCGCGCCGCTTCAGCTCGGCGGCAAGCGCATGGGCCGGAACCATATGCCCGCCGGTGCCCCCGGCGGCGAGGGTAATATTCATCTAGCGATATTCTCCCCGCCCCATTTCACCACATAGGGCGAGCGGGTCAGATAAGGGTTTCGCCGCGTGAAGGCGAGCAGCAATCCCATCGCAATCGACAGAGCAAGCATCGACGAGCCGCCATAGCTGATGAACGGAAGGGTCATGCCCTTGGACGGCGCGATCTGGACGTTGACGGCCATGTTGATCAGCGCCTGCAACCCGAATTCGATCACCAGCCCGGCGGCGGCGAGAATCGCAAAGCTCGATTCCTCGTCGAGCAGCTTCACCAGCACCCGGGCGACGATGCCGAGATAGAGCAAGGCGATGGCCAGGCAGGCAATCAGGCCGAACTCCTCGCCGATAACCGAGAAAATATAGTCGGTCTGAGGCTCGGGTAGCCCGAACTTCCGCGTCCCCGCTCCCGGCCCCATTCCGAACAGGCCGCCTGCGGTCAGCGTCCGCATCGCATTTTCGGTTTGGAAATTGTCGCCGGTGCCGAACAGGAAGGCATCGATCCGCGCCGTCGCTACATCATAGAAGAAATAGGCCATCACCACGCCGATCAGCCCGACCAAGCCCAGCACGACAAGGATGCGGAGGTTGAGCCCGGCGATCGCCAGCATCGCGATCCACACTGCGCTAAAGATGATGGTCGATCCGAAGTCTGGCTGGCGCATCAGCAGGAATGCGACAATGCCGGTAACCACCGCCGACAGGGTGAAAATCGGCAGCGATTTGTCCTGTTCGCGCAAGGATAGCAGCCAGGCCAGCGAAATGACGAAGAAGGGCTTCAGAAACTCCGACGGCTGGAACTGGCCGATTCCCAGGTTGAGCCAGCGCTTGGCGCCGTTCACCTCGGCCCCCAGCCAGGGGACCAGCGCCAGCGCCACGAGGCATATCAGCGCACCGACCAGCGACAGGCGCTTCAATCGTTCTCGCGGTTGCATCGAAATGGCGATCATCACCGGCATCGACAGCGCGATCCAGGCGATCTGGCGGTAGAAATAGTAAAGCTCGGGCACGCGGACATTGCCACCCGAGTAGCGCTGCGCCGCCGCCGGGCTTGCGGCCGCGACCGCGATCAGGCCGACGCCGATCAGCACCGCCAGCAGGAGCAGCAGGACGCGGTCGATCTCCCAGAACCAGCGGCCGACGGTCGAGCGATCGGACCGGCCATAACGGTTGGGATCGACCAGCGCGGTCGCGTCCTTGATACGGCCGGTAATCGTCTGGTTCATAATTCCCCCACCAGGGCACGAAACGCATCCCCGCGCGCCTCGAAATCCCGAAACTGGTCGAAGGAAGCGCAGGCCGGTGACAGCAAAACCGTCTCTCCAGCAAGAGCCTCCGACGCGGCGGCGCGAACCGCCTCATCCAGCGTCACGCACTCTGCCACTTCCATCTGCGGGGACAAGAGGGTGGCGAACATTTCTCCCGCTTCGCCAATGGTATAGGCCTTGACGACATGGCCGAAGTGCGGGGCGCATTCGTCGAGATTGTCCGTCTTGGCCTGCCCGCCGAGGATCCAGCGGATTTTTGGGAAGGCGGCAAGCGCCGGAGCGGTCGCGGTCGGGTTGGTCGCCTTGCTGTCGTTGACGTAGAGGACGCCCTCTTTTTCGCGGATGCGCTCCATCCGATGCGGGAGGCCGGGGTAGGTGCGGAGGCCATCCCGGATTTGCTCAATTGAGAGTTTAAGAATGTCACAAACCTCTACGGAAGCCGAAGCATTTTCTAGGTTGTGAGGACCTTGAAGTGCAGCCCAGTTCCGCTGCTCGCTCGGCTTTAGGGCTTTGAAGTCGAAGACGTCTTCGATGAAGCTCGCGACAACGCCTTGGCTAGGGATGTCAAAGTCGCGAGCCTCGGTAACGCTAACAACCATGTTGTGCTCGGGCGTTTGCATCTCAAACAACCGCAGCTTCGACGCCGCATAGGCCTCGAAATCTTCATACCTATCGAGATGGTCGGGCGTGATGTTGAGCAGCACCGCGACGTCGCAATCGAGGCTCTTGGTCAGGTCGATCTGGTAGCTCGACAGTTCCAGCACATAGACTCCGCCTTCGGGGAGCGGGTCCTGGGCCAGGATCGGCAGGCCGATATTGCCGCCCATCTCAGTCGGCCAGCCCGCCGTCTTCAAAATGTGATGGACCAGTGCGGTGGTGGTCGACTTGCCGTTGGTGCCGGTGATCCCGACCACCTTGTGCGGCGGAAGCTCCGCCCGCGCCCGGGCGAACAGCTCGATATCGCCGATGATTTCGACCCCGGCTTCGCGAGCCCGCTGGGCGATCGAGTGGCGGTTGAGGGGCAGGCCCGGCGTAACGACGATGGAGTCGAAGCGCTTGAGGTCGCCATCGACAAAGTCTTCCAGCTCGACGCCCGCGGGCGCCTTGGCCCTGGCCTCCTCCTTATCGTCCCACGCCGTGACCTTTGCACCGCTGGCCAATAGCGCCTCGACCGTCGCCAGGCCGCTGCGCGCTAACCCAAGGACAGCATAATGTTTTCCGGCGAAGGCCCGGGCTGCGATCACCTGAGTTTGAGTGTGGATAGCCCGGCCAGCGCCAGGATGAAGCTGATAATCCAGAAGCGGATGACCACGGTCGGCTCGCTCCATCCTAAATGCTCGAAGTGATGGTGGATGGGCGCCATCCGGAAGATGCGCTTGCCGAACCGCTTGAACCAGAACACCTGGACGACGACGCTGACCGCTTCCAGCACGAACAGCCCGCCGACGATCACCAGCACGAACTCATGATGGGTCGCGACCGCGACCGCGCCTAGCGCTCCGCCCAGCGCGAGGCTGCCGGTATCGCCCATGAACACAGCCGCCGGCGGCGCATTGAACCAGAGGAAGGCAAGGCCCGCGCCGACCACCGCCAGCAGGAGTACGGTCAGATCGCCGGCGCCCGGCACATGCGGCAGGCCGAGGTAGGTCGCGTACTTCACGTTGCCGACCAGGTAGGTAATCAGCGTGAACGCCATGCAGGCGATGATTACGGGCATGGTCGCCAGCCCATCGAGCCCGTCGGTCAAATTCACCGAATTGCCAAAGGCGACGATCACAAAGGCACCAAAAGCGATATAGGCCCAGCTAAGGTCGATCACCGCGCCCTGGACGAACGGCATGTAAAGGTGCGTCCCCGACATCCGCACCATCAGCCAGGTGGCGAGGCCCGCGATGGCGAACTCCAGGAACAGCCGCATGCGCGCCGACAGTCCGGCATGATGCGCCTTCTTCACCTTGTCGTAATCGTCGAGGAACCCGATCAGCCCGAACCCGCCGGTGACCAACAGGCAGGCCCAGACATAGACATTGGTCAAATCCATCCACAGCAATACCGAGATGGCGACGCTGATCAGGATCAGGAGGCCGCCCATGGTCGGCGTGCCGCGCTTGGCGAGGTGGCTCTGCGGCCCGTCGGCGCGGATCGGCTGACCCTTGCCCTGCTTGGCGCGAAGCCAGCGGATGAACACCGGGCCTAGCAGCAGGCCGATGGCGAGCGCCGTCGCGGTTGCCGCACCGGCGCGGAAGCTGATGTAGCGGATCAGGTTGAGGAGGCCGGGGAAACCGAGCTGCTCGGCTATCCAATAGAGCATGCCGGTTCCTTCACCATGTACTCGACCAGTTTGGCAAGCCCGATCGAGTTCGACGCCTTGACCAACACCGCGTCGCCTGGTCGGACCATCGCGGCCAGCGCCGCGCAAGCCTGATCGACATTGTCGGCTCGGGTCATCGGCACCGCGGCGCCGATCGCCCGTTCCAACGGCCGCATATCTTCTCCGACCAAAATCAGCTGGTCCACCTTGGCGTCCAGCACCGAAGGCGCCAGTCCGGCATGGATTTCCTCGGCATGTTCGCCAAGCTCGCGCATCGGCCCCAGCACAGCGATCCGCCGCTCGACGCCCTGCTCCTCGCCCAGCGCCTTTAGCGTCGCCGCCATCGACGCCGCATTGGCGTTGTAGCTTTCATCGATCAGCAGATAGCTTCCACCGTCGACCGCGATCCGGTGCCGTTCACCGCGGCCCTTGAGCCCGCCCATGTCGGCCAGCGCCAGTCCGGCAATTGCAAGATCGGCGCCGACCGCTTCGACCGCTGCCAGCACCGCGAGCGAATTGGTCACCCAATGATCGCCCCTTTGGGCAATCGTGTAGGTCAGGTCGCTCTCGACCAGCCGCGCCGTCACGAGGCTGCCGCCATGTTCGGACCGCACCGCATGCACCACCGCGACATCGGCTTCGCCATGCCCAAAGGTGATCGTCCTTGCGGCATGTTTGCGCGCCGCCTTTACCAGCCGGTCGCGGTAGACGCTGTCCTCCGGCACGATGGCCAGGCCGTTCGGCTCCAGCCCCCAGAAAATCTCGGCCTTGGCGTCGGCAATTGCCTCCATCGACCCGAGATGCTCGATATGGGCCGAAGCGATCGTCGTGACCATCGCGACATGCGGACGGATGAGCCGGGTCAGCGCCGCAATCTCGCCGGCCGCGTTCATGCCCATCTCCAGCACGGCAAACTCGCAGTCGCGCGGCATCCGCGCCAGGCTCAGCGGGACGCCGGTGTGGTTGTTGTAGCTTTTTACCGAGCGGTGAACCCGGCCTTTGGAGTAGCGCTCCAGCGCTTCATAAAGCGCTTCCTTGGTCGAGGTCTTGCCGACCGAACCGGTTACGCCAATTATTTTACCCCCACAACGATTGCGTGATGCAATTGCAAGGTCGATCAACGCCCTGGGAACATCGTCAACGAGGATATGCGGGCCCCCGTAACTATTGGCGCCCGGCCTGGATACGAGCAATCCCGCCGCCCCAGCCGCCAGCGCCCTGGCAACATAATCATGTCCATCCGCGACCGTTCCCGGCATCGCCACGAACAGCCAGCCAGGCTCCACTTCCCTGCTGTCAAAGGTGACACCCGAAACTTCGAACGAGTCACCTTGCAGTATGCCGCCGGTGGCCGCGACAATCTCTTGCGACGTCCAAAGTTGGGGGCTCTGGGCGGTCACGCGGCGCACTCCCGCGCCACATTCACATCGTCGAACGGAAGCACCTGGTCCCCTATGATCTGTCCTTGTTCATGCCCCTTGCCCGCCACCAACACGATGTCGCCCGCCTTGGCCATGGCGATTGCTTCGCCGATCGCCGCGCGCCTGTCGCCAACTTCGATGGCAGTGGGAGCGCCGGCCAGCACCGCCTTACGGATGGCCGCCGGATCCTCGCTTCTTGGATTGTCGTCGGTGACGATCACGATGTCGCTTAGCCGCGCCGCGACCGCACCCATCTCGGGTCTTTTGCCTTCGTCGCGGTCGCCGCCGGCGCCGAGCACGGTGATCAGCCGGCCTTCCACATGCGGCCGCAGGGCAGCAATCGCCGCCTCGATCGCGTCGGGCGTATGGGCATAATCGACATAGACCGGCGCCCCGGCGTGGCTGATCACCGCCCGCTCGAGCCGGCCGCGCACCGGCGATACGCGTGCCATTCCGGCCAGAGTCGTGGCCCAGTCGCCGCCTGTCGCCAGCACCAGCCCGGCGGCAGTCAGCACATTGTTCATCTGGTAGGCGCCGATCAGCGGCAGCGCGAGCTTATGTTCCTTGCCCTCGTGGCGAAGCACGAGCGCTTGCCCCAGCGGCGTCGACGTGCGCGATTTGAGCTCGATCGTCTCCCCGTCCGGCCCGACCGTGACCAGCTTCAGTCCGCGCCGCCTGGCATGGCCAATCACCTCTTCCGACCGGGCGTCTCCGGTCCACACGACCGCAACGCCATCGTCTTCGACTACCTCGTCGAACAGCCGCATCTTGGCCGCGAAATACTCCTCCATCGACGAGTGATAATCGAGATGGTCGCGGCTGAAATTGGTGAATGCCGCGGCCTTCACCGGCACACCCTCCGCACGATATTGGTCGAGGCCGTGGCTCGATGCCTCATAGGCGACATGGCTTATCCCCATTCGATCCATGCCGGCCATGTTGCTGAGGAAGGTGACGATGTCGGGCGTCGTGAGCCCGGTCTTCACCTGGTCATCTGCCGTCGTGACGCCGAGCGTGCCGATCGAAGCCGACCGGTAGCCCGCCATCCGCCACAGCTGCCGCGTCAGCTCGACCGTCGAAGTCTTGCCGTTGGTCCCGGTAACCGCGACGATTGCGTCCGGATACGGCGCAAAAAACCTTGCCGCGAGCTGCGCGAACAGCCTGCGGGGCTCGTCGTCCGCCAGATGGGGGACACCGTCTACCCTGGCGTCGGGCCGGGCGACGATCGCCGAGGCGCCGCGCCGTATCGCCTCGCCGATAAAATCCTCGCCGTTGAACCGAGATCCCCGGAAGGCCCCGAATATATTGCCGGGCGCGACCTTGCGGTGGTCGAGCGCAAAGCCGGTCACTTCGGAATCGCTGATGATATCGGCGAGCTCGCCCAATTGCATGCCGAGCTATTCCGCTTTTTCGTGAACGTAGGGAAGCACTTCAGCCAGGTTCGGCTCACGGCGCTTGTCAGGCCGGACGCCGAGCATCGGTGCAATCCGGCTAACGGTTTTCGACACTACCGGCGCCACGTTCCAGCCGGCCGTGTGGAAGCCATAGGTTTCGGCCGTGGCCTTGGGCTCGTCGAGCATGACGACGATTACATAGCGCGGTTCGTCCATCGGGAACACGCCCGCGAATGACGTGACTACTGCCGCCGACGTGTAGCGGCCGCCGACAATCTTTTCTGCAGTGCCGGTCTTGCCGCCAATGCGATAGCCGGGCGCGTCGGCCTTCTTGCCAGTGCCTTCGGTCACCACGAGGCGGAGCAGAGCGCGCATCTTGTAGCTGGTATCCTCGGTGAACACGCGGTGCCCCTGCCCGACCGGGTGATTGCGGTCGACTTTGAGGAGGGTCGCCGGGCGGTAGATGCCACCATTGAACAGGGTCGCGTAGCCTGTTGCGAGGTGCAGCGGGGTCACGGCGATGGCGTGGCCGAAGCCGACAGTCATCGTCTCGAACGGGCCCCAGCGCGAACCCGGCGTAAGCGTACGGCCGCGCTCCTTGAGCTCGATGTTGACCTTGTCGAGAAAGCCCATTTTCCGGAGGAAAGCCTCCTGGCGGGTTTTGCCCAGCTGCGCGGCAATCTGCGCCGTGCCGATATTGGAGCTCTCCTTCATGATCTCGGCTACCGAGCAAGGGCGCCCGAACGGGTGGGTATCCGTAATGCTGTGGCCATAGGCGTGAAGCGCATCGGGACAGGGATACATTTGCCCCATCGAACGGACGACGCCCGAATCCATCGCCATCGCCACGGTGAACGGCTTGAAGGTCGAGCCGAGCTCATAAACGCCAAGGGTAGCGCGGTTGAACCGAGCCTCCGGCGTGCCTTGCCCGGCCGCGTTCGGATTGAGTTGCGGCAGCGACGTCATCGCCAGCACCTCGCCAGTATGGATGTCCATGACCACGCCGGCGGCGCCGATCGCCGAGAAGTGGGTCATCGCCTCGCCCAGCTCATGTTCCAGCGCCTGCTGGATTCGGCTGGAAATGCTGAGCACAATCGGCTGGCCGCGCCGGGCGGGATCGCGCAACTGCTCGTCGAACGCGCGCTCGATCCCGGCATTCCCCTTGCCGTCGATGTCGGTAAAGCCGACGACGTGCGCGGCGAGGCTCGTCTGCGGATAGAGTCGGTCGGGCTCGCGCTCCAGCGCCAGGCCCGGCTCGCCCAGCGTGTTGATCGCCGCCACCAGCCGCGGCGGCGCCCGCCGCCGGAGGTAATAGAAATTGCGCCCTGAGCGCAGCATGGCGAGATAGGTCGCCGTGTCCTTTTCGGGCATCAGCACGGCCAGCTTCTCGGCCACGTCGAGCTTGTTGCCGATAACCTTCCCCGGCTGCAGGCCGATGGTCCAGGCATCGATTGTCCGGGCCAGGGCCTGGCCTTCGCGATCGACGATGTCGCCGCGTTCTGGCGTCAGGTTGACGAGGCCGTTCTTGCGGCCGGCATGATCGCCGAACGCAGCAAGATAAATCAGCCTGAGAGCGATGATCGCGACAATTCCGGCATAGACCAGCATGCCGAACATCAGCCGCTGGTGCATTACGGCAAGTATCTGCCGCCGCTGTCCGACCAGACGGAGCCGCTCGGGCCGGGCGACGAGAGCGGGCGTCGGGGCGTTCATGTGCTAGTCGTCGCTGTCCTTGAGCGTGCGCTTTTTAGTAGAAGCCGCGGTGGGCGCGCTGCCTTTGGCTTTTGCGCCGGCCCCTGGCAAGGGCGCCAACGGATCGGCCGTCGCGGTTTTGACCGACTTCGTCGCAGTCACGGCGCTCGTTTTTGCAGGCAAGGTCGCCGGACCGCTTACTGCTGGCCTGGGCGGCGCAACCTTGACCGTCTTTGACGGCAGCACGGTGTAGCTCGCAACATGCATCATCTCGCCGATCGGGCGGGACGGCGGCGCGGCCACGACGCCCGGCTCGTCCGCGTCTCCGGTTAGCTTAGGCTGCCCGCCGGTCTGCGGGATCGGGGCGGCGGCGAGCACCACCGGCGCTTCCATTACCGGAGTCTTGTGGGGCGCAACCAGCGTCGCCAACTGGAAGCCGCCGTCGACGAACTGGTCGGCGTTGGGCGCCGATAGGCGGATGAACTTGACGTTCCACCGCTCAAGCTGGGCCAGCCGACCGCGCGTACCAATCTCGGTCTGCAACAGCCGGATGTCGCGCTGGGTCAGGGCGATCCTGGTCTCGACCTCTTCGAGCGCGGCGCGCTCCGAAGCGACCCGCAGCGACACGAGGTAGAAGCCGAGCGCCGCTCCCACCACTGCCCCTGCCGACAACACAGATCCAAAGCCACGCGCGCTCATTGTACAGCCCTCCGGGTTTGCACCCCCCTCTCCTGGTCCCACGCGGGCGCCGCGGTTCGAATTGCGGTACGGAGTCGCGCCGAGCGCGCGCGCGGGTTTCGGGCCAGCTCGGCCTCGGATGGCGAGACCGGCTTGGCAACTTGTTCGAAAGTCGGGGCGGGCCCGGGCGCGATCATCGGCCGATGGCGCGATCCTGCGGGAACGTCTCCGCTGCGAGTCTTGAGGAAGCGTTTGACGATCCGGTCTTCCAGGCTGTGGAAAGTGACCACCGCCAAGCGGCCGCCGGGACGAAGCGACCGCTCGGCGGCCCGGAGTCCTTGCTCCAGCTCGTCAAGCTCTGCGTTCAAATGGATTCGGATGGCCTGGAAGGTGCGGGTCGCCGGGTCGCTCTTCTGACCCTGGCGATAACCCAGCGCCCTGCGCACCACCGCCGCCAGCTCGGCCGTTCGGGTCAACGGTCTTGCAGCGACGATGGCGCGGGCAACCGCGCGAGCGCGCGGCTCCTCCCCATAGTCCTTGAGGACGCGGGCAATCTCGCCCTCTTCGGCATGGTTAAGGAATTCGGCTGCGGTTTCGCCCGACTGGCTCATCCGCATGTCGAGCGGGCCGTCTTTCTGGAATGAAAAGCCGCGATCGCCCTGGTCGAGTTGCATCGACGACACGCCGATGTCGAGCGCTATACCGTCGACCGGCAGCAAGCCACGTTCGGCCAACACGCGGTCCATCTGGCTGAACCGCTCCTCGATCAGGGTTAGCCGGTCGTCGTCGATCAGCGAGGGGCCGTTGGCGATGGCGTCGGGATCGCGGTCGAACCCGATCACCCGGCCCGCACCGGCCGCCAAAATGGCCCTGGCGTAGCCGCCTGCTCCGAAGGTGCCGTCGACTAGGGTCTCGCCGGGGACGACGGCGAGACCCGTTACGACCTCTTGAAGCAGCACCGGCAGATGGGCGGCGCCGCTGGTCATTGGCCGCGCTCCTCCAGCCGGAAGCGCGCGATATCCTTCATGTCTTCGGGGACGTTCTTGTCGGCCAGGAACAGCTTGGGGTTCCAGATCTGGAATGTCTCGCCGACGCCGACGAACAGGGCGAGGTCGTCGAGCTGGCCCTTGCGGCGCATCATCGGCGGCACGATGATCCGGCCCGAGCTGTCGTAAGGCACTTCCTCGGTCGCGCCGAACGCCATCATTGTCCGCCGGGCATGCTCCAGCTCGGCGGCGGGATCGGTCTCCTGCTTTTCCAGCAGTCGCTCGATCTTTTCATGCTTCAGCGCCGCGTAGGCGGGGTCATATGCGCTGAGGCAGGGAAAGGCGTCATGCTTGGCCAGGACGATGGTGCGGGCATCACCGCGGCGCTCGATTACCGAGCGCAGGAATGCGGGCACGGACACACGCCCCTTGGCGTCGACCGCATTCAAAGCACTGCCTTGGAACAGATGCTCTAGTGCCACGTCCCATCCCTCGGGCGCGGGCACAGCTCCCCTGCTCGCAGGTGCACGGGTTCCCCGTGCGCCTGACGTACTGATCGACTCAATACAGGTTTGCCCCGCGCTACTGAGTTTGTTGGTAACTCAAGCAGGCGCGGGATACAATGGATTTCGATGCCATATCGTGGGAATTCATGCCGTGTGGCGGATTTTCAACGGTTTTTCAGACTTTCTTTACCATTTGTTCCACGCCCGTTCTTGCGGGACAAGCCTGTGGATAAGATTGTTGGAAAAGCGCGCGACTCTGCGCGGTTCAACGAGTCTCAAGGCGATCCAGTTCGCTCGCCAACAGGTCCAGCCCGTCGGCATCCGGCGCATCGACATTGAGGAAATCGGCATCGGCGATCACCGTGGCCTGTCCCCGACCGATGTTACAGTGGGCGATCAGCCCCTCATCCGAAACATCACACTTGCCCTTACTTGCAAGTCCCGCCGACGACAGCTGGAGACCCCAATGGTCGAGCAACCCGGTGTCGGCGAACACCGGCGGCGAGCGCAGCAGGTCGCCCAGCGGTCGTTCGCTCGGCCAGTCAAGCTTCGGGTCGGCCAGAAGCAGCAGATGGCCGCCTTCGCGCAGCCAATTGTCCAAATCGACCAGAGCCTCGGCCGGCTGGGCCCGCGGATGCGCCATCAGCAACAAGCTCTTGCCTTTCAGGCTGGCTTCGTCCGCCACGCCGATCGGCACCACCCGGTAACGCTGTTCGAGTCGGGTCAAAGCCGGCGATCCGCCGCCCTCGATCGAAAAACTCTCGCCGAACACCAGCGGCAGGCTGGTGAGCAATGCGAGCTCCGGCCTTTCGGCGGCTGGCCGAGGTCCAGGGACGTCACCGCTCTCATGGGGTCGCCCGAGCCATCCAAGGCCGGCAATGGCGAACGTCGCCGCAACCGCCAGCAGTAGCCTGACCCTCACTGATCCTTGGCTTGGTTGGATTGGTCGTCCGCCTGGTTGGTCGAAGTACCCGTGCCCGGCGCCGCACCGATTTCCGCCAGCGGCTCATTGGGCTCCTGGTTGGCGAACATTTCATTCTGTTCGGCGGTCGGCGGAGCGTCGTTGCTCGACCGGCTGATGGCCGTTCCCAGCAGCACCAGCAGGAACACGAACGCGAGGCCGGTCAGGCCGATACGGATCCGTTGAATCCGTTCCTCCTTGTCGACACGGTTCATCCTGTGCAACTTATGCGGCGCGGGGTGTCATTGCAACGAAGCTGCGCTTTACGCGGCGCAGCACGCTTGATTAAGGGCGACGAATGAATCGCAACCTATCTCTCATCCTCCTCGGAGCCGTGGCGCTCGCCGCCTGCAACAAGGAATCCCACACCATCGTCGGCGGCGAAACGCCTGACCCGATGAAGGAAGAACTGGCGAAGGCCGCTCCGGTCGAGCTGCCGCCGGCCATCGAAGCCAGCAAGACTTACCGCTGCAAGGACAACAGCCTGGTCCGCATCGATTGGCTGCAGGGCGGCAAGGGAGCCTACCTCCATGGCGAGGGACACGATCAAACACATCTCAAGGCGGCGGAAGCTGCCGAGGGCAAGCCGGCCAGCACCGACCTCACGGCCGAAGGCGGCTTCGTGCTGAAAGGCGAAGCCAAAGCGTCGACTGTCACACTGACCGTGCCCGGCAAGGGCACTCAATCCTGCAAAGGCTAACCTGGAATTGAAGAAGGGCCCCGGGATCGCCGGGGCCCTTTTCGTTTAGGCAGGCTCGGATTCCTTCTGCTTGGAAAAGAACGCCTGCATCCGCTCGGGAAGCTCAGAATCCGGCACATCCTCGATATGGGTCGCCAGACTCCATCCATGGCCGAACGGGTCGTTCAGCGTTCCCATCCGATCGCCCCAGAATTGATCCTCGACCGGCATCGTCTGGGTGCCGCCAGCCGCGATCGCTTTCTGGAACGCCGTATCGACGTCGTCGAGATAGACGATCAGCCCGGTTGACGAACCGCCGCGCGCCTTGGGTCCCAGGTTCCCGCGCTCGGGGAATTCATCATTGAGCATGAACCTGGTGTCGCCGATCTGCAGCTCGGCATGGCCGATCTTGTCGCCCATCGGCAGGCGTGAAAGCTCCTTGGCGCCGAACGCCTGCTTGTAGAAATCGATTGCCTTGGCCGCATCGTCGACCGTCAGAACGACGTTCACGCTGCGATATCCTTCGGGAATTGGTTTGGGCATGGTTGCCTCCTTGTCCGATTCCCCCCGCCGCCGCCGATATCCGCCTCAATCATGACAAGCTCAATGCAACGACTCGCGACTGGCCTAGCCCTAGGCACCTATCGCCGTTAAAGGCCCGCGAATGACCGTTTTGGACGCCCCTCGCATCACCCCTGAAATCGTTGCCGAGCATGGCCTCGCACCGGAAGAATATGACCGCGTCCTGCATGCCCTCGGCCGCGAGCCGAACCTGGTCGAGCTCGGCATCTTCTCCGTAATGTGGTCCGAGCATTGCTCCTACAAATCGTCGCGCTTCCACCTGAAGAAGCTGCCGACGAAAGCCCCGTGGGTGATCTGCGGACCGGGAGAGAACGCCGGAGTGATCGACATCGGTGACGGCCAGGCCGCCATCTTCAAGATGGAGAGCCACAACCACCCAAGTTACATCGAGCCCTATCAGGGCGCGGCAACGGGCGTTGGCGGCATCTTGCGGGACGTCTTCACCATGGGTGCGCGCCCGGTCGCCAATATGAACGCGCTTCGCTTCGGCCGGCCGGACCACCCCAAGATGCGCCACCTGATCGCCGGCGTGGTCAGCGGCATCGGCGGCTATGGCAATTGCGTCGGCGTTCCGACGGTCGGCGGCGAAGTCAATTTCGATACCGCTTACGACGGCAACATATTGGTCAATGCGATGACCGTTGGCGTCGCTCACACCGACAAGATTTTCTATTCGGCCGCGACAGGCCTCGGCAATCCGATCGTTTATGTCGGGTCCAAGACCGGCCGCGACGGAATCCATGGCGCGACCATGGCATCCGCCGACTTCGACGAGAATAGCGACGAGAAGCGTCCGACCGTCCAGGTCGGCGACCCATTCACCGAGAAACTGCTGATCGAGGCCTGCCTCGAGCTGATGGCGACCGACGCTATCGTCGCCATCCAGGACATGGGCGCCGCCGGCCTCACCAGCTCGTCGGTCGAGATGGCATCGAAGGGCGGCGCGGGCATCCGGCTCGACATGAACAAGGTGCCGTGCCGCGAGGAAGGCATGACCCCCTATGAAATGATGCTGTCGGAATCCCAGGAACGGATGCTGATGGTGCTGAAGCCCGGCCGCGAGGCCGAGGCCGAGGCGATCTTCCGCAAATGGGAACTGGATTTCGCGGTAATCGGCGAAGTCACCGATACGGGCCATATGGTATTGGAATTCGATGGCGAGGTCGTATGCGACATCCCGCTCGGCCCGCTCGCTGACGAAGCCCCGGAGTATGAGCGGCCTTACATGTCGCGCGACGAGTATAAGGCCTGGGCCAAGGTCGAGCCGCTGGGCGACATCCCGGAGAGCACCGACATCGCGGCCGACCTGCTAAAGCTGATGGCCTCCCCCAACCTCGCGTCGCGCCGCTGGATCTGGGAGCAATATGATAGCCAGGTCGGTGCCGACACGGTTGAAAAATCGGGCGGCGACGCCGCCGTAGTCCGCGTCCACGGCACCGGCAAGGCACTGGCGATCACCACCGATTGCACGCCGCGCTATTGCTACGCCGACCCCTATGAGGGCGGGAAGCAGGCGATTGCCGAAGCCTATCGCAACCTCTGCGCGGTCGGGGCAAAGCCGCTGGCGGTCACCAATTGCCTCAACTTCGGCAACCCTCAGCGGCCCGAGATCATGGCTCAATTCGTCGGCTGCCTCGAAGGCATGGGCGAAGCCTGCCGCGCCCTCGACTTCCCGATCGTGAGCGGCAACGTCAGCCTCTACAATGAGAGCAAGGCGACGGGGGGTGGCAGCGCCATCCTTCCGACGCCCGCGATCGGCGGCGTGGGGTTGCTCGACGACTGGTCGAAGAGCGCCATGATTGCCTTCAAGGCGGAAGGCGAACAGGTCATTCTCATCGGTCACAGCGACAGCCATGTCGGCCAGTCCCTTTGGCTGGACGTCTGCCACGGCCGGCGCGACGGTGACGCGCCACCGGTCGACCTCTCCGCCGAAAGGCGCGCCGGCGAATGCATTCGCCGTCTGATCAAGGCCGGTCATGTTTCGGCGGTCCACGATTGCTCAGATGGTGGCGCGGCTGTCGCCGTTGCCGAAATGGCGCTGGCCGGAAACGTCGGCATGATCATGACGGTGGTCGAGCAGATCCCCAATCCGGGCGCGATCCTGTTCGGTGAGGATCAGGGCCGCTACATCGTCGCCACAAGCGATCCCGACACAGTCCGCGGCCTCGCCAATGCCGCCAACCTGTTCGCCGTTCCCATCGGCACGACTGGCGGCGACAGCATCACGTTCGACTTGGTTGGCCGCGGCGGTCCGCAATCCGTTACTCTGGCCAATCTCCGTGCCGCGCATGAAGGCTTCTTCCCAGCGCTGATGCAGGGTGAGCTTTAGTCGCGGGATGAGGCTCGCCGCGCTGCTTCTGGCGAATCTGGCCGGACCCGCGCCCGCGGCACCGCCCCCAGCGCAACCGGTCACGATCGTTGCCCATCGCGGGCTGGCGGAAGGATTGCCGGAGAATACCCTCGCCGCGTTCCGCCAGTCGATTGATCGCGGCATCAAGGTGATCGAGCTTGACGTGCGGGTCACCCGGGACCGGCAGTTGGTTATCCTCCATGACGCAACGCTCGATCGCACCACCGACTGCAGCGGCCCGCTGTCGAGCTTCACTCTTGTCCGCCTCAAGGCCTGCGATGCCGGCTGGCCAACCCACCAAGGCGAGCGAGTGCCGACGCTGGCCGAGGCAATCGCGCTGGTCGAACACGGCCCGGCCCGGCTCCTGCTCGACATCAAGCCGGCTACGCCCCTCGACGCCGTGCTCGCGGAAGTTCGCGAGCTTCATGCCGAACGAAAAGTCATTCTTGGTCTCCGCAGTGCCAGCGAGATATCGCAGGCCCGCACCGCGCTGCCCGGCGTCATGATCCTCGGCTTCATGCCGAAGGTCGACGATGCCCCCGCATTTGCCAAGGCCGGTGTCGATATCATCCGCCTCTGGTCCGACTGGGTTGGCGCGGACCCGGCACTCGTCGCCCGCACACAGAGACTAGGTACGGATGCCTGGGTGATGATCGGCCGGCGCCTGCCTGCCAATGCCGCCGAGTGGAGCGCGCTTCACAGCCGCATGCTTGCTACCTACCCGCAAGGCTTGATCACCAACCGGCCCGACCTAATCGTAGCAAGATGACCGCCGGATATTCGGGCACTCCGCTGGCGAAAAAGCTGGGCCTCAAACCTGGCATGCGCGCCTGGCCGCTCGACATGCCCGGCAACGTGCGCGCCGAGATCGATCGCGATGCGCCCGACGTCGACTGGCTCGCCCAGCCCGATCCGCCGCTCACGTTCGCCCATATCTTCGTCACGTCCGTCGCCGCGCTCGATTGCGAACTGCGCCTGCTGCTGCCGCTGATCGCCCGCGACGGCATGATCTGGGTCAGCTGGCCGAAGAAGGCGAGCAAGGTCCCTACCGACATCACCGAGGATGTCATCCGCGCCATTGCGCTCCCGCTTCACCTGGTCGACGTCAAGGTCTGCGCGGTCGACGAAATCTGGTCAGGGCTGAAGCTGGTCATTCGTCGAACAGAGCGTTGACTTAGCCGCGCCCGGTGGCAGCTTCCCGCGATCGAAGCTGGGGAGATGGACGATGGGACGCGCAATCGGCCTCGCGACACTGATAGCCGGAACGCTCGACATATTATTCGCGATGATCCTGACCCTCTGGTTCGGGCGCGAAATCCCCAACATGCTGCGATACGTCGGCTCCGGCCCCTTTCCCGCCGCGACCGACATGGGCACCGCCGGCGCCGCGCTCGGCCTCGTCACCCATTATGGGCTGATGGCGATCATGGCGGCCGCCTACATCGCGATCGCCAGCCACCGTCCGCAGCTGCTGGCAAGACCGGTCCAGTGGGGGATCATCTATGGCCTGGTCACCTATGTCATCATGAACTGGATCGTCGTCCCGCTGCGCTTCGACACGCCGCTTCCTCCCAAACCGCTGTCGATTGCGACCCAGCTGTTCGCCCATATCGTTCTGGTCGGCATCCCGATCGCCCTCATCGCCGCAAGGCTCATCAAGCGTCCCGCCTTCGCTTAAGGATTCACGCCCACGCCTCCGGCTAGTGAGCGAAGTGCTCGGATAGCCCCCGGATATCCTGCATTTTCTCTCTTGCGAATGGTTCGCATTATCGAGTATGACGAACGCCATGATCGTTTGTGTCTGCAATGCGATTCGCGAGGATGAGCTGCGCGCCGTTGCCCGTGATGGCGCGGCCGAGCCGCTTGCCGCCTACAAGGTGCTCGGCTGCGAGCCGCTTTGCGGATGCTGCCTCGACTACGCCCAGGAAGTGATCGACGACGAGCAGAGGAAGCCTGCCCGGCGCAATCGCTCGTCGGTAGTCGTGACGTTCCCAAAGGCCGCCTAGCTGCGATTAAGTCGCATTATTTTTCGCTGATTTCCGCCAGTTTTTCGCTTCCCTTTGGCGTGCCCAAGCGTTAGACGCCATGCCACCTCCACAGGAGACCGCGCATGAAGGGCGACAAGAAGGTCATTCAGCTCCTCAACGAAGCGCTCAAGAATGAGCTGACCGCGGTCAACCAATATTGGCTGCATTATCGGATGCTCGACAATTGGGGCATCGCCAAGCTGGCCGAGTTCGAGCGGCATGAGTCGATCGACGAGATGAAACATGCCGACAAATTGTCGGAACGCATCCTGTTCCTGGACGGCCTTCCCAATTTCCAGCTGCTGGGCAAGCTTAGGATCGGCGAGAGCGTCGAGGAAATGCTGAAGTGCGACTATGCGCTGGAGCTGGAGGCGCTGACCCAGCTCAAGGGCGCCATCGCTCACTGCGAAAAGGTCCAGGACTATGTCAGCCGCGACCTGTTCAGCGAGATCCTCCAGAATGAGGAAGAGCATGTCGACACGCTCGAGAAGCAGTTCGACATGATCTCCCGGATGGGTCTGCAGAATTACATTCAGCTTCAGTCCGAAGCGACTGAAGATTAGCTTCCTTCCGTCATCCCCGCGCAGGTGGGGACCCAGCGAAACAAGAATCTAGGTTCCCGCTTTCGCGGGAATGACGATAGGTGTTCTTTCTGGGGGAGCCGATGGCCACGACATCAACCAATCGCATCTTCAGTCTCGACATGATCCGCGGCGTCGCGGTGATGGGCATCTTTTCGGTCAACGTCATCGCCTTCGCGATGATCGAGGCGGCCTATTTCAACCCGCCCGCATATGGCGGCTGGCACGGCGCCGATCTCGGCCTGTGGGCAACCAATATGCTGGTCATCGACGGCAAGATGCGCACGCTATTCTCGATGCTGTTCGGGGCCTCGACCCTGCTGGTAATCGAACGGGCGGAGGCAGCCGGCCTCAGCGGTCCCAAGGTCCATATTCGCCGGATGTTGGTGCTGCTGTGCTTTGGCCTGATCCATTATTATCTCATCTGGTTCGGAGACATCCTCACCCTTTACGCGACGAGCGGCCTCATCGCCTTCCTCTTCCGAAGGCTCCCGGTTTATCGATTGGTTGCGCTTGGATCGGCCTTCCTGCTCGGCAGCATGATGCTCTTTTCCGGATTCATCTTCACCCAGTACCAGGCCGACATTGCCGCCCATGCGCCGGGCGCCACGCAAGCGGCGATCAGGGAATGGAATGACGGGCTGGGAAATTTCTTCCCCACTGCCGCCGAAATAGCCAAGGACAGGGCGCTGCACCTTGGGTCCTGGCTCGAATTTGTCAGGCATAACCTTGCACATTGGACCGAACAGATCGGCCAAACCTTGGTGTTCATGCCCGAAACGATCGGGCTGATGCTGCTCGGAATGGCCGGGTACAAGTCGGGCTTCCTGACCGGCGACTGGGCCGACGCCGATTATACCCGCATCGCCAGCATCGCCATTCCCATCGGCCTTGCCGCCGGCGCGGCAATCATCGCCTATGACGTCTTGGCCAACTTCTACATCATCGGCGTCTTCGTCGCTTTCATCATATTGGCTACTCCGTTCATCACGATTATGGCGTTCGGCTATGCAGCGCTGATCATCCTGCTGTCGCGCAGGCATGGCTGGATCGCCCAGCGCATCGCCGCGGCGGGACGCTGCGCCTTCACCAACTATCTCGGCACGTCGCTCATCGCGACTTTCATCTTCTACGGCTGGGGTCTCGGTTACTACGGGTCATTGTCGCGCTGGCAGGCATGGCTGCTGGTGCCGTTGGTATGGGCGGTCATGCTGGCCTGGTCGAAGCCGTGGCTTGAGCATTTTGAATATGGCCCGCTCGAATGGGCGTGGCGCAGCCTTTCGCGAGGCCAGTTGCAAGCGATGCGGAGGAAGCGGTCGCGGACGCTTCCGGCATGAGGGCGTGCTAGCTAACCAAGTCTCAACTGGCCGAAGGAGGGAAGAATGGACAGCAAATCCCGGAACTGGACCCTGGTCGGACTTGCGATCGCGCTTTTTGGCCTTCCGGCAATCGTGACCGCCTATAATTGGCAAGTTGCCGCGCCGACCAACGCGACGATAACAGTCCGGGAAATCGCCATCCTCACGTTGACCGGGTTCCTCCTGTGGATCGTGGTCAAGCGCGAGCAACTGCCTTTGTCGTCGATCGGCCTTCGGTTTGATCGGCCCGGAAAGTCACTCGGCTGGGGCCTGGTGCTGGCGATCGTCCTTTTCGCCGTGATACTCGCCATTCTCGCGGTCTACAGCTCGCTCGGCATCAAATATGGCGAGGGCGCCAAGATAGCGCCGTCTTTGCTCGTGGCACTGCTGACCGTCATTCGGGCCGGGATTTCCGAGGAAGTTTTCTATCGAGGATTTGCGCTCGAGCGTTTGCAGTCATTGAGCGGCAGCAAATGGATTGCGGCCGCCGTTTCGCTGCTGCTCTTTGCCGGCTTTCATTACCGGCAGGGGTTTGCGGGCGTATTTATCGCCCTCGTCGTGGGCGGCGTAATTACGCTATTTTATATGTGGAAGCGCGATCTTCTGGCGACCATTACCGCCCACTTCCTGGTCGATTTCACGCCCAATGTGCTGTTCCCGCTTTTGGGCGCGGGCGACTAAATCCGGCCGAAGCCCTGGTTGCCAACCTTCTTCCCGAACCCGCCAGCGGCGGGCGCCCGGCTCTGCAGCGGGTTGGTCGCCTTGTCGAACAGCTCGACGGTCCGGTTCCACAGGCGGCGAAGCTCCACAACATCGGGCACCATCTCGTCGGGGAAGCGGTGGGATTCGATGCAGAAGCGCGCGGTCTGCTCGATCTTCTCGGCGACCATCGATAGAGGCTCGGCGCCGAACTGGCGGGCCTCGCCTTTCAGCGTATGTGCCGGGATTACCAGCGCGACCGTGTCATGGTCGTGCATCGCCTGCTCGATCGCGGCCAGGCTCTTCGCCCCGTCCTCGCGGAAATAGGCCAAAATCCGAATGAAGCCCGGGCCAAGCTCTGCCCGGCTCTTCTCGAAATGACCCCAGTCGATGATGTCCGAGCCTTCGTCCACTTGATCCCATGCTCCCAGGCGCCTCTGGTCCAGGCGCAGTCCCACCGCACCTGACTAAGCCCAAAAGGGTAAAGGAGCGGTTATTTTTTGAGGGACCAAACCCGCCATCACCGCGGGCCTGGTCCCTTACTTAACCCTTGTTGTGAAATGGGTTCTTCGGGGAGCGCATGGTCAGGCGCAACGGCACCGGTCCAAGCCCCAGCTCGCGCCGCATCGAATTCAGGAGGTAGCGCTGGTAGCTGGTCGGGAGCTGGTCGACCCTTGTTCCAAACACCACGAAGGTCGGCGGCCGGGACTTTACCTGGGTGATGTAGCGCAGCTTGATCCGCTTGCCGCCCGGCGCTGGCGGTGGATTTTGTTCGACCGCGCGCTCGAACCAACGATTTAGCTCGCCGGTCGTCACGCGCTGCGACCATTTGTCGCGCACTTCGAAGGCGGCGCCTAGCAGCTGGTCGATGCCCTTGCCGGTTTTTCCGGAAACGGTCAGCACCGGCACGCCCTTCAGCTGGCTGAGCCCCTCTTCCAGTGCTGCCTTGACGCCATTGAACAGCGATGACGCATTTTCGGCCACATCCCATTTGTTGAGCGCGATGACGAGCGCCCGGCCCTCTTCCAGCACCTGGTCGGCGATCCTCAAATCCTGTGATTCAAGCCCGCGGGTCGCGTCGAGCAGAAGCACCACCACTTCCGCATAGTCGATCGCCCGTTTGGTATCGAACGCCGACAATTTCTCCAGCTTGTCTTCGACTTTGGCCCGTTTCCTCAGGCCCGCGGTGTCGACCAGCTGAACTGGACGGTCGTGCCACGCCCAGTCGATACTGATGCTGTCGCGGGTGATGCCGGCTTCGGGACCGGTGATCATCCGCTCCTCACCCAGCATCTTGTTCACCAGGGTCGACTTGCCGGCGTTGGGCCGGCCGACGATTGCCAGCTTGAGCGGTCCACCGCCTTCTTCGCCTTCCTCGGCCTCGGTCAGGAAATGCTCATGCTCGACGTGCGGGCGAATGGCCTCGAACAGGTCGACCAGCCCTTCGCCATGCTCGGCCGATAAAGCGAATGGCTCGCCCAGACCCAGCGAAAAGGCTTCCAGCCGGCCCGACTCGCCGGCATTGCCCTCTGACTTGTTGGCGGCGACGACGACCGGCGTGGCATGGCCGCGCAACCAGCGTGCGATTTCCTCGTCGAGCGGGGTCAACCCTTCGCGGCCATCGATCAGAAACAGTGCCACATCGGCTTCGCGCACCGCCGCCTCGGTCTGGGCGCGCATTCGACCGGGCAGGCTAAGCGGGTCCTGGTCCTCGAACCCGGCCGTATCCATCACCCTGAACTTGAGGTCGAGCAGACGCCCTTCGCCCTCGCGCCGGTCGCGAGTCACTCCCGGCCGGTCGTCGACCAGCGCGACGCGCTTGCCAACCAGCCGGTTGAACAGCGTCGATTTGCCGACGTTGGGACGGCCGATAATTGCAACAGTGGGAAGGGGCATGGCGTCGCCCCTGCCCGCCTGCTGCTGATGCGTCAACTAGCGGTAGGCGACCAGCCTGCCGCTGTCGGTCAGGATATAGAGCGTATTATTGGCCACCACCGGCTGAAAGCTGATCCCGTCCTTGAGGTCGACCTGGCTCTGGAAGCTGCCGTCGGCTGGGCTGACGTTGATCAATGCGCCGTTCGACCCGGCGACGATCAGCCGCTCGCCGGCAAGCACCGGCCCGACATAGGTGATAAGGCCTGACTTGGCCTTCATCTTCTCCCAGCGCGGCAATTGGTTGATCCAGCGAATCTTACCGTTGGCGCGGTTGACCGAGATCAGCTGGGCGCGGTCGTTGACTGCGAACACCCAGTCGCCGGCGACCCAGGGCGTGGCGATTCCGCCGAAGTTCAATTCCCAGATGCGCTGGCCCGAGAAAAGGTCGAGCGCGACCATCCGGCCGCCTTGGCCGACCGCATAAACCACGCCGCCGTCGATTACCGGATCGGCATCGATGTCGCTCAGCGACGCAACGCTGGTGGTGATGGAGGTCCGCGCCAACGCGTCCTGCCACACCTGCCGGCCATTTTCGTATCGATAGGCGTTGAGCTCGCCGCTGGAGAAACCGGCAACCACCGTGCCTTGGGCGACCGATGGCGCGGCCGATCCGAACACGCCCGCGATTTCCAGCGCGGCGGCATTCGACCAGTTGGTCGTGCCGTCAGCAGCCTTCAGCGAGTAAATCTGGTTGTCCTGGCTCATCACATAGACGGAGCCTTCGGCCACCGATGGCTCTCCGCGAAGCGGACCGCCCGGCCGTACGGTCCACACCAGCCCGCCATTGCCGGCGTCGAGCGCAGCGACATAGCCAAGGCCATTGGTGGCATAAACGCGGCCACCCTCATAGGCGACGCCGCCGCCGTAGAGCGACGAGCTATTCTCGCCAGCATCGCCGAACCTGGTCGACCACAGCTGGCTGCCGGAGCTGCCATCGAACGCGCGCACCACGCCCATCGTGTCGATGGTAAACACCTTGCCGTCGGCGACGACCGGGCCTCCGCCCAGGCGGCCATCCTTGCCGCTGCCCTGACCGATCGACGCGGTCCAGGCGACGCCGAGCGACTGGCCCAGCGAGACATGACCGACCGATTTGCGGGCATTGCCGCCGGACTGGGCCCATTCACTATTGGTCTCGGCCGCGGGCAGGCTCATCGGCAGCGCTGCAGTCTCCGGGTCGATGTCGATGTCGGCTTCGTTGACCAGCACCGCAACGCGGTCGCCCGGAACAGTGAGCTTGTCCTTCTTCTTGAACACGCCGAGCGGACCGCCGCCGCCGCAACCGGCCAGCAACGAAGCCGAAATCAGAAGAAGAGCAACGCGGGATACGTGACGCATGGAATTCATGTCCTACTGGGCAGGAGTGGCGGTAAGGTCGACCGGCATCGAGGCCGTGGCGTCGACTCCAAGCGAGCCGGCGAGCTGAACTGCTCGGCCGCGGATCGATTGGGGAACTTGTTTGTCGGCGGCGATCTTGGCGAACAGCTGGCCGGCGCCATTGCGGTCGCCCTTGGCGAGCATTGCCAGGCCGGTCATTTCGCCGGCGCTGCCGAAGAAAGGATTACCGGGCTGCGACAGAGGCGCCAGGCGCGCGATCACCTCGTCGGGCTTGAGATTATCATATTCGGTCATTGTCCGCCGGACGGTGGCAAGGTCGCGGTAAGGTTGCGGCAGGCCATCGTCTGCCTCTACCTGCTTATAGAGCTCGGCCGCGGTCTTGCGGTCGTTCTGGCGGAGTGCGGTCGCGGCGCGGCCCAGCAATGCCGATGCGCGCGTGACATCGTTGGATGAGGTGCTGAGCGACGTCAGTTCGGCTTGCGCACCCTTGAGATTGCCCGATGCCACCTTGTCGAGGGCGGCCGATACGGTCTCGGCTTCGGCCTTGGCCTTTTTTTGCTGGTAGGTCTGCCAATAAAGGAAGCCGCCGACGGCAGCCAGGAACAGAATAACGGCAACGACAATCCACTTGCCGTACGACTTGGCCATATCGGCCATCTGGTCGCGGCGGAGATTTTCATCGACTTCGCGGACGAAGGCTTCGGCCGGATCGGTAGGAAGCGCCAAGTTAATCCTCAAAACTGTCCGTGGGGGACGCTGGCCGCTTCTTTCCCCACCCCAAATGAACAGAAGCTGGCGGGAAGCCGTCTAGCCGCTTGGACGGCAAAGGCAAAGGCGGAAAGCGCTCTATTCGGCAGGAACGGCCAGCGGCACCGGAACGGCGATCTGCTGCTGGTCGGCAAGGTAGCCGTGAATGGCCGCTACGACCTGCGCTCCGTCGCCGACCGATGCCGCGACCCGCTTGACCGATCCCGATCGGACATCACCGATGGCGAATATGCCGCGCCGGCTGGTTTCCAGAGGCAGTCGATCGTCGCCGGCGGCTTCCCCGGTCAGGACGAAGCCGCGATTGTCGAGCTTGATTCCGGAGCTTTGCAGCCAATCGGTGTTGGGCTCGGCGCCGATGAAGGAGAAGAGGAACCGCGACGGGCAGCGGATCTCCTTGCCGGTTGAGCGCTCGCGGACCGTGATCCCTTCCAGCGCACCCGGCTCGCCGTCGAGCGATTTGATCTCGCAACCGATAACCACCTCGACATTGGGCAGGCTTTCGATCCGTTCGATCAGATATTGCGACATGGTTTCGCTGAGCGGTCGCCGTGCGATCAGGCCCACCCGCCGGGCCCGCGCCGCAAGATAGACGACCGCCTGGCCGGCCGAATTACCACCACCGACGAGCGCCACGTCCTGACCGGCGCACAGATCCGCTTCAAGCGGCGAGGCCCAATAATGAACACAGCTGCCTTCGAACTCCTCGAGCCGGTCGACTTCCAGCCGGCGGTAGCGCGCACCCGTGGCCAGGACGACGCTCTTCGCCTGGACGCGTTCGCCGGTCGCCAGCAGCACATGGCAGGGGTCGTTGCCGCACTCGAGCCTTGTTGCTTCATCTGGAATGGCCAGCTCGACTCCGAATTTTTGCGCCTGGCTATAGGCGCGGCCCATTAGCGCCATGCCGCTGATCCCGGTCGGGAAACCAAGATAATTCTCGATCCGGGCAGAGGCACCGGCCTGTCCTCCGAACGAGCGGCAGTCGATGGCCAGCACGGACAGCCCTTCAGATGCGGCATAGACCGATGTCGCGAGGCCTGCCGGTCCCGCGCCGATAATCACCAGGTCGTACAGCTTGTCGGAGTCGATTTGCCCGACCAGCCCGACGCAACGCGCGAGCTGCGCCTCGCTCGGGTTCCTGAGCAGCTGTCCACCGGGGCAAAGCACGATCGGCAATTCCTTCGGCTCGATCTGGAATCGCTCGATCAACGTTGCGCCGCAGCTGTCACTGGCGGGGTCGAGGTTCTGGTAGGGATGTCCGTTGCGGCGCAGGAAATTGATCAGCCTCAGCACATCGGCATTGCTTTCATGACCGACGATGATCGGGCCCGCCCCAGCCTCGATCAGCCCGACCCGGCGCAGGATCAGTGCGCGCATGATCCGCTCGCCCAGTTCGGCCTCGGCGATCAGCATCGCGCGCAGGCGATCCGGTGCAACAGCGATCGCTTCGACATCTTCAAGTGCCGTCACCTCGACCAGCGATGGCCGCCCCGACAGCTGCGCCAGTTCGCCCATGAAATTGCCCCGCTCGTGCGTGACGATATGGGTCGGCGGATGGCTTTGCTGCATGACCTCGGCCCGGCCCGACAACACCAGCAGCAGGCCCGGTCCGACCTCGCCGGGCCGCGCAATCGTCTCGCGGGCGGCATAGCGCACCGGCTCGCCGAACCGCGACAGCCGCGCCAGCTCGTCGTCGGTCAGCCGCGGGAACATCTGCGCTCCGCGAGTAGAGATGATCGACTGGCTGGTCTCGGTCATGGGCTACTCTTTCGGGCGGTAAGTCTGGTCCCCGGTCGGGAAAGCACGGCTCCGCACCTCCTCGGCATATTGACCGACGGCCGCGCCGATCTCGGTCGCCATGTCGGCATAGCGCTTCACGAAACGCGGCGTGCGTTCGAACAGGCCCAGCATATCCTCGGTCACCAGCACTTGCCCATCGCATCGGGGCGAGGCGCCAATGCCGATGATCGGCACCCCGACCGCCTCGGTCACCTGCTCGGCGATCTGCTCCATCACCCCCTCGGCAACGATGCAGAAGGCGCCCGCGTCGGCTACCGCCCTGGCGTCGGTCAATATCTTCTTGGCCTCGTCGGCGCTCTTGCCGCGCGCGCCATATCCGCCGAGCACATTGACCGCCTGCGGGGTCAGTCCGACATGCCCGATCACCGGAATTCCGCGATGGGTGAGGAAGTCGATGGTCGGGGCCATCGCCTCGCCGCCCTCCAGCTTGACCGCGGCGCAGCCGGTTTCCTTCATGACCCGCGATGCGCTGGCGAATGCCTGCTCGGGCGAGCCTTCATAGCTGCCGAACGGCATGTCGACCGCGACCAGCGCGTGCCAGCTGCCGCGTACGACCGCGGCTCCATGGGCGCACATCATTTCCATCGTCACCGGCACGGTCGACGGAAGGCCGTAGATTACCTGGCCAAGGCTGTCGCCTACCAGCAGCATCTCGCAATGCGGGTCGAGAAGCTGGGCCATCCGCATGGTGTAGGCGGTCAGCATCACCAGCGGCTGGTCGGTCTTGCCGTCTTTCTTGCGCGACCGGATCGCCGGAACGGTCATGCGCTTTCCCGGCACCGGGCTGGGCGTTGCTCGGCTCGTTGCCGTATCGATGGTGAAGGTCGACATGCCCGCCTATTAGCGATTGTGCAGTGCCGCAACCAGCCCCGTGCCGGTCCGGTGCGCTCCTACGCGTTCAGCGCAGCCAGCCGCGCCGTTTGGCCAACCTCGAAAGCATGAAGATTCCGTAGCAGACGACCATCACTACGATCGGGCCGAGCAAAGCGTCCGAGGTCACGACCCGCATTTCCGGGACAATGAACACGGCGCTGAACTGGACGACGACCGCGATCAGGGAGATCAGCAGTAACAGCACCGCCCAGGTGCGGCGCAGCAGCAGCCCGACCGTTCCAGCCAGCCCGACCCACACGGCCGTACCGAACGCCGCATAATACCAGCTGGGCCGGGCGCCCAGCATCGCAGCTTGGTCGAGCGGCAGGGTCGCGACTTGCTCGGGCGTCAGCCGGACCTCGGCAAGATAAAAAAAGCAGCCCAGGCATTCGAACAGCAGCGCCGCGACGGCGGCCACCCAATACCAGGTTGGAGGACTGCCGCCTGCTGCGGCCGTCGCATTTTCGTCGCTCATAATCCCCCTCCACACATTGCCGCAGTGGAGACTGCGCGTCACCCGGCTCCAAATCAAGCGAGTTGGCCGCGGTCGGTGATTAGCCATGGAAACCCTTGCGATTCCGCGACAATTCGGTGCACAACAGCATCTGCCGGACTAGGGCCGGCGCGGTGCGTAGGGGGGTCGGAGCCATGAAGCGGATCTTGCGATCCAGGCTGCCGGAGCGTTTTGCAGACAGGGTTCCGCCGCTGATCGTCGAGATTGCGGTCGGAATTGGCATACCCGTTTTGATGACGCTTGTTCGCGTGCTGCTGCACCCGATCATTGGCGACCGCGCACCGTTCGCCTTGGTTTACGTCGCGATGGTCGGGGCCACGGTGCTGGCCGGCTGGCGCAGCGGGCTACTGACTTTGGTGTGCGGCCAGTTGCTAGCATGGTACTTTGTCGTCGATCCGGTCACCTATGCGCTGCGCAGCCAGCAATATTTCGAGAGCTTTCTCGTCTCGACATTCTCGCAATTGTTCATTTTGCTCATCGTCTGGCTCTACCAGCGCGAGGTGGATCGGGCCTGGGCCCGGCGCGAAGTTCAGATCGACTTGCTCCATCAGGCGCTTGCGGAAATCGATCATCGCACCAGCAACAATTATCAGACGGTGCTGGCCTTGGTTCAGGCCCAGGCCCGCCGCGCCGACCCCTCGGTCAAGGAAGCGCTCAACCAGGTTGCGGACCGAATCAACGCCATCGCGCTTGCCTCCAAGCAGTTGGCGCTCAACAGCGAAAGCCTAGAGCAGGTGCGCGTTACCCATCACCTTGGGGAACTCTGCACACAGATCCGCCAGGGCCTGACTCGCCCCGGGGTAAGCGTCGAATGCCATATCGACGATATCGCCGTTGGGGCCGAGCAGGCGATCGCCATGTCGATCCTGGTCAACGAGCTCGTCACCAACGCGTTGAAACATGCCTTTCCCGACGATCGCCAGGGCGAGATCCGCGTGTTCTTGGGCCGATCGAACGGCGGCATGTTGCTGGAGATTGCCGACAATGGCGTCGGCATGCAGGGAAATAGTCGCTCCCGCGGCACCGGGCTTGGCACACGGCTGGTCGATACTTTCACCAAGCAACTCCGCGCCCGCTACGAAGTGGAAACCGGCGAGGGCGGAACGCGCCACCGTATCCACCTGCCCAAGGCCGCCTAGCAAAGCTGCGTCCGCCCAGCGGCTTTATTAAACCAAATAGTTGACAATCAAATCTGACATATCCATATTCAACCACATGGTTGATAATGATTCGCCCCGTCTGGATGTAATCTTCCGTGCTCTCGGCGACGCCACGCGTCGCGGCATACTGGCAAGGCTGGCGCTTGGCGAGAAATCGATCGGAGAGCTGGCCGAACCGTTTGCGATGAGCTTCGCCGGTGCCTCCAAGCATGTGAAGGTGCTTGAGGACGCGGGCCTGGTTCGGCGCGAGGTGCGCGGGCGCACCCATATCTGCCGGCTCGAGGCTGCCCCGCTGGCCAGCGCGGACCAGTGGCTCAGCCATTACGAGCGCTTCTGGACCGGCCGCCTCGATACCCTCGAGCAGCTGTTGCGCGAGGACGACGCCCGAAAGACGGCCAACCGAAAGAACCGACCCCCACAAGGAGAATGACGATGACCGAACTGGCAACTTCCCAGGAATATGGCGTGCTGAGCGCGCCCGCCACATTGACTATCGAGCGGCTGCTGCCCGGCTCCATCGACCGGGTCTGGGCCTATCTCACCGAAAGCGATCTTCGCCGCCAATGGCTGGCCGCGGGTACGATGGAAATGCGCGTCGGCGCGCCGGTCGAGCTGGTCTGGCGCAACAATGAACTAATGGACAATCCCGGCACGCCGCCTGACGGCCTCGACGGCCGGCACGAGATGCAAAGCGAAATCACCGAGCTCGAACCTCCCCACCGGCTGGGATTCACCTTCGGGAACGCCGGCGAGGTTACGTTCGACCTGGAACCGGTCGGCGACATGGTGCGCCTTACCCTGACCCATCGCCGATTGCCCGATCGTACGACGATACTGAAGGTAAGCGCCGGATGGCACGCTCATTTCGATGTGCTCGCCGCCCGCCTCGGTGGCGAAGAGCCCCCGCCCTTCTGGGACAATTGGGTCGCGCTCAAGGCCGAATATGAGCGGCGCCTTCAGGCTTGAATAAGGATTGAGTGAGCCTCGGTTGATCGTGTCCCGCACGGTCAATCCGGCCAGTGATGAAATCGGACAGTACCCCACACTGCCCGATTTCATCACTCCCACTCGATCGTGCCGGGCGGTTTCGACGTATAGTCGTAGACCACGCGGTTGATCCCTTTGACCTCGTTGATGATCCGCGTCGCGCAGCGCGAAAGGAAGGCGGCGTCGAACGGGTAGATGTCGGCGGTCATGCCGTCGACGCTGGTGACGGCGCGCAGTGCGCAGACGCTGTCATAGGTGCGGTAATCGCCCATTACTCCGACCGTCCGCACTGGAAGCAGCACGGCGAACGCCTGCCAAATCGTATCGTAAAGACCGGCGCTCCGGATTTCTTCGAGGTAAACCGCATCGGCCTTGCGAAGAATGTCGCAACGGTCCTTGGTGACTTCGCCCGGGATACGGATGGCGAGGCCCGGTCCCGGGAAAGGGTGGCGCCCGACGAACTGGTCGTTGAGCCCCAGCTCGCGGCCGAGATCGCGGACCTCGTCCTTGAACAGCTCGCGCAAGGGCTCGACCAGCTTCATGTTCATCCGGTCGGGGAGCCCGCCGACATTGTGATGGCTCTTAATCGTCACCGACGGCCCGCCGGTGAAACTGACGCTCTCAATCACGTCGGGGTAAAGCGTGCCCTGGGCCAGGAAGTCGGCCCCTCCCAGCTTATTCGCTTCTTCCTCGAACACGGCAATGAACTCGGCGCCGATGAACTTGCGCTTGGCTTCGGGGTCAGTGACCCCGGCGAGGCCGGCCATGAACCGTTCCTCGGCGTCCACCACCACGAGGGGGATGTTGTAATGATCGCGGAACAGCGTCTCGACCTGCTGGCGTTCATTGAGGCGTAGCAGGCCGTGATCGACGAACACGCAGGTCAGCTGGTCGCCGATCGCCTCGTGGATCAGGATGGCCGCGACCGAGCTGTCGACGCCGCCGGAAAGGCCGCAGATCACCTTGCCAGCACCGACTTGATCGCGAATTTCAGCGACCTTGGTCTCGCGATAGGCGGCCATGGTCCAGTCGCCGGCGAGGCCGCACACGCGGTGGACGAAATTGGCGATCAGCCGGGCCCCGTCTGGCGTGTGCGCCACCTCGGGGTGGAATTGGGTGCCGTAGAACTGGCGCTCCTCATCGGCGATTACCGCGAAGGGCGCACCGTCGCTCACCGCGACAATCCGGAAGCCCGGCGCGAAGGCGGTGACCTTGTCGCCGTGGCTCATCCACACCTGGTGCCGCTCCCCGACCGCCCACAGGCCGTCGAACAGCGCACATTCCTCGGTGATGGTGATGAAGGCGCGGCCGAACTCGCCGTCCCATTCGCCCTGGTTGCCGGGCTCGACCCGCCCGCCAAGCTGGTGGCTCATCACCTGCTGGCCGTAGCAGATGCCGAGGATCGGGACGCCCTTGTCGAAGAGCTCCTGCGGGGCGCGCGGGCTACCCTCTTCGGGGACACCGGCGGGCGAGCCCGACAGGATGATGCCCTTGGGCTTTAACCGGTCGCAGGCGGCCGATGCCAGGCTGAACGGCGCAATCTCGCAGTAGACGCCGGCTTCGCGCACCCGGCGCGCGATCAACTGCGTCACCTGGCTGCCAAAGTCGACGATGAGGATGGTTTCTTGGGGCTCCATGTCGGGCCGATAGTGAGGCTCGCCCGAACTGTAAACCTCGGCACGCTTCTCGGTCATCCGAAAGCTTGCTAGTCGGTGCCGATGGCAGGGGCGCAGTCGACCATCATCCTCTCATACCGCCGCGAGGACAGCGCCGGGGTGACCGGCCGCATCTTCGACCGGCTAATCCAGGAATTCGGCTCCGGCCGCGTTTTCATGGACATTGATTCCATGCCTGCCGGAGTCGATTTTCACGACCATCTTCAGGAGATTCTGGCCGATTGCGGCGCGTTGCTGGTGGTGATCGGCAAGGGCTGGCGCTCGCAGCGAAAGGGCCAGCTGCCCCGGATCATGGACCCCGACGACTGGGTCAGGATCGAGGTCGAGACCGCGCTGGAACGTGGCATCCCGGTCGTCCCCTTGCTGATCGATGGCGCAGCCCTGCCGGGTCGCGACCAGCTTCCCGAGAGCCTGTGGCCGCTGCTCCGCCGCAACGCCTTGCCGGTCGACAGCGGCCGCGACTTCCATTCCCAGCTGTCCCGCCTCGTTCGTGACCTCAGGTTGCAGATCGATCCGGCCGGCGCTCCGCCGGCCACGGTCGCGCCGTCCCCGGCTCCCCAACCGGCCACGGTCGCTGCAATCGAGGCGATCAACTGGAAGTCGCTCGGCCGCTGGATCCTGCTGCTTGCGCTGATCATCACCCTCGGCGCGATCGCAATAAGTGGAGCGGATTCCGACCGAGTGCGCGAGAAGGCGGATGTGAAGATCGACGTCACTCCACCCGATCCGCCGGCAATCCCCCATCCCGAACAATAGTTAGGCAATGGCTTAACTGTCTTGACACCTGCATCGCGACTCGATAGTTAAGCACATGCTTAAGGATTTGACTCGCCTCGACCGTGCTTTTCAGGCGCTCGCCGATCCCGCCCGCCGCGGCATGCTGTCGCGGCTGGCCCGGGGCCCGGCGTCGGTCAGCGAATTGGCCCAGCCGTTCGAGATGAGCCTGCCGGCGGTGATGCAGCACCTGAAGGCGCTCGAGGACAGCGGGCTGATCCGCAGCGAGAAGAAGGGCCGGGTTCGCACCTGCCGGCTTCAGCCCGGAGTGCTGGCCGCGGCCGAGCAATGGTTGGTCGACCGCCGCTCCGAATGGGAAAAGCGCCACGACCGCTTCGAAGAATATGTGATGGAATTGAAGGACAAGGGAGATTGATGATGACTGACAAGCTGGACCTGGTGCTTGAGCGCACCATCGACGCGCCCGTGGAACTGGTGTGGAAGGCTTACACCGATCCGGAACATCTGAAGCAATGGTTCGCGCCTCGGCCCTACCAGATCACCGAATGCGAACTCGACCTTCAACCCGGCGGCATCTTCCGTATTCGCATGGTCGGTCCCGACAATTTCGACACCGGCCACGGCGTGCCGGGCTGCGTGCTCGAAGTGGTCGAGAACCGGAAGCTGTCATGGACCAGCGCGCTCGGGCCGGGCTATCGCCCCAACGAAGCAGGTGAAGGTTGCGAAAGCTTCCCGATGACCGCGATCGTCACCTTCGAGGACGATGGCAACGGCAAAACCGCCTACAAGGCCGTCGCGCTCCACAAGAGCGAAGCCGACCGCCTAACCCATGAGCAGATGGGCTTCCACGATGGCTGGGGTACGGTTGCCGGCCAGCTCGAGGAATATGCCGCGACGCTTCGCGCCAACGCCTGAACATTGGCCCGGTGAAGTTGGAGTCGGTCGCGCCCAGAGGCGTGGCCGGCTCACATTTCGTTGCCGCGCGGAAAATTAACGGCAACTCTTCCTGCATTGCCGCGTTGCGTTTCCCCAAACAGGGGAAGCGGGGTGATACAGGATCTCTATGACAGCGAAGAAAGCAATCAAGCCGGAGACCGGCATTTCGACCGGCATCGAAGCATTTGATGACATTCTGGCCGGCGGCTACGGCCGGGCCCGCGTTCACCTGGTCGAGGGCCGGCCCGGGTCGGGCAAGACGACGCTAGCCCTGCAGTTTCTGATGGCCGCGCGAGAGCGTGGCGAAAGCACGCTCTACGTCACCCTGTCCGAGGGCCGGGAGGAGCTATTGGCTTCGGCCGCGACCCACGGGTGGTCGCTCGATGGGATCGAGATCTACGAACTGGTCCCGGCCGAGCTCAGCCTGGATCCCACGCGCGAGCAGTCGGTTGTCTATTCGTCCGATCTTGAACTGGGCGAGACGGTCAAGCTCGTGATGGATTGCGTCGAACGGCTGAAGCCCGACTGCGTTGTGTTTGACAGCCTGTCCGATATCCGCCTGCTGGCCGGCTCCCCGCTGCGCTATCGCCGGCAAGTGCTGGCGCTGAAGCATTATTTCACCGGCAAGGGCATCACGACGATCTTCGTCGACGACCTCACCGAGGAAATGGACGACGCAAATTTGCACAGCCTGGTTCATGGCGTCACCCGCCTGGAGCAACTGACCATTGCCTATGGAGCCGAACGCCGCCGCTTGCGCGTCTACAAGATGCGCGGGCGGGCCTTCCGCGGCGGCTTCCACGACTATATCATTCGCACCGGAGGCCTGGTCATTTTCCCCCGCCTAATCGCCTCCGAGCATGTTGTCGCTAATCTCGATGACAAGCCGGTAAGCAGCGGCCTCCCCGACCTCGACAGCCTGCTGAAGGGCGGCCTCGATCGCGGCACGGCTACCCTAATCATGGGTCCCGCAGGCTGCGGCAAGTCGACGCTGGCGCTGCAATATGTCTGCGCCGGACTGGCCCGGGGCGAGACGGCGCTGTTCATCAGCTTCGATGAAACCCGGCGCAACTTCTACAAGCGTGCGGGCGGGCTCCATATCGAGCTCGCCAAGTGGCAAGATCAGTTCACATTCCAGCAGGTCGATCCGGCAGAGCTGAGCCCAGGCGAATTGTCCGGGATGGTCCGCGATCACGTCTCCCGGGGGACCAGCATCGTCGTGCTCGACAGCCTGTCAGGCTACCAAAATGCCATGCCCGAGGAGCAGTTCCTGCTGCTCCAGATGCATGAGATGCTGACCTACCTCAACCAACAGGGCGTGCTGACGATCCTGGTCCTCGCCCAGCATGGGCTGGTCGGCCAGATGCAGTCCCCGATCGACCTCACCTATCTTTCGGACAACGTCCTTCTGCTGCGCTATTTCGAGGCGGCCGGCCAACTGCGCCGTGCCATATCCGTGTTGAAGAAGCGCACCGGCGGCCACGAGCCGTCGATCCGCGAATATCGGATCGACAAGCTCGGCGTTCGGGTGGGCGAGCCACTTACCCAGTTCAGCGGCATTCTGACCGGCGTTCCGAGATTTTCTGGGAAGAGCGATACGCTTTTGCGCCAGCGCGAGGACGCCTAGCAGAGTGCCGCAACAACTCGCCATTTTGGCGCCATCCGGGCGCGACGCGACCGTCATTCGCAGCATCCTCAAGGGCGCCACCGTTGCTACGTGTGTCGAGCCCGACATCGGATCGCTAATTGAAGCGTTGGACGAGCCGCGTGCCGGCGGACTGATTCTGGCTGAGGAAGCGCTCGGCGAGGATGGCCTGATCATCCTGCAGCGATGGCTCGACGGCCAGCCTCCCTGGTCCGACTTGCCGATCGTCCTGCTGACTCGCGGACGTGCTGGCCCGGACGCCAACATCGCCATTGCCGGCCGCCTCGGCAATGTCACGATACTCGAACGCCCGCTCCATCCAGTTACGCTGGTTTCGGCAGCGCGCGCCGCCCTTCGCGCCAGGGCGCGTCAGCATGAGGCCGAACAATATGTCGCCGAACTGGAACTGAGCGAGCAGCGGGTCCGCGAGAGTGAGGCGAAATACCGCGACCTGTTCAATACAATGGACGAAGGGTTCTGCATCATCGAGTTCCTCGATGGCCCGGCCGGCCCGTTGAGTGACTATGTCCATATCGAGGCCAATGACGCCTACGCTCGTCACTCCGGCATCACCGATGTCGTCGGCCAACGTCTGCGCGAGATGGTGCCCGACGAAGCCGACTCCTGGGCCGAGCGCTACCGCGCAGTATTGGAGACTGGCGAGCCAATCCGCTTCGAGCAGGAACTGGTTGCGACTGGCCGCCATCTCGAACTTGCTGCGTTCCGGCTGGAGCCCCCTGAACGGCGGCAGGTCGCAGTATTGTTCCAGGACATCACTGCCCGCCGGCAGGCGGAGATCGCGCTTCAGCAGCTCAACGTGACGCTCGAGCAGCGCATTTCCGACGCGCTGGCGGAGCGCAAGCTGCTCGCCGAGCTGGTCGAGGGCACCGACGCCGTCGTTCAGGTGGTCGATCCCAGTTTCCGAATCCTCGCAATCAACCGCGCCGCGCTGGACGAATATGAGCGCATCCACGGGATCCGGCCAAAGGTCGGTGACAGTAAGCTGGACCTCATCAAGGACAAGCCGGAGGCATATGAACAGATGCGCCGAATTTGGCAGCGAGCGCTGAATGGCGAAGCATTCACCGAAGTCGCCGAAGTCGACGGGCAGCGCAGTTCACGCTTCTTCGAGATGAAGTTCAGTCCGCTTTACGGGCCAGGCGGCGAACTGATTGGCGCGTACCAATTTGCCAACGACGTGACCGACCGGCTGCGCGGCCAGCAGCAGTTGGCCGAAGCAACCGCGCGAATGCATGAAATGGCCAAGCTCGAAACACTAGGGCAGCTGACTGGCGGCGTCGCCCACGACTTCAATAATCTGCTGACCCCGATCGTCGGCGCTCTCGACATGCTTCGCCGCCAGCATGAATCGGACGAGCGCTCGAGCCGGCTGATTTCAGGAGCAATGCAGGCTGCGGAACGCGCCGCTACCCTGGTCCAGCGCCTGCTCTCATTTGCCCGCCGGCAGCATCTGGAGGCCCGAACGGTCGATGTAAAGTTGCTGGTCGAGGGCATGCACGATCTAATGCAGCGAACGATCGGCCCGCATATCGCGGTGCGTGTCGAAACGGCGGCCAACCTTCCTGCGGCCCGGGTCGATCCGGGCCAGCTCGAACTCGCCCTGCTCAACCTAGCGGTCAATGCCCGCGATGCGATGCCCGGCGGCGGCCAGCTGCGGCTGACGCTCGATCAGGCCGAGGTGCGGCCATTGGACAATGATTCCCTGGATCCCGGCATCTACATCCGGCTTTCGGTCAGCGACACCGGCGTGGGCATGGATGAAGCGACACTCCATCGCGCGATCGAGCCGTTCTTCACGACCAAGGGACAGGGCGAAGGGACGGGCCTTGGCCTGTCGATGGTCCATGGCCTGGCCGCCCAGTCCGGAGGGGCGCTGAGGATCAGCAGCAAAGTCGGTAAGGGAACTATTGCCGAGCTCTGGCTGCCGGCGGCAACCGGCGAGGTCGATGCTACTGAAGGCACCGACGAGCGCTTGCCGGATCAGCCCCGCCGCGCCTCGATCCTGATCGTCGACGACGAAGGGCTGGTGCGTGCCGCAACCGCGGAGATGCTGCGCGAAATGGGCCACTCGGTGAAAGAGGCGGCGACGGGATCAGCGGCGCTCGAGATGCTGTCATCGGGCGAGGAATTCGACCTGCTGATCTCCGACTATCTGATGCCGGGCATGCGCGGCAGCCAATTGGTCGAGGATGCCCGGACCATTCGGCCTGGCCTACCTGCGCTGCTGCTGACGGGCTACGCCAATCTGGCCAAGGGCGAAGGCTCCGGATTGCCGCGCTTGTCCAAGCCATTCCGCGAAGCCGACCTGGCCAGGGCAGTCGCCGAATTGCTTATCGAAAGTTCGAGACCGCGGGGCAAGCCAAGGCTTCGTTCGGTATAAAAAAAAGGCGGGAGCCTTTCGACTCCCGCCCGACTTTTCAGCTCAGCTTTTAGCGACGGTTGATGTCGACGTCGCGGACGCGGCCGCGATAATCAACCGTGCATGAGTAGGACAGGTCGGCTCGATAATTGGAGCCGAGCAGGCCGAACAGGTTGAGGCCATTATTGACGCGACCGCTGGTCGCCAGGCCGCGAACTCGGATGCTGTTGCGGTTGGGGTCAACGCGGGTGACGCTGAGCACTCGACCGGTGTTATAGGCACCATAATAACCATTGTACGCGGTGCGATAGCTTAGGCGGTTCTGGACCGCGGCAGTGCACCGGTTCACAGCCGCCTGGCTGTTGATGCCGTAATTGTCATACCCATAGGCGTTGCCGTAGGGGTAATATTGAGCTGCCGAGGGCGCTGCGCTGGCAAGCGCGGCGAAGCCCACGCCACCAATCAGGATTTTTGCCATGGTCATGGCGACATTCTCCTTCTCGTTGGGTCTAAACCCTTCGATCATAAAACGCGCGGATTGGCGGGGGCGGTCAGCCATTCACCGCCTGACAACCACGGACGGTCGAGGCGCGGTTCATCATGGGTTTATGACGCCTCCCTAACGACCAACAAAAATGCGCGGGAATCCGAAGATTCCCGCGCATCCCGTTCCCCCGGTGAAGAGGTTCTCGGTCAGTTAGTAGCCGCGATAATAAGCGGTACGACGCTTGATGTTGATATCGCGGATCTGGCCGTCGTAACGGACTTCGCAGTTGAAGCTGAGGTCCGCGCCGGCGCCGTAGCCGTAGTTGCCGTAACCGCTGCGGCCGTAGCCCTCGTAACCGCGATAGCCCGAAGTGGCGACGCCATATACCTTGAGCCCATAGCTCTTCCGCTCGACGCGGGTGATGCCCTGGACTCTGCCGCCACCGGCGTTGGCCTGGTTGTAGCCGTAGCCCTGGTTGTAGCCGTAGCCCTGGTTGTAGCCGTAGCCCTGGTTGTAACCGTAGCCGCCGCCATAGGGGTTGCCGTAATTGCCGTAGCCGCCACCATAAGGGACGCTACCGTAACCATAATAGCCGCGATGGCCGTTCAGGCGGGCATCGACGGCACGGGCGCACTGGTCGACCACGCCGGACTGGTTGGAATATTGATTGTAGCCGTAATTGCCATACGGATAGCGGCCGTAACCCAGGACCTGGCCAAGAATTTGGCCAACCGGATTGTTGCCGTATCCATAGCCCGGATACTGGGAGCCGGGATACTGGGCCGCTGCCGGGCTTGCGACCCCAACCAGCGCTGCCAAACCGGCTGCCCCGGCCAGTAGTTTAATCTTCGCCGACATCGGCTTTCTCCTTAAATACGCAACTCTCACCCGGAGTCCCGGGAATAAGAACGCTTTTAAGGACCAGCGGATGCATCGCCGCTGAATGCAGTCGATGCCTTTCGTTCAGCTTGGTTAACGGGGGCGCCCGCCACGCCAATCAGCAGCTTGGGCTTAATATCCCTGCCAGTTCGCGGTCCGCCGCTTGATGTCGATGTCTCGGATCTGACCACTCCTGTAGACCTTGCATTCGAACCGCAGGTCCGCGCCGGCGTTATAGCCATAATTGCCGTAGCCGCGGCGGTTCCAGCCGTCGTAACCCCCGTAGCCGGAACTGGCGACGCCGATCACCTTCAGCCCATAGCTTTTGCGCTCGACGCGCGTAATGCCCTCGACCCGTCCGTAGTTGCGATAACGGTTGTAGCGGTTGCCCTGGTAATAATTGTTGTAGCCGCCAAGCCGCTGCTCAACCGCCCGTGCGCAACGGTCGACGCCATATTGTTCGCCGCCATATTGGTTATAGCCATAATTTCCGTAGGGATATTGGCCGTAACGATACTGATTGATGACCGCGCCGAGGAATCCGCCCGGGTTGGGCTGCTGCGGATAATATTGCGCCTGCGCGGGCATCGCTGCGCCAAGCGCAATGGCCAGGCCGGCAGCGCCAGCGAAATACTTGAACCCTTCCGACATTTTCCCTCCTTGATTGACGCCAGGCGACACGAGCCCTCGCCAATAACGTTACATATCCGAAAAGGATGCGGCTAGATTTGAGAGGAACCAAGCCCAACGAAAAGGGGAGCATGAGCGGCGGCCCATGCTCCCCGGGGTTCGGACGGCTTCTGACTACCGCCAAGCCATGCCCTTCTGAAGTTATCGAAAGATAAGGCGGCGAAAAAAGTCTCGGCATGGGATGCCTCTCAGCATTGGGCTGTGCCGTCCCTCGACGATGCGATATGAACGCCAGTGTGGGGAAGGGACTTCAACATCCATCGGGACGGGTGATTGCCTTGGGCCGGCTGATGCTGGCCGTGCTGTTTTGGGTCACGGTCCTGATCGACGTCAGCCAGCCAACCTATGCCCCGAGAGCGGCCTATGCCTTGCTCGGCGCCTATCTGCTGTTCGCGGCGGCCGTGGTCGCATTGACCTGGCGCAACTGGTGGCTCGACGCCCGTCTGGCCGGACCGGCGCATGCTATCGACATTTCGCTGTTCACGGCCCTGGTTTTGCTCACTGCCGGTTTCACCAGCCCCTTCTTCGCCTTTTTCATCTTCGTATTGCTGTCGGCGGCGATCCGCTGGGGCTGGAACCTTACCGCCGCCACCGCCATCCTGCTCGCCCTCCTTTACCTCATCGTAGGTATGCTGGTCGCGACCCCTGACCAACCGTTCGAACTGCAACGTTTCATCGTCCGCGCCGGCCAGCTGGTAATCCTGTCGCTGATCTTGATCTGGTTCGGCGCCAACCAGTGGCGTACCGCCTATTACATGCCTGACGAATATCTGCTTTCCCGTCCGGAGCCGGAGGATTCGCCGCTGGAAAATGGCCTGCGTGCAGCCATGGCGGGCGTCCGCGCTGCCCGCGGCGCCTTCGTCTGGCATGAGCCTGGGCGAGACGAACTCTCTGCCCTCACCATCCGCGACGGCGAGGTCGACCAGGTCAAGCTGTCGGGCGCGGAGCTGACCGCTGACTGGACCAATGGTCCATTCGTCTACGACATGGAGCGCAACCGCGGCCTGCGCCGCGATTCCGAGCGCAACCTCGAACAGTTGCAGCCGCGGCAGGTGATCGGCCAGCGGATGATCGCTGCGCTGCAGCTCAGCGAAGGCCTGGCAGTTGCGGTCCGCTCCGACCGCGGCGACGGGCAGCTTTTTCTGGAGCAGGTCGCCAACCTGTCGACCGATCATATCGACCTCGGCAAGCAGATCGCCGCCGACGTCTCGGTCCATATCCAGCGTCATGCGCTGTTCAAGGCGGCCGAGGACAGCGCCGAGGCCCGCTCCCGCCTGACCCTTGCGCGCGACCTTCACGACAGCGTGGTGCAGTTCCTCGCCGGAGCTGCCTTTCGGCTGGAGGCGATGAAGCGCACAACCGGCGCCGGCCGCGATATCGAGCCGCAGCTCGACGAGCTGAAGCGGCTAATGCTGCAGGAGCAGCGCGAGCTTCGAACCTTTATTGCCGCGCTGCGCAGCGGTCCGCTGGTCGCGCTCAACGACCTCGCCGCCGAACTCAAGGGCTTGGCCGAACGGCTGGCGCGGCAATGGGATATCGGCTGCACCTTCTCGTCCAGCGCTGCGGAAATGATGATCCCGACCCGCCTTCGCCTTGACGCTCACCAGCTACTCAGGGAAGCGGTCGCTAACGCCGTTCGCCATGCCGAGGCCAAGTCGATCGAGATCGAACTTGCCGCGGCGGCCAATCAGCTGAAGCTGGTGGTGGTCAATGATGGCGCCGAATTCAAAAAGCGCGGCGGGCGGATGGAAATGCCGACTTCGCTCCAGGAGCGGGTTCAGCAGGCTGGGGGCGAGATCGACATGGCGCGCGGAATGGGAGTTACCAAATTGTCGATAACGCTGCCGATCGGAGAAGAGCTCGCATGACCCGGGTATTGCTGGCCGACGATCATCCGATGATCCGCACTGCGCTCGAAGTGCTGCTCGGCGACACCAGCTATGAGCTGGCCGGGATCGCCGGCACCGGCGAGGCCGCGCTTGAGGAGCTGGAGCGGCTCGACCCGGAAATCTTGCTGCTCGACCTGCAAATGCCGGGAGGCACCGGCATGGATGTGCTGAGGGCGGTGCGAGCCAGGAAGAAGCCGGTCAAGGTGATCTTGCTGACCGCTGCGATCGACGACCATACGTTGCTCGAGGCAAAGGCGCTCAAGGTACACGGGATGGTCCTCAAGAACAGCGACCCGGCATATTTGCTCGACTGCCTCGACAGTGTTCGCCTCGGCCGCAACTGGATCGATCCCGAGCTGGCGGAGCGCGCCGCCGACCTCGCCAAGGCCGGCAAGCGCAGCGCTCATCGCAGCCTCGCCCCGCGCGAGCGGCAGCTGGTCGATTTCGTCCGCCGGGGCCTGCGCAACCGCGAGATAGCGGAGCAGCTCGGCGTGACGGAGGGCACGGTCAAGGCGTACCTCCACGCGATTTTCGAAAAGCTCGGAGTCAGCAGCCGGACGGAGCTGGCCATCCGCGCTGGCGAATTCCTCGCCGTCCCCTGAAGTTTACGCCCTCGCGCCTAAGGCCTAGGCCTGCGGCAACGCATCCGGATGGACCGCCGCGGCATGCTCCATCATCAAATGATCGAGCGTGAAGCCGTGCATGATCGGCAAGGCAAAGCCAGCCGATCCGTCCGGCCCCGCCGCGAGCATCGCCAGCGGCTGCGCGTCGCCTGCGTGAGCGGGGACCACCGCATTGAGCAGGTTGTCGATCGCCTGTCCCCGCTGCCCATCGGCAAGTGCTTCGGCGACTAGCTCGACCACACTTGAGCTTGGTGCGTTGCCATGTTCCGCAAGGACGGCCGGCAGCTGCTCCGCCGAGGGCATCGCCACCATCGGGGGCGATGCGAACATGAAGCCATGGTCTGGTGCATCGGAAGCCTGAGGCGACACTGGCGCGGCATCGACCCGCATGACCGTCTCCGATCCGATCAGCGAGTGGCTGGAGTCGGCCTGATGCATCACATGAGATGCCTCATTGCCATGATCCATCGACACGGCCGCCTCTCGCTGAACCGCGACCGCCGAGGTCTCGGCCGGCTCGGCACCATGCAACGCCGACAGGACATGGGTCGATGACGTCGCGGCGAATGCTTCGGTATCGCGGCCATCGCCCGCGCCTTCATGGACGGGTTGAGCGGCAGCCGCGTAGGACGACGCCAATCCCGCGGCTGCGACAGCGGCCAGCAACACCGCATTATTGCCGTTGGCAGCGACCGTCTTGGCATCTGCTTCAACCCGTACGCCGGTATTGAACACCGCGTCGGCCAGCACGCCGGTAGAACCGTCGGTCCGCGTGAAACTGCCCGTACCCACTACCTGGACATCTCCGCCCGCCGCCGAATAGGGCACCCCGTCGCTGGTCAAGGAGATGCCGGCAATACTGTGCGCTGCCAGCGATTGTAGCTCGCCGGCGTCGACCCGGCCGTCGCCGTCGGCGTCCTGCCACACCCCGAAATCGCCGAAGCCCGCGTCGGCATCGGACAGCTGCCCGTCGCCATTGCTGTCGTAGCGGGCCAGCCCTTCGAGGTCGCTGCCGCTGGTTGCGAACACGATCTCGTCGGCACTCACTTGCCCGTCATGGTTGGCGTCGCGGACCAATAGGCCGTCATTACCTGCGACCCAGGCCGTCGCCACGGCGCCGCCGCCATAGTCGAAGTGCGCCCCCGCATCGGTACCGAGGAAACTGACCTGCCCGTCGCCGTCGAGATCGAGGGCGATGGGGGGAGCCACCGCGTTGACGTTAACCGTCGTCGCCGCGCCACCCGACAAATAAGTGATCGCATATGGGCCGGCGCCGGTGTTGACGTTGCCCACCGTCGTCCAAACTTGACCGCCAACCGCCGAGCCGTTCGCGTCGACTTGAATTAGGCCAGTCGTTGTAACGCGCAGGAACCCACCTGTGATAACGTTGGTGCCGGCGGTAACACTCAGTAGCTCAGTGACGTCAATGGTGTCAGCGTTGCCCGCGACGTTGCTGTAATCCAAAATCGAGTCAACGCTGCCAGCTGGACTATTGATGAGCACGAACGTGTCGTTGCCGTTTCCGCCGGTGAGAGTGTCGACGTCAGCTCCACCGTTCAGGACGTCATTGCCATCGCCGCCTTGGAGATTGTCGTTACCATTCTGCCCGAACAGAGTGTCGTTCCCACCGAGGCCCATCAAGACATCGTTGCCAGAGTTACCGTAGAGCACGTCGTCGCCAGTCACACCATTCAAGGGATCTCCCGAATTTCCGTTGGAGCCCGTTAGGATCGTGAAAACTTCGTCAGTGAACACGCCTGCCGGATCGCCGGTTTGAGTCGCACGTACAGTGACGCTGATGGTTTTGTTCACTCCGATGTCGAGCGCTGACAAAGTATTCCCGCTGATCGAAAACAATCCGGGCTGACTTTGAGTAACGACTGAGAACGTAATTGCGCCAGGGTCGGGGTCGGTCGCGGTGAGACTGCCAGTGAAATCGAACTGGTTAAGATTGACATCGCCAGCGGGAACGGCGGGTGTCAGCTTGATATCGGTTGGCTGGACTCGTCCGGCTGCATTGATCGTCACACTCACCGTTGCCGTCTCGGTAACTCCGCCCGACGTCACCGTGTAGGTGAAGCTGTCACTGCCACTCTGCCCGGCGGTCGGCGTGTAGACCACGAAATCGTCGGCCGTATTGCCCACTGTTCCGTTGTTGTTGATCGTTACTGTTCCCTTGGCGCCCTGGGTGACCGCGCTAATGAACCGCGCCGCGCTTTCGAACGTGTCGTTGGCCAGCAGGTCGAGGTTGTTGGCCCCGCTATTCTGGTTGACGGTGAT